>NZ_JBICTR010000010.1:0-526626 GCF_043197735.1 Nonomuraea sp. NPDC049028
TACGGGTCGGTACGGGTCGTTCCCGGGGGGTCGGGGGCGGAAGGGTTGTGCGGGAGGGTGGTGGCGCGCTGGGCTCGGTCAGGGCTTACGGGCGCTAGAGCGTTCGGCTCGTTTGCGGTGATGGGTTTCACGTCTTGTGCGTGGGGCCCTTTTTTGCGTTATGGGTCAGGCGCCGTTCCTGGCCATTGCCATTCCCGGGCATTTCTGCGTTCCCGGGCCTCGCGCCGCTCTCGGAGCCTGGAGGGCTTGGCCCGCATGAGGCGGCCTGCTGGTGGGATGGCGAAGGCGGGAGGGAGACGGCTTGGCGCGGGGGTCCACTTTTGCGTTTCGGGGTCAGGCGCTGTTCCCAGGCTTTTCTGCGTTCCGGGCCTCGCGCCGTCCTCGGGCCTGGAGGGCTCGGCCCGCACGAGGCGGCCTGGAGGCGGCCTGCTGGAGCCGCGTCGAAGGAGCTGGAAGGACGGCTTGGCGCGTGGGGACCATTTTTGTGTTCCTGCACCTTTGGAAGCGCTCGTCGGAGACGAGAGGCCTTTGCCGGCGGCAACGGAGCATCCCGCGGATGAGGTCCCACACCACAGGCGACTTCGACGGGGACCTCAAGCGGGTTGGACGAGGATGGCGCGAGCCGGAACCGTGCGGCGTGGTTACTGGACGACCGTCTTCCTGCGTCGGTTCGGCATGGCGAACTTCAGATAGGCCGCCGGGATTTGCGGCTGACGTCTGAGAGCGGTAATCCACGGTCTCGTCATCGTGGTTTCCCTTGTCCTCTGCAGTGTCTTCGAGCGTGCGGAGCGATGTCGTGGAGGAAATGCCCGTGACCCGCCCTCCGGTTCGCGGCACGCAGATTCAGATCGACGGGGAGCTGACGGGGACGGTAATGCCGGAGTACCGCGGGTGGGTGACCATCCGTCAAACGGCCATGGAGTGTCACGGCTGGACGACCGGCCATGGAGTGTCACGGGTGGGCGACCGTCCGGCAGACGGCCGGCATCAACGACGCAAGCCGTCGGCCGTGCGGGTCGCGTACCGCGAGTTGCCAGCCCATTGCCGGCAAAGCCGGGCACCGAAACCGCTGATCATCAGGTGGTGGCGTGGGAGAGCGCTCCGTACGGTCAGTAGGGTTGAGGGGTGGACTTTCGTGCGGTTGAACGCGCGATCATGGAGCGAGGCGTCGAGTGGGACTTCGAGCCGACGCTGGACCGGATCGCGGCTCTCATGGACCTGCTCGGCTCGCCGCAGCAGGCATACCCTGTCGTACACATAGCGGGCACGAACGGTAAGACGAGCACGGCGCGCTTGACCGAGGCGCTGCTCAAGGAGCGCAATCTGCGTGTGGGCCGGTTCACGAGCCCGCATCTCGTCTCGGTGCGCGAGCGCATCACCGTTGACGGCGAGTCGCTGAGCGAAGAGCGGTTCGCCCAGGTATATGAGGAGATCGCCCCTTACGTTGAGCTCGCCGACACGCAGGGGCGGCGGATCCAGTTCTTCGAGTTGCTCACGGCCATGGCCTTCGCCGCCTTCGCCGACACTCCGGTGGACGTGGCGGTCGTCGAGGCCGGCATGGGCGGCTCCTGGGACGCGACGAACGTCGCGGACGGCACCGTCGCCGTCGTCACCCCGATCTCGCTCGACCATACCGACCGGCTCGGGCCCGACATCCCGAGCATCGCCGGGGAGAAGGCGGGCATCATCAAGCCCGGTGCCACGGCCATACTCGCCCAGCAGCAGCTCGAGGCCGCCGAGGTGCTGATGCGCCGGGCCGTCGATGTCGGCGCGGTGGTCGCCCGCGAAGGGCTCGAGTTCGGTGTGCTCGCCCGCGAGGTGGCGATGGGCGGACAACTGCTCACCCTGCGGGGCCTCAAGGGCGTCTACGAGGAGGTCTACCTGCCTCTCTATGGCGAGCACCAGGCGAGCAACGCGGCCTGCGCACTGGCCGCTGTGGAGGCTCTGACGGGGGGCGACGATCCGCTCGATGTGGAGCTCGTACGCCAGGCGTTCGCGGGGGCGTCCTCACCGGGCCGGCTGGAGATCCTGCGCCGCAATCCCACGGTCGTCGTCGACGCGGCGCACAACCCCGGCGGCATGCAGGCGTCGCTCGAGGGCATGCAAGAGGCGTTCGACTTCGCCAAGGTCGTGGGCGTCGTCGCGGTGATGCGCGACAAGGATGTGGCTACCCTGCTCGACCTGCTGGAGCCGATTCTCGACGAGATCGTCGTCACCCGTAACTCCTCGCCTCGGTCGATGTCGCCCGCCGAGCTGGCGGAGGTGGCCATACCGCTGTTCGGAGAGGACAGGGTGCGGGTCGTCGAACGCCTCGACGAGGCCATCGACATGGGCATCGGCATCGCCGATGCCCAGGGTGAGTTCAGCGGCACGGGTGTGCTCATCACCGGCTCGGTCGTGACGGCCGGGGACGCGCGTCACCTGCTCAAGGCGGGGAGTGTGTGATGAACTTCCAGGTCACCCCGGGCATGCGCCGGCTCGGCGCCAGCGTCCTCGGCATGGAGGCCATCGTCGCCGCGCTGATTACGCCGGTGGCGATCAACAGCGGCGTTCAGACGGCGGTGGCGGTCACTGTCGGTATCGGGCTGGCGGTGCTGTGCGTGATCGTCGCCGGGCTGCTCAAGCGGCCCTTCGCGTACGTCGCAGGCACTATCCTGCAGGTCCTGGCCATCGGCACGGGGTTCCTCGTGCCGACGATGTTCTTCCTAGGGGTGATCTTCGCGGCGCTATGGATTACCGCGATATTCGTCGCTCGCCGTGTCGAGGGCGTGACTTCCCGCTAAAGTCGGCGAACATGGCCGTCCCCCCGATCCAGCGGTCCCCGAACGCACACAGCGCGGGACCCACCGCACGCGTCAGGTTCCCATGGTTGCTCGACTCGGTGCTCGGGCTGCTCATCATCGTCGCGTTGCCACTGGCGATGCTCGCGATCCCCAACACCGTGTCCGTGGTCTCGGGTCTGCTGCCCGAGGGCTTCGACAAGCTCGCGCTGATGCGCGCGCACGGGCTGGCGCTCCCGGCGATGATCCTCACGGTGCCGCTCGCCGCGGTGGCGCTGCGTCACGTCAAGGTCCCCCACATGCTGCTCGGCGGGCTCACGGTGCTCGCGCTGGCCGACGTCGCGGGCGGATTCGCGGGCTCGACGTTCCTGGTGGCGACGCTGCGCGTGCTGCACGGGATCGGCGCGGGCCTGCTCATCCCGGCCACGCTGGTCGCGGCCTGGGAGCGTTCCATGGCATTGCGGGCGATCTGGACCGGCATGCTCGCGTTCAGCCTGCTCGCCGCCCAGGCGCTCGCCTTGTGGCCGCTCGATCAGGTGAGCGACTGGAAGATCACGCTCCAGCCGTACCCGCTGCTGACGGGCATCGCGCTCGCGCTGGCAGCGGTCTACTTCGTCGTCTGGCTGCTGCAGGGCCAGCCGCCGATGCCCTCGCCACGGGCCGCCGAACGCAGCCGCTTGCTGCTCGCGAGCGTGCCCGCGGTGGGCATCTCGGTGGTGGCCATTAGCACCGCGAGCGAGGAGTGGGGGCCCGGCCTGGTCATCCTGCTGGCCGTGCTGGCGGTCGTCGCGCTGCTCGTGATGGCCTCCTTCGGCAGCCGTGAGGGCCGCACACTGGCGTACGTCATGGTCGCGGTCGGCATCGTGCTGCTCCCGAGCCTGGCCCAGATCACCTACGTGGAGATGCGTGGCCTCGGCGGTCCGGGCATGACCGGGCTGTGGATCCCGTTCGTGGTGGCGGGTGTGCTGGGGCTGGCCTCCGCCATCGCGGTGCGGCTGTTCGCCGGAGCGCGGTGGCTCGCGCCGATGGGGTTGCTGGCGATGGTGGTCGGTCTGTGCTCGGTGCGCGTCCTGGTGCCGGCCGCCGATGGGCTCGTGTTGGTGATCCCGTTCACTCTGCTGGCGGCGGGCGCGGCGGTGGCGCTCACGTCCGCGCTCAGCCAGTCGGGCATCGGGGCGGCGCTGTTCGGCCTGGCGCTCTGTTTTCCCGGTGTGCTGGCCGGTTATCTGCTGGCTACCGGGGTGCAGTTGATGATGCTGCGCGGGGTCACGGTGGCGCAGCAACTGGTGGACCGGTTTGTGGGCACGTTGCATCTGTGGTCGCTGATCGGCGGGTTCCTGGTGGTCGCGGTCATCGTCCTGGCGGAGCTGCTCTCGCGGCGCGCGGCTCCGGCCGATGAAGCATCTGAGGCAGATGAAGCGGCCGAGCCGACGGGCGGTGATTCGGCGCCTTCGCCGTCTTTGGTGTCTTCGCCGGATGCAGACGGTCATTCGGCGTCTTCGGCCTCTTCGGGGACTTCCACGGGCGCGGACGTGGTCGCGGAGGGGGCGGGGGAAGGCTCAGCCGCTGAGGCGGCGGTCCCTACGGTGAGGAGCCGCCGGTCTGAGCGCCGCGGGCCGACCATGGCGGTGGACGCCCTGGAGGTGCCCGCCCAGCCGGCAGCCGGGGCAGAGGATCGGCCTGCCGGGGCGATACCGCGCATCCCCGGGTCGCCCGACTCCTCCGGCGCGGCTGACCGGAATGTCGCGAGTGTGGAGGGGGTGGGTGAGGTGACCGGTCCTGTCCCACCTGTCCCGCCGCAGGCTCAATCGCCCGAGGACACCACTCCATAGCACCGGCCCAGCCGTAGCACCGGCCCATTGGACCACCGGGTTGCGCTGGCCCGCCGGACCGGTCCGTAGGGCCCCGCGTAGGGCGACCGCCCTGGGGGACCGGCCCGTAGGAGTGGGTTCCGTGGACGGCCACCTCCCAGGCCGTTGGTCGATGGTGCGTTGCCGAGCGAGGCCTGTACAGGTGTGGCTGGCGCGAGGCGTGCCGGTGTGTGCGGCGTTGATGGGCTCGGTCGCGGCGAAACGGGGGAGCCGTCGTGGGCGGTAAGCTGAGCCGCAGCCACCTCGACGCGAGGGCCTGCGCCCCCGGGCCGATTCCCCGTGGAGCCAAGCCGGTGCATGTGGCCGCAGCCCCGAACCACACCCTGTTCGAAGGAGAACCTCAAGTGTCCGAGCGCACTCTTGTCCTGATCAAGCCCGACGGAGTGAAGCGTGGCCTCATCGGTGACGTGATCGCCCGCGTGGAGCGCAAGGGCCTGAAGGTCGCTGCGATGGACCTGCGCACTCTTGACGTCGACACCGCCAAGGCCCACTACGCCGAGCACTCCGAGCGCCCGTTCTTCGGCGAGCTCGTCGAGTTCATCACCTCGGGGCCGCTGGTCGCGCTGGTGCTGGAGGGGCCGCGCGCCGTCGAGGCGTTCCGCGCGCTGGCGGGGCTCACGGACCCGGTCAAGTCGGCGCCCGGCACGATCCGCGGCGACCACGCGCTGGAGATCGGCGAGAACATCGTCCACGGCTCCGACTCGCCCGAGTCGGCCGCGCGGGAGATCAAGATCTTCTTCCCCGACCGGTTCTAGTCTCTCCCGCTTCTCCTGCCCTCTCTGAGGTCTCTGCTTGCTCTGACGTCTCTGAGGTGCCGAGCGCCCGCCATGATGGCGGGCGCTTTTTTTGCGCAAATTTTGTCCGGTCCACCCGGCCGTGCGCGGCAGCGCGCGTCGGAGATATGACAGGCTTTTTGCGATCTTGTACGGCAAGCCCGGTGCACCCCACCCGCCGCACGGGGCCGGCGCCTGTCCAGGGGCACGCTCCTCCGGTGGAGGTGGCCGGGCGCCGTGACGTGCGCGCTGTGGGCCGTCTTCCGTGGATTGGGCCGGCCACGGTACAGAGGAGTTAGATCCCCAGGTGCCCGATGATCGGCCGCTGACGGTGGGTGGGTCAAAACGGTGCAAGACGGAGGCCCAATGTTGTCCTTCGCCTGCGGCGACATCGGGGCTCCCGGATGGGCTGAAGAATTTGTGGGGCACAGGGGGCTCATTGCGCGCCCTGGTGGGTAACGTCACGTTACGATTCGAATTCGATCCGTAGTCATTCGCGAACGACGTTACGGAAGGCTCCGTTCCCCATGGGCAGCAAGCTCGCGTTTCTCGGCCGTGATATGGCGGTCGACCTCGGCACCGCCAACACGCTGGTCTACGTGCGCGGCCGGGGCATCGTGCTCAATGAGCCGTCGGTCGTCGCGATCAACACTGCCACCGGGAAGATCGTCGCGGTCGGCATCGAGGCCAAACGCATGATCGGCCGAACGCCGGGCAACATCGTGGCCGTCCGGCCGCTCAAGGACGGTGTGATCGCCGATTTCGACGTCACTGAGCGGATGCTGCGCTATTTCATCCAGCGGGTGCACAAGAGGCGGCACTTCGCCAAGCCGCGCATCATCATCGCCGTGCCCAGCGGCATCACCGGGGTGGAGCAGCGGGCGGTGAAGGAGGCCGGATACCAGGCCGGGGCCCGCAAGGTCTACATCGTCGAAGAGCCGATGGCCGCGGCGATCGGCGCGGGGCTGCCGGTGCACGAGCCGACGGGCAACATGGTCGTCGACATCGGCGGCGGCACCACCGAGGTGGCCATCATCTCCATGGGTGGTGTGGTGACCAGCCAGTCCATCAGGGTCGGCGGCGACGAGCTCGACCAGGCGGTGATCACCTTCGCGAAGAAGGAGTTCTCGATCATGCTCGGCGAGCGCACCGCGGAGGAGATCAAGATGGCCATCGGCTCGGCGTGTCCCATTGGTGAGGACCTGCACGCCGAGATCCGCGGCCGTGACCTGGTGAGCGGCCTGCCGAAGACGGTCGTGGTGTCCGGCGATGAGATCCGCAGGGCGACGGAGGAGTCGGTCAACACCATCGTCGACGCCGTCAAGGTCACGCTCGACAAGTGCCCGCCCGAGCTGTCCGGCGACCTGATGGACCGTGGCATCGCGCTCACCGGCGGGGGCGCGCTGCTCAAGGGCATGGACGAACGCATCAAGACCGAGACCGGCATGCCCGTCCACCTCGTCGAGAACCCTCTCGACTCGGTGGCGCTCGGCTCGGGCAAGTGCGTCGAGGAGTTCGAGGCGCTGCACCAGGTGCTAGTACCGGAATCACGTCGCTGATGAGAGACTCCCGCCACGCCCGGCTGATCCTGGGGACGCTGCTCACGGTGGCGCTGGTCATCCTGACCGTCGACCACCGCGCCGGCGCGGCCTCGCCGCTGTGGCCACTGCGCACGGCCGGTTCGTGGTTTTTCGGTACGGTCGAGCAGGTCGGCGGCTCCGTGGTCCGCCCGGTCGGCGGCTTCTTCCACGCCATCGTCAACGCCCCCGCCGCCCAGGCCGAGCTCGACCGGGTCAAGGCGGAGAATGTCAGGCTGCGGGCCGGTCTGGCCGCGGGCCGGCTCGACGCCGCGCGCGCCGCGGAGCTGAAGCGGTTGCTCGGCGTGGCGGGGCTCGGCGGCTACAAGATCGTGACGGCGAACGTGGTCGCCAGGCGCGGCCAGCCCGGCTTCGAGGACGCCATCGAGATCGACGTCGGCACCTCCGACGGCGTACGCCCCGAGATGACCGTGCTCAACGGTGAAGGGCTGGTCGGCCGGGTCATCCAGGCGTCCGCCGACAGCTCGACCGTGGTGCTGATCAGCGACCCGGGCTCGGCCGCCGGTGCCCGGCTCGAAGGCGGCCAGGAGATCGGCGTCGTGCACGGGGTGGGGGAGAACGGGCGGCTTGTGCGGTTCCGGCTGCTGGACTCGACGGCGGCGATCACTCGTGGGAGTCGCATCGTCAGCTTCGGCTCCCAGCGCGGCGCGCCGTACGTCGCCGGGGTGCCGATCGGGGTGATCGAGCGGGTGGAGGCGACGCCGGGCGAGCTGACCCGTATCGCGTACGCCAGGCCGTACGCGGATCTGACCGCGCTCGACGTGGTCGGCGTGGTGGTGGGGGCGCCGGCGAAGGATCCGAGAGACGCCGTGCTACCACCCAAGGAGGAGCCGCGATGATCGTTGGGCTGTGCGTGCTGGCGGCGGTGTTGTTGCAGGTCATGCTCATCAACCGGCTGCCGCTGCCGGCCGGGGGAGCGCCCGACGTGGTGCTGCTCGTCGTGGTGGCGATGGCGCTGCTGCGCGGGCCGGCGGCCGGGGCGATCATCGGGTTCTGCGCGGGACTGCTGGTCGACATCGTGCCGCCCACGGCGCATCTGGTGGGCCAGTACGCGTTCGTGTTCGCGCTGGTCGGCTACGTGGCCGGGCGGGGCGTCGGCGGTCCGGCCACCACTGTCGTCCTGTGTGTGCTGATGGCGCCGCTGGTGTCGGCGGCGCTCGGCGGGCTGATCGCCGATCCGCGGGTGACGCTCTCGACGCTGACCGAGCAGGTGCCGGTGACCGTCGTCTACACGTTGATCCTCTCGCCGCTGGCGATCTGGCTGGTCACCCGTGAAAGGCCGCACCCGAGGTTCCCGCAATGATCAGGATGCGGACCCGGCTGGTCGTGCTGCAGGTGATCGTGATGGGCGTGCTGGCGGTGCTCAGCCTGCGGCTCTGGCAGGTGCAGGTGGTGCGGGGGCAGGAGCTGGTCACCAGGGCCACGGAGACCAGGACGCGGTCGGTGATCGTGCCGGCCGTGCGCGGGCAGATACTCGACTCCTCCGGGCGGCCGCTGGTGCGCAACCAGACCTCGCTGGTCGTCTCGGTCGACCGGACCGGGCTGATCAGGATGCCCGAGCAGGGGGTCCCGGTGCTGCGCAAGCTCAGCGAGGTGCTGGGACAGCCGGTCAAGCAGTTGCAGAAGCGCATCACGCCGTGCGGGCCCGGGGTGACCAAGCCCTGCTGGACCGGCTCGCCGTACCAGCCGATCCCGGTGGAGGAGCGGGCCGACACCCGTCAGGCGCTGCAGATCCTGGAGCGGCAGGAGGAGTTTCCCGGCATCTCCGCCGAGATCCAGTCCGTCAGGCAGTACCCAGGAGGCAAGGCCGGCGCGCAGATGCTCGGCTACCTGCAGCCGGTCACCGAGGCCGAGCTGGCCAAGCGCGAAGGGCTGAAGGCCGCCTTCTCCGGCGTCGACCTGGTCGGGCGCGACGGCCTCGAGTACATCTACGACGACGAGCTGCGCGGCAAGGCCGGGCTGCGGCGGGTGCAGGTCGACCGGATGGGCAAGGCCATCGGGGTGGAGGAGCAGGTGGCGCCCGTCAGCGGCGACAACCTGGTCACCAGCATCGACGCCCGCGTGCAGGACCTGGCCGAGCAGGCGTTGCAGCACGCGATGAAGAACGCCCCCAAGGCGGACGGCGCCGCGGCGGTCGTGCTCGAACCCGACACCGGCCGGGTGATCGCGCTGGCCAGCATGCCCGGCTACGACCCGGCCGTCTGGGCGGGCGGGATCTCCGACCGCGGCTACCAGCGGCTGCTGTCGGACGCCACGGGCAAGCCGCTGGTGTCGCGGGCGCTGAACGGGATGTTCGCGCCCGGTTCGACGTTCAAGGTGTCGTCGGTGACGTCGATGCTGCGGGCGGGCTATCCGCTGAACGGCACGTACGACTGCCCGGGGGCGGTCATGGTGGGCGACCGGGCCTTCCACAACTTCCACGGCATCGGCCTCGGCTCCATGAACCTGCACACCGCCCTGGTCAAGTCATGCGACACGATCTTCTACCGGGCGGGCTACGACCAGTGGCTGAAGGACGGCGGGCTCAATCCGAAGAAGGCGCCGAAGGAGGTGTTCGCCAACACGGCCAAGGCGTTCGGGTTCGGCAAGCCGACGGGCATCGACCTGCCGGGCGAGTCGGCCGGGCGCATCCCGGACCGCACCTGGAAGAAGAACATGTGGGCCCAGACGAGCGGCACCAGTTGCCGGCGCGCCAAGAGCGGCTATCCGGAGGTGGCCGACAAGTCGCGGGCGGAGTTCCTCAAGCGGCTGGCCAACGAGAACTGCCTCGAAGGCTTCCTGTTGCGGGCGGGTGACTCGGCCAACTTCTCGATCGGCCAGGGCGACGTGCTGGTGACGCCGCTCCAGCTGGCCAGGGCGTACGCGGCGCTGGTGAGCGACGGGAAGCTGCGCAGCCCGCGCATCGGCTGGGCCACGGTCCGGCCCGACGGCGCGTTGGTCAGGCGGATCGACGTACCGGTGGTCGGCAAGCTGCCGCTGTCGAAGAAGGAGCGCCTCTACATCAAGGACGCGCTCAGCGACGTGCCCTCTGACGGCACCGCGGCGGGGGCGTTCGCCGGGTTCCCGATGGACAAGGTGCGGATCGGCGGAAAGACCGGCACCGCGGAGGTGTGGGGCAAGGAGGACACCTCCTGGTTCGCCTCGTTCGCACCGGCGAACGACCCGCACTTCGTCGTGGTCGTCATGGTCTCGCAGGGCGGGATGGGCGCCTCCACCGCCGCGCCCGCCGCACGCGAGATCTACGAGGGCATCTTCGGTTTCGCCAAGAACAAGCCCGCGTTGCCCGCGGGCCGGCCGGTGTCCAAGCTGCCGAAGATCTCGGCCGATGGCACGGTGGCCGACGGCGGGACGTCTGATGGCGCGGTGGCCGACGGGTCCGATGGCGCGGTGGCGGGCGGCGCGGGCACGAGCGGCCCCAGGATAGACGGCCCCGGGACAGACGGCGCGGGGGCGGACGACGCGGGGAAGAGCGGCGCGGGGACAGACGACGCGGGTACAGACGACGCGGGGAAACGTGGCGCGGAGAAACGCGGCGCGGGGAAACGTGGCGCGAAGACAGGTGACGCGGGGACGGGTGGCACCGTGGCGGGCGGAACAGGGGAGGACGGCAAGAGCAAGGGCACCAAAAAGGAGGGCGGCACGGAGGCGGGAGGATGATGGACCGCACGCTGATGGGCGGGCGGCGCTCGTTCGCCCGGCGGGCGGTGGGCGCGCAGTCGGCCATGTGGCGGCTCGACGGGGTGATGCTGGTCGCGGTGGCCGCGCTCTGCGTGATCGGCACGCTGCTGGTCTGGTCGTCGACCCGCACTTGGGCGCCCGGCTCCACGGGGCTGGTCAAGAAGCACGTACTCAACCTCTCCATCGGGACGCTGCTCTGCGCGGCGGTGACCGTCATCGACCATCGGGCGATGCGGGCGTACGCGCCTCTGGCGTTCCTGCTCTCGCTGGTCGGCCTGGGACTGGTGATCACGCCGCTGGGTGCGACGATCAACGGCTCGCACTCGTGGATCCTGCTGGGCGGCGGCTTCGCCGTGCAGCCGTCGGAGTTCGCCAAGCTCGGCCTGCTGCTCATCATCGCGATGCTGCTGGCCCAGCCCGGCGAGGGCAGTGATCGGCCGCGCGGGCTCGACGTCTGGCTGGCGCTGTTCGCCGCGCTGCTGACGATGGGGTTGGTGATGTTGCAGCCCGACCTCGGCACCACGCTCGTGCTGGCCGTGATCACGGCTGCCGGGCTGGTGATCGCGGGAGTGCGCAAGAGGTGGATCATCCTGCTGACGCTGATCGCCGGGGTCGGGGTGTTCTGCGTGTTCGCGTTCGGGATGCTGGAGCCGTACCAGGTCGCGCGGTTCACCGCGTTTCTCGATCCGCGCGTCGATCCGCGCGGCGTCGGCTACAACAGCACGCAGTCGCTGATCGCCATCGGCTCGGGGCAGTTGTTCGGCAAGGGGCTCTTCGACGGCGGGCAGACGACCGGCCGGTTCGTGCCCGAGCAGCACACCGACTTCATCTTCACGGTCGCGGGGGAGGAGTTCGGGTTTCTCGGCTCGCTCACCGTGGTGCTGCTGCTCGGTGTGGTGCTGGTGCGCGGGCTGAGGATCGCCCGGCTGTGCGAGGACAGGTTCGGCACGCTCGTGGCCGGGACGATCGTGTGCTGGCTGGCGTTCCAGACGTTCGTCAACATCGGCATGACCATCGGCATCATGCCGATCACCGGGCTGCCGCTGCCGTTCGTCTCGTACGGCGGCACGGCCACATTCGCCAATCTCATCTCGATTGGGCTTCTACAGTCGATCCGGATCCGCGAACAGTCGTTTAATTGACAGTATGTTCTTGGCCTACTGCGACGAGTGCGAGGAGCGCTTCCTCCTGCCCGCCAGCCACATCACCGCCGTGCACAACCTCGCCAGCGGGGTCATCGCCATCGAGCTGACCTGCTACGAGGGACACAAACTGATCGTTCTCAGCGGCAACGACATCGACATCCCGGGACCTGCCACAGTCTGAGCGCCGCTAGTCTGGGTGTCATGACTGTCGAGTCGATTTTTCCCCGCCTGGAAGCGCTGCTGCCCAAGGTGCAGAAGCCCATCCAGTATGTCGGGGGTGAGCTCAACTCGACCGTGAAGGACTGGGACTCCACCGACGTGCGGTGGGCGCTGATGTATCCGGACGCCTATGAGGTCGGGCTGCCCAACCAGGGCGTCGCGATCCTCTACGAGATCCTCAACGAGCTGCCCGCCACGCTGGCCGAGCGGACCTACGCCGTCTGGCCCGACCTTGAGGCCCTCATGCGCGCGGAGGGCATCCCGCAGTTCACCGTGGACGCCCATCGGCCGGTGCGCGCCTTCGACGTGCTGGGCCTGTCGTTCTCCACCGAGCTCGGCTACACCAACATGCTGACCGCGCTCGACCTGGCCGGCATTCCGCTGCTGGCCGTCGAGCGCGGCGACGACGACCCGATCGTGCTGGCGGGCGGTCACGCGGCCTTCAACCCCGAGCCGATCGCCGACTTCCTCGACGCCGCCGTGCTCGGCGACGGCGAGCAGATCGCGATCGCCATCTCCGAGGTCATCCGCGAGTGGAAGGGCGAGGGCAGCCCCGGCGGGCGCGACGAGCTGCTCATGCGGCTGGCCGAGTCCGGCGGCGTCTACGTGCCGAAGTTCTACGACGTCGACTACCACCCCGACGGCCGCATCACGCGGGTCGCGCCCAACAGGCCCGACGTGCCGTGGCGGGTGCACAAGCACACGGTCATGGACCTGGACGAGTGGCCCTATCCGAAGAAGCCGCTGGTGCCGCTGGCCGAGACCGTGCACGAGCGGTTCAGCGTGGAGATCTTCCGCGGCTGCACGCGCGGCTGCCGTTTCTGCCAGGCGGGGATGATCACCCGTCCGGTCCGCGAGCGGTCGATCACGACGATCGGCGCCATGGTCGAGAACGGCATCAAGGAGTCCGGCTTCAACGAGGTCGGTCTGCTGTCGCTGTCGTCCGCCGACCATTCGGAGATCGGCGAGGTGGCCAAGGGCCTGGCCGACCGCTACGAGGGCACCAACACCTCGCTGTCGCTGCCCTCGACCCGCGTCGACGCGTTCAACATCGACCTGGCCAACGAGTTCTCCCGCAACGGCCGGCGCTCCGGTCTGACCTTCGCCCCGGAGGGCGGGTCCGAGCGCATGCGCAGGGTGATCAACAAGATGGTCACCGAGGAAGACCTGATCCGCACGGTCACCACCGCCTACTCCCAGGGCTGGCGGCAGGTGAAGCTCTACTTCATGTGCGGGCTGCCCACCGAGACCGACGAGGACGTGCTCGGCATCGCCGACCTGGCCAAGAAGGTCATCAAGGCGGGCCGCGAGATCACCGGCTCGCGCGACATCCGCTGTACGGTCTCCATCGGCGGATTCGTGCCCAAGCCGCACA
Organism: Nonomuraea sp. NPDC049028; assembly: GCF_043197735.1. Lineage (NCBI taxonomy): Bacteria > Bacillati > Actinomycetota > Actinomycetes > Streptosporangiales > Streptosporangiaceae > Nonomuraea > Nonomuraea sp. NPDC049028. The sequence continues at coordinate 13,440 of NZ_JBICTR010000010.1, forward strand.
CGCCGTTCCAGTGGGCCGGCCAGGCCGACCACGAGACCGTCGACCGGCGGCTCAAGGCGCTGCGTGACTCGCTGCGTGGCGACAAGAATTACGGCCGGGCCATCGGCTTCCGCTACCACGACGGCAAGCCGTCGATCGTGGAGGGCCTGCTGTCGCGCGGTGACCGCCGGGTCGGCGCGGTGATCCGGGCCGTCTGGGAGGACGGCGGGCGCTTCGACGGGTGGAGTGAGCATTTCTCCTACGAGCGCTGGATGGCCGCGGCCGAGAAGGCCGGCGTCGACGTCGACTGGTACACCGTGCGCGAGCGCGAGGAGAACGAGGTCCTGCCCTGGGACCACCTCGACGCCGGGCTCGACCGCGAATGGCTCTGGCAGGACTGGCAGGAAGCCGTGTCCGGGAGCGAGGTCGAGGACTGCCGCTGGACTCCGTGCTACGACTGCGGCGTCTGCCCGACCATGGGGACGGAGATCCAGATCGGCCCGACGGGTAAGAAACTTCTTCCTCTCACGGTGGTCTAGCCGCGCTGAGTGCGCGGCCCGTACCTCGCCGTACATGATCTGGGACGTTGAGTCTCCGGAGCGGCATATCCTGAGACGAAGGAAACACTTACACGGGAAGGACGACCAGCTCTGAAACCTGTTCCCGATGGGCCCCCGCCCGCGCCTACGGTGCAGCGCCTGCGTGTGCGCTACGCCAAGCGCGGACGTCTGCGCTTCACCAGCCACCGCGACATCTCGCGGGCCGTCGAGAGAGCGGTCCGCCGTGCCGGCATTCCGGTGGCCTTCAGTGCGGGCTTCTCACCCCATCCGAAGATCTCCTATGCGGGCGCGGCGCCGACCGGCGTCGCCAGCGAGGCCGAATACCTCGAGATCGGCGTCACGAAACCGTGCGAACCCGGACGGATCCGTGTCGACCTGGACGGCTCTCTGCCGCCTGGTCTCGACGTGCTCGACGTCGTGGAGGCCACCGTTGGTGGGCTGGCCGACCGCTTGGAGGCATCTGAGTGGGATGTGCGGTTGCCCGGCGCCGACTGGGAGCTCGCGGAGACGGCGGTGGCGAAATTCCTCGCCGCCGAGACCGTGGAGGTCGAACGCCTCACCAAGAAGGGCCCCCGACGCTTCGACGCCCGGGAGGCGGTGTTGAGGCTCGAGGTGCCCGAGGGAGCAGACAGAACCGCAGCTCAGGTGCCAGGACAGTCGTGTGTCATACTGCGCATGGTTGTTCGGCACGTGATTCCTGCCGTACGACCCGACGATGTGCTCACAGGGCTGCGCCTTGTGGCCGACTTCGCGCCGCCGGTTCCCCCCGAGGTGACCAGGCTGGCGCAGGGGCCGCTCGACGTCAGCACCGGTGCGCTTGCCGATCCGCTCGGCCTGGACCGCGACACTACGCGCGGCGGCGAGGCGGTTTCGGCGGGTGAGCAGGTCGACGGTTAAGGACGTGCCTTGCGCGAGCGGGGTACGACCGCTGACAGGACTTGGCGCCTGCGCCCCCCTCCGGGGGCGCGGGCGGACAACGAGACACGAGAGCTCCTGCGCGGCGCGGCGACGCGCCCGGGAGCTGACGGGAGAGCGCCCGCATGCTCGAGAACGAGCCCAACGGCGGGGCCGACGGCCCCGGCGGGGAGACAACTGAACAGTCCAAGGTGACAAAGCGTCGCCGTGCCGCGAGCCGGCCGGCGGGACCGCCGCCCGAGCTGCCAGAGGAGCCGTCGCCCACGGTCACGACCACGGTCGCGGCCGCTGCGACTGAGCCCGCGAGCCCGGTCGAGCCGGCGAGCCCGGTTGAGGCCGCCGTGGCGCAGGCCATGGATGACGCTGTGGCGCAGGCCGCCGACATCGTCGCTGAGGAGAAGCCCAAGAGGGCGGCGAGGACGCGGTCGACGGCCACGACGACGCGCCGCCGTACCAGCAAGAAGGCCGCGGACGAGGCGCCGGAGAGCGCGCAGGACACCAGCGGTGGGGTCCCCGAGAGCGTGACCGGCACCGGCGGTGAGGCCGTGAGCACCCTGGAAGCGGCTGAGGGGGGCGAGCAGGCGGTCGAGGCCGCCCCGGCCAAGCGTCGCCGCACTCGCAAGAAGACAGAGCCTGAGGCGGCCGCTGAGAGCGTCGAGACGGCTCCGGGACGGTCCGCCGAGGTCGCGGCGGGCGTCGGTGAGGCGGCCGCCGAGCGGCTCGGCAGCGCCGACGCCGAAGAGGACGTCACCGAGCTCCTGCCCGAGGACGAGCCGCTGGACGACGAGCCCGCCGGCGAGGACCTCGACGAGGTCGACCGGCCGAGCCTGCTCGCCGACCCGTTCGGCCTGTCCGCGCGGGCGCAGAGCCAGCAGGGGACCGCGTTCCAGCGCCCCGCCGCCATCTTCGCGCCGCTGTTCCAGGCCCCGGACCCGACCCAGGCCAAGCCCGCCGCGACCCGGCGCCCAGAGCCGCAGCCGCAACCGCAACCGCAGCCCGAGCAGGCGGCCCCGGAGCCCGAGGAGACGGTCACCGACGAGGAGGCCGACACCGCCGACGAGACGGAGGAGGAGGGCGGCAGCCGCCGTCGTCGCCGCCGTCGTGGCGGCAGGGGCCGTGGCAAAACACGCGAGCGTGACGACGCCGACGACGAGTCCGACGAGTCCGACGACGAACAGGGCGAGGAGCCTCAGGAAGAAGAGGCGTCCAGTTCCCGCCGTCGTCGCCGCCGCAGGCGCCGTGGTGCCGACGACGGCGCCGAGCCGGCCGGGGACGACCCGCCCAACACCGTCGTACGCATCCGCGCGCCCCGCACGGGCCGCGCCGCCGGCCATGACATCTCCGCCGACGGCGTCACGAGCGTGCGCGGCTCCACCAGGCTCGAGGCCAAGAAGCAGCGCCGTCGTGAAGGCCGCGAGCTGGGCCGCCGGCGTCCGCCGATCATCACCGAGTCGGAGTTCCTGGCTCGGCGCGAGTCGGTCGACCGGATGATGGTGGTGCGCCGCCAGGGCGACCGCACCCAGATCGCGGTGCTGGAGGACGGCGTGCTCGTCGAGCACTACGTCAACCGCGAGGCCAGCCAGTCCTACGTCGGCAACGTCTACCTCGGCAAGGTCCAGAACGTACTGCCGTCGATGGAGGCCGCCTTCGTCGACATCGGCAAGGGCCGCAACGCCGTCCTGTACGCCGGTGAGGTCAACTTCGACACCGCGGGCCTGGAAGGCCAGCCCAAGCGCATCGAGGCGGCGCTGAAGTCCGGTCAGTCGGTGCTGGTGCAGGTCACCAAGGACCCGATCGGCCACAAGGGCGCCCGCCTGACGTCGCAGATCAGTCTGCCGGGCCGCTACCTCGTGTACGTGCCCGACGGCTCGATGACCGGCATCAGCCGCAAGCTGCCCGACAAGGAGCGCACGCGGCTCAAGAGCATCCTGAAGAAGGTCATGCCCGAGAACGCCGGCGTGATCGTGCGCACGGCCGCGGAGGGCGCTTCTGAGGACGAACTCGCCCGCGACGTGGCCCGCCTGTCGGCGCAGTGGGAGAACATCCAGAAGAAGGCCAAGTCGGCCAGCCCGCCCGAGCTGCTCTCGGCCGAGCCGGACCTGACCGTCCGCGTGGTCCGCGACGTCTTCAACGAGGACTTCACCTCGCTGGTCGTGCAGGGCGAGGAGGCGTGGGAGACGGTCGAGGAGTACGTCAAGTATGTCGCGCCGCACCTCGGCGAGCGCCTGTCCAAGTGGGACACCGAGCAGGGCGACGTGTTCGAGTCCTACCGGATCGACGAGCAGCTCGGCAAGGCGATGGAGCGGAAGGTCTGGCTGCCCAGCGGCGGCTCGCTGGTGATCGACCGTACCGAGGCGATGAGCGTCGTCGACGTCAACACCGGCAAGTTCACCGGGCAGGGCGGCAACCTCGAAGAGACCGTCACCCGCAACAACCTGGAGGCGGCCGAGGAGATCGTCCGCCAGCTCAGGCTCCGCGACATCGGCGGCATCATCGTGATCGACTTCATCGACATGGTGCTGGAGTCCAACCGCGACCTGGTGCTGCGGCGGCTGCTCGAATGCCTGGCGCGCGACAGGACCAAGCACCAGGTGGCTGAGGTCACCTCGCTGGGTCTGGTCCAGATGACGCGTAAGCGGGTCGGTCAGGGCCTCCTGGAGGCCTTCTCGACGCCGTGTGACTGCTGCAACGGGCGTGGTCTGATCGTCTCCACGGAGCCGGTCGAGTCCAAGCCGGAGCCGCGCGGCACTCAGGGCAAGATGGCCATCGAGAAGGCGGTCTCGGACAAGGTGTCCGCGGCCAAGGACTCCGGTAGCCGTGATACCGTGACCGATGCGCTTGAAGACGTCCCGGCTGAGGACGACCAGGCGGGCCAGACTTCCGGCAGAGGGCGGCGACGCTCTCGCCGAGCCAAGTCAGCCGAGTAGCCAGGCGCTCCCGCAAGGGAGCGCTCCTCGGCGGACTGCCCCGACGATCCGTCCGGTTCGACCAGGGCACCGTTAATCCGGTACTCTTGAGAATCGGTGCGTCCAGCGGCGCGCCCTGTTCGCGCGCCTACTCGGTTCGTCGGTTCCAGACAGCACCGAATGCCGGGCGCAGCATTCAGAAGTCAGTAGAAGGGTTCCGCGGTGTACGCGATCGTTCGTTGCGGCGGCAGGCAGCAGAAGGTCTCCGTCGGTGACGTCCTCGAGGTGGACAAGGTCGCCGGCGAGGTCGGCACTTCGGTTTCGCTGCCGACGGTCCTCGTCGTCAACGACGGCGATGTGACCACGGAGGCGGGCAAGTTCCTGGTGAGCGCCGAGATCCTCGGTGAGACCAAGGGGCCGAAGATCCGCATCCTGAAGTACAAGAACAAGACCGGTTACAAGAAGCGCCAGGGTCACCGTCAGCGGTACACCCAGGTGAAGATCACCGGTATCGACCAGGCCTGATCGGGGAGTTAGAGAGATGGCACACAAGAAGGGCGCGTCGTCCACCCGGAACGGCCGTGACTCCAACGCCCAGCGCCTGGGCGTCAAGCGCTTCGGCGGCCAGCTGGTCAACGCGGGCGAGATCATCGTCCGGCAGCGTGGCACCCACTTCCACCCCGGCGACAACGTCGGCCGCGGCGGCGACGACACGCTGTTCGCGCTGGCCGCCGGCCACGTGCAGTTCGGTCTCAAGCGCGGTCGCCGCGCGGTGAGCATCGTTCCGGTGGCGGAGTAGATTCTCAGAGTTTCCTGCTCAGGGGCGGATCGGGTTCTCGATCCGTCCCTGAGTGCGTTTGTATGGCTTTTATGGTGTACGGCTCAGCGCGGTGGGCCCCACCCGCCGTGCGGGGCCGGGGCCCGTCCAGGGGCACGCTCCTCCGGTGGACGTGGTCGCGCGCCGTGACGTGCGCATTCTTGGCCCCGGTCCGTGGACTGGGTTATGTGACGGGCCTTGATCGGCCTAGGAGGAGGGGCCGGGATGGCTGACTTTGTGGACCAAGTGGTGCTGCACCTCAAGGCGGGTGACGGCGGCAACGGCTGCGCGTCCGTGCACCGGGAGAAGTTCAAGCCGCTCGGCGGGCCCGACGGCGGCAACGGCGGGCGCGGCGGCGCGGTGATCCTTGAGGTGAGCCCCAACACCGCCACACTGCTCGAATACCACCACCGGCCGCATCGCAAGGCCGACAACGGCAAGCAGGGCCAGGGGTCCAACCGCGACGGGGCCAATGGCGGGGACGTCATCCTTCCGGTGCCCAATGGGACGGTCGTCAAGAACGCCGCCACCGGTGAGGTGCTCATCGACCTGGTGGGCGTCGGCACCCGCTACGTGATCGCCGAAGGCGGTTTCGGTGGGCTCGGCAACGCGGCGCTGGCCAGCACCAAGCGCAAGGCGCCCGGGTTCGCGCTGCTCGGGGAGCCGGGGGACGCGCTCGACGTCATGCTGGAGCTCAAGAGCGTCGCCGATGTGGCGCTCGTCGGCTTCCCCAGCGCCGGGAAGTCGTCGCTGATCGCGGCCCTGTCCGCGGCCCGGCCGAAGATCGCCGACTACCCGTTCACCACCCTGATCCCCAACCTGGGCGTGGTGACCGCGGGCGAGACCATCTTCACCGTCGCCGACGTGCCGGGGCTGATCCCGGGGGCGTCGCAGGGCAAGGGGCTCGGGCACGAGTTCCTGCGCCACGTCGAGCGGTGCGACATGCTCATCCACGTCATCGACTGCGCCACCATGGAGCCGGGACGCGACCCGATCAGCGACTACGAGGTGATCGAGGCCGAGCTGGAGGCCTACGGCAAGCTTGAGGACCGGCCCCGCATGGTCGTGCTGAACAAGGCCGACGTGCCGGACGCCCGGGAGCTGGCCGATCTGGTCAGGGGAGAGTTCGAGGAGCGGGGGCTGCGGGTCTTCACCATCTCGGCCGCCACCCATGACGGGCTGCGGGAGCTGACGTTCGCGATGGGCGAATGGGTGGCCGCGGCCAGGGCCGCCAAGCCCGTCGAGGAGCCCACGCGGCTGGTGCTCAGGCCCAAGCAGCTCGGCGAGGCCGGGTTCAGCGTCCGCCGGGTCAACGACAACCTCTTCCAGGTCACCGGCGAGAAGCCGGAGCGCTGGATCAGGCAGACCGACTTCAGCAACGACGAGGCCGTCGGTTACCTGGCCGACCGGCTGGAGCGGCTCGGCATCGAGGATCAGCTGGTCAAGGCCGGTGCCACCGCGGGCGCGGAGGTCGTCATCGGGCCGATGGAGGGTGGCTACGTCTTCGACTGGCAGCCCACGCTCAACGCCGAGTCCGTACGGCAGGGGCCGCGCGGCACCGACAACCGGTTCTAGCGGCGCCCGACCCCCGGCTTTCGGTCCTAGGTCGCCCGGCCCTTGGCTTTCGGTCCTAGGTCGCCCGGCCCGCCCTCTGGCGTCCCCGGCTTTCCGTCCCGGGTGGCCTGCCCCGGCGGCATCCCGGTCCTCGGCCGGTTGCCGACGGCGGGAGCATCGGCCGGGAAGGTCGGGTCGCCGGTCTCCGATAGGCTTCGAACGTGCGGGAACAGATCAGCTCAGCGTCGAAGGTCGTCGTCAAGGTCGGCTCTTCGTCGCTCACCACCCCCCAAGGCATGATCGATGTCGACCGGGTCGATGCCCTGGTCGACGTGCTGGCCGCCCGCCGCCGCGCCGGGACCCAGCTGGTCCTGGTCTCCTCGGGAGCGATCGCGGCGGGCCTGGGCCCGCTGGGGCTGACCGCACGCCCCCGCGACCTCGCCACCCAGCAGGCCGCCGCCTCCGTCGGCCAGGGCGTGCTCGTCGCCCGCTACACCTCCTCCTTCGCCCGCTACGGCCTGCGCGTCGGCCAGGTGCTGCTGACCGCCGACGACATGATGCGCCGCGCCCACCACGCCAACGCCCAGCGCACCCTCAACCGGCTGCTGGAGCTCGGCATCGTGCCGATCGTCAACGAGAACGACACCGTCGCCACCGACGAGATCCGCTTCGGCGACAACGACCGGCTGGCGGCCCTGGTCGCCCATCTCATCCACAGCGACGCACTGGTCCTGCTCTCCGACGTCGACGCCCTCTACGACGGGCCGCCGAGCCGCAGCGGGTCCCGGCGGCTGGCCGAGATCCGCGGCCCAGAAGACCTGGTCGGCGTCGAGCTCGGCAAGAACGGCGCGGCGGTCGGCACCGGCGGCATGGTCACCAAGGTGCAGGCCGCCAGGATCGCCACCGGCGCCGGCGTGCCCGTCGTGCTGACCGCCGCCGCGCACGCCGCCCAGGCGCTGGCCGGGGCCGATGTCGGGACCTATTTCCACCCTGGCGGCCGTCATCCCGGCACCCGGCTGCTCTGGCTCGCCCACGCGACCACCGGACGCGGGCGGCTGCTGCTCGACGACGGCGCGGTGGAGGCCATCGTGGCCAGGCGCAAGTCGCTGCTGCCCGCCGGGGTCACCTCGGTGGAGGGCGACTTCGCGGCCGGCGACCCGGTGGACCTGTGCGGGCCGCGTGGCGGGGTGGTGGCGCGCGGGCTGGTCAACTTCGACGCGGTGGAGATCCCCGGACTGCTCGGCCGCTCGACGCGAGACCTGGGCAACGAGCTCGGTCCCGAATACGAGCGCGAGCTGATCCACCGCGACGACATCGTCATACTGGAAGCCCACAACTAGACAGCCGGAAACCGGCAGCCCGCAGCCAGGCCACCGGTCACCGGTCACCGAAAGCAACCAGGCCATCGGTCTCCGGAAGCCCGCAGCCAGGCGGCCGGATACCGAAGGCCACAATTAGGCAGGCAGCCGGCTCGCCGGCGGTCGGCAGAGGAGCGTGTGATGTCCGAGGAGTTCCTGAAGGTCGCCCGCGCGGCGCGAGAGGCCGCCGCCGAGCTGGCCCCGCTGCCGCGGGCGCCCAAGGACCGGGCGTTGCGCGCCGTCGCCGACGCCCTCGTCGCCCACACCGCCGAGATCGTCGAGGCCAACGCCAAGGACGTCGCGCAGGCGCGGGAGCAGGGCACGCCGGAGGCCATGATCGACCGGCTGCGCCTCGACGGGCCCAGGATCGAGGCCATCGCCGAGGCCGTACGCCAGGTGGCCGACCTGCCCGACCCCGTCGGCGAGGTGATCCGGGGCAGCACGCTGCCCAACGGCCTGGAGCTGCGCCAGCTCAGGGTGCCGCTGGGCGTGATCGGCATCATCTACGAGGGTCGCCCCAACGTCACCGTCGACGCCGCCGCGCTCTGCCTCAAGAGCGGCAACGCGGCCCTGCTCAGGGGCTCGTCCAGTGCCTACTCCTCCAACACCGTGCTGGTGCGGGTGATGCAGGACGCGCTGGAGGGCACCGAGGTGCCTTCCGGGGCGGTGCAGCTGGTGCCGGGCCTGACGCGCGACTCCGTCAAGGAGCTGATGCGGGCCCGCGGCCTGGTCGACGTGCTGATCCCGCGTGGGGGCGCGTCGCTGATCAACTCGGTGGTCGAGGAGTCGACGGTCCCGGTGATCGAGACCGGCGTGGGCAACTGCCACGTCTACATCGACGCCGACGCCGATCTGGACTTGGCCGTCGACATCCTGGTCAACGCCAAGGCGCAGCGGCCGTCGGTGTGCAACGCGGCTGAGACGTTCCTGGTCCACGCCGGGGTGGCCGACGCGTTCGTGCCCCGGGCGCTCCAGGCGCTCAAGGACGCGGGCGTGACCGTGCACGGCGACGACCGGATCGCCGCCTACGGCGAGGTGGAGCCGGCCACCGAGGACGACTTCCGCACCGAATACCTCTCGCTCGACATCGCCGCCGCCGTCGTCGGTTCGCTGGAGGAGGCCGTCGCCCACATCAGGCGCTACGGCTCGGGCCACACCGACGCCATCGTCACCCGGTCGCAGCAGGCGGCGCGCAGGTTCGTGTCGCTGGTCGACTCGGCGGCCGTCGCGGTCAACGCCTCCACCCGGTTCACCGACGGCGGCGAGTTCGGCTTCGGCGCGGAGATCGGCATCTCCACCCAGAAGCTGCACGCGCGCGGCCCGATGGGACTGCCCGAGCTGACGTCCACCAAATGGGTCTATACCGGCGAAGGGCATCTGCGTACATCAGCAGGCACGGTCATCCCAAGGTCAGGCGCCTGACGGGGTTGGGCAGCGGTGGCGTGTCGGCGTGACCGGTCAGCGGAGGAGCTCGGTTGACTGGTCTACATGGAGATCGTCATCGCCTTGGCCTTCGCGGCCGTGGTGCTGGCCGGCGCGGATCGGCTGCTGCTGTGGATGGAGAGCCGCGGCCACATCCACTGGCGCGGGAAGGGCAGGAAGGACCTGTCGGCGGAGCTTACGACAGAGCTCGACAGCATGCTGTCCGAGCAATCCCGCCGATAAAGCTTCGGCGCGCCGCACGCGCTATCAGGCGTCCCAGCGCTAGGGTGTTGACCCTTATGGGCGCGCCGGGCGGGGAGGGACGGTGACCAAGCTCGGCAAGGTCGGGCCGTACACCCTGCTCGAGAGGCTCGGTCGGGGCGGCATGGGCGAGGTCTATCTCGCCAGCTCCCGCCGGGGCGAGCGGGTCGCCCTCAAGGTCCTGCACGACCTGGCAGAAGACAACTCCATGCGGGTCAGGCTCGAACGCGAGGTCCGGGCGCTGCGCCGGGTCGAGAGCCCGTACGTGGCCAAGGTGCTGGACGCCGATCTCTCGTGCGACCGGCCGTACCTCGTCATGGAGAACATCGAGGGCGCCACGCTGCTCGACATGGTGCGCCACAGCGGCCCGCTCAACATGGCGCAGCTGGTGGAGCTGGCGCAGGGCATCGCCACCGCGCTCGCGATCATCCACGCGGCCGGCGTGGTGCACCGCGATCTCAAGCCCGCGAACATCATCATGGGCGCCGAGGGCCCGGTCCTCATCGACTTCGGCATCGCGCAGGTGCTGGACGCCACCCGGCTCACCCTGACCGGCACCTTTCTCGGCACGCCCGGCTACACCGCGCCCGAGATCTTCGCCGATGAGCACGTCGACTCGCCCGCCGACATCCACGCGTGGGCGGCGACGGTGGCGTTCGCGGCGACCGGGCGGCCGACGTTCGGGCGGGGGACGGCCGAGGCGCAGATGTACGCGGTGCTCAACGGGCAGGCCGACCTCAAGGGCGTGCCGGTGGCGCTGTTGTCGCTGGTGCGGGCCGCGCTGAATCGGGAGCCGGGCAAGCGCCCGACGGCCGCGCTGCTGGCCGATCGCCTGTCACGGCTGGCCAAGGCGACCAGTCCCGCCGAGCCCGATGCCGCCCGTGCCGTGCCCGCGGCAGAGGAGGGCGTCGCGGTGCGTGGCCGGGCCGGTGAGGAGGCCAAGCCGCGCGGCCGTACGGCAGAGGAGGCGAAAGCCCGCAGCCGTACGGCGGAGGAGGCCAAGCCGCGTAGCCGGACCGGTGAGGAGGCCAAGCCACCGCGCGGCCGGATCGCGGACGACGGGAAGGTGCCCGCGCCGCGGACGCGGACGAACCCGGATGGGAAGGTCCCCATGCCGCGCGGCCGTACGAGTGCGGACGGGAAGGTGCCCGCACCCCGCGGCCGCACGAGTACGGACGGAAAGGGCACGGGGCCACGGCTCCGCACAGGCGAGGGCGTCAAGGCCACACCCGTACGGAGCCGCACGAAGGCCGTGACCGGGAAACCCCGGACGCCGGGCACGCGCAACACCGGACTCAGGTCGGAGTCGGGCTCCACCACGCTGCCCGCGGGCAACGCCGCGCTGTTGCTGCTCGCGGTGCTGGCCGTGCCCTGTGTGGTGGCGTCGGTGATCTGGCCGATCGCGACGATCGGGATCACGGCCGCGTTCGTCCTGCTGACCAGGACGCTCTGGATGAGCCACTGGATGGTCAGGAAGCGGGTCTCGCGCCGGGTCAGGGTGACCCTGCGCGTGGTGCTCTTCCCGTTCGCGTTCACCGGTGCGACCGCGACCGCCGTGGTGTGGCCGGGCGTGCCCGTCGCGGTGGCGGCGGGTGGCGCGCTCTGGCTGATCGGCGGCGGCCAGATCGATGCCGACTGGTGGCAGCAGCCCGCGCCGGTCACCGCCGCGGGTGTCGTGTTCGGGATGCTGTGTGGCGGCATCACCGGACGCGAGATCGAGCGGGTCGGCGCTCATCTGCCGGATCTGCGCAGGGAAGGGCTGCGCGCACTGGCCGTGCTGGGCGGGTTCGTCGCCCTGTGCGCGGCGGCGGTGCGCGCTATCGCGCTGCTTCTGTGACCGGCTGTGGGTTAGCCCTGGCCGCCGTCGCGGCGGGAGAAGCGGTTGAAGATGCGCTCGCCCGCGTTGACCGCGCCCTCTGCCACGTCGCGCAGTACGCCGATGAACGGATCCTGCGACTGCGACCACGACGCGCGGTAGGACTCGGCAGCGGCCTTGATCTCCTCGGTGACCCGGGCGCTGGCGTCGTCTTCCCTGCGCGGGTAGTCGCCGCCGAGGATGCGCTCGTACTCGCCGCCGCGGTGCCACTTGTCGAGCTCGGCCACGCGCACCACGGCGAACGGGTGGGTGGTGCCGAGCAGGTTGAGCACCTTGAGGAAGCCGTCACGCAGGTCGCCAGCGGTGTCGTATTCCTGGTATTGCTCCAGGAACGCCTCGATGTTCATCTCGTGGGTGTAGGCGCCGCCGGCCAGCTTCATCAGCGCGCGCTTGGCCGCGTCCGGGTCCTGGCCGGTGAGCAGGCCGCCGCGGTCGGAGGAGAGCTCCGACTTGCGGTACCACTCCTCCAGGCCCGCGACGATCGCGCGCAGGCCGATGTAGCCGAGCGGGATCCAGGCCACGCGGGTGGCCAGGCGGGTGAGGATGTCGAGCATCGTCCGGTAGACGGCGTGGCCCGACAGGATGTGCGAGGTCTCGTGACCGATGACGAAGCGCTGCTCCTCCTCGTTCATGAGGTTGAGCAGGCCGGTGGTCACCACGATGAACGGGTCGTCGAAACCGATGGCCTTGGCCTGGACCTGCGGGTCCTGCTGGACGTAGATCTCGGGGATCCGGTGCAGGTCGAGGACGTAGGCGGCGTCGCGGCCCATGTCGTAGAGGGAGCGGAACTGAGTCTCGCTCACACGCACGGCCGACGCCAGGTACATCAGGCGCAGGCGGCGCTCGCTGATGAGGCCGGACATCTGCTTGAGAACCGTGTCGAACCCACTCAACTTACGCAGAGCGACCAGCGCGGACCGGTCTGCGGGGTGTTCGTAGGCACGAGACGAGATGCCGGGCAATTGGACGCGGTTGCGGTCCGGGGTGGTCGTCATGCCCGGCATGCTACGTCGGCAGCCGGGACGGCGCGCGTTCATCACCTGGGTTCGTGACGGGGTTGGTGACCGCTTTGGTCAGCGGGGGGTGCCATGTGGGTGTCGGATAGCCGACGCGTAGGGTCCTTTCATGATGAACGCGCCGAGTGTCCAGGGAAAGCGACGCGTGGGAGTGATGGGTGGGACGTTCGACCCGATTCACCACGGTCACCTGGTCGCCGCCAGCGAAGTGGCTCACCACTTCAATCTCGACGAGGTCGTCTTCGTGCCTACGGGCCGGCCGTACCAGAAGTCGGAGCGCGAGGTGTCCGCGCCCGAGGACCGCTATCTGATGACCGTGATCGCGACCGCGTCGAACCCCCGCTTCTCGGTGAGCCGGGTGGACGTCGACCGGCCCGGGCCCACCTTCACCATCGACACGTTGCGTGAGATCTCCGCGATCTACGGACCTGAGGCACAGCTCTACTTCATCACCGGAGCCGACGCCCTCGGTGCGATCCTCAGCTGGCAGGACGCCGAGGAACTGTTCGAACTCGCCCATTTCGTGGGATGTACGCGGCCCGGCCACACGCTGCACGATCCGGGCCTGCCCCCGGGGAAGGTGACCTTGCTGGAGATCCCCGCCCTGGCCATCTCCTCGTCGGAGTGCAGGCAGCGGGTGGAGAAGGGTGAGCCGATCTGGTACCTGGTGCCGGATGGAATCGTGCAGTACATCAACAAACGCGGCCTTTACCACGCAGAGGGGTGAAGGTGCTCGTGCCATACGTGGGGCTGCGGAGCCGTAACGGGTACCCTCAACATAGGGGCATGTTGCCGACACAGGAGGACCGACCCGCATCGTGACCGCATCCGAAAGAGCCGTCCAGCTCGTCCAGATCGCCGCCGAGGCCGCGGCCGACAAGCTGGCCGATGACATTCTCGCCTACGACGTGAGCGAGCAACTCGTCATCACCGACGCGTTCCTGCTCTGCTCCGCCACGAACGACCGCCAGGTCCGCGCCATCGTCGACGAGATCGAAGACAGGCTGCGCATCGAGGCCGACGCCAAGCCGGTACGCCGCGAGGGTGAGCGCGAGGGCCGTTGGGTGCTCCTCGACTACCTCGACATCGTCGTACACGTGCAGCACGAGGAGGACCGCACCTTCTACGCGCTGGAGCGCCTCTGGAAGGACTGCCCGGCCATCCCGCTCCCGGAGAGCGTGGCGCAGGCCAACATCCAGCGGGCTCGCACTTGAGCAAGAGGATCGTCTGCCTCAGGCATGGCCAGACGCTGTGGAACGTCGAGCGTCGCTTCCAAGGCCACTCCGACATCCCACTCGACGAGACCGGTGTCGCTCAGGCGGCCAGGGCCGCGTCCCTGCTGGCCTCGCTGCGGCCCACCGTCATCGTCTCCTCCGACCTGCAGCGGGCCAACGACACCGCCCTGGCGCTCGGCCGGATCGTCGGTCTCGAGGTCTCCGTCGACAAGGACCTCCGCGAACGCGGCGGAGGTCAGTGGGAGGGCCTGACCCGCGACGAGATCGCCGCCCGCTGGCCGGAGGAGTACGTGGCCTGGGAGGCCCCCGACGGCGAACCGGTCGCCGACGTGGCCGGCCGGGTGGCGGCCGCCATGCGCCGCTGGGCCGACCGGCTCGACGACGACGGCCTGCTGGTCGTGGCCTCACACGGGGCGGCGCTGCGGCTGGGCATCTGTGAGCTGCTGGGGCTGCCTGAGGAGCTCTGGCCGGCGCTGGGCGGGCTCGGCAACTGCTCCTGGTCGGTGTTGCAGGAGGGACGTAAGGGGTGGCGGTTGCTCGAGCACAACGCGGGTACGCTGCCTGAGCCGGTCAACAGCGACGACCGTCCGGACGCCTAGCCACGCCTGGCCCTCGGTCTGCCGCGTCGAGCCCGGGTCGCGTCGAGTCCGAGTCGTGTCGCGTGAGCCGGGGCTGCTGCGTGGGCGGATTCTTCCGGCGATAGCGGATTTGTAGCTCTAGTGCGGGTGGCGGAGGGGATGTGGTGTTATTTCGTCTTAGTGCGCTAGGGCGATGAGGAGACTTCGCGGTGGACCGAGGTGAGGTGCCTTACCTCCGGATCGTCGGCGAGCTGCGGCGGCGGATCGCCGCAGGGGAGCTGGCGGCAGGGGACAGGATCCCGTCCACCCGGCAGATCATGCGTGACTGGGGAGTGGCGATGGCCACGGCCAGCAAGGTGATCGGCGCGCTTCGGGACGAAGGGCTGGTACGCCCGGTGCCCGGGATCGGCACGGTGGTGGTCTACCGGGTCGACGCTCTGCCCGAGGCGGCTGACGGCGGTGGGGGGCTGGAGTCCGCCCCCGCGGACCAGACCGAGCAGCGCGTCCTCGGCGTGGCCATCAAGATCGCTGACAGTGAAGGGCTTGCCGCCGCCTCCATGGACCGGCTCGCCACCGAGCTCGGTGCTTCGGTCCTGTCGCTTCATCGGCACGTACAGAGCAAGGACGAGCTCGTACACCTGATGGCGGACGCCGCCTACGGCGAGATTCCGCTGCCCGCACAGCCGCCGCCCGGTTGGCGCGCTCAGCTGGAGGTATCGCTGCGGCTTCAATGGCGCCTCCACCGCCGCCATCCCTGGCTGTCCCAGGCCATCCCGCTCACCAGGCCAGAGTTCGTCCGCAACGCGATGGCGCACACCGAATGGATCCTGCGCGCCCTCGACGGCCTCGGCCTCACCCCCAACGCCATGCTGCACGCCAGCGTGTCGCTGGCCGGGTTCGTACGAGGGGTCGCGGCGGCCCCGGAGGCCGACCATGAGGGGCTTGCGGCGGTCAGGGAGGGGCAGCTGGCCGAGGCGCTCTCCTCCGGCGGCTTTCCGACCATGGCCAGGGTGATCGTGCAGCCGGGACTCGACCTCGACCTGGACTCGCTCTTCGAGTTCGGGCTGCGGCGCCAGCTGGACGGGCTGGCCGTACTGGTGGCCAGTGCGGCGCATGGACGGCGCGATTAGGCGAATCCCCGCGATGGCTATATGCTCTCGGAGCGCCGTCACGAGCCAGCTCGTCACGGTGACCAGGGGCTATAGCGCAGCTGGTAGCGCACCTCCATGGCATGGAGGGGGTCTGGGGTTCGAATCCCCATAGCTCCACTCGTTGGCGGGGTTGGTATGGTCGCTCGCCCCCTACGGGGGCTTTGCTCCCCTTGGCCACCTCGTTGTTTACCCCGGGGGATAACCCCCGGACCCCCAGCGTCGGGCCAATCGGCCTTCGCTTCGCTCCGGGCTGTTTCTTTTTTTGGTTTTCCAATCGGCTTCGCCTCTTTTGGCGCTTCGCGCTTGGGGGCTTCAGGCGTTTTCTTCCAGTCGGGCCTGGTCCCGACCCCTGTAGGGCCTTCGCTTCGCTCGGGCGTTCTTATTTAGGCGCTTCGCCTGCTTGTGGCCATTTGGGGGGCTGGGAGTCGGGGGCTGCTGATGACGTTGGGCAGAGCCGTGTACTTTCTCACTCGATCAGCCCTGTTCTCCCACATCGGAAACGCATAACGGGATCGTTGATCCACTGCTGCGTGGGACCCCACCTGGGGAGCCGTGCCCGACATCGCAAGCGCGTCGCCGGATGTCTAGGGAAAGACGTTCTACCCTCGTGGTCAGGCGACAGGAATCTCCGGAGCGCTCGCTCTCGTCACATGACAGATGCGTGTTGGGGAGGCCACGCGACATCGTCGATCGCGAGGAACGGCTGGACCGCGACCGCTGCCGGCGTCATCCCGGCGAAGGCCATGACGTCTCTGTGAAGGTGGGACTGGTCGGCGTAGCCGCTCTCCGCCGCTACCAAGGCGGCGCTATGGTCGGCGGCCAGGCGGTGGGCCGCGTGGTCGAAGCGGATGAGCTGGGCGACGCGCTTGGGGGTGAGGCCGACCTGGGCGCGGAACCGGGACCAAAGGCGTTTGCGGCTCCAGCCGATCTCGGTGACCAGTCGTTCGACGCGTATCCGCCCTCGGGTGGCCACCATCTGCCGCCAGGAGAAGGTGACTTCCGGGTCGAGGGCTCGGCCCGCGTCGGCCCGCCGTGCCAGCGCGGCCTCCGCGATCGCGAATCGGTCCTCCCACGACCTGGCGGCGCGCAATCGCTCTTGGGTTCGTACGGCGTCTCGTCCCCACAGGTCGTCGAGGGCGACCAGCGTCCCGCCCAGCTCCGAGGAGGCGCCCAAGACCGCGTGTGCGACCATCGGCGAGAGCCGCAGCTGGAGGCATTCGGAGCTGCTGGCGAACCCCCGCCCTCGAGCCCTGTGGGGGGCGAGTCCGGCGACGACGCGTTCTCGCTGTCGCGAACCACAGTCGTCTTCGATGACGAATGGCTGGTCGCCGAGGTCGAAGATCACCATGACCGTGGGGTGCGGGACCAGCGCGACGTCGCGCAGCTCATTCGCTTGATCGCTGAACCCGGCCATCGTGACCCCCGGCAGCCGGCCGGGACGCGATGGAACCGTGATCTCCCATCGAGGCACACCAGCGCGAGCCGACTCGGCTGATCGCACAGCCGACATGGTAGGAGCCACTTCGCGGTGTCGCAATGCCACAACGCGCCTCCGGGGTCGGCAAGGGTCCTGGCTCAGCACCATAGGCCGGTGGTGGCGAGAAACGGATTGCTACCGCTGAGCCGCACGGTCGACACCGAATGGCAACTCCCGGGCAGCGCCGGGCTGCTCCACACACCCCGCGCTCAGCACCGCCGGTCAGGGCCGGTTGGTCCACACCTCGCGTTCGGCGCCGTCGGGGTCGTCGGCGACGGTGATCCGCTCGTCGATCAGGGCGGTGGACCGGTTGGCCAGGTTGTATCGGGGCCAGCCCGGGTCGCCCTCGGCGACGAAGCGGACCCAGGCGCCGTGAGCCGTGTCGGCGACGACCTGTGGTGGTTCGTCGCCGATGAGAACCTGGCTGGACTTCTCGTCGAGGAGGTCGAACACGTACGGGAGCTCTACCGCGTGGGCGGCGCCGAGGCGGCCGGCGAAGCTCGGCGACTCGTGGTCGAAGCGGTACATCCAGGTGTCGGCCTCGCCGGCCTCAAGGTGTGCCTCGGCGACCCGGATCACCGGAACCCGGATGAAGCAGTCGGTGGTCACGGCGGCGAGCAGGTCCCCGTCGCTCGCTCCCGGCCGGGCTGCCCGATAGAGCTCGATCGTCCCGTCGGGCCCGCCGTAGGCGCCCACGACCGCGGAGAGGATGCGCTCGTCGGCGAGGTCGATCATGCCGGTGGGGACGAGGCCGATCCGGGTGTCGTCGCGGTTCCACCCGGCCAGGAGCCGCACGCCGCTGCCGGCGCCCCTTCTCAGCGCGTCGAGCGGATGGTCGGGGAGGGCGTCGCCGTCGATGACCGGAAGGGGAGGCTGCCCCACTTGGTCGGATCCGCGACGCTCTGGACCTCCTTGACGAGGGCGGACGCCGCCCGCGTGAGCCGTTCGACTGGCACCTCGCTGAAGGCCTCGCGGGTCGGGGCAACCCCGAGCGACTCAGCCAGCCTTGAGGCGACGCCTGCGGCGCTCTCGGCCGTGAGTGTCTGGGCGGCCGCCCCGCTCTGGGTGATCGCCTGGTGGAACAGGCCTCGGGCACGGGGCATGGCCATGAGGGTGATGATGCTCATGGCCCCGGCGGACTGGCCGGCGACGGTCACCCTCCCCGGATCTCCGCCGAAGGCGGCGATGTTGTCCTGGACCCACTCGAGCGCGGCGATCTGGTCCAGCAGCCCCAGGTTGGCGGTGCCGTCATCCAGGTAGAGAAAGCCCTCGGCACCGAGCCGGTAGTTGATCGTGACGCATACGACCCCGTCGCGGGCGAAGGAGGTGCCGCGGTAGCCGGCGATGGATCCGGACCCCTTCGTGAACATGCCGCCGTGGATCCAGACCAGTACCGGCAATCCGGATGCGCGGGGATCGGGGGTCCACACGTTGAGATTGAGGCAGTCCTCGCCAGGGATCACGGCCTCCGGAAACAGCGCGGCGCCCTCCGGGTCGTCGTTGTCTTTCGGGCAGGTCGGCCCGTAATCGGTAGCGTCGCGCTCGCCCTCCCACCGCACGGGCGGCTCGGGAGGTCGCATGCGGCGTGGCCCGAAGGGCGGGGCGGCGTACGGGATCCCGAGGAACGCCGCCACTCCCTGGTCATGGCGGCCCTGCAGCCGGCCACTCGACACCTGAACCTCTGGCGCGCTGTCCACGGTCTTCGTCATTACCTCTCCTATCGACGTTCCGGACACGAGGTCGAGCATCACAAGCTCCGGGCCTGGGTGTCTTGGATGAATGTTTCCTTCTGTGGTCCACCAGGGCTCTTGCAGAACATTATCCGCCTGTGTAAATTTATACGCATGGATAAGAAGCCGTGGAATCTGGTCCGGGCGCTCTTCGTCGCCGTGCTGGTCATCTCGATCGCGACGCTCGGGGTGGCCGCCGTCATCGGTGGCAACTGGGTGGTCTGGCTGCGCGGCGCCGCCGTGGCCGCCGCCTCCGTCTGGCTCGTGGCTCTGGCGGGGCAGGCCGCACGAGGCAAGCGATCGGCCTACCTGCGCATCCGCTTCATCACCTTCGCCGCGCCCATCGGAATCGTGCTCATCCTCCTCGCGCCGGACAGCGGCTATCCCGACTGGATGAAGGCGGAGCAGGGGGTGGTCGGCGTCCTGGTCGCCGCCGTCGCGGTCATCGTCAACCGTCGTGCCGTACGTGAGGCGTACCCGAAGCGTGGCAAGCTGGGGTGATATGCAGACCTCCGGAACTCGCCGCGAAGCCACCGAGGCCCGCAGAGCCCAGATCGCCTCCGCCACCATCGCCGTGCTCGCCGAGCGCGGCTATGCGGAGACCACGTTCGAGGCCATCTGTGAGCACGCCGGGCTCAGCAGCAAGAGGCTGATCTCCTATCACTTCTCCAACAAGGAGCAGCTTTTCGAGGCCGTTGTGCGTCAGGTCATCACCGACGCGGCCGCCTTCATGCGTCCGACACTGGACGCCGCCTCCGGAGCCGGTGCGCAGTTGGAGGCGTTCATCCGGGCCAACATCGCCTTCATCGCCACCCATCCTGGACACGTGCGCGCGGTGCAGCAGATCGCGCACAACCAGGCGTTCGCGGGTGACCACGAGCGGGACGCCGCGATCGCCAGGCTGGTGGCGCTGTTCACGGACGGGCAGCGTACGGGGGCTTTCCGGGTGTTCGACAGTGTGCTGATGAGTACGGCCCTGCGTGCGTCGATCGACGCGATGGCCGAGCGCATCGTCGACGGCCTTGACCCGGACCACTGCGCGAACGAACTCGTCGAGATCTTCGGCCGGGCGACAAGAGCTGGATTCTAAAAGGTCTTTTCTCCTCGTTCCATTGCTCGCGACAGTGCGGCGAAAGGGCGTGGCGCGACGATGTTCCTCACTCGCACAGGCCGCGGTCTGGGATTGCTCCGCCTATATCGACGTCGCCTACAACACGGCCTCGGCCACGTGTCTCTCAGGGTTCGGGAACTTCCGGGTGCGGGCCGAATGCAATTCCGGGCACTGGCCCTGCACGACCACCATCTGGGGACCATGGATATACCGGCGCAGTGGGCCGGACAGGTTCGTGTCGGAGGTCTCCGGCGACCCGTACGGCTGCAACGTCGCCAGAGCGTGGTACGAGGTCTGATTCGGCCGAGCCCGGCCCTGGCCGCGTTCCTATGGAGGCGCGGGTTACTGGGATTTTCCTCGTTATAAGCGGCGACACGCCCATTTCATAAGAGCTGCTGTCGTATCACCGCTCGCTCCAGGAGTAACCAGTCCGGCCCATAGCATTCCTCACTGAGTCGATGATCTTGACGGCCTGCGTCGCCGTCTTCTGCCCGGCTCTTTTGCGTGGGGTACTGCGACCGGGGGTGGCACATGTCGGAGCGTGAGAAGAAGGCCATGAGGAGGCGTCGGCTGCCCTGCGTCGGGCTGGTCGTCGCCATGGCGGCCGGCTTGGTCTGCGGGGCTGGGGGAGGATCCAGCGCGGAGGCGCGCATGGTCCGTACGGGTACAGCTTTTGCGAGTACAGCTTTTGCGAGTACAGCTTCTGTGAGTACAGCTTCTGTGAGTACGGTATCGGCGGGTACGGGCCGTGCGGAACCGGCGCGGAGCGCGTCGGACTTCGCGGCCCGTGTCGCGGAAGGCACCCGTCGGCAGGCGCGGGAAACCCGCTCGGGAGTGCCGGTCGGCGCTCGGAGGCCCGCTGTCTGCCCGCCGACCTCCGTCATCTGCATAGAGAACAACAAGCCCGGCAACCCCGCCAGCGAATGGGACATCTCGGGGGCGGGCAGCGGCACCATCCAGGGCTATGCGACGCAGATGAGCGTCAACCACGGGGAGACCGTGCTGTTCAAGGTCGACACCGTGGCGACCGATTACCGCCTCGACATCTACCGCATCGGCTATTACGGCGGAATGGGAGCGCGAAAGATAACGACGGTCCAGCCGTCCGCCCCCCTGCCCCAGTCGCAACCCGCATGCGCGGAGGACACGTCGACCGGGCTCATCGACTGCGGGAACTGGGCGGTGTCGGCCTCATGGGCGGTGCCCAGCGATGCCGTCTCGGGGGTCTATATCGCGAAGCTGGTCCGGGAGGACGGAACGACCGGTGCCAGCCACATCATTTTCGTCGTCCGGGACGACACCAGGGGCTCGGACATTCTCGTGCAGACCTCCGACACGACCTGGCAGGCGTACAACAGGTACGGCGGGAACAGCCTCTACTTCGGCAATCCTGTCGGCCGCGCCTACAAGGTGAGTTACAACCGCCCGTTCAAGACGCGCGACCCCTTCTCCATGGACGCCCCGGAGACCTTCTTCTTCAACGCCGAATACCCCATGGTCCGATGGCTTGAGGCCAACGGATATGACGTGAGCTATTTCAGCGGCGTGGACAGCGCCACCCGCGGTCAGGAATTGCTGGAGCACAAGGCGTTCCTCTCCGTCGGGCATGACGAGTACTGGTCGAACCAGATGCGCAACACCGTGGAGACCGCCCGCGACAGCGGCGTGAACGTGGCCTTCTTCTCCGGCAACGAGATCTTCTGGAAGACCAGATGGGAACCGAGCATCACCGGTGCGATGACGCCCTTCCGGACGATCGTCTGCTACAAGGAGACGCACGCCAACGCCAAGATCGACCCCAGCCCGGAATGGACCGGGACGTGGCGCGACCCGCGTTTCTCGCCGCCGTCGGACGGAGGCAGGCCGGAGAACCGCGTGAGCGGAACCTTCTTCAGGATCAACGGTACGGTCAACGACGCGATGACCGTTCCGGCGGAGTACGGGCCGCTGCGGTTCTGGCGCAACACGTCCGTGGCAAGCCTGCAACCAGGGCAGACGGCGACGTTCCCGGCGGGAACGCTCGGGTTCGAATGGGATGAGGCCCCGGACAACGACTTCGAGCCGCCGGGGACGGTGCGGCTCGCCCAGACGACGCTGTTCTCGTCCAACAAATACCTGCTCGACTTCGGTAGCACCTACGGTGCCGGGACCGCGACGCACAATCTGACGTTCTCCAAGGCGCCGAGTGGCGCGCTGGTCTTCGGCGCCGGCACGGTCCAGTGGGCGTGGGGCCTGGACAGCGTCCATGACCGGGCGGGCACTCCCACAGATGTCCGGATGCAACAGGCGACGGTCAACATCCTGGCCGACATGAAAGCCCAGCCGGCCAGCCTCCAACCGGGGCTGGTGGCGGCGACGGCGTCGACCGACACCACCCGTCCGACCTCGGCGATCACGGCTCCGGCCGCCGGCGAGAACGTAACCCCAGGAACCATCCAGGTCCTGGGAACGGCGGCCGACACCGGCGGAGGCGTGGTGGGCGCCGTGGAGGTGTCGGTCGACGGCGGCGCCACCTGGCGCCAGGCGACGGGCCGAACCACCTGGCAGTACGCATGGACGATCCAAGGCACCGGTGCCAAGACGATCATGGTGAGGGCGGTCGACGACAGCGGCAACATCCAGTCGCCCGTCACCACGAGGACGGTCAACTCGACCACGGACTGCCCCTGCAGCCTCTGGACGTCGTCCACGGTGCCCTCCGTGCCCGCGGCCGATGACACGAGCCCGGTCGAAGTCGGGGTGAAGTTCCAGACCTCGACGGCGGGCACCGTCTCGGCGGTCAGGTTCTACAAGGGCGCGGGCAACACCGGCACCCACGTCGGGAGCCTGTGGACCAGCGGCGGCCAGTTGCTGGGGAGGGCGACGTTCACCGGTGAGACGGCGACCGGCTGGCAGCAGGTGAACTTCTCGACCCCGGTCCCGGTGAGCGCCAACACCACCTATGTGGCCTCGTACTTCGCGCCCAACGGCGGATACGCCAGGGACGTCTCGTACTTCTCGAACGCAGTCGTGCGGGGTCCTCTCACCGCCCCGGACAGCGCGAGCAGCGGCGGCAACGGCGTGTACACCTACGCGGGGAGCAGCATCTTCCCCAACAAAACGTACATGGCGACCAACTACTGGGTGGACGTCGTCCTCAACACCTCCGGCCCCACGCCAACACCGACGCCCACGCCCACTCCGACGCCCACTCCGACTCCGACGCCGACCCCAACGAACAGCCTGTGGCCTGACTCGTCGGTTCCGGCGACGACGTCGGCGGACGATCCGGTGGCCGTCGCGCTGGGCGTGAAGTTCAGGGCGACGACGAGCGGGAGGATCCTGGGGGTCCGGTTCTACAAGGGGGCGCAGAACACTGGGACCCATACCGGGTACTTGTGGACCAGCGCCGGGGCGCTGCTGGCGTCCGGGACGTTCACCAATGAGACGGCGAGTGGCTGGCAGCGGATGAACTTCGCCACGCCAGTCACGATCGCCGCCAACACCACCTACGTGGTCTCGTACTTCACGACCTCGGGGAACTACGCGGTGGACCGGCAGTATTTCGCCACCCAGTACAACAACGATCCGCTCCTCGCGCTGGCGAGCGGGGCGGGAGGAGGTAACGGCGTCTATCGGTACGGCGCGACGAACGGCTTCCCGACGAAGAGTTACCAGGCCAGCAACTACTGGGTGGACGTGGTGTTCACCGCCGGCACGGGGTAGCCGGCGGGGTAAAGCGCAGGCGGACGCGGGCCGGTGGAATGAGCCGGCTCCGTCCGCGCTGTCGTAGCGTTCCATCCGGGAGTCGAGTACGCGCGGATGGGGCGGCCGGTGGACGCGGATCGCGATGATGTGGTGATGGCTGCCGCGCGGGCGGGTGACGGGGCCGCGTTCGCGGTGCTGGTGGAGCGTCATCGGGCGGAGTTGCGGGTGCACTGTTACCGGATGCTGGGCTCTTCGACGAGGCGGAGGATCTGGTGCAGGAGACGTTCCTGCGGGCCTGGAAGAGCCTTCGTGGGTTCGAGGGGCGCTCGACGTTCCGCGCCTGGCTGTATCGGATCGCGACGAATTGGCGTTCCTGGCCGCGATCCAGCACCTTCCGCCCGGGCAGCGCGCGGTGCTGATCTTGCGTGACGTGCTCGGCTGGCCGGCCAGGCAGGTCGCGGCGCTCCTGGCCGAGGATGTGCGGACGGCGATGCCGCCGTACCCCATGTGGTTCCAGGGACGCGACGCGGTCGTGGCGGCGCTGGCGGCGCACCGATGAGTTCTCGGCCGAACCTCCGTCTCATCAAGGGTCAACCGCTTTGATGGAGGTACGCCGTGAGCAAGCTGCTGTATTCGTGCACCATGTCGCTGGACGGGTTCATCGCGGGGGCAGGCGGTGACATGTCCTGGCTGACCGAGCACATCGGGCCCAATCCGCTGGTGGACGACGTCATCGGCAAGATCGGCGCCCTGCTCGTCGGCAACCGCACCTTCCGCGGCGACGATCCGCACAGGGGCACCGACAAGGAGGGCAAGCCGTTCGGCGGCGGATGGACCGGACCGCAGTTCGTGCTCACCCACCACGCGCCGGACACGCCGGTGCCGGGTGTCACCTTCGTCGGGGATCTGGACGGCGCCGTCGCCGCCGCCAAGGCCGCCGCGGGCGACAAGTACGTCAACGTCCTCGGCGCCGACACCGCCCGGCAGTGCCTCGAGGCCGATGTGCTCGACGAGATCCTCGTGTTCATCGCGCCCGTCCTGCTCGGCGACGGGGTCCGGCTGTTCGACCGGCCGGGCGGGGCCGACGTCAAGCTCGAACGCCTGAGCCTGACCAGCGCGCCGCAGGCGACGAACCTCTGGTTCCGCGTCCTCTGACAGGGGCAACGTTCCATACTTACCGGAGGCGAAAGAAAGTTTCTAGGGCTACGTTGTCGGGGAAAATTTTTTCCTGATACCTCTTGACCTGGCTCTTCATCACTGGGGAGGGTGGGAAGGCAGAGCCCAGGGTGAAAGGACCTCCATGGTCGCTGTCCGCGCGTTCGCCTCGGGGGACGAGGTCTCTCTCATAGACGCCTGGAATCAGAGCATGCCAGGCGACCCCACGACCTCCGGCTGGTTCCGTGACTGCGTGCTGCTCGACCCCAACTTCGACCCCGAGGGGCTGCGGGTCGCCGTGATCGACGGGCGGGTGGCCGGCTGCGCGTACGCCGTGCGCCGGCTGATCCCGCTCGCCCCGGGCACCGACCTGGAGCCGGAGACGGGCTGGATCCCGTTCTTCTTCGTGGCGCCCGAGCACCGGGGGGCCGGGCTCGGGCGGCGGTTGCTCGGCGAGGCGGTCGCCTTCCTCGAAGCCCGGGGCAGGACCAGGATCGACTTCTCCTCCTACACGCCCAACTACGTGCTGCCGGGCGCCGACGCCGCGCTCTACCCCGACGGGTACCGGCTGCTGGAAGGGCTGGGGTTCGAGACGCTCTACTCGCCGGTCGCGATGGACCGCACTCTGGTCGGCTACGTGACGCCCGACGAGGTGCACGCGCTGCGGGCCAAGCGGGAGGGCGAGGGGTACGAGTTCCGCAGCCCGCGTGAAGGGGAGTTACCGGAGCTCATCCGGTTCGCGGCCGACGTCTTCAACCCGGACTGGGGCGAGGCGATCAGGCAGCACCGCGACACCAAACGCATGATCATCGCGAAAAACGCGGAAATAGTCGGGTTCGCGTTATACGGGGCTTACCGGGGGATCCCTGAGAGGTTCGGGCCGTTCGGGGTCGATCCAGGCGAGCGGGGCACCGGGCTCGGCAAGATCCTCCTCCACCTGACCATGACCATGATGCGGGCCGAAGCCCTGCACTCCTCGTGGTTCCTGTGGACGGGCGAGGCGAGCCCGGCCGGTCACCTCTACAGCAGAGCAGGCTACGAGGTGACCAGGCGCTTCCACGTGATGAGGCGGTCGGCGTGACCCATGTGCTCGCCATCGGGGCCCACGCGGGCGACCTGGATCTGACCGCGGGCGCCGTGCTCGCCCAGCACGTCCTGCGCGGCGACCGCGCGACGCTGCTGCACCTCACGCTCGGGGAGCGCGGCCACCCACGCCTGTCCATCCCCGAGCGGCAGGCCGAGGAGACGGCGCTCACGCGGTGAGCTCCCGTCAGGTCGGCTCACCCGTGGTAGCGGCGGGTCAGCTCCGCGGCCGTGGTGGCAATGCGGTCGCGGAGCTCGGCGGGAGCGAGGACCTCGACATCCGTGCCGAGCCGCAGGAACTCACCCGCCGCGTGCTCGATCGACTCGATCGGGACCGTCACCTGAGTCCAGCCCTCGCCGTCCGGCGGCTGCGCGCTTTCCTTCGCCGCCGCCGAGACCCCGGGCGTCATGAGGTTGGCCAGCAGCCGCATCCCCTGCGGCGACAGCCGGATCACCGCCTCGCCCCACCGCAGCCGGGCCTCGAACTCGGCCAGGTACGCCTGCCAGTAGGCGGTCAGGTCGAAGTCGTCGGGCCGGGTGAAGCGCTCGGGCAGCGCGTGCAGCCCGAGGATCTGTGACACCCGGTAGGTACGCACCTGCTCACCGGCCCGCGCCACCAGATACCAGCGCCCGGCCTTGACCACCAGCCCGTACGGCTCCAGCCGCCGCTCGACCTCCTGGGGCGCCTGCCAGCGGCGGTATCTGACCTCCAGGACGCGCTCGTTCCACACAGCGTCGGCCACGGCCGGCAGGTGCGTCACCGGCTGCGCGTCGCGGTACCAGGTCGGGGCGTCCAGGTGGAAGCGCTCCTGGATCCGCCCGGCCCGGTCGCGCAGCTCGACGGGCAGCGCGGCCATCAGCTTGAGCTGCGCGGCCGTCACCACGGCGGCCAATCCCAGCTCGGCCGCAGGACCCGGCAGCCCGGCGAGGAACAACGACTCCGCCTCGTCCGTGGTCAGCCCGGTGAGCCGGGTGCGGTAGCCGTCGAGGAGCTGGTAGCCGCCTTTCGGCCCGGCGTCGCCGTACAGCGGGATGCCCGCGGTGTGCAGCGACTCGACGTCGCGGTAGATCGTCCGTACGGAGACCTCGAGCCGCTCGGCCAGCTCCCGGGCGGTCATGCGGCCGCGCGTCTGCAGCAGCAGGAGGAGAGAGACCAGCCGGGAGGCGCGCATTCACTGACACTACCTGTCAGTGACCCTGCTCTACGTTCGTCCGCATGAACGACTTCGACTTCCTCTCCGGCTCCTGGAACGTCATCAACCGCAGGCTCGTCAAGCCGCTGACAGGTAGTGACGAGTGGGATGAGTTCCCCGGCATCAGTGTGGCCAGCCGCCACTTCGACGGCGCGGCGAGTTTCGACGAGATCAAGTGCCCGGCCAGGGGATTCTCCGGGCTGACCATCCGGATCTTCAACCCCGCGACACAGCAGTGGTCGATCTACTGGGCCAGCACCTCCCGGGGAACGCTCGACACAACGCCCATGGTCGGCGCCTTCGACGGTGACCGGGGCGAGTTCTACGGCGAGGAACAGCACGACGGCTCGCCGGTGCGCTGCCGGTTCATCTGGACCGTGCGCGGCCCGGACTCCTGCCGGTGGGAGCAGGCCTTCTCGGCGGACGGCGGGCAGACCTGGGAGACCAACTGGACCATGGACTTCACGCGGGCGTGACGCTGTCGAGCACCCCGTCGAGGGCCCGGCGGGCGGCGTCGCCATCGGGCACCGTGCTGCCGTAGACGTAGGAGAGGCCCCCATCGGCGGTGTGCACCGCCACGATGCGGACATAAGCCGGATCCTTGGTCGCGCTCTTGAACACCACCCGGAACGACGCCGTGGCCGCCGGCTGACCGCCGACCTCCAGCGCCTGGGTGCGCAGGCCGTCCCGGCTGCCCAGGTCGGGCAGGAACCGCCGGGCCGTGTCCAGCGCCACGGCGTCGGCCCTGGCCTGCAACTGCTCGGACGTGGCGGCGCCGCCGATGCCGCCCTGCTGCTGCGGGAAGGCGACCACGACCGCGCCGCCCGCGGCGATGCCCGAGGTGTAGGACGGCCGGTCGGCCTTCGCCCAGCCCTCCGGGATGAGGTAGGACACCTGGGCCTTGGTGTCGGTGATCCGTGCGGGGCCCGATTTGACGGACGACTGCGAGCCCGGTTTGACGGGCGGCTCGACGGTGCTCCGGGCCCACAGGAGGGCGACCACGGCCACGGCGACCACCAGGACCGCCACCCCGCCGACCACGATCACCCACCACCAGCCCGACTTCGGCGGCTTGGCCTCGTACTGGGGGACGTCGGGGAGCATGTCGGGGGTGTAGGGCAGGCGCTGCGTGTAAGGGCTCTGGCCGGGTTCCTGGCGGGGTGGCTCGGGTTGCGGCCAGCGGTGCCTGATGGTCCGGTTGGGGTCGGGGCCGGGCTGATCCGGCTGCTCTGGAGTCATGATCCCCTCGGACGCGGCGCAGAGAGCTTTTATCCAGACATTGTCACATTCCTAGGCGATCGGGCGGCTGGTTAGCCCTGCGGGTTCTGCCAGCCGGGCCGCTCCGGGTCCTGCCAGCCCGGCTGCGGGGCCGAGGGCGGCTGCGGCGGGGACTGCGGCTGCCACTCGGGCGGCGACTGGGACTGCCGCTGCCACTCCGACTGCTGAGGCTGCTGCCAGCCCTGTGGCTGCTGGGGTTGCTGCCAGCCCGGCGTCTGCTGCGGCTGGGCCGGGGTGCGGCGGGCGACCACGGCCCAGATCAGCAACCCCACGCCCCCGCCGTTGAGTATGAGGCTGACCAAGCCCTCCACCAGCACCACCACGCCGATCGACCGCATGGCGAACGCGTCGATCAGGTACGGCAATGTGAGGCCGCGCGCGACATCGAATACCACGCCGATCAGCAACGCGATGCACCCATACATCCCCAGCATGGCAGCCCGGCCGTGCTCAGCCCTTGCCCTGATCATCAGCACGATGCCGACGATCAACAGGATGACCATGAGCAGTCCGAAGACAAAAGCCCCGAAGCTCGACGCTATCTCCACTTTGTTCACTCCGCCCTTATCGAGTCGCGATCACGTTACGGGGATTGACGCGCGCTTTCCACCGCCCTGGTGATCGAACGGAGATCCAGGTCGCCCTGGTAGCGGACGCCGTTCAGGAACAGTGTGGGCGTCCCGCGGACGCCGCTCGCGCGGCCCGACTCCTCGTCCCGGTCGACCCGCGCGGCCTGCGCGGGCACGTCGGGCCACGGCTCGACGTCCAGTTCGGCGGCGTAGCGGGCCAGGTCGGTGTCGGTCAGGAAGCGCTGGTTGTCGAAGAGGGTGTCGTGCATCTCCCAGAATCGGCCCTCCATCGCCGCGGCCTCGGCGACCACCGCGGCGGGGAAGGCCCGAGGATGTATGGTCCGCAGCGGGAAATGCCTGAACACCAGGCGCACGTCGGCGGACTTCCGCAGCAGCTCGCTCAGGACCGGATGGAGAGCTCCGCAGTAGGGGCACTCGAAGTCGCCGTACTCCACGATCGTCACCCGCGCGTCCGCCGGCCCCCGTACGTGGTCGTCGGGTCCCACGGGCTCGGTCAGCAGCACGGGTAGCTCCTCCTCCGGCTCGGCGTCAGGAGGCGCGCACACCCCGCCGCGGTCCCAGGCCATCCGGAAGATCGCCCCGCCCATCAGCGCCGCCAGCAGCGACCCGGCCAGGATGCCGATCTTCGCCTGGCTCTGCACCGCCGGGTCGTCGAAGGCCAGGTCCACGATGAACAGCGCCACCGTGAACCCGATGCCGGACACCGCCGCCCCGCCCAGCAACTGTCCCCAGACCAGGTTGCCGGGCAGGATCCCCCAGCCGGACTTCAGCGGCAGCCAGGTGCCCAGCGAGATGCCGACGAATTTCCCCAGCAGCAGCCCGGCCGCCACTCCGATCGTGATGGGCGAGGTCAAGGCCGTGCGCAGCGTCTCGGCGTCGAGCCGGACACCCGCGTTGGCCAGCGCGAAGATCGGCACGATCACATAGCTGCTCCAGGGGTGGAGCAGGAGTTGCAGCCGCTCGTTGACGGACACGGCCCGCCGCAGCGTGCGCGCCGCCACCCTGGCCGCCTCGGGGCTCGGGTCGCTGGTGAACTCGTGTACGGCCTCGTCGGCGCGGAGCAGCTTGCGGTCGCTGGGCGCGTACACGAACACCAGGATGCCCAGCGCGATGCCGATCAGCGTCGGATGCACGCCGCTCTCCAGCGTGGCCACCCACAGCGCGAACCCGAGCACGATGTACGCGGGCGCCCGCCAGATCCTCAGCCACCGCAGCGTCACGATCGCCGCCAGCAGCGCCGCCGCGACCACCAGGGCGATGACGTCCAGGCTCTCGGTGTAGAAGAGCGCGATGATGATGATCGCCAGCACGTCGTCGACGATCGCCAGCGTCAGCAGGAACACCCGCAACGGCTCCGGGCACCGCGCTCCCACGATGGCGAGCATGCCGAGCACGAACGCGGTGTCGGTGGCGATCGGCACCCCCCACCCACCGGCCGCGGGCCCACCCGCGTTCAGCGCGAGATAGACACCGGCGGGCACCATCATCCCGCCCAGCGCCGCGAGCGCGGGCACCGCGATCAGCCGCCGATCCCGCAACTGGCCGAGCCGCGCCTCGTAGGAGATCTCCAGGCCGATGACGAAGAAGAAGATGGTCATGAGGCCGTCGTTGACCCAGTGGCGCAGGTCGAGCTCGAACGTGGCGCTGCCGAACGACAGGCCCATGTTGGTGTGCCAGAAGGATTCGTACGTGCCGCCCCAGGGGGAGTTGGCCCACAGCAGGGCAAGCAGGGTGGCCGCCAGCAGCACGCTGGTGCTGCCGGTCTCGGTCTTGAAGAACGCCCGCAACATGTAGACCCCCGGCGTCCGATGATAGGCGGCGCGCGGGTGAGACCGAAGATGGGCGGCGAGGTCCGCCTCGCATGGGCCGCCCCACCGCGCTTCAGGGGTGGAGCGGCTGGTCGGAGCACTTCCGGGGTGGTGAGGGGGCTGCTCGGGACAGGAGCCGCGCCGCTACCGGATGCTCACGAGTTCGAGGTGGGCGTGGGGGTCGGGGTCGGGGTCGGGGTCTCGGAGGTTGTCGGGGTCGGGTCGATGGTCGGGGTGTCTGTGGGGGTCTCGGGTGGGGTCACGGTTTCGGTGGGTGTGGGGCAGGCGGTCGGGGTACGCCAGGTCGGCGGGTTCATCCACGACTGCTTCGACTGCCACCAGCCGTGGCCGCGCCAGAAGTTCTTGGTGGGCCTCGACAGGTCGAAGACGTAAGCGGCTGTCGCTGTCGCCGTCGCTGTTGGTGCGGTCGTCTCGGTGGGCGCCAATGTCGCCGTGACTGTGGGCGTCACGGTCGGCGTCTCGGCGGGCGTTTCGGTCGGCGTTTGGGTCGGTGTCTCTGTTGGGGTTTCGGTCGGTGTTTCGGTCGGTGTCTCTGTGGGTGTTTCTGGGGGCGGCGTTGTGCCCGTGTCCTCATTGGCGGTGGCGGTCACCGATACCCAGTCGCCCTCCTTGACCTTGCTGGTCCCACGGCGTCCCGCGATCGTGCGGGTGGACTCGCTGATCGCGTACACCTTCTCGAAGCCGTCCTGGCTCTTCACGGTGATGGAGTCCTCGGCGACAGCGGTCGCCTGCCCGGTCTGGGCGAGCAGCGTGACGACGCCGCAACCGTCCTTGGTCGCCACCGCGAACTCGCCGTGCATCGCACCGACGAAGCCCCAAGGGCTGATGGGCGGCAACTCGGTCGCTGTGGGGGTTTCTGTGGGTGTCTCGGTCGGGGTCTCGGTAGGTGTCTCGCTGATTGTCGGCGTGGGAGTCGGCGTCTCCGTCGGCGTTCCCGACGCCGCGGCGGCCACTCCGATCCCGCTCGTCGCCACCATGGCGATGGTCGCGGCAACGATCAGCGGCCGTGGGACGCGCCTGCGCGGCGCGTCCGGTCCGATCGACAGGTCCTCGTTTGGGTGGTCAGAACGCGTTGGCGTCACTATGTCCTCCAGCTGAGTTGCTCCGATTCAATCCCGGCGGGTCTAAACCGGAAGTAAGCCGGACGGCAGTCACATGTGCCCCGTAGTGCCATCGCGTACCACTGGAAACGGAGAACCGCAGGTGACGGCCCGTTTGGCGCAACTAAGCTAATAATTGATGAACAGGGCCACGCGGCCCCGATTGAGTCGCGAAACGATGATCGAGACGGCGCTGCGGCTGCTCGACGGTACGGCCTCCACCCTTCAGGCTTCCGGACAGCAATGAGCCCAGGCCCCGCGCGGCCCGGGCTCATTGGGTCATTTCCCTACCGGGTGATCTTGACGTCGTCCACGCCCGCCTCGACCAGGCTGGCCCCTGACGCGTCGGCGGCCTCGATCACGATGCGGACGCTCTGCCCGGCGAAGGCGGAGACGTCGGCGGTGGCCGTACTCCAGGCGGCGTCGCGGTTGCTCGCGGCCCCCAGCTGCTGGAACACCGTGCTGGAAGTGTTCCCCACCACCCTGACGCGGAAGAAGTCGGCGCTGGAGGCGTTGCTGCCGTGCGCGAGATACCACGAGAGCGACAGCTTGAGCGTCCCGCCGGTCGGCAGGGTGATCGCTGGTGACTGGATCGAGGTGGTGCCGCCGTCCAGATCGTTCTCGCCCGCACTGGCCCCGGCCAGTCTGCCGGTGACCAGGTCGTTCGTGCCGCTCACCGTGGTGCCGAGCTGCTTGGTGCCGCTGGAGGTCGTCGCCTCCGGGTCGCCGCGCTCCCACTGGCCGGTGGTCGCGGTGTCGGTGCCGCCGGCGTTGGTGACCCAGCCGTTGGCGGTCTCGAACGTGTCCGACCAGACGGTCACGGGCGGTGTGGCGGTGGCGATCGTCCAGACGGAGTAGGCGATGGCGTCGGCGTTGCGGTCGAGCGCGGTGTCGTTGATGTTGGCGGTCGTGTCGCAGGACCGGTGGTAGCAGGAGTCGAACGCCTGGCCCGCCGTACCGCCCCAGAGCTGCGCCTGCGCGCTCGACTTGATCCCCTCGGCGCCGGTG
The DNA here is from genome assembly GCF_043197735.1 of Nonomuraea sp. NPDC049028. Lineage (NCBI taxonomy): Bacteria > Bacillati > Actinomycetota > Actinomycetes > Streptosporangiales > Streptosporangiaceae > Nonomuraea > Nonomuraea sp. NPDC049028. Next base: position 46,309 of record NZ_JBICTR010000010.1, read on the forward strand.
AACGTGCCGCCCGCCGCGATGCCGACGGCGATGAACGGGCCGTAGTCGGAGCGGCCGTCGAAGTCGGTGCCGCGGGTCGGGACGCCGATGGAGGAGAAGTACGCCGCCAGGGTCTGTTCCAGCTGCGCCGATCCGGCCGGGCCCGGCCCGGAGCCGGTGCCGTCGGAGTTGTCGCCGTCGTAGAGGAAGTAGCCGGGGTTGGGGGAGCCGACCATGTCGAAGTTCAGGTACGCCTTGATCTTGGTACGTTCGGCGGCCGGCAGGTTGTTCACGTAGAACTGCGAGCCGCGCAGCCCCAGCTCCTCGGCGCCCCACCAGGCGAAGCGCAGGTGCTTCGTGGGCTGCAGCGCCTGGCGCGAGACCTCCAGCGCGACCTCCAGGATCGACGCCGAGCCCGAGCCGTTGTCGTTGATGCCGGGTCCGGCGGTGACGCTGTCGAGGTGGGAGCCGATCATGAGGATGTCGTTGGGGTCGCCGCCCGGCCAGTCGGCGATCACGTTGTAGCCGGTGGCGCCGTTGTAGGTGAACGACTGCAGCGTCGTGGTGTATCCGGCGGCGTCGAGCTGGCCCTTCACGTAGTTGGCCGAGGCCAGGTAGCCGGGCCGGCCGTGCGCGCGGGTGCCGCCGTTGTTGGTGGCGATCGTCTGCAGCTGCGTCAGGTGGGCCTTGACGTTGGTGAGGGAGATGTTCGGTGGTGCCGCCGCGACGGCCGCTGGTGTGGGCGCGCTGAGCGCCAGGGGTAAGGCCAGCGCGAGAGTGCCTAATGCCGCGAGGAGCTTCATCGGGGGTCCTCCGTGGGGGGTGGACAGAGGTCAGGTCGCTAGATCCCGTTCTGGGATGTTTGGCAGGCGCGGACAGCCCCGTAAACAGCCGCGCTGCCTGAACGTAACTAGCGGACTTGATCCTGAGAAGACCCATTTGTCACAGAAGTTCACATGGGGACGGCCAGAGGGCGAGTGTCAGGCCCGTACGGAAACGACCGTGCGGGCCTGGCCGCCGTTCCGGCAGTAGACGATCACCGGGTACGTACCTGCTCGGGCGGCCCTGAACGACGGCGTCCAGGCGGCGGCCGACGCCGGAGCGAACGCCTGGCGCGGGCTGAAGGCGCCGGAGGCCACGCCGCGTACCTTGGACCCACCGCACACCGCCGTGACCGTCACCTGCCCGCCCACCCTGACCGAGGCGGGGCTGACCCCGGCACCCGCGTTGATCGCCGACAGGGCGATGCCGCCGGGCTGCTGGGCCGGCGGAGCGCTGGTCGGCTGCGTGGTGGGCTTGCTGGTCGGGGCAGAGGTGGGGGCGGTGGTCGGGGTGGTCGTGCCGCCGCCGAAGGTCACGTCCGAGCAGGAGTAGAACGCCTCGGGGCTGTCGCTGCGCTGCCAGATGGAGTAGATCAGGTGGCGGCCCTGCTTGGCGGGCAGCTTGCCCTGGAGGTTGTAGGCGCCGTCCGTCAGCGCGGGATCGCGCTGGGTGAGGAACGGCTTCGACTCCAGGTCCGACCACTTGAGCGGCTTCGACGGGTCGTAGCCGTCCTTGGTGACGTACAGCTCGAAGGAGCCCTTGTGCGGAGCGGTCGACCGGTAGCGGAAGGTGAACGAGGCGCCGCTCGACATGCTGGTGGCGGGCCAGTCGGCGCGTGCCTGGTCGAAGCCGCGGTACTTGTCGCGGCCCGCGCTGCACAGCTTGCCGTCCGGGATGAGCTCGCGGTGCCTGCCCGCGGCGTTCGCCAGGTTGACCTCGTTCCAGTCGTAGAGCGGCTGGGTGCCGCCGAGTTCCACGGCCTTCTTGCAGGCGGCGGACTTGGGGCTCTCCGGGTTCTCGTTGTAGCAGACCAGGGTCCGGCTGGGCGGGTTGTTCATGGTGCCGTGGGCGTTGGCGACACCGGGCGCGACGGTCAGGACGAGCAGCGTGGGAACGGTGAGGGTGGCGGCGGCGAGCGCCTTGCGCTTGATCTGCATGTAGATCACGTTGAAGCATGAAAAGGGGCGAAAAATGCTCTTTAAACCGCTCTTAAGGTTGACTTAGGTGCCTTTTCAGTGCGGCGGATCCAGACCTGGACCTGCGCCCCGCCCAGCGACGAGCGGTCCAGCCGGAGTGACCCGCCGGACGACTCCGCCAGGCGGCGGGCGATGTCCAGGCCGAGCCCGGTCGAGCCGGCGCCGCTGGTGCCCCGCTCCAGCGCCGCCTCCGGGTCCGCGATGCCGGGACCGGCGTCGGAGATCAGGATGCCGACCGTGTCCTTGCCCTCGTGCAAGGACACGCTGAACGCGGTGCCCTCGGCCGTGTGCCGGAACACGTTGCCCAGCAGCGCGTCGACCGCCGCGGTCAGCTCGGTCGCGGGCACCGGCACGCGTACCGGCAGCGTCGCGCCGATGAGCTGCCACGGCCGCTGCTGGTCCTCCGCCAGCGCCGACCAGAACGTCAGCCGGTCGCGCAGCACCTCCGCCGCGTCGCAGACCCGGTCGGCGCGTGACGGCCGCCTGGCCGCGGAGATGATCGTGTCCACCTCGCTCTCCAGCCGGGCCAGCGCCTGCCTGCTCGGCTCGGCCTGCGTGCCGAGCTGGTCGAGGCTGAGCCGGAGCGCCGTGAGCGGCGTACGCAGGCGGTGTGACAGGTCGGCGGCCAGCTCGCGTTCGGCGGCGAGCAGGTGGGTGACCCGGTTGGCCATCGCGTTGAACGCCGTGGCCGCCGCGACCAGCTCCGGCGGCCCCTCGGGGTAGATGCGCTCGCTCAGATCGCCCGCGCCCAGCGCGGTGGCCGCAGAACCGAGCCGGCGGGCCGAGCGGACCACGCGCGCGCCCAGCCGGTCGCCGACGAGCACCGAGCCGAGCACGAGCACCACGGCCACACCCGTCAGCACCGCCCACGACGTGCCGACACCCCGGTTCAGGTCGTCGGCGGGCACGAAGACCTCGATCACCGCGCCCCGGTCACCGTCCAGCGCGACCGGCCGGAGCAGCACCTGGCCCGCAGGCAGCTCGACGGTGTCGGCCCTGGTCTGGGCCGCCGCCCGCGCCACGTCGGCGGCCGGGGCGCGGGACGTGCCCGTGGTCGGGCCGCCGTTGACGTGGATGGCCAGCAGGCCGCGCCGGCCCGCCTCGGTACGCGCCATCGCGTGCGCGAGGTCGTCTGTCTTGGTGGTCAGGGCCAGCACCGGGACCAGCGCCGACGCCTGGCGTTCGGCACCGGAGACCGCCCGGCTCTGCGCCGTCTCCTTGACGATCAGGGCGAGCGGCACCAGGAAGGCCAGCGCCACCATCGAGGTGACGGCGACCATCAGCACGGCCAGCGCGCGTCTCATCGGGGCGCTGACAGCATGAAGCCGACACCCCGGACGGTATGCAGGTAGCGGGGGTTCGAGGCGCTTTCGCCGAGCTTGCGGCGTAACCAGGACAGGTGCACGTCGATGGTCTGGTCGTCCCCGTACGCCTGGTGCCAGACCTCGGTCAGCAACTCCTTGCGGCTGACGACCCGGTCGGCCCGCGTGGCGAGGTAGGCGAGCAGGTCGAACTCGCGCCTGGTCAGCGTGAGCGGCCCGCCGTCCAGCGCGGCCGTCCGCCGGTTGACGTCGACCACCAGCCCGCCGACGCGCAGCACCTGTGGCGGCGGCGCGGACCTGGCCCGGCGCAGTACGGCGTCCAGCCGGGCACCCAGGTGGTCGCCGGAGAACGGCTTGACCAGGTAGTCGTCGGCTCCCGCCTCCAGCAGCCTGACGATCTCGGCCTCGTCGTCGCGGGCCGTGGCCACGATGACCGGTACGTCGGAGATGCCGCGCACCATCTTCAGCGCCTCCGAGCCGTCGAGGTCGGGCAGGCCGAGGTCGAGGATGACGGCGTCCGGCGGGTTCTGCGAGATCTCCCGGAGCGCGTCCAGGGCGCAGCCCGCGCTGCGCACCGCGTGCTGCCGGCCGGCCAGCTCGCGGATGATCGCCGATCGGACGAATTCATCGTCTTCGACTACAAGAACCGTCGCCATGCGCACCAACCGTCCATAATTCGTCCCATGCGTCGAGCCCTCGGATACATCGTGGTCTGGTGTGGAGCCACCGTGATCGCGGTCTCAGTGTCGTGGTTCGGCGTGCGCGGTGTCTTGCGTACCGAGTTCGTGGACGATGTCCAGGTTGAGCCGTTCCTGGCGCAGGCGGTCGCGGACGGCGACCGTACGCCCGGCCAGGCGCCCGCTCCCGCCAAGACGTCCGCTCCCACCAGGACGCCCACTCCCACGAAGACGCCTGCCCCCACGAAGACGCCCACACCTACCAGGACGGCGGCTCCCACCAAGCCCGCGGCGCGGAAGACGCAGGCGCCCGCACCCACCAGCACCCCGAAGAACCTGCGGGTGGTGTCGGTGAAGGGCGGCGAGGTGGCGTTCACGCTGGGCCCCGACGGCTGCCGCCTGGTGTCGGCCACTCCCAGGAGCGGCTACTCCACCAAGGTCGCCAGGAACACCGGCTGGATCAGGGTGGACCTGGTCAAGGGCGAGCACGGCTCGGGGGTCTGGTGCATCAGTGGCGAGCAGCGCACCGACACCTGGGAGTACTGATGGCGCTCACTACTACGGACGGAGTAGCCGAGCCATAGCCGTACAGCCGATTCCCAGCGCTGCCCCAGGTGCGAACGTGACCGCATGGACGCACTGCGGAAAGCGCTGGGAGCCCTCTCGGCGGCCTACGCGCTGATCTTCTTCTGCGCGGCGCTGCTGCACACCGGGCTTCCGCTCGGCCCGCTGCGCGAGCCCGTGATCGTGCCGGCGACGATCGTGGAGACGCTCTGCGGCCTGGCCATGCTCGTCGGCGCCCGCGGCGCGCTGAGCCGCCGGCCGTGGGCGTGGGACGGCTTGTTCCACACCCACGCGGGCGCGCTGGCCGGGGTGCTGATGGGGATACTCGCGATGGCGTTCGGCGCGGGCGAGACGACCGCACTGAACACCTGGTATCACCGCACGATGGCGGCACTGTTGATCGCGGGCCTGGCCGCCGCCGGTTACGTGTCGAGGGTACGCAGATAGGCATCGGCTTCGGCGATGTGGTCCTCGGTGAAGACGCGGATCCCGTTGAGCTCCAGCAGCGCCGTGGTGACGCCCTGGCCGGGTGTCCGGCGGCCCCGGAACGTGCCGTCGTAGACGGTCAGCGAGCCGCACGAGGGGCTGCCCTCTTTAAGCACCGCCACCCGGACGCCGAAGGAGCGGGCGACGGCGAGCGCCGACTGCGCGCCCGCCAGGAACTCGGCCGTGACGTCGGACCCGTCGGCGGTGAGCACGCGGGCGGCTCCCGACAGCACGGCTGCGCCGCTGACCCCGCCCTCGATCTCGGCGGCCGGGCGCGGGGTCGGCAGCCCGCCTTCCACCTCGGGGCAGAACGGCACCAGGCGGCCCTCCTCGCGCCAGGCGGCGAGCCGGGCGTCGGCGCTGGTCTTGGCGCCGCCGTCGTAGCGCACCCGCCGGCCCATCAGGCAGGCGCTGACGAGGACTCTCTCCATACCGACGATTTTAGGAGCGCGATCGGCACCAGCGAGACGGCGGCCAGCGCGATCGCGCAGCCGAACGCGTAGGTGAACGGCTCGGCGACGCCTGCCCTGGTGAAGACCTGCAGGAGTACGGCCAGCAGCGCCACGCCGAACGACGACGCCAGCCGTACCGAGATGTTGCTCAGCGTGGAGGCGGCGGGCATGGCGGCCCGGTCGAGCGTCTTGAACGCGGCGGCGGCCACGGAGGGCGCGACCAGCCCGTGCCCGAGGCCCAGCACGAACATCGGGACGACCCCGCCGAACAGCACGAACCCCAGCACGCCGAGCGTCGCCAGCGCCACGCCCGCCGCACCGACCCCGCGCGGCCCGCTCCGGTCGGTGAGCTTGCCGGCGATCGGCATGGTCAGGGCCGCGCCGACTCCCATCGGCGCCAGCAGCAGTCCCGCGTCCAGCGCGTCGCCGCCCTGGGCGAGCTGGCTGTAGAGGGGGACGAGCACGGTCACGCCGAACAGCGCCGCCGAGTAGCAGATCAGCGCGACCACCGCGGCCGCGAACGTACGGTCGCCGAACAGCCGCAGGTCGAGCAGCCCGCCCGGCGTCCGTACCGCCCGCACCGCGAACACCGCCACCAGCGCGAGCCCGCCCCACAGCGCCGGATGGGCGAGCGAGGCGCCGTTGCCCACCTCCGACAGGCCGTACACCAGCGCGGCCAGGCCGGGGGAGAGCAGCGCCAGGCCGAGCACGTCGAGGCGGCTCCCGCCGGTCGGCTGCCCGCCGGGCAGCAGCTTGATCGCGGCCACCAGGGCGATGACGCAGACGGGCAGGTTGATCAGGAAGAGCCAGTGCCAGTCGAGGTCGCGCACGATCACGCCGCCGAGCACGGGCCCGAGCACCGGGGCCAGCATCGCGGGCACCGAGATCATGGCCATCGCCCGGCCCATCCGGTCCTGGCCCGCTACCTGGGCCATCATCGCCTGGCCGACCGGCATGAGCAGGCCGCCGCCCAGCCCCTGGACCGCGCGGAAGGCGATCAGGGCGCCCACCGACCAGGCCGTGGCGCTCAGGGCGGAGCCGCCGGCGAACAGCACCAGCGAGGTCAGCCAGACCGCCTTCGTGCCGAACCGGCCGACCGCCCAGCCGGTGATCGGGATGGTCATGGACAGGGCCAGCAGGTAGCCGGTGATCACCCACTGCATGGTGGCGAGCGTCGTGTGGAAGTCGCGGGCCAGGACGTTGACGGCCACATTCATGATCGTCGTGTCGAGAATCGTCATGATCACGCCCAGCAGGACCACCAGGCCGGTCGTTTTGAGGGGATCTCGTACGCTGTATCGCATGACGTACACCGTAACACTTCTCGTACGGCGTATCGCCCCGCTTAGACTGGGCTCGTGAGTTCCGTCTGGTCGCGGCCCGCGCCGCAGCGACGCCCCGCGCTGACCCGGGAGGCGATCGTGGCCGCCGCGATCGCGATCGCCGACGCCGAAGGGCTGGGGGCCGTCTCGATCCGGCGTGTGGCCACCGAGCTGGGCGCCCGCGCGATGACCCTTTACTCCTACATCGAGCGCAAGGAAGACCTCCTCGACCTGATGGCCGACGAGATCGCCGCGGAGGTGCTGGTCGACGAGCCGCTGCCGGAGGACTGGCGCGAGGCGATCCTGACCATCGCCCGGCGTGAGCGGGAGATGGTGCTCCGGCACCCGTGGCGGGTCGACCTGGTCTCCCAGCGCGTCTCCGTCGGCCCCAACGGCCTGCGTCATGTCGAGCAGTCGCTGGCCGCGCTCGACGGGCTGGCGGTCGACCAGCTGGCCAAGTGGCGGATCCTGGCCGCGATCGACGACTACTCGCTGGGCTTCATCGTCCGCGAGTCGCTGGAACGCGCCGCGCCCCGCCGGATGGGGGTCAGCGACGCCGAGCGGACCGCCCTCGCCGAGCCCTACATGCGGGAGCTGGTCGCCAGCGGCGCGTTCCCCCGGCTCGCGCCGCTGATCGAGGGCGGAGTGGCGGGCGCCGACGACACCTACGAGCGAGGTCTCAACTGGCTGCTGGACGGAATCGAGGGCGACCTACCCGGGCGATAGCCTTTTCCCGATGAACACCACCGTCGCCACGATCGTGATCGTCGGCTCGCTGCTGCTCGCCCTGGCGAGCCTGATCGCCGCGATCCGCAACCGGTCCATGGGCATGATCCTGCTGGTCGGGTTCGCCGTGCTGGAGGTGGCGGTGCTGGTCCAGGCGGGCATCGTGATCGCCGCAGTGGTCGGCGGCCAGGGCCCCGCCGAGAAGGGCACGCTCTACGGCTATCTCGCCGGCCAGGCGGTCATCCCGCCGGCGGGCGTCTTCCTCGCGCTGGCCGAGCGGAGCCGGTGGGGGCCGGCGATCCTGGTCGTGGCCGGGTTCGCGATCGCGGTGATGACGGGCCGGCTGATGCAGATCTGGCAGGGCCTCCCGTGAGCGGGCCGGCGATCGGCAGCGGGCCGGGCCGGGCGCTCGTCGCCGTCTACGGGCTCTTCGCGCTCGCCGCAGGCGCGCGGGCCACCGTGCAGATCCTCACCAAGTTCGGCGAGGCGCCGCTGGCCTACACGTTGTCGGCGCTCGCCGCGCTGGTCTACATCCTGCTCACCGTCGCGCTGGCCCGTGGCGCGCGCACCCTCGCGCTGGCGGCGCTCGGCGTGGAGCTGGCGGGCGTGCTGCTCATCGGCACGGCCAGCGTCCTCGATCCGGCCGCTTTCCCGGAGGCCACCGTCTGGTCGGTCTACGGGAAGGGTTACCTGTTCATCCCGCTGGTCCTGCCGTTCGTCGGCCTCTACTGGCTGCTGCGCAGGCGTTAACGGGCCGAGGGCTCGGGCAGGGGCCCCTCATGAGCACGATCGAGCACTCCGTAGATGTCCAGGTCCCCGTCAGGGTGGCATACAACCAATGGACGCAGTTCGAGAGCTTCCCCGAGTTCATGGAGGGTGTCGAATCAGTCAAGCAGCTCAGCGACACACGTACGGCATGGGTCACCGAGATCGCGGGAGTCAAGCGCGAGTTCGAGGCCGACATCACCGAGCAGCACCCGGACGAGCGGATCGCCTGGCGATCGGTCGACCGGCCGCACCAGGCGGGTGTGGTGACCTTCCACCACCTCGACCCGAACACGACCAAGGTCACGCTCCAGATGGAGTACGACCCTGAGGGCTTCGTCGAGACGGTCGGCGACTGGCTGCAGATCGTCCGCCTGCGCATCAGGAACGACATGGAACGCTTCAAGTCGTTCATCGAGGCGCGCGGCGGCGAGACCGGCGGCTGGCGCGGCGACGTGCCCGGGCCGCACCAGAGCGGCTCCGGTTACGACCAGGGCGACCAGCCGGTACCGCCCGTGACCGGGGACCGGCCGACGCCGCCCGGTGGTGGTGATCGGCCGATGCCGCCCGGCACCATCGGCGGTGGCGGCGAGTTCCCCGGCGGCGCCACGCTCCCGCCGCCCGGCCCCGTGCCGAGCCCCCCGCCCGGCCCGGTGCCTCCGCGTGACGAGCCGCCGCAGGAGCCGCGCCCCATCCTGTGATGGCTTTACCGCAAACCCCCCGGGTGTTCTCGGGGGTTTGCCATGTTTAGGAATAAATGCGGGTTTCGGGCCTGTTAACATGGCGATTCATCCCATGACTTGATGAGTGGAGGACCGTCCCCGCATGAGCGTGCTCGTCCAAGAGACCGACCAAGAGTCCAAAGGCAGATCCCTTGTCTGGCTCCTCGTGCTGGGAATCGTTCTCGCGGCGCTCAACCTGCGTACCGCCGTCACCAGCGTGGGCCCACTGCTCGACCAGCTCGCCGGCGCGCTCGGCATGTCGAGCGTCGGCACCGGACTGCTCACCACGCTACCCGTGCTGGCCTTCGCGACGGTCGGCGCCGTCACGCCCACGCTGGCCAGGCGCGTCGGCGAGCACCGGCTGCTGCTGCTCGCGCTCGTCACGCTCGGCGTGGGCCTGCTCGTACGCTCGCTGGTCGACTCCGCGCCGGTGTTCCTGCTGAGCAGCGCGGTCGCGCTGTCGGGCGGGGCCGTCGGCAACGTGCTCATCCCGACGCTGATCAAGCGTCACTTCCCGGGTCGTACCGGGGTCATGACCACCGTCTACACCGTGGCGCTGGCCGTCGGCACCATGCTCGCCGCCGCGGCCACCGTGCCGATCGAGCGCGCGTCAGGTGACTGGCACATCGCGCTCGGCGTGTGGGCGGCCCTGGCCGCCGTCGCCGTCATTCCGTGGCTTGCGCTCCTGCGCAGTGAGCCGGAGCGGCGCATCGGCCAGGAGGACGCGGGCATCCGCCGGCTCGTCAGGAGCAAGCTGGCCTGGATGGTCGCGATCTACTTCGGCACCCAGTCCATGATCGCTTACATCATGTTCGGCTGGCTCGCCACCATCCTCACCGACGGCGGCTACACCACCGGCCAGGCCGGGCTCCTGCTCGGCGTGTTCACCGCGTTGAGCATCCCGGTCTCGATCCTGGTGCCCGTCCTCGCCTCCCGCTTCCGCGACCAGCGGCCGGTCGTCGTCGGGCTCGTCGCCTGCTACGCCATCGGGTTCGCCGGGCTGTGGCTCGCGCCGATCTCGACGGCGGCGGTCTGGGTGACGTTCGTGGCGATCGGCATGGGGTCGTTCCCGCTGGCGCTGATGATGCTCGCCCTGCGTACGCGTACGCCGGAGACCACCGCCGCGCTGTCGGCGTTCGGGCAGAGCGCCGGCTACCTGATCGCGGGTGCGGGGCCGCTGCTCGTGGGGGTGCTGCACCAGATGACCGGTGGGTGGACGCTGCCGTACGCGCTGATGTTCGCGGTGCTGGTCGTGCAGCTTCTCACCGGGCTGTACGCGGGACGCAACCGGTATCTCGAGGACGAGTCCCTGCCGGTGAACAAGCCCGTCCCTGCCAGAATGGGCGGATGAACTCGACAGTTGTCACCTTCCCCGACGGTCATGTCAGTGGCCGCTCGGAAATCGTCGGGGCCGTGCCGGCGGGGGGCCGGCACGGTCTCGTCGTCGCCGAAACACCGTTCCACCCGCTCGATCACACCTGGCCGGACCAGCCCGCCGACCGGGGCACGATCGGCGGGCTGCCGGTGGCCGACTGCGTCACGGGGGCCCAGTCGGGCACCGGCGAGATCTTCCTCGGCCCCGACATCCCGGTACGCCGGGGCACCGAGGGCTGGGCCTGGCTGGTCGTCCACGTGACCGAGACCCCGCTGCCCGTGGGGACCGAGGTCGCGCTGGAGGTGGACCCCGGCCACCGGGCGGCCCTGTCGGCCGGGCACACCGCCTGCCACCTGGCCGCGCTCGCCCTGAACGCCGCCCTGGCCGGGCACTGGCGCAAGCCCGCGGCGCCCGACGGGCTCGGCCACCCGGACTTCGACCAGAGCGCGATCACCTCGTCGCGGATCTCCCCCTTCGGCAGCGAGGACGTCTACCGGCTCGGCAAGTCCCTGCGCAAGAAGGGGTTCTCCGCCGAGGGACTGGACCTCTCGCAGGTCACCTCGGAGGTGAACGACCGGCTCAAGGCGTGGGTCGCGGCCGACGCGGCGGTCTGGCTCGACGTGCCGGGGCCCGGGCTGACGGCCCGCCGTACGTGGCACTGCGCGCTGCCGGAAGGGGAGACCTCGATCCCGTGCGGCGGCACGCATGTCCGGGGTACGGCGGAGCTCGGGGTCGTCACGGTCGAGCTGGATCTGGCGGATGCCGCGCTGACCATGCGTACTACTTGTCGCTGAGGACTACTTGTCTCTGAGGAAGGCGAGCACCCGCTGCCAGGCGTCGGCGCAGGCCTCCTCGTGCCCGGCGGCGGTGGCGTCGAAGAAGCCGTGCGGGGCGCGCCACCGCCGGCCTGCCCAGCCGGTCGGCCGCGGCCATGATGTCGTCCTGGATGCTCTCCCTGCCGAGCTTGGAGACGTGCTCCATGAAGGGGAAGTCCTCGCCCCGATCGTCGTCGGTGGCGGTCCTGCCGTAGTAGTCGATGGCGATGGCCGGGTGACCCTGCTCCGCCAGCCGTACGGCCAGCTGCTTGTAGAAGTCGTGCAGCCCGCGCAGGTCGGGCAGGATGACCACGCCCGGCCCGCGGACGTCGTCGGGACGAGCCTCGTAGGCGGCGAACACGGTGCCGTCGGCCGAGGTCAGCCTTATGCCGGAGGCGCTCGTGCCGGTGATGGGGGCGGTGGGGACGGGTGGTTGCGCATCGTCGTCGTAGCACATGATGGGGCGAAATTACCAAAGCACCGACTCGGCCGACAGGCGTGTCAGCATGTGTTGACAAGCGGATGCTTGTCAACACATGCTGACACCATGAAGGTCAACGAGCTGGCCGAGGCGGCCACCGATCGCGATCCCGGCGTGGGTCTGGCGGCCGTGGCCGCCCTGAGAGCTCTGCTGGAGGAGCTCGAGGCCACGCACGTGTCCAACGCCCGGGACCAGGGGTGGTCCTGGGAGCAGATCGCCGACGCCCTCGGGGTCAGACGGCAGTCCGCGCACCGCAAGCACGCCCGCCGAGTCGGAAGGTAGCCACATGCTCGCCAGATTCACCGACCCCGCCCGCCGCACGCTGATCAGGGCCGGCACGCTGGCCCTCGACGCGAGGCGTCCGGCGCTCACCCCTGACCTCCTGCTGCTCGCCCTGGCCGAGATCCGGCCCTTCTCGCTGGAGCGGTTCACCGTGACGGCTGAGGATGTACGGGGGCAGGTGGATCTCGGTGACGCCCGTGAACTGCTCGCCACCCTGGGGATCGACCTCGACGCCGTGCACCGCCGTACCAGGGAGGGGACCTCCGACCCCGCGCGGTGGCGACTGACGAGGTCGCGCCTCAAGCCGCTGCGGATGACCCTGTACGGGCCGTTGGGCGCGGTACCACTGGCCATGCACGCGCGCAAAGCGGTGGAGGTGGCGATGTGGCGGCCGGGGGCGGTGACGGGGGAGCGGCTGCTTTGGGGGTTGTTGGCCGACTATTCGCACGGAGTGGGGCGGATTCTGCTGGACGGCGGGGTGGACTTGCGGGCGCTGGTGGAGGAGGCGGGGATACCGGTGGCCCAGACGGCGTAGCGCCGGTGGAGGCGGGGATGCCGGTGGCCCAGGCAGCGTAGTGCTGCGTCAGGACGGGACGTTGAGGTGGGTGATCTTGTCTGGGTTCGCGATGAGGTAGATCGTGTCGATCTTGCCGTCCGTGACGAGCAGGGAGATGACGGTGACGACCCGGCCCGCGGCCGAGGCGACTATGGCGGGTGCGCCGTTCACGTTCGCCAGATCGTACGACAGGGTGACCAAGTCGCTTACGCCGATCGAGGCCATGAACTTGGCGATGCCGTCGGGGGTGGCGATGGACGTCATGAAGCGCGTCACGTTCGCGGCGCCGGTCAGGGCACGCAGCGGGGACCGGGCCTTGCCGCCACCGTCGCTCACCAACGTCACATCGGTGGACAGCAGCTCGATCAACCCGTCCAGGTCACCGCTGGTGGAGGCGCGGATGAAGCGTTCGGTGATGCGCCGCCGCTCGCCGCGGTCCACATCGAAACGGGGCCGCTTCTCCTGTACGTGATCGCGGGCGCGCCTGGCCAGCTGCCGCGTGGCGGGCTCGGCCCGGCCGATCACCTCGGCGATCTCGGAGAACGGCAGATCGAACGCCTCCCGCAGCACGAACACCGCCCGCTCCAGCGGCGAGAGCGTTTCGAGCACCACGAGCAGCGCGAACTCCACGGAATCGGCCAGCTCCGCGTGCTCCGCCACGTCGGGCGCGGTGCTGATGGGCTCGGGCAGCCACGGGCCGACGTACGACTCGCGCCGCGACTTCGCCCACCGCAGCCGGTCGATGGCCAGCCGCGACGTGATCCTGACCAGGTACGCCTTGGGGTCGGCGACGGTCGTCTCATCCACGCCGGACCAGCGCAGCCACGCCTCCTGCACCACGTCCTCGGCATCGGTCACGCTGCCCAGGATCCGGTACGCGACGCCGGTCAGCAGGCCGCGGTGGTCTTCGAAGGTCGACATGAGACTTAAGACGTATCACGGGGGATCGTGTGTGACACAGCCGCTGCGGGATTCCTATACACTGAGATCGCACCAAGGGGCTATAGCGCAGCTGGTAGCGCACCTCCATGGCATGGAGGGGGTCTGGGGTTCGAATCCCCATAGCTCCACTCGATCGGCGGGGTTTTCGTGGTTGCTCGCCCCCTACGGGGGCTTCGCTTCCCCACGGCGACTTTGTCGAGATGGCGCGCCTCGCCAAGTGATCCACGATCTCGTTGTACGGCTGCTCCGCTGTGTGGCCGAGAAACCGCACCGCTCTGCGGGTCATCTCGGTTGATCGTGTGACTACGTTCGCCCGCATGGGCGCAAGTCGCGGGAGGCCGTTTCCCCGTGTTGGGGCTTCTTCGGCCCGAGCGGCTTCACGGGTTCTGGGCGTTCGTGGTCGGTGAGGTTGCGGAAGCCCAGGGCGGACGCCCCGTCGCCGATCAACCGTGTCGGGTCGGCCGGTAGGTCAGTACCTGCGTGTGGCCGTCGAAGGTCCGGGCCTCGAGCAGTTCGAGGTCGAAGTCGTCCGCGCCGTCGAAGATCCGGTCCACGCCGGTCGTCCCGGAGATCACTGGGAAGACCGTTACCTCGATGGCGTCGATCAGGCCGGCGTTCAGCAGTGTCCGGTTGAGGGTCAGGCTGCCGTGGGAGCGCAGCGGCACATCGGATTCGGCCTTGAGGCGCGTGACCACCTCGACAGGGTCGCCGGACTCGATGGTCGTGTCCGGCCAATCGAGCGGCTCGGTCAGCCGGCTGGAGAGCACCGTGACCGGGGAGTCGAACATGCGCGTGATCCACCCGTCGAACAGGCTGCGGTCGAAGCCCGCGTCAAGGAACGGCGCGTTCGACGAGTAGGTCTTGGCCCCGAGCACCATGCGCAGCGGGTCGCGGTAGGCGGCGGCGCGATGGGCGAGGAATTCGGGGCCCTGCTTGCCCCAGTAGCCGCCCCAGTCGCCGTTGTGGTTGGCGAAGCCGTCGAGCGTGGAGAAGATGTCGAAGGTGTACGTGGCAGTCATGGGGTGTCTCCTTGCGGGAAGTTGGCCGCGCCTGCTTTGTCGCGGCCTCACCCTTGCTACGAACACCACCGCCCCGATCCGACACCTCTCCCGGATTTGTGGCAAAACTTTCCGGGCTCATCCAGGGGCACTACCGGAGGTCGGCAGAAGCGCTGGCAGCTTCGGGAAGAGGAACGTACTTGCCGAGGAACTGCCGGGCTGTCGGCTTGTCCAGGCGGTAGTCGTAGTTGGTTCCCTTGCAGGCGTCGTCGGCCCCGCTGATCGACGTGGCCACGAGGAGGTGCGAGTCGGGGCCGCCCAGGAAGTTCGGGCCGCCTGAGTCGCCGAAGCAGGTGCTGCCGTCCCCATGGGAAGCCAGGGACAGGTCCAGCCATTTGGCGGACAGGTTCTCGAAGGAGATGGACGCTTGGCGGCGCGTGTCGGTGTAATGCCACTGCTCGCCGTGCCCTCCCTTGTCCTGGGCGCCGTGCTCACCCTTGGCCGGGGAGAGGGCGCCGTACCCGACGGGGGTGAAATGGGCGGACTTCAGCTTGCCGTCGGCCTTGAGGCGGTCGAGCATGCCCACCTCCGGCAACTGGGCCGGGCGGATGCCCGTGACGGGCTTGTCGAAGACGACGACTGCCATGTCGTGCAGATCCGAGTCCGTCGTGAACCGCGGGTCGGGGATGTACCGGCCGGAGTAGAGCTGGTCGCCGCGCGTGTAGTGGTGGGCGAAGGAGACCTGGGCCGTCTTCTGATTCCGCTCCCCGCAGTGCGCGGCGGTGAGGAAGACCGTCGGCGAGACGAGGGTGCCAGTGCAGTACGCCCAGGTACCGTCGGAGTGCGGCTTCTCGGCGACGAGGGCCCCTACTTCCGGGTGGGCGTCACCGTCGTCCGAGCCGTTGGTGATGGCTGCCGCGGGCGTAGCTGAATAAGCAACCGTGGCCGCAATAACTAGGACAAAAGGGACGTAACGCATCTGAGGAGTGTAGGCGGAACATAGCCTCCGCATGGAATACCGTGCAAAAAATTTACCTCCGCCAGGGCTGATGTGACGCTTGTGAGTGCGGGGACGCGGGATTCGGCGATGCTGCGCGCATAGACGGGTGATCTATGCGTGGTGACTCTGCTCCGCTGGGTGCCATCACGCGATCTCCAGATGATCGCGTGATGGCCGTTCACCTGCGATTCCAGTCCCGAGCGCCGATCAGCCGGAGTTGTCCGGCCATGATGACGGCACGTTGTTCAGGAACAGGGACTTGCCGCTCATCGGCTCGCACCACACGCCACGATTGCCCGTGCAGAAGTCGTCCCGCTCGTAGCCGGCCCAGTTGGCGATCGGGCCGCCGTCCGGCCCCGTGAGGTGCTTCCAGGTCGGCAGTGTGCCGTCGATGAGCGTGCTGCCGAAGGAGTACATCTTTGTGCGGTCGGGGTAGTAGGTGATGGATGCGTTATTGCTGGAATCGAGCTGCTTTTTCATGATGTTGTTGAAGAAGATGTTGTTGTAGCCGGATGATCCGGACCACTTCACCGCCTTCTTTCCCGCGGCCCACCAGATCGGGAACCATTGCGAGTCGTCCGGTGGGCTCCCGCCCTCGTCACCGCAGTTGCTGTAGCAGCTCCCCGGCCGGTGCCCGTACGGCGTGTTGACGCGGTTGAGCTCGAAGATGTTGTTGCGTTCCCAGCCGCCGTGCAGGTTGAGGTCGGAGTCGAAGTCGTTGCCGATGGCCACGTTGCCGGAGGCCGACCACTGGAAGGTGAAGTGCCGCAGGTTGCGGGTGGCGTTGCCGGCGTACACCGAGTCCCAGACGCGGGAGCCGCGGAAGTAGCCGTTGCCGCCCTTGCCCTTGTTCCATGAACCTTCCAGGTAGTTGTTGATCACCGAAAGGTTCTTGGCCTCCTCGGTCACGATGGCGTGGGAACCCGTCATGTACGACCGGACCCCCTTGACCCAGCCGTTGATCGCCCACTTCAGCACGATGCCGTGCATCTCCCCGGCCGGATCCATGTTGCCGTAGTTGTGGCTGGCCGAGATGGCCTCCTCGGAGGGCATGTCCTGGGTGAAGTACAGGTTCTCGATCCCCACCCCCAGGACCGGATCGACGATCGGCGAGGCCTTGGAGTCGAAGGGCTTGTCGAGCCCGGGAATGGGGTCCGAACCGTCGGAGGTGGAGTTGACCGGCACGTCGTACTCCAGCGGCTTGTCCAGCGTGATGGTCTTGCCGTTGACCGCCGTGATCTTGAAGATCTGCTGCCGCATGTGCAGGTTCTGGAGTTCGTGCTCGGTCGGCACGGCCTCCATCTGCTGGTAGAACTTCATCGTGTTGGCGGCGCGGATGTTCACGTACGCGCCGGCCTTGAAGTTCGCCATGATCTTGCTGTTGGTGCTGTCGGCCAGGGTGATCGTCATGTCGCCCGTCCGCGCGGCGAGTCCCTCGCCCCACTTCGCGCTCTCCTTGAGCTTCGCGCCGACCTTCCAGTGCACGTTCACCGTGCCCTCGAAGATGTCCTTGCGGTTCTGCGGCGCCGCCTTCCAGCCGTTCTCGTAGTCGGGATGGCGCTCTCTGGCCTGCACCCGGAACAGGCCGCGCCCCGGCCAGATCCATCCGCCGGGAGCGGGTTCGGCATTGCCGTCCCCGCGGTCGACGGTCATCGCGTCCTCGTCCCAGTCCGCTCCGTCGGCGGTGAGTTTGTCGTAGCGGGTGTTGGCATCGGGGGTGTAGACGACGCGGGTGCCGGTGTCGGGGTCGGAGCCCTCGCCGCGCAGCACCATGTAGTCGGCGTCCACGTAGATCTGGTGGGTCACGTTGAGCGTTCCGGCCGGCAGGGTGATCTGGCTGAGGCTGTGGTATCCGGCGCTCGGTGAGCACGTGCCCTTGATGTGGTCGATGGCGTTCTGGATGCCGCCGGTGTCGTCCTGCCCGTCGTTCGGCCGCACGCCGTACTGGCTCCGCATGGCGGCGGAGGTGATGGCGCACGCGCCGTTCGGGTTGAAGTCACCGGCGCCGGGCAGGTCGCCGCCGTCCAGATATCCGGCCTTGGTCCAGTCGCGCAGGCCGATCTGGAGCCCGCGGCGGTTCCCCGCGGACAGGTCCAGGTCCTTCAGCGGCGCGGGCGGGGGAATGTACAGGTCGGGGTAGCCGCACGTGTGCTCGGCGTTGGGCGACCAGGCGCGTGGCGACACCGCGTTGTACTTACCGGTGATCTGGACGTAGAACGCGTCGCCCTTCTCCGCGGGATCGGCGGGATTGTCGATCTTCAGGACGTGGTGGTTCTGATAGAAGCGATTCAGATCGGTACCGCCCTGGCTGTTCTGCGCTGCGTTGATCATCCGGCACGAGACCCCCTTGCCCGCGGCCGCGCCCTCCGCCGTGGAGTTGAAGGGATATTCGTCGCAGCTGTCGAGGTCACCCGGGGGACGCGGCAGGCTGCGGGGGCAGGCGATGTCCCGGTTGTCGCCCTCCTTGGCGCCCCGCGTCAACGGGACGCCGCCCGGCTCGCCGGGGGCGGGGCCGCCGTCCTTCATGCCGGGTACGCCGCGCCGTCGCTGAGCGTCGCGGATGTGCAGCGCGTGTTCCTGCACCTCTCTGTTGTCGAGGGCGAAGGTCATCGTGTCCGGTTGCTGCGGGAACACGCAACCGGCGTCCTTGATGGTGGAGTCGATCCCGTCGCAGCGGATGTCCGGCTCGGTGGCCAGCACCGACATCGCGGGCTGATCCGGGTGCTCCGGGAAGACGATCTCCACCCGGCCGAGCACCGTCGCCCAGGACACCTCGCCGCTCCGGGCCGACACGACGGTGTCGGTGGTCCAGGTGCCGCGCACCGGAGCGTCGTACACCAGCGGGTGCGTGGGCAGGCCATCACCGCGCGGGAACTCCTTGTAGTCGCTCCCGTCGTCGAGCACCCTCGGGCAGGACGGCTTGACGCCGAGCTTCTCGCAGTAGAACGCCTTGGCCGCGACGCCGGCGCCGTTCACCTCGCCCCAGCTGCCCAGGGGGATCGCGACGACCTCGGCTTCGTAGCTCCAGGTGTTCATGGCCCGGCCGTCGGCGTTGACCTCGGCGTGCCAGTACTGCGTCACGAAGTAGTTGAGCTGGCCCAGCTGCTCGGTGCGGTCCCGGTTGTAGACCTTGGCGGCCTGCAGCGGGGTTCGCGCGCAGACCTCCACCCGGCTGATGAAGTGCCAGGCCCCCTCCGGGGAGGCCGCGCACCCGGCGGGCAGCGACGTGGCGGCCGCGCGGGTGGCCGTGCGTGCCTTTCGCGTGGTGAGGTCGGCGGTCTTCGGCTTCGTGCAGCCGTCTTTCCGTCCCCCGAAGAGCTTCACGGCCGCGGCGGAGCAGCCGTCGTGCACCTTGAGCCGGGAACCGGTCAGTGGAGTGTCCCAGTCCGCGTCGGCGGCGGGGACGCTGCCGGCGGGGGTGGTGGTGGGCGGCGGGGCAGGCTCGGCCGCCGCCGAGATTCCGGTCAGAAGGGGGAGGATGACGATGAGTCCAGCGAAAACCGCTAATAACCTCGATAAGCGTTGTAACACCCTGCCAGCTCCTTAGGGGATGACGGTGAGGAAGAGGGACGACTGTGTGTCGGTCCCGGTGGCGTCCACTCCGTGGCCGCCGGTGTAGTCGCGGCGTTCGTTGCCGGCCCAGTCGGTGATCGGGACGCCGCCGACGTCGAGGTGCTGCCAGCCGGTCCCGTTCCAGCCGAAGCGGTAGATCGTCGTGGGGCTCGGGTAGTAGTCCTCGTACGGTGCGGCCGGCCCGTCGGCCTGCTTCTTCAGCACGTTGTTGAACAGCACGTTGTTCGGCCCCGACGAGCCGGACCACTTGACGGCCTTGGGACCGGCCGACCAGTAGACGGGGAACCACGTGCCGTCGTCCGTGCCGCCGCCCTCGCCCCCGCAGCGCGCGGTGCAGCTGCCGGACCTGTGGTCGTACGGCACCGTGCTCCGGTTGAGCTCGAAGAGGTTGTTGCGCTCCCAGCCGCCGTGCAGGTTGATGTCGGAGTCGAACTTGTTGCCGATCGCCACGTTGCCGGAGGCCGACCACTGGAAGGTGAAGTGCCGCAGGCCGGTGGTGGTGTTCCCGGCGTAGACCGAGTCCCACACGCGCGAGCCGCGCAGGTAGCCGTTGCCGCCCTTGCCCTTGTTCCAGGCGCCGTCGAGCGTGTTGTCGACCACCGAAAGGTTCTTGGCCTCCTCGGTGACGATGGGGTGCGACCCGGTCATGTGCGTGCGGATGCCCTTGATCCAGATGTCGGCCGCGTGCTTGACGACGATGCCGTGCATCTCGGCGGCCGGCGCCATGTTGCCGTAGTTGTGTACGGCGGCCTGTTCGTCCAGGCCGGGCATGTCCTGGGTGAGGAAGAAATTCGCGAAGCCCACGCCCACCACCGGGTCGATCAGCGGCGCGACCTTGGAGGCGTACACGGTGTTGTCGATGGCCGCGGAGCCGTCCGAGGTCGAGTCGACCGGCACGTCGAATTCGAGGGGCTTGTCGAGCTGTACGGTCTTCGCGGTGGTGTCGACTGCCTTGACCTTGAAGAGCTGCTGCCGCATGTGCAGGTTCTCCATCTCGCCGCTGCCGGCGGGCACGGTCATCTGCGCGTAGAAGTTTCGGGTGTTGGCCGCGCGTACGTTGACGTAGCCGCCCACCTTGATGCCCGCCATCAGCGCCGCCGAGGTGCTCGTGCTCAGGTAGACCGTGTCCTGGCCGGTCTTGCCGGCGAATCCCGGCGTGCCGGGCATGGCGCGCAGCTTGACGCCCGACACCCAGTGCGCGTTGACCGTGCCCTCGAACATGTCCTTGCGGTTGGCCGGGGCGTCGTCATAGGTCTCGTCGTCCTCGTCGGCGGCTCCGGCGCCGGGGCAGCCGGTCTGCGCGCCGACCCGGTACTGGGCCGCCACGCATCGCGACTCGACCCGGAACAGCCCGCGGCCGGGCCACAGCCAGCCGCCGTTGGCCTTGCCCCACTCCATCGCGGACTGGTCCCAGTCGGAGCCGTCGGAGGTCAGCGTGTCGTACATGGTGGCGGAGCCCGGCCGATACACGATCTTGGTTCCGGTGGCCGGGTCGGCGCCGGCGCCGGTGATCACCAGGTAGTCGGCGTCCACCTTGATCTCGCCGGTCACCAGCAGCTCGCCCTGGGGGAGCTGGATGGAGCTGAGCCTGTTCGGGGCCGCGGTGGGGGAGCACTGTGTTCGTACGAAGTCGATCGCCGCCTGCAGGCCCGCGGTGTCGTCGCCGCCGTCGCCGGGGAGCACGTGGTACGTGGCGGCCAGTGTCGCGGGGGTCAGGCGGCACGCGGTGTCGGTGGTGTAGTCGGACGCGCCGGGGAGGGGCGCGCCCTCCCGATAGCCCGCCTTGGACCAGTCGTAGAGCCCTGCCACGGGAGCACGGCGGTTGCCGGTCGTCAGATCGAGGCCGGTGCGCGCCTCACCGTCGGCGGGCGGCGTGGGGGTGACAGTGGGCGTGGGCGTGGGGGTTGGGGTTGGGGTGGGAGTTGGGGTCGGCGTGGGTGGCTGTGTGGTCACCGTGAACGTGGCCTCGGCGGAGACCGTGGTCCCGGCCGCGCTCCATCTCGCCTTCAGCTCGTGGCCGCCGGTCGAAGCGCTCACCGTCCACTGGTACGGCGCGGTCGTGTCCTTGCCGAGGTAGGCGTTGTCCAGCAGGAACTTCACGCCGTCGGTCACCACGCCCGGATCGACGAGGTCCGCGGTGAAGGGCGCGGTCACGCTGCCCCCGGCCAGCGGAACCCCGTTCACCGCGAGGTACGGGCCATCGGCCCAGGCGACCGGAACCATGCCTAAGCCGAAGACGGCCACCAAGGCGGCCACCGGCCGCCGGCGAAACCTGAACACGTGGGAAGTCCTTCCTGTCGGGAAGCGCCGCCGATTCACGGGCGGGTGAATCGTCGCCGCCCCGGCGAGGGAAGTACATGGATCACGCACTACGCGGGAAACCGCGGGAAAGCCCACCTCCGACCTGCGGGGACGCCCGGAAAGCCGGGAAATCCCGGGACGCTCAGCGCCCTGCGGCCGCACACTTCCTGGCGCCGCTGGTGAGCTCGGCGCAGGCGTAACCCACCTCCGGGCCGGCCGCGGCGACCATGGGCGTGGCGGCGGCGGAGCCGGCGCGGTCCTTGCCCTTGGCTTCCGCTCCGGCGTCACCGGTGACGTTGACCCGGTCGTAGCGGCGCGCGCCGGTCAGCACGGCCCACGCGGCCCGGCACACCGCGCTGTAGCGCAGTTCGAGCCGCGCGTAGTCCACCTGCACCGACGCGGTGACGACGGCGTCGCGAGCGCAGCCCAAGGGCTCCGCCGTCCGCCCGGTGCAGTCGCTCGCCTGGCAGCTGCCCGCCGGGGCGGGCGTACGCGGCCCGGTCGGTGAGGCCACCGGGCGGGAGATCGCACCGGTCAGCACCGCGACCACCAACCCGATGGCCACCACCACGACCCCGATGGCGAGGATCGCGAGCCACCGCCGCGTCGGTGAGGAGTCTCTGACCACCCTGAAGGGCATGGTCGACTCCGCGTCATCCTCCTCGTCCACCCCGGGGCCGTCGCCGGTCGCCGTGTACGCCCCTTCGCCGGCGCGCCCGCCGGACTCGGCGGCCAGCTCCCACAGCGCCCGCAGCCGGGCCTGGTCGGCATCGGCCAACTCGCCCAGCGCGGCGACCACCGCGTATGGGGCGAGCGCCTGGCCGTTGAGGTACCGGCTCCAGGCCGACTTGCTGCACGCCGTCTTCTTCGCCAGCTGCCCCAGGCTCAGCGAGGTGCGGTCCTTCATGACGCGCAGTTCGCCGGTGAGGAGCCGCATCTCCGGGCTCAGCGAATCGGCTAACGGTCGCCAGGCGCTCACGCATCCCCCGTCCCCCGCGCGCACGCGGCCGAACTCATGGGCGTCATGGACTGATCTCGAGCCGATGATATTCGGCGAAATCACTCGGTATCTGGAGCGACCAGGCATTCGACCACGAGGATCCGGCCGGTCGGGAGGTAGCTGGTCGGCCCGGCGGTCGAAACGCAGCGGGCCGATCTGCCCTCCGTAACCCAATGGTTGCTTTACGTGTGCTTAGGTAGTCCTTTGACAAGTTTGTGGGCCGGAGTGGGGTTGAAGGGTGTCAAAGTACGGCTGGCGTCACTCGGCGTTCGCGCCTGCGGTGGGCCTGATGGTTTCCGCGCTGCTGTTCGTGGCCGGAGCGGTGGAAACGCTGCTGGTGTCCGTGGGTGCGACCACGGCCCCGCCGGCCGCGGAGGTCGTGGTCACGCTGATCATCGCGGTGTTCCTGACCACCGTTCTCCGGCTCGTCAGGGCCGTACCGGATATCCGGCGGGAGAGTGCCGCGACGGCGCGGGCCGTGGCGAACGTGCAGGCGGTGAAGCCGAACGAGGACACGCTGGTGGGGCGGCGGCTCAAGCTGTTCAAGGAGGCGGCCGAGGCCGGGAACGACTGTGAGGCGGTGCTCGGTGCCCGGTCCGCGCTGGACGACAGCGAGATGGCCAACAAGCACCACCTCGACCACGCGCTCATCTGGGCGCTGCCGGTGTTCGGGTTCATCGGCACCGCGCTGACGATGGCCGCGATGGTCAGCTCCTTCTCGAACGCCCTGGACAACCAGGGGGACCCCAGCGTGCTGATCACCGCGCTCAAGCAGCACGTGCTGCCCGAGCTGGCGTCGGCGTTCGGTGTCACCCTGGTCGCGCTGTTCCTGAGCGTGCTCGCCTTCGGTGGGATGGCGCTGATCGAGCGGGCGGAGCGGGCCAGCGTGGTGGCCGCCGACGAGGTGTTCCTCATCTACATCGCGCGCCTGCCGGTCAAGCAGGTGGCGCCCGCCATGACGGGGCTCACCCAGGAGCTGTCCCAGTCCAGAGGCAGGACCGAGGAGCTGGTCAAGGGCCTGGACGCGCTGCGTACCGCGGTGGAGCGGTTGAGCGCCGCCGAGAGCCGGCCGCAGAAGTACACGCTGGTGAGGGAGCAGTGAGGAAGCGGGCCGTCAGATCGTTCGCGCCGCCGCTCGACCTGCGCTTCATCGACCTGTTCATGTCCATCGTCCTGGCGCTGTCCTTCGTGGCGATCATGCTGACCGTCGTGGCGCGGATGCTGCCGACCGACGTCCCCACGCCGCCGCGTCAGGAGACGCGCCAGAGCGTGGCCCAGCTGCAGAAGCAGCTCGACGCCGCCATGGTGGCCAAGCGAAAGGCCGAGGCCGAGCTGCGCACCACGCAGGCGCAGATCGCCGAGCAGACCGCCTTCGCGCTGCCGTGGTGGCTGATCGGGTTCTGCGCGCTGCTCGGCGTGCTCACCGTGTTCATGAGCTGGCGGATCCGGCTGTGGAACAACGGGAACCTACCACGTATACGCAGCTGGCTGATGGTCACCGTGGTAGTGGCCGCGGTGACGGTGGTGATCAGATCGCTGAGTGACAGTGACGGCTATCTGCTGCTCGCCGAGATCCCCTGGTGGGGAGCTGACGCCCTCTGTCTCGGGCTGTTGCTGGTCGCGTACGTGCTGATCTCCGACATCCGGGCCAGCCACGCCGCGCTCGGCCAGATCAGGGCGCGGTCGGCGCGCGCCTCCGTCCCGGAGCGGTAGAGGATCACGGTTTGCGGGCGACTCCGGCCAGGACCCAGGCTCGCTTCGTCTCCTGGTCGGAGACCGGGGTGCTGGAGCGCCACTTGCGGACGTAGATGAAGCCGGGTTCGACGAGCTCCAGCCCGTCGAAGAAGCGCACCGCCTGATCGCGGCTGCGCGGACCGCCCTTGGGCCGGTTGAGCGCCTCCCGGAAGACGTCGGCGATCTGCTCGGCTATCTCCGGGCGGCCGTCGAAGACGGCGTGGGTGAGGCAGAGGAAGCTCCCGGGCGCCAGCCGCTCGCACAGCCGGGCCACATGCTCGAACGGGCCGTCCTCGTCGGGGATGTACTGGAGCGCGCCAATGATCAGGACGCCGACGGGCCGGTCGAAGTCGATCAGCTGGCTCAGGGTGGGATCGTCCAGCATGGCGTCGGGGTGGAGGATGTCCCCTTCGACCACTCCCGTGCGCTCGTTGGTGGCGAGCAGCGCCCGCGCGTGGTTGAGCGCGACCGGGTCGTCGGCGACGTAGACGACGTTGGCCTCCGGGTCGAGCGACTGGGCCACCTCGTGGACGTTCCGCTTGGTAGGCAGCCCGGAGCCGACATGGACGAACTGCGTGACACCCTGCTCGACCAGGTAGCGCACGACCCGTTCGCGGAACTCCTGGACGTACTCGCCCATCACCCCGGCGTCGGGGATCAGCGCCAGGACCCGCGCGGCGGCTTCGCGGTCGGCGGCGAAGTTGTCCTTGCCGCCCAGGAAGTAGTCGTTCATGCGGGCGACGCTGGGAGCGTTGGCCGACACCCCTGGCCGTCGGGGCGTGTCATTCATTTGTCATCTCCTTCGCTCCCACCCGGCTAAGAGGACAGTAGCAAGCCAAGGCCCGTCCGGGGGGTCTTGTCCTGGTTTGTACTGGCAGGGACTCATGAAAAGTTCATCCGCCGCAAATGGCGTCTCAAGGGGTGTTTCTTAGCTTTGCTGGCGGAAGGGAAGTTCGACTCTTCGGAAGGCGACCACGTGGGACATGATCATGAGGGCCAGCGCGTCAGCCGGCGACGGTTGATCACCGGGGTCAGCTCGCTCGGACTGGGCAGCCTGCTCGCCGCCTGCGGCCAGGACGCGCCGGCAGTGACCACCTCGACAGGGGCGAGCGTGTCTCCGACGGCGACCACGTCCAAGGACCTCACCGCCCTGTTCGCCGACGCCAACACCTGTACGTTGACCGCCACCACCACGCAGGGCCCCTACTACTTCGACGCGGACAAGATCCGCAGCGACATCCGCGAGGACCGGAAGGGGACGCGGCTGCGCCTGGCGGTCAAGGTCCAGGACAGCGAGACCTGCAAGCCGCTGGGGAACGCCGTGGTGGAGATCTGGCACTGCGACGCGGCCGGGCTGTACTCGGGAGCGGAGTCACAGTCGACCGGTGGCGGCGGCCGTCCCGGCGGCACCCCGCCGAACGGCGGCCCGCCCACGGGTGCCCCGACCGGTGAGACCAGCGCGAACGACCTGACCCCGGCGGACGACAAGCGCTACCTGCGCGGGGCTCAGGTCACCAACAGCAAGGGGATCGTGGAGTTCACCACCATCTGGCCGGGTTGGTACCGGGGACGGACGGTGCACATCCACGCGATGGTGCATTTCAGCAACGCGCGGGTGCTGACCACCCAGGTGATGTTCGACGAGGCGCTCAACACCAAGGTCTTCACGCGGTCGCCGTACGCGGCGCACACCGGCCGGGACACCTTCAACGACGGCGACACCATCTACAAGGACACCATGCTGCTGAAGGTCACCGAGGAGGACGACGGCTATCTGGGGGCGATCGTCTTCTCCGCCGACTCCGACAAGGACGGCAAGTGATCAGGCCCCGGCCTCGGGCGGGCGCAGGCGCCGCAGGGCCTCGTTGACGCTCTCGCCTTGTCCGGTGGCGATCGGCTTGCCGTCGGAGTCGCGGGCGACGGCGGAGTAGGCCGGTCCCGGCAGCTGGGTCAACAGGATGGTGTGCCCGTCGCGCAGCAGGTCCTCTGGTGCGAGACGGTGTTCGCCGCCGGTCGGCCAGGTGGCGGGCGGCGACCAGGGCGGGATCAGGGCGCGCTCGAAAACCGGTTGCGGCCACAAATAGCGTGGTCGGCATGGAGGCACTGGTGGAGTCGTTCGTGCGGGACGGCTTCGTGAAGTTGACGATCGGTTCGCGCGAGCAGGGTGAGGCGGCGCAGGCGCTGCTGTGGAAGCAGATCGGCCTGTCGCCGGACGAGCCCGAAGGATGGCGCGAGCCGGTGGTGTGGGCCGCGGACATGACCGGGTATGGGCCGTTCGGCGAGTTGGTCAGGTCGCCCGAGCTGGCGGCCGGGTTGGACGCGGTGTGCGGGAAGGGCGGCTGGCAGCCGCGTGGCGCGGCGGGCAACATCCCGATCCGGTTCCCGCGGCGACCGCCGGCCGACGACCGCGGCTGGCACCTGGACGCCAACGTGTCGCGGCCTGACGGCAGCTGGGGGGTGACCGTCCGCTCGACTACGCTCCTGGTGCTGATGCTGTTCTCGGAGGTCGGCGAGTCGGACGCGCCGACCCGGGTCAGGGCGGGGTCGCAGCGGGACAGCTTCGGGGCGCTGGACGAGCGGCAGGTGTACGACCACATCAGCGCGGGCGGGCTGGTGGACGCGGCCAGCAAGGACCGGCCGGTGGCGCTGGCGACCGGCTCGCCGGGGGACGCCTACCTGGTGCATCCGCTGACCGTGCACGCCGCCCAGGAGCACCTCGGTGAGAGGCCCAGGTTCATGGCGCAGATGCCGTTCATGCTGACCGAGCCGTTGGACCCGGCGGCGGACACGCCGCTGGCCAGAGCGCTCCGCTGAGACCTGTCACTACCTCGACCCAAGGGTTATCGGGGGTCGATCGGTGTCAGGGGCGGGGTGCCGACCTCGATGGCGGCGGCCGCGTCCAGGCACAGGTCCTCGCGGAAGCGCGGTCCGATGATCTGTACGGCCTGCGGCAGCCCGTCCGCCAGACCGGTCGGGACGGCGACCGACGGCAGCCCCAGCAGGTTGGCCACCACGCTCATGCGCAGCGCCGCCGGCCACCCGGCCAGCCACTCGGAATCGAGGTCGGCGCCCACCGGGAACGCCGGGATCGTGCAGATCGGCGCGAGGACCAGCGGGGTCGAGTCCGTCCAGTCGGCCCAGGCCCGCAGGATGGCGGCGCGTTCCATCATCGGGTCGAAGGCGGCGCGCCCGCCCGCTCGCGTCCAGATCTCCTCGTATGCGGCCCAGAACTGGACGAACCCCTTGGAGGCGACCGTCTCGACGGGCGGCTGCTCCTCGTGGACGCGGCCGTAGGAGGACATGATCTGGGTGTAGATCTCCGAGGCCCGGTCCAGGGCGGTAGGCAGGCTCTCCGTCACCCGGTAACCGGCGTCGGCGAGCAGTTTGGCCGCCTGCCGTACGGCGGCGGTGACCCGGGGGTCCGCGTCGAGGCCGGTGACCGCGGCCACCCCGATCGGCGTCGCCGGGGCGGGGCCCCGCAGGGGGACCGGGGCGTACCAGGGGTCGCCGGGCGCGTGGCCGCACATGTGGTCGAAGGCCAGCCGCAGGTCGGCCACCCGCCGCGCGATCGGCCCGTGCACGCCCAGCAGCTGGAACGCGAACGGCGACGCCTGCCCTCGCTGGGCGATCCGGCCCAGCGACGGCTTCAGCGCGGCGACGCCGCAGCACTGGGCGGGCCAGCGCAGCGAGCCCGCGCCGTCGTTGCCGATGCCGAGCGGGGTCAGGCCGGTCGCCACCGCGGCCGCGTCGCCGCCGCTGGAGCCGCCCGGCGTGTGGCCGGCCGACCAGGGATTGCGGGTCGCGCCGCGCAGGTCGTTGTCGGTGTGCCAGCGGATGCCGAACTCCGGCATGTTCGTCCGGCCGAGCGGGATCGCGCCCGCCGCGCGCAACTGGGCGATGTGCTGGGCGTCGCGCTGGGCGACGGCGTCGCGCAGCGGGACGATGCCGAGTGTCGTCGCCGAGCCGGCCACGTCGACGTTCTCCTTGACCGTCATGGGGACGCCGCAGAGCGGGCCCGGCGCCGTGCCGTCGCGCAGGGCCCGGTCGGCCGCGTCCGCCGCGTCGAGGGCCTGCTCCTCCAGCACCACCGTGATGGCGTTGACCTGCGGATTCACCTCGGCGATCCGCGCCAGATGGGCCTGGACCACCTCACGGCTGGACACCTCGCGGGTGCCGATCAGCCGCGCCAGATCTCCGGCGGCCAATGCCCATAGTTCAGCCACGACATCCTCCTTGAGGGGTAAGCGGTGCCGAGGAATCTAGGGCGAGAATTCAGAAAGAGGCAGTCTTGTCTTTCCCGGCCGCGTCAGCCAGCCGGAGAACGCGCAGGTGGGAGCGGTACGAAAAAAGGGCCGGAGGCGATCGCCTCCGGCCCTTCGGAATATCCGGCTAGTTATGCCGGGTGGTCTTGCGCCAGGTGAAACCACCCGGCAGGTTGACGGATATCGTGCGGCGGCCGTCCGCCGT
This sequence comes from Nonomuraea sp. NPDC049028, assembly GCF_043197735.1. Classification (NCBI taxonomy): domain Bacteria; kingdom Bacillati; phylum Actinomycetota; class Actinomycetes; order Streptosporangiales; family Streptosporangiaceae; genus Nonomuraea; species Nonomuraea sp. NPDC049028. Next base: position 74,866 of record NZ_JBICTR010000010.1, read on the forward strand.
ACGGGTGACACGGAACAACCGGTTGCCCCAGCTGTGCCCGACGCCGCCGCGCGACAGATTGAGCCTGAACGGCCCGAGCTTGATCGACTTTCGGTAGCTCCAGCCCATCGAGGTTCCCTCCATGAGATCGCGAGGGCTCCCAGCTACCCGAAAATTGACGAAATATCGGGTTTAGTGTGGTGGTCACTCCACTGTCACCGTCGCGTTCGCCGGGACCGTGGTGCCCGCCACCTGCCCGGTCACCGAGAAGGTGCCGGGGGAGGCGTACGAGCTCGGGTCGATCTGCGCCCACGTGACCGCGACCGAGCTGTCCTTGGACCCGTCGTTGTACGTGGCCACGACGGTCGCCGGCAGCGACGGCGCGGTGCCCGCCCGGGTCCGCACCGCCTCCTCGGCGATCGAGGTGATGGTCACCGCCGGACTCGTCCTGACGTACACCGTGGCCTCCACGGGCGAGCGCAGACCCTCGGCGAGCCCGGCGACCTTGAAGCTGGTGCCACCGGTCTTGACCTGGTCGGCGGTCACCTGCTGCCACGTCACCGCGGCCTGACCCCGGCCGCCGTCCGCGTACAGCGTCTCCACCTTGGCCGGAAGCTGGGGCAGCGTGCCGGCCACCGTCGGGACGTACACCGGCCGCACCGAGTCCGGCGGCACCGCGTACGCCTTCCACTCCAGCACCCCGACGGACGCCGGCCCGGACACCAGTTCGGCGCGCAGCTTCGTCGTCGTCACCGTGTCGAACGAGACCGTGTTGTAGGCGTCGGCCGCGGTCGGATAGGAGGCGGCGCCGGTCACGTCCTCGAAGGAGTCGCCGTCCCATGCCTGGATCTTCCACGACGCCGGGACGCGGACGCCGCCGCCGTCGTCGAAGAAGTACAGGTCCGCCTTGTTCACCCGTACCGGCGACGGCCAGTCGAGCTGCACCCACTGCGTGCCCTCCTGCGGCCAGGTGCCCCAGCGCGGGTTGGCGCCGTCGTTGGAGCGCGGCGGCTCGATGCCGTCGTTGATCGCCATCACCTTTTCCCAGGGCGAAGTGTAGGAGGCGGTCGGTGTCGCGTACGGCGCCACGTTCACCTGCGTGCCCAGCGCGCCCACCGTGACGGCGACCGTGCCGGACGCCGACTTGGCGCCGTCGGTGGCGGTCAGCTTCAGGTGGTACGTGCCCGCCTCGGTGAACGACGCGACCGTGGCCGGGCTCGCCGGATCGGTGAAGAACGCCTGGCCAGGCCCGTCGACGACGCTCCACGTCATGCTGAGCGTCCCCGACGGCAGCCCGTCGTCCTTGACGACCGCGTCCAGCCTGGCCTGGCCGGGACGGTTGAAGGCCGCGTCCTGTACGGCCAGCACGTAGGGGGCCCGGTTGCCTGCGGACGGCGGAGCCGAGCCGGTCGCGTACGCCTGCACCTCCTTCAAGCCCGTCGAATAGCCCGGCCGGTGGGTGACCAGCACGCGCAGCTTCTGGGCGGTGAGGGACCTGAAGCGGACCTCGTTGAGGTTGGCCCGGGGATAGACCGGGTCCTTGGCCTGGCCGGGCACGTCCTTCCAGGTGGAGCCGTCGAGGTACTGCGCCGAGTACAGGGCGGGTTCGCTGTAGCCCCCGGTCTTGCGGTCGTTGTAGAAGTACAGGCGCAGCCGGTCGACGGGCCGGGCCGAGCCCAGGTCCACCTCCAGCCAGTCCTGCGCCTTGCCGGAGCCCTTGCTGCCCCAGTACGGCTCGTTGATCGTGAACCCGTCCGCCGCGCCCGCCGGGTCGCCGTACGAGGCCGTGGCGGACTTGACCAGGTTCGGCCGGGTGGAGCCGAGATCGACCCCGGCCTTCTGGAACAGGTCCTCGACCCGGTCACCCGACAGCTTCACCTCGGCCGGAGCCTTCATCGACCGCGCCGCCTCGGCGTGCACGACCGTGCTCTTCTCAACGCCGCCCTCGACCTTGCCCGTGGCCGGGTCCCAGACCGCGTGCGCGAGCCCGGACAGCGTGACCTTGCGCTTGCCGTCGATGAAGATCGAGTAACCCTCGGGCACGCCCGCGTAGTGCGTTTTTCCGTCGCCGGGCTTGTCCCAGACGATGCTCAGGTCGCTGCCGCGGTAGTTGATGCCGTTGACCGTGAAATGGTCCCAGCCGATGTCGACCGGCCACAGCTCGACCTTGCCGTCGGAGCGCGGGCGCAGGCCCATCACGTCCTCGATGACCGTCCAGTTGCTACTACCGAGGATCGTATGGTGGATCCACGACCGGTAGTCGATGGTCTTGGTGGCGGGATTCCAGTTCGACCAGAACTCGTTGGCGTCCGGGTAACGGGTGTCGCCGCCGACGAACTGCGACCAGGCGTTCCAGTACAGCAGTTGCTTGTACTGGTCGGCCGTGATGTACGGCGAGGTGTATTCGCGCAGCGCCTTGGAGAACAGCGAGAAGTTCCGGGTCGAATTGATCTGCGAGAAGTTGTTCGACCCCGGATGCCCTGCCGCCGCGGCCTCCGCTTTGTCCTTCTGATTAGCGGTATAGGCCGGGAAAATCGGATATTCAGCGGGGTCGGTCCATAGACGGAGCGCCTCCCGATATTTCGGGTCGTCCGTCGGGACCAGGCCGGTGGCGAACGGGATGTAGTTGTTCGATTCCTTCCACGGGATCAGGTTGCCCGTCTGCAGGTCGCGGTGCTTGAACAGCTTGTTCTGGTCGTCCCAGAGCAGGGTGAGGATGCCGTTCTTCACCTTGTCGGCCACGCCCCGCAGCTCGGCGGCCTTCGCGGCGTCGCCGATCAGCGTGTACGCCTGCGCCGCCGCCATCGCGTTGGCGTAGACATAGGCGCCCTCGAGCCGTTCGTTCGCCCGGTTGTAGTAGTGGAACGACACCGCGTCGGCGTCGTTGCCGGTCATCGCCTCCCAGTCGTACTCGATGACTCCGTTCTTGTTGGAGTCGTAGGCGTTGAGCTGCCCGTAGACGTCCTTTTCCGCGTAGCGGGCGAGGTTGCGCAGGATCGCGGGCTGGCCGCCGTGGAGTTGGTAGCTCTCCAGCGCGGAGGCAGAGATGTACTGGGTGTAGCTGTTCGACCAGTTCTCCGGATCACCCGGGTTATCCGTATATTTCGAGTTACGTGATACCTCGCCGGCCGACACCCACGGGCCGTACGAGTAGATCGGATCCCGCAGATACTTCAGATCCTGCAGGAACATCGGCACGGTCAGCACGATCGCGTTGTTGTAGCCGAGCGCCCCCTCCACCGACGTCGGGAACTGGAAGTCGTTGCCCGGAATGTCGGCGTCGAGGAAGTTGAACCGCATCAACCACCAGCGGTAGTAGACGAACTTCTTGATGTTGGCGTCCGGCACGTCGATGTAGGGCAGATTCTCCGCCCACCAGGCGTTGTAGTCCTGGAGCTGCCGTCGCAGCGCCTTCTCCGGCGAGCGGCCCTTGTAGCCGTCGTACTCGTCGCGCGACCCGGCCAGTTCCTCGGTGACGAAGCCCATCTGCACTTTGGTCCGCACGGTCTTGCCCGGCTCGACGGAGAGCGTCCCCTTCAGCGCGCCGTCCGCGACCTTCAGGCCGTCGCCGCTGAGCCGGGGGAAGATCGTGGTCAGCCGGTTCTTCGCCGCCACCACGCCGGTCAGCTCACGGTCGCCGTCCGCGGTCTTGGTGTACGGAGAGGTCACCGTGACCGGCACCTCCAGCTTCGCGGTGCCCCTGTTCGTGACCGCCAGCGTGGTGACCGCCACGTTCTCGTGCGTGATGAACTTCTTGACGGTCACGGCCAGATCGCCGCCCGCGTACTGGCCGATCCAGTGGCTGGGCATCTGCAACCGCTTGCTCACGTCCTCCTTGAGATCCGTGCCGATCGAGACGCTGTAGGCGTCGCGGTTGTCGATGCTCTCCCAGTACGCCACGCTGCCGCCGAAGCCGATGACCGACGGGTCGTGCTCCTTCATGAACAGCGCCCGGCCCCGCGACATCAGCCACGTGCCCGCCGGGTCGTCGCCGGGGCGGGCCAGCATGCGGTCGATCCAGTACGAGTCGCCGCCCTTCTCCTTCTTGTAGATCTCCTCCATCATCTTGCGCGGCTGGTAACGGACGGGCTCGGCCGGAACGGGGTCGGCGCCGGTGAACACCGGCATACCGAGATCGTCCTGGACGGCCGTGGCCGGGGAGCCGGCGGCGAGCAGACTGCCCGCGACGGCTAACGCGGCCAGGCCGGAGAGGGTTTTGCGCACGGAGTTCTCCATGGGGGTGTCAGTCGGCGACGGGCAGCCAGACGCGCATGGTGGCGGGGCCGCGATTGCCCCAGCGGTGGTACGGCACCAGCCGCAGCACGGTGTCCGTGCCATCCGGCGCGTCGGGCGTCGGCCCGTACGGCCAGTCGTCGGTGGCCGGAGTCCCGAGCACGACGGCGACCTCGATCTCCACGACAGGATCGACGGCGGGACCAGCGGCGGGACCGACAGTGTGACCGGCGGCGAGATCGGCGGCGGGGTCAGTGGCGGGCGCGCCCGCGACGGGATCGGGCGCGCCCGCCTCGGAACCGGCCGCCCTCGGTACGGGGACGGCTGCGGACGCCCCTTCCGGAGAGCCGGCCTGGTGGTCGGCCGGATGGTCAGCTGGTTGATCGCCCAGAGGGGCGGCCGGAGGGGCGGCCGGAGGGTCGGCCGGACGCTCGATGGGTGCGGACGAGATGCGGGCGGCCACGTCGGCGAGTGGCGGCTCGTCGGCGACGGACTCCGCGCAGTAGACGAGCGGCCCGCGCTCCACCGCGACACTCCCGCGCAGCGCGTCCACCCGCCGGTCGGGGAAGGTCCATCGGGGAGCCATGGGCAGGTCGAGCCGGATCTCATCACCCGGCCGCCAGTCGCCCGCGACGACGGCGTACCCGGGCTCGACCTCCCGACTACCCGACATATGCGAAATGTCCGACCCATCGGCGGCCGATTCCGTGTCACTGGCCGGTCCGTACGCGAGCGTGGCGCCCTTCGCCCAGGCGGGCACGCGCAGCGAGATCCGCCCGCTGCCACCCGAAAGGACCCGCACGCGCACCCCGCCCGACCACGGATACCCGGTCTCCACCCGCAACGCGAGCGGCCCATGGGTGATCTCGCCGGGCGTGAAGTGGTGGATCTGCACCCCGCCCGCGTCACTCGTCGCCACGTAGGCCGCCAGCGAGGCGAGCGTGCGGGCGATGTTGTTCGGGCAGCACGACACGTCGAACCACGGCGAGCGCAGCCCGCCCTCGGCGGCGTGGTTGACCCCGTTCAGCGGCACGGCCGGCACCCGCACGCGCAGCGGGTTGGCGTAGAAGAACGACCGGCCGTCCAGGGCCACCGCGGTGGCCAGCACGTTGTACAGCGTCCGCTCGGCCACGTCGGCGTACCGGGCGTCGCCGGTGGCCAGCAGCAGCCGGTGCGCCAGCATGATCGAGGCGATGCCCGCGCAGGTCTCGGAGTAGGCGCGGTCCGGCGGCAGCTCGTAGTCCTCGCCGAAGGACTCGTCGGTGTGCCGCGAGCCCATGCCGCCCGTCAGGTGGGTGCGTCTGGCGACCGCCCGCTCCCACTGCGCTTCGACGGCCTTCAGCAATTCCTCGTCGCCCGTCTCCACAGCCACGTCGACGACGCCGCTGGCCAGGTAGAGCGCCCGTACGGCATGCCCGCGCAACGACTGCGCGCGCCGTACTGGAAGATCATCCTGGAAGTAGGCGCGGCCGAACGGGATCTCGGCCAGCGCGGGCAGGCCCCGGCGTTCGACGAAGCGGCGGGCCATCTCCAGGTAGCGCTCGGTGCCGGTGGCTCGGTACAGCTCGACCAGCGCCATCTCCACCACCGGGTGGCCACAGGTCTCCGAGGTGTCCATGAAGCGGCGGCAGATGTGGTCCGCCGCCCGCCTGACCACCGCGGTCAGCCGGTCCTCGCCGTGCATGCGTAGCCTGGCGACCCCCGCCTGGATGAGGTGGCCGTAGCAGTAGAGCTCATGGCCCCACTCGAAGTCGGTGTAGCGGCTGCCGGACCATCGGGTGTTGAGGTAGCCGTCACCCTCCTGGGCCCTGGCCACGGTCTCGGCCAGCTCGGGCAGCGCGGGGTGGTCGGCCCACGCCATCCCCTCCAGCAGCTTGTAGATCTCCGAGTCGCTGAACTCCCTGCCCTTGCGGGGCAGCCGGCCTCGGAAGTTGTCGATCCAGCCTTCGCGCTCCATCCATTCCTGGCAGTGGGCGATGGTGACGTCCCGGTTGAGGGTGACGCGGTCGCCCCAGAAGCCGGGCGCCGGACGTACCGCGTCCAGGCCGAGGGGGGACAGCACACCCGATGAGGGGAGGACAGGATTAGCCACGCAGAGCTCCCGACATGAATCCGCGCACGTAGTGGCGCTGCAGAATGACGAACAGAATGAGACAGGGGAGTGCCATGACCATGACGCCGGCCTGGAGCATGCCGTAGTCGATGGCGCCGAACGTGCCCTGCGTCATGCTGACCACGGCCACCGGCAGGGTGAACGACGCGCCGTCGTTGAGCAGGATGAGCGGTGCGAAGAAGTCGTTCCACGAGGCGAGGAAGGCGAACAGGCCGACCGTGACGAGCGCGGGCCGTACGGCGTGCAGCAGGATCCGGGAGAAGGCCCGGAAGGTGCCGCAGCCGTCGACCAGCGCCGCCTCCTCCAGCTCGCGCGGGATCGCCTCGAAGGCGTTGCGCATCATGAACAGCGCGAACGGCAGCTGGAACATCACGAACACCAGCGACAGCCCCAGCAGCGAGTTCTGCAGGCCGAGGTAGCCGAGCAGCACGTAGAGCGGGATGAGGATCGTCGCGTACGGCACCATGAGGATCGCCAGCGTGGCCAGGAACAGCAGGTTCTTGCCGGGGAAGTCGAACCGGGCGAAGGCGTAGCCGCCCAGCGCGGAGACGATCAGCGTGCCGGCGACGGTCATCGACGACACCAGCACGCTGTTGGTGGCGTAGGTGCCGACGCCCTCGCCGAACTGGGCCATCTTCAGGTAGTTGGACGGCTCCTCCAGCGACGCCCAGCCGCTCCACACCAGCGGGAACAGGAACAGAATGGCCAGCGCCGTGACAGTGGGGTAATACCGCATCATTGGTCGTTCACCGCTCCTCACTCCCTCCGCGGGCCGCTCGTTCCTCGCGGACCGCTCCGTTCGCTGCGTCGGGTTCACTCCTCACTTGAGCCTCCGCATCAGCAGAGTGTTGAACCCGACCAGGGCGACCAGCAGCACGACGGACAGCGCCGCCGCCCCGCCGAGGTCGAAGCGGAAGAACGCGTCGCGGTAGACGACCATGACCATCGAGACCGTGCTGTTGTCCGGGCCGCCGTTGGTGAAGATGAAGAACTGGTCGAAGGCCAGCAGCGAGCCCGTGATGCTGAGGATCAGCATCAGCGCCAGCGTCGGGCGCAGCAGCGGCATCGTGATCTTGGTGAAGATCTGCCAGCGGTTGGCGCCGTCACTCTTGGCCGCCTCGTACACCTCGACGGGGATCGACTGCAGGCCGGTCAGCAGGATGAGCATGTTGAACCCGGCGAAGCGCCACAGCACGAGCGCGATCGTGGAGAACAACGCCATGTTGGGCGTGCCGATCCACTTCACCGGCTCGTGCGTGATCCCCAGCGTCTGGAGCAGCGGGTCGATCGGGCCGAAGTCGTTGTTCAGCATGCCGTAGAACAGCAGCGCGGCGGCGGCGAAGCCGACGGCTCCCGGCAGGAAGAACGCGGTACGGAAGAACGCGACGCCGGGGCGGCGCTCCTGCACCAGGAGCGCCAGGCCGAGCGCGACGGCCGACAGCAGGACGGTGGTGATGGCGGTGTACTTCAGCGTGAAGAGCACCGCGTCGAAGAACAGCGGGTTCTTGGGGATCTTGGCGTAGTTGTCGGGGGCGTTGAAGACCGCCTGGCCCAGCAGCGGCCAGCGGTTCAGCGACATCCAGACGACCAGCACCAGCGGTGCGAGGAACAGGACGCCCACGATGACGGCGGTCGGTGCGGCGTACAGCCAGCCCTGGACCTGCCTGCCCCGCCATCGGGCGGACGGCACTGTGTGGGCCGCCCGCCGCCCCGGAGGTCGCGCTCCCGGCGAAGTCGGGAGCTTTTTGAGCGACCGACTCGCCGAACGGAGTGAGGCCATAAGCACGATCATTGCTGCAGGGACTTCGTTATCTCGGCATTTAGCTGGGGCACCTTCGAGGCGTCGCCGAACACCGCTTCGCGGGCCAGTCGCAGCCACGGCCCCTGCGGGTCGTTGAACGTCTGGCCGAAGCGCAACGCGTAAGGCGTCTGCCCCTTGGCCACCAGCGAGTTGATCAGCACCACACGCGGGTCCTCAGCCGAGTACTTGTTGTTGGCCAGGTCCGTACGCGCGAGCACGTCCTTGTTCTTGGCCATGACCTCGACCTGCGCGTCATCGGAGACGGTCCAGGACAGGAAGTCCCAGGCCGCGTCGGCGTTCTTGGACGTCGAGGAGATGCCGATCGAGTCGCCGCCCACGAACGTCGACTCGCCGCCGTCGGGACCGGCGATGGGGGTGACGCCGATCTTCATGTCGGCGGGCATCGTGCCGAGCGTGGTCGACGGCATGGGCATGACGCCGATCTCGCCCTTGGGGAAGAAGCCGGTCCAGGTCGGGCCCTGCTCCTCCTTGGCCGTCGGGCCGGTGACCTTCTTCTCGTACAGGTCGCGGTAGGTCTTGAACACCTCGGTCATCGCGGGCTGGTCGTTGAGCGAGGTGGTGCCTTCGGCGTTCATGACCTGGGCGCCGGCCGCCCAGACCGAGGGCCAGAAGGTGAAGACGTAACAGCCGCCGCAGTTGCCGCCGAAGAACGTACCGTGCACCTTGCCGTCCTTGCCCAGCTTCTGCTGGATCGTGGTGGCCTGCTGGGCGAACTCCTTCAGCGTCTTGGGCCCCTTCTCCGGGTCGAGCCCGGCCTTGGCGTAGAGGTCCTTGTTCCAGAACCAGACCGACAGGTCCAGGGTGTGGGGCAGGGTGTAGAGCTTGCCGTCCAGCGTGCCCAGCTTCATGTGGGAGGGCGCGAGACCGGCCTTGTACGGCAGGGCGTTGACCCGGTCGGTGATGTCCATGAACAGGCCCTGCGAGGTGTAGTTCGGGACGAAGATCACGTCGGCCGCGAACACGTCCGGCAGCTGCTTGGCCCCGGCCGCGGCAGCGATGCGCGGCTGGTAGTTGTCCGTCGGGATGACGGTCAGTTTCACTTGGTTCTTGTGACTGCTGTTGTAGGCCTTCACCAGCCGTTCGCTCTGGGCCTGCGTCGCCGCGCGGGTCCACATGGTGATCGTGACCGGGCCTGCCGCTTGGGGCTGCTTCTCGCTCCCACCGCTCCCGCTGCTGCCGCAAGCGGCGGCTGTGAGCGCTAACAAACCGAGGAAGGCGATCCCAGCCAGCCGTCGTCTCATGGTTGTCTCCTTCGGGACCCCCGTGAACTGAAAGGTTTTCGGAAACGTAGAAGAAACATTGGGGCCTGTCAATGGGTATTATGGTTTGTCCTAGATACCGGGTTACTGAAAAGGGTTTCGAAAATATGGCGGGTAGGCGCGCGACCATCAACGACGTGGCCTCCCTGGCCGGGGTGTCGATCGCCACGGCCTCCAAGGCGCTCAACGGGCGGCAGGACGTGCGGGCCTCGACCCGTCAGCGCGTGCTCGCCGCGGCGGAGGAGCTCTCCTTCCAGCCGAACGCCCTGGCCAGGGGGCTGCTGTCCGGCCAGACGCGGACGGTCGGGCTGCTCACCTCTGACAGCGCGGGCCGGTTCGGCATCCCGGTGCTGCTCGGCGCGGAGGACGCGTTCGGCGCGGGGGAGATGGCGGTGCTGCTCTGCGACGCCCGCGGCGACGCCATCAGGGAGCAGCACCACCTGCGCGCACTGCTGTCGCGCCGCGTCGACGGGCTGATCGTGGTGGGCGAGAGCACCAACCCGCGGCCGTCGGTCAGCCGCGATCTCGGAGTGCCGGTGGTCTACGCCTACGGGCCGTCGGACGATCCGGAGGACGTGTCGTTCGTGCCGGACGACGTGGGCGGCGCGGTGATGGCGGTCAACCATCTGATCGCGCTGGGCCGGCGGCGGATCGCGCACGTCACCGGGCCCGAGCACTACAAGGCGGCCCGTGATCGCGTGGCGGGCGTGGAGCTGGCGCTGTCCGAGGCGGGTCTGGAGCAGGCGGGCGAGACGCTCTGGGGCGCGTGGTCGCAGCGGTGGGGGCGGCACGCGGCGGAGATGCTGCTGATGGCCCAGCCGGAGATCGACGCGGTGTTCTGCGGCAGCGACCAGGTCGCGGCCGGGTTCGTGGAGGCGGTCCGCGAGCGGGGGCGGCGGGTGCCCGACGACATCGCGGTGATCGGCTACGACAACTGGGAGGTGCTGTCGACCGAGACGCGCCCGGCCCTGACGACCGTGGACATGAACCTCGAGCTCCTCGGCAGGACGGCCGCCCAGCACCTGTTCGCGGCCATCGACGGACGGGCCACGCCGGGCATCCATCGCATGCCCTGCCAGCTGGTGATCCGAGACTCCACGGCGTCGTCGGCGTAACCGCGCACGGAGAGCCGGTTCTGGCTGGCGGCTCCAAGGATATGTTAGCGTTAACATTCTGTGTGGGTCCTTGAGCACCAAAGATGAGGGCCGCTCACTGCGAAGTCAAGAGATCTCGTGTGACGCGACCGTAATCCTACGACCTCTTGACGAGACCTGTTGTTAACGTTCACAGTCATGCCAAGCCAGGAAGGGAGCACGGCAGTGGGAGCGACCCAGGGGCGTCGACCGCCGGTCATGGCCGATGTGGCCAAAGAGGCCGGGGTATCGCACCAGACGGTCTCACGCGTGCTCAACGAGCATCCCAACGTGCGCAGCGAGACCCGCGCGCGGGTGATGGAGGCGATCGACAAGCTCGGCTACCGCCGCAACCTCGTCGCCCGTGCCCTGGTCACCAAGCACTCCAGGACGCTCGGCGTGGTCAGCTTCGACACCACGCTGTACGGCCCGGCCAGCACGGTCTACGGCATCGAGCAGGCGGCCCGGGGGGCCGGCTACTTCGTCAGCATCGTGAGTCTCAAGTCCATCGACAAGATCGGCGTCAGTGACGCCCTCGACTACCTGGCCGACCAGGGCGTCGACGGCATCGTCGTGGTCGCGCCGCAACGGTCGGCCGCCCAGGCGCTGGGCGAGCTCCCGTTCGGGGTGCCCACGGTCGCCGTCGAGGGCGGCGAGGCCGGTGACGTGTCGGTCGTCTGCGTCGACCAGGTCCGCGGCGGCAGGATGGCCACCGAGCACCTGCTCTCCCTGGGGCACGAGACGGTCTGGCACATCCGCGGCCCCTCCGACTGGCTGGAGGCCGAGGGACGCGTGGCCGGGTGGCGGGCCGCGCTGAAGCAGGCGGGCCGACCGGCCCCTGAGCCGCTCGCCGGAGACTGGAGCCCGCGCTCGGGATACGAGGCGGGACGCAGCCTGGCGAGCATGAAGGACGTCACGGCGGTGTTCGTCGCCAACGATCAGATGGCGCTGGGCGTGCTGCGGGCGTTCACCGAGCAGGGGGTGAGAGTGCCCGACCAGGTGAGCGTCGTCGGTTTCGACGACATCCCCGAATCGGAGTTCTTCTCGCCGCCGCTCACCACCATCAGGCAGGACTTCGGCGCGGTGGGCAGGCACAGCATCGAGGTGCTCCTTCGGCAGATCGAGGGCCAAGGCTCCCACGAGCGCGAACGCCTCGTGGTCCCGCCCTCGCTCGTCTCCCGGGCCAGTACGGCCCGGCGGTAGGCCGTACACGATAGGAAGCGCGCACGCACCCACGCTTTTGGTGTTAGCGCTCACATCAGAAGGGACCCCCACGTGTTGAAGAGGATCTCGGTGTTGATGCTCGCCGGGTTCACCGCCATGGCGGTGGCCGGATGCGGCAGTGGCGGCGGCGGTGGCGGTGGCGCGATCACCATGGGCTTCTCGCAGGTCGGCGCGGAGAGCGGCTGGCGCACCGCGAACACCAAGTCGGTGCAGGACTCGGCCAAGTCAGCCGGGATCACCCTGAAGTTCTCGGACGCCCAGCAGAAACAGGAGAACCAGATCAAGGCGATCCGCTCCTACATCCAGCAGAAGGTGGATGTCATCGCCTTCTCGCCGGTGGTGGAGTCGGGCTGGGACACCGTGCTCAAGGAGGCCAAGGACGCGAAGATCCCGGTGATCCTCACCGACCGGGCCGTGGACTCCAAGGACACCTCGCTCTACAAGACCTTCCTCGGCTCGGACTTCATCGAGGAGGGCCGCAAGGCCGGCAAGTGGCTGGTGGACGAGTACAAGAGCAGCACCGACCCGGTCAAGATCGTCGAGCTGCAGGGCACCACGGGCTCGGCGCCGGCCAACGACCGCAAGGCGGGCTTCCAGGAGGTCATCAAGGCCGAGCCCAAGTTCCAGATCGTCGCTTCGCAGACCGGCGACTTCACCCGGGCCAAGGGCAAGGAGGTCATGGAGGCCTTCCTGAAGTCCACTCCGGACATCGACGTGCTTTACGCGCACAATGACGACATGGGGCTGGGTGCGATCGAGGCCATCGAGGGCGCGGGCAAGGTGCCCGGCAAGGACATCAAGATCATCACGGTCGACGCCGTCAAGGACGGCATGCAGGCGCTCGCCGACGGAAAGATCAACTACATCGTCGAGTGCTCCCCGCTGCTCGGCCCGCAGCTGATGGACCTGGCCAAGAAGGTCGTCAAGAACGAGACCGTGCCGACCCGCGTGATCACGCAGGAGACGGCGTTCAACCAGGAGCAGGCCAAGGCCGCTCTGCCCAACCGCCAGTACTGACCGCCGACCGGGCCGGCCCTCGCGGGCCGGCCCACCCATACGAGCAAGAGGGAGGAGAGGGGCGCCGATGGCCGTACCCGCGCCGATCCTGCTGATGAGCGGAATCGGCAAACAGTTCCCCGGCGTGAAGGCTCTCGACGGCGTGGACCTGCGACTGCTGCCGGGCGAGGTGCACGCGCTCATGGGCGAGAACGGCGCGGGCAAGTCCACCCTGATCAAGGTGCTGACCGGCGTCCACTCCATCGACGCCGGCAGCATCGAGCTGCTCGGCGAGCCCGTCGCGTTCGGCAGCCCGCTGGAGGCTCAAGGGGCCGGCATCAGCACGGTCTACCAGGAGGTCAACCTCTGCGCGAACCTCTCGGTCGCCGAGAACATCTTCGTCGGCCGCGAGCCCCGGCGCTGGGGCCGGATCGACTGGCCGCGGATGCGGGCCAGGGCCGCGGAGCTGCTGGCCCGGCTGGAGCTCGACCTCGACGTCTCGGCCCCCCTGTCGACCTACTCGCCGGCCATCCAGCAGATGGTGGCCATCGCGCGGGCCATCGACATCGAGGCCCGGGTGCTGATCCTCGACGAGCCGACCTCCAGCCTCGACGCGAGCGAGGTCGAACAGCTCTTCCGCGTGATGCGCACCCTCAAGGAGGAGGGCATCGCGATCCTGTTCGTCTCGCACTTCCTCGACCAGGTCTACGAGATCTCCGACCGGATGACGATCCTGCGCAACGGGCGGCTGGTGGGCGAATACCTCACCGCGGAGCTCAGCCAGGTCGAGCTGGTCGCCAAGATGATCGGCCAGGAGCTCGCCGCCCTGGAGAAGCTGCACGGCGAGGCCAAGGTGTTCGACCGGCCGCTGCTGGAGGCGCGCGGGCTGGGCCGGGCCGGGGCCATCGAGCCGTTCACGCTGACCGTCCACGAGGGCGAGGTCGTGGGGCTGGCCGGGCTGCTGGGCTCGGGCCGTACGGAGGTCGCGCGGCTGCTGTTCGGCGCCGACCACGCGAGCGCCGGCGAGGTGACCATCGAGGGCACGCCCGTCTCGCTGCGCGCGCCGCGCGTCGCGATGAACCACCGGATCGCGTTCTGCTCGGAGAACCGCAAGTCGGACGGGCTGATCCCCGACCTCACGCTCCGGGAGAACATCATCCTGGCCCTGCAGGCCACCAGGGGCTGGACCAGGCCGGTCCCGCGTGAGCAGCAGGACGAGCTGGTCGGCAAGTACATCTCCGCGCTGAAGATCAGCCCGGCCAACCCGGAGCACCTCGTACGCGACCTCAGCGGCGGCAACCAGCAGAAGGTCCTGCTGGCCAGGTGGCTGATCCTGGAGCCCAGACTGCTCATCCTCGACGAGCCCACGCGCGGCATCGACATCGGCGCGAAGACCGAGATCCAGCGCCTGGTCGCCCAGCTCTCCGACGGCGGCATGGCGGTGCTGTTCATCTCCGCCGAGCTGGAGGAGGTGCTGCGGCTCAGCCACAAGGTCGGCGTCCTGCGCGACCGCAGGCTGGTCGCCGAGCTGCCCAACGACGACGACCTCACCACGGACGTGCTCATGGAGACCATCGCAAGTGGCGGCGCGGGCGGAGGGCGAGCGGAATGAGACGCCTGCTCTGGCCGGTCGTCATCCTGGCCCTGCTGCTCCTCGTCAACGTGTTCTTCACCGCGAACTTCTTCTCGATCCAGATGCGCGACGGCCACCTCTACGGCAGCCTGATCGACATCCTGCGGTTCGGCGCCCCGCTCATCCTGGTCTCGCTCGGGATGACGCTGGTCATCGCGACCGGCGGCATCGACCTGTCGGTCGGCTCGGTGGTGGCGATCGCGGGGGCGCTGGCCTGCCTGCAGATCAGCGACGACGCCGGCGTGTTCACCGCCGTGGCGCTGGCGCTCGGCCTGTCGGTGCTGCTCGGGGCGTGGAACGGCCTGCTCGTCGCGGTCGTCGGCATTCAGCCGATCATCGCCACGCTGATCCTCATGGTGGCCGGGCGCGGCCTGGCCCAGCTGATCACCGGCGGGCAGATCATCACCGTCAACAGCCCCTCGTACAAGGTCATCGGCGGCGGCTACTGGCTGACCGTGCCCTTCGGCATCCTGCTGGTCGTGGTGGTCCTGGCGATCACCGTCTTTCTCACCCGCAGGCTGGCCCTGGGCATGCTGATCGAGTCGGTCGGCGGCAACGCCGAGGCCAGCAGGCTCGCCGGGATCCGTTCGCGCGGCATCATCATCATGGTCTACGCCTTCGCCGCGCTCTGCGCCGGCGTCGCCGGGCTGATGATCAGCTCGAACGTGTCCAGCGCCGACGGCAACAACGCCGGCCTCTGGGTCGAGCTCGACGCCATCCTGGCCGTGGTCATCGGCGGCACCTCGCTGTCGGGCGGGCGCTTCTCGCTCGGCGGCACCGTGCTCGGCGCCCTGATCATCCAGACGCTGACCACGACCATCTACTCCATCGGCGTGCCGCCGGAGACCACGCTGCTGTTCAAGGCGCTCGTGGTGACCGCGGTCTGCCTCATCCAGTCGAAGTCGTTCCGCGAAAAGGTGTTCGGCCGTCGCCGCCGAGCCGTGCCGCCCAGCCCGGCGGCCGAGGAGAAGGTCAGGGTGACGGCATGACGACCGTGACGCTCAACGGCCTCAGGACGATCCCGGCCAAGTACGTGCCGGTCCTGGTGACCGCCGGCCTGTTCGTGGCGATGTTCGTCGCGGGCGGCATCCGCTACGAGGGGTTCGCCAGCGGGCAGGTGATACTCAACGTCTTCATCGACAACGCCTTCTTGCTGGTCGTGGCCGTCGGCATGACGTTCGTGATCCTGACCGGGGGGATCGACCTGTCGGTCGGCTCGGTGGTCGCGCTGTCCACGATGATCTCGGCGAGCCTGATGAAGGGGCCCGGGTGGCCGCCGTACCTGGTGATCCCGCTGGTGCTGCTCATCGGCGCCGCGCTGGGGCTGGTGATGGGATACATCATCCACGCCTTCGACATCCAGCCGTTCATCGTCACGCTGGCCGGGATGTTCCTGGCCAGAGGGCTGTGCTACACGATCGGCACTGACTCGATCCCCATCGAGGACCCGACGTTCACGGCGTTCGCGCAGACCAGGATCGACCTGTTCGCCGGTCTGTGGATCTCGCCGAGCGTGATCATCGCTGCCGTTGTGGTGCTCGTGGCGGCGTACGTGCTGCATTACACGCGCCTGGGCCGCTCCGTCTACGCCACCGGGGGCAGCGAGCAGTCCGCGCTGCTGATGGGCCTGCCCGTGGCCCGGACGAAAATCACGGTCTACACGGTCAGCGGGTTCTGCTCGGCGCTCGGCGGGGTGCTGCTGTCGTTCTACATGCTCTCGGGGTACGGGCTGCACGCTGTCGGCATGGAGCTCGACGCGATCGCGGCCGTCGTCATCGGCGGCACACTGCTGACCGGCGGCTCGGGCTTCCTGCTCGGCACCGTGCTGGGCGTGCTCGTGCTGGGCCTGATCCAGACGGTCATCAGCTTCGAGGGCACGCTCAGTTCGTGGTGGACCAAGATATTCATCGGACTTCTGCTCTTCGTCTTCATCCTGCTCCAGCGTCTATTCTCGGCGCGCCGGACCTGACCTCCGGCACGGCCTCCGCCGTACCGGATCAAGGGAGATTGTGTGAACGCTAACAACAACAACACATACGTGATCGGTGTCGACTTCGGCACGCTGTCCGGCCGCGCCGTGGTGGTGCGGGTCGGCGACGGCGCCGAGGTCGGCACCGCCGTGCACGAGTACGCCCACCGCGTCATCGAAGACCGGCTGCCCGGCTCCGAGGTCCGGCTGGGACCCGACTGGGCGCTGCAGTCCCCGCAGGACTGGCTGGACGTGCTGCGTACCGCCGTGCCCGAGGCCGTGGCCGCGGCCGGGATCGACCCGGCGCAGGTCGTCGGGCTCGGCACCGACTTCACCGCGTGCACGGTGCTGCCGACCACCGGCGACGGCACGCCGCTCTGCTTCCAGACGCCCGAGCGGCCGCACGCCTGGCCCAAGCTGTGGAAGCACCACGCGGCGCAGGCGCACGCCGACCGGATCAACGAGCTGGCCGCGCGGCGCGGGGAGAGCTGGCTGCCGCGCTACGGCGGCAAGATCTCCTCGGAGTGGGAGTTCGCCAAGGGCCTGCAGGTGCTCGAAGAGGACCCGGAGACCTATGGGCGGGCCGAGCGGTGGATCGAGGCGGCCGACTGGATCATCTGGCAGCTCACCGGGGTCGAGACCCGCAACGTCTGCACCGCCGGATACAAAGGGATTTTTCAGGATGGGGGCTATCCGTCCGAGGACTTCCTCGCCGCCCTCAACCCCGGCTTCTCCGGGTTTGCCGGCAAGCTGGGGCATGAGCTGTCTCCGCTGGGCGGGCTCGCCGGGCGGCTGACCGCGCAGGCCGCCGAGTGGACCAAACTGCCCGAGGGCATCGCCATCGCCGTC
The DNA here is from genome assembly GCF_043197735.1 of Nonomuraea sp. NPDC049028. Classification (NCBI taxonomy): domain Bacteria; kingdom Bacillati; phylum Actinomycetota; class Actinomycetes; order Streptosporangiales; family Streptosporangiaceae; genus Nonomuraea; species Nonomuraea sp. NPDC049028. Next base: position 92,076 of record NZ_JBICTR010000010.1, read on the forward strand.
GGCAACGTCGACGCGCACGTCACCTCCGCCGCGGCCGACGCCGTCCGGCCCGGCCAGATGGTCGCCATCATGGGCACCTCCACCTGTCACGTGATGCCCTCCGACCAGTTGGCCGAGGTGCCCGGCATGTGCGGGGTGGTCCGCGACGGGATCGTGCCGGGGCTGTGGGGATATGAGGCGGGACAGTCGGGCGTGGGCGACATCTTCGCCTGGTTCGTCGACAACGCCGTGCCCGCCTCGTACGCGCGGCTCGCGGCCGACCGGGGGCAGTCGGTGCACGACTACCTGACCGAGCTGGCCGCCGGGCAGCGGGTCGGGCAGCACGGCCTGGTCGCGCTCGACTGGCACAACGGCAACCGCTCGGTGCTGGTCGACCACGACCTGTCCGGCGTGGTCGTCGGCCAGACCCTGGCCACCAAGCCCGAGGACGTCTACCGCGCGCTCATCGAGGCCACCGCGTTCGGCGCCCGGGTGATCGTCGAGACGTTCGAGTCGTCGGGCGTGCCGGTGGCGGAGTTCGTGGTGGCCGGCGGCCTGCTGAAGAACCGCTTCCTCATGCAGGTCTACGCCGACGTGCTGCGCCGCCCGCTCTCGATCATCGACTCCGAGCAGGGCCCCGCGCTCGGCTCGGCGATCCACGCGGCCGTCGCGGCGGGCGCGTACGACGACATCCAGCAGGCCGCGGCCGTGATGGGCGCGCGGCAGGAGAACGCCTACGTGCCCGACGCGGACCGGGCCGACGCCTACGACCGGCTCTACGCCGAATACCGCAAGCTGCACGACTACTTCGGGGATGGACGAATGCTGCACACGCTACGCGCGATCAGGAACGAGGCCCGCTCATGACCGAGGCCATGCGGAAGACGGTCTGTGACCTGCACGCCGAGCTGGTGCGCAACAACCTCGTCGTCTGGACCGCCGGGAACGTCTCCGGCCGGGTCCCCGGTGAGGACCTGTTCGTCATCAAGCCGTCCGGCGTCACCTACGACGAGCTGACGCCGCAGAACATGGTCGTCTGCGACCTCGACGGCAACCTGGTGGCCGGCGAGCACGCGCCGTCCAGCGACACCGCCGCGCACGCCTACGTCTATCGCAACATGCCCGAGGTGAACGGGGTGGTGCACACCCACTCCACCTACGCCTCCGCCTGGGCGGCGCGCGGCGAGGCCATCCCGTGCGTGCTGACCGCCATGGCCGACGAGTTCGGCGGCGAGATCCCGGTCGGGCCGTTCGCACTTATCGGCGACGACTCCATCGGCCAGGGCATCGTGAAGACGCTCAAGGGGCACCGCTCGCGGGCCGTGCTGATGCAGAACCACGGCGTCTTCAGCATCGGCCCGAGCCCCAAAGCCGCGGTCAAGGCCGCTGTGATGTGCGAGGACGTCGCCCGTACCGTGCACGTGGCCAAGCAGCTCGGCGAGCCGCTGGCCATCGCCCAGGACGACATCGACCGCCTGTACGACCGCTATCAGAACGTCTACGGACAACAGAGGAGCCCGCGTTGAAGATCTGGTTTCTGACCGGCAGCCAGGGGCTGTACGGCGAGGACACGCTGCGCCAGGTCGCCGAGCAGTCGCAGCGAATCGCCGCGGCGCTCCCGGTGCCCGTCGAGTGGAAGCCCGTGCTCACCGACGCGGCCGCGATCAGGCGGGTGATGCTGGAGGCCAACGCCGACGACTCGTGCGCCGGCGTGATCGCCTGGATGCACACCTTCTCCCCCGCCAAGATGTGGATCGCCGGGCTGGACACGCTGCGCAAGCCGCTGCTGCACCTGCACACGCAGGCCAACGTTGAGCTGCCGTGGAGCTCCATCGACATGGACTTCATGAACCTCAACCAGGCCGCGCACGGCGACCGCGAGTTCGGCCACATACAGACCCGGCTGGGCGTGCCGCGCAAGACCGTGGCCGGGCACGTCAGCGACCCGTTCGTGGCCGACCGGGTGCTCGCCTGGTCGCGGGCGGCGGCGGGCCTGGCGGAGGTGCGTACGCTCAAGCTCGCCAGGTTCGGCGACAACATGCGCGACGTCGCCGTCACCGAGGGCGACAAGGTCGAGGCGCAGCTCCGCTTCGGCGTCTCGGTCAACACCTACGGCGTCAACGAGCTGGTCGAGGCCGTGGACGCCGCCTCCGAGGCAGACGTGACGGCGCTGGTCAAGGAGTACGCCGAGCTCTACCGGGTGGCTCCGGAGCTGCTGGGCGAGCGGAACGACTCGCTGCGCTACGCCGCCAGGATCGAGCTGGGCCTGCGCGGCTTCCTGGAGGCGGGCGGGTTCCGCGCGTTCACCACGAACTTCGAGGACCTCGGCGGGCTGCGCCAGCTCCCCGGGCTGGCCGTGCAGCGGCTGATGGCCGACGGGTACGGCTTCGGCGGCGAGGGCGACTGGAAGACCTCGGTGCTGCTGCGCACGCTCAAGGCCATGGCGCCCGGCGGCACCTCGTTCATGGAGGACTACACCTACAACATGACGCCGGGCGAGGAGCTCATCCTCGGCGCGCACATGCTGGAGGTCTGCCCGTCGATCGCCACGGGCACCCCGTCGTGCGAGATCCACCCGCTGGGCATCGGTGGCCGGGAGGACCCGGTGCGGCTGGTGTTCGACGCCGAGCCGGGTCCCGGCGTCGTCATCGGGCTCGCCGACATGGGGGACCGGTTCCGGCTGGTGGCCAACGAGATCGACATCGTCGCGCCGCCGCACCCGCTGCCCAACCTGCCGGTGGCGCGCGCGGTCTGGCGGCCCCGGCCGAACCTGCGTACCTCCGCCGAGGCGTGGCTGACCGCGGGCGCGCCGCACCACACCGTGCTCTCGACGGCCGTGGGCACCGAGGAGCTGACCGACCTGGCCGACATGCTCGGGGTCGAGCTGCTGGTCATCGACGCGGACACGACGGCTCGGGGGTTCGCCAAGGAGCTGCGCTGGAACCAGGCGTACTACCGGCTGGCGCAGGGCTTCTAGTCGCCCTTGGGGGTGTCGTCAGGCGGCTTCGGGGCGTTCCTGCGTTGTTCCTCTGCCCGCTCGCGGAGGCGGCGCAGGAACTCCTCGTCGTCGTCGGGGTTGCTCGCGGTCGCGCGCCCCGGCCGGTCGTACTCGGGGTACCCGGTCGGCCGCGCCGGCGGGAGCGCCTGCGGGCGCCCGGCCACCAGCCAGATGATGGAGCCGACCAGCGGGAACAGCAGGACGACGAGCACCCAGAGGATCTTCGGCAGGTTGCGGCACGCCTCTTCCGGCGTGGTGATCGCGTCGAAGAGGCAGTACAGCCAGAGCACGAGCGTGGCCAGACCGAGGGCCTCGGACAGGTAGAGCACGGAATTCTCCTCGGCGGCGCCAGAGCGCCTTTGTCGTCGGCGCTTTCGTCGGCGGCACCCGAAACTAGCGCCCCCTCGCGGCGCTGACAAGAGCTATGGAACTGTAGGGCAGTGACGTTGAAGAATTGGGCGGGAAACATCGCCTTTCAGATGAAAAACGTGCATCATCCCTCCGCCCTCGACGAGCTCCAGAGCCTTGTCGCCGGCACCACCTCCATCCGGGCGTTAGGCAGTGGCCACTCCTTCAACGACGTCGCCGACTCGAGGGGTGACCTGGTCGCCCTGGACCGCCTGCCGTACGAGATCGAGATCGACAGCGCCGCGGCGCGCGTGCGGGTCGGCGGGCGGGTGACGTACGCGGAGCTCGCGCCCGTGCTGCACGCGAGCGGTTTCGCGCTGGGCAACCTGGCCTCGCTGCCGCACATCTCGGTGGCGGGTTCGGTCGCGACCGGCACGCACGGCTCCGGCGGCGGCAACCAGAGCCTGTCGGCGGCCGTTTCGGCGCTGGATCTCGTCACCGCCGACGGCTCCCTGATCACCCTCGCGCGGGGTGAGGCCGACTTCCCCGGCGCGGTCGTGGCGCTCGGCGCGCTCGGCATCGTCACCTCGGTCACGCTCGACCTCGTGCCCGCCTTCGAGCTGCGCCAGTACGTCCGGGAGGGCCTGCCCGACGACTTCGACTTCGAGGCCGTCATGTCGGCCGGCTACAGCGTCAGCCTGTTCACCAACTGGCTGGCGACCACCGTGTGGCTCAAGCGCCGCAGCGAACTGCCGCCCGGTGACTGGCACGGCACCCGCGCGGCCGACGGGCCCCGCCACCCGGTGCCGGGCATGCCGGCCGGGAGCTGTACCGAACAGCTCGGCGTGCCGGGGGCGTGGCACGAGCGGCTGCCGCACTTCCGGGCCGACTCGCCGCCGAGCAGCGCGGGCGACGAGCTGCAGTCGGAGTTCCTGCTGCCCAGAGGGCGGGCGGCCGAGGCGCTGCGCGAGCTGCGGGCTATCGGCGACCGCCTCCGGCCGGTGCTGCAGATCTCCGAGGTGCGCACGATCGCCGCCGACGACCTGTGGCTCAGTCCGTATCTCGGCCGTGACACGGTGGGCCTGCACTTCACCTGGGTCAAGGACACCGAGGCGGTGCTCCCGGTGATCGAGCTGGTGGAGGAGCGGCTGGCGCCGTTCGATCCCCGGCCGCACTGGGGCAAACTGTTCACCCGCTGGCCGTCGTGCCCGGAGCGCTTCCGGGACCTGGTGGGGCGCTACGACCCGGCGGGCAAGTTCCGCAACGACTTCGTAGGGACGCTGCTGGATACCTGACCGGATCTGACAGGTATGACCCGCACCATGGGACGCATGACAGCCAAGGGAACCTTCGACACCGCCGACTGGACGCCCCAGCCTCCGTACGAGGAGGGCGACGGCGTGTCGCTCGCCCACGTCACCCTGGGCAAGACCTTCCACGGCGACCTGACCGGCACCAGCACGGTCAGCATGATCATGGCGTTGACACCGGTAGCGGACTCCCGTGCGTACGTGGCGATGGAGCGGGTCGTGGGCACGTTGGCAGGCCGGTCGGGCAGCTTCGTCCTGCAGCACTTCGCGGTGGGCGACCGGGGCGAGCAGTCACTGCGCGTCTCGGTCGTCCCGGACTCCGGCACCGGCGGGCTGAGCGGTCTCAAGGGGGAAATGGACATCCTCATCGCCCCTGACGGCTCACACTCGTACGTCTTCGACTACCGGCTCTGAGGAACATTGGCGTCCACGGCGACGCGGCGGGCGGCGAACGCGAGCAGGACCAGCGCGCCGAGGCCGAACACGATGTGGCTGACCAGGTTGATCAGGGGAGTCGCCGGCACGACCGGGCCGGAGAAGAAGGCATGCCACACGTAGGTCAGCAGGGCGCCGCCCGCCAGCGCCATCCGGTGCCTGCCGTCCCATCCGCGCCGGGCCGACCAGAACAGGGCCAGGGCCGTCATCCCCACCTCGACCCCGGCCAGCAGGGTGATCCCCAGGCCGACCTGGTCGCCCAGCAGGAGGTTCGGCGCCTCGAACAGCACGCCCGCCACCAGCGTCACCACGAGGACCAGCCAGGGCGCGGGCGCCTTGCCCGCTGCTTGGTCAGCGCTGGTCCGGCGCGGTAGGCGGAAGGCCAGCACGACGAGGGCCACCACGATCACCACGATCGACACCAGCTGCGGCACCGACGCCAGGAAGTGCCCGTTCATGTAGCTGAACACCGTCATCAGGGCCGCGCCCAGCACGGCCAGTACGGCGGTGACGGTCAGCCCGACCTTGCCGAGCCACGGCGTGGTGCGCCGCGCACCGGTCAGCTCCTCGACCAGGGCGATGGGCACGCTCATGCTCCACACGGTGTGCAGCGCCAGCACGAACAGCGTCCACGGCACCCCGATCCCCAAGGCCGGGACGAACCCGGGATCGAGCAGCCGCTGACCGGCGTAGTTGGGGTTGAACAGCGACATCGTCATGATCCCTTCCTCGAACACGCCGTAGGCGAGGGACATGAGCACGATGCCCGGCCAGCCGATCCCCGCCCTGCGCGCCACCTCGCGGATCAGCAGCGCGGCGCCGCCGTACGTGGGGGCGAGCAGGACCAGGAAGTACAGCGAGGTGAGCGGGAAGTCGCCGAGCAGGAACTCGGCCACGAGCGGAGACAGGAGCGCGAGCCCGAAGGCCGGCAGGATGCGTCGCATGTAACCGATGCTCCCGAGAACCGGGCACGACGGGAGGTGCCATCCATCCTGACCTCTCTATGACAATCGTCCTATTCGGCCCTTAGGTTCAAGGGATCGTTACCGATCAGCCGGTGAAGGGACGAACGCCGTGTGGGACCCCGAACTCGCCGAACTGGAACGCCGCAAGCGGCTGGCCGAGCGCATGGGAGGCGAGGAACGGGTCGCCCGCCAGCACGCGACCGGGCGGCTGACGATCCGCGAGCGCCTCGCCGCCCTCACCGACAGCTGGCGCGAGGTCGGCGCGCTGACCGGCCAGGCCGAGTACGGGAAGGACGGGCTGGAGAGCTTCACCCCGTCGAACGTGATCATCGGCAGGGCCGTGGTCGCCGGTCGGCGGGTGGTCGTGGCGGGCGACGACTTCACCGTGCGCGGCGGGGCCGCTGACGCCGCCATCCATGAGAAGCAGGTGCTGGCCGAGCGCATGGCGGGGGAGATGCGGGTCCCGCTGCTCAGGCTGATCGACGGGACCGGCGGCGGGGGCAGCGTCAAGCAGCTGGAGGATCTCGGGCGTACGTACGTACCGCACAACCCCGGCTGGGACCAGGTGGTGGCGAACCTGGGCCGGGTGCCGGTGATCGCGCTGGCCCTGGGTCCCGTCGCCGGGCTGGGCGCGGCCCGCCTGGTGACCTCGCACGTATCGATCATGGTCAAGGAGCTCTCCCAGGTGTTCGTCGCCGGGCCGGCCGTGGTGGAGGCCGGGATGGGGGAGCGGGTCGGCAAGGAGGAACTGGGCGGGTGGCGGACCATTTCGGCGGCCGGGACCGTGGACCTGGTCGCCGAGTCGGAGGAGGAGGCGTTCGAGCTGGCCAGGCGGGTGCTGGGGTACCTGCCGCAGAGCGCGTGGCGGCTGCCGCCCGTGGCGAAATCTGATGATATTTCCGGCAGGGAGGCGTCGGAACTGCGGGACATCGTGCCCAGGGACCGGCGCCGGCCGTACGACATGCGGCGGATCATGGACCTCGTCTTCGACACCGGGAGCGTGCTGGAACTCGGCAGGCGGTTCGCACCCTCCACGATCACCGCGCTCGCCCGCCTCGCCGGGCACCCGGTGGCCGTGCTGACCGCCGACCCGCGCGTCTACGGCGGCGGTATGACGGCGCAGGGCGCGGACAAGACGGCCAGGTTCGTGGACCTGGCCGAGACGTTCCACCTGCCGGTCGTCCACCTCGTGGACCAGCCCGGCTTCGTGATCGGCAGCGCCGCCGAGCGGGCCGGCACCATCAGGCACGGCGCCCGCGCGCTGGCCGCCGTCTACCAGTCGACCATCCCATGGGCGTCCGTGCTGGTCCGCCGCGTCTTCGGCGTCGCGGGCGCCGCGCACCGGCCCCACGACAGGTACGGCCTGCGGGTCGCCTGGCCGTCGGGTGACTGGGGCTCGCTGCCGATCGAGGGCGGGCTGGAGGTGGCCTTCAAACGCCTGCTCGCCGAGGCGGGGCCGGAGGCGGAGACGCTGAAGGCGGAGATCGCCGAGCGGCTGGAGGCGGTCAGATCACCGTTCAGGACGGCGGAGGCGTTCCTCGTCGAGGACATCATCGATCCGGCGCAGACGCGGCCGGTACTCACGGAGTGGGTCCACGACGCCTACGCCGTCCTCGACCCGGGCCCCCGACACACGACCCGCCCGTAACCGGACCTCTGGCACACGACTCGCCTGTTACCGGGCCTCCCGTCCGCCGCCTGACCGTGACCGGGTCGGCGGGTCTTGGGCCCTGCGGTCTGGTCAGGGGGCCGGGGCGGTGCTCAGTTGGTCGATCGCGGCTTGGACCGTGGCCAGGTCGCCCAGGATCACCTCGTTGCGGTCGCGATCGGTGTGCAGGCGCCAGTGGGTCTCGGCCACCGCCTCGGGGGAGGCCGGAGAGCCCGGCGCGACGGCGGCACCGATGGGGACATGGCCCACATGGACGCCACGGTGTGACACCGCCTGCGCCAGGGCGAGGACGTAGTTGCGCAGCCCCGCCACGGCGATGCCGATGTTGCCCAGGAAGTCGATCGGGTGGACGGCCGAGATGCCCGAGGTGAACAGCAGCGTGCCGGAGCCACGGTCGAGCATCCCGGGCAGCACCGCGCGGACCGCTGTGACCGCGCCCAGCACCGCTCCGTCGAAGGCGTCCTGCGCGCTCTCCCGCGTCACGTCCAGCGCGGAGGTGCGGGAGGCGGCGGTGCCGCCGCCGTTGTAGACGAGGACGTCGACCGGCCCCATGCCGTCGAGGGCCGTCGTCAGCGAAGCGGGATCGGTCAGGTCGCCGGGATGCGCGGACGCCGTGACGCCTTCGTGGGCGAGCGTGCCGGTCAGCGCGGTGAGGCGCCCGGCGTCGCGGGCGGTCAGTGCCACATCGAAGCCTTCCCGGCCGAACCTGCGGGCCACGGCCAGGCCGATGCCGGGCCCCGCGCCGATGATCGCGATCTTCATGTCTGGCTCCTTAAGTCGAGGGTATGCCTCAGGTTAGCAGGAAAGTGAGGGTATGCCTCGACTTCGATAGGATGGCCGGTGTGATTCGCCGCGACGCCCAGCGCAACCGTGAGGCCTTGGTCACGGCGGCCCGTGAGGTGCTGGCCGAGCGGGGCGTGGACGCGCCGCTGGAGGCCGTGGCCAGGCGGGCAGGCGTCGCGATCGGCACCCTCTACCGGCACTTTCCCGAGCGCGGCGATCTGGTCGACGCGATTCTCGACGAGAAGATGGCGGCCTGGAGCGACCTGGCCCGCGAGTCGCTCGCCGCCGACGACCCGTGGCTTGGGCTGGCGGGTTTCCTGGAGCGCACCTGCGAGCTGCAGGCCGCCGACCAAGCCTTCACCGAGCTGGCCTGCGCGTCCCACCAGGACGATCAGGCCGAGATCAATCAGCTGATCCGCCGGCTGGTGGAGCGGGCGCAGGCGGCGGGGGTGCTGCGGCTCGACATCGGCCCGCTTGATCTGGCGTTCTTCATCATGGCCAACTCGCGCGTGGCGCAGGCCGACGCGAGCCGGTGGCGGCGCCACTTCACACTCATGCTCGACGCCTTGAGACCCGCGCCGCCGGTCGGTTAGAGCTCCTCGGGGAAGTCGGTCTTCGCGTTGAGCGACGGCGCCGACTGCTTAGAGACCCTCAGGGAAGTCGTTCATCGCGTTGAGCAGCGGCACCAACTGCTCCTCCTCGTAGTCGAGGTGCGCCTCCAGTTCGCGGGACAGCTGATCGAGCTCGGCGCCGACATCGCCCTCGTCGGGGAGCTCGCGGATCCGGGCGAGCAGCCGCGCCACCACCTCGTGCTCGGCGCGCAGCCGGGCCAGCACCTCCACCAGCTCGGGATGCGCGCCCGCCAGGTGCGGGAACAGGACGCCGTCCTCGCCGGTGTGATGGGCGTGCAGCGCGTCGCAGAACGTCAGGCAGTGCTCCCGCAGCTCGGGCCGCGAGCCGGGTGCCCGCCGCAGCTCCGCGAGCTCCCGCCGGAAGCCGTCGTGCAGCTTCACCAGCTCGTCACCCATGGCGATGAGTCGTTCGGCGCTCATGTCACACCCCTTCTGAGTTTCTATACGCGTATAGAAAGTAGCATGACAAGATGCCCGCACGTACTGGACGGCCGCCCAAGATCTCCCGGGCGGACATCGTGTCCGCCGCCCACCGGCTCATCGAGGCCGAAGGGACGGAGAGCCTGACGATGCGCAGGCTGGCCCGTGAGGTCGGCACCACGCCCATGGCCCTCTACCACCACGTGCACGACAAGGAGGAACTCCTGCTGCTGCTGCTCGATGACTACGCGGCGGCGATGCCCCGGCCCGAGCTCCCGGACGAGCCGGGCGAGCGGATGGCCGCGGCGGCCATCGCCATGCACGACGCGCTGGCGGGCGTCCCGTGGATCGTGGACGTCCTCAGGGCGGACGACCTGCTCTCGGTCAACGCGCTGTGGTATCCGGAGATGATCATCGACGCGGCCGTACGCGCCGGGCTGCCGCTGGAGCGGGCCGTGGCCGCGTACCGGATCATCTGGCACTACACGGCGGGGGAGATCACCGCGCGGGCGGCGGCGTTGCGCAGGCGGGAGCAGGGCGGGCCGACGTACCGGCGGCAGGTGTTCGCCGCGCTCGACGCCGAGGCGTTGCCGCGGCTCGCGGCGGTGGGCGAGCGGTGGGAGGAGCTCACCGCGCGCGACACCTACGGCGAGGGGCTGCGCGCTCTCGTGGCCGGGCTGCTGCTAAAAGGGTTGGCCATGGGCCGGTCGTCCGTGAAACGGTCTGAGCCTGATGATCACATGGACTGAGGCGGGCGAAGAGTATTCGGCGGCGTGGCGCTCCGCGCTGGAGGCGCCGCCACCGGCTCGGGTGGTGATCGCCGACGACCGGATGAAGGCCGACACCGCCTACCGCCTGGCTCGCGAGGGCACCGCCCTGCTGTGGCGCGGCGACTTCCAGAACGCCCGGCAGCTGCTTCAGGCGATGGGCCGCCGGTGCGAGCCGGCCGAGCCCGGCGCCACGTTCGACCGCTACCGCCAGGCCCAGGGCCGGCGGGCGCGGACGCTCGGCCTGCTGCTGATCCCGTACGACGAAGGCCACGTCATCCCGCTCACCCGCGCTCCCGACGTGCGGCAGGCGTGCGAGGAGGTCTACGGGCCGGCGGAGGGTCCGTACGTGGGGTCGTTGCGCGAGCTGCTCGGGCTGATCGGCGCGCACGAATGGCGCAAGAAGGGCGTTGAGGTCCCGGCGCTGGGTGCCCGGATCCATCCGCATTACGGAGTGTTCTCCCCGATTCGCGGCGAATACATTGATCTGGTGGCCCAGGCGCCGCTGCCCGGCAAGCGGCTGGCCTTCGACCTCGGCACGGGCACCGGAGTTCTGGCCGCGGTGCTGGCCAGGCGGGGCGTCGAGCGGGTCGTGGCCACCGACCTCGACCGGCGCGCGGTGGTCTGCGCCCGCGACAACATGGCCCGGCTGGGCCTGGCCGATCGGGTCGACGTGGTGGCGGCCGACCTGTTCCCGCCGGGGCGCGCGTCGCTCGTCGTGTGCAACCCGCCCTGGTTGCCCGCCGAGCCGTCGTCGCCGCTCGACCGGGCGGTGTACGACCCCGGTGGGTGCATGCTCCGGGGCTTCCTCGACGGCCTGGCCGAGCATCTGGAGCCGGGCGGTGAAGGGTGGCTGGTGCTGTCGGACCTGGCCGAACATCTTGGCCTGCGGTCTCGTGCCGACCTGATGGCGGCGTTCGACGGCGCGGGGGTGCGGGTCATGGATCGGCTCGACACACGGCCGCGTCACCGGCGCGCGTCCGACGGCACCGACCCGCTGAGGGCCGCGCGGGCCGCCGAGGTGACGTCTTTGTGGCGGCTCGCCTGCTGAAAGGCTGTGGCGTTTGAGCGGTGTACTCCGGCTCGAACGGCTCAGAAGCCCGGCGCGTACGGGCATGAGCGCGGCCGCAGGTTAGCCGCCCCCTCTCCGCGGCAGAAGAGATACATGCACATTTCGGGGGTACAGACCGTTTTGCCCGATTACCGCTACGCGCAGGCGGAGATCACCGAGGCGTTCTCCCGGCTGACCGAGGCCGACCTCGATCAGCTCGAACGCTTCCACGCAGCCACCGGCGTCCAGAGCCGGAACCTGGCCCTCCCGCTGGACGACTACGCCAAGCTGGACTCGTTCGGCCGCGCCAACGACATCTACCTTGAGATCGCGCTCGACCTGAGCGAACGGGCACTCCGTGGTGCGCTGGACAAGGCGGGCATATCACCCCGGCGGGTGGATCACCTGGTGTTCTGCTCGACCACCGGCCTCGCCACGCCGTCCTTGGACGCGCGGCTGATCCAGCGCGTGGGACTGCGGCCGGACGTCAAACGGGTGCCGGTGTTCGGGCTCGGCTGCGCAGCGGGGGCCTCGGGCCTGTCGCGGCTGAACGACTACCTGCGCGGCTGGCCCGAACAGGTGGCGGCGCTGGTCTGCGTGGAGATGTGCTCGCTGACCACTCAGCGCGACGACACCTCGATCGCGAACCTGGTCGCCAGCGGCCTGTTCGGCGACGGCGCGGCGGCCGTGGTCGCGGTGGGACGCGGCCACGGGCCGGAGGTGGTGGCCACGCGCAGCAGGCTGTACTCGGGCACGGAGCACCTCATGGGCTGGCAGGTGAGCGAGCGGGGCTTTCGCCTCGTGCTGGACGCCGAACTCACCGCCTTCGTGGAGAAGGTGCTCGCGGGCGACATCAAGGGCTTCCTCGCCGACAACGGACTCACCCCCGAACAGGTCGGCACCTGGATCTGCCACCCCGGCGGCCCGAAGGTGATCGACAAGATCGTGGAGCGGCTGGGCCTGGATCCGGCGGCTCTGGAGGTCACGTGGCGGTCACTGCGCGAGCACGGGAACATGTCGTCGGTCTCGGTACTGCACGTCCTGCAGGAGACGCGCGGCCGCCCGGGCCAGCCGGCCGTGCTGCTCGCCCTCGGGCCCGGCTTCTCGGCCGAGTTGCTCCTGCTGCACTGGTGACTGTTTTGAGTCCGTACGGGCTGGTGATCGGGCTGGTGGGTGCGTACGCGAGCCTGATGAGTCCGTACACGCTGCTGATCGGGTTGGTCGTCGCTGAGCGGCTGGCCGAGCTGGCCGTGGCCCGCCGCAACCTGGCCTGGGCCAGGTCGAAGGGCGGCATCGAGTACGGCCGGCGGCACTATCCCTGGATCGTCCTGGCCCATACCGGACTCCTGCTGGCCTGCCCGGCCGAGGTATGGCTGCTCGACCGGCCCTTCATCCCGGCGCTCGGCTGGCCGATGCTCGCGATCGTCCTGCTGGCCCAGGGGCTGCGCTGGTCGTGCATCGCCACCCTGGGCAGGCAGTGGAACACCCGCGTCGTCGTGGTGCCAGGGATGCCGCTGGTCGGCGCCGGGCCGTACAGGTGGCTGCGTCATCCGAACTACGTGGCCGTGGTCGCGGAGGGGGTGGCTCTGCCGCTCGTCCACACCGCCTGGCTCACCGCGCTGGCGTTCACGCTGGTGAACGGGGTGTTGCTGACGATTCGCATCCGGGTGGAGGAGGCGGCGCTGGTCGGCTGACCGGATCACGTGTTGATCGCGGTTTGCGCTCGCTTGCGTCACCGGCCCGGCCAGGCCATTTCCGGGAGCCGTCATACGGGCCGGAGGTGGTTGCGATGAAATTTCGTCCTTTGGCGATCAGCGTCGGAATTGCTGGACTCCTGGCACTGGCCGCTTGCGGCGGTGGTCCCGGGGGGAACAAGGGAGACTCCGCCCTTCGGGCGCCCGCTTCGTCCAGGGCCGCACCGTCGGCTTCGTCCAGGCCCGAACTCCCCGCGGATGCCAAGCCCGAGGCTCGGGCGAGCGCGTCCGCAAGCGCCGCTCCCGAGGAGCAGAAGGACACGTCGGCGGAGCAGATCTCGACGTTCGCCCTGGACGTGGACACCGCTTCGTACACCTATGCCCGCCGTACCCTCCAGGAAGGACGCTGGCCCGAACCGGGGCAGATCCGGCCGGAGGAGTTCGTCAACGCGTTCCGGCAGGACTACGCGCAGCCGCGGGACGACGGGTTCACCGTGCACGTCGACGGCGCCATGATGCCGTCACGCAACCAGGCCGTCCTGCGCGTCGGCCTGCAGACGCGCGCCTCCGACGCGGCGGCGCGGCGCCCCGCCAACCTCACCTTCGTGATCGACGTGTCCGGGTCGATGGCCGAGCCCGGCCGCCTCGACCTGGTGAAGCAGTCCCTGCATACGCTGATCGACCAGCTCGCGCCGGGCGACCAGGTGTCGATCGTCTCCTTCAGCGACGAGGCCACGGTGCTGGCCTCGATGACGCCGCTGGCCGCCCGTACCGAGCTGCACGCGGCGGTCGACCAGCTGACCGTGGCCGGCAGCACCAACCTCGAGGCCGGGCTGGTCACCGGCTATGAGCAGGCGGCCAAGGCGTTCCGCCCCGCGGCCACCAACCGGGTCATCCTGCTCTCCGACGGCCTGGCCAACCAGGGCAGCACCGAGTGGCGTTCCATCCTGGACCGGGTCAAGGAGTACGCGGGCCGGCAGGTCACCCTGCTGACCGTCGGCGTCGGCCGCGACTACGGCGACCAGCTGATGGAACAGCTGGCGGACAACGGAGACGGCGCCGCCGTCTATGTCAGCACGCAGGAAGACGCGGACAAGGTCTTCGCCTCCCAGCTCCCGGCCACGATCGAGCTGCGGGCGCGCGACGCCAAGGCGCAGGTGGTGTTCAACCCCTCGGTGGTGGAGGGCTACCAGCTCATCGGGTACGAGAACCGCGCCCTGTCCACCGAGGAGTTCCGCGACGACAACAGGGACGGCGGCGAGATCGGCCCCGGCCACTCGGTCACGGCTCTCTACGCGGTACGGCTCAAGTCAGGCGCGACGGGGCAGCTGGCCCAGGCGACCGTACGCTGGCAGAACCCCGACACCAGGAACCCCGCCGAGACGAGCAAGTCGGTGGACGTGGGGGCGCTGACGGAGTCGGTATGGGAGAAGGCGCCGGTGCGGCTGCAGGTGGACGTCGTGGCGGCGGCTTTCGCGGTGTACATGCGGGACCGGGAGGCGTTCGGGCTGACCCTGCCGACGCTGGGGGAGCAGGCCAAACGGCTGGCGGAGGCGGCGGAGGACCCGATGGTGACTGAGCTGGCAGGACTCATCGACAAGGCCCGCTCGGTGGGGTAGCCGTTAACCAGGCATTTTCCGGCTGGGCCGCTTCCTTGAGAGGCGGCCCAGTTGCTTGGGGGCGGCTGCCCGGGGCTGGGAGTCGGATACACTTGGGGACGGTTCAAGGGGCTATGGCGCAGTTGGTAGCGCGCCTCCATGGCATGGAGGAGGTCTGGGGTTCGAATCCCCATAGCTCCACTTCCCCTCAAGGGCTTCATAGGGGGCGCTTCGCGCTCAAGGGCCTCAGGCGTTGCCCAGTCGCGCTGTAGCCGCGACCCCTGTAGGGCCTCCGTTTCGCTCCGGGCGCTTGTTTTGGGCGTGGGCTTCGCCCACGCGTTACCCGTTGCCCGATCGGGCCATCTGAAGATCTTGTCGGCCGGACATCGATCATTTCCGGCATCCGCTGAAGAGGCCATGATGGTTAGCCGCTGAGGAGTGAATGCAGTTGGTGTGTCACAGGCGATAAGCCGCCTTGTTGCCAACGAACTCATCGAATTCTCCACGGTCGGCCATCTCGGCAAGCGCGGCCAGGGCCCGCAGCCGCACCAACCGCTGCCCCACCTCGCGGAGGGCTGCGTTGACCGTGTCCTTCTTCGTCTTGGTGCCGAGAACTTCGGCGGCTATCGCCAGGGCCTCCTGGTCGATCTCGATCGCGGTCTTCACCATGCTCATGGGATCACCGTCCTTCACGCTTGCGGGGGGTGTCATGGACATCGTGATGGATGTCCATGACGTCTCGCTCTTGGATCAGTGGTCCACTCGCTCAATTACTCCACCATTCCGCTGATCAACCAGGAAATGCGCGCCATCGATTCGCTCGGATAGGGCTGCAGGTAGATCATGGAGCAGACGCGCTTTCTCCAGGTCGTCTGCAAGTGATCGCGCGGAAAAGGGAACACCACCCCGCCCGAAACCAGTGGATCGCCCGCAGCGCCACCTCGAGAAGGCCGCCACGCTCGGCCTGCCGCAGGGCAGCCAGGTCATGCAGGGGTGCCGAGGACAAGAGCATCCTGGAAGCGTCGGAATCCATCTAGTGCTGTGACCGGAAAGGTTCACCGGCTCGAGTGCCTCGACCGTCAGGCCGGCGAGACTGTCGGCCCCGCGAATATCGTGGTCCGATGTCACGCCGTCGAAGGCGAGGTCACGTTGCTCGTCACCCTCGACGAGACGCATGATGCGGAATACGGTGCTCACCTTGTGTCATGACGTGGCGTCGTCTTCACCCGACTGGCCGAGCTCGACGACGAGTAGCTGTAGTAGGCCGGGATAGTGCTGCTCGATGTCCTTCCTGAGCAGCCTCAACGTGCTCCCGTTGCCATGATCGCGCTGCGCGACCAGGCCGGCCTCCCGCAGAACCCGGAAGTGATGGGTTCGTGTGGCTTTTTTCACCGGCAGGTCGAAGGATCCGCATGCCCGCTCCTGATCCTTGGGATCGGCCGCGAGCTCGGCCACCATGCGCCGCCGGGAGTCGTCGGCGAGCGCGGCGAGCACTTTGCCGAGCTCCATATCTCCTCCTTCAGGTACGGCTTGCATCATACCTCGGGCATGGCTAACCTCCTCAGGTATGAATATCGTCATACCTGAGGGAACCGGCCCCATCGGCATCTACGGATACGCCCGCCCCCGCCCGGAACGCGCCCAGGAGCTGGAAAGCCTGCTCCTTTCGTTCGTCGAGTCGACTCGTGCCGAGCCGGGCGCCTGGCAGTACCAGGTCCATCGCGATGCCTCCGACCCCACCACGCTGGTCTTCTACGAGCTGTGGCGTTCGGGGGACGACCTGCGCAATCACCTCGCCCAGCCCAACCTCGTCCAGTTCCAGAAAACTCGCATGAACTACCTGCGCGAGGACCTGGAGATCCACTGGTTGACGCCTCTCACCGCGAACGCTCCGGCCGAGTCACCACAGCAGGACGCGTAGCGCGCTCGCTTCTGGAACGCGCAGGCCGCCAACGTGGTCCCCCTGAACGCTCACCGAATCGAACACCCAAGGGTGGATATTCGCCGTCCCCCAACCCGGTGAACCTTTCCGGTCACCGCACTAGCCGCCGACCGCGTCACAATCATCGACGAGTACACAATCGAGCAGGACGAGCAAGCTCCCGACGTTCCCTCACAGATCTGAGGCGGTTCAATGAGCATGCATGACACCGACGAGGTGCGCTCGCACTGGTGGCCTCGGGAAGGGTGGCGGCCGGGGCGCCTGGTCTACACCTGGCACCTGACCTTCGAGCACGCGCCACAACTGCATCAGCTCGCCGAGCGCTACCAAGCGGCCCTCGCAACGATCGAGGAGCACAACCCGATACCCGCGCGATGGCTACATCTCACCGTGCAAGCGGTCGGGTTCGTCGACGAGGTGTCCGAGGAGCAGCTTGACCAGATTACCGAGGCCGTACGGGTCCGTCTGGGCGGGTTGACCCCCGTTGAGCTGACCTTCCACCGGCCGGCCTTGCTCGGTGAGGGAGTTGTACTGGCTCCGACTCCCACAGGGCCGCTGCATCAGATGTGGGGCGAGATCAGGAGCGGCATCGCCGAGGTGCTGGGGAACGCGCCCACGGCAGCAGAGCAAGCCAAGGGCTTTCACCCGCACGTCAGCCTGACCTACATCAACACACCAGGACCAGCCAGGCCATATATCGACGCCCTGAGCGCGGTCGAAGCCGCGCCGGTCATTGTGGACGTCGAGCAGGTTGCGCTGATCGTGCAGAACCGGGTTCTTGATCCCGAGTGGCTCTATCGCTGGACCACCCGCACGACGGTGCCTCTCGGGGCTCGATAGAGAATAGTTGGTCAGTTTGATTCTTAGTACTTGAAATGGCGTCAGAAATGCGTAGATGCTATTTGGGGGCATGCTAAAGCCATCGTGATGAGCATGCCTGGAGCTGATGAAGCCTAGGCGTTCTTAGGCCCTAGGGCTTTGCGCGGCTTAGATGGGAAAACCGCGAAACGGGCGGTATCCATTGTGCAGACAAAAAGCCTGGGGTCTTTCGCTGTGGTGGTTCGCGCGGACGATCGACCCCGACGTGCTGCCGCAGGACTATCAGCGGCTGGTGGCCATCGTGCGGGAGGCGGCCGGGCCGGTCACGGTCCGGACCGGCAGGCCGAGGTGCTCGGCCTGCCGGTCGAGGTGCGGGGCAAGCTGGAGCCGCTGCGGGCGAAGCTGAACCGGCTGGCCGACCATTTCCATAAACTATGAATATAAAAAGGCTATGCTTCGAGCATGAGTCGTCAAGACACCGCTCCTGGCGCGTCCGCCGCCATCGGGGCAGCTCTCTACGGCCTGGCCACCAGGGCCGCGAGACGCCTGCCCCGGGACATGAGCCTGACGTCCGCCGCCACCCTGGCCACCCTGGACCGGACCGGCCCGCGGCGCATCACCGATCTGGCCGCGGTCGAGGGCGTCACCCAGCCCGCGATGACCACCCTGATCCGGGTGATGGAGGAGTCCGGCCTGGTCGAGCGGCGGGGCGACGCGTCCGACAAGCGGGTCACGCTGGTGTGCCTGACCGAGGCCGGCGCCTCCTATGTCCGGACGCGGCGCCAGGCGGGCGTCCACGCGTTCGAGCGGTTGATCGGCGAGCTCACCGGCGACGAGGTCGAGGCGCTGGTGGCGGCCCTTCCGGCGCTGAAGCATCTGGCAGAGCTCGAAAGCCAGGACCGCGAAGGGCCGAAGCAGTGACCGGGCAGCCCCGGTCGGCGGGGTCGCGGTGAAGGCGTTCCCGGTGGCGCGTTCCGAGGCGCGGCTGCTGGTCCCCGCCCTGGTGTTCATCGCTCTGGTCGTGGCGGCGGTCGCCAGCCTCGGGACGCCTCTCATCACCAGCGTGGCGACCTCGTTCCACGTCTCGCTCGGCAGCGCGCAGTGGACGCTGACCGTCGCGCTGCTAAGCGGCGCCGTCGCCACGCCGGTCCTGGGCCGGCTCGGAGCCGGCCCGCACCGGCGGGCCACGATCCTCGTCACGCTGGCGGTCGTCGTCGCCGGTAGCGCGCTCACCGTGCTGCCGCTGCCGTTCGCGTGGCTGCTGGCCGGCAGGGCGGCCCAGGGCGTCGGGCTCGGGCTGACGGCGCTGATGATGGGCGTGGCCCGGGACCACCTCCCCGAGGAGCGCAGCGCGGCCGTGATCGCCCTGATCTCGGTGGTCTCGATCATCGGGGCCGGCGTCGGCTACCCGCTGGCCGCACTGCTCGCCGAGCTCGGCGGGGTACGGGCCGCCTACGGCCTCGGCCTGGTGGTCACCGCCGCCGCCCTCCTGACCGCGTGGCGCTCCATGCCCGAAGCCCCCGAAGGCCGCTCCGCCCACGTGGACGTGGCAGGCGCGGTCGTCCTGGCCGCTGCGCTGCTTCTGGTGCTGTTCCTCGCCGGCGAACGGAATCTGTGGAGCCGGCACCTCGCCGTGGCGGTGGGCCTCGCCGTCGTCGCGGTGGTGCTGCTCTGCGTCTGGGCCGTCATCGAGCTGCGCAGCACGACGCCCCTGGTCGATGTGCGGGCGGTGCGGCACCCAGCGGTCGCCGGGGCGAACCTCGCCATGTTCGTCGGCGGGATCGGCATGTACCTCCTGCTCACGCTCATCACCCGGTACGCGCAGACGCCGCACGGCGCCGGCTACGGCTTCGGGCTGACGACCTTCGTCGCCGGGCTGGTCCTCATCCCGTTCTCGGTGCTGGGGTTCGTCGCCGGCAAGCTCACGCCGCGGGTCCGGACGCGGATCGCCGACCCCCTGCTCCTGGCCGGCAGCGCCGTCGTGGTCGGCGGCGGGTTCGCCCTGTTCGCGGCGGCCCGGTCGGACCTGGCCGAACTGTTCGCGGCGATGGGCGTGCTCGGCTTCGGCGTCGGCGGCTTCTCGGCCGCGATGCCCGGTGTCATCCTGGCCGTCACCCCCAAGAGCGAGACGTCGAGCGCCATGAGCTTCAACTACGTCGTCCGCAGTGTCGGGTACTCCCTGGGCAGCGCCATCGGCGGCCTGATCCTCGCCGCGGGCACCGGCCCGGGCCACCTCTTCCCCGATGACGGCGCCTACACCACCGCGGCGCTGGTGGGCATCGCCGCCATGGCGATCACGACGCTGACAAGCCTCGCTCTCGCCCGCCGACGCTCGTCCGAGACCAACCCGTAAAGTCAGATGCACTCATCCCAACACTGGAGGTTCCGTGCCCAAGGGCTACTGGGTCAGCGTCTACCGCACCATTTCAGACCCTGAGAAGCTGGCTGCTTACAACAAGCTGGCCGGTCCGGCCGTCAAGGCCGGGGGCGGTCGGACCTTCGTCCGTGGCGGTCGGGTCGTGGCGCGTGACGCCGGAATCGCCGAGCGCACTGTCCTGATCGAGTTCGACAGCTTCGAGCAGGCCGTCGCGGCGTACGAGAGTGCGGCCTATCAGGAGGCGTTGGTCGTCCTCTCCGACGGCGTCGAGCGCGACTTCCGCATCGTCGAAGGCATCGACTGACCGAGATCAAGATGGTGGATCTTCCCTGAAGATCCACCATCTTGGTTTTCGCTGGTGCGGCTGCTGGTGTGGCGGGGTTCGTGGGTGCTCGTGCTGGTCGTGGGCGGCTGTCAACGTGGCGACTCCGAAGGCGATGCCGGTGATGAGGGTGGTCCACACGCCCCGGCTGGTGATCATGCGCATGTCGACCAGCGGTGCGCGGGCGCGCACCTCGACCACCACCCAGGCGGAGAGTGCGACGGCCGCGCCGGCGAACAGGCCGAGTGTGGTGGTGCTGGTCCAGCCCCAGTTGCCGCCCTTGGTGAGTGCGAGGAGTAGGCAGACCAGGCCGGCCGAGAGTAGGAGCGCGCCGGGTACGTCCACCCGGCCGGGTGCGCGTACCGGAGATTCCGGTACGCCGAACGCGATGCCTGCGGCGGCGAGGGCGATCATGATCAGGGGGATCCAGAACAGCCAGTGGCAGGACAGGGTGGACACGATCGGTCCGGCCAGTACCGCGCCGAGGCCGCCGCCGGCTCCGAGCAGTGCGGACAGCAGGCCGACTGCGACGCCGACCCGCTCGCGCGGCAGTTCGTCACGGACGATGCCGAACGCCAGGGGCAGGATGGCGCCCCCGGCTCCTTGCCGGACACGGCCGATCACCACGGTGGCGAGGTCGTCGGCCAGAGCGGCGACCAGGGCGCCGGTGGCGAGCACGCCGAGGACGAAGAGCAGCACCCGGCGGCGGCCGAACATGTCGCCGAGCCGGCCGCCGCGCATCACGTCACCAGTTGACGGGCAGTTCGTGGACGCCGTAGATGCTCATGTCGTTCCTGAACCGGATGTCCTCGATCGGCTTCGCGAGCCGCAGCCCCGGAAGCCGGCGCAGCAGGGTGGGCAGCGCGATCTGGAGTTCGGCGCGGGCGAGGGTCTGGCCGATGCACTGATGTACGCCGTACCCGAACGCCAGGTGCCCGCGCGCGGGCCGGTCGAGGTCCAGCGTCTCGGGCTCGGCGGTGAAGGCAGGGTCCCAGTTCCCGGCGGACAGGTTCATGATCAGCCCTTCGCCGGCCCTGACGAGCGTGCCGCCGATCTCGACGTCCTCCTTGGCGATGCGAACGATCAGGCTGTGCACGATCGTGAGGTAGCGCAGGAGTTCCTCGACGGCATTGGCGAGCACGGCCGGGTCGTCCGTGTCGCGGATCCTGGCGGCGGCCTCGGGGTTCTCCAGCAAGGCCACGGTGCCGAGAGCGATCATGTTGGCGGTGGTCTCGTGGCCGGCGTTGAGCAGGATGACCCCGTTCATCGCGGCGGTCTCCCGCCGTAGTTCGCCGGTCTGGACATGTTCGCGGATGACCCGGCTCATCAGGTCGTCGCCGGGTTCTTTCTCCTTGCGGGCGACCAGTTCCATCATGTACCCGAAGAACTCCCTGGAGGCCTTGGCCTTCACCTCCGGCGGGGTGTTCATGTTCATCAGCTTGCCGGTGATCGTTTGGAAGAAGCCGTGGTCAGCGTACGGGACCCCGAGCAGCAGGGAGATCACCAGAGAGGGGATCGGCAGCGCGTAGTCCTGGACCAGGTCGCCGGGCTGCCCCTTCACGACCATCTTGTCGATGAACTCGTTCGCCATCGCCTCGATGTCCGGGCGCATCGCGTTGACCCGCTTGACGGTGAAGTCCTTGGTGAGCATGCGACGCAGCCGAGCGTGCTCGGGGTCGTCCATACGGGGGAACATCTCCGGGGCGTTCGGGCCGTCGTGTCTACCGTGGCCCTGCAGCACACCGAGAACTTCGGCGCTGACGGCCGGATGAGCCATGGCGGTTTTGATGTCCTCGTACCGGCTCACGGCCCACACCGTGTGGCCGTCCCAGTTCACCTGCCGCAGACCCTCCTCCCGCCATCGCGCGTACTCGGTGGGCGGGTTGAACGGGCAGCGGGCGACGCGTTCGCCGGGGAAGATCGGCAGGTCGGTGGTGGTCATGGAAATCCCTTCTTTCAGGCAGCGGCGGTGGTGAGGGCGGTGGTCCACGGGGCGCGGGCCGCGATGAGAGCGCGCCACGCGCGCAGAACCTTGGGGGACATGTCGGCGGCGAGGACGCCGACGAGGCGATCGGCCTTGCGGTAGGCGACGAGGAGATGGTCGCTGTCGAGTACGAGTGCCTCGTCGTGGTCGCGGAGGTGGCCGTAGGCCTGGAACTTGGTGCCGTACTGGTCGGACCAGAAGTACGGCACCGGGGCGAACGGCCGGGGTTCGCCGAGCAGGTTGCGGGCGACGGCCATGCCCTGCTCAGCGGCGTTGGTGCGGTGCTCGACGCGCATGTGCGTACCGAACAGCGGGTTGTGCCAGCGGGCCACGTCACCGACCCCGTACACGCGGTCCGCGGCGGAGCTGTACTCGTCACACACGAGTCCGTTGCGGACGGACAGGCCGCTGCCGGCCAGCCACTCGGTGTTCGGCACGGAACCGATGGCCACCAGTACGTCATCAGCCGCCACCACCGTGCCATCAGCCAACCGCACCCCCACCCTTGGTCCGCCACCGGTGCCGATCACGTCGGTGACCGAGACTTGGGTGCGGACCGTCACGCCGTGCTCGACGTGGAGGCGCGTGATGAGCCGGCCGGCCTCCTCGCCGACGGCCAACGCCAGCGGCACCGGACCCGACTCCAGCAACGTCACCCGTACCCCGAGACCGCGCGCGGTGGCGGCGACCTCGGCGCCCACGAACCCCGCGCCGACGATCACCAGATGCCGCCCGGGCCGCAGCCGCTCCTTCAGCGCCAACGCGTCCGGCAGGGTACGCAGCGTGTGCACCCCGGCGAGACCGTCGGTGCCGGGCAGGCGGCGGGCGCGGACACCGGTCGCCACAATCAGCGCGTCGTAGGACAGATGGGTGTCATCGGCGAGTGTGACCACCCGTCGGCCGGTGTCCACCGCGGTCGCCGCGACGCCCAGCCGTAGCTCCAGGCCCAGCGCGTGGATGTCGGTCTCCGGGCGCAGGGCGAGCCGGTCCGGCGCCCACTGCCCGGTCAGCAGCTGCTTGGACAACGGCGGCCGGTCGTAGGGCAGCCACGGCTCGTCGCCGACCAGGGTGATCACGCCCCCGAATCCCGACCTGCGCAACGCCTCCGCCGCCGCCAGCCCACCGGCGGCCGCCCCGACGATCACGACCCGGGTCGGGGAGGCGTTCATGACTCCGCCAGGTGGATCGCCGTGGCCGGGCACACCATGGCCGACTGCCGGACCGCGCCGTGCAGCACCGGCCCTGGTGCCTCGTCCAGCAACACTACGATGCCGTCCTCCTCCCGCTGGTCGAACACCTCCGGCGCGAGCAGTACGCACTGACCAGCGGCGACGCACTTGTCGGCGTCAACACTCACCTTCATCGGATCTCCTCCTCCTCGCCCGTTGCTAACCGGCAGCTGTCTGCCACTTCATCTTTCAGTGCGAAGCTAGCACACAAGTGGCAGCATGGTGCCGGTTGATAGGCTCTGGTGGTGGTCACCGAAACCGAGCGGCCCTTGAGGGCTGATGCCGTACGCAATCTCGAACGCATCGTGCGTGCCGCGCACGCGGCCTTCGCCGACGACGGCCCGGACGTGTCGCTCGAGGAGATCGCCCGCCGCGCGGGGGTGGGCATCAGGACGCTGTACCGGCACTTCCCGCACAAGGGTGACCTGGTCAGGGCCGTTCTCGATCAGAGTGTGGCCGAGAACCTCACACCGGCCATCGAACGAGCGCTAGACGATGAGAACCCGCTGCACGGTCTGACCACGTTGATCGAAACCGCCGTCGACATGGTGGCTCGTGAGATGAGTACTCTGGCCGCCGCGAAGAGCGCCGGCTCCCTCACTCCCGACCTGTCCGCCACGTTCTTCGAGGCGCTCACTCTGCTCGTACGGCGGGCCCAGCAGGCGCGGCTCCTGCGGGCCGACCTCGTCCCGGAGGACCTGCCCAGGATCATGGCCATGCTCACCAGCGTGCTCTGGACCATGGACCCCAAGACCGAGGGCTGGCGCCGCTACCTCGGCTTCCTTCTGGACGGGTTGTCGCCGGCCACGGCGAGCGTCCAGCCCGCGGCGGTTCCTGTGGTCAAGACGCCACGAACGGGCAACTGGGTCCTCTGACGACCCGGCTGCCCAACCAGCCGCCACTTCCTGTCAAAGCGCCGACGACCGATAGTCAACATCAGGGTTGATCTCAGGGTGAACCCTGATGCGCCCAGCTATAACTGTCAGCATGCTGCCAGTTCAGTTACCGCAGCTATCCGTCTGAGAGGTGCCGCTCGTGGCGTTGTCCAATGTGTTGGATTGGTGGCAGTCGTTGCCGGAGCCCGCCCTCATCGCCGGCGCGGGAGTGATCGCTCTCGGTGAGTCCATCATCGGCATCGGGTTCTTCCTCCCTGGTCAGGCGGCGCTGATGATCGCCTCGGCCACCGTCGACTCGATACCCGAGTTCCTGATCCTGTGGGCAGTGGTGACGGTCGGCGCGGTCGCGGGCAACGTGATCGGGTTCGAGCTCGGCCGCCGCGTGGGCCCGGCACTGCGCGAGACCAGACTCGTCAAGAAGCGCGGCGCCAAGGGCTGGGACAAGGCCACGGTTTTGCTCCGCAAGCACGGCCGCTGGGCTGTGTTCGTCGGCCGGCTCGTACCGATTGGGCTTGTGCAAAGCGTGGTGCCCGCCGTCGCCGGCGCGGCGCACATGCCATACCGCACGTTCCTGCCCCCGATGGCGGCAGGCGCGGCCTGCTCGGCAGCAATGCCCCTGCTGATCGGCGTCGGAGTCGCCGCAGGACTGAAGGACGCCAGCGGCATCGTTCTCGTCATCGTTGGCGTACTGCTCGCGCTCGGCGCGGTCGTCATGATCCGTAAGCGCCGCAGAGCGAAGACGACCACAACAGACACGTCGCCCCACGACTCGGACCGCGGCCCGGATCCCGAGCGCGAGCCGGCGCACAGGGCTTGACCATGAAGACCCTTCGCTCAGGGCGGGGCTCGGCCCGCCCGTTCCGGCCTCTCTTTCAGGCGGCATACGCGTTCCACTGAGCGGGACGGTCCAGTGGTCCACGACATATGTCCCATTACGCTGCTGGTGGCTGGCGAGTAGTGGACCGCCCCGGCGATGTGGGAGCCGATGACGTGAGCGTGAGCACGCGACGGAACGAGCCCGGCGAAGTGGTCTACATCCTGGATGACGACGAGCAGTTGTGCTCCTCGCTGGCCTGGTTGCTGGGGTCGGTGCACATCAATGCCGAGTGCTTCACCGAGGCCGCGTCCTTCCTGTCGGCGATCGATCCGGAACGGCCCGCCTGCCTTGTCCTGGACGTCCGTATGCCACATACGGGTGGCTTCCAGGTGCAGGAGATCCTCAATCGGATGGGTTCGTTGCTTCCGGTGGTGTTCGTGTCGGCCCACGGCGATGTCCGTATGTCCGTACGGGCCATGCAGCAGGGTGCCGTTGACTTCCTGGAGAAGCCGTACGACCCGCAGCACATGCTGGAGGTGGTACAAAACGCCCTGCACAAGGCGCGGGAGCTGCATGCCGAGCGCGCCGGGCAGCGCGCGCTGGAGGCCCGGCTCGCCGTGCTCACCCCGCGCGAGCTGGAGATTCTGCGGCTGGTCGTGGAGGGGGTGCCCAGCAAGAACATCGCCGGGCGCCTGGGCATCAGCGTGAAGACGGTGGACGTGCATCGGGCGCACATCCGCGAGAAGACCGCGGCGGAGACCCTGGGCGCCCTGGTCGCGGACGTGCTGCGATACGGCCTGCGCCTGTCGGCGAGCTGAGCCGGAGAAATGCGAGCTGAGCCGGAGGAAACCGCATGGTCGACCTAACGCTGGCCGACCTGGGCCGGCTCTTTCAGGCGCTGCGCTACTGCGTCCTCGTACATGACGCGGTGACCAAGGAGATCATCTGGGCCAACCCGGCCGCCTGCGACGTCCTCGGCTTCACTCTCGACGAGCTGAAGCCCTTGAAGGCGCCCGACATGAGCTCCAACGCCCGCCAGTACGCCCGCGAGATCGGCGTCGCGTGGTTGCAGCGCGCCGCCGATCACGGCACTGCCACCATCGAGTGGAGCTATCGGTCCAAGGCGGGCGAGGACATCCTCACCGAGGCCGTCGCCATCCGCGTGGACCTCGCGGCCGGCCCTGTGGTGATGGTGCAGTTCCGTGACATCGCGGAGGAGAAGGCCACACGCCTGGATCTGTCGCGCACGGAGGGGCGACTGCAGACGTTCCTCCGCAATCTGGATGAGGGCATCGTGGTGCTCGACGACGACGCGCGGGTGCTGTTCGCCAGCGAATCGGCGGGTTCCCTGCTGCGGGTCGACGCCGGGCGGCTCGCCGGAGACGACTTCACCCGGTTCTGCGACCGCGAGTCGGCCACGAGGCTGCGCGAGGTGCTGGCCACGACACCGCGGGGCGGGGCGCCGAGGGACGGCCGTTACCGGTTGCGCGCGACGAACGGCGAGGAGCGCTGGCTCTCGGCCCGATGCCAGTACATCGACATCGAGGGCGACCTGCGAGGGTGCCTTCTGCTGTTCCACGACATCACCGACCAGGTCCGTGCGGAGGAGGAACACCGCCGGGACGCGCAACATCTCAACCACCTCGCCCGCTTCAACGCCATGGGCGACATGGCGATGGCCATCGCCCACGAGGTCAGCCAGCCGATCGCCGCCGCGCACAACTTCGTGGCGGGCGTGCGCGGCCGACTCGCGGGGGACGGCGTGGACGCCGCGTCGCTGGACTGGGGGCTGGACAACGCGACCGTGCAGATCGACCGGGCGGCGCAGATCATGGCCAGCCTGCGCCGGTACGTCGTCGGCCTCGAACAGTCGGAACAACTCGCCGACCTGAACGAGATCGTCGCCGACTGCGCACATCTCATCGACGTACGGGCCCAGCAGAACGCGGTCGCGCTGGAATGGGAGGCGGCGGTGGAACCGCTTGTCGTGCGCTGCGAGAAAGTCCTTATCGGGCAGGTCGTGATGAACCTCGCCTTCAACGCGATCGATGAAATGGCGCGCTGGCCCGCGGAGCGGCGCGTGGTGACCATCGCGACCCGCCGCGACGACGCGCTCGGCGAGATCGAGGTACGCGACCGGGGACAGGGCTTGGCGGCCTTCCCCCACGGCCGGATCTTCGACGGCGCGTTCACCTCGAAGCGGAACGGCAACGGCATCGGCCTCGCCCTCAGCCGCCGCATCGTCACACGTCACGGCGGCACCGTCCACGCGGCTGAGAACGCGCCCCAGGGCGCGGTGTTCGCCCTTCGGCTGCCGCTGGTCGACGAAGCGCCACCGCTGCGCCGCTGACGTCCAGCCGGCCGAAGTGCCCCTGGCTCGCTTCACGCTCTCGAAGGCGGCGCCCTCGTCGGTCACGTCGAGCGGAAGTCCCGCGGTCATGTGACCTACGCCACCGACCCATGGGTGTCACACAGCGGTGAGGGCCGGCGTCTTGTGCCTGGAGCTCAGGAAGCGCCGCAAGGAGGCGCATGTCCGCCTCTGGCTCCCCGAGCTGGACACGGCCGAGGAGCGCAGCACAAATCTCAGCCTGTGGGAGGTCTTTCATGACGAACAGCGTTGCCGGCGAACTCGCCGGCCTGGAGTTGCCGGTCGAGCGTGGCTGCCCGTTCGCCCCGCCCGCCGCCTACGAGCAACTGCGCGAGCAGGCGCCGATCAGCAAGATCCGCATGACCAGCGGTGGCGAGGCGTGGTGGGTGTCCGAGCATGAGGAGGCCCGTGCCATCCTCGCCGACCCCCGCTTCTCCTCCGACAAGCGCAAGGACGGCTGGCCGCTCTTCACCCTCGACGCGGCGACCCTGCAGCAGCTCCGCAGCCAGCCGCCGTTGATGCTCAGCATGGACGGCGCGGAACACTCCGCGGCCCGCCGCTCGGTGATCGGCGAGTTCACCGTGAAGCGCCTGGCCGCGCTACGCCCGCGGATCCAGGACATCGTCGACCACTTCATCGACGACATGCTCGCCGCCGACCACAGCCCGGTCGACCTGGTGCAGGCGCTGTCCCTGCCGGTGCCCTCGCTGGTGATCTGCGAATTGCTCGGTGTCCCCTACACCGACCACGACTTCTTCCAAAGCCGCACCACCATGATGGTGCGCCGGGGCTCGCCGGAAGACCGCCGGCGAGCCTTCGCCGAACTGCGCGCCTACATCGACGACCTGGTCACCCGCAAGGAGTCCGAACCCGGCGACGATCTGTTCGGCCGACAGATCGCCCGGCAACGCCGGGAGGGCACCGGCGACCACGCGGGCCTGGTGAGCCTGGCCTTCCTGCTGCTGACCGCCGGGCACGAGACCACGGCGAACATGATCTCGCTCGGCGTGGTCGGGCTGCTCACCCATCCGGAGCAACTGGCTCTGATCACGAACGACCCGGGCAAGACGCCCATGGCCGTGGAGGAACTGCTGCGCTACTTCACCATCGCCGACGGGGTCACCTCCCGGCTGGCCACCGAAGAGGTGGAGATCGGCGGGGTGAGCATCAAGGCCGGTGAGGGCGTCATCGTCTCGGGCCTGTCGGCCAACTGGGACCCGGCGGTGTTCGAGAATCCGGCCGAACTGGACGTCGAGCGTGGGGCTCGCCACCACGTCGCCTTCGGGTTCGGCCCGCACCAGTGCCTTGGCCAGAACCTGGCCCGGATGGAACTGCAGATCGTCTTCGACACGCTGTTCCGCCGCATCCCCACCCTGCGGTTCGCCGCAGGGGTCGAGGACCTGCCGTTCAAGAGGGACGCCGTCATCTACGGCGTTCACGAGCTCCCGGTCACCTGGTGAGGATGACAATGATGCGCATCAAAGCGGACACCGGCCTCTGCGTCGGCTCCGGCCAGTGCGTCCTGGCCGAGCCGGCCGTATTCGACCAAGACGACGACGGCATCGTGGCCCTGCTGACCGACCACCCCGACGACAAGACCGCGGCACAGGCGCGCGAAGCCGTCATCCTGTGCCCGTCCCGAGCTCTGTCCATCCTACAGGAGTAAGCACAATCCAGGTGGACTACGCGTCCATGCCGTTAGAGGGCGCGGACGCGGGACGAAGCCCGGGAGCGGTTCATCCCGGCGCGGGTGCCGCGCCGGGCCGCGGTCGGTGTCGGGTCACCACTGGGTGATTAGCGGCGTGTCCGGTTCGTGCCGCCGCCAGGCTTCGGCGAGGCGGGCGAGACGGCTGGGGGCGGCGATGCCGCGCACGGTTGCGATCTTGCCGTTGGTGATGTCGAACGACACGGCGCCGACGACCTGGTCGCCGACCACGAAGAGGATGGCGGGGGCGCTGTTGACGAGCGCGTAGTGGATGGCGGGCGTGCCGCCGGCGAGTCGCCGTTTCGCGGGCGTGGGTTTGAAGCCGGCCCGTACGACGGCGGCGATGCGCTGCGGAGCGTCGTACCGCAGAAGCGTCTCGGCCAGGCCGGCACCGTCAGAGATCGCGGTCGCGTCGTCGGTGAGCAGTGCCACCAGCCGTTCGGTGCGGCCCACGGAGGCAGCGGCGAGGAACTCCTCGACGATCCTGCGGGCGGACGCCGGGTCGACTTCACCGCCGCGGCGGCGCGCGGCGGTGACTCGGTGCCGGGCCCGGTGAAGGTGCTGCTGGCTTGCGGATTCGGTGATGTCGAGGATCTCGGCGAGCTCGGCGTGGCTGTAGGAGAACGCTTCGCGCAGGAGGTAGACGGCCCGCTCGAGGGGTGACAGGCGCTCCATGAGCGTCAGTACGGCCAGGGAGACCGATTCGCGCTGCTCGAAAGTGTCGGCCGGGCCGAGCATCGGGTCGCCGTCGAGGAGCGGTTCGGGCAGCCAGGCGCCGACGGCGCGTTCGCGGCGGGCTTGTGCCGAGCGGAGCCGGTCGAGGCACAGGTTGGTGACGACCTTGGTCAGCCATGCTTCCGGCACCTTGATCCGTTGCCGGTCGGCGGCCTGCCAATGCAGGAACGCGTCCTGCACAGCGTCTTCGGCGTCGGCGGCGGAGCCCAGCAGCCGGTACGCCAGCGAGGCCAGCCGGTTCCGGTTGGCCTCGAACCGATCGGTGTCGAAGCGATCAGTGGCGGTGCTGTCCACGCGGACCACCCTAGGCGGCTACGCGAACGCCTTCTCGGCGGACGCATCTGGTGCGGTGGCCAGGCGGCGCTTGCGCTTGGGCAGGCCGAAGGTCGGGTGCGAGTTGGCCCACAGCGAGACCTTGAGGATGCCCGCTTTGATCCGCGCGGCCTTCCGGCCGCCCACGTACTTCGGCTTCGCCACCCCTTCGTCGTCGACCGCCTGCAGGATCCCGTCCCGGCGCCCGAGGCTGATGTGGTTGCCCAGGTAGACCAGCTTGGTGCGGGGGATCTCGCGGCCGGTCAGCTGTGCGAGGATCGCGGCGAGCGCCTGCATGCTGGTGAAACCGGCCGAAGCGCAGGACATCGGCAGCGGCCGGCCGTTGTCGCCGATGGCGTAGGCGCTGTCGCCGGCGGCGTAGACGTTCGGGTGCGAGACCGACCGCATGGTGCGATCGACGATGATCTGACCGTTCTCGGTGACCTCCAGCCCGCCGGCGGCGGCGATGGGGTTGACCGCGAACCCGGCCGTCCACACGGTCGCGTCGGACGCCAGGGCGGTGCCGTCGGCGCACAACACCCGCGTCGCTTCGACGGCTTCGACGCTGGTGTGCTCCAGGACGGTGACGCCCAGCCGGTCGAAAGAACGGCGCAGGTGGCTGCGGGCTCCGGCGGAGAGCCGGGCGCCCAGCTCGCCGCGGGCGACCAGCGCCACCGACAGGCCAGGCCGGGATTCGGCGATCTCGGCGGCGGTCTCGATGCCGGTCAACCCGTCGCCGACGACCAGCACACTCCCGCCTTCACCCCGCCTGCCCAGGCCGTCCAGGCGCTCGCGCAGGCGCAGCGCCGAGGGCCGGCCGGCGACATTGAAGGCATGCTCGGCCACGCCGGGAACGCCGCTGTCGGCGACGTGGCTGCCGAGCGCGTAGACAAGCGTGTCGTAGCCGAGCTCGCCGCCGCCGTCGGCGTCGGCCACAGTGACGACCTGGCCCTCGGAGTCGACAGCGGTGACACGGGCCACGCGCAGCCGTATCCCCGTCCCCGCGAAGACGTCGGCGAGCTGTTGAGTCTCGATCTCCTGACCGGCCGCCAACTGGTGCAGCCGCAGCCGCTCGACGAAGTCCGGCACAGCGTTGACCACGATGATCTCGGTGTCCACCGGGGACAACCGGCGGGCCAGGTTCCCGGCCACGTAGACCCCGGCATAGCCGGCGCCGAGGACGACGACGCGGTGCTTCATGTGCTGCTCCTATCGGTTCGCTTCTGCCCCTTGAGCGAGGCAACGCCGCGATTCCTGACAGGACTTGATGGTGATGTGGGTCACTCCCGCGCCCCGCGCGTGGACTAAGGAAATCCCCTAGGGCGTCCAACCAATTCCCAATTGTCGGCCGATCTCGGCGCGCATAGCGTGAGATCACTGCGGAAGGCCCTGCTGGCCGGTAATGCGAGGGAGAAATCACCATGGCGCGGACGTTGGATTCCCCGGCCTCTGCCGGTCCACCTTCGGCGAAAGAAATCGCCTTTGAAGAGGTCCTGGTTAAAGTGGCCGAACGGCGGGCGGAATTCGATGAGAAACGCCACGTTCCTGGCGACATCATCGCCGAGTTCAAGCGCGCGGGAATCTATCGGGCGAGCACCCCCAGGCGCTTCGGCGGCGACGCGCTGCCGCCGGCCGACTTCCTGGCCCGTATCGAGCGGATCTCGATGATCGACGGCTCGGCGGGGTGGGTCGCCAGCTTCGGGTCCGCGCTGGTCTACCTGGCCGCGCTGCCGCTGGAGACGCAGGCCGAGTTGTACGCCGACGGGCCGGACGTCGTCTTCGCGGGCGGCCTGTTCCCGGTGCAGCCCGCCGCCATCGTCGAGGGCGGATATCAGGTCTCGGGCCGCTGGAAGTTCGCCAGCGGCTGCATGGGCGCCGACATCCTCGGCGTGGGCATCACCGCGGGCGAGCAGCAGGCCGGCCGTCCCCTGACCGCCCTGCTGCGCCCCGGACAGGTGGAGATCGTCGACAACTGGGACGTCATCGGACTGCGCGGCACCGGCAGCCATGACCTCAAGGTGGACGGCGTCGTCGTCCCTCCTGAATGGACGTTCGTGCGCGGGGGCCAGCCGACCGTGGACGAGCCGTTGTACCGCTACCCGACCGTCCCGTACGCCTCCCAGGTGCTCGCGGTCGTCGGCCTCGGCGTCGCCCGCGCCGCCCTCGACCACGTCATCCGCAACGGCGGCCGCGGCGGCTACACAGGCGCCCCGAAGCCGGCCGATCGCGCCACCTACCGCATCTCGGTCGGCAGGGCGGAGGCCGACCTGCGATCCGCACGCGCCTTCTTCTACGAGATCACCCACGAGGTGTACGAAACGGTTCTGGCCGGCGACCCGGCGACCGCGAACCAGGCCAGCCTGCTGCGCCTGGCCTCCGCCCACCTGGCAAGAACCTCCTTCGAGGTCGTGCGTACGGCCTATCAACTGAGCGGCATCCCGGCCATCGCCGACGGCAGCCCGATGCAGCGCTACCTGCGCGACGCCTCGGTGGTCCCACAACACGCCTTCCTCCAGGAAGGCATGTACGACGGCGCCGGCGCGGTCCTCATGGGCGTACCGCCCTTTCCCGGCTATCTCTAAGGAATCCTCATGGCCCAGCCCACCACCCCGGAACGCCTGCGGGTGCTCTTCTGCATCGGCGTCAACCAGAACTTCTTCGACCTGCCGACCGGACAGGCCGGCCCGGTCTGGGATGGCTTCGTCAGCATGCTGAGGCAATTGTCGGAGCTGCCTGGTGTGACCGTTCTCGGCACCTTCGACGACGATCGGCACATGGTCGGTCCGTCCGCCTCCTGGCCCTGGACCTCCTACATTTTGGCCGACGTGCCCGAGCAGGCGACGGTCGCCGCGGCCTGCAACCTGTTCCGCACGGTGCAGGTCGGCGAGCACGGCCTCTGGCGGTACATGAAGATCGAGGCGCGCATGGGCCGCCCGCTGCCCGTCCCCTCCGACGCTGTCGAGGGGGACGCGCGATGACCGGGACGATCGGCCGCTTCATCGGCGGTCAGGACAGCGTGACGGCGTTGGGACGGCTGCTGTGAGCTCTCCTCGTGTGGCGCTGGTGACGGGAGCGGCGCGCGGCTTGGGCGCGTGCATCGCGGCCCGTCTGCACGGCGCCGGATACCGCGTGGCGGTGACCGACCTCGACCAGCGCGCGGCGGCCAAGGTCGCGGCCTCGCTCGCCTCGGACGGAGAGTCGGCGGCCACGCCCGCCCCGGACGGAGGGTCGGCGATCGGGCTCGGGTTGGACGTGCGCGACAAGAATGCCTTCGTACGGGCGCGTGACGCTCTCGTCGAGCGGTGGGGCGCGATCCACGTCCTGGTCAACAACGCCGGATTCTCCAAGGTCGAGCCGCTCATGGACATCGAGCCGGACAGCTTCTCCTCGGTGATCGCCGCCAACCTCGACGGGACGTTTCT
The DNA here is from genome assembly GCF_043197735.1 of Nonomuraea sp. NPDC049028. Classification (NCBI taxonomy): domain Bacteria; kingdom Bacillati; phylum Actinomycetota; class Actinomycetes; order Streptosporangiales; family Streptosporangiaceae; genus Nonomuraea; species Nonomuraea sp. NPDC049028. The sequence goes on from NZ_JBICTR010000010.1 coordinate 125,653, forward strand.
CGGCTGCCAGGTCCTCGGCGCCTACTTCGCCGAGCGTGGCCACGGACGCATCGTCAACATCGCCTCACTCGCCGGGCAGAACGGCGGCACCGCGACCGGCGCGCACTACGCGGCGGCCAAGGGCGGCGTGGCCACGCTCACCAAGGTGTTCGCCCGTGAGCTGGCCCCGCGCGGTGTGACGGTGAACGCCGTCTCACCGGGCATCCTCGACCTGCCCGTGGTCCGCGAGAGCGTCGCGCCTGACAAGCTCGCGGGGATCGAGGCGATGATCCCGGTCGGCCGGCTCGGCCGCCCCGAGTTCATCGCCGACATGGTGGCGCTGCTGGCCTCCGAGCGGGCGGACACGGTCACCGGCGCGTGCTGGGACGCCAACGGCGGCCTGTACATGCGCTGACTCATCCGAATGGGATGCCACCAGCGGGCCTGTACATGCGCTGACTCACCCCATGCGCTGACTCACCCGAAGACGGAAGACGAAGGCGGAGAGGAGCAAAGCCGTGACCGTCAGAGAACCCGATCAGACCCCCTCGCAGGCCGACTTCCGGGAGGCGATGGCGCATCTGCCCGCGGCCGTCAACATCATGACGACCGACGGTCCGAACGGCCGTTGCGGCATCACGGTCAGCGCGGTCTGCTCGGTGACCGACGACCCGCCGACCATCCTGGTCTGCCTCAACCGCAGCAGCGCCATGCACGACGTGTTCTGGGCCAACGGCCGGGTCTGCGTCAACGTTCTGGGCGGTGACCAGCAGGACTTGGCGCTGCACTTCGCCGGAGCGACGGAGGTCTCCATGGCCGAACGGTTCACCTGGAACGTCTGGGATCGCGGCCAGCGCGTGCCGGTGCTCAAGGACGCGTTAGTGGCCGTCATCGGTGTGGTGAAGGACTGCAAGCCGATGGGGTCGCACAGCGTGCTGTTCGTGGAGATCGAGCAGGTACGTACCCGGAGGGGCGGCCCGAGTCTCGTCTACTTCAACCGGAGCTTCCATCGCCTGGACTCCGGCTCGCCGATGGCCTGCTGAGGGATCGCGCCGCGGCCTCGGGAGCTACCTAGCGCTTGGGCGATTGATGGTGTAATGATGTAATCATGGAAACTCTCTTTGAGCACGCAGGCGGCCAAGAAGGGCTCCACAGGTTCATCGACATCTTCTATGGAAGCGTCTTGTCCGACCCGCTGCTCCAGCCATTGTTCGGCGAAGGACTTCCCCATCACGTGACACATCTGACGGCTTTCACGGCCGAGACCTTCGGCGGCCCCGACACATTCTCCAGGGAAATGGGTGGATTTTCCAGGCTGATCGACGCGCACCGTGGGCTGGGGATCAGCGAGGCGCAGCGGCAGCGGTTCGTCGAGCTGTACATGGCGGCCGCCGATCAGGCCGGACTCCCGGAAGACGCGCCTTTCCGGGAGGCGCTGCGGTCGCATGTGGAGTTCGGATCGAAGGTGGCGATGCAGAACTCCCATGCCGAAACCGACGACCAACTCCACCCGCTCCGAGAGGTGCCGCAGTGGGGATGGTCCGAGCCGAGCTAGTTTCCACCGCCACGTCAATCGGAGCTCCCGGCACTTCCCGCCCAGGGCCCTCGCCCGGGCGGGAAGTGCCGGGAGCCCTACTTGTGCTGCAACAGCAGGGTGAACAGCACGTTGGTGGTCGTACTGAGCGCGAACATGGTCACCGCGACGATCAGGTCATCGCGCTTCCGTGACAGCAGCCCGCCCTGCGAGCCTTCCGGAACGTTGACGATGACCGCCTGAGTCAGGCCGGCGCCGAGCCGTTTCCACAGGTACTTGAAGCCCAGACCGAGGACCAGCGGGACCATCGTGACCGGGAGCAGGCTCCACCACACCGGGGCCGAGAACGAGCCGAGGAAGCGGCCGGCGATGGCCGCGCCGACGATGGCCGCGAGGGTGCCGACGGCCAGGCCAGGGATATGGGCGAACTGCGCCCAGGTCCGCTTCTTCTCGTTGCAGATCTCCCTGATCCTGGCCGCGTCGTTCGCCGTCTCGTCCACTCGGTAGCGGAGCAGTAGAGCCGTACCCGAGGAGAGCGTCAACTCCATGATCTTGTCGCTGTTCACGGGGTCGCGCCGGACCATCCGCACCATCTTCAGCGTCGGGGTCATCTTCGAGCCGAGGTCGGCGATGTCCGCCGACGAGTCGGACTCGTACACGACGTAGTTGCTGTCGGTCCAGATGCTGAAATAGACGCCGGTCTGCTCGAATATCTTGGCGAGCTGCGTCAGCTGCTCGCGGTGGAGCTTTGTCGGCCCGAGATTCTCTTTCCTTGGTGTCCCAAGGCATCGGGGGGTGATGGCCACTAGGCTGCCTTTCGATCTTCGTAGTGGTACTGACTGGCTGTTCGGGCCCCCAGGCGCCAACTCCGAAGCGGCCGAGCTGGTTAGCGCGCCTGTCTCATTCTTCTGCTTGATCGCCTGCACATGCGAACAAAATGGACATCAAGGCAATGTGTGCATAGTTCGCCCATGTGCTTATAAAGCGTAACTCGGGGCGGTTTAATGAACCGCCACCTGATCCTAGCTGAAGATCGCAAGAGTATTGCGTGTTCTCTTCGCGTTTGCCAAAGGACGAGGTTGGTGGGTGGTTATGTCCTTGGGAATGCCGGGAGTGCCGAGTGCGACATGGACGGTGGCGGTGAGATTTATTCACGTTGGTGTTCGGGAATGCCCTTTCCCGAATCCTTTGTGGCGGAAGATGGCGCCTTGGCTCAGGGGCTTGGGGCGTTGATCGGCGGGCTCCCCGCTGTGCCGGAGGGGCGGCGAAAAGCTGCGGGATGCGAAAATTTGCCGAGCGCGCAAATTTCTGTAGTCTGGGGACATGACCGGGCTACGCGAACGAAAGAAGCAGGCGACCCGCGACGCCCTGATGACCGCCGCGCTCCAGCTCGCCATGGAGCGCGGGCTGGACAACGTGCGGGTCGAGGACATCGCCGAGGCGGCGGGGGTGTCGCCGCGGACGTTCAACAACTACTTCTCCAGCAAGTGGGAGGCGCTGGCCGCCCGCCACGTCGACCGGACCAGGCACTCGGTGCGGGTGCTGCGCGACAGGCCGCCGGGTGAGCCGCTGTGGGAGGCGGTGACGCGGGCCATGCTGGCGCCGTGGGAGAACGCGGAGCAGACCACGCGGGCGCCCAGCCCTGAGATGCGGGCCGCCCTGCGGCTGCTGACCAGCGCGCCCGCCATGGAGGGGGAGTCGCTGCGGGTGCTCTTCTCCGCCGACGCCGAGCTGGCCGCGGCCGTCGCCGAGCGCACGGGCACCGACCACGAACGCGACCTCTACCCGCAACTGGTCGCCACGGCGGTGATCACGGCCACGCAGACCGCCGTCCGCCATTGGCTGCTCGTCGAGCCCGCGGTGCCGCTCCTTCCTCTGATCGAAGAGGCGATGCGCCAGCTCGCCACCGGACTACCCGACCCAACGGCACAAGGAGAGCCCCAATGACCGCGGACGTCGTCATCGCCGGTGGTGGTCCCAACGGGCTGATGCTGGCCAGTGAGCTGGCCCTGGCCGGAGTCCGGCCGATCGTGCTGGAACGCCTGCCGGAGCGGAGCCAGGCGCCCAAGGCCAACGGCATCGTCGGGCAGGTCGTCAGGCTGCTCGACCAGCGCGGCCTCTACCGGCGCTTCCTGGATGTAGCCGAGCCGCCGCGACCGATCCCGATGTTCCTGTTCGGCGCGCTGCCGCTCGACCTAACCGAGATCGAGGGCAACACGCTGTACGCCATGGGCATCAAGCAGGCCCGCCTGGAGGAGCTGTTCGAGGATCGGGCCCGCGAGCTGGGTGTGGAGATCAGGCGGGGGCGGGAGCTGACCTCGTTCACCCAGGACGAGTCGGGCGTGACGCTCGAACTGGACGGCGGCGAGCAGCTGCGCACCCGCTACCTGGTCGGCTGCGACGGCGCCCACAGCACGGTCAGGAAGCAGGCCGGCATCGGCTTCCCCGGTGTGAACGCCTTCTCCGTCATCTCGCGGGCCGCCCACGTCGTCCTACCTGAGGCGACGATCCGGATGGACCGGGCCGAGCTGGAACTGCCCGGCGTGGGCACGACCGCCCTCTACGCCTGGCACCGCACCGAGCGCGGCGCGTACGCCCTGCTGCCCGTGAGCCCCGAGGTCCTGACGATCAGCTGTGTCGAGTGGGACAGCGACGATCCCGGCGAGGATGTCGAGATGACGCTCGGCGAGCTGCGCGAGAGCCTGTCCAGAGTGCTGGGCGTCGACATCGCGCTGGCCACCCCGCCCGGTCCGGGGCCGCACCTGCTGCGCCGCCTCAGCGGGCGCAACACCCGGATGGCCGACCGCTTCCGGGCGGGCCGGGTGCTGCTGGCCGGGGACGCCGCCCACGTGCACTCCGCGGTCGGGGCGCCGGGGCTGAACCTGGGTCTCCAGGACGCGGCCAACCTCGGCTGGAAGCTGGCGGCCACGGTACGCGGCACGGCGCCGCCCGGTCTGCTCGACAGCTACGACCGGGAGCGACGGCTGGCCGCCGAGCGGGTCACCATGCACAGCAAGGCCCAGCTCGCGCTCATGTCGCCGGGGCCGGAGGTGACGGCGCTGCGCGAGGTGTTCGGCGAACTGCTCCACGACAAGAGCGCACGCGGCCGGATATCTGCCCTCATGTCGGGCGCGGATGTCACCTATCCCATGGCCGCCCCGGCACATCCGCTGACCGGCCACTTCGTACCCGACCTGGAGTTGGAGCCGGTGCCTCTCACCACGCTCATGCGGGAGGGGCGGCCGCTGCTGCTCGACCTCGTGGGAAGCGTTCGGAAGGAGGTGTGGGACGGCCGGATCGACGTGGTCACGGCCACGTGCGCGGCGCCGCCCGCCGACGCGCTGCTGATCCGCCCGGACGGGTACGTGGCCTGGGCGGGCACCCCGGACGACTCGCTGGACGAGGCTGTCAGAACCTGGTTCGGTTAACCTGATCCCGGACTCTGAGGAGGGCTCATGCCGGAGAACCTGATCTTTCGCCTGCCGCCGACGTTCGAGACGGTCGAGGAGGAACGGCGCCATCGCAAGGAGCGGCTCGCCGCCGCGCTGCGCATCTTCGGCAAGCTGGGCTTCGAGGAGGGCGTCGCGGGACACATCACCGCCCGCGACCCCGAGCTGACCGACCACTTCTGGGTCAACCCGTTCGGCATGTCGTTCAAGCACGTGCGCGTGAGCGACCTGATCCTTGTCAACCACGAGGGCAAGGTGGTCGAGGGTCGCTACCCCGTCAACGAGGCGGCCTTCGCCATCCATTCGCAGGTGCACCAGGCGCGGCCCGGCGTGGTGGCGGCCGCGCACAGCCACTCGGTCTACGGACGCGCGCTGTCGGCGCTCGGCCGGGTCATCGAGCCGATCACGCAGGACGCCTGCGCCTTCTATGAGGACGTCTCGCTCTTCGACGACTACACGGGCGTGGTGACGGACCTGGAGGAGGGCAAGCGCATCGCCGCCGCACTGGGCGGCAACAAGGCCGTCGTGCTGCGTAACCACGGGTTGCTGACGGTGGGCGACACCGTGGACGCGGCGGCGTGGTGGTTCATCACGATGGAACGCTCGGCGCAGGTGCAGCTCGTCGCGCAGGCGGCCGGGCAGGTGGTGCCCATCGAACCGGACAACGCGGCCCTGACCCACCGGCAGATCGGCAACGATTTGGTCGGCTGGATCAACTACCAGCCCCTCCACGACCAGATCACCCGCGAGCAACCAGATCTATTCGAGTGACCCGCTTTGTTGCGGTCCGGACAAACCCCTTCCATCCGTTACGGCAAGCCGCACTCACCGCCACCCGCCGCCCGTGGCTGAGGGCCTCCAGGAAAACGCCCGCTGAGCCCGCACGGGGCCGGGCGCCGATACGTGCGCTCAGTTGACCGTGGCTTCCGTAGCGGGCAGCCGTCTCGGTCCCTGCGACGGTCCGTGGGGGCTGGGGTCCTTGGGAGACCCCCTCCGGGGGAGCGGAAGGAGATGGTCCGTGGTGACTGGGGCCCAAGGAGGGGACCCAGAGCGCGCCCTAGCGGCGGAAAGTGTGGCGATAGGTCAGTGGGGCGACGCCGACTGCGGCGTGGAGGTGTTGGCGGAGGGAGACCGTGGTGGTGAAGCCCGCTCGGCGGGCCACCTCCTCCACTCCCGCGTCCGTCGTCTCCAAGAGGTGTCTGGCGTGGTCGACTCGTTGTTTGGTCAGCCAGCGTGACGGGCTCAGGCCGGTTTCCTCGCGGAAGCGTCTGGTGAAGGTGCGGACGCTCATCTTCGCGTGCCCGGCCAGGGCGTCCAGGTCGAGTGGTTTGTCCAGGTGGGAGAGCATCCACGTGCGGGTCGGGGCGGTGCTGGTGCCCGTCGGGTCGGGGAAGGGGCGGTCGATGTACTGGGCCTGGCCGCCGTCCCGCCAAGGAGGCATGACGCAGCGGCGGGCCGCCCTGTTGGCCACCTCGGTGCCGTAGTCGCGCCTGATCACGTGGAGGCAGAGGTCCAGTCCGGCCGCCACGCCCGCCGAGGTGAGTACGTCGCCGTCGTCGATGAACAGCACCGAGGGATCCAGGTCGACCTTGGGGAACAGCGCGGCGAAGTGGGCGGCCTCGCGCCAGTGCGTGGTGGCGGGGCGGCCGTCCAGCAGGCCTGCGGCGGCCAGAATGAACGCGCCCGTACAGATCGACATGATCCGCTTGTGGCCGTGCAGGGCGTCGCGCAGGTAGGGCTGGATCGTGCCGTCCTTCATCGTGCGGCCCGCGTGGATGCCGGGGACCAGGACCGTGTCGGCCGTGGCCAGGACGTCCAGGTCGTGGTCGGGCAGGACGCTGTATCCGGCCGAGCAGCGCACGGGCCGGCGGCCGGGGGAGCAGGTGACGACCTCGTAGAGCTTCTCGCCGGCCGCTGACTCCGCCGACCAGAAGACCTGGCCGGGAACGCCCAGGTCGAGAGGGGCGAAGTGGTCGAGAACGAGGACCGCGACACGATGCGCCATGGCCGAATTCTTTCACATATTGGCTATCCGGCCACTCGCGGCCATAAGGGTGGATAAATCAGGATTAGCGGATGACCATAAGCACCACCACCCGGACCAGGCGGTTGCATCGGGCCTGGTTCGTCGCGGCCGTCGCGTTCGTGGCCATTCTCGGCGCGGCCGGGTTCCGTGCCACTCCCGGCGTGCTGATCACGCCGCTCCAGGCGGAGTTCGGCTGGACCAAGGGCACGATCTCGCTCGCGGTGTCGGTCAACCTGGTGCTCTACGGCCTGACCGCGCCGTTCGCGGCCGCACTGATGGACCGGTTCGGGATGCGGCGGGTGGTGTCCCTCGCGCTGCTGCTGGTGGCCACCGGTAGCGGGCTCACGGTGCTGATGACGGCGAGCTGGCAGCTGCTGCTGTTCTGGGGCGTGTTCGTCGGGCTGGGCACGGGGTCCATGGCGCTGGTGTTCGTGGCGACGGTGACCGACCGGTGGTTCGTCAAGCACCGTGGCCTCGTCACCGGCCTGCTCACCGCGGCCGGCGCCACCGGTCAGTTGATCTTCCTGCCGGTGCTCGCCCAGCTGGCCGAGGGGCCGGGGTGGCGGGTGGCCTCGCTGACCGTGGCGGGGGCCGCGCTGGCGGTGGTGCCGTTCGTGTGGTGGCTGCTGCGCGACCATCCGGAGGACGTGGGCACCACGGCGCTGGGGGCGGAGCCCGGCACGGTCCGTACCCTGCCCGTCCAGCGGAACGCGGCCGTGCGGGCGCTCACGGTCCTCAGGTCGGCGGCGCGGACCCGGGCGTTCTGGTTCCTGGCGGGCGGCTTCGCCATCTGCGGCGCCAGCACGAACGGCCTGGTCGGCACCCACTTCATCCCCGCCGCGCACGACCACGGCATGGCCGAACCGGTCGCGGCGGGGCTGCTCGCGGTCATCGGGATCTTCGACATCGCGGGTACGGTCGCCTCCGGCTGGCTCAGCGACAAGGTGGATCCGAAGATCCTGCTCGGCGTCTACTACGGGCTGCGCGGGCTGTCGCTGATGGTGCTGCCGGGGCTGTTCGCGGCCACGACCCAGCCCAGCATGCTGATCTTCATCGTGTTCTACGGGCTCGACTGGGTGGCGACCGTGCCGCCGACCGTCGCGCTGTGCCGGCGGATCTACGGAGCGGACGGCGCGGTCGTGTTCGGCTGGGTGTTCGGCTCGCACCAGATCGGCGCCGCGTTCGCCGCCGTGGGCGCCGGGCTCACCCGCGACCACCTGGGCGCTTACGACCTGGCCTGGTACGTCTCGGGCGCCCTCTGCCTCCTGGCCGCCGGCATGTCCCTGGCCATCGGGCATGCTAAAGGGCGATGAGTGACGCAGAGTTGATGGTCCTGCCGCTGGTGGTCAGGATCGAGAGAGCGACGCCGCCGGAGCGTACCGACGCTTTGGAGGCGGCCGCGATGGCCGTGCTGAGCCTGCTCGACGACCCCGGCGAGTGGGGTGCGGAGCTGCACGCCTGGCAGTCCACCGGCAAGATCCGCAAGGTCGTGCGCCGGGCCAGGGGCGCCGAGTGGCGCCGGGCGCTGGCGCTGCCGGGCCGTACTGTCGAGCACCGTACGGCCGAGGTGCGTGTGCACCCGCCCGTGCCGCTCGACGACTGGCCCAGAGACCTCGCCCGGTTGCAGGTGTCCGGCACCGAGCTGACCGACACCGGCGACCTCGCGCCCGCCGAGCCGCCGATCCTGTGGGCCAACCCCGGGCTCGCCATGTCGGCGGGCAAGGCCATGGCCCAGGCCGGGCACGCCGCCCAGCTCGCCTGGTGGGCCAGCGACGAGGCCGAGCGCGCCGCGTGGCGGGCGGCCGGGCTGGCCGTGACGGTGCGCACCGCGGCGGCGGGCGACTTCCAGGCGAAGGTGGCCGCGGGGCTGCCCGTGGTGCGGGACGCCGGGTTCACCGAGATCGAGCCGGGTTCATGTACGTTCGTCGCCGACGCGCCGTGGCTCTATGGGCGGGTGGCCCGGTCATGACAGATGTTAGATCTCGATCACGTCGGCCAGGACGCCGCCCGCCGGGGTGATCCGGGCGGGCGACGGGCTGTCGTAGACGATCATCAGTCTGCCGTCCGCCAGCACGGCCATCCCTTCGGGATGGTCGCAGCCGATGCCGTACGGCAGCTCGGCGACCGTCTCCAGCTCGTCCGCCGCGACCACCTCGCCCGCTCGATGGACCCGCCAGCGCAGCACGCGCACCGGCCCGTCGAGGCTCATGCTCGGCCCGGCCAGCAGCAGCACGTCACGGCCGTACGGGCACAGGTCCCGCACGCCCAGCCCGCCCAGGTCCAGGAAGTGCTTGCGGTACGGCTCGCGCAGCCGCAGCCTGCCCGGATGGCTCTCGACGGGCCTGATCTCCAGGACCACCGCCCAGCCGCGTAGCACCGGGCCACGGAGTCCCAGGTAGACCCGCTCGTCCAGCACCGCGATGCCCTCGATGTCGAGGCCGTTGTCCTTGCCGGGCAGCGCGAGGAACGGCGCGAGGTGCGGGTCGTCCTCCAGATGGGCGGCGATGTTGTCCCGGCCCGACAGGATCGCGCCCGGCAGCGGGGCGTTGGTGGCGGGATCGAGCGGCAGGCGTACCAGGATGAAGCGGTTCTCCTCGCGGACCACGGTCGCCAGCCGCTTGACGGCCTTGGCCGGGTCCTTGGCCGACTTGATCCGGCGGCGCTTGAGACTGTGCGAGCCGACGGCCCACAGGTGGCCGTCGGCCCTGGCCAGGCCCTCGATGTCCGCCTCGTCCTCGGGGCCCGCGGGCAGTCGTACGTAGTCGGCCAGCCGGAAGGTGCGCTGACCCGTGTAGTTCACGCCGGTCCAGGCCAGATGCTCGATGGTGGCGGTCTCGTCCCCGGCCAGCCACAGGCCGCTGCCGTCGTGCCGTAACGCGGAGAGGTTCGTGTGCGTTTGGGAGGCTTGCGAGGCCGGGTCGAATCGGAGCTCCACCTGTTCCACGAAGCCATGATGACACTTCGGCCGCTTCATAAGCGGAATGGCGGGATTTGTCGTACGCTCCCGATCGTGCTCGATGGGGATGATGGGACCGAAGGTTCCCGTGTGAGAACTGCTGCCAGGCCGGGAACCCCTGTTTCTTCACCCAGGCGATCCCGCATCGGCGATCTTCGGATGCGGGATGTATACCGGGGGCTCGCAGTCGTGACCGCGGTGGCGGTCGTCACTGTCACGCTGGTCATGCTGCTCCCGTCGCGGCCGGACGAGGTCGCCGCACGGCCGGTTGCCGCGCCATCGACCGTGCCGACCTCGTCCGCGCCGCCCCTTGCCACAGTGTCGTCCGAGCCGTCGGTGTCTCCCTCGCCGGTGGACTCCGCCGCGGCGGCCGCTCCCCGCGCCACACCGACTCCCGGCTCGACCATCGCGCCCGGATACACCGCCATGGAGGCCCTGTACGCCGACCCCCGGGTCCCCAAGCTGCCGAAGAAGGTCGCGCGGCTGAAGATGACCAAGCCCGGCAAGGCAGCGATCAAGGACCGGCGGACCGGCCTGGTCGTGCCCAGGCTCGGCAAGCCGTGGAAGGCGCATCGTGCGGCGCCGTTCACCAGCAAGCAGGTGCTCCCGCTCAAGCGCGGCTCGAACCAGCGGGGCATGCTCGTCACCTGCCCGCTCCCGATCGAGGAGCAGAAGTCGGCGCGTGACACCGCGCTGCTCGCCGCCCGCTGGACGCTCAACCACCACCCCAAGGGCGCCCGGATCCGCTGGCTGGTCTCCCAGCCGATCAAGCGCGGCTGGCTGCTCGCCTACCAGGTCAGGTACGGCAAGCACGTCTCGCGAGCGGCCGTGGTCGTGCTCGACGGGGGAATGGCCAAGCCGGGGCTGGCGTTCGTGACAGTGCCGGAGTCGCAGCGGACCAGGTGGCGTGACATCACGCGCGTGGTTTCCGGGGTGCGTGTTCTAGGCTAGAAGATCATGTACGGCGATATGGGGGAGTGACGCCGTGGAACGCCCAGGTCAGCCGAAGGCGCCTGACAATCGCTCGGGACAGCCGCAGGCGCCTGACAGAGACAAGCCCAAGCCGCCCTGGCGGGCGGAAGGGCTGCCCGGCTCGTCCGGCGGTGGTCGCCCGAAGATCAACTGGTGGCGCTTCGTCGTCACGTTGCTCGTCGTGTACGCGGCGTTCTTCCTGGTCTCGTCCTTCTTCGACAGCGGCTCGGTCGAGACGGTGTCCTACACCGAGTTCACCAAGCAGGTGACCTCGAAGAACGTCAAGGACATCTACGCCACGGGCCTGTCGGTCGAGGGCGATCTGCGGGCCGCGGCCAAGGATCCCGACAGCGGCAACAAGTCGTACACGAAGTTCAAGACGGAGATCCCCGCCTTCGCCAACAACGACCAGCTCTACCAGCAGCTGGAGAGCAACGGGGTCGATATCAAGGCCGACCCGATCAACAGCGGGCGCGGCTTCTTCGTCAACCTGCTGCTCTCTCTGCTCCCCGTCCTGCTGCTGGCCGGGCTCTGGATCTGGGTCATGCGCCGCGGCGCCAGCATGATGGGCGGCGGCGGGCTGAGCGGCCTCGGCCGGTCCAAGGCGGCCAAGCCGGTCGAAGCGGGTCAGATGCGGGCCACGTTCGCGGACGTGGCGGGCATCGACGAAGTCGAGAACGAGCTCGTCGAGGTCGTCGACTACCTGAAGGATCCCGACAAATACCGCAGGCTCGGCGCCAAGCTGCCCAAGGGCGTGCTGCTCGCCGGTCCTCCCGGCACCGGCAAGACGCTGCTGGCCCGTGCCGTGGCCGGTGAGGCGAACGTGCCGTTCTTCTCGGCCAGCGCGTCGGAGTTCATCGAGATGATCGTCGGTGTGGGCGCGTCGCGGGTACGCGACCTGTTCGAGGAGGCGCGCAAGGTCGCCCCCTCGATCGTGTTCATCGACGAGATCGACGCCATCGGCCGGGCCAGGGGCGGCGCCGGCGGCATCGGCGGGCACGACGAGCGCGAGCAGACGCTCAACCAGATCCTCACCGAGATGGACGGCTTCTCCGGCGTCGAGGGCGTCATCGTCATCGGGGCCACGAACCGGCCGGAGATCCTCGACCCGGCCCTGCTGCGGCCGGGCCGGTTCGACCGTACGGTCCAGGTGGGGTTGCCCGACGCCGCCGGCCGTACCGCGATCCTGGCCGTGCACAGCAGGAGCGTGCCGCTCGACGGCGAGGTCAGCCTCGACCAGATCGCCAAGACCACGCCCGGCATGACCGGCGCCGACCTGGCGAACCTCGTCAACGAGGGCGCGCTCCTGGCCGCCAAGCGCGGCAAGGAGAAGGTCGGCATCGCCGACTTCGCCGACGCGCTGGAGAAGCTGCAGCTCGGCGCGGCGCGCAGCATCGTGATGCCGGAGGAGGAGCGCACCAGGACCGCCTTCCACGAGGCCGGCCACGCGCTGCTCGGCATGCTGCAGCCGGGCGCCGACCCGGTCAGGAAGATCTCGATCATCCCGCGCGGGCGGGCGCTCGGCGTCACGCTGTCGACGCCCGACACCGATCGTTACGCCTACGACGAGCAGTATCTCCGTGGGCGCATCACCGGCGCGCTCGGCGGGATGGCGGCCGAGCAGGTGGTGTTCGGCGTGATCACCACCGGCGCCGAGAACGACCTGGAGCAGGTCACCATGATCGCCCGCGGCATGGTCGGGCGCTGGGGCATGTCGGAGAAGGTCGGGCCGCTGACCATCCTGCCCAGCGACGGTCAGCCGCCGCAGGCCTCGCCCGCCATGCTCGCCACCGTCGACGAGGAGGCGCGGCGGATCGTGGACGAGTGCTACGAGCGCGCGCTGCGCGTCCTCAGCGAGAACCGCGACAAGCTCGACGCCATTGTCGCGGCCCTGCTGGAGCACGAGACGCTGGACGAGGCGAGCGCCTACGCCGCGGCCGGGCTTTCCGGGGACTTGGGCAAGCCCGTAACGTAAATTGAGGCCGCGCCGGGCAGGTCTCCGATGTGACACTCAACGACGAGCTTCTCGCAGAGCTCGGCGATGCCGGGCTGGAGGAGGTCGCCGGGCTGCTCGGTACGGACACCGTAACGGCCCGCATCGTGCTCACGACGGTGTCCGGCACCATCATCGGCGGCCTGGCGCGCAACGCCGCGCACCCTGAAGGCGCGGAGGCGCTGCGCGCCGCCCTCGACGACCATGTGGACGCCGACCCGTTCAACGGCGACGTGGCGTCGCTGTCGCGTGACGGGCAGAGCATCCTGGGGCACGTACTCGGCGGGCAGGGCACCGAGCAGGCGGCCGACGGCTTGTCACGGCTGGTGGGGGTCGACGGCCGCACGATCATGAGGTTGCTGCCGCTGATCGCGCCCATGATCATGTCGTTGCTGGCCGGGCGGGCGACTCGCGGGCGGATGGAGGCCGCCGCCGTCGCCGACGCCCTGAACCAGGAGAGCGCCACCCTCCCCGCTGAGCTGGCCGAGCTGCTCGGCGCGATCTTCGACGGGGACTCCATGGACGTACCCGGCCAGCCGAACTTCGACCGCTGAACGGTAAGCTGGTGCGGTGATCATCCTGGCTTCAGCGTCCCCTGCCCGGCTGGCCCTGCTCCGCAGCGCCGGACTCGACCCCAAGGTGATCGTCAGCGGCGTCGACGAGGAGGCATACTCCGCCTACTCGCCCGCCGCGCTCGCTCTTGAGCTCGCCAAGGCCAAGGCGTCGGCGGTCGCGAGCGGGCTCGACGAGGGCCTGGTCATCGGCTGCGACTCGATCCTGGAGCTCGACGGCAGGCCCTACGGCAAGCCGGCCACGGCCGAGGAGGTCGTCGAGCGGTGGCGGATCATGCGCGGCCGGACCGGACGCCTGGTGACCGGCCACTGCGTCATCGACGTACCCGCCGGCCGGCAGGTGGCCGAGGTGTCCACCACCGTGATCCACTTCGGCCGGCCGTCCGACGAGGAGATAGCCGCCTACGCTGACACGGGCGAGCCGCTGGGCCTGGCCGGGGCGTTCAGCATCGAGGGGCGGGGCGGCTGGTTCGTCGAGGGCATCGAGGGCGACCACGGCAACGTGCTCGGCATCTCGCTTCCGCTGCTCCGCAACCTTTTCGGCGAACTGGGCTACGCGGTGACGGCCTTCTGGCGCTAGCGTGCCGGGCATGCGATCAGTACGCGACTTCTTGGCGGGCGTCGGCTTCTTCTTTCAGGGTGTGGGCTGGGTCGCCAAGCATGGCCGGTGGTGGCTGTTCGGGTTGATCCCGGCGCTGCTGGCCTTTGTCGTGTACGTGGTGGCGTTGATCTTCCTCGGCACGAACGCGTCGGATATGGCGGAATTTCTTACGCCGTTCGCCGACACGTGGGGGTGGCGGGACCTCTTCCGTACGCTGATCGGGATCGCGCTGGTCCTCGGCGGGCTGGCGCTGGCGGTGCTCACTTTCACGGCGCTCACGCTGGCGGTCGGGGAGCCGTTCTACGAGAAGCTGTCCGCCACGGTGGATCCGCTGCCGGGGGCGGAGGAGCAGCCGTGGTGGCGCACCTTGCCCCGGTCCATCAGGGACAGCCTGGTGACGCTGGGCTATGTGCTGCTGTTCACCGTGCCGCTGTTCTTCCTGGGCTTCGTGCCGGTGGTCGGGCAGACGGTGGTGCCGGTGCTGGGGGCCATGGTCTCCGGGTTCTTCCTGACGGTGGAGCTGACGACGCTGGCGCTGGAACGGCGGGGGATGGGGCGTAAGGAGCGGTTCGCCCTGCTGCGGGGGAACAAGGCGGGGGCCTTGGGGTTCGGGGTGGTGGTGTTCTTGCTGTTCCTGGTGCCTTTTGTGGCGGTCGTGGCGATGCCGGCGGGGGTGGCGGGGGCGGCCCTGTTCGTCCGCAACCGCCTGGCCCCAGCTCCCGCCCCTGGCCTCCCGCCCGCCTGACCTCCCTCCCTCCCTCCCGCCCGCCCGCCTGACCTTTCGCTCCCTGGCTTCCGCGCTCGTCCACGACACCCGCCCTCATCTGGCTCCCCTTATCCCCAGAACGCGGTTCGGCGCATCGGCGACCCCCTCCGTCCAGGCACCCTCATGCCTCATGACGACCAATGCCTCCGAGCCCTGCCTGACCCTGACCAGCCCCACCGACGTCCTCGCCGCGGTGCCCTACCTCGTGGGGTTCCACCCCGTCGACAGCCTCATCGTGCTCGGCCTCACCCGGGGACAGGCCAAGCTGGCGACCCGCTGGCCACTACCGTTTCCGCCGGGCACGCTGGAGCCTTTGTCGGCGCTGTTCCATCGTGAGGCCATCACCCACATCATCCTGATCGGCTACGGCCCTGGAGACCGGGTCACCCCGGCCGTGGACGAGGCCCGCCGACTGGCCGCCCGAGCGGGTGTCGGCGTGGACGAGGCCCTGCGAGCCGAGGGCGGCCGCTACTGGTCGTACGTGTGCGACGTGCCCCAGTGCTGCCCTCCCGAAGGCACTCCGTACGACACCTCGACCAGCCAGATCGCCGCCGAGGCCACCGTGCACGGCCTGGTGGCCCTGCCCGACCGCCAGAGCCTGGAGCGCACCATCGCCCCGCTCACCGGCCCTGTCCGGGTGTCGATGCGCCGCGCCACGACGGAGGCCGTCGCGGAGTTCCGCACCCGGCTGATGGAGGCGACGGACGCGAACGCGTTCGCCCAGCAGTTCGTCACCCGGGGCCTGGTAAGAGTCCGCGCCGCCCTGGCCACCCACGCCGCCGGTGGCCGCCTGGACGACGCCGAAGCGGCCAGACTGGGCCTCGACCTGGCGGTGATCAGAATCCGCGACGAAGCCTGGACCCTCGCCGGCGACTCCCACGCCGCCCTCTGGAAAGACCTCACCCGCCGCCTGGAACCACGCTTCACCCCACCGGCCGCGTCCCTGCTGGCGATGGCCTCCTGGCGCACGGGCGACAGCGTCCTGGCCACCATCGCTCTCGAACGCGCCCTGACCACCGACCCGAGCTACTCGATGGCCAACCTGCTCATGCACGCCCTGCAACAACTCCTGTCCCCGGCCACCCTGCTCGACCGCCTCCCGGCCCCCTCCGAGCTGGACACCGCAATGGGGCCCGTCAATGCGGGTTGGCTAATCCCCCTGATCAACAACCTGGACGAGGACCATGAAACGGCCGCCTAAGCCAACCCACCTCAACCCCAGCTCCGAGCTCAACCGCCCCCACCTGCCCCGACCACCCGCGGTCAGCCCAGCCACCGACCGGCCCAGACCCTGGCCAGGCCAACCATCCTGGTCCGGCTACTGACCAGCCCTGATTTGGGGACTGTAGAACTTACAACGGTGCGTCTGTGGCGTTCCCCGGGCCGCTCGAGCGCTACCAGCGTCGGACAAGCAGGCTCACCGGCCAACTGGGCGCGGTGGTCAAAGAGCTGCCCGGTCGGGCGGGTGCTCGGCTCTCGGCGTTCCTGGCTGTGGCGGTGTCCAGGTCCACGGCACTGCGATTGCTCATGCGGCTGCCGCTCCACCGCGGAGGGTCCCGCGCGTGGTGGGTGTCGATGATTACGCTTTCAAGCGCCGTTTCGCCCAGGCATCCACTCCCAGCACGGTGACCTGTGCGAACTCAGGGTCGGGCAGGGCTCGTATCAGCCGGATCATGGTGTCGGGGGACACAATGACGCCGAGCATGCTCAGCAGCCGGGAAGCGGCCCGGCCGATCAGCGCCAACGCCAGCCGTTCTAGCATGTGCTGCAGAAGCCGGGTGTTTCGTGCGTGCCTGTCGGCCAAGCCATTGATGGGCTCGGCGAACGTCCGGATTTTGCACGCCAGGTTCCCGCATTTCAGTCGCCGTACGGTGAGATCGATCAGGACCTGGCGCCCGCCGGCGGGTAGGTCCTGGAGCAACCGCCGGTAGTGGCCGTGTAGCCGGGTCGAGGGCTGCCCGCATCCCGGGCAGCTGATGGGTGTGCCACGGGTGCGTGCTTTGATCAGCACATAACCGCCGCGATCAATCGTTCCTCGACGACCGGCTCGGTCAGGTGGGGAAGAAAATCTGCAGGCAAGCTTGGCCCTGCCGGGGACCCGGCATGCTGCACAATGAACTCCGCGGCCGCTCCGTTGACGATCAAGTTCTTGGTCGAACCCGATCATCACGGAGCGGCCCGTACTCATGTGCGGCCCGTTATCCTATCGCGATCAATGCCAAGCGAGAGCCACGCCGCTGTCCGTGATCGCGGCACAAACTTTACGCCAGAGCCACGCGCACTTGGCCGTTGACACGTGGATCCAGGTTCAGTTATTGGTCACCGGGATCTTCATATCGTTGGACTTGTCGCGGACCGTCCGTTGGGCGAGCGGCCGCGTAAGACGCAACTGCACGGGGTAGGCGTACCCGATGTCTTTCGTGGGTCTCTCCTCCCAAGGCAGGACAGACTCACAGGGGTTTTCCACCCGGACGCCGACGACCACATGGGAAGCGGACTCGGTGACCTCCGTGTCCACGACCTTCTCACAAAAAGTGCCATCCTCGCGCTTGTCGCTGAATAGGAGCTCGGCCACGATGCTTTGCTGGTCGGCGGACACCTTGATCGAGGAAATCTGGTACCACTTCTCCTGGCCGCCGCATCCAGTTAGCGCCAGTAGCGCCAGCGATGCGAGGATCAGCAGGTTTCTTTCGGAGGATATCTTGTGAGACACGTTGGGAGGTCTTCTTCTAGAAGAGGGTGGGGAACTTACGCTTTTTGATGTCGCTGCCGATGTTCAGCTGGATGTCGTTGATTTCGGTGAACCATTCATTGCAGGGGCTCAGGAAGTTTCCTGTGGTTTTGCCCTTTATGCCGCCGAAGTGGATTCCTCGGGCGTAGGCGTAACCTTTCCATTTTCCATTGACTTTGAGATTGCGGATTGTGTAAACGGGCCCGCCCGAATCTCCTCCACTGGTACAATTGCCCGTCTTCGAGCCTTTGATGGTCAACTTAGCTACTTCGAGCTGGCCCTTTTCGTTCGTTGTCTTGAAGTTGTCCGTGTCGTACGCGGCGTCCACGACCCAGCCGCAGATCTCGCCGGTCGTGATGCCACCGGTACAGTAGCGGTCTCCCGGCACCGGTCCACGGGCATAGCGTCCCAGCACCGGGCGGACGGAGCTCGAGTTCTTGTCCCCGCCGAAGATCGACGCGGTGTGCAGGCGCGGGGACGCTACCTTGATCACCGATATGTCGCCGAGTGCCCAGGTGTATCCAGGAGGTCGCACAGTTCCGACACCGGTCCTGAAGGTGCTGCTCACGACCTGTCCGATGTTCGGGATGACCTTGTGAGCACTGTCCTCTGGATTGCAGTGCCCTGCGGAGAGCACGAGGTTCTCGCTCGCGGTGCCCCAGGCGAATCCGGTAGTGCATGTGCCGTTCTCGATGCCTACGTACTTGCTGCCGCCGTTGACCCAAGTGTCGCTGTCGTCCTGACGGTTGTTCGCCTGCTTGTCCGGAAGGCTGGCATTCGGACGGAGCCAGATCGCGACGGAGTTCACGCCATAACGCTGGGCAAGAGCCAGGCGCATCGCGGGAGACACGGCCGTCGCCTGCAACAGCACCATGTTGCGTTGCGGCCATCGGCGCGCAGAGAAGATCTTGTCGCTGTCGGGGAGTTGCGCGACGTCCAGTCGGAGTACTTCTTCGACAATGGCCGTCAGACGCGCAGCGCTGTTGGCCGCCATGGGGACCTGGGGCGTGAAAGTGTAGTTTTGCGTTTCGCCGGGGAGGTCGACGCCGTCCTCCGCGTCGTCCTGATAACCTCCGCCCTCACCCGGGAAGGCGGAGTCAGAGCCTCCGTAGCTGAGGAACGCGGTTCCGGACAAGGCTTGGGCGCCTATTTGCTGGCCGGCCGACGTGGCGGCGGGGATTACGACCCGTCCGGTGGCCAGGTCTACGATTGGCGGAGCCAGTGCGTCGGGGTTGGCCTTGACTCTCTTCTGCGCGTCGTTCACGGCATGCGCCTGCGCCTCCGCCATCGGGAGGCTGTCGGTGCCCCAACTGTCGGGTGCGGTGAAGACCTCGACACCGTCAGGACCTGCGGGATACAGGACCGTCGGTCCTTCGCTTGCCTGGTAGGTGACGGTGAGCTTGGGCGGCGATTGGGCGCTGGGGTGTTCGGAGGAAGCGAACTCCCGCCAGTTGTCGTCGCCGCTCGCTTCGTTGGCCGCCCGGAACTCCAGACCATGGTTCGCAGCACCCTCAGCCCATGCGCGGGCGATGTCGGTGATCGGCCAGTCAAGTGATCCGGGACCACAAACCGAGTCATATCCCCTGGCGACGGTCCGGGCTCCCTCATCGGTGGAGGACGGCTTTTTGTCCCAGTTTAGGTCATCTTTGTCCCAGTAGGAGGTGACCCTTCGCACCTGAATGCCGGCTCCGATGGCGCTGCTGCAACCGGGACCGTCGGTGTTCAGCATGGACACTTTCGCGTCCACGATGTTCTGCGATGTGATCGCCGTGACATTGAATTTGGCGAAGGCACGGTTGTTGAGGCCGAAAATGGTGCCCGCTGTCAGCCATGGGCGAGACGGATCCGCAGCTTGCCCGTCATCGGCGACGTCGACGTCCTGATCGAGCGACAGCCCGAGTCCCGAGGTGATGGTGAGTGGGTAGACGGTCTTCGGATCGGACAGAACAGCCGGGTCCGGGGAGATGGCCAGAATTTGCTTGCCGGCAGTGGGCTCGGTCACCGACGCTTTCACCCGAGAGTTCTTCGCCGTTCTCGCCGCTTGCTCGCCCGGCCGTGCTTCTCTCAAGGCCGCTTTATATGCGACAGCCACCTTCTGCCCGACCCGATCGAAGAGGTAGAGCTGGCCATCCTTCTGCGAACCCAATTGCAGACCTGTGGTCTGAACGGGTATCGAGAGCTTGAACGAGGCCGTTGGCCGCTGGCGCAGGACGACTTCCTGGCGGAACCCCGTCGCCAGAGCGGTGATTACCAAATCCGTGCCAGGTCCCGCGGCGTCTGCGTACGTGGCGCGGTTGCCAGTGACCGTCGGACGGGGCAGCCTCATGGGCCAGTTCAGTGCGATCGACTGATCATTTGTCGGGCTGAACCGCGCGAGGACCTCGTTGCCTCCTGCGGAGAGCTCGAGACTTGCCTTCGTGACTTTGGGCGTGAGTACGCCATCTTTTTCGACCAGCGTCGGGTCGATCCAGGACCATGCTCCATTCGCCTGCTTGACTCGTACTGGCTGGGACCATGTTTCGACCACCATGCGGCCGTCCGGTTGACGCGTGGCCCGCATCGATTCCGTGGCGGCACCGAGCATTTCAGTTGGACGATCCGGTGTTTCGTCCACGAGATAAGGAGAAGCCTGAGCCCAGGCAGGAGGTGGGGTCACGGCGATACAACTCGCCAAGAGTGCTCCCGAAACTGCAGTGTGTAACAGAAGGCGCCCGGATAAGCGCATAGGCGATCCACACTCCATTCGTGATCTTGTAAAGGCCGTCGTCATGCTACATGCGAATCATTGGCTAGGCAATCTTGTGGAAATCCGCGATTTCTTATATAGGTTGAATAGCCGCTGTGCTTGTATGTGGGCGGAAAATGACGTAGGAACGGGTTCGCCTTCAGCGCACGTCCACGGCGTCTCTCTTTGAACGCCCCGGGGCTGAGCCAGGTTCTACGGCTTGATTTCTCGTGATCGGTTCTCGGTCCGATCCTCGAGCAGGGCCGCTCCTGCGGGTCAAAGGCCTAGTTTCGAGGCGGCCGCCGTGTTCGGGTCGCGGCTTGTTCATGGGTAGCAGGTCGGAGACAGGGTGGGCACTAGAGCGACGCCGGTGATCGGCGAGGGTCGTCCAGCAGGGCGGCATCGCGGTGATTGCCGCCTTGAGCTTGGGGTCCAGTATGGCGATGATGGCGAAACGGGCAACGTGCTCGTGGCAGGCGGCCACCGCCTCGGCGGCATAGAACGCGCTGTCGCCCCGTACCATCAGCGTGCCGTCGCTCTGTTGGCACGCGCCAGAGGAATAGACTTGCGCAGCAGGGATGTGGCAATCCGCCTGCGGAGGCCACCGACTCCATCGGACGCCGTCGCGAGCTCCCTGCGGTCAGGAGGCGGCTCGCCAAGTCCCGCCTGGAACAGGCCGGTGGGGCCCGGAGGGGGCGGCAAGGCGCGTCTGACACTGCGGACGGCGGGCGCTCGCGGGCATGGGTTCGCCCGAGTTCAGCTCAAATCCCCGCTCGCCACATCCACGGAGATGCGAACGAGGGCAACCTGCTCCGCCGCACGGACGGGCGGGTGATCCTGCTCGACTTTGAGGCTTTCGCGTTCGGACCTCGCGAGTGAGATCTCAGCAGCGGTGTAGGCATCCCCTTCAGGGGCTTCCGGTGGGTGGCGCGAGGGGGAGGCACAGGCTGTGGACGCCTACGGCTTCGACGTCATCGAGTGGGCCGGCTTTCACACCCCGCACCGCATGGGTGAGGTCACCATGACCACGTGGCTTATGCAGAACGTGGAGGAAAGTCCCGACGTCCCGGCCGCGCTCGATCGTCGCGCGTTTCGCTAGGGCATGACGTCCTGCCGCGCGTCTGGCGGCCCTTCTGAGGGACCAGCAGCTCGGGCCAGCTTGATTGAGAATCGCTCACTTTCGCGTCTCAATGGGCTAGGCCTGCCCAGGTCGGCATCCCTCACCAAGACGAGCTTCAATGAGAACGGACAGCCAGTGTTCGCGATTGACGTTCGCTATGTGTCTGGTAACGGAGTGTCGCGTACCCGATAAGGCTGTTTTCCGTTTTGTGATAATCGTTCGTCTTGTCGGATAGGTCGGAATTCCTTACGTTGATCACCGGATGATGATCGGCTCCGAGCCGCGCGGGGAGAACGTGGGTCTCGCCGCGGCGGAGAGCGAAGGTTGGCGCCTTGCTGGCGTCCTTCGTTGTGGTTCGGAGTGTGGTGACGCATGCGTCGGGTCTCGTCATGGCGGCGTTCGGTTGGAACGATCTTTGCGCTCGCGGGTCTGGCGCCTAGTCTGCTCGTCTTGCAGGCGTCACCGGTTGTGGCGGTCTCTGAGGTCGGCGCCGTGGGCGATGGCGGCTCTTCGTCGATGGTGCCGGAGCAGATGGTTGGGTCGGCCGCGGGATTGCCGTCGCTGTTGCCCACCACGCAGGTGCCGGCGGCGCTGGCGGCTTCGGATGGGTGGCGATCTGACGTGCAGGCGCCTGAGGGGGCGGTGCCACGCGAGGACCGGACTTTGGATTCGGCGACGGCCGAGTCCAAGCAGGACAGTCTCCCGGCGGGGGTGGCCAGGGCGGAGGCGGCGGAACGTTCCGTGCTGGCCGTGCCGGGGTTGGTGGATGTCTATCCCAAGCAGGGGTATCTGGTCGATTCGCTGACGCCGACGTTGCGGGCGTGGGGGCAGAGCAACAACGGCGGTTCTGCGTTGTCGTATTCGTTCAAGGTGTGCGATGTCGAGACGATGTCCGGCACCGGGTGTACGTCGGGATCTGCGGCGGGCAACGGCAACAGCTGGAAGGTCCCGGCGAGCAAGCTGGCGTGGGGCAAGCAGTACTGGTGGACGGTCACCGTCAAGGACTCCCTGGATTCGTCGACCACGACCTCGCCGGTGTTGACGTTCGTGACGGGGGTGCGGCAGCCGGCGGTGACCTCGGGGCTGGCCAATCGTGGTGTTGACGGGCATGAGTTCGATCAGCAGACGGGCAACTACACCACCACGTCCACCGATTTGACGGTGGCGACGGCGGGGCCGCCGTTGTCGGTGACGCGTACCTACAACAGCATGAATCCGCGGACGGACGGGATGTTCGGTGCGGGCTGGTCGACGCGCTGGGACATGAAGGTCGTCAAGGAGGTGCGCGGCACTTCGACGTCGGCGCTGGTGACCTACCCGGACGGGCGGCAGGTGCGGTTCCGGGCAAACGGGGATGGCACGTTCCAGCCGCCGCCCGGCATGTACGCGACGCTGGCCGAGCAGAGCGGCGGCACGTGGCGGTTGATGGACAAGATGGCCGCCAATTACCGCTTCGATGCCGCTGGTCGGTTGACGTCGATCACTGATGGGCGCGGCCGCGGGCAGGAGTTGACCTACGACACGGCGGGGAAGCTGGCCAAGGTGACCGGTGTCGGGGGCCGGTCGTTGACGTTCACCTGGCAGGGGAGCCAGGTGGCGTCGATCTCCAGCGATCCGGTGGACGGCAAGGTGCTGACCTGGTCGTATGGCTATGACGGTGGCAGGTTGACGCAGGTGTGCGCGCCGGTGGCGGCGCCGAACTGCACCTCTTATGAGTACGGTGGCGGGTCGCTGTATCGCAGCAGCGTGCTCAACTCCGACCCGTTCGGCTACTGGCGGCTCGGTGAGGCGTCGGGCACGAGCGGGGAAGACCTGGGCACGGGTGCCGGGGACCTGACCTACCAGGGCATCACCTTGGCCCAGCCCGGTGCGCTGTCCGACACCACCGACACCTCGGCCACGTTCAAGGCTGGCTCGGTGGTGAAGTTGCCCTCCAACACGATCCCGCACCTGGGGGATCAGTTGTCGGTGGAGGCGTGGTTCAAGACCACCCAGTCCGGCGTGATCATGGCGGCGGGCACCACCGAGAACAGCAGCCTGGCGCGTGGGGCGATGCTGTACGTGGGCACCGATGGAAAGCTGCGGGGCTCGCTGGACGCGGTGATGACCCCGATCACATCCGCTGCGGCGGTGAACGAGGGTCAGTGGCATCATGTGGCGCTGACCGTGGCCGGGCAGGCTCAGACGCTGTACCTGGATGGCCAGCAGGTCGGCACCATGACCGGGACGGCGACCGGGTGGCGCACGTACGCCACCATCGGCAACGGCGTCACCGACCCGGCCAAGTCCCCGGCGGTGCCCGCGAGTGTGGGGGCGTTCCCGTTCCAGGGCCAGCTGGATGAGGTCGCCCTGTACGGCCAGCCGCTGACCGCGGCCGAGGTGGCGGGCCACTACGCCGCCCGCAACGGTGCGCCGTTCAAGCTCGCCAAAGTCACGCTGCCGTCCGGCCGGCTCTGGGCGAGCAACACCTACGACGACAAGAGCGACCGGATCGCCACCCACGTCGACAACAACGGCGGCACCTGGAAGATCGGCGCCATCGCCACCGAACAGCAGTCCGGCGAGGCACAGGTGACCGTGACCGACCCGAACAACAAGCCGCTCAAGTACCTGTACGATGCCTGGCGCGGCTATCGGATCCGCGGTGAGACCGACCAGCGCAACTACACCACCTGGCACGAGTACGACCAGGCGGGCTTCCTCAACAAGGTGATCGACCGCAACGACATCGCCAACGAGATCTACCAGGACAAGCGCGGCAACACCCTCGGCAGGCAGTACTGCCGGGCGCCGGGCGAGTGCGCGATCGAGTTCTGGACCTACTACCTCAACCCGAACGATCCGTTCGACCCGCGCAACGACCAGGTGACGGCCTACCGCGACGGCCGCTCAGGCGGCGACACCGACAACACCTACGCCACCAAGACCGACTACAACACCTTCGGTGAGCAGACCAAGCAGACCACCCCGGCCACCACGGACTTCCCGCAGGGCCGCTCGATCAGCACCGCCTACACCGACGGCAGCGAGCCCGCGATCGGCGGCGGCACCACCCCGGCCGGTCTGGTGAAGACCAAGACCGACGCGCGCGGCAGCCAGTGGAGCTACCGCTACACCGCGGCAGGTGACCTGGCCGAGCAGAGCGACCCCGAAGGCCTGGTCACCAAGCTGGACTACGACCCGCTGGGCCGCATGACCGCCAGCACCCGCGTCTCTCAGGCGGTCCCGAACGGCGCCAAGACGACCTTCACCTACGACGATCGCGGCCGTCTGCTCACCAGCACCGTCCCCGCAGTGAAGAACGAGCTCAGCAACGTCACGCACACCGCGCAGACCAGCACCACCTACGACCCGGACGGCAACACGCTGACGCAGACGATCGCTGACCTGACCGGCGGCGATCCGGACCGCGTCACCACCTACACCTATGACACGCACGGCCGCCAGGACTCCATCACCAACTCGGAGGGCGGCATCGCCCGGCAGGACTGGAACCAGCTCGGCCAGCCCATCCGGACCACTGACGCGCGCGGCACGGTGATCGAGCAGGGCTACAGCGAGCGTGGCGAGCTGATCTCCAGCACGCTGAAGGGCTGGACCGACAGCCCGGTCAACCCACAGACGGCCAAGGACGTGCTGCTGGAGACCCGCGGCTACGACCCGGGCGGTCGCCTGACATCCAGTGTCGACGTGATGGGTCGCAAGACCACCAACAAGTACTGGATGGACAACCGGCTACAAGAGCAGATCGCGGTCGGCGCCAGGCTGAACAGTTCCACTGCCACGCCGCGCGATGTGGTGGTCAAGGCCGAGGAGTACGACGCGGCCGGCAACCTGACCGAGCAGATGACCGGCAGCGGCAAGATCCACACGACCTTCAGGTACGACGCGGCCAGCAGGCTCACCACCCAGGTGCTGGACCCGGACAAGCTCGGCCGCGCCACCGATTTCGGTTACGACGCCAACGGCAACATCACCAAGACCACGCTGACCGCCGCCGGCGCCAGCCGCACCGAGACCACCAGCTACGCCTACAACAAGCTCAACCAGCCCACCAAGCAGACCGTCGAGAACGGTACCCAGGACATCATCTCCACCACCGGCTACGACGATCGCGGCCTGGTCACCTCCACCACCGACCCGCGCGGCAACGCCGACGGGGCCAACGCCGCCGACTACACCACCACATTGCGCTACGACGCGCTGGACCGGCTGGTCGAGACCACCGCCCCCCAGGTGCAGGTGGACAAAAACGGCACCGCAGCCCAGGCGCGCCCGTCTACCATGGTCGGCTATGACGTGGTGGGTAACCAGACGCACCAGCGCGACGCCGAGGGGCGCGCCTTCGTCTCCACTTTCGACAAGGCGGGCCGGTTGACCAGCACCAGCGCGCCGACGTACACCCCACCGGGCGGCAGCGCGATCACCTCGACCATCCGGCACGCCTACGACGCGGCGGGGCAGCGCAAGACCACCACCGACCCGAACGGGTACGTCACCTCCTACGACTATGACCAGCTCGGCCGCCAGGTCCGCGTCACCGACCCCGCCCCCGACGGCCAGAGCGCGGGGACCTGGGTGAGCGAATACGACATGGCCGGGGAAAAGCTGGCCGGCATCGACCCGACCGGCGCGCGCAGCCAGGCCACGTATGACGACCTGGGCCGGCAGATCACCGCCACGCAGATTGAGCGCAAGCCTGCCACCGCCAGCTACACCACCACGATGGAGTACGACGACGCGGGCCGGCTGCTCAAGCAGACCGCCCCGGGCCAGGGCAACAAGGTCACCAGCTTCACGGTCAACGCGGCCGGTGAAACCACCACGGTCACCGATCCACTGACCAACACCACCACCACGGACTACGACCTGGCCGGACGCTTGACCAAGGTCACCGATCCGAACGGCAATGTCAGTACCGCTGACTACGACCTGGCCGGCCGCAAGACCGCCGTCGAAGACCTGAACACCGCTGGCGTTGTGCAGCGCACCTACGGCTACGGCTACGACCTTGCGGGCAACCCGATCAGCACCACCTCCCCCGAAGGCCACATCACCAAGCAGACCTTCGACGCGCTGAACCGTGCCACCTCACTCATCGAACCGGTCTCGGCCGGCGATCAGATCACCACCAGCTTCGGCTACGACGCCACCGGCGCCCGCACCCGCATCACCGACGGCCGCGGCAACGCCACCTGGACCAGCTACAACAGCCTCGGCCTGGCCGAAACGGTGATCGAACCGGCCACCACCGCGCACCCGGACCTCACCGACCGCACCTGGACCCAGATCTACGACGCGGCCGGCAACCAGAAAGCCACCCTCCAGCCCGGCGGGGTACGCATCGACCGCACCTTTGACCACCTCGGCCGTCTAACCAACGAGACCGGCGCGGGCGGCGGCGCCGCTACTGCCGAGCGCACCTTCGGCTACGACCTGGCCGGCCGCCGCACCACTGCCGGCGACCTGAGCGTCGACTACAACGACCGCAGCCTGCCGCTGTCCATCAAGCGTGGCGCCACTCAGCAGACCGGCTATAGCTACGACGAGCTCGGCAATCCCCTCCAACGTGTCGACGCGGCTGGCACGGCCACCTTCACCTGGGACAAGAGCAACCGCCCGGCCACCGCCACCGACCCGGTCACCGGCCGGAAGATCACCTACGGCTACGACAAGTACAACCTGGCCTCGCTGACCGCCACGACCGGCACCACCACGGTCGACACCCAGATCTTCACCTACGACAAGTTGAACCGGCCCGAAACCCAGACTCTGCGCAAGGGCACCAGCACCGGCACCCAGCTCGCGAAGATCACCTACGGGTGGGACAAGGACGACAACCTCACCAGCAAGATCACTGCGGGCACCGCCGGGGCGGGCACCAACACCTACGGCTACGACCACGCCGGACGCTTAACCTCCTGGACCGCACCCGGCGGCGCCGTCACCGCCTATGAATGGGACAAGGCGGGCAACCGCACCAAGGCCGGCACCGCGACGTTCACCTACGACGAACGCAACCGCCTGACCAACGGCGACGGCACCGACTACGCCTACACCCCGCGCGGCACCCTGGCCAGCCAGACCAAGGCCGGCGCCACCACCGCCTACACCTTCGACGCCTTCGACCGGCTCATCGCCGACGGCGACAGCCTCTACAGCTACGACGCTCTCGACCGCCTCACTTCCCGCATCCGCGGCACCGCCAAGCAGACCTTCGCCTACTCCGGGCTCGGCAACGACCTGGCCGCCATCACCGACAGCGGCGGCGCCGTGCAGGCGACATACGGCCGCGACCCCGGCGGCGCCCTGCTCGGCCTCAAGGAAGGCGCGAGCGTAGCGGCGGCGACGCTAAGCGACCTGCACGGCGACCTGGTGGCCACCTTCACCAGCAGCCTGCAGACTTCCACTGCCTACGACCCGTTCGGCACCGCCATCGCCCAGACCGGCACCAAAACGCAGCTCGGCTACCAGGGCGAGTACACCGACCCGGACACCGGCAAGGTCAACATGCACGCCCGCTGGTACCAACCCGGCACCGGCAACTTCACCAGCCGCGACACCGCTACCCTCAACCCCAGCCCATCCGTCCAGGCCAACCACTACACCTACGCCAACGCCTCACCCCTCACAGGCGTCGATCCCACCGGCCACGCCACTGTCATCACCGACGGCGTCGGTGGAGTTGGGCTTACCCCCACATACGCCGGATCGGCAGTGGGAGGAGTCTGGGGCACCCCCTACGGACCCGTCCGGGACGACTACGAAATCGGTGGCTGCACCGTTTGTTTCGGTGCTGGAGAAGCAATTGTCGATCCGAGCTACCTTCGGATGCGCGAGGTGGAGAACGAAAAGAGATTCTGGGCCGGGGAAGACGAACTTAAGAGATTGGGTTGGAAAATCATGCCCAACGGCCGACCCGTCGACCAGCCCAACTTCTGGTTCGCCAGCGAAAAAGTACAGAACGAATACATGTCCAACTGGTCACCCACAATGACTGATGAGCAGCTGGCCTTCAGCTGGGTATCGGCCGGTGGCCTGGAGAGTTTCAAAGCGATGGAGAGGGCGGCTAAGGAAAACCCACACGACTCAAGGCTTGGTGAATGGCGAAATATGCAGAAGGTTGCGGCGAAGCTCAATGCCGGTCAGGCGGGTAGTCGCGCGGTAGCCGCCCCGAATGGCAGCTCCGCATCTCGCTACAAGTACTACGGTGCGTATGAACAAGTCGTGAGATATTGGCGAGATATTGAGTCCGCCGCCGCTAATCACCATATCAATAAAAACGTCCTCGCAGCTGTCATCATATGGGAAAGCGCGCACGCCAGGGAGGGAACCGGTCGAATGGGTGCGGAGGCGGCTAAGACAAAAGACCATTTGATTGACGGCTACAAAGGCTGGGGTGCGTCTATCGGTATCACTCAGCTTGAAATCTACAAAGCTCGAATGATGCTCATAAAGTACTACTACAAAGAAAGGGACTGGGGCAAGGCAACGCTCGGACAGGTTACTGATCAGCTCCTGCATGCACCTCGGGCCATACAATTGGCTGCGGCATGGATGGAATATCTGAAGCAGAATGTCTGGTATGAAAATAAGGATGGCAGCAGGCATAATCTAACAGACAGGGAAGCCGCCGAAGCCTATTGTGGTTGCTCCGGGGTGACGGTCGACAATCCGCTAGGCGGTTATCCGTTACTGTCGTTCAAGAAATATAAGGATTGGAAGGAGACGGGATACCTCGATCGCAAAGACTCAACTAGCGTTGTCAATCGCCAGAGGGATCTGGAACATCTATGGAGCAATGGATCTGTCGAAGAATTCTGGAGGTGTGGTCGCGCTGCATGCTGGACAAGCAGATGATTTGAATGTAGGTCTACCAAGGGTCTGAAGGGAGATCTCGTGCGGCAACGCCGACGTGGCAGGTTGGCCTTAGCTCTGTTCGGGGTCATTATCTTAGCTGCAGGATGCGGATCACCGCGAACGTTTCAGGTGGCCCCGGCTGTTCTCGACAATGTACGTGGAATCGGCTCTGTAGTGGAGGAGACAAGCAGCCAGGCTGCCGTAGACGGTGGGATTGAAATTACGCGCACGCTGGTAGTAGATGTTGAGGCTGCGGATGCAAAGGACGCACTCAACGCGGCAGTCGAACGTCTCCGAAAGCGCGAATGGGAAATTCTGGCCGAGAATCGGCCAGTGAAGATATTGATGAAATCAAACAAGTGGGACAAGGCTCACTTGAGTATCGCCACCCTCGATCCGGAGAAGTCCGAGACCGCTCCAGATCCTAAGATTGCAGAAAAGATATTAACCAAGAAAAAGCCTCTTATCGTTATAGATGTATATGAGTACAATTGAGCGTTATATGCGATGACCCTAAGTTCGTTG
This sequence comes from Nonomuraea sp. NPDC049028, assembly GCF_043197735.1. NCBI lineage: Bacteria > Bacillati > Actinomycetota > Actinomycetes > Streptosporangiales > Streptosporangiaceae > Nonomuraea > Nonomuraea sp. NPDC049028. The sequence continues at coordinate 155,462 of NZ_JBICTR010000010.1, forward strand.
AGCGTAGCCATTGCGTGAACGGCGTGTGGATCGTGCCGCTCACCCCCGGCAGCCCCCGTTGGCCCTCACGTCAGTGCTGGTCAGGGCGTGGATCAAGCTGGCTATCCGGCCCACGGTCAGAGCATGCGTGGCCGGGGAAGGGGCGCGAAACCCCCGCCAGTTGGCCCGCGGCACCCGTGTTCCCGCTGTGAACGTAATGCCAGGCCATGGTAGTGCTAATCGTGAGATCGGCGGTCAGGCACGCGCAGGTGTCGCTGTTACGAAGGTGGGCCAGCGCCTGCAACTTCTGCGAGCTGGGTCTAAACGTCGCCACCGAAAGTGCTGCAAAAGCATGATCATAAGTGGTACCCCATCGAGTATGAGTGCCTCATGCCACCGGGTCGCACAAGCCGCCTGAGGATCCGACGGGCCCGGTCACAGTTTTCCGATTGGCACTGACTGTCCCGACCGACACCCTCCCCCATACGGACGGCGGTTTTCGTTTGCTCTTGGAAGCTACGACGTCAGATCATCCGATTCGATGAAGGTGACGGCCACTGGACCGTCTCGGAGCTTCTCGACGGTCCTTGACATCGGAAAACGAGCTGACACAAATATGGTGACCAGCGGTGAAATGCGGATTGCGGTGACCGGTCCCGCAACCACGGCCTCCGGACGGGCGGTCAAGGCGTCCTTGGTCAGAACCGCAGGGATGCCGGACGCCGACTACGAGGGCGACATCGCGGCGACCCGGCAGACGGTCGATGACGAGATGAGGACTGCGTAGTGCTGCCAGAGCGGGCCGGTCGCTACTGGTTCAGCTCGTGTCGCCGCCGTTCGTTGTACGCACGCATCCAAGGCGGACGGCCCAGGATCTGCACGTCATACACCGGCAGGGCGAGGACATGCCGACCGTCAGTGTGTCAGCGCGGCGCCCAGTCAGCGGATCATGTCGGCCTCGCAGGGGTTGACGTGCACGCATTCGGTGATGGCTGCTCCGATGATGTCGTCCACCTGGGAGACGAAGTCGATCGGTCGCTGTGGCTGTGTGCCGTTAGGCTCCGGTACCAGGTCGCGCCGAAGACGGTGGGTTCGAAGGTGTCCAGGTCGATGCGTGCGTACACGGGGCCGCGCAGACCGTCGAACGCACGCTCCGGGTCGTCGACGCCGTATCTGCGCGATCCGATCTTCGCGCGGTGCTGATTCACAATCAGAGAACCACCTGCCGGCGCAGGGTGCCCACGGCAGGACCGGCCCTTTGTCGCAGCGGTGCCCACGGCGAGGCCAGCCTTTCGGCGATCCGGGGCATATGACAGCCCATCGCCACGATTCCTAGCTGATCATGACGAGGTGGCCGGATTGCGGAAATGTTGCCGGGAGATGTCTTGTGGCTCGGACGACCGACGTCGTAGCCTGTCGGGACTTGCGATTGATACGCATCGACGAATCCTCCAGGGAGGTGTCATGGCGGCGTTCACCAGCAAGGACGTCGCGCGTATCGCCGGTGTCTCGCAAAGCACCGTGTCCTATGTGATGACCGGCAAGCGACCCATTTCCGAGCGCACGCGGCAGCGGGTCCTGGACGCGATGGCACAGCTCACCTACGAGCCGCACGCCGGCGCCCGGGCTCTCGCGGGACGCCGCACCCGAGTGGTCGGTCTGGTGGTGCGCTTCGGGGCCGGGGGCGATGCCTTCGGGTTGCTGCCGTTCATCGAGACCATCGCCAGCTCGGCCCGCGCCCACGATCACGAGGTTCTGCTCGTGACCGCGGACGAGGGCTCCGCGGGTCTGCGGCGTCTCGCCGGACGGGCCCTGTGTGACGCGATCATCATGATGGACATCGAGGAGCAGGACGAGCGGGTCCCGGTGGCCGCCGCGCTGTCCGTTCCTGTGGTGCTCATCGGTGTGCCGGCCGACCCGGCCGGGCTGCACTGCGTCGACCTCGACTTCGAGGCGGCGGCCCGGATGGCGGTTGAGGAGCTGGCCGACACCGGCCACGACGAGATCGTCGTAGTGGGTTACCCGGCCGCGGCGATGGAGCGTGGACTCAACTACGTCGGCCGCTTCCTGCGATCGGTGCGGCGGCAGGCGCAGGTGCGCGGCCTTCCGTTGACGGTGATCGAACCGGTCGACCATGGGCAGGAGGCCGCCGCGGCCGATCGGCTCCTCGCCCGGCGGACCGGCGAGCGTCTCCGAGCGGTGGTGCCGCACGGCGACGACGCCTGGCAGACCGGCGGGCGTCTCGGAGTGGTGGTGCCGCACAGCGACGCGATCATGCCGCTGCTGACCGCACTGCGGAAGAAGGACGTCGTGCCGGGTCGTGACATCTCCCTCATCGGACTCAGTTCCGACCGTTGGGCCGAGCAGTCCGATCCGCCGTACACGAATATCTCCGTGGAACCGCGCGACGTCTCCCGGCGCGCGATGGAGACGCTGTTCTGGTTACTCGATCCGAGTTCCGGGGTGGAACGTCCCGCAATCGACCTGGTCGCGCCACGACTCACCCGGCGTACGACCGTGATGCCTACTCCCTCCAACTGATCACCGACAGGCTCGGCCAGCGATATGCATCGTCGATGCGTATCGACGGACACTTGTACAACCGACGTCGATGCGTATCGACGAATCGATTCACCCGGAAATTTCCGTATCCGAAAGGACGCGACATGATCCGCTCCCCCCGCACCCCCCGTTCCTCCCGATCCCGCCGAGCCCAGGCCGCCCTCGCCTCGATGTTCACCCTGTCTCTCGCAGTCACCGCCTGCGGCGGCGGCTCGAACGGCGGCTCCAACAGCGGCGGCGACTCCTCGACCCTGCGGGTGCTCGACTACTACAACAACGACCCGAGCAAGGCGGTCTGGCAGAAGGCCATCGACGCCTGCGGCAAGCAGGCCGGTGTCACCATCCAGCGCGAGGCGGTGCCCGGCGCGACCCTGATCCAGAAGGTGCTCCAGCAGGCGTCCTCGCGGACCCTTCCGGACGTCCTGATGCTGGACAACCCCGATCTGCAGCAGATCGCCCAGACCGGCGCCCTCACCCCGCTGAACGACCTCGGGCTCAAGGCCGACGGGTACGTGGAGGGCGTGGTCAGCGCCTCGACGTACAAGGACAAGCTCTACGGCCTGCAGCCGATCACCAACACCATCGGGCTGTTCTACAACAAGGACCTGCTCGACAAGGCGGGCGTGACGCCCCCGACGACCTGGGCGGAGCTGAGGACGGTGGCCAAGAAGCTGACCTCCGGCGGCACGTACGGGCTGGCGTTCTCGGCACCGGCGAACTACGAGGGCACCTGGCAGTTCCTGCCGTTCATGTGGTCCAACGGCGGTGACGAGAAGAACATCGCGACGCCGGAGACCGCGCAGGCCGTGCAGCTGTGGGTCGATCTGATGAACGACGGCTCGGTGTCGAAGTCCGCTCTCAACTGGACCCAGGCGGACGTCAACGACCAGTTCCGGGCGGGCAAGGCCGCGATGGCGGTCAACGGGCCGTGGCAGTTCCCCGCGTTGGACGAGGACAAGAGCGTCAAGTACGGGGTGGCGCAGATCCCGGCACCGGCCGCGGGCAAGCCGATCGTCGCGCCGCTCGGCGGTGAAACGTGGACCGTGCCGCAGACCGGGAACAAGGACAAGCAGGCCAAGGCCGCCAAGGTCGTCGCCTGTCTCAACTCGGACGACAACCAGCTCAGCCTCGCCAAGGGCACCCAGACCATCCCCACCAAGAAGGCGCTGCTGGAGAAGTTCAGCTCGAGCAACCCGAACATGGCCGGTTTCGTGGACCAGATCCCGACCGCGCGGGCCCGCACCGGTGAACTCGGCGCGGACTGGCCCAAGGCGGCCACGAAGATCTACACCGCGTTCCAGTCCGCGCTGACCGGCCAGGCCGCACCGGCCAAGGCTCTGGAAACGGCCCAGAATGGTTGAGCACCCACAACAGTCCACGATGGAACGTCAGGCAGATCCACCACCGCCGGTGACCGTGGCGGATGACAGGACCGTTGCCGGACCCCGCTTCTGGCACTCGCTCCGCTTCCAGACCCGCGCGGCGCAGGTGCTGTTCCTGGCCCCCGCCGTGATCTACATGGTGGCGTTCTTCGGTTATCCGATCGTCAAGAACTTCGTGATGGCCTTCCAGGAGTACTCGACGAGCACCTTCTACACCGGCGAGGCGCCGTGGGTCGGGTTGGCCAACTACTCCGCGGTGGTGTCCTCCCCGGTGTTCGGCAAGGCCATGCTGAACACCGTCCTGTTCACCGCCGGCTCGATCGCCGGGCAGTTCGTCATCGGTCTGGCCCTGGCGATGTTCTTCCGGCGCCGCTTCCCGCTCAGCGGTGTGCTCCGGTCGTTGATCCTGCTGCCGTGGCTGATCCCGCTGATCGCCTCCGGCGCGGTCTGGCGGTGGATCCTCGACAAGGACAACGGCGCGCTCAACCGGTTCCTGGCCGCCATCGGGGTGGCGAGCGACCACCCCGGCTGGCTGACCAGCACCTCACTGGCCCTGGTGGCGGTGATCATGGTGAACATCTGGATCGGCATCCCGTTCAACCTGACCATCCTCTACGGCGGGCTCCAGGACATCCCGGAGGACCTGTACGAGGCGGCCGCGCTGGACGGGGCGGGGGGCTGGCAGCGGTTCCGATATGTGACCTGGCCGTTGCTGCGTCCGGTGGTGAGCGTCGTGCTGGTGCTCGGCGTGGTCTACACGATCAAGGTGCTGGACGTGATCCTGGCGCTGACCGGCGGCGGGCCGGCCAACGCCAGCCAGACCATCGCGACGCAGTCGTACCACCTGTCGTTCCAGCAGTTCGACTTCGGTCAGGGTGCCGCGCTCGGCAACATCCTGATCGCGATCTCCTTGGTGTTCGCCATCTTCTATCTGCGCGCCAACCGGCGTGCCGTGGACGAGTGAGGCCGTCATGACCACCACCACAAGGCGCACCCGGGCCGGCTGGGGCAGCACTGTCGCCGGGATCGTCATCCTCGCCGTTCTGCTGTTCCCGATCTATTGGATGGTCAACGTCTCGTTGCAGCCGGGCGGCTCGGCGGTCGGCACCCCGTGGCTGCCGTTCGACTTCAGTTTCGACGGCTACGCCACCGCGCTCGGCCAGCAGGGCCGCAACCTGGTCACGAGCCTGGTCGTCGCCCTCGGCTCGGTCGTGTTCAGCCTGCTGATCGCGATGCCGGCGGCCTACGCCCTGGCGCAGTTCAAGATCCGCTTCGTGGGCGCGTTCCTCTTCGGGATCCTGATCTCGCAGATGATCCCGGGGATCGTCATCGCGAACGCGCTCTACACCGCCTACAACGACCTGGGACTGCTCAACTCGATCCCGGGCCTGATCCTCGCCGACTCGACCGCGGGCATCCCGTTCGCGATCCTGATCGTCCGCGCGTTCATGATCAACATCCCGCGGGCAGTCCTGGAGGCCGGCCGGGTCGACGGGGCCGGTCACGTCCGGACGTTCGTCTCCATCGTGCTGCCGATGAGCCGCAACGCGCTCATCACCGCCGCCCTGTTCACCTTCCTCTTCTCCTGGGCGGACTTCCTGTTCGCCCTCACCCTCACCACGACCGAGGATGTGCGCCCGGTGACGCTCGGGCTCTACACCTACATCGGGACATATGTGAACGACTGGAGCTCGGTCATGGCCACCGCCGTGCTCGCCTCCATCCCGGCCATCGTCCTGCTCGTCGTCGCCCAGCGCTACGTCGCCGCGGGCACGACGGCAGGCGCGGTCAAGTAAATCCCCCAGCAGAAAAGGTTCGACATGACAAACGGAACTGCCGGCCCGCTGCGTGTGACGGTGTGGGGCGAGAACCGTCACGAGCAGATCGAGGAGCACGTGGCGAAGATCTATCCGAAGGGCATGCACACGACGATCGCGGAGGGCATCGAGGAGAACCTCGCCGACGGGTGCGTCGTCCGTACCGTCACCCTGGACGACCCGGAGCACGGGCTGACCGAGGAGGTGCTGGCCGACACCGACGTGCTCACCTGGTGGGGTCACGCGGCGCACGACGAGGTGGCCGACGAGGTCGTCGAGCGTGTCCACCGGCATGTGCTGTCCGGGATGGGGCTGGTCGTGCTGCACTCCGGGCACTGGTCGAAGATCTTCACCAAGCTCATGGGTACGAGTTGCACCCTGCGCTGGCGTGACGAGCACGACCGTGAGCTCATCTGGACGGTCGACCCCACGCACCCCATCGCCAAGGGCGTGCCGCACCCGCTGATCATCGACGAGGACGAGATGTACGGGGAGTTCTTCGACATCCCGGCACCGGACGAGCTCGTGTTCGTCAGCTCGTTCAGCGGCGGGGAGGTGTTCCGCAGCGGCTGCACGTTCCGCCGGGGCCACGGCAAGATCTTCTACTTCCGGCCGGGGGACCAGGCATACCCCACCTACCACCACAAGGACGTGCGCCGGGTCATCGCGAACGGCGTCGCCTGGGCCCGCACCGACCGGCCGGAGCGGAGCCATCCCGTGCTCCTGAGGTACGCGACCGAGGAGTTCTTCCAGGGCAAGGGCTACACGGGGCCGCTCCAGTGAGCTTCCGGACGATCCCCTCCAGCCCGGCGGATCCGCTCCGCGTGGTCATCGTCGGCGCCGGCGGCATGGGCCGGGCCTGGCTGTCCACCGTCACCGACTCGCCAGAGGTGCTGCTCACCGGCATCGCCGACCTGAACGTGGCGCTGGCCCGGGAGGTCGCCGACTCGGCCGGCCTGCCGGACCTCCCGGTCGGCGCCGACGCCGTCGCCCTCGCCCGGCAGACCGGCGCCCAGGCGCTGATCAACGTGACCATTCCGGAGGCGCACCACCCGGTGACCACCGAGGCGTTGTTCGCCGGTCTGCCGGTGCTCGGTGAGAAACCGGTCGCGGAGAACGTGAGCCGGGCGCTGTCCATGGCCGCCGCGGCCGAGGTCACCGGCGAACTGTTCATGGTCAGCCAGTCCCGCCGCTGGAACCCGCAGCTCGCCGCGCTGCGGGGGATGACCGCACGGCTCGGCGCGATCGGGACGGTGAGCACGGCGTTCTTCCGGTCCGAGCGGTTCGGCGGGTTTCGCGATCTGATGGCGTACCCGCTGCTCATCGACATGGCGATCCACGCTTTCGACTCGGCGCGTTTCCTGCTCCGGGCCGAGCCGGTGACGGCGTACTGCCAGTCGTACAACCCGCCGTGGAGCTGGTTCGCGGGGGACGCCAACGCGACCGTGGTGTTCGAGATGGACGGCGGGACCCGGTACGTCTACAACGGCAGCTGGTGCAGTCCCGGCGACATCACCTCGTGGAACGGGAGCTGGCGGGTCAGCGGTGAGAAGGGCACCGCGCTCTGGGACGGCGACCACGAGCCGGTCCTCGACGCCGAGGTGGACGCCGGTGAACCGGCCGGCCCGCCGTACTCCGGGATCGCCGGCGCCTTGCAGGTGTTCACGCGGGCGCTCCGGACCGGGGAGCCGCCGTCCGGCGAGGTGCACGAGAACGTGATGAGCCTGGCGATGGTGGAGGCGGCGGTGCGGTCGGCGACGAGCGGCCGGATCGAGCGCCTGGACGACGTGCTCGAACGGGCCCACACGCAGGCGCTGCGGGAGGAGACCCGGACGGACGTACGGGAGGCTCTCGCCGGATGGTCCTCGGTACGTGACGTGCTGGCCGGCGCCGAGCGAGTGGAGACGTGATGACGGGGGCTTGTGACGGCTACTGGTTCTCCTCGCGACGCCGCCGTTCGTTGTACGCGCGCATCCGGGGTGGGTAGCCCATGATCTGAACGTCGTACACCGGCAGGGCCAGGTCGCGGGCGACCTTGTGGATCACGGCGGGGGAGCCGACCCGGCGGCGGGTCCACTCGCCGTCGTCGGCCACGGCGACGGCCGTGGTGTCGGTCGCGAAGGTTTCGGGTTCGACGAAGAACTCGACGCCTCGCCGCGATTTGGCGAAGGCGATGAGGGCCTCGATATCGGCGTCAGTGGCTTCCCGGTCGAACTTCGCGATTTTGGAACCGCGCAGCCGCCGAATGCCGTAGCGGTCTCGCCATCTCATGAGTCCTTTTTATACCGCCAAACGGTCACGCGCGTCGGGGTGATCTAGGGGACACCTCGGGGATTCTCCCGATGGCCATGATGACGTGCGGCGGTCAGTATGGAGGGAGACTGCACGAATCTAAGGAGAGGCATGGCTGTTATGGCTGGGGTACCCACACACCGGGGCCCGGGACAGGTGCCGCCGGCTCACCTGCGCGTCACCAACCAGGACCGTGAGCACGTGGTCGAGCACGTTCAGGCGGCTTACGCGGAGGGGCGTTTCGACAAGCTCGAGTTCGACGACCGGCTGGAGCGCGCGATGACCGCGCGTACGCACGGTGATCTGATGCCCATCATGGCGGAGCTGTACGGCACGAGTGCCATCCCCAGGATTCGCCCCATGCCCGCGCCGGTTCGCCCCGAGGCGGCGCCGGAGAGCAACGAACGGCTCGGGGCTTCGGCGGCTCATCTGCTGACGCTGGTGGGGTTCCCGGTCATCGGGCCGTTGATCCTGCTGCTGACGGGCGGCAAGACCTCGCCCTACATTCGACGGCACGCGTTGGAGGCCCTGAACTTCCAGCTCACGGTGGTGGGGGCGACGTTCCTGCTGCCGTTCACCATCATCGGTGTCGTGCTTCTCCCCTTCATTTGGGTGGCGGCGGTCGTGCTGTCCATTGCCGGTGGCATTTCGGCGCTCTCGGAGAACCCGTTCCGCTATCCAATGACGGTTCGCCTGGTGAAGTAACGCCTGGTCAGGCTCCTGGGCGGGTTGTCGTTTCGGGCTCGTGCCGCCGGCTGACGTCAATGCGTGTGTTGACGCCAGCCGACTGTACGAGCCGTCGCGCTTATGTCTGCCGGAGACCACTGGTGGGTACGTCGATTCGGCGAGGGGCTGACGCTAATCTCGACCTGTACGCAGCTCACCGAAGGAAATGGCCTCCATGATCTTCATTACCGCGAAGTTCCGCGTCCTGCCTGAGCACGCCGACCGGTTCATTGAGATCGTCGGCGACTTCACCCAGGCGACCCGCGACGAACCTGGCTGCCTGTGGTTCGACTGGTCGCGCAGTGTGGCGGATCCGAGCGAGTATGTGCTGGTCGAGGCGTTTCGTGATGACGAGGCCGGGGCGGCGCACGTTCAGTCCGAGCATTTCAAGCAGGCGCAGCGGACCCTGCCGCCGTACCTCGCCGAGACGCCGCGCATCGTGAACGCGACCGTTCCTCAGGACGACTGGTCCCTGCTCGGTGAGATGGCCGTACCCGGACGGGACTGAGCGCCCACACCGTCGGCACGTGATTAATTTCATTTGCTACGGTATCGAATGAAAAGATGGCCGGTAATATAGCGCTCATGAGCGCCGATGTTCCTCGTAGGACCGCCGCCTCGCGTGCGACCGACCGTCCGGGGGATGCCTCGCCCTTCGCTCTCGGCTTGCTGCTGCGTCAGGCGCACTGGCGCGCGGCCACGGTCATGTCAGAGGCGCTCCGGCCGCTCGGCATCGAGTTGCGGCACTTCGCCGTGCTGATCGTGCTGGTCGACCGCGGGCCCACGGTGCAGCGGGACCTGGCGGCTGCGACGGGGACGGACAAGGCGGGGATCATGCGGGTCGTGGACGACCTGGAGCGTAAGGGGCTGGCCGTACGCAAGAGCGTTCCGGGGGATCGGCGGGTGCGGGCGGTGGAGATCACTCCGCAGGGTGTCGAGCTTTTCGACGCGGCCCATGTGGCGGCGGAGCCGCTGGCTGAGCATCTGGTCGCCGACCTGGGGTCTGACGGATCCGAGCAGCTGAGGGAGTTGCTGACCCGGTTCGCCTATCCCGCGGGCGACGAGGCGTAAGCGGGACAAGACGAACGACTTGAGCGCCTGGGCCCGTGACGGCCGGGTGCCCTTCGCGGTGCCGCGCGGCGCCTTCCCGAAGTAGACGTCGGCGTCGGCCGGCTCCATCTCCCACAACGGCCGACCGAACCAGGCTTGGGCGTGGCCGCCACTCGTACAGGCGCGGCCTCCCGGACGCGACCCCCGCTTTGACTTGTGTCGGACACGTTTGTCATCGAATGGTATTGAATGATACCGTCGTGATCGAGACAAAGATGGGAGGTGGGGATCTTGGACGTCTATGAGGCGGTCAGGAGTCGACGGGCGGTGCGGGGGTTCACCGATCGGCCTGTTCCTCGGGAGGCGCTGGAGCGAGTGTTGTCGGCGGCGGCTTGGGCCCCGTCCGCGTCGAATCTGCAGCCGTGGCGGGCCTATGTGGTGACGGGCGAGCCGTTGGCCGAGCTGAAGAAGCGAGCGGGTGAGCGGGTGGCCACGGGTGATCCCTGGGACGAGCGCGAGTACGAGACGTATCCGCCCGCGCTGAAGTCTCCCTACTATGAGCGCCGATCCGCCTTCGGGGCGGAGCGTTACGGCGCTCTTGGTATTGCGCGGGATGACTGGGAGGCGCGGCAGCGGACCGCTGCCGACAACTGGCAGTGCTTCGGTGCTCCCGCGGCCCTGTTCTGCTACATCGACCGTGACATGGGCCGGCCTCAGTGGGCCGATCTCGGCATGTTCCTGCAGACCGTCATGCTGCTGTTGCGTGCCGAGGGCCTGAGCAGTTGCCCGCAGATGGCGTGGTCGATGTATCGCAAGACCGTCGCCGAGGTCGTGTCACCCGAGGAGGGGCTCATCCTCTTCTGTGGCATGTCCATCGGGTTCGAGGACGTCACGGTGGATTACGTCCGTACAGGGCGGGCGCCGCTCGACGAGACGGTCATGTTCGTCGACGGTTAGTCCGCCGAACAAGGATCACGGACGCCGTTCTTCATCACCGGCCAGACCGTCGATGTCGACGGCGGCACATAAAGAGATCGAGAGGAAACGCAATGACCTACACCGTGGGCTACATCGTCGGGAGCCTGTCCCAGAAGTCGATCAACAGGAAGCTCGCTGTGGCCTTGAGCCGGCTCGCGCCGCCGGAGCTCCGCCTCACGGAGATCCCCATCGGCGAGTTGCCCCTGTACAGCCACGACCACGACCCCAACTACCCCGCTGTGGCCCTGGAGTTCAAGGACGCGATCAAGGCATCCGACGCCCTCCTGTTCGTCACCCCCGAGTACAACCGGTCCATCCCCGGCGCGCTGAAGAACGCCATCGACTGGGCGACCCGGCCCTATGGATCCAATGTGCTGAACGGCAAGCCGTCCGCGATCATCGGAACCTCACCCGGCCCGATCTCCACCGCGGTCGCACAGCAGCATCTCAAGACCATCCTGTCCTTCACCAACTCCCCGGTGCTGGGGCAGCCCGAGGCCTACATCCACTTCAGCAAGGGACTGATCGACGACAAGGGCGACATCCAGGTGCCGGCCACCGCCGAATTTCTGACCGGATACATGCGGGCCTTCGCGGCGCACATCCGACGCCACCACCACGACGTCCCGGACCTGTAGCCGCCATGGATCCCCCGGGGACCGAGCCTGGAAGCCGGGCGTGATTCCTGACCGCTGCTTGTCACATTTTCCGCTCCTCTACTGTCAATTGTGTAAACACGTTGGGCAGGAACGGAGATGGCGATCTTGGACGTCTATGAGGCGGTCACGAGTCGGCGGGCGGTGCGGGGGTTCATCGATCGGCCTGTTCCTCGCGAGGTGCTGGAGCGGGTGTTGTCGGCGGCGGCTTGGGCCCCGTCCGGGTCGAATCTGCAGCCGTGGCGGGCCTACGTGGTGACGGGTGGGCCGTTGGCCGAGCTGAAGAAGCGCGCCGGTGAGCGGGTGGCGGCGGGTGATGCTTGGGATGAGCGGGAGTACGAGATGTATCCGCCGTCACTGAAGTCTCCGTACTATGAGCGCCGCTCGGCTTTTGGGGAGGAGCGGTACGGCGCGCTCGGTATTCCACGGGGGGATTGGGAGGCGCGGCAGCGGGCCGCCGCCGGCAACTGGCAGGCGTTCGGTGCGCCGGCCGCCTTGTTCTGCTACATCGACCGTGACATGGGCCGGCCTCAGTGGGCCGATCTCGGCATGTTCTTGCAGACGGTCATGCTGCTGTTGCGCGCCGAGGGGTTGAACAGTTGCCCGCAGATGGCCTGGTCGGTGTTCCGTAAGACCGTCGCTGAGGTCGTGTCGCCTCCGGAGGGGCTCATTCTCTTCTGCGGCATGTCGATCGGGTTCGAGGACGTCACGGTGGATTACATCCGTACGGGCCGGGCGCCGCTCGACGAGACGGTCACGTTCGTCGACGGGTAGCACGGCGATCGCATCCGGCATGACGGGGTGCCTCCGTCCCAATGCCATCGCTGTGGGGCCCGGACGGTTCAGAACCGGTTGTCACAGATCGGCCCGCTGCTCTGTCTTTCCGACGTACCAGGACGTCGCGCAGCCACAGGAGCGAGACCTTGCCATCACCCGGCAGCATCATCCGAGTCCGAGTCCGGATGGGCGCTCGTCCCATCGACGAGCCGCACCGCACTTCGAGCCAGCTCGAGCTGCTGTTCGACCTCACCTTCGTGATCGCGGTCGCCAGCGTCACCGCCCAGCTCGCGCACAGCATCGCCGCCGGTCACGGTCTCGCCGGGCTGGTCCCGTTCCTCCAGGTGTTCTTCGCGATCTGGTGGGCGTGGATGAACTTCACCTGGTTCGCCTCGTCCTACGACACCGACGATGTCGCCTACCGGCTGCTGACCATGGTGCAGATGGCCGGCGTGCTGACCCTCGCCGCCGGTGTGCCCGCCGCGGCCGATCACTCCGACTACGGGATCGTCACCCTCGGCTACGTCATCATGAGGATCGGGCTCGTCGGCCAATGGCTGCGGGCCGGTCTCGAAGACCGGGCGCGCCGCCGCACCGCGCTGCGCTACGCCGCCGCTATCAGTCTCGTGACACTGGGCTGGGCGCTTCGCTTCCTGATCGCGCGGACGGGAGCCTTTCCCTGGTTCTCCGGGCTGCTGTCCTTCGTTCTCCTGGATGTCCTGGAACTCGCGGTGCCCCTGTGGGCGGAGCGGGCCAGGGCCACCAACTGGCATCCGCACCACATCGCCGAGCGCTACGGCCTGTTCACGATCATCCTGCTCGGTGAGAGCGTCCTGGCCGCGAGCCGGGGCGTCGAAGGGGCGCTCGCAACGGGCGAGATCAGGGCGCCCTTGGTCGTCATCGCCGGGTGCGGCCTCGTCCTGCTGTTCGCTCTTTGGTGGCTCTACTTCCTCGTGGAAGCCGGGGAGGGGCTCAGTGACCGCCGTCATCGGTCGTACCAGTGGGGGTACGGCCACTACGGCATCTTCGCCGCCCTGGCGGCACTCGGCGCCGGGCTCGAAGTGGCGGTGGAGCAGAGCGGGCGCGGCGTCGCGGCGTCACCACTGGCACTCGGCTACGCGGTCGCCATCCCCGCCGCTGTGTATCTCGCCGCGCTGTGGGCGGTCCACGCGCTTGTCACCACCGAGCCCGTCATCCCTCCGGCGGCCGTCCTGGGTTGCGTCGCCCTCATCTTGTCAATGCCGCTCGCGACACCGCGGATCGGCGTGGCCGCTGTGGTCGCGGCCATCGCGGCCGGTTGCGTGCTGCTGGTCGCCGTCACGATCATGGCCGCGGCTGTCGGGGCCCGCGCCGGAGCGCGTCGCCAGGACCCGCGGCTTTCCAGCTCTGGCGACTCGTGAAGCAGACCGCGCGTTCGTGCTCGACCAGGCCGCGGTGAGGAGCGCTTCCAGCGCGGTCAGATCGCCGGAGCGGGCGGCGGTGACGAAGGCGGTCAGCAGTCTGCGTTGTTCGGCCCTGGCCACGGGGGTGCGGCGTTCGACGAGCAGGTGTTTGCGGGCCCTGCTGACCAGCTGGCGTACGGCCGGCTCGCTGAGCCGGATGATGTCGGCGATCTGCCGGTAGGGGTAGTCGAAGGCCTCGCGCAGCATGTACGCCGCCCGTTCGGCGGGCGTGAGCCGCTCCAGGAGCAGCAGGACCGCGGACTCCAGGACCTCGCCGCGCTCGGCGCCGAGGTACGGGTCCGCGCCGGTGTCGACGGGTTCGGGCAGCCACGGGCCGGCGCAGGTCTCGCGGCGCATGCGTACGGACTGGGCGGCGTTGATCGCCAGCCGCATCGTCACCGTCGCCAGGAACCCGCCCGGGCTGCCCACCGTGGCGCGATCGTAGGCCTGCCAGCGCAGCCAGACGTCCTGCACCAGGTCTTCGGCTTCGGTCGCGCCCAGCATCCGGTACGCGATCCCGAACAGGCGCGGCCGCACACTGACGAACACCGCCGCCGCATGTTCGAGATCTCCAGGATCAGCCACTGCCATCGCCCCCGCTCCGGCATCCCTTTTGTCGGCTAATGCGAGCTTTGGGATATTTCTGGCATATTACCTGCCGCCTATCTCTTGGGCAGTGGGGGGACAGGCCAGGGACGAGGGAAGCACCTCGATGGATGTCACAAATCACGCCGCTACCCGGTCTTGCTCCCGTAACGGCTTTCATCCATGCGGCCAAAGGAGCACCATGCACGTGCCGGAGAAGCGGATCGCCACGTCCGTCCTGGTCATCGGGACGGGAGGAGCCGGCCTGCGGGCCGCCATCGAACTCGCCGAGCGCGGGGTCGGCGTCCTCGCGGTGGGCAAACGGCCGAAGGCGGACGCGCACACCTCGCTCGCGGCGGGCGGCATCAACGCGGCGCTCGCCACGATGGACCCCGAGGACACCTGGCAACAACACGCGGCGGACACCCTCAAGGAGAGCTATCTCCTGGCCAATCCGGAGACGGTGAGAATCGTCACCGAGGGGGCGGCACGTGGCATCGAAGACCTTCAGCATTACGGCATGCCGTTCGCCCGCGAACAGGACGGGCGAATCTCGCAGCGCTTCTTCGGCGCCCACACCTACCGGCGCACCGCCTACGCCGGCGACTACACCGGGCTCGAGATCCAGCGCACCCTGATCAACCGTGCGGCGCAGCTGGATGTCCCCATCCTCGACACCGTGTACATCACCCGCCTTCTCGTCCGTGACAACGCGGTCTTCGGCGCGTATGGGTTCGACCTGACCGATGGCAGCCGTTATGTCATCCATGCCGACGCGGTGATCCTGGCCGCCGGCGGCCACACCCGGATCTGGCGGCGCACCTCCTCCCGGAGGGACGAGAACACCGGCGACTCCTTCCGCCTCGCCATCCTGGCCGGCTGCCGCATCCGCGACCCCGAACTGGTGCAGTTCCACCCATCCGGTCTCATCGCCCCCGAGAACGCGGCCGGCACCCTCGTCTCCGAAGCGGCCCGGGGCGAGGGCGGAATCCTGCGCAACCAGCTCGGCGAGCGGTTCATGTCCAAGTACGACCCGGAGCGGATGGAGTTGTCCACGCGCGACCGCGTCGCACTGGCCGCGTACACAGAGATCAAAGAAGGCCGCGGGACCCCGAACGGCGGCGTTTGGCTGGATGTGTCGCATCTGCCACGCGAGACGATCATGACCCGGTTGCCGCGCGTCTACCAGACGCTTCTGGAGCTGCAGATGCTCGACATCACCAAGGAGCCGATCGAGATCGCGCCGACCGCGCACTACTCGATGGGCGGGGTCTGGGTGCGACCCGAAGACCATGGCACGGGCGTCGACGGCCTGTACGCGATCGGGGAGGCGGCCAGCGGCCTGCACGGCGCCAACCGCCTCGGCGGCAACTCCCTCATCGAGCTCCTCGTCTTCGGCCGCATCGTCGGCCAGGCGGCGGCCGAGTACTCCGCGGGCCTCGACGCCCAGCGCCGCTCGGCCGAGGCGCTCGACGCGGCACGGGCGGAGGTGGACGAACTCCTCGCCGCGGACGGCCCCGAGAACGTACGCGCGCTGCAGCGAGCCCTCCGCGACATCATGACGGAGCATGCCGGCGTGGTACGTGACGAGGGCGGCCTGCGGAAGGGTCTCGCCGAACTCGCCGCGGTGGAGGCGCGCATCGCCGACGTCGGGGTACATCCGGACATCGCCGGCTTCCAGGACCTGGCCCACGCCTTCGACCTGAAGTCCGCCGCGCTCGCCGCCCGCGCGACGGTCGAGACCGCGCTGGAGCGTCGCGAGACCCGCGGCTGCCACAACCGCTCCGACTACCCAGAACTCGACCCCTCGCTGCAGGTCAACCTGGTGTGGTCCGGTCCCGGATCGGTGGAGAGGGAGGCCATCCCGCCGATTCCCGCCGAGGTCGCGGCGCTCATGCGCGAGGTCTCCAGCGTCGGAAAACTCGTGGAGTAGCGACGTACGGACGGCGTCACCCGCGGCCCGAGAAAAGAAATTTCGCCGGAGCTGTCACAAGGCCGGAGGCTGCCCTGTCTTAGCTGGCGGACCGGTTGGCACATGGGTGCCCCGGCGGACGGAAAGGGCTGTGCCATGAAGGTCGTCGTGGTCGGCGGTACTGGCCTCATCGGATCGAACGTGGTGGCGAAGCTGGGTGAGCACGGTCACGAGGCGGTGGCGGCGGCGCCGAGCACCGGCGTCAACACGCTCACCGGTGAAGGGCTGGCGGAGGTGCTGGCGGGCGCGCAGGTGGTGATCGACGTGTCGAACTCGCCGTCGTTCGAGCGGGCCGCGGTGATGGAGTTCTTCGAGACCTCCACCCGCAACCTGCTCGCCGCCGAGGCGGTCGCCGGGGTCGGGCATCATGTCGCGCTGTCGGTGGTGGGGACGGAGCGGATGCCGGAGAACGACTACTTCGCGGCGAAGATCGCTCAGGAGCAGCTGATCGAAAAGTCGGGGATCCCGTTCTCGCTCGTGCACGCGACCCAGTTCTTCCAGTTCATCCGGAGCATCGCGGACCAGTCCACGGAGGGCGACCAGGTACGGATCGCGCCCGTGCGGTTCCAGCCCATCGCGGGTGAAGAGGTCGCGCAGGCGGTCGGCCGGGTCGCGGTGGGGCAGCCACTGAACGGCCGGGTCGAGGTGGCCGGGCCCGAGCAGTCACGGATGGATGAGTTCTTCCGCGACGCCCTGGCCGCGTGGGGCGACCCGCGCACGGTGGTCGCCGACCCGCAGGCGCGCTACTACGGCAGCGTGCCGGGCGAGCGGACGCTGGTGCCGGGTGAGGGCGCGACCCTGGGCAAGCTCCGCTACCGCGACTGGCTCGAGCAGAGCGCCGCCCAGTAGCCACCCGTCTTCACTTCCGGTCGCCTTGACCGCACACCCAAGCCACGTATGGAGGAATCATGAGCGCTCCGAGCGGCGACGACGGCTTCTTGTACGAACTCCAGATCGAGGTCGAGGAGGAGGTGACCCTGATCGAGGCGAGCCGTGCGGAGGAGGCCGCCGAACTGCCGGTCACCGAATGGCTCTTCGATCCGACGGACGCCGAGCGCGAGGAGATCGGCCTGCGGGGTCTGCTCGGCGCGGTCGAGGCGCTGGAGGACGACTCCCGGCGCGGCGATCAGGGTGCGTGAGCCGCCGATGCCGCGGAGACGGGGGTAGGTGTATGCCTGCGGAATCCCTGGAACAGGCGAGCGCACTCGATCAGGCCGCATCCGCCTTCGTCGAGCTGCGCCCGCGCCTGTTCGGCATCGCCTATCGGATGCTCGGCAGCGCGGTGGAAGCCGAGGACATCCTTCAGGAAGTCTGGCTGCGCTGGCAGAACACCGACCGCGCGACCATCGAGAACCCCTCGGCCTTCCTGGCGTTGATCACCACCCGCCTGGCCATCAACGTCGCTCGCTCCGCTCATTCGCGACGCGAAACCTATATAGGGCCCTGGCTCCCCGAACCCGTCGACACCAGCCTCGACCCCACATTGGGCGCCGAACGGGGCGAAGCTCTCGAACTCGCCTTCCTGCTGCTGCTCGAGAGGCTCGCCCCCACCGAGCGGGCCGCCTATGTGCTGCGCGAGGCCTTCGTCTACCCGTACACACAGATCGCGGAGATCCTTCAGCTCACCCCGGTCAACGCTCGTCAGCTCGTGAGCCGCGCCCGCAAACGCCTGACCGCCGCACGACGCGAGCCCATCGACAAGATGGAGCATCGGCGTCTCCTGGCCGTTTTCCTGGACGCCGCCCAGACGGGGAACGTCGCCGCTCTCGAAGACCTCTTCGCCGCGGACGTCGTCAGCTCCTCCGACGGCGGCGGTATCAGAGGGGCGGCGCGATTCCCGCTGCTGGGCAGCACCCGCGTGGCGAAGTTCCTGGCCGCGTACGCGCCACGATTCTGGCCGGGCGCCGAGATGACGTGGGTCGAAGCGAACGGGCGCGCCGGCGTGCTCGTCCCTCGCAACCACACCGACGTCGTCCTGCTCACCATCGAGGCCTCGCCGCAGGGCATCCACCACGTCATGTGGATCGTCAACCCGGCCAAACTCGGCGCCTTCGAACGGTCACACCACCTGGTCTGACAGACCGTCCGCCGCCGCCCAGTACGTCCGCCTCTCGTGGTGTCACAACAAGACCGGCTGCGTGGTCTTAACTGCCGACACCGAAAGAACAGGGCGGCAGGACATGACCGAAGTGAGCGCCGGGACGCTGGCGGAGATGCTCGACGAACGGCAGCACCTCCTCGAGATCGCCTTGTGGATGTTCGGCTCGGAGGTGACGGCCGACTGGATCGTCCTTGAGACCTATCGCCGCTGGTACGCCCTCGACGACGAAGAACGCGCCGTCATCGCGGTACCGCGCGCCTGGCTGACGCGGGTCGCCGGAGGTCTCTGCCTGGACCTGCTCGCCACTGCCGCCCCGAGCCACGCCCCCGGCGGCACACCGCGACCCGGAGCGTTCACCACCGCCGGTCCGGTGCGCCGGCCGGAGCCCGCCGCCGGCCCGGCACGCTGGCCCGAGCCCGGCACGGGTCCGGTGCTCCAGCCGCCCAGGCCGGACCGAGCGATGCTCGCCAGACACGATCGTGTCGCGCGCCGGTTCGCCGCGGCCTGCGACACGGGGGACGCGGCGGCCCTGCGGGCGGTCCTGGCCGCGGACGCGATGGTCGTGAGCGACGGTGGCGGCAAACTGCGCGCCGCCGTACGCCCCACCTACGGCGCGGACGCGGTAGCCCGGTTCGTCACGGCCCTGCTGACCGGCCAGTCCGGCACCGAGGTGGCCGTCGAGTCCGTGAACGGCCGGACGGGCCTGGTCCTGCGCCAGGCGGGCCGAGCGGTGGCGGTGGCCGACGTGAGCGTCGCCGGAGCCGAGGTCACCGCAGTGTGGATCGTGCTGAACCCCGACAAGTTGCAGCGCTGGCACCGCCCATGACCAGCCTCCCCCTACCGCAGGCGCCCCGTGTGCCGCTGAAAGGCGTACCGGTGAACGACCCGACACTGTCCACGGAGCACGACTACCGCGGCTCCACGTTCAAACCGCTCTATGTCACGCGCGTCGCCGTGAGCGGCGGCAGCTCCGCTCACGGCCGGGCCACCGGCCGGGCCCGCTCCGCCGACGGCGTGCTCGATCTGGAGATGCGGATGCCCGAGGAACTGGGCGGTGACGTCACCGGCCCGAACCCTGAGCAGCTCTTCGCCGCCGGGTACGCCGCCTGCTTCCACGGCGCCCTCAGCCTGCTGGCCCGCCGGCACTTCCTCGACCCCGGACCTATCACCGTGGAGGTGACCGTCGCGTTCGGCCGCGACCCCGCCGACGGCGGTTACGAGCTACGCGCCGACCTCGTCGTGACCTGGCCCGGAGTCGAACGCGACACGGCCACCCCGCTGCTCGCCCAGGCGAGCGCGCTGTCCCCGTACGCCAAGATGACCCGGCAGGGCATCCCAGGCACCATCAACCTCGCCCCCTGAGCCCATGGCGCCACGGCATTGCCGTCCATGCGCACCCTTGTGCGCACCTGATCACCGGTCCGACAGCTCGGCGGCCGGAGAGCCGATGTCCGGCTCTCCGGCCGCCAGGTAAAGACGCGGGGTCCGCTGTATCGAACAGGCGGATCAGCCGCCGGTGGGACGCGGGGCGCGCAGGTGGGCCCGCTGCGCCAGCTCCTCTTCTTCGACGTACGTGAGCATCGGCTGACCCGGCTCACACAGCATGAACACGACGAACTTGGTCGGCGCGTCCGGCAAGGCGTTGCCGTCCTGGTAGTGGATCACGTCGCCGCCCGGCTCCCAGAACGTCTCTCCGGCCTTGATCACGCGCTCCGGCTCGCCCTCGAGCTCGAACAGGACCGCGCCCTCGATCACGTAGCCGAAGGCCGGCCCCGAGTGGCGGTGCGGAGCGGCGCCGGGGTGGCCGGGAGGCCAGTCGACGAGGACGGTCATCGCCGAGGCACCGTCGGGAATGAAGGGCGGCTGGATGTCCGCCAGCATCTTGGGGCCGAACGCCGCAGAGCTCCCCTGATCGGCGGTCCTGTCCATCGAGTCGTTGGACACGGGTACTGCACCTCCGTATGTCTGCGCGGCACAGGCGATCTCGCGTCGGCCACGCCTTTCCGGACCGATGGACGGCGTGTCCGCTGCGGAGCGTGGCCTTGCGGTCAATGCCTGTTTACCCGCATATGCGCTGGTCAGGCTGGGTTTGAGCGCATAGGGCCGAGGCTTTGCGGACGCATGTCCTTACGCCCACCATCCGACCTGTCGAAGCCTCATTCCGCTGGTTCCGGCAGCCGGAGCGCGTACAAGAGCCAGACCAGGGCGAAGCCGACCGCGAGTACGCCGAGCGCGCGCGTGGCCCCCGCCATGCCCAGCGCGACGGCCAGCGGGGCCACCGCCAGCGACGACACCCCCTGCAGCCCCGACGACAGCCCGAAGGCGGTGACCATCACGCGGCCGCGGATGTGGTCGGGGCTGGCCAGTTGCAGCCCGTTGATGGCCAGGATGGCGCACGCGCCCACCCCGAGACGGCCGACCATGGCGGCGGGTACGCCCGACCACAGCCCACCGGCCTGGGCCAGGGCGAGGTAGCCGAGCCCGAACACCGCCAGAGCGCCACCCGACACGATCAACCGCCACCGCGACGGCGTCCCGATCAGCCGCCCCCTCCCAAGCGGTCGCCACTTCCCGATCAGCCACCGCCCCACGAACGGCCCGAGCACGGCGCCCACCCCCTGCGCCATGTAGAGAACGCCGACTCCGGCGTCGGTGGTGCCGAACCGTTCGAGCGCGTAGACGGGCAGGAGGCCGACCACGCCGTAGCACAGGCGCAGGCCCGCCGTCAGCAGGAGCAGGGCCGCCACGGTGGGAGTGGCGCGGATGAAGCGCCACAGTTCGGCGGTGTCGGTATGTACGCGCGTCCGGCGGGCCTCCGTCGCCGTGGAGAAGGGGCGGCGGATGCGGGCGATGAGGACGGCGGACGCGGCGAAGGAGGCGGCGTCGACCAGCAGCGTGGCCGTGCTGCCCCAGGCGGCCGTGGCCAGGCCGCCGAGCCCGGCGCCGAGCAGCAGGCCGGAGGAGTAGAGGCTGCCGAGCGCGGCCTGCGCGGTGGGCAGCCGGTCGGGGGCGACGAGGTTGGGGAGTACGACCTCGGGGATCGGGCTCGACACCGCGGCCGACAGCGACAGCGCGGCCAGCGAGACCAGCGCCATGGGGACCGACCCCAGGTGGAAGGCGGCGAGCAGGCCCGCGAGGGGGACGATGGCGGCCAGGTCGCAGGCGACGCGCAGGCGGCGGCGGTCCAGGCGGTCGGTCAGCGAGCCGATGAGCGGCATCAGCAGGATGCCGGGCAGCGACTCGACGGCGAACAGCAGAGCCGTCAGCCCGGCCGAGCCGGTGCGGTGGTAGACGAAGGCGTTCAGGGCGACGAAGGTGAACCAGTCGCCGGACAGGCTGAGGGCGGAGGCGAGGAACAGCCGGCGGAAGTCGGGGTTGCCGCGCAGCAGCGCGAGCAGCGAGTTTCCGGGCAGGCGGGAAGGAACGGATGACACCTGGTGACTCCAAGCAGCCAAGCCGTCCGGCCGGTCCTGGGCCGGACGGGCGAAGAGGGGGGTCGCTTCGCGGGATGCCCGGCCGGTCATGGGCCGGGCGGCTGCTGATCAGTCACAGAGGTGTGGCATGGGTGGAGGTTAACGCACCGCGGGGCTCGGCGTCAGGAGCGGGCAAGGACCTCGTACTTGACCCGCATGACCCCGGACCCCGTGTCGCCGATGGCGGAGAAGGCGGCCGCCGAGAGGTCGAGGCAGCGTCCGCCCACGTACGGACCGCGGTCGTTGATGCGGACCGTGACCGAGTCGCCGTTCGCCGGGTTCGTGACGCGGACCTTGCTGCCGAGCGGGAGCGTCTTGTGGGCGGCGGTCATGGCCGACGGGTCGAAGCGTTCGCCGCTGGCGGTCATCTGCCCTTCGTCGTAGTAGGACGCGCCACAGGTGCCCGAGCTGAGTACCCGGGTCTTCAGCTTGTGGACCTCGGTCTTCACCTTGCGAACCGGCTCGGTCTTCGGTTTGTCGGTCGGCTTGATCGGCGGCTGGGCGGCTCCGGCCTTCGGGAGAGCGGTGGCCTTGGGGCTGGATGAGGGCTTGGGGGCCGCCGACTTGGTGCTGGGCTTGTTCGGCTCGGGGGTCTTGGGGGCGGGGGAAGGGGTGTCGGTCCTCGTGTACGTGGGGGACGGAGACACGTCCAGCGCGGCGGTGGGCTTGGGGGCGTCGTCGTTGGCGACGGCCGCCCAGGCGGTGGTCGAGGCGGCGGCTACGACGGCCGCACCGGCCGCGACGGTGACCCAACGGCGCTTGCCTGGAGCCTTCTTCTGGCTCTCCGGGTTCGGACGGCTCGGGTTGTAGGAGTGCTGGCCCAAGGTAAACCACAGTCCTAGCTAGGGGACAGGACAGGGAAAGGCCAGGTCGGGGCGGATATGGGGGCGCGCGTCGGCCGATCCCTCGCTCGGGGCGGGTGCCCCGCGAACGTGGTCGAACATATGCGACAAACAGCGAGTAAAGACAACTTAATGGGACATTCAGTGAAATATCTCACTTTGGTCACGAGTCGACCAGAACGCTGAGCGTACGCCGGGGATCTTGGGGCAGCCGGAAAACGCCGACTCTGTCACCTTGGGGGTAGATGAGGGCATCCCAGCAGCAACAAGGGCCGTACCAAAAGGGTCAGAGCATGAGCGACCGGACGGTCTCCACCGTGTCGGCGTCCGCGGCCCGCTTGTCGGGCCGGTACCTCAGCACCCGCGCGAACCGCAGCGCCATCCCCCCGGGATAGCGCGGCGACCGCTGCACCCCGTCGAAGGCGATCTCCACGACCAGCTCGGGCCGCAGACTGACGGTCCACTCGTCGGTGGGCCCCTCGGCCAGCTCCAGGAAGCGTTCGGTCTGCCAGGCGAGCAGCTCGTCGGTCAGCCCCTTGAAGGTCTTGCCCAGCATCACGAACCCGCCGCTCTCCGGGTCGCGGGCGCCGAGGTGGAGGTTGGACAGCTTGCCTTCGCGGCGGCCGTGACCCCATTCGGCCGCGAGGACGACCAGGTCGAGCGTGTGCCGCGGCTTGACCTTGATCCACCCGGCGCCCCGGCGGCCGGCCGCGTAGGGGGAGGCCAGCGACTTGACGACCAGGCCCTCGTGGCCGGCCTTGATCACGTCGATGAAGTACTTCTCCGCCTCCGGCACCTCGCCCGTGACGAGGCGCGGCGTGAGCAGACCGGGCGTGACGGTCCGGCCGAGGACCTCCTGGCGCTGGGCGTAGGGGAGATCGAGCAGGTCGGCCTCGTCCACCCGCAGCGCGTCGAAGAAGAACACACTCAGCGGCGTGTCCTCCCGCAGTCGCGGGACGCCGGTCTTGGTGGTCACCCTGCTGGCCGTCACCTGGAACGGGTGCGGCCGCCCGTCGGGCCGCAGCGCGATCACCTCGCCGTCGAGCACGAGATCGTCGCAGGCCAGGCCGAGCACGGCCTCCACGAGTTCGGGCACCTGCGCGGTGATGTCGTCGAGCGTGCGGGTGAACACGCGCACCTGGTCGCCGGAGCGGTGCGCCTGCACGCGTACGCCGTCGAGCTTCCACTCCAGCGCGGCCGGGGTGCCCGCCTTCTCCAGCGCGGCGGCGACGTTCGGGGCGCTGCCGGCGAGCATGGGCGAGACCGCCCGGCCCACCTCCAGCTTGAAGGCGTGCAACGCCGCCACGCCACCGCTCAGCGCCGCCGCGCCCACGGCGGGCAGCCAGCCGCGCAGCGTGAGCGCCCGCCGCACGTCGGCGGACGGCGCGCCCGACGCTTTGGCGATCGCCTCGATCATCACGCCGTCGAGGGCGCCCTGGCGCAGCTCGCCGCCGAGCAGCCGGAGCATGAACGCCTGCTCCTGACTGGTCAGCCCGGCGAACAGTTCGGTGACCAGAGCCTTGCGGGCCGCCTGCGAGCCCTGGCCGGAGACGGACTTGATCTTCGACAGCAGGGCGTCGACGTGGGTCAGGGTGGCGGTGGCGGCGAGCTTGGCGGGAGGCGGATCCTGAAGGGTCCGCCAGCCCACGCCCACCTGACGCTGCGGGAGCTCACCCGACAGGTAGGAGATGGCGATCTCCGCCTCGTCGGCACCGACCCTGCCGAGCAGTTCGGCCAGATGGCCGACCTTGCCGAGCCGGGCGGACGTGCGCGTCACAGCCTCCGAAACCCGTACCACGTCGATCAACAGCACATGCCCTATGTTGCCGTACTTCGCCGACAAATCCGTCGCGCCAAGACCAGCATTTTGCCCGGCGATGGGCCCCCTGAGGGGTGGGGCGGGTGTGCGACCCGCCCCAGGGTGTTAGCGGACGCCCAGGAGGTCGACCACGAAGATGAGCGTCTCGCCCGGCTTGATGCGGGCGCCTGCGCCGCGGTTGCCATAGCCGAGGTGCGCGGGGATCACCAGCTTGCGGCGACCGCCCACCTTCATCCCGGCCACGCCCTGGTCCCAGCCGGCGATGACACGCCCGCCGCCGAGCGGGAACTCGAACGCCTCGCCGCGGTTCCACGACGCGTCGAACTCCTCGCCGGTCGAGAACGCGACGCCCACGTAGTGGACGCTGACGTTCTGGCCGGGCTTGGCCTCGGGGCCGTCCCCCTCGACGATGTCGACGATCTCCAGGTCGGTGGGCGGGTTGCCCTCCGGGAAGTCGATTTCCGGCTTCTCGAGTGCCACGAATTGCTCCTGTTACGAATATTGGCGATCAGGAATGGACCCGACGACTCTATGCGGTCGGGATATGGTCATCGTTCATGGCCGCCCTTTCCGCCGATGCGATCCTGCTCACCGGGCGCGTCGCCGTGATCACCGGGGCGACGCGGGGGATCGGGCGGGCGATCGCGGAGACGTTCGCGGCATTCGGGGCTCATGTCGCGATCTGCGACCGCGATAAGCCGCAGCAGAGCAGCGAGCTGGCGATGACCCTGGACGTACGGGATCCGGTGGCCGTGGAGGTGTTCGCGCAGGCCGTGCACGAGCGGTGGGGGCGCGTGGACATCCTGGTGAACAACGCGGGCGGGACCTTCCACGCCGCGTTCGCCGACACCACGGCCCGCGGCGAGCGGACCCTGATCGAGGAGAACTTCACGCAGGTCACCGGCATGATCCGCCGCATGCTGCCGATGATGGGCGCCGGGGCGTCGATCATCAACGTGACCTCCAGCGAGGCGCACCAGGCGGCGCCGGGGTTCGCGGTCTACGCGGCGATGAAGGCGGGGCTGGAGAGCCTGACGAAGTCGCTCGCGCTGGAGTTCGCGCCCCTGGGCATCAGGGTGAACGCCATCGCGCCCGACGGGCTGCCCACCGAGGGCGAGACACAGGTGCGGGAGCGGATGGCGGACGGACCCTTCGAGCCGGTACGCCTGCCGCCGCTCGGGCATCTCGGGGAGCCGGCCGACGCGGCGGGCGCGGCGGTGTTCCTGGCCAGTGAGCTGGCCAGGTTCGTGACCGGCACGACGCTGCACGTCGACGGCGGGATCCACGCGGCAGGCGGCTGGCGCCGCACCTGAGCCGGCTCTGGTGCGGAGCCAGCGGCAGGCGGCCGGCGCCGCACCTGAGCCAGCCGGAGCCTGAGCCGCGCTACCAGCTCTGGTGCAGCGGCATGCCCTCGGTGTAGCCGGAGGCGCTCTGGATGCCGACCACCGCGCGCTCGTGCAGCTCCTCCAGGTTCGCCGCCCCCGCATACGTGCACGAGGACCGCAGCCCGGCCACGATCGCGTCGATCTGGTCCTCCACGCTCGGCCGCCGCGGATCCAGGTACATGCGCGAGGTCGAGATCCCCTCCTCGAACAGCGCCTTCCTGGCCCGATCGAACGGGCTGTCCTCCGCCGTGCGCAGCCGCACGGCCCGCGCGGACGCCATGCCGAAGTTCTCCTTGTACCTGCGTCCGTCGGCGTCGGTGCGCGCGTCACCGGGCGACTCGTACGTCCCGGCGAACCACGAGCCGATCATCACGTTGGCCGCGCCCGCGGCCAGGGCGAGCGCCACGTCACGCGGGTGCCGGACACCGCCGTCGGCCCACACGTGCCGCCCGAGCCGCCGCGCCTCCACCGAGCATTCGAGCACGGCCGAGAACTGCGGCCGCCCCACCCCGGTCATCATCCGCGTCGTGCACATGGCGCCGGGGCCGACCCCCACCTTGAGGATGTCCGCGCCCGCGTCCACCAGGTCGCGCACGCCCTCGGCGGTCACCACGTTGCCCGCCGCGACCGGCACGCCCGGGTCGAGGGCCCGGACCGCGCGCAGGGCGGAGACCATCTTCTCCTGGTGCCCGTGCGCGGTGTCGACCACCAGGCAGTCGATCCCGGCATCGAGCAGTTCCTTGGCCTTGGCCGCGACGTCGCCGTTCACGCCGACGGCGGCCGCGATGCGCAGCCGGCCGGCGGCGTCGAGCGCGGGCTGGTAGAGCGTGGCGCGCAGGGCGCCCGTGCGGGTCAGGATGCCGACCAGGCGGCCCTCGGCGTCCACGATGGGCGCCAGGCGGTGGCGGCCCCCGTGCAGCCGGTCGAACGCCGCGCGCGGCTCAAGACCGGCCGGCAGCGTCAGCAGTTCGCTCGACATCACCTGCGACAGCTGCGTGTACATGTCGACGCCCTGGCAGTCGGCCTCGGTCACCACGCCGGTCGGCCGGTTGTCCCAGTCGACGACGATGACCGCGCCGTGGGCGCGCTTGGGCAGCAGCTGCATGGCCTCGCCGACCGTGTCGTGCGGCGTCAGCGTGAGCGGAGTGTCGTGGACCAGGTCGCGCTTCTTGACCCAGTCGACGACCTCTGTCACGACATCGATGGGAATGTCCTGGGGGATCACGGTGATGCCGCCCCGGCGGGCGATCGTCTCGGCCATGCGCCGGCCGGCGACCGCGGTCATGTTCGCCACGACGATCGGAATGGTGGTGCCCGTGCCGTCGTTCGTCGAAAGATCGACCGCGAGCCGGGAACCGACCGAGGAACGCGACGGGACCATGAACACGTCGCTGTACGTCAGGTCGCATTGCGGCTCGAGGCCGTTAAGGAACTTCACGTTCGTCCATCTTATGCGCTGGGTGGCTAATGAGGAGTTTCCCGATTGTTATGGCCATATGATCGGCCGGGATACTTAGGGGGATGGAGGGCCTGTGGAGGTCACTGAGAGAAACGAGCTGACAGTCGTCGGTATCGCCGTACGCACCTCGAACGCCGACGAGATAGACCCCGCCAGGGCGAAGCTGCCCGTGCTGTGGCAGCGGGCGGGCGCCCCCGGGGCGTTCGCCCACATTCCGGGACGCGTCGACGAGAACCTTTACGCGGTGCTGACCGACTACGAGGGCGACCATCACGGCGCCTACACACAGATCGTCGGCATCGGCGTGCGGACGGTCCCCAGGCTGCCCGAGGGCATGGTCGCCGTACGCGTTCCCGCGGGCCCGGCTCTGCGGGTCGAGGCGCGCGGTCAGATGCCGCAGGCGATCGTCGACGCCTGGCAGCAGGTGTGGAAGCACACCGAGTCGGGCGGCACGCCCGCGCGGGCGTTCAGGACGGACCTCGAGGTGCACCACCCCGGTGGCGCGGACCTCTACATCGCCGTCTACTGATCGCTGAACCCGAGCCCGTTCGGGCTCGGGTCGTGGCTTCATGGTCCACCTCTTACCTATCGTTAAGTAACCTCTTGCGGGCGTCGCTCCGGGTCGCTTACCATCCGTTAGGTAAGGGGGTGTCACCATGCAGATCCTGATCTCCGGCGCGAGTGTCGCCGGACCCGCGCTGGCGTACTGGCTCAACAGGTACGGCTTCGACGTCACCGTCGTGGAGCGCGCCCCGTCGCTCCGCAAGACGGGCGGCCACGCGATCGACCTGTTCAGACCCGCGATGGACATCGTCGAGAAGATGGGCCTGATCGACCCGATCACGGCCAAGAAGACCGGCACGAACTGGCTCACCATGTATCGCGAAGGCCAGGAGGGGGCCGTGGAGCTGGACCTCCGGCGCGTCTTCACGGCCGTGTCGGACCGGCACGTCGAGATCATGCGCGACGACCTCAGCGAGATCTTCTACGACGCCACCCGCGCCGACATCGAGTACGTCTTCGACGACTCCATCACCGCCATCGCCGAGGACGGCACGGTGACCTTCGAGCGCGGGCCGTCCAGGCGGTTCGACCTGGTCGTCGGCGCCGACGGGCTGCACTCGAACGTGCGCGGCCTGGTCTTCGGCCCCGAGTCGCGCTTCTCCACCTGGGTCGGCGCCTATCTGGCCGTCTTCTCGGTGCCCAACTACCTCGACCTCGACGGCCGCATGGAGGGGCTGTCCGGCATCGGGCGGATGGCCGGGATGTACGGCGCGGCGCACATGTCCGACGCGCGGGCGCTGTTCCTGTTCAGGACGCCGGAGCAGCTCCAGTATCACCACCGCGACGTCGCCCGGCAGAAGGAGCTGCTGCGCGAGCGGTTCGCGGGGATGGGCTGGCAGGTTCCCCGGCTGCTGGCCGAGCTCGACCGCACCCCGGCCTTCTACTTCGACTCGATCACCCAGCTGCGCCTCGACACCTGGTCGCGTGGCCGCGTGACGCTGGTCGGTGACGCGGGCTACTGCCCGGGACCGGCCGTGGGCGGCAGCACGAGCCTGGCCGTCGTCGGGGCGTACATTCTCGCGGGCGAGCTGGCCGCCGCGCGCGGCGACCACGAGCGCGCCTTCCCGGCCTACGAGGCAGAGATCGGTGAGTACGTACTGCGGAGTCGCACGTTCGCGGTCGGGGCGGCCAAGCGGATCGTGCCCGGCAACCGGTTCGACCTGTGGACGCTCACCCAGGCCGCGCGGCTGATCGGTCACCTGCCGGTCGCGGTGACCAAGGCCGCTACCAAGCTGGGTAGCAAGGGCGTGCGGCTGCACGACTCGATCGCGTTGAAGGACTACTCGGCGTACGAGGGCGTGCGGCAGTAGCCAGCTGTACGCCAGCTATGCGTCAGTGGAAACGGCGCGAATAGACTGCGCGCCGTGCGTGCCGCCTATTTCGCCTTTGACCGGTTCCCTTCGAGCAAGGGGTCGGCGGTGCACATCGGGCAGATGGCCGCCGAGCTGTTCGACCGGTTCGGCGGCGGGCTGCTGGGGGTGCTGGGCGGGGGCGGGCTGCCGCGCTACCAGCGCGAGGGCGATGTCCAGATCGCCAGGTTCGACGAGCAGATCCCCAACCTGATCGACCGCGCCGAGGCGTACTCGCACTGGGTCGCCCGCCATCTCGCGCCGCACCTGGAGACGCTGGAACTGGTCCACGTGCGTGACCCCTGGAGCGCGCTGCCGGTGCTCGGCCACCGGCACAAGGTGGTGTACGAGGTGAACGGGCTGCCGTCCATCGAGCTGCCGCACACCTGGCCCCAGACGGCCCCCGCCACGGTGGCCAAGTTGCGGCGGCTGGAGGCGCACTGCCTGGAACAGGCGGACGCGGTTGTCGTGCCATCGAGCGTCATCGGGGACGCCATCCGCAAAATGGGGATAAATCCGGAAAAGGTGTTCCTCGTTCCGAACGCAGCCGAAGCCGCGTCGGCGACGTCGGACGACCGCCCACCTGGCGCGCCCGAGCGCTACCTGATCTACGTAGGCGCTCTCCAGCGCTGGCAGGGCGTGGACGTGCTGTTCCGTGCCTTCGCCAGGCTGGCCGACCTGACCGAGCTGCGCCTGGTCGTCTGTTCCTCCGTCCCGGAACGTCGCGCCAAACCCCTCCAGCGCCTCGCCGACCGCCTGGGGGTGGCCGAGCGGATCGTGTGGCGGTTCACGCTGCCCCACGACGAGGTGGCCGGCTGGCTGGCCGGCGCGGCCGTGTCCGCCGCCCCGCTCACCGCCTGCCCGCGCAACCTCGACCAGGGCTGCGCCCCGCTCAAGATCCTGGAGTCGATGGCGGCCGGCACACCGGTGGTGGCCTCGGACCTGCCGGCCGTACGGGAGATCCTGGGGGAGGACGGGTGGCTGGTCGCGCCCGATCGGCCCGCCGAGCTGGCCCGCGCGATCCGGATCCTCCTGGAGTACCCCGACCAGGCGCGGACGATGGCGGAGCGGGCCAGGGGCAGGGTGCCCAGCTGGGCGGATTCCCGGGCGAGGCTCGCCGAGGTTTATCGCCGTGTGTAGTGTTTCGAGCCATGTTCTGGCGGAAGACACGGGCGGCGATCGCCGGGTTCCACCCGCTGCACCAGACTCTCATCTGGGAGCACACGCTCTCGGCCACGCTGCCCAAGGCGGAATGGGCGGCGCTGCTGGCCAGCCTCTCCCGGCATCGCGGGCTCGTCCGCCGGCCCAAGTGGCGGCTGCCCGCGCGTACGGAGAGCCTGCTCGTGCCGCTGATCAGGGTGCTCTGTGAAGACGTCGGCGGCGGCGTGGTCGGTATCACCGCCGATCTGCGCGGCCACGGCGTCCCCGGCAAGGAGAGCCCGCGCCGGTCCCTGCCGGTCGTACGGCCGGTGCGGCGGGCCGAGGAGTGGTGGGTGCGCGATCCGTGGCTCAGCGTCCGCTCGGAGTTACGCGACGGCAGCGTGCTCACGCTCGCCGTCACCGACCTGGTCAGGCGCCGCCGCGTCGTCAAGGTCAACCCGCGGGGCAAGCACAAGACCAAGACGAAGACGAAGGCCGTACAGCACATTCGGACCAGCCGCTCGCTGGCCAAGGGCCAGGTGCCGGCGCGGCCGGGCAGCCCGCCGCCGTGGTGGATCCGGGTGAAGGTCCGTCCGGGCGTGAAGACCGTGATCAGGGCCGCCGCCAAGGTGCCGCTGCCCGCCGAGCGCGACCAGCTCGGGGCGATCATGACGGTGGCGACCGAACCGTTCAGGTGGACGCAAAGGAGGCGGGCTGCGTGATCCCGTGCATGGTGAGCACCGGATTCTTCGTGCTCGGCCGCTGCGGCCGGGCGCCGGTCGCCGCCTGCGCCGGGTGCGGCAGGCCGATCTGTGACCGGCACGTCGGTCCCGGCGGCGTCTGTCCCGAGTGCGCGACCGCCCAGGGCTACGGCTCCGCCTACGACCCGTTCTGGACCAGCGGCTTCCGCCGCGACCACTACCAGAGCACCTCCTCCACCTACCAGGACCCCGGCTGGTACGGCACGTTCGACGACTACGACAGAGGCGCCTTCGACCCCGAGGACCAGGGCGACTTCGGTGACTTCGGCGACGGCGACGAGCGCGATTTCGTGGACAGCTGATGCGGCTGCTGTGGCTCACCGAGCACTACCCGCCGAGCAGGGGCGGCATGGCCGAGTCCTGCGACAGGATCGTCAGGGGCCTGCGTGAGGCGGGCGTGGAGATCGACGTCGCGCACCTGACCAGGCGGGACCGGCCCTGGCAGACCGGCGGCGAGCGGGGTGGGCGGCTGCTCACCGTGCCGCTGGAGGACAATCCCGAGCACGCGCTGCGCCGGCTGTGGACCGTGCTGCGGGGTGAGTCGTACACGCACGTGGTGGCGTTCGGCGGCACGTACGCCATGCTCGGCGCCCCGATCCTGGCCGCGTGGCTCGGCGCTCCGCTGGTGACGCTGCTGCGCGGCAACGACTTCGACACCGGCGTCTTCTCGCTGCGCCGCAGGGGCGCCCTGCTCGACGCGTTACGGGCCTCGGCCACGGTGTGCGTGGTGGCCTCGGGGCACGCGCCGCTGGTGTCCGCGCTGGTTCCGGAGGCGCGGGTGCGGTGGGTGGCCAATGGCATCGACACCGCCGGCTGGCAGATCCTGCCCTCCGAACGCGCGGCGGGCCTGGCCAGGCGGGCCGCCGCCGGCCGGCGCACGATCGGGCTCATCGGGCAGCTCAAGAACAAGAAGGGTGTCGGCTTCCTGCTCGACGCGCTGGCCGCCTCCGGGCACGCGGACCTGTTCCACCTGCTGCTCGTCGGGGAGCTGGAGGCGGACCTGGACGTGCCGGCCGGGCACACGCGGCTGCCGTTCCTCGACCGGTACGAGCTGCCCGCGCTCTACGCCGCCTGCGACCTGGTCGCGCTGCCCTCGTTCTACGACGGGCTGCCGAACGTGGCCCTGGAGGCCGCCGCCCTCGGCGTCCCGCTGCTCGCCTCCGACGCGGGCGGGCTGGCCGACCTGGTCGACGACGAGATCGGCTTCCGCTTCGCCGCCGGGGATCCGCACGAGTGCCGGGCGGCGGTCGACCGGGCCGCGCGGGCGACGGACGAGCAGCTGGCCAAGCTGGGCACGGCGGCGGCCGAGCGGGTACGCAGGGACTTCACGGTGGCCGCCGAGACGGAGGGCTACCTGAGGGTTTTCCACGAGAGCGCATGATCGTCTGTTACGCCAGAGGCGGCGGGCTCGGTCACCTCACGCGGGTCCGGGCCTACCTGCACACGGTCCATCCGGGCGCCGCGGCCACGATCCGCACCGAGTGGCCGCGCGACCCGGCTGTGCTCGCGCGGGCCGACGAGATCGTGGTGGACGCCTTTCCCGCTGGGCTCGACGGCGAGATCGAGGCGGCGGTGCCGCCGGGGCCGCGTGTCGTGCACCTGGCCAGGCTGCTGCGCTGGGACGCGTACCGGCCGCTGATCCCGGCCCGGCCGTTGCGTTTCCACCGGACGTGGCTGGCCGAGCCGGTGAGCGATCCCCACCTGGCCTACCTGGAGTCGGTGTCGGACGAGGTGGTCCCGCTGGCACTGGCCGATCCACCGGCCCCGCCCGCCACGGCTCCGGAAGACTGGCTGACGGCTTCGGGGGACTGGCTGATCGTGCATTCCGGGCCGCCGGGCGAGATCCTGGAGCTGGTGGCGTACGCCCGCGAGAGTGCCGTCCTCGAAGGTCTCAGCCCGCGCCTCGTGCTCGTCTCGCCCGCCGCGCCGCCCGGCCTGCCCGCCGGGGTGGCCCACCTCGCCGTCCGCCCGGCCTGGCCGCTGTTCGCCACGGCCGGCCGCATCGTCTCCGCCGCCGGGTTCAACGTGGTACGGCAGGCCGCCCCGTACCGGCACAAGCATCGGATGGTGCCCTTCCCCCGCCGCTTCGACGACCAGTTCACCCGCGCGGCGAGAGCACGACGGGAAAGGACGTGACGCCGCGCACGAACGCGTTGGGCAGGATGCGCGGGCCCGCGTCGTCGGCCCAGGCGGCCGAACCCACCCGGTCGATCCACTCCTCGAAGAAGATCCGTAACTCCAGCCGGGCCAGGGACGCGCCCAGACAGAAGTGGGTCCCCAGGCCGAACGCGATGTGCCCGCCCGGCTTGCGCGTCACGTCGAACACCTCCGGGCGGTCGAACACCGACTCGTCCCGGTTCGCCGAGCCGTACATGAGCAGCACCTGCTGTCCTTGACCGATGTGCTGCCCGTGGAGCTCGGTGTCGCGGGTGGCCGAGCGGCACATGTTCAGGATCGGGGTGGTCCAGCGGATGAACTCCTCCACGGCGTTCTCGATCAGGCCGCGGTCCTCCCGCAGCAGCCGCCACTGGTCCGGGTGCCGGATCAGCGCGTCGATCGCGGTCGCGATGACCGTACGGGTGGTCTCCGCGCCGCCGTCGAGCAGCAGCAGCGCCTCGTTCGCCAGGTGGTCGTCGTCGTAGGCGGCCCGGCCGGACCACAGGGTCACCAGGTCGTCGGCCGGGCACGCCCGGCGTTCGGCGGCCAGGGCCAGTACGGCCTCGCCGAACTCGCCCGCGGCGACCGCGGCCTCGTGCGTGACGTAGCGCAGGCCGCCGCCCGCCACGATCGTGGTCTCCGACCAGTGCTTGAGCCGCGGCCAGTCCGTGTCGGGGAAGCCGAGCAGCCAGCCGATCATGCGGGCGGGCAGCGGCGCGGCCAGGGCGGGCACCGCGTCGACGGTGCCGGTCTCCAGGGCCTGGTCGATCAGCTCGACGACGACCTCGCGGACGCGGGCGGCGTAGCGCTCGTGGACGTAGCGCGGCGTGAAGCGGCGGTAGACGAGGCGGCGGTGCTCGGCGTGCTCCGGGTCGTCCATGCCGATCATCGACGGATCGGAGGGCAGCTGGGGGCGGTAGCCGCCGGTGCTGGTCCACAGCCCGGGATCGCGCTCGATGGCCGTGATGTCGGCGTGGCGGGAGATGCCCCACAGCCCGTTGGCGGCGTCGTGGTGAACGGGGGAGTGCTCGCGCAGCCAGGCGTAGACGGGTGCCGGGTCGCCCGCGTACAGGGCGCCGTCGAGCAGGTCGGGGTTCATGTCAGGCCAGCACCCCCTGGGATCGCAGCTTCTCCGCGGCCTCGGCGCTCAGGCCCCAGGCGGACAGGTCGGCGAGCCGGGTGGCGGGCGAGAGGTCCTGGTCCGGTACGCCGAGCAGGCGCGGGGCGGGTACGGGCTGGCTGAGCCCGCCGACGTCGGCGAAGGCGCCCCTGGCCACGTTGTGCGGATGCCGGACGGCCTCCTTCATGGACAGGACCGGCGACACGCACGCGTCGGAGCCCTCGAACACCGCCTCCCACTCCGCCCGCGTCCGCGACTTGAACTCCTCGGCCAGGCGGGCCTTGAGCGCCGGCCACTGCTTCTTGTCGCCGCGGTCCGGCAAGTCCGTCAGCCCCATCCGGGTCACCATCGTGTTCCAGAACTGCGGCTCCAGCGAGCCGACCGCCATGAACTCCCCGTCTGCCGTCTCATAGGTGTCGTAGTGGGGTGCGCCGGTGTCCAGCAGGTTCGTGCCGCGCGGGCCCCAGAAGCCGCTCTGCACGCCGTGGTAGAACATCGCGAACAGGATCGCGGCGCCGTCCACCATGGCCGCGTCGATCACCCGGCCCTTGCCGGTGCGTTCCCGCTCGAACAGGGCGAGCAGCACGCCGTACGCGAGCATGAGACCGCCGCCGGCGAAGTCGCCCAGGATGTTGATCGGCGGCGTCGGCTTGTCCTCCGCGCGGCCGAGCATCGACAGGATGCCGGAGATCGCGATGTAGTCGATGTCGTGGCCCGCGGTGGTGGCGAGCGGCCCGTCCTGTCCCCAGCCGGTCATCCGGCCGTAGATCAGCCGTTCGTTCACCGCGTGGAGGTCGGCGGGGCCGATGCCGAGCCGTTCCGCCACTCCGGGCCGGAACACCTCGATGACGACGTCGGCGTTCCTCGCCAGTTCCTTGAGCGCGGCGACGCCCTCGGGCGACTTCAGGTCCAGGCCAATGGTGTGCTTGCCGCGGTCCATGACGTCCGTCCGCGGCTCGTCGGAGACGGCGGACACGCGGTCGACGCGCAGCACGTCGGCGCCGTGGTCGGCGAGCATCATCCCGGCGAACGGGCCCGGCGCGAGCCCCGCGAGCTCCAGCACCCGGATCCCGGCGAGCGGGCCCTGACGGCCTTCAGACATCGGCATCTCCTACGACTCGGCTGGCCTCAGTAGAACAACATTCGGTGACCTCTGGCAAGACGCCTTCCCGACCTCCAGGCAGACATACGCGAGGTATGGGAAACTTGCCCACTGTTCGGGTGGGTCTACAAGGGTTGGACATGGTTTCGGATAGCAACCAGCTGGTGGCCAAGCGCTACCAGTTACTGCGCGAACTGGGGCGCGGCGGTATGGGCGTGGTCTGGGAAGGCCGCGACACACTGCTCAACCGGCAGATCGCCGTTAAGGAAGTGCTCCTGCCCGCGGGACTGCCCCGGGCCGACCAGGAACGGCAGCTGCTCCGTACCGCCCGCGAGGCGCGTATGGCGGCACGGCTGAACCACCCGTCCGTCGTCGCGATCTACGACGTGGTCGAGGAGGACGGCCGGCCGTGGATCATCATGGAGCTGGTACGCCACCCCTCGGTGGAGGAGGTCGTCGCCACCTCCGGCGCCCTTCCGGTACGGCAGGCGGCCGACGTGGGCCGCCAGGTGCTGTCGGCGTTGCGGGCCGCGCACGAGGTCGGGATCCTGCACCGCGACGTCAAGCCGAGCAACATCCTGCTCACCGACGACGGCCGGGCCGTGCTCACCGACTTCGGCATCGCCACCGCCGAAGGAGACGCGTCGCTGACCCAGACCGGGATGGTGACCGGCTCGCCGAGCTTCCTGGCTCCCGAACGGGTGCGCGCGGCCGAGTCCGGGCCCGCCTCCGACCTGTGGTCGCTCGGGGCCACGCTCTACGCCACGCTGGTCGGCCGGTCGCCGTTCGAGCGCGGCGATCCGATGGCCACACTGAACGCGCTGCTGAGCGACGAGCCGGACTACCGCCGGATCCCGCCGATCATGCACCCGATCCTGCAAGGGCTACTGCGCAAGGAGCCCCACGAACGGGTCAACGCCGAGCAGGCCGACGCGCTGCTGGCCGCCATCGTCGCGGCCAAGCAGCCGAACGCCGACCGGGTCGTAGTGGAGCCGAAGCCGCCCCGCGGCGGCCGTACCCTCCTCGCGGCGGCAGCGGCGGCGGTGCTGGTGGTCGCCGGCGGCGGGTTCGCCTTCTTCAAGTTCAGCGGGTCGGCGGAAGGCGCGCCGCGCGTCACGCAGAGCGCCGTGGCCAGCGCGCCGCCGAGCACGCCGCCGCCCAGCGCCGAGACCAGCGCGACGCCCACCCCCACCCCGACGCCCACCCCGACCAGGGTGGTGGCGACGGTACGGGCCTGGAAGTCCCCCGACGGCTGGTCCATCATGCGGCCCATCGGCTGGCGGGGCGCCCGCAAGGAGGCCTACACCGAGTGGACGCGCCGGGACCGGAGCGGGCACTTCGGCGTCCAGGCCATCTACGTCAACCCGGACCCGAACCAGATCATCCGCGACTCGCAGGAGACCGCCGGGCAGAACGACCAGGACGTTCGGACCCTGCGCCGCAGGTCCGTCACCCACCAGGGGACCAAGGCCGTGGAATGGGAGTTCACCTACACGGCGGGGCCGACCGGCGCCGCGCCGTGGAGCACGCAGGGTGTGAAGTACCACGAGGTGCAGCGGGCGGTGGCGATCGGGGACACCGCCTACGTCCTGTCGTGGACGGCCACCGAGGCGCGCTGGAAACAAGACCAGGGGTTGATGCGGCAGGTGATCGCCAGCTTTACGGTAGCGGCATGAGTAACCCCTCCACGGTCATGCCGGTGATGGCATGACGCCCCGGAATCCGAGTGCCGGTGATGGCATGACGCCCTGGATTCAGAGTGCCGGTGGTGTGGCATGACGCCTTGGAATCTGCTCGCGCTGGCGCCGCTCCCCGAGGAGGTGCTGCGGCAGTTGCTCGCGCCGCTCGGCGACCGGGTGGCCGTGCGGGTGCCGCCGGCCCGCGACCGCGCCGCGCTCCTCGCCTCACTGGCCGAGGCGGAGATCGTGCTCGGCGACTGGACGGCGCTGCTGGCGCTCGACGCCGAGGCGGTGGCCGCCGCGCCCCGGCTGGCCTTCGTCCAGCAGCCCTCGGTCGGCGTCGACGGCCACGACCTGACCGCGCTGGCCGCCGCGGGCGTGCCGCTGGCCAATACGGCGGGCGTCAGCGCCGTCGCGGTGTCCGAGTGGTGCCTGGCCGCCGCCCTGTCGCTGTCGCGCAAGCTCGCCGAGGCCGACGCCGCCGTCCGCGCGGGCCACTGGCCGCAGCAGGGGCTGCAGCCCCGCGAGCTGCACGGCCGGCAGGTCGGCATCGTCGGCTACGGTCCGATCGGCGCGGCCTGCGCCCGGCTGTTCCGGGCGTTCGGCTGCCAGGTGTCCTACTGGACCCGCACGCCTCGCGCCGAGCCGGGCTACCAGGAGCTGGCACCGCTGCTGTCCGACTCCGACGTGGTCGTCGTGGTGATCGCGCTGTCCGAGGAGACTCGTGGCCTGATCGACCCCAGGCGGCTGAAGCAGGGCGCGTTACTGGTCAACGCGGCCAGGGGCGGGGTCGTCGACCAGGCGGCGCTGGCCGGCGCGCTCACCGACGGGCATCTCGGCGGCGCCGCGCTCGACGTGTTCGACATCGAGCCCCTGCCCGACGGCGACCCGCTGCGCGAGATCGACGGCGTGCTGCTGTCGCCGCACGTCGCCGGAGTGACGCCGGAGTCCACCGGACGCCTGCTCACGGCCACGATGGCCAACCTCACGGCCGCGCTGGACGGCCACGAGGTGGCCAACGTGATCAACGGGGTCTCGCCGATCATCTGCCGGAAGTTTCCGGGTTCGCCCACCGCGTAGGCATTCGACCGGGCACGATAAACAGTTTTCGAGTCTTTAACGACCCCGGTCTGGTCGATGTCAGTCCAGGGAGATACCTTCTTACGGACGATCTCTACCGGCTCAAGGGGGTGCTTCCGTGACGACAACGATGTCGACACACCGACGGGCAGTAGAGCACATCAGGCAGTCGTACGCGGAGATCCCGGGGGACGCTTCGCCCCGGCTGTCCAAGGCCACGTCCAACCTCTTCAGATTCCGCGACTCGGGCAAGACCGCCAAGCTCTCCGCCAGGGAGCTCGACGAGGTCATCAGTGTCGACCCGGTGACGATGACGGCCGAGGTCCAGGGCATGACGACCTACGAGCACCTGGTCGACGCCACGCTGCCGCACGGGCTCATGCCCTATGTGGTGCCCCAGCTCAAGACGATCACGCTGGGCGGCGCGGTGACGGGGCTCGGGATCGAGTCGACCAGCTTCAGAGACGGGCTGCCGCACGAGTCGGTCGAGGAGCTCGAGATCCTGACCGGCGACGGCCGCATCGTCGTCGCCCGCGACGACAACGAGCACCGCGACCTGTTCCGGGCCTTCCCCAACTCCTACGGCACGCTCGGCTACGCCCTGCGCATCAGGATCAAGCTCAGGAAGGTCCAGCCCTACGTCAAGCTGACGCACGTCAAGTTCACCGACGCCGACAAGTGCATGCTGGCCATGCAGGAGATCTGCGACAGCATGGAGCATGACGGGGAGCCCGTCGACTTCATCGACGGTGTCTTCTTCGAGCCGGGGGAGATGTATCTCACGGTCGGCCGCTTCGCCGAGCGTGCGCCCTACACCTCCGACTACACCGGCATGCGGATCTACTACCAGTCCATCAGGCAGCGCAACCGCGACTGGCTGAGCATCCGCGACTACCTGTGGCGCTGGGACACCGACTGGTTCTGGTGCTCGCGTGCCTTCGGCGTGCAGCAGCCGGTGGTCCGCTCGCTGATGCCGCGCCGCTGGATGCGTTCCGACGTCTACCGGCGGCTGGTCGCGCTCGACCGGAAATACGGGGTGGTCGCGCGGGTCGACAGATGGCGCGACCAGCCCGTTCAGGAATCGGTCATCCAGGACGTCGAGACCCCGGTCGAGCGGGGCGCGGAGTTCCTGGAGTTCTTCCACGACAAGGTCGGCATGACGCCGGTGTGGATGTGCCCGCTGCGGGCCTCCTCCCGCTGGCCGCTCTACCCCCTGGAGCCCGGCAAGCTGTACGTGAACTTCGGCTTCTGGGGAATGGTGCCACTGCCACGGGGGCAGTTCGACGGTTATTACAACCGTCTCATCGAGAACTCTGTGCACGAGCTCGACGGGCACAAGTCGCTTTACTCGACTTCTTTCTACGCCCGTGAGCAGTTCTGGCAGCTGTACAACGGCGATGCTTACTGGCCGGTCAAGCAGGAATACGACCCGAACGGCCGAATGCTTGACCTGTACGACAAGTGTGTACGGGGAAGGTGAGCAGATGGCTCTCGCATCCATCTTTGAGAAGATCGTTGGCCCGCAGGCCAACATCGCGTTCATGGCCTACGACGGCAGCAAGGCGGGGCCGGACGGCGCGGACCTCGCCCTGGAGGTGAAGTCCCCGATAGCGGTCGCCTACCTCGCGCAGGCACCCGGAGAGCTCGGCCTGGCCCGGGCGTACATCTCCGGCCACATCGACGTCCACGGCGACATGTACACACTGCTCGACCGCATGTGGAACATCACCACCAACGACCTGACGACCGCCGAGAAGGTGGCGGCCGTCCGATCGCTGGGCCTGAAGCCGTTGATGATGCGCGTCCCGGCGCCGCCGCAGGAGATCCGCCAGAGCACGCTGGCCAAGCTCGGCTCCCGGCACGCCAAGCAGCGTGACGCCGAGGCGATCCACCACCACTACGACGTCTCCAACCGCTTCTACGAGTGGGTCCTGGGCCCGTCCATGGCCTATACCTGCGCCGTCTTCCCCACCAAGGAGTCGTCGCTGGAGGAGGCGCAATACGCCAAGTTCGACCTGGTGGCCCGCAAGCTCGGCCTCAAGCCCGGCATGCGGCTGCTCGACGTCGGCTGCGGGTGGGGCGGCATGGTCATGCACGCCGCCAAGCACTACGGCGTCAAGGCCCTGGGCGTCACCCTCAGCAAGCAGCAGGCCGAGTGGGCCCAGAAGGCCATCGTCGAGGCCGGGCTGGAGGACCTGGCGGAGGTCCGCTTCATGGACTACCGCGACGTCGTCGAGTCGGACTTCGACGCGGTCAGCTCCATCGGTCTCACGGAGCACATCGGCAAGCGCAATCTGCCGTCCTACTTCGCCTTCCTCTACAGCAAGCTCAAGCCGGGCGGCCGCCTGCTCAACCACTGCATCACCCGGCCGACCGGCACCGAGAAGACGTTCAACAAGGGCGGCTTCATCAACCGCTACGTCTTCCCCGACGGCGAGCTGGAGTCGGTCGGTTACCTGGTCAGGCAGATGGAGGACCTCGGCTTCGAGATCCGCCACGAGGAGAACCTGCGCGAGCACTACGCCGAGACCCTCCGGCACTGGTGCGCCAACCTCGACGCCAACTGGGCCGACGCGGTGCAGGAGGTGGGCATGGGGACCGCCCGCGTCTGGGCCCTGTACATGGCGGGCTGCATCGTGGGCTTCGAACGCAACAAGGTGCAGCTGCACCAGGTGCTGGGGGTCAAGCTGGACTCGGAGGGACACTCCGGCGTCCCGCTTCGTCCGTCGATCGACTGGCCTTGAGGTTTATCGACTTGAGGCTTATCGATTTTAAGGCTTATCGATTTTAAGGCTTGAGGTGTGAGGGGCTCACCGGCCCCTCACACCCGGTGCCGACGGTTCAGAACCTCAGCATCCACCCGTTGATGTAGCCGGTGTCGCCGGTTGTGACGTCTTCGACGCGTAACGTCCACGTCCCGTTGGCCGGTGAGGATCTTCCATCCACCGGATAGGTCTCCTCGATCTGGTCGGCGTCGTCTTTGGAGTTCGCCGCGCGAAGCGGATAAACGATGCCGGTCGGGCCGATCAGATCGATCTTCAGGTCGCCTCTCCAGGGATGACTGATGTCCACGGAGACCGTCATCTTCTGGGGTGCGTTACCCGGGAGCCAGCCCGTGACCGTGATGGGCGATTTGACGAGGCGGCCCTTGTCCGGGATGGCGTATTCGGTCCAGTTCTCGAAGTAGGGGAAGTCCATCGACCAGGCATCGATGATGCCGGCATGGGGTGACCAGCCGTCCGCGGCACGCAGCTTCCAGGTCCCGTTCTGCTTCGTCACGGCGCTGATGTCCACGTCGTACGTCTCGTCGATGAAATCGCTGCCGTCCGAGGACGGCGACCTCAGCACATATGCCTTTCCGTCTGGGCTGATCAGGGAGAGCTTCAGATCACCCACCCAAGGGTGCTGGATGGAGACGTAGACGTGCACCTGGGACGGGGTCTTGCCGAGGAGGTCGCTCACCACGATCGGCGAGTCCACACTGCCCGGGTCGGGGATGGCGTAGTCGTTGAAGTTGGAGAAGTACATCGGCCAGAGGGCGCCGTCGGTGGGCTGGGTCGGCGGGAGGGCCGCGCTGTCCAGCCGGAGGCGGGGCGTGGTGGCGCTGGTATAGGCGATGGGCTTGCCCGTGCTCTCCATGGCCGCTTCCAGCTGCCCGATGCTCGCCTGGGGGAAGGCCTGGCGGAGCACGGCCAGCGCGCCGGCCACGTGCGGAGCGGCCATCGACGTACCACTCAGCGACCCAAAGGTGTTGCCGGGCACCGAGGAGACGATCGACGTGCCGGGGGCGAACAGGTCCAGCAGC
Source organism: Nonomuraea sp. NPDC049028 (assembly GCF_043197735.1). Taxonomy (NCBI): domain Bacteria; kingdom Bacillati; phylum Actinomycetota; class Actinomycetes; order Streptosporangiales; family Streptosporangiaceae; genus Nonomuraea; species Nonomuraea sp. NPDC049028. The sequence goes on from NZ_JBICTR010000010.1 coordinate 197,516, forward strand.
GGACCGCGGTTGCTGAAGGCGGACACCTCGTCCGTGTCGGTGGTGCTGCCGACCGTGATGGCCGAGGGCACACAGGCGGGCGCGCTGACCGCGTCGCCGTAGCCGTTGTTCCCGGCCGCGACCACCGTGGCCACCCCGGCCGCCAGGAGCGCGTCGATGGCCGGCTTGCGCGGGTCGGTGTCACACGCGGAGGTGTACTGGCCGCCGCCCAGGCTCAGGTTGGCGGCCACCAGCGCCGTACCGGCCTCCTTCAGCTGCAGGACCTTCTCCAGTCCCGCCACCTGGGCGCTGGTGAAGCTCAGCACGCACGGCGCGGCGCCCACCCCGCAGAAGTCGTCGGTGGTGAACTTGCTGAACACCTGGATGGCGACGAGTTTGGCCCCAGGGGCGACCCCGGCCGGCGGGGCGCCGGCCACGTTCGTGCCGTCGCCGACCGCGATCCCGGCCACGTGCGTGCCGTGATCACAGTCGAGGGCCGCGTCGGCGCACGGCCCGCTCTCGGAGTCGGCCGAGCCGGCTCCCGTCTGCGTGGCGGTGCCGTTCGGGCACAGGCTGGTGGCGCCGTAGTCGGCGTCGATGGGGGAGAAGCAGGCCTGCTCGATCACCCGTCCGCCCAGGAAGGGGTGCTTGACGGCGACGCCGGTGTCCAGCACGGCCACCACGCTGCCCGCGCCGGTCAACCCGGCCGCCCGCGTCTTGTCCGCGCCGATCAGCGGGATGCTCTCGGCGAGCACCGGTGGTACGGGCTTGTCCTCCGACACGCTCACCACGTTCGGCAGCTTGGCCAGCCGGTCCACCGCCGCCGCGTCGACGCGCAAGGTGACCATGGGGAACCGGGACATCGTCTGCAGCACTTGACCGGCACTCGACGCCTCAGGCAGATCCGTCCGGCTCTTGGTGATCACATTCACCCTGATCTTGGCACCGGCGGCCAGCCGCGCGCTCAACCCGGGCTCTATCGTCGGGGGCTGGTCAATCAGATTCGCCGACGTGGCATGGGCCGGCACGCTCACGCCTGTCGTGGCCGCTAACGCCATGATGATGCAGGATAAAACCCACTTTTTCATCCGCCACTCCAAGGTGAGTGAATTGATCACCTGGACAGTAAATGATCGAAACCTACTCAACAAGGGCCGGGGCTTAGGTAGATGTTCAAATCGCCGCTCAAGATGCTGAAATCTCACATCTGCGCAGGTGGATGCAGTCGTATGGCGAAATTGTGGCGAATATATGGCGCCTTGGTGGACAATTCACATGCGCGCTGTAAATCGCGCGGAAGGCGCGCTCATCGGCCATAGTGGCGTAATGAAGAAAGGCGGTCTCTACGGCGTCCCTGGGAGGGGATGTCCATTCTGAAGGACCTCAGCCACAACGGACCGTCTTCTTCCGCGCGCGTTCCCAGAGGGGGCATCTCCCGAGGGACCCCAGCCACCACGGACCGCCACCGAGATCGAGACGGTCGTGTGACGAAACACCTGGGACCCCCGGTGATCACCTCACTAGGATGCGATCCCATGCGCTCCGTGATCTTAGGTGGCACTGCCGCCGCCCTCCTTCTGGCCTCCGCCACCCCCGCGCTGGCCACCGCCCCCGACAAGCCCCTGACCTCGGCCCAGTTGAGTGAAGCCCTCATCACACCCGAGGACCTGGGCGACGCTTACGCCCCCAACCCGAAGCACATCCGCGAGGCGTTGGACGCCGACTCGGCCCACACGAAGAAGTGCGTACGAGCGATGAGGGCGCTGAAGCCCCTCCTCAGCAGCCCGGCAGCCGTCTACATCGACAAGGAGGGCCTGCCGTCGGGCGTCAAGCAGTTCGCCGTCAGCGGCACCTCGGCCAAGATGGCCGCCTGGCAGACGGTGGGCAAGGTCATGGTCCGGGACTGCGTCGGCACCAAGACGAAGACCAAGCGCGCCAAGTCGGCCATCACCAAGCTCTCCGTCGGTACGGTCGGGAACTGGGTGTACGGGATCAGGTACAAGGAGACGATGGCGACGAGGAACGCCGAGCTTCAGGCGGCGGATGTCGTGCTCATCAGAGTCAAGAACGCCGTCACGCTGCTGGTGAGCGACGGGTTCTTCGGAGCGTTCGAGCCCGGTCTGAGCAAGCGGGCGGCGAGGCTGGCGGTGCCGAAGCTCCGGGACGCCCAGAACGAGTGACGCGCGTGCGCACACGATGCCTGACGACGCAGATGACGGCGATCTCGCGCTTCCCGGCGGACGGTCACACGGGGACGTAGCGGGCGACCCGACCGACGTCGCGACCCGGCAGCCAGGAGTGTTCTGATGATGTTGTTGGTCAGGGTTCCGATCATGTAGGTCGGGGGTCAGGCCGGCGGCATGATCGGCATCGTCCCGAGCGGCCGATGGAGCCGGATGTGTGGGACGCCTGCCGGGAGTTGATCCCGGCAGGCAGCGCGTACGCGTTTTCGGCGTGTGAAGGACGGCGCCGCGCCGCCGCCCGGACGATGCACGCGAAAGCCACAGGCCTGGCACAGGCGGCCAGCCGCGGACAGGGTTTCCAGCAGCGCGAGCCGGGTGGCCGGCTCACCGGTGATTCGCACCGAACGACCCGTACTCACCCGGGGCGCCGGTCAAGCTCGGCCGGATTCGGCCCGGGGAGTCCGTCCGTGGCACGCAGCGCGTACAGGTTGCCGTTCGAGCTGCCGACGTAGACAAGACCGCCGGCCACGACCGGCAGCGTCTGGAAATGGCCGCCCGTCTGGAAGCGCCAGCGGGGCGCGCCGGTGGCCGCGTCCAGCGCGTGCAGCATGCCACCCTCGTCTCGGGCGAAGACAGTGTCCCCGTGGACCGACACCTTGGCGGTGAGCGGCCTGCTCCACCGTTCTTGCCCGGTTTCGGGGTCGAGGGCGTGCAGGTCCTGGCCGCCGATGTAGACCGTCCCTCGTGACTCGGTCACGCTCCAGAGGCCGCTGTCGCCTGCGGTGGTGAGCCTCCATCGCTCCTGGCCGGAGGCGGTGTCCAACGCGTACGTGCGTCCGGCGAGGTCGCCGAGGTAGACGGTGCCGCCGATCATGATGGGGTCGTACCGGACGAGGTCGCCGAAGCCGGCGCGCCATCGCGCCTTCCCCGTGGCGGGGTCGAGCGCGACCACCCTCGCGCCGGTGACCGCGAAGATGGCCTCCTTGGTCGCGGTGAGGTAACCGGCCGGGATGGAGTTGGCGGCGCCCAGACGGGAGCGCCAGCGAAGGGCGCCCGTCTTGGCGTCGAGGGCGGACAGCAGGCCTTGCTCGCTGCCCACGCGACCTTCCTGGCTGCTCACGTAGACGGTGCCGGCGGCCACGGCCACGTTGCCCAGGGAGCCGGGGACGCGGAATCGCCACCGCTGCTTGCCGGTGGCGGCGTCCAGCGCGATGACGTGGGTGAAGCCGACGCCCGCGTACACGCCGCCGGCCTGGATCACGATGTCACTGGCGTCAAACTGGCGGTTCCATCGCATCCGGTCGGTGGCGGCGTCGACGGCCGCCACCCCGTCGCTCCTCGCGCCGTAGAGTAGGCCGTCCACCAGCATGGGCGCGGCCGGTCCTGACCTCCAGCGCATACGGCCGGTGGCGGCGTCCAGGGCGTACAGCCCGTCGTCGGCGCCGGCGTAGACGACATCGCCGTCCACCACCGGGTCGGCGCGGACGCCCTCGTCGGCGAGGTGGGTCCAGCCGCCCGTCCGCGCCGGAGGACGGACGCGCTCCCCTGGCCGGTAGCGGGCCATCAGGTTGTCGCGCACCCGGGCCGCGGCCAGGCGTTGGACCAGCCTGGATGGCGACGTCAGATGGACGATGACCGGGCCCACGTTGACGAGCGTCGCGCCGAAGGTCCCGCGGGGGCCGTGGGCCGTGTAGGAGAAGATGCCCTCGCCCTCGATCGTGGGGTCGTAGTCGAAGCTCTCGTGCCCCTTGATCTGCCCGGCCGCGGCGGCGAAGAGGGCGCCGGCGTCCGGGGACACCCAGCTCACGGAGAGCGAGACGACTCCGCGGTCGTCCTCGGGCGGCACCCAGTCGCAGGTCACGGGCTTGGGCAGCGTGAGGCGGCCCAGCGACCTGCGGCCGGGGAGGAAGCGGGCGCCGGGGGCGACGTCGCGCGGAGTGAGCAAGGAGCACGCGTCCGGCCAGTCGCCCGGCGGGACGCCGCCGAGCGCGACGGGCCCAGTGGGACGTCCGTAGACGGGACGGAAGGCGGTGACATGGGCGTCACTGTGGATGAGGGCCAGGTGCGAGGTCGACCCCAGGAGAGTGATGTAGTGGGGGAGCGGCCTGTCCAGGGGGAATGCGCCGAGACGGCCGGTATCGCGGTCGCGCGAGATAAGGAAGCCGGGCAGCGGCCACGCGTTGTTCGAGTCGAATCCGGCGGAGTCCTCGACGTCGGGATGACGGCCGACCTCCAACGGCATGCTCCAGCGGCCGTTGCCGCCGAGCCCGTGAGAGATGGGCAGGTCAGAGATAGGCCGCGGCGTGCCGTCCTCGGCGAAGAGGAACCGCTCGTCGTGTACATCCGCGACGACGAAGCCCTCCGGCGCCTGCTCGTACCCGATCCACGCGCCGTCGTTACCTGCTCGACCGTGTCGGAGCCGTGCGCGTTGTACCACTCGGTGAACACGACGCCGAACGCGGCCAAAACCACGGCGCTGGCGATCCCCGCCAGCCACGCAAGCAGCCCTTTCGACCGGGCAGGATCAGACGCCCAGCTCGCTTCAGTAGCGCGGGCCGCTCGGACTTCCCCGGATAGACCATGATGAGGAACTCCTGCCGGGCATCCTCATCCCTCTTCAGCGCGGCCTTCGCGCCGCGCATGTGCACCCGAACCCGGTAGCGGCCCGGGCCGTTGATCGCCAGGTTCTTCAGGCCGACCCCGTCGTCACCGGTGAAGGCGAGGGCGCCGTTGCCGCTGCGGTACCCCACCTCCACCACCTTCTCCCAGCCCTTCAGCTCGACGGGGGGCCGCCTGCGGTAGGCCTCCCCGGTGACGCACACGTGCATGGCCTCGTCGGCGGTCAGGATGCTGAGCTGCCCGGGCGCGCTCCCCACCAGCCCGTTGGTGAAGGCGTTGTCGAGCGCGGGGAAGTCGTCGTCCGGGTCGTCCTCGTACGCGTTGATGCTGCCGGCCTCTGACCACAGCGTGGCCCGGTAGGTCCGGGACGCGCGGATCGACGGCCGGTGTCCCGGCACCTCGGCGCAGCGCGCGCGGGCCTTCGCGATGAAGGCGGCGTTGGCGTCCTGTTGCTGCTCGGCCTGCTGGTTCTGGCGCTGCTCGACCTCCGGGCACAAGTACGCGAGCGCCTCGACCGTCTCATAATTCCGCAGGTACGTCCCCAGCGGCCCCTCCTCGGCCCGCCGATTCGGTGCGCCGTCGCGCAGGACCGCCTCGCACAGCCGCCGGCCGATCGCGACCACTCGATCATCGGGCACACCGGCGAACTGCCCCGGCAGCTCACCGTCCTGTCTGACGAGGCAGACGAAGGCGAGCTCGCGCTGCCCGGCGGACGGTCGCACGGGGACGTAGCGGGCGGTTTGCCACGGTTCGCAGGCCGAGGAGCTCGCCGCTGTGATCTTCCCGATCGGTGCGTCCATGCGCGGCACGGTGACCAGCAGCAGGACGACGGCGAGCGTGACGGCGACGCGGACGTCCGGACTCCGGTACGGCCATCGCACGCGGCGTACGCGTACCGCCACGATGATCAGAACGGCGGTGACGACATCGTAGAGCTGCCAGGCCCACGAGGCGGGCTCGTACATCTGACCCCAGGTTCGCGCGCATCCCTCACCGGCGACCGCGTCGAATCCGGCCATCAAGAAGGCCAGCGCCCCGAACAACCCCAAAGGGATCACTGTGGCCCAGCCGACCGCGCGGCCCCACCGCCGGTAGCCCTTGCGCACCAGCAGCGCCCACACTCCGAAGCCCACCGCCACCACCGCGGGTTGCGGCACAAGGTGCAAGGGGGACAGCAGGAAGCTGGCCGATAGGTAGACCTCGAAGCCGGGACAGCTCCCCCACATCGCGAACAAGTCGTACTCGGTCGTGGTCGAAGAGAACAGGGAGCTCGCGTACGGGATGCTCACCAGCGCGAAGGCGACGCTCCACAGTGTCAGCGACAGTCGCCACCGCACCGGGAGGACTTCTCGCGGGCCGATCCCCTGACGGCGGCCGACCAGGAACAGCAGTATCGCGGCCGCGGCGAGGGCGGCGCCGATCAGCAGCAGCGCGGCGTCGTCGAAGGGCAGGAGGGCGGCAATGCCGGTGCGGTGGCCGGCGGCGACGGCGGGAGCTTCGCCCATGGCGAGCCGGTCTCGCACCTCCGCCTCGCTCGGCCGGCCGAGCCCGGTGAGCGGCGGCGTGACGGCGGCCGCGGCGAGCAGGATCAGGAGCGCCGCGCTCAGCCGGAGGACCCATCGCCGCATACCTATCGCTCCCGTTGTTCGTGGGGAACGGGGTCCCGGCGTGAAGAGCCGCTAATAGTCGACATCGAGCAGGGCGATCGCTTCCAGTACGTCGGTCACCTTGTGGTCCGCCCCCGGGGATAACCCCGGGGACAGGCCGCGGTCGATCCAGATCGTGTGCAGGCCGGCGCCGCGTCCGCCCGCCACGTCCTTCTCCACGTCGTCCCCGATCATCCAGTCCCCGTCCGCGAGCGTGGTGTCGCACCGGCGGGCGGCGATCTCGAACAGTTCGCGGTCCGGCTTGCTGAAGCCCTCGGCGTCGGAGATGGCCCAGCCGTCCACCCGGTCCACCAGGCCGCTGTGGTGGATCTTGCCGGACTGGTTGTCGGCCATGCCGTTGGTCACGATGCCGACCCGCCAGCCGGACATGCGCAGGCGATCGAGGGACTCGAGTACGGCCGGGCGGCAGGTGACGAGGTGCGGCAGGCGGTCACGGTAGCCCTGCCACAGCGACTCGGCCGACTCGGCGAGCCCGAACCGCTCGCGGACGTGGGTGAAGAACGTGCTCATCGGGATGGAGCCGTCAGCGTCCAGCTCGATCATCCACGCCACATCCTGCGCGCCCAGTCCCCTGTCGGCGGCGAACTCGGCGGCCCAGCGCTTGAAGGCGTCCAGGCGGTCGATCAGGGTGTTGTCGAGGTCGAAGAGTGCCAGCACGCCTCAGGACCATACAGGTGTTCGATGACGCGCGGCGGCCTTCCGCGCAACAGGTGATCAACGGTTGTGCGCCCGGTGGTCACTCACCGGCCACTTTGCCGGTCTAACGTACGCGGCATGCTGACGCGCAGATTATTCGCGAGCGCTCTGGCCGTCCTGACCGGTGGTACGGTCGCGGTCGTGCTGCTCCAGCCCAACACCGCCACGGCCGAGCGCCGCGCCCAGGCCCCCGTCGTCATCGGGCACCGGGGCGCCAGCGCCCACCGGCCCGAGCACACGCTGCTGTCGTACGAGGCGGCCATCGCGATGGGCGCCGACTACATCGAGCCCGACCTGGTCTCCACCAAGGACCACATCCTGGTGGCCAGGCACGAGAACGACATCACCGGCACCACCGACGTGGCCGCGCATCCGGAGTTCGCCGACCGGCGCGCCACCAAGACGGTCGACGGGCGGCCGATCACCGGGTGGTTCACCGAGGACTTCACGCTGGCCGAGCTGAAGACGCTACGGGCCAAGGAACGCGTGCCCGACCTGCGGCCCGACAACACGGCCTTCGACGGGGTGGCGGAGATCCCGACGTTCGAGGAGGTCGTGCGGCTGGCGCAGCGCCACGGCGTGGGCGTCTATCCCGAGACCAAGCATCCGACGTACTTCGACTCCATCGGCCTGTCGCTGGAGGAGCCGCTGCTGGAGACGCTCAACAGCAACCACATGCGCAAGGTGTACATCCAGTCGTTCGAGACCGCGAACCTGCGGGAGCTGCGCAAGAAGACCAGGCTGCCGCTGATCCAGCTGATCACGTTCGGTGGGGCGCCGTACGACTGGGTCGCCGCCGGAGATCAGCGTACTTATGACGACATGGTGAAGCCGGAAGGGCTGCGTGAGGTGGCCTCGTACGCGAACGGGATCGGCGTGGACACCCGCCGCGTCGTGCCCGTGGGAGCGGACGGCAAGCTGACGGAGCCCACCACACTCGTCCAGGACGCCCACCGCAGGCGACTGGACGTGCATGTCTGGACCGTCCGCAACGAGAACTCCCAGCTCCCCCTCGACTACCGGCTGGGCAACCCGGCCAGCCCCGCCTTCCCGCGCGCCACCGGAGACGTGATGGGCTGGCTGAACAGGCTGCTCGACCTGGGCGTGGACGGCGCGTTCTGCGACGACCCGGCCATGGGCCGGGCCGTGGTGGCTCAGCGGACAAGCTAGCCCGGATCGACTGATCGACGTGGGCGGGCCGCTCGCTCCGCCGGAGCGGGTGATGGACGTGGGCGGGCCGCCGTGACGTCGGTCGGCCGGAGCGGGTGATGGACGTGGGCGGGCCGCCGTGACGTCGGTCGGCCGGAGCGGGTGATGGACGTGGGCGGGCCGCCGTGACGTCGGTCGGCGGGCCCGCTCGTTAGAGTGGGCGGATCTTCAGAATCGCCGTGCTCGCCGTCGCCCTCGTGGCGACGGCGGGAGACCTCGTCTGGGGGCTCAGCCACGCCGCGACGCCGCCCCTCACCCAGCTGCCCCTGCTCGCCGTGGGCCTCGCGGGCGGCTGGTCATTCGTCGTCTCGGGCCTCTTCGTCAGGGCCAGGCGGCCCATGGGCGGTACGGGCGGGCTGATGGCCGCGGTGGGGCTCTGCCTGCTGCTGTCGGGCGTGAACTACCTTCCGGAACGCTGGGCCCTGCTGACCGGGAACGTGATCGGGTGGCTGGCCCTGACACTGCTCGCGCACGTCGTGCTGATCATGCCCGAAGGCAGGGCCGTCGGGCGCAGGCAGCGGGCCACGGTCCTGGTCCTGTACCTCGGCATGGCGCAGGCGCTGGCGGTCTGGCTGCGGTTCGGCCGGCTCGGCGACGGCAGCTGCACCTGCCTGCCGCTGCTGCCCGGCGGCGAGGACGTCTCGCGGCCGCTGATCGCGGCCGTGGCCGTCTTCCTGTGGCTCTTCGGGCTGGGGATGACGGCGATGCTCGGCTGGCGCTGGCTGGTCCGGCTGCCCGCGCCGCGCCGCCACACGTTCGCTCCGGTCGCGCTGGCGGGCGGGCTGATGCTGCTCACCACCTGGACCCGGCAGGCCGTCTACATCTGGCCGGACGCCACCAACTCCCTTCTCCAGGCGGTCCTGCACGGGGTGCAATTGCTCACGCTGGCGACCTGGCCGCTGGGGGTGCTCGCGGGACTCATGCGCGCCCGGCTCGACCAGGCGGCGGTGGCGCGGCTGGCGACCGGGCTGGACCTGTCGCCCGGCGCATTGGAGAAGACGCTCGCGAGCGTGCTGCGCGACCCGACGCTACGCCTCGGGTACTGGACCGGCGACGGGTACGTCGACGCGGCGGGCGATCCGCTGACCGTCCCGGGAACGCGGTCCGCCAGCGTGTCGGGCGACCCGTTGACGGTCCCGGGAACGCGGTCCGCCGCGTACCTGGAGGTCGGTGGGGAACCGGCCGCCGTGCTCCTGTACGACCCGGCGCTGGACCTCGACCCGGAGCCGGTGCGGTCGGTGGCGGCCATCACCCGGCTGATCGTGGAGAACGAGCGCATGCGGGCCGAGCTGGCCGCCCAGCTCGTGGAGGTGCGGGCGTCCAGGGCCCGCATCGTGGCCGCCGGCGACGCCGAACGCAGCCGCATCGAACGCAACCTGCACGACGGAGCCCAGCAGCGGCTCGCCGGCCTCGCGGTGCTGCTCGGGCACGCCCGGCTGCGCAACGCCGACGCCGAGGTGGCGGAGCTGCTCGACGAGGCGGTGACGGGGGTACGGGCGGCGCTGGCCGAGCTACGCGAGCTGGCTGGCGGCATCCATCCGGCCATCCTGAGCCAGTCGGGGCTGGCCGCCGCGCTGCACTCGCTCGCGGAGCGCTCGCCCGTTCCCGCCGTGGTGGAGGAGGCGCCGGACGGACGGCTGCCGCCCGACGCCGAGCAGGCCGCCTACTTCGTCGCCGCCGAGGCGCTCGCCAACGTGGCCAAGCACGCGGACGCGTCCAAGGCGTCGATCAGGGCCGTCGTGCGTGATGGCGTCCTGCTGCTGGAGGTGACGGACGACGGGACGGGCGGCGCGCGGCCGGAGTCAGGTACGGGCCTGCGCGGCCTCGCCGACCGGGTGGCCGCACTCGACGGCCTGCTGCACGTGCACAGCCCACCAGGCCAGGGCACCCGCGTGACGGCCGAGATCCCGCTCGCCGGTCAGGAGCGCAAATAGGTCAGGACGGCCAGGACGCGACGGTGGTCGTCCTCCGTCGCGGTCAGGCCCAGCCGGACGAAGATGTTGTGCACGTGCGTTTCCACCGTCTTGGGGCTCAGGTGCAGGCGGCGGCTGATCGCCTGGTTGGAACGGCCTTCGGCCATCAACCCGAGCACCTCCCGCTCCCGGCCGCTGAGCCGGGCGACCGGGCCGTCGCCGCGTCGCCTGCCGACGAGCCGCTGGACGACGTCCGGATCGATCACCGTGGCCCCGTCGCGTACCCGCTTGAGCGCGTCGGTCAGCTCGGTGACGTCGGCGACCCGGTCCTTGAGCAGGTAGCCCACTCCCCGGGCGTCCTCGCCCAGCAGGCCGACCACGTGCCGCGTCTCGATGTGGTTCGACAGCACCAGGACGCCCACCCCTGGATGTTCCCTGCGGATGAGGTGCGCCGCCTCCAGCCCCTCGGCGTTGAACCCGGGCGGCATCCGTACGTCCACGACGACCACGTCGGGCGGGTCCGCCCGGACCGAGGTCAGCAGGCTCGCGGCGTCGCCGACCTCCGCGGAGACCGTGACACCGCAGTCTCCGAGCAGCCTGGCCAGCCCTTGCCTGAACAACACGCTGTCCTCAGCCAGCACGACGCGCATAGTGCGGGACAGCCTAGCTTTCCGGGTTAACCCTGAGCGGATTGGGGGACTGCCCGGTGGGCAGCCCGGCCCGGTGTTGCCAGCATTCCAGGGTGAAAGACTTCGACTCCACGGCGGCCATCAGGCTGATAGAGGTGACCCGGCGTTTCGGCCGGGGCAAGAGCGCCGTGGCCGCGCTGCGTGGCGTTTCCGTCGGGCTGAGGGCCGGCTCGTTCAACGCGATCATGGGACCGTCGGGATCGGGTAAGAGCACCCTGCTGCAGTGCGCGGCGGGCCTGGACCGGCCGACATCCGGCCGCGTGTTGCTGGGCGAGACAGACCTGGCCACGATGAACGAGTCACAGCTGACCAAGCTGCGCCGGGACCGGATCGGCTTCGTGTTCCAGTCCTTCAATCTCATCCCCGCGCTGACGGCGCGGCAGAACATCACGCTGCCGCTGCGGCTGGCGGGTCGCCGCGCCGACCAGGAGTGGCTGGCCGACCTGGTCAAGCGCACCGGGCTGAGCCATCGGATCGGCCACCGGCCGACGGAGATGTCGGGCGGTCAGCAGCAGCGGGTGGCCATCGCCCGCGCGCTGATCACCCGGCCGGCCGTGGTCTTCGGGGACGAGCCGACGGGCGCGCTCGACATCGCCACAGGCCGGGAGATCCTCACGCTGCTCAGGGAGGTCGTCGACGCGCTCGGCCAGACCCTGGTGATGGTGACCCACGACCCCGTCGCCGCCTCGTACGCCGACCAGGTGCTCTTCCTGGCCGACGGCTCGATCGTCGACAGCATGGATCGGCCCACCGCCGACCAGGTCGCCTCGCGGCTGACGCGCCTGGGCGGGTGACGGCATGCTGCGCCTCACGTTGAGCACCATCCGTACCCGCAAGATCGGGTTCGCCGGGTCCGTCGCCTCCGTGCTGGTCGCGGTGGCGTTGATCTCGGCCTGCTTCATGATGATCCAGTCGGGGCTGAGCGCGACGCCCGAGGTGGACCGGTTCGGGGCCACGGCCGCCGTCGTACGCGCCGATACGGATCTGCACGTCGGTTCGGGCGACGACGAGGAGGCTGTGCCGCTGGAGGAACCGCCCCGCCTCTCGGCGGCGCGGCTGGCCGAGTTGCGTGCCGTGCCCGGTGTCGCGGACGTGGTCGCCGACACGCCGTTCTACGCGCAGGCGGTGGACCGGCACGGCGCCGCCCTGGCCGGGCCGGGCAGCGGGCCGTCGTGGGGGCACGGCTGGCCGGTCGCGCGGCTCACCCCGTTCGTGCTGAACGCCGGGCGGGGTCCGGAGGCGGACGACGAGGTCGTGCTCGACGCCGACCTGGCGCGGCGCGCCTCCGTCCGCCCAGGGGACGAGGTACGGGTCGTCACCGTGGCGGGCACCCAGCGTTTCCGGGTCAGCGGCGTGGCGCGGCTGGACAGCGGCCGGGCCGGACTGCCGACGCAGTCGGCGCTCTTCTTCACCGAGCGGGCCGCCGCCCGGCTGTCCGGCGCGGACGGTTCGGTGGAATTCGCCGGAGTGCTCGCCCGCCCCGGGATCTCGGGCGCCGAGCTGGCGGACCGCCTGCGCCAGACCCTCCGGGATCCCGGTCTGCGGGTGCTGACCGGGGGCGAGCGGGCTCGGGCGGGGGCGCCGGAGACGGCGGAGAAGCTGGAGTACTCGACGCAGCTGTTCGGGCCGATGGCCGGGATCGGCGGTTTCCTCGCCGTCTTCGTCATCGGCGGCACCTTCGGCCTGTCGATCCTGCAACGCCGCCGCGAGATCGCGCTGCTGCGGGCCATCGGCACCACACCGGGACAGATCAGCCGCATGATCGCCGGGGAGGCGGTCGTGGTGGCGCTGGTGGCCGCCCTGCCGGGCTACGCGCTGGGCGTCCCGCTGGCGCGTCTGCTGCGCGCCGTGCTGGTCGGGCAGGGGCTCGCGCCGCCGGAGTTCGTCGTGGTGACGGGCCCGCTGCCGCTGGTCATCGGGGGTGGCGCCGGGCTGCTGCTGACGCTGCTGTCGGCGCTCACCGCGGTACGCCAGGCGGCCCGGGTCCGCCCGGCCGAGGCGCTCCAGGAGGCCGTCGGGCCGCGGCGGGTGATGACCGTGCCGCGCCTGCTGTTCGCGCTGGTCATGCTGGCCGGCGGGGCGGCCGTCCTGGCGCTCAGCCAACATCTCGGCGGTGAGGTCGGCGTCGCCTTCCTGGCCCTGGTGGTCATCCTGTTCATCGGCGCGGCCGGGCTGCTGTCCCCGGTCCTGACGCGGGTGCTCGAGGGGCCGGCCGGCGCGGTCGTCGGGGCCGTCACGCGGACGACCGGCTGGCTGGCGCATGCCAACTCCGCCGCCGCCGTCCGCCGGGTGTCGTCGGCCGCGGCGGCGATCATGATCAGCGTGGCCATGGCCGGGTACGCGCTGCTGGTGACCGCCGTGCTGAACGACACCTCGGCGGCCCAGGGCCGGGAACGGGTCGTCGCGGACCGCGTCCTGGTGCCACGCAACGGCCCCGGGCTGCCTCCCGGCGTCGCCGACACGGCCCGGCGGTTGCCCGGCGCCGAGACGGTCTCCGCCGTGCGCGCGACCTCGTTCGTGTCGTACGTTCTCGGCACGCCCGACGTGGTGCCCGCGCAGCTGGTGGACCCCGGCACCATCGGCAAGGTGCTCGACCTGCGCGTCCTGGAAGGCTCGCTCGCCGCCGTCAAGGAGGCGGGGACAGTCGCGGTCAGCCGTACCCACGCCGGTGAGCACGGCTGGCACGTCGGATCCCGTTTCCACGGGTGGCTGGCCGACGGCAGCCCCGTCGACCTGCGCGTGGGCGCCGTCTTCGACCGGGGGCTCGGCTTCGCCGACATCGTCCTCCCACGCACCGAAGCACGCACCGAAGCACGGGCCGGGGCACAGACCGGGGTACGGGCCGGGGTACGGGCCGGGCTCGACAGCGCCGTCCTGGTCCGCGCCCGTCCGGGGCACGCCGACGAGCTGGACCGGGCGCTGGCCGCCTTCGAGCGGGAGCAGCCGGCCGTACGGGCGCTGGACCGGGAGGAGTACGGTGGGGCCGCCGAGACGTCGATCGAGCGGAACATCACCGGGACCTACCTGGTGCTCGCCGTGCTGGTGTCGTTCACGGCGGTGTCGCTGGTGAACACGCTGGTCATGGGGACCGCGGCCAGGACCAGGGAGTTCGCGCTGCTGCGGGCGGTCGGGGCGAGCCGCAGGCAGATCGTCCGCATGATCGGCTGGGAGACGGGAATCGTGCTGGCGATCGGGGTGGTCGTCGGGACGGTGATCGCCTGCGTCGCGCTGGCCGGGGCCAACGGGGCGCTGTCGGGCAGCATGATGCTGACCGGGTTGCCGATGCCGCTCTACCCGCTGGTGCTGGCGGGTGTCGCCGTCATGGGGCTGGCGAGCGGCCTGCTGGCGGCGGGAATGGCGCTGCTCTCCCGCCCGATGGACGCCCTGGGAGGCGCCCGCGAGTGACGGCGCGGCGCACACGCGGCACCTCGGCCGTGACGGCGCCACGCCGTCACGGCCGGTCGGGTTCCGAGGCGGCTACCGGAGCTCGCGCTTGAGGATCTTGCCCGTGGCGGTCATCGGCAGCGCGTCGCGGAACTCCACGACACGCGGGTACTTGTAGGCCGCCATGTTCTCCTTGGCCCAGGCGATCAGCTCCTCCTCGGTCGCGGTCGAGCCGGGCGTACGGATGATGTACGCCTTGATCTCCTCGCCGTGCGAGTCATGCGGTACGCCCACGACGGCGGCCAGCGAGACGGCCTCGTGGGTCATCAGGACCTCTTCGAGCTCGCGCGGGTAGACGTTGAACCCGCCACGGATGATCATGTCCTTGGACCGGTCGACGATCGAGTAGTAGCCGTCGGCGTCGCGGGTGGCGATGTCGCCGCTGCGGAACCAGCCGTCGCGCATCACCTCGGCCGTGGCCTCCGGACGGCCGTAGTAGCCCTTCATGATGTTGTGGCCGCGGATCGCGATCTCGCCCGGCTCCTCGCCCTCGACCGTCTTCCAGTCGCTGTCGATGAGCTTCATCTCCACGCCCCAGATCGGGGTGCCGACCGTGCCCGGCTTGGCGGGGTGGTCCGGCTGGTTGAAGCTGGCCACCGGCGAGGTCTCCGACAGGCCGTACCCCTCGAGGATGGCGACGCCGAAGGTCTTCTCGAAGTCCTTCAGCACCTCCAGCGGAGAGGCGGAGCCGCCCGCCACGGCGGTCTTCAGGCTCGCGGGCGGCGCGACGCCGTCCGCGTGGACCTTCGACAGCATCGCCCAGTACATGGTCGGCACGCCGGCGAAGAACGTGACGCCCTCCTTGGCCATGAGCGCCAGCGCGTCGCCCGGCTCGAAGCGCGGCATCAGCACGACCGTGGCCCGCCGCAGGAACCCCTGGTTCATCACGACCGTCTGCCCGAACGAGTGGAACAGCGGCAGCACCGCCATCATCACGTCGCCGCCCTCGGCGCTCGGGAACATCCGGTCGCAGACGATGGCGTTCATCAGCATGTTCTGGTGGCTGAGCTCGGCGCCCTTGGGCTGGCCCGTGGTGCCGGAGGTGTAGAGGATCACCGCCGTGTCCTCGGCCGCCGTCTGCACGGTCTCGAACACGCCGGACATGCCGTCGAGCGCCGCCCAGATCGACTCGCCGTACACGGACTCGGTCGCCAGCGGCGTGGCGGGCAGCACGAAGAAGTGCTCGCACCCCTCGGCCGCCTCGAAGCCGGCCTTGCCGCGCTCGCCCAGCGGCAGCTCGGGCGTGCCCTCGAAGCAGAACAGCGCCTTGGCGTCGCTGTCGTCAAGGTGGTAGGCGATCTCCCGCGACTGCAGCAGCACGTTGAGGGGTACCACCGTCGCCCCGGCCTTGAGGATGCCGTAGTAGACGAAGGGGAAGTACGGCAGGTTGGGGCAGGCCAGCGCGACCTTGTCACCCTTGCCGATGCCGCGCGAGACCAGCAGGTTGGCCACCTGTGCCGCCACGGTGTCGATCATTGAGTACGGCAGGCGCATGTCACCGAAGACGATGGCCGTGCCGTCCGGCGTGGCCCTGGCACTGTCCTCCAGGACGATCGACAGGTTGAGCATGAGCGCCTTCCTCCCTGTGTACGGCTTGCGCGCCATCATGGCAGGAAGGCATACCGGCCGGTAGGGCCAAAACCCGTACCCTACGGTCACCAGAGACGCCGTTACGGATGCGTATGGACGCGGTACATCGCCTGGAGTAAGCAAGTACCAGATTACTTACGCCTGGGAGGGGCCATGGAGTACGACTACGTGATCGTCGGGGCCGGGTCGGCGGGGTGTGTCCTGGCCAACAGGCTGTCGGCCGATCCCGGTGTGTCCGTGGCGCTGATCGAGGCGGGCGGCAAGGACGACAAGCTGGAGATCCGCATGCCCGCGGGCTTCGCCAAGCTGTTCAAGACCGACTACGACTGGAACTACACCACCGCCAAGCAGAGCGAGATGTCCGGCCGCGAGCTCTACTGGCCCAGGGGCAGGGTGCTCGGCGGCTCGTCCTCACTCAACGCGCAGATGTGGGTACGCGGCTGCGAGCGCGACTACGACCAGTGGGGGATCCCGGGCTGGACCTACGACGACGTCCTGCCGTACTTCATCAAGGCCGAGCACCGCGTCGGCAGCAACAACGGCGGTGTCTACGGCTCGTCCGGCCCGCTGTTCATCTCCGAGCTGCGTAGTCCCAACGTCACCACCGCGGCCTTCCTCAAAGCCTGCGACG
Organism: Nonomuraea sp. NPDC049028; assembly: GCF_043197735.1. Lineage (NCBI taxonomy): Bacteria > Bacillati > Actinomycetota > Actinomycetes > Streptosporangiales > Streptosporangiaceae > Nonomuraea > Nonomuraea sp. NPDC049028. Next base: position 214,136 of record NZ_JBICTR010000010.1, read on the forward strand.
AGCTCGGATTACAGCGGCTGGCCGAGCTCAACGGCCGCTCCAACGAGGGCTACAGCGCCACGCCTGTCACCCAGAACCGGGGCAGGAGGTGGAGCTCCGCCGACGCGTACCTGCGCCCGGCGTTGAAGCGGCCCAACCTGACGGTGATCACCGGCGCGACCGTGGACCGGGTGGTGTTCGACGGCACGCGGGCCGTCGGCGTCGAGCACGACGGCGGCGCGCAGATCAAGGCCAGGCGGGAGGTCATCCTGTCGGCGGGGGCGATCGGCTCCCCGTACCTGCTCATGCGCTCCGGGGTCGGCGCGGCCGACGAGCTGCGCGACGAGGACATCACGGTCGTGCGGGACCTGCCCGAGGTCGGCAAGAACCTGCAGGACCACCTGTCGACCGGCGTGTACGTGCAGTCCAAGCAGCCGGTCACGCTGACCAAGGCGGAGTCGATCGGCAACCTCCTGCGCTACATCGTGCTGCGCTCCGGCATGCTCACCACGAACGTGGGCGAGGCGGTGGCCTTCATCAGGACGTCGCCGGAGGAGCCCGCCCCCGACATCGAGCTGATCTTCGCGCCCGGCCCGTTCATCGACCACGGCCTCACGCCGCCGACCGGCCACGGGCTGACCGTCGGCGTGGTGCTGCTGCAGCCGGAGAGCCGCGGCCGGGTCGAGCTGAGCGGCCGCGAGGTGGTGATCGACCCCGGCTACCTGACCCGGGAGGCCGACGTCAAGCGGCTGGTCGCCGGGCTGAAGACGGCCAAGCAGGTCTTCGCCACCGCCGCGATGAGCAAGTACGCGGGCGGCCCGATGGCCCCCTACCAGGGGCCCGAGAGCGACACCGAGCTCGCTCAGTGGGTACGCGAGCGCGGCGAGACCCTCTACCACCCGGTCGGCACCTGCCGCATGGGCACCGACGCCGAGTCGGTCGTCGACCCGGAGCTCAAGGTACGCGGCCTCGACGGGCTCAGGGTCGTGGACGTGTCGATCATGCCGACCCTGAACCGTGGACACACGCACGCCCCGGCCATCATGATCGGCGAAAAGGGAGCCGAGCTCATCACCAAGCGCCCTTGACGTAAGTGACTACTTGCAGAAGGCTTGGTGTTCATGACGCTCTCCAGTGACCTGGACATCTCGCAACTGGTGTTCTGGGGGCTGCCCCAGGCCGAGCGCATGGCCGCCTTCCGCCGGTTGCGCCAGCTGGACGAGCCGGTGTTCCTGACGGAGCAGGCCGTGCCGTTCATCAAGGGCGGCCCCGGCTACTACGCCCTGGTGCGCCACGCGGACGTGACCGAGGCCAGCAGGAACGCGGCCGTGTTCAGCAGTGAGCCGTGTTCCAACAGCGTGCCCGACATGCCGCGCTGGCTGGCCGTGTACTTCGGGTCGATGATCAACATGGACGACCCGCGGCACGCCCGGCTGCGCCGGATCGTGTCCAGGGCGTTCACGCCGCGCATCCTGTCCAAGATGGAGGAGGACCTGGCCACGGCTGCCGCCGAGATCGTGGACCAGGCGATCGAGGAAGGGCCGGGCGACTTCGTGGCGCAGATCGCCGCCCGCCTCCCGGTCCGCGTCATCTGCGACATGATGGGCATTCCGGCGACATTTCATGACATGGTGCTTCGGCGGACCAACGTGATCCTCGGCAACGCCGACCCCGAGTACACCGGCATCGACCCCGAGTTCAGCCGCGTCAACGTGGCCCGCGGCTTGGCCAAACTGCTGCACGCCGGCTTCTCCCTGAACCGGCTCGCCGCCCGCCTGGGCGACGAGCGGCGCAAGAATCCCACGGGCGACCTGGTCAGCCTGCTGGTCAACGGTGAGGAGCGGCTCACCTCGCAGGAGCTGGGCTCGTTCTTCATCCTGCTGGTGGTGGCCGGCAGCGAGACCACCCGCAACGCGATCGCGTACGGGCTCAAGCTCTTCACCGACCACCCCGAGCAGCGGCGGCTGCTCCTGGAGGACTTCGACGGCCGCGTCACCAAGGCGTGCGACGAGATCGTGCGCTACGCCACGCCGGTGATCCAGTTCCGCCGCACGCTCACGCGGGACCATGAGATGAACGGCATGCGCTACAAGAAGGGGGACAAGGTCCTGCTCTTCTACAACTCGGCCAACCGTGACGAGACGGTGTTCAAGGACCCCGACACGTTCGACATCACCCGCGACCCGAACCCGCACGTCGGCTTCGGCGGTCCCGGCCCGCACTTCTGCCTGGGCGCCCACCTGGCGCGCAGGGAGATGACGGTGATGTTCCGCGAGCTGTTCACCCGGCTGCCGGGCATCAGGTCAGAGGGGGAGCCCGACTTCCTGCTGTCCAACTTCATCAACGGGATCAAGCACCTGAAGTACACCTTCTGAGGGCCTCGGCCAGGCCCTCCTCGCCGCGCCAGGCCACGAACCCGTCAGGCCGTACGAGGAGCGTCCCGTACGGCCAGCCGTCCACGACATGCACCGGAACGTCGGCCGCCACGCCGGGATCGGCCGTGAGCACACACCACTGGGATCCGACCAGGTCGAGCGTGGACACCCCGTCGGCCACCCACATGTGCGGCAGGCGGGATCCCGGCGACCCGTCGAGGTCGAGGGCGACGTCCTCGGTGGAGGGGAGCTCCGCGCCGCCGTACCGATAGCCCATGTGCACCACCGGCGCGTTGATCGCCCCCGCCGCCTTGCGCGCCTCCGCCATGTCCTGCCCCCAGTGCAGGGACGGATCGTTGAATCGCAGGAGCGCCTGTTCCATCGTCATGAGGGCCACCGGATGGCGCTCCGCGTGATAGGTCTCCAGCAGCTCGGGCTCGGCCTCACCGCGCAGCACGTGGGCGAGCTTCCACGCCAGGTTGTGCGCGTCGGCGATGCCGGTGTTCAGTCCGAACGCGCCCAGCGGGGGGATGGCGTGCGCCGCGTCGCCCACCAGGAAGACCCGGCCGACGGAGAGGCGATCGGCCACCTGGCCGCGCCCCCGGAACGTCAGCACGCTGCGGATCTCCACCTCGATCGACGGGTCGCCGAGCGCGGTGCGGATGTGCTCCGGAGTCGGCTCAGTGCCGAGGCGGGTGAGGAAGACCCACTCGCGTTGGCCGTCGACGGTCACCAGCAGGCCGGGCGCGTCCCGATGCTCGATGTCGCACATGGCGAACGGCTTGCGCGGGCGCAGATCAGCGCGGAACAGGACACTCGTCGTCTCCTGACCGAGCACACCGGGACCGGTGAGGCCGACGCCGAGGATCTGCCGAACCCGGCTGCGCACACCGTCGGCCGCCACCAGATAGCGCGCCCGCACGACACGCCCGTCGGACAGGGTCGCCGTGACGCCGTCGGAGTCCTGTTCGAACGAGTCGAGCGCCACGCCGAACTCCACGTCGCCCGCCTTGGTGATCAGCACGCGGTCGAACCGGTTCTGCGCGCAGGTGCCGCGGATCCGGGCCGGCGTGTAGGTGAACTCGGCCTCGCCTCTCGTCTTCCACGCCACGCCTTCGGTGAAGTCGGCCTCCGCGAGCGTGCGCCCCCTGATCTTCCCCGCCCGCAGGTCGACCGCGGCCTCGTTGACCGCTTGTTCCAGGCCGACCTCGCGCAGGATCTCCACCGACCGCAGCCCGATGCCGTTGGCCCTGGGGTGGTGCGACAGCTCCGGCTTCTCCTCGACGACGAGGGGCTTGACGCCGTGGTGGCGCAACAGCACCGCGAGCATCAGCCCGACGGATCCGCCGCCGGCGATCAGAACATCTGTGGAAACAGTGTGCCCATTCATGGGAACACTGTACCCATATCTGTAGAATCCTGTCCATGCCGCTTATCTGGGAGCGCGAGCCGTACCAGCCGAAAAGGCAGGCACTGAGCGTGGAGCGCATCGTGGACGCGTCCGTCGCCATCGCCGACGCCGAGGGGCTCGACGCGCTGTCGATGCGCCGCGTCGCCGCCGAGCTGTCGACCGGTACGACCTCGCTCTACCGTTACGTGGACAGCCGCGACGACCTGCTCGACCTCATGGCCGACGCGGTGCAGGACCACCACGTGCCGCTGACGGGAGACTGGCGCGCCGACCTCGAGGCGTACGCCCACCACGAGCGCGAGCTGTGGCTGCGGCACCCCTGGCTCGCCCCGCTGCTGGCGACCCGGCCATCGCTCGGCCCCAACTGGTTGCGCGGCCTGGAACACGCCCTCACCGCGGCCGCCCCGCTGACTTCCGACATCGCCGACGCGGGCTCGGCCGTCGGGCTGATCAGGGACTACGTGCGCGGCGCGGTCATGCGCGAGCTCGCCGAGAAGGAGACTCAGCGGCGCACCGGTCAGACCGAGGACGAGTGGCGCGCCGACGTCGCCCCCTACATGCGCAAGGTCATCGAGAGCGGTGCGTATCCCCGGGTCTCGCGCATGACCGAGTCCGCCGACCTGAGCCCGGCCGAACAGTTCTCGTACGGCTTGCACCGCATCCTCACCGGGATCGCGGCCGCTCAGCAGACGGCAAAGTGATCACGACCCGATCAGTTCGCGTTCGGACCGCGCTGCCTGCTGCGGGGGTCGAGGAGGGCGGCTGATTCCGGAGTGCTACTCCAGCGGAGAGCCGACTGCTAGGTTTCGCAGTCATGGAGATCAGAACCGTCCACGCCAACGGGGTGGAGTTCGCGTATCTGGCCGTAGGGGAGGGGCCGCTGGCCCTGTGCCTGCACGGCTTCCCTGACACGGCCCACACCTGGCGTCACCTGCTCCCGGCGCTGGCCGAGCGTGGCTACCGCGCGGTCGCGCCGTTCCTGCGCGGCTACGCGCCGACCGAGATCCCCGCCGACGGCGCCTACGAGGCCGGCGCGCTCGTCGCCGACGTACGGGCGCTGCACGAGGAGCTCGGCGGCGACTCCGCCGCGGTGCTCATCGGTCACGACTGGGGCGCGTTCCCCGTCTACGCGACCGCCGACCGCTTCCGCAGATCCGTGGCCATGGCCGTGCCGCCGGCCGCCGCCCTGGCGACCGGATTCCTGGACTACGAGCAGCTCAAGCGCTCGTTCTACGTCTTCCTCTTCCAGACCGCCCTGGCCGAGACGGCCGCCGCCGCCCCCGGCTTCCTCGAGGGCATCTGGCGCGACTGGTCGCCCGGCTACGACGCCGAGCAGGACCTGGAGTTCGTCCGGCAGAGCATCGGCGCGCCGGCGAACCTGGCGGCGGCCATCGGCTACTACCGGGCGATGCTCGGCACCACCCCGCCCACCGGCCGCTACCCGGCACCGGAGCCCGCCACCACCGGACCGATCCTCTACCTGCACGGGACCCAGGACGGCTGCCTCTCGGCCGACCTGGCCAAGGACGCGCTGAGCCACCTGCCGGCCGGATCGCGGACCGAGCAGGTGGCCGGCGCGGGACACTTCCTCCACCTCGAAAAGCCGGCGGAGGTCAACCGGCTCATCCTCGACTGGCTGGCCTCCTGAGGGCGGCGGCCCACGGGCTCGTCCTCGACTGGCTGACGTCCTGAGGGCGGGGGTCAACTGGCTCGTCCTCGACCGGCTGACCTCCTCAGGACCGCCACGACCGGATGGCGGCCTGACAGGGTGAGATGAATCACCCTGTCCACCCCGAATCCGGGCGGCCGCCACGGCTCCGGAACGAGCGCCACCACGGTGCCGCCCACGGCCAGGACGCGGTGGATCTCCCGCCACAGGCGGCCGGGGTCCCGGCGGAGCCGCCCGCTCGGGGCGACCTGACGGTCCCAGGGCGGATTCACCAGCACCCGGTCCACGCTGCCGTCCGGCAGGGGAATCCGCCCCGCATCGGCCACCCCCCAGGCGATGGCGTCCGTCACGGGGCTCCGGCCCGCATGGGTTGAGGTGATGGCATGGGCTGCGGCGCGGGTGGCGTTGGCGGCGGCGACGTGGACGGCGTGCGGGTCGTGGTCGAAGCCGATCAGCCGTGCGTGCGGCGCGAGCGCGCGGGCCTCGATGAGCGTGGTGCCGGCGCCACAACAGGGGTCGAGCACCGTGCCGGCGCGCTCGAGCCGCGCCAGCCCGGCCATGGCGGCGGCCACCGGCGGGTGCAGCGTGCCCGGGATCGACTCCGTCTTGTACGGCCTGCGGTGCAGCGGTCTGGCGGGCACCCGTAGGGCGATGACCGCCTGCCCGCCCTCCACCGTGACCCGCCACGCCGTCGAGCCCTCGGGCGGCACACGTCCGTCGCGGCGCGAGTGGTACGGCATGCCCAGCGGCCGGGCGAGCTCGGCACCGACGGCGTCCTCGATGTCGAACCGGTTGTAGTTCCGCCGCCCGACGAACGACGCCGACACCTCCACCCCACCGCCGCCCCGCCCGCCTGTCTGGTGGGCGAGTTTCGTCAGGCTTTCGGCGTCGAGTTCGCGAGCCGCCCGCGCCAGGCGCCCCAGCGCCTCCCTGTCGCGCCCGATCCCCTCCACGACGGCCGCCACCAGCAGCACGTCGTCGGCCGTCCGCAACTCCAGCAGCTCCGGCCCGGGATCGGCCGTCTCAAACCACACCTCACGGTGGCGCACCCCGCGCACCACCCCAAGCCCGGCACGTCGGATCTCCGCGGCCACCAGGGGCTCGATGCCACGCACCGCCCTGGCCACGGCAAGCGTATGCACGTGTCCTTCTCCCACGTCGCGACCCGGGACGGCGGCCGGCCGTCCCGCATCACCGGCGGTGGGTCATCCACGGCCCGCCGGCGGGTCGCTAACGCAGGAAGAAGAAGAACTGCATGCGCCCCACGCTATAGATCACCCGCCTCCAGAGGCCACCGATTTTCCGCGCGCGCCCGGCCACGGAGACGTACGGTGTACTTCGATCGCGTTGACGTGAATGGGCCGCTATCCGAATGATGGTGTTCATGGACGTGCTTGACTTCGACCTGTCGGACCGTGACTTCTGGGCCAAGCCGATGGCGGAGCGGAGGGCCGCCTTCGACCGGCTGCGGGAGCGAGATACGCCGGCCTTCTTCGCCGAGCCCGTGGTCGACTTCGCCCCGCAGGGGCCCGGCTACTACGCGCTGGTCAAGCATGCCGACATCCTGGAGGCCAGCCGCACTCCCGAGGTCTTCTCCTCGGGCGACGGCGGGGCCACGAACATCCTCGACATGCCCGCCGAGTTCGCCGAATACTTCGGCTCGATGATCAACATGGACGACCCGCGGCACGCGCGCCTGCGCCGGATCGTCTCCCGGGCCTTCACCCCCAAGATGATCAAGCAGTTCGAGGCGGACGTGGACACCGCGGCCGCCAAGATCGTGGACGACCTGCTGGTCACGGGCTCCGGCTGCGACTTCGTCACCGAGGTCGCCGCCCGCCTGCCCTTGAAGATCATCTGCGACATGATGGGCATCCCCGAGCGCGACTACCAGTTCGTCTTCGAGCGCTCGAACGTCATCCTGGGCGGCTTCGACCCCGAATACACCGGCGACGACGTCACCCAGGTGGTCCCGCTCCTGCTCAACGCCGGGATGGAGCTGCAGCAGCTCGTCCAGGACCTGGCCGCCTACCGCATCGACCAGCCCACGAACGACCTGACGTCCTCCCTCGTCAACGCCAACATCGACGGCGAGCGGCTGACCTCGCAGGAGCTCGGGTCGTTCTTCATCCTGCTGGTGGTGGCGGGCAACGAGACCACCCGCAACGCCATCTCGTACGGCCTGCGCCTGCTCACCAACAACCCCGACCAGCGGGCGCTGTGGCTGGAGGACGTCCAGGGCCGGGCGGCCGGAGCCGTGGAGGAGATCGTCCGGATGGCCTCACCGGTGAACTTCATGCGCCGCAAGGTGACCAGGGACTACGAGATGAACGGCCACCTGTACCGGAAGGGCGACAAGGCGGTCCTGTACTACTGGGCGGCCAACCGTGACGAGGCCGTCTTCGAGGAGCCGGAGCGGTTCGACATCACCCGCTCACCCAACCCACACGTGGGGTTCGGCGGACCGGGGCCGCACTTCTGCCTGGGGGCGCACCTGGCCCGGCGGGAGATCACGGTGATGTACCGGGAGCTGCTCCGCCGGGTGCCCGGCATCCAGGCGGGCAAGCCGGACCGCCTGCACTCCAGCTTCATCAACGGCATCAAGCACCTGGAGTGCACCTTCTAGAGCCGCCTGCCCGGCCCCCGGGATGCCGGGGGCCGGGGACAGGGTCAGGAGGTGGGGGTGACCTTGATCTGCTTGATGACCGTGTTGACGTCCGGCAGAAGCTGCTTGCTGGTCGACGGGATCGACATGTAGACGATCGCCGGTACGTCCTTGCCGGTGTTGATGGCGGCCGTGACGATCGTGGCCTTCTCGGTGCCCGAGGTCAGGGCGTAGGCGATGACCCGGCCCGAGGACTGCCCGACCTTGATCGGCTGCTGGGCGATCTTCTTGACCGTGTTGCCCTCGGGGAAGAAGCGCTTGCGGGCGTTCAGCACCACCTGCTTGATCACCGGCTCCAGGTCGTCCTCGCTGGTGAACGAGGACGCCAGCTTGGCCGGGAGCGGGCCGGTGAGGATCTGGGCGGAGCTGTTGGTGCCCGTGATCACGTACTGGCGGGTGTCGAAGCCGTACGTGGACTTGACGGTGGCGCGCTGGTCCTGCTGCCAGGTGCCGCCGAGGCGCGGGATCGTGATGCCGGCCGAGGGGTTGGCGACTATGCCCGTCACGGGGGCGGCCTTGCCGGACCACCGCGGCAGACGGGGGATCGAGCTCGCCGCCTTGGTGGGGGCGGTGCTGGCCGACGTGCTCGGCTTGGCGGCCGCGGTGTTGGTGGCGGACGGCGTGTTGCTGGCCAGCGGTCCGGCCAGGAACGCCCAGAGGACGGCGCCGACCAGGGCGATGGCCACCGAGCCCGCCAGGGCGTAGATCCAGAGGGGCTTGCCGGGGTTGTCCAGCGACTCTGGCTCACCCATCGCCTGGTAGTCGTCGCCGAAGACGGTGTTCCAGAGCTCCTGCTGGCGCTCGGGCGGCGGGGTGCGGGAGCCGCTGATCTGACCGGCCGTCACGAACCTGTGGTCCGGGTCGGACGGGTCGCGGCTCAGGTTGGCGCCCGGCCTGCCCTGCTCGCCTTGCTGGTCCTCGCCGGTCGGCGGCTGCCCGCCCGGGGGCTGGCCGCCCGGACCGTGGCCACCTGGTCCGTGCCCACCTGGTCCGTGCCCACCCGGACCGTGCCCACCTGGCCCGTGGCCGATCGGCGGCTGGCCGGGCGGTGCTTGGCCGACCGGCGCCTGGCCGTACGCGACCAGGCGGTCGTCGGGGGAGGGCGCGGAACGCGGCACCGCACGCTCGTCGAGGGGAGTGCCACGGCGCCGGCTGTCCAGCGGAGTGACGTTTCGCGGGCCGTCCAGCGGAGAGCCGCCCTGCGGGCCGTCCAGCGGCGAGCCGGACCGAGGGCCGTCCAGGGGGGAGCCGGACCGGGGACCGTCCAGCGGGGAGCCGGACCGCGGCGCGCCTCGGTCGTCCGCGGGCGGGTACGCCAGCTCGCCGAGCGGATTCGGGAACTGGTGGTACGCCGTGGGCTGATTGTCCGGAGAGTTCTGGCCATAGGCGGCCGTGCGCTCCATCGGGTCACCCGGACGCGACTGAGGCCGGGCGTCGGGCTGGCCGAGGTTCGACCACGCGTCCGAGGACGGCGGAGCCTCCGACCAGGCGGGCCCGGAGTCCGGCCAGGACTGCTGCGACCCCTGCGAGGGCGCGGAGCCCTGCCGCGAGGGATCGGGCCACGAAGGCGAGGACTGTGATGGGTCCGGCCAGGACGGCGAGGATTGCGCCGGGTCCGGCCAAGATGGCGAGGACTGTGATGGGTCCGGCCAGGACGGCGAGGACTGCGCGGGATCGGGCCAGGACGGCGAGGACTGCGCGGGGTCCGGCCACGAGGGTGAGGATTGCGATGGGTCGGGCCACGACGGCGAGGACTGCGACGAGTCCGGCCATGACGACTGGGCGGCACCGCCCCGTGAAGAGTCAGGCCATGCCGCGTCCTGCCGGGGCGCCTCGGGCCAGGATGTCGGCACCTCCGGCTTAGGCGCCTCGGGCCAGGACGGTGGCAGATGGGGTGCTCCGGAATTCTCCGTTGCCATTGCTGCCGTACCTCCCGAGGTTATGTCCGGATTTGACGCATCCGGCATGATCTCACGCGAGACCAGGGGTTCCGCAGTAAAACGCGCGAAGCCGTGCGGATCCGTCGGTGGGTCCTGCATGGGCAGGCCACCATCTGGACGTTCTGGCTCTACTGGGTACACCACGGCGACGAGAGTATTCTAATGGGACATTAGAGGTCACAACGGATACATCACCATCAGATCTCACCAGACCTGAAGAGTCCATTGTGCCTACTGACCCGACTCGACGACCCGCATTCAGCCGAAGACGTGCGCTAGGCTTGACCTATGCGTTCCGCGACCCTGCTTCTTAGCGGGCCGCGACGGCTCTGATCAGCTCGCCGTCGCGGCTGCCCCTCGTCATGCGCACGAGGGGTTTTCTTATGGGTCCGAGTCAATCCAAAAGGACAACCGCCGTGAGTGAGTACAACCCGCAGGCGCTGCAGGCCAAGTGGCAGCAGCGATGGGAGGAGCAGGACCCGTTCCGGGCCAGCGATGACGCCGCCGACACGCGTGAGCGGCGCTACATGCTGGACATGTTCCCCTATCCTTCCGGTGACCTCCACATGGGCCATGCCGAGGTGTTCGCGATCGGTGACGTGGTCGCGCGCTACTGGTTCCAGAAGGGCTACAACGTCCTCCACCCGATCGGCTGGGACTCCTTCGGCCTGCCGGCCGAGAACGCCGCCATCAAGCGGAACGCACACCCCGCCGAGTGGACCTACGCCAACATCGAGACGCAGGCCAATTCGTTCAAGCGCTACGGCATCTCCTTCGACTGGTCGCGTCGCCTGCACACCAGCGACCCCGACTACTACCGCTGGAACCAGTGGCTGTTCATCCGCTTCTTCGAGCGCGGCCTGGCCTACCGCAAGGGCGGCCTGGTCAACTGGTGCCCCCAGGACCAGACCGTGCTGGCCAACGAGCAGGTCGTGGCGGGCAAGTGCGAGCGCTGCGGCGCCGATGTGATCCGCCGCGAGCTGACGCAGTGGTACTTCAAGATCACTGACTACGCGCAGCGGCTGCTGGACGACATGCGGCAGCTGGACGGCTGGCCGGAGCGGCTGCTGACCATGCAGCGCAACTGGATCGGCCGGTCCGAGGGCGCCGACGTGCTGTTCGAGATCGAGGGCCGCGAGGAGCCGGTCCACGTCTACACCACGCGGCCCGACACGTTGTTCGGCGCCACGTTCTTCGTGGTGGCCGTGGACGCGCCGCTGGCCGACGAGATCGTCACGGACGAGCAGCGCGCGGCCTTCGAGGCATACCGGGCCGAGTCGGCCAAGCTGAGCGACATCGAGCGGCTGTCCACCGACAAGGACAAGACCGGCGTCTTCCTGGGCCGCTACGCGATCAACCCGGTCAACGGCGAGCGCATCCAGGTCTGGGCGGCCGACTACGTGTTGTCCGACTACGGCCACGGCGCCATCATGGCCGTGCCCGCCCACGACCAGCGCGACCTGGACTTCGCGGTGAAGTTCGGGCTGCCGGTGAAGGTCGTCGTGCACACCGGCCTGGCCGACCCCGGCGAGACCGGCGAGGCCACGCCGGGCGAGGGCAAGCTGGTCAACTCCGGCCCGCTGGACGGGCTGTCCAAGACCGAGGCCATCTCCAAGATCATCGAAGTGCTGGAGACCCAGGGCAAGGGCACGGGCGCGATCAACTTCCGGCTGCGCGACTGGCTGCTGTCCCGCCAGCGCTACTGGGGCACGCCGATCCCGATCATCCACTGCGTCGACTGCGGCGAGGTGCCCGTCCCCGACGACCAGCTGCCGATCACGCTGCCCGACCTGCGCGGCGAGGCCCTGGCGCCGAAGGGCGTGTCCCCGCTGGCCAGTGCCACCGACTGGGTCAACGTCGAGTGCCCCAAGTGCGGTGGTCCCGCTCAGCGTGACACCGACACGATGGACACCTTCGTCGACTCGTCCTGGTATTTCCTGCGCTACACCTCGCCCGGCTACACCGACGGCCCGTTCGACGTCGAGGCGGTCCGCAAGTGGGGCCCGATCGACCAGTACGTCGGCGGCATCGAGCACGCGGTGCTGCACCTGCTCTACTCGCGCTTCTTCACCAAGGTCCTGCACGACATGGGCATGCTGGACTTCACCGAGCCGTTCCTGCGCATGCTCAACCAGGGCCAGGTGATCAACGGCGGCAAGGCCATGTCCAAGTCCCTGGGCAACGGCGTGGACCTGGGCCAGCAGATCGACGACTTCGGGGTCGACGCGGTCCGCCTGACCATGGTGTTCGCCGGTCCGCCCGAGGAGGACATCGACTGGGCCGACATGTCGCCGGCCGCGTCGCAGAAGTTCCTGGCCCGCGCCTTCCGTGTGATGGACGAGGTGGCCGCCGAGCCCGGTGTGTCGTTCGAGGGCGGCGACGTCGAACTGCGCAAGGCCACCCACCACGCGATCGACGAGGTCACCCGGCTGGTGGAGTCCCAGCGCTTCAACGTCGCGATCGCGCGCATGATGGAGCTGACCTCGGCGGCCCGCAAGGCCATCGACTCCGGTCCCGGCGCCGCCGACCCCGCGGTCCGCGAGGCGGCCGAGACCCTGGCGATCATGCTGTCGCTGGTGGCGCCCTACACCGCCGAGGAGGGCTGGGAGCGCCTGGGCCACGAGGGCGGCGTCGGCCGGGCCGGCTGGCCCACCGCCGACCCGGCGCTGCTGGTGCAGGAGTCGGTGACCTGCGTCGTCCAGGTGGCCGGCAAGGTGCGCGAGCGCCTGGAGGTGTCGCCCGACATCTCGGAGGCCGACCTGAAGGCGCTGGCCCTGGGCTCGGAGAAGGTCCGCTCCTACCTGACGGGCGAGCCGCGCAAGGTGATCGTGCGGGCGCCGAAGCTGGTCAACATCGTCCCCTGACGCCGACTTAGAGGCGGCGCAGCGCGGGCAGCAGCTCCTTCTCGGCCCAGCCGAAGAAGGGCTGCTGCTGGTCGTGGCCGATCTGGACGAGCGCGACGTGCGTGAACCCGGCGTCGGTGTACTTCCGGACCGCCTCGACCACCGCGTCCACGTCGTCGCCGCACGGCACGCTGCCGGCGACGTCCTCGGGCCGTACGTAGTCGGCGTAGGCGTCGAAGTTGACCGGCCCCGGCAGCTCGGCCATGACCTTCCACCCGGCCGCCGACCAACGCCACAGCTCGTGGGCCCGCTCCTTGGCCGCCTCGGCGTCGGTGTCGTAGGAGATGGCCAGCTGGCCGTACACCGGCTTGCCCGACCCGCCGAGCGCGTTGAACTGCTCCACCACCTCCGGCATCGGCTCGTTGACGATCAGCAGGTCGCCGAACTCGGCGGCCAGGTCCGCCGACTGCCCACCGGAGGCGGCGACCCCGATCGGGATCCGGCGCTCGGGCAGGTCATAGAGCTTGGCCGAGTCCACGTCGTAGAACTCGCCCTGGTAGGTGACGTACTCGCCGGAGAACAGCTTCTTGATGATCTGGACCGCCTCGCGCAGCATCCGGTGCCGGGTGTTGACCGGTGGCCAGCCCTCGCCGATCACGTGCTCGTTCAGGTTCTCGCCGGAGCCCAGCCCCAGCGTGAACCGGCCCTGGCTGAGCACGCCCATCGTGGCGGCCTTCTGCGCGACCACGGCCGGGTGGTAGCGCATGAGCGGGCACGTCACGTACGTCATGAGGGGCAATCGCTCGGTGGCGTTCGCCGCCGCGCCCAGGACCGACCAGGCGTAGGGCGCGTGACCCTGCTCCTCGAGCCATGGGAAGTAGTGGTCGGAGATGACCGCGTAGTCGAATCCGGTCCGTTCGGCGGTGGCCGCGTCGTCCACCAGTTGCCGGGCCGGAGTCTGCTCGCACATCAAGGTGTAGCCGATTTCTGCCATGGTGTGCCGACTACCCGGGCTTGCACACGTTAGTTACCAGGCGCCGGAGATCAACGTTGGGTCAGTTCCTCCACCACCAGGCCCAGCCCGATGCCCATCAGCCAGACGTCCTTGGCGACGGAGACCCCCTCTTGGGAGGGGCGCAGAGTGCCGTCCTGGCGCAGCCCGGGGGTCTTGACGTAGAAGGCGAGCAGCCCTCCGGCGAACGCGGTGAGCGCCGCCCCCGCGAGCAGCGACGGCACCACCGGGAGCAGCAGCGCCGATCCGACCGCGATCTGCGACTTCGACAGCAGCCGCACGAACGTCTCGGGATCCTGCCGGCGAAGGAACGGGAAGGCCGTGGCCGCCATGCCGTGCACGCCGGTGGCGGCTTCGCGGTCGGCCTGAGCCAGGGTCAGCCCGGAGTCCAGGATGTACGCGCCCGCCGCGATGCGGGGCGGCCATTGGTGGGGACGGGCGAGAATCCTCACGTTTCCTCCAGAAATGACGTCACGTACGGCTTCTGCCCCATCGCCATCTGTCACACGCCGCCCCGCGGCGGCCTTGACCAAGACTTCAAGGGCGGACTTCGCGGCCGGACGCGCACTAGTGTGCAGCTGTGACAACTGGCGCATACCTGAGATTTCCACACCTGCACGGTGACCTGGTCACCTTCGTCGCCGACGACGATGTCTGGCTGGCTCCCGTGGCGGGCGGACGGGCCTGGCGGTTCACCGCCGACCGTACGCCCGTGTCGTACCCCAGGTTCTCGCCCGACGGCGCCCGCATCGCGTGGACCGGCCATCGGGAGGGACCGCCCGAAGTGTTCGCCGCCGAGCTCGACGGGGCCGAAGGCGAGCGGCTGACCCACTGGGGCAGCGCCACGACCGGCGCGCGCGGGTGGACCGCCGACGGGGATGTGCTCGCGGTCAGCGCGACGGGCGAGGGCTCACGGTCCCGGACGTGGGCGTACGCGGTGCCGCTGGACGGCGGCCCGGCGGTGCGCCTGCCGTACGGGTGGGTGAGCGAGGCCGCCGTCAGCGGCGACCGGGTCGCGACCGTGTCGCCGGTCTACCGCGAGCCGTCACATTGGAAGCGCTACCGGGGAGGCACGGCCGGCAAGCTCTGGGTCGACGCCGAGGGGAACGGCGAGTTCGCCCGGCTGTTCGCCGACAGCCACGCGCAGTACTGGTCGGTCATGTGGGCGGGTGACCGTATCGCGTTCCTGGCCGACATCGACGGCACCGGCAACGTGTACTCGGCCCTGCCTGACGGCTCCGACCTGCGCAAGCACACCGGCCACGACGAGTTCTACGCCCGCCACGCCTCGACCGACGGGGAGCGGGTGGTCTACAGCCACGCCGGCGACCTCTGGCTGCTGGAGAGCCTGGACGCAGAGCCGTACAAGCTGGAGGTCAAGCTCGGCGGGCCGCGCCCGGCTCGCGCGCGGCGACCGGCGCCGGCCCGCGTCGGCGGGTTCTCGCCGGACGAGACCGGGCGGGCGAGCGCGGTCGAGATCCGCGGCACCGCCCACTGGGTGACCCACCGAGACGGGCCCGCGGGCGCGTTGCGGGTGGAGCCGGGCGTCCGGGTACGGCTGCCGCGGGCGCTCGACGCCGACGGCCGGGCGGTCTGGGTCTCGGACGCCACCGGTGAGGACGGTCTGGAGATCGGTACGCCCGGCGGCGAGATCCGTACGCTGGCCGCGGGCGAGCTCGGCCGGGTGCTCCAGCTGGCCGCCGCGCCCAACGGCAAGCACGCGGCCGTGGCCACGCACGATGGGCGGCTGCTGGTCATCGACCTCGAATCCGGAAATATCCGGGAGCTGGATCGCACGACGCAGGGGGACATCAGCGGGCTGACGTTCTCGCCCGACTCGTCCTGGCTGGCGTGGGTGCATCCGCATGACGAGCGGCTGTCGCAGATCAGGATGGGCCGCCTCGACGGGACCTCCGTCATCGACGTGACGCCGCTGCGGTTCGTCGACTTCGACCCGGTCTTCACCAGGGACGGAAAGCATCTGGCGTTCCTGTCGATACGGACCTTCGACCCGATCTACGACGCGCACGTGTTCGACCTGTCGTTCCCGGCGGGCTGCCGGCCGTACCTGGTGCCGTTGCAGGCGACGACGCCCTCGCCGTTCGACCCGAGCCTGCAGGGGCGCGGGTTCAACGGCGAGGACGACAAGCCCGCCTCGTCCTCTGCTTCGGATGAGAAGAAGAACTCGGACAAGAAGGACGCCGAGCCGCCGCGTACCGAGGTTGACGTCGAGGGGCTGGCCTCGCGCGTGGTGCCGGTGCCCGTGCCCGCCGCGCACTACCGCAACCTGCGCACCGCCAAGGACGCGCTGCTCTGGCTGCGCCACCCGACGGCCGGGCTGCTCGGCGACGGCACCGAGCCGACCGGCGAGACCGTCCTCGAACGCTACGACCTCAAGAAGCGCGCCAAGGCCGAGCTCGGCAGGGAGACGCGCGCCTTCGAGGTGAGCGGCGACGGCAGCAGGCTCGTCCTCAACGGCAAGAACGGCCTGCAGACCCGCACCAGCGGCGAGGGCGACGAGGTCGTCACCATCGACCTCGACCGGATCACGGTCCAGATCGACCCGGTCGCCGAGTGGCGGCAGGGCTTTGCCGAGGCCGGCCGGTTGATGCGCGACCACTTCTGGCGCGCGGACATGAACGGCGTCGACTGGCAGGGCGCCCTCGACCGCTACGCGCCGCTGGTCGACCGGATCGGCGCCTACTCCGAGCTCATCGACCTGCTCTGGGAGGTACAGGGCGAGCTGGGCACCTCGCACGCCTACGCCCGGCCCGTCGGCGGGGGCTACGACTCGCGGCGGCGCCAGGGCCTGCTCGGCGCCGACATCACCCGCGACGCGGAAGGCGTCTGGCGGGTCGAACGGATCCTGCCCGGCGAGTCGTCCGACCACGACGCGCGCTCGCCGCTGCTCGCGCCGGGCGTCGCCGTGCGCGCGGGCGACGCGATCGTGGCGGTGGGCGGACGACCCGTCGATCCCGTACGCGGCCCGCTCGCCTCTCTGTCCGGCACGGCCGGCCAGCCCATTGAGCTGACCGTACGACCGGCGTCGGGCGGCGAGACCCGCCGGGTGGTGGTCACCCCGATCTCGGACGAGACGCAGCTGCGCTACCACGACTGGGTGGAGGGCCGCCGGGCCTACGTCCGGCAGGCGTCGGACGGGCGGCTCGGCTACCTGCACGTGCCCGACATGGTGGCCTCGGGGTGGGCGCAGTTCCATCGCGACCTGCGTACGGAGATGGCCCGCGAGGGGCTGGTCGTGGACGTACGCGAGAACGGCGGCGGGCACACCTCCGAGCTCGTGCTGGAGAAGCTGTCGCGCCGGGTCACCGGCTGGAACCATGCCCGCGGCTACGAGCCGATGCGCTATCCCGAGGACTCGCCGCGCGGCCCGATCGTGGCCGTCACCGACGAGTTCGCGGGCTCGGACGGCGACATCGTCAGCGCGGGCATCAAGAACCGGAAGATCGGTCCGCTGGTAGGTACCCGGACGTGGGGCGGGGTGATCGGCATCGACTCGCGTTACTCGCTGGTGGACGGGACGGTGGTGACCCAGCCCCGCTACTCGTTCTGGCTGGCCGGGCCGGGCTGGGGCGTGGAGAACTACGGCGTCGACCCCGACATCGAGGTGGTCATCACGCCGCAGGACCGGGTGGCGGGGCGCGATCCGCAGTTGGAGAAGGCGGTCGAACTCGCGCTCGCCGCCCTGGCCGAGCACCCGGCGGCCACCCCTCCGGACCTGCCGCCTCTCGCGACATGACGAACCCCTCCGTCGCGGACCTGCCGCCTCTCGCGACATAACCGCGCGACGTAACCTCGCGACATAACGGACTCATCACGGGATCCGCTCCGATGACGATCGGAGCGGATCCTGTAGGCAGGCTTGATCCTATGAAGTCCCTTACGTATCGCCTTGGGCTGTCGCTCAAGGGCGTGGCCGCTGACTCCCTCTTTCAGAGGTAAGGCGGTGGAGCCTCTCGCCTATCGTCAGAGCGGTATCCGGGAAACCGGACTGAATGCCCGGGACATCAGGAAGGCCCTGGAAAAGCTCACCGTTCCAGGGCTCCCCCTGGGGACGTTCGGCATCGCGGGCGGTGCGGCGAGAGAACGCCACAACCAGGCCGGCGACGAGTTCAACAGCCGGGCGCGGCGCGGCGCGGAGTCGGCCGAGGGCATCTCGCACAACATGAAGCTCACCGCCGACGGGTACGTACGGGCCTCCAACGAGGTCATGCGCGCGGTCCTCGCCGTTGGCCGCGACCGGCAGCCTCTCGTACGCGGGAAGGCCCCTACGCCGGAGTCGGAAGTCCGGAACGGCCTGGGATATGGCCTCACGTCGCTCGGTACCACGGGCGTGACCCTCATCCGGCTGGCGGAGGCCTCCTCCTACCTCCAGCGCGGCTCGGCCGCCGGGGTCGCGAACCTGTCGGCCGAGGCGGCGAAGATGGCGAACCTGAGCCAGCGCACGCTGTCCATGCTCAAGGTCGCCGCCACGATGTCGATCACGGCAGGGACCGGGCTCATGCTCTGGCTGGCCACCGTGACCTGGAACGACGACAAGGTCGACGAGGCCATCGCGGCCTGGCGCCACGCCACCGACTCCCTGGGCGAGATCTTCGGGGCCGGGGACCCGATGAAGCTGGAGGCACTGGCGGCAGCATGGCACGGTGGCGCCAAGGACGTGGCCGACCAGAAGCTACGAGACTTCGTCACCGCGGGTGTCCAGCTCGCCGACTACGCCGCCGGCCGGGCTGTCGGGTTGCAGGACGCGGTGAAGCAGCTGAACCGGCTGCACTCGTACGCGTTCTGGACGACCATGGGCGAGCTGGGGGTGATCGCGGCGCTGCGCCTGGTCGCGGCCGTCAACCCGGCCGCCCGGCTGGCGACCATCACGGTGGGGTGGCGGTTGTCCCTCGCCCTTGTACTGATTCAGGGGGCTATCACCGCGCGGCTGGAGTACCTGGCGGGAGAGTCCTTGAAGAAGGACTCGGTGGGCGCCGGGCCGCCGGGGGTCGAGGAGACGGACTTCCCTCGCTTCTGACCTTCCCTTGCGGTCATGCGGGCCTGCGGTCATTGGGGTCCGTGGTCATGCGGGTCGTCCTGGACTGCCGCCCGGCGGGGTGAGGCCACAGGCCGGTTGATGATGATGGTCATCCGGTCTGTGTGATGCGGTCCAGGATCTCAGCCAGGATCGGCTCGGTGGTGGCGAAATTCAGCCGCACGCAGTGCGCGCCGCCGGGCCCGAACGTGGCGCCATCGCTCAGCATGACTTTCGCGTCACGTTCGAGCGCTTCCTGTACGCCTGGGCGGCCGTAGTCGAGCCAGGCCAGGTAAGTGGCCTCCGGGATGCGGTAGCCGACCTCCTCAGGCAGCCGGTCGGCGATCGTCCGGCGATTCCTGTCCAACAGGGCACGGGTCTCCTCAAGCCAGGCGTCGCCGTGCCGCCAGGCCGCCACCGTCGCCTCTACCCCGAACAGATTGGCGGAGCCGAACACGAAGGGCGGCTGCGCGTCCAGAGCCTTACGCAGCTCCGGCGAGCCGATGTGGGCGACCGAGCACCGAATGCCGCCAAGATTGAACGCCTTGGTGGCAGAGGTGAGCGTGACGGTCCGCTCCGGCAGGATGGTGGCGAACGGGATGTGCTGGTTGGGGGCGTACGCGAGGTCGGCGTGGATCTCGTCGGAGATGACGAGCAGGTCATGACGCTCGACGTGCTCCGCCAGCTCGGTCAGCTCCTCGCGGGTGAAGACCCGGCCCGTGGGATTGTGCGGGTTGACCAGCAGCAGCACCTTGCACCGGGACAGATCAGGCACCTCAAACCGCCACGAGTCCCCGTCGGCGATCAGCTGGAGGGGATGCAGCGGCCGGTTCATGGTCTCCAGCGTGCCGAGGAACGGGGGATAGGCGGGGGTATGCACGGCCACGCCGTCGCCTGTGCGGGTCCATACGTGGAGGAGCACTTGGAGCGCTTGGTTGATGTCGGAATAACTCCGCACATACTCAAGCTCCGGCTCCCAGCCGTACCGACCGGCCATCCGCTCAACGAACGCCTCAGCCAGGGGACCACAGCGGGGACTGTCCAGCCAGGTGGGGTAGCCGAGGTCACCGTGGGCCCGCCGTTGAAGGGCGTTGACGACTTCGGGGGCGGTGGGGAGGTCCATGTCGGCGATCCAGGCGGGGATGACGCCGGGAGCGGCTTTGGCCCACTTGAATCCGTCGTGTGTTGCCTTGAGGTCTTCTGCCCGCTTTGCGTAGGTCACCCGGCCATTCTAAAAACCACCTTGATCCTGGCCACCCCGTCTCACGATCAGCCCGGTCTTACGGCCACCCCTGGCCGTGCGGCCGACCCTGTCTCACGGCCATCTCGTCTCACGGTCGGCCCGGTCCTGCGGCCAACCTGTCTCACGTCGGCCAGCCGGTCCCACGATCAGCCCGGCTCACTGATCAGCCCATCTCATCGTCGGCCCATATGGCCGATCAGACGATCGGTCCGTTCGCGCCGAAATGCTCGAAGACCCGTCGATGGCAGGCCCACAAGGTGGCTGGTGGCGAAACAGCACCAACCACTCGTGGATCACAGGAGCGGTGCCTTCCTGCCATATCCATCAGCCATCCGCGCGACTGATGCCCATTGGGCACCCGCACGGTCGATACCCGCTAGCCGTCTGTACGATCCGTACCCATTAGACGCCCGTACAGGAGATGCCCAGTAGCCACCCGATACGGTCCACGGCCACCCATCAGCCACCCGTATGGTCGTGGCCACTCGTAAGACACACGTACGGTGTTCCGGGCGCATGACCCTGTCATGCGCCCGGAAACCTGCGTGGAGTCAGAGGCGGCGGAGGACCGCCACGACCTTGCCCAGGACGCTGGCTTCGTCGCCGGGGATCGGGTCGTAGTTGGCGTTGTGCGGCACCAGCCAGACGTGGCCGTCCTTGCGCTTGAACGTCTTCACCGTAGCCTCGCCCTCGATCATGGCCGCCACGATGTCACCGCTCTCCGCGACCGGCTGCTGGCGGACGACGACCCAGTCGCCGTCGGCGATGGCGGCGTCGATCATCGAATCACCGGCGACCTGCAGGAGGAAGAGGGTGCCTTCACCGACCAGTTGCTTGGGCAGGGCGAAGACGTCTTCGACGCTCTCCTCGGCGAGGATCGGCCCACCTGCGGCGATCCGGCCGACCAGCGGCACGTAGGCGGCCGTGGGCCTGCTCACTGGAGAGTCGGACTCGTTGGCGGCGTCGGGATCGACCCAGAGCACGGGCTCGCCGGGCAGACGCACCTCGAGCGCACGCGGCCGGTGGGGGTCGCGTCTCAGGTAGCCCTTGCGCTGCAACGCCGTCAGCTGGTGCGACACGCTGGACGTGCTGGTCAGTTGCACGGCCTCGCCGATCTCGCGCATGGACGGCGGGTAGCCCCGCTGTTGGACCGAGTCGCGAATCACCTCGAGGATCTTGCGTTGCCTGGGCGTCAGGCCCAGGGAGTCACGCCGACGCACCGCGAGGTCACTGACCCCGTTGGTGTCATCCCGATCGCTCATGATCTGCCTCCTCGCCCGGCGGCCCGCCTCACCGGCGAATCTCCCGGTCCGTGGTCTTCGTGTCGCACACAGCGACCGTATCGCTGTTGAAGATCATCTTCAAACAATTGTTCGAGTCTTCCTCGAAATTGTTGGCAGCGTGGTGTACAACATCGTACGGGAGTTCGATCGACACCGTGTTCGATTTGCCGATCTTTATTGGGTCTTTTTTTCGGGCCGGGGCGGCTGGGAGGTCACACATGCGAACGACCACCATCACAGATGCGACCAGCGACGACGTCAAGCGACTCACCCTCCTGGCAGACGCCACCCGGCGACCGGTGGCAGGGGGCGGAAACACGGGTGACGACCGGGGGCACGGCTCTCGGGGCGGCGATTCCGCCATCCGGCCAGATTGCGAACGCCCGCATACCCGTGACAACTCTGACAACCGGGCTCCGGGGTCTGGCGGTTCGGGATCGGCCACTCCGGGGTCTGGCGGTTCGGCGTCGGTCGGCCCAGGGTCTGTTGGACTGACGTCTGGCGGTTCGGGATCCGGCGGTCCGGGGTTGGCGGGTCCGGGGTCCGCTGCCCCGGGACCAGAAGGCCGTCTTGGGGTAGCGGGCGGGGCTCGCTCCGGAAGTGGGAGTGCGGGTCGTCTGCGGGCTGGGGGCGGGAGCATTCGCGAGAGTGGAGACGGAGGCCGTTTCGGCAGGGAAGGCGGTACACGGCCTGTACGCGGGGGCGGGGGGCGTCCCGAATACGGCAGCGGTGGCCGTCCGGGGGGCGGCAGAGTACGTGCCGGAGGCGGATCGGCTGGCAGAGGGCCTCTCAGTCGTCGGGCTGCGGCACAGGGGAGACCGCTCCTGTGGCTGGTGCCCGCGCCGCGCCCTGACGCCGACGACACGCCGCCGCCTGATGGAAGTGTGCGACCCACGGACACGACCGGGCGCCCAGTGGAGCCCGCAGGCTCAGCGGAAGTTGGGCGGCGATCGGTGGAGTCCGGGAATTCGTCGCTGCGGGCGAGCGACGGCCGCGCGGAGGGACCTCTGCGCGATGCGGGCGTTCGGCCCGGTGAGGCAGGAAGCCGGCCCGGGGGCCGGTCCAGTGAAAAGAGTGGCCGGTCCGAGGGTCGGTCTCGTGAGGCGGAGGGCCGGTCCGAGCTTCGGTCTGGGGAGGCTGCGGTCCGGTCGGAGGGGCGGTCGCGTCGGGTGGGTGGCCGGTCCGAAGGCCGGTCTCAGGAATCTGGTGGCCGGTCCGAGCTTCGGTTTGGGGAGGCTGCGGTCCCCTCGGAGGGGCGGGCGCGCCGGGCGGGTGGTCGGTCCAGTGTGCGGTCTCGGGGTGTCGGTGGGCGTGTCGGGGGTCGGGCTCGGGAAACGGCTGGTCGTTCCGGTGGCCGGGCCCGTGAGGTGACGGGCTCGTACGCACGCCGTCCCCGGCGTAAGGGCGGCCTGCCCGCTGATCGGACCCGTCTCTCCAGGAGGCAGGCAGGCGTCACTCGACGGGGGCGGCGTAATCCTCCCGTACGGCTCACGCGACGGGGGCGGGCCGTACTGGTGATGGCCATGGCTTTGCTGTCCCTGGGCGGTTTCTGGCTCGGCACCCGCGCGGTCAGCCAGGCGTCCGCGGCACCCGCCGTACCGAGTCACGCGGGTCTGCCCTGGGTGACCGTCCACGAGGGGGACACGCTCTGGACGATCGCCGACGCGATGGCTCCCGACGAGGGCGACCCCGGAGCGGTCGTGACCGAGATCAAGCGGCTGAACGGCCTGCCCAGCTCGCTCATCCGCCCCGGCAGCCGCCTGTACGTCCCGAGCGCCCACGCCCTGCCGTAAGCCCCGAATACCCTTAATCGGTGCCGTGCCGTGCCGTGCCGTGCCGCGCGATCCCGTGCCGCGCCGCGCCGCCCGGTGTCAGTGCCGTAACCGTGTGATGCTCTGTGATGTCGTTCCGTGTCGGGTGGTGCCGTTCCGTTGCGTGGCGTTTAGTCCCGAAACGGTCCGTCCCGACCGGTGGCCGTATAGCCGTACAGTCCGTCCTCCACCGGTGAGCGATACGGTCCGTCCCCAACCCGAAGCGCGGAGACGAGCGCGTACGGATGTGCCGTACGAGATGCCTGTGAGCCGTGTTCACCCACGTGAGACCGGCCAACCAACGTGACCAGCGAGGCGAGGAACACACCCCCACCGGCCGGCGTTGACGACGACACGCCCGAGCCGGACCAAGGCGGCTGCGCTGATCAGCGACTTCGGCGGCAAGCCCCCGTCCAACTTGCGTTCATGGTCGCTCGCTTCTACGGTTGGACCACAACATCTAGTAGTTACACCGATGTAGTTCACCACAAATTGTGTTTCTCTGACCGCACCATGGCGAGCCGTGGGGCGTGCGCGAGCGTACGCAGAAGAGTGCTTTACGCCTGTGGTGACCACACGGTCGAGGAGGGCGAGCAAACGTGCACTGTCCGTTCTGTCGTCATCCCGACACGCGGGTCATCGACAGCCGCTCGACAGAGGACGGCGCGGCCATTCGGCGCCGCCGTACCTGTCCGGAATGCGGGCGCCGGTTCACCACGCAGGAGACCGTACTGCTGATGGTGAGCAAGCGCAGTGGAGTAACGGAGCCGTTTTCGCGGGACAAGGTCGTCGCGGGCGTGCGACGGGCCTGCCAGGGCAGGCCGGTGAGCGAGGATTCGCTGGCTCAATTGGGCCAGCGCGTCGAGGAGGCCATCCGGGCCAAGGGTGCCGCTGAGCTCCCCTCCAACGAGGTGGGGCTGGCGATCCTGGGCCCGTTGCGGGAGTTGGACGAGGTGGCCTACTTGCGATTCGCATCGGTATATCGCGGTTTCGAGAGCCTGGCGGACTTCGAGGCCGAGATCGAACAGTTGAAGGCGGAGAAGGGGGAGTCATGACGGAGACGGCCAGCGGTTCAGTCGCGCGCGGAGGTAAGCGTCCGCGTAAAGGGCTCAAGATGAAGCGCATCTTCACCAAGCCCGGTGTGCACCCATATGACGACATCAAGTGGGAGCGCCGCGACGTCGTCATGACCAATTGGCGCGACGGCTCGATCAATTTCGAGCAGCGGGGCGTCGAGTTTCCCGAATTCTGGTCGGTCAACGCCGCCAACATCGTCACGACCAAATACTTCCGCGGCGCCGTGGGCACCCCGCAGCGCGAGTGGAGCCTGAAGCAGCTGGTCGACCGGGTCGTCGGCGTCTACACCAAGACCGCGGTGGAGCACGGCTACTTCGCCACCGACGAGGATGCCGAGATCTTCGACCATGAGTTGAAGCACGCGCTGACGCACCAGGTGTTCGCGTTCAACTCGCCGGTGTGGTTCAACGTGGGCACCGCGAGCCCGCAGCAGGTGAGCGCCTGCTTCATCTTGGCCGTGGACGACACGATGGAGTCGATCCTCGACTGGTACAAGGAAGAGGGCGTGATCTTCAAGGGCGGCTCGGGCTCGGGGGTCAACCTGTCCCGCATCCGCTCCTCGAAGGAGCTCCTGTCCAGCGGCGGTACGGCCAGCGGGCCGGTCTCGTTCATGCGCGGCGCCGACGCGAGCGCGGGCACCATCAAGTCCGGCGGCGCCACCCGCCGGGCGGCCAAGATGGTCGTGCTCGACGTCGACCACCCCGACATCGTGGAGTTCGTCGAGACCAAGGCCCGCGAGGAGGACAAGGTCCGCGCGCTGCGCGACGCCGGGTTCGACATGGACCTGGGCGGCAAGGACATCGTCTCGGTCCAATACCAGAACGCCAACAACTCGGTGCGCGTCTCCGAGGAGTTCATGCACGCGGTCGAGAAGGGTGACGACTTCGCCCTGCGCGGCCGCCTGACCGGCGAGGTGATCGAGAAGGTCGACGCGCGGGAGCTGTTCCGCAAGATGGCCAAGGCCGCCTGGGAGTGCGCCGACCCCGGCGTCCAGTACGACGACACGATCAACGACTGGCACACCACCCCGGAGACCGGGCGCATCACCGCCAGCAACCCCTGCAGCGAGTACGTCCACCTCGACAACTCCTCCTGCAACCTGGCCAGCATCAACCTGCTGAAGTTCCTGAAGGACGACGACACCTTCGACGTCGCGAACTTCGTCAAGCTGACCGAGCTGATCATCACGGCCATGGACGTGTCGATCACGTTCGCCGACTTCCCGACCGAGAAGATCGGCGAGACCACCCGCGCCTACCGCCAGCTCGGCATCGGCTACGCGAACCTGGGCGCGCTGCTCATGGCCACCGGCCACGCGTACGACTCCGACGGCGGCCGCGCGGTCGCCGGGGCGATCACGTCGCTGATGACCGGTGTGTCCTACCGGCGCAGCGCCGAGCTGGCCGGCGTCGTCGGCCCGTACGACGGCTATGCCCGCAACGCCGAGCCGCACAAGCGGATCATGCGCAAGCACGCCGCCGCCAACGACGACCTGCGCACGGTCGGCTCGATGGACGCCAAGATCCACGCCGAGGCGTCCCGTCAGTGGTCGGAGTGCCTCAAGGTCGGCGAGAAGAACGGCTACCGCAACGCGCAGGCCAGCCTGCTCGCGCCCACCGGCACCATCGGCCTGATGATGGACTGCGACACCACCGGCATCGAGCCCGACCTGGCGCTGGTCAAGTTCAAGAAGCTCGTCGGCGGCGGCTCCATGCAGATCGTCAACCAGACGATCCCGCGCGCGCTCAAGCAGCTCAACTACCAGCAGGAGCAGATCGAGGCCATCGTCGAGTACATCGCCGAGCACGGCCACGTCGTCGACGCCCCCGGCCTGCGCAGGGAGCACTACGAAGTGTTCGACTGCGCGATGGGCGAGCGGGCCATCGCCCCGATGGGTCACGTCCGCATGATGGCCGCCGCGCAGCCGTTCCTGTCCGGCGCGATCTCCAAGACGGTCAACCTGCCGGAGTCGGCCACGATCGACGACATCGAGCAGGTCTACATGGAGGGCTGGAAGCTCGGCCTCAAGGCGCTGGCGGTCTACCGCGACAACTGTAAGGTCGGCCAGCCGCTGTCGGCCGGCGGCAGCAAGAAGGAAGCCGAGAAGGCCGACAAGGCGGCCGAGGTCGCCGAGCCTGAGGTCAGGGTCATCGAGGTCAACCGGCCCACCAGGCGCCGGATGCCCAACCAGCGGCCGAGCATGACCACCCGCTTCACGGTCGGCGGCGCCAAGGGCTACATGACCGCCTCGTCCTACCCCGACGACGGGCTCGGCGAGGTCTTCCTCAAGATGTCCAAGCAGGGTTCGACGCTGGCGGGCGTCATGGACGCCTTCTCGGTGGCGATCTCGATAGGGCTCCAGTACGGCGTGCCGCTCGAGACGTACATGAGCAAGTTCGTCAACATGCGCTTCGAGCCCGCCGGGATGACGGACGACCCCGACATCCGGATGGCCACCTCGGTGATGGATTACATCTTCCGCCGCCTGGCCCTCGACCACCTGCCCTACGACGAGCGGGCGGCGCTGGGCATCTTCTCGGCGGCCGAGCGCGCCGCGCAGCAGCGCGGTGAGGACCCGGCCGCGCTCCAGGAGGCGGTCGACCGTGAGGCGCTCGCCCAGTCGGCGCCGATCGAGGCGAAGCAGGAGGCCGAGCAGGAGGCGAAGCCGGAGCCGGTGCAGGAGTTCACGCTGGAGAACCACCAGCGCATCACCGCCGACGCCCCGCTCTGCATGACCTGCGGCACCAAGATGCGCCCGGCGGGCAGCTGCTACGTCTGCGAGGGCTGCGGCTCGACCAGCGGCTGCAGCTAGAAGAGTCGCGGCGGATGTGACAACTGGGCAAGCGCTCAGCTGGTTCCGTGTTGGTCGTCGGTATGGCGGCTGATATGGCGAGCGCCTGGCCTTGTGTAAGGCCAGGCGCTCGGCGTGATCAGGAAGCTGATGTTCCTGCTCGTGTCAGAACCTGCATGACCTCGGCTTCCGGGTCGCAACGCGAGCGACTCGGAGTGAGGTGAGGGTGCTGAAGAAGGGGTCAGGAAATCGTTCATGGCCCCCTTCGACGAGCTCAGGGATTTCCCTGTGCCTCAAGCGAGAGCTCCTGCCAGTCGGCCCAAGTCTTGAGCCTGTCGGCATAAGCCTGCTGGAGCATCGGATAGAAGCCCACCCCGAACATGACGCGCAGCGGCGGCTTCTCGGAATCGACCAGTTTGAGGAGCGCCTGGGCGGCGGCGGCAGGGTCGCCGGCCGGTTGCTTTCCGGCCATAGCGCCGAGTCGTTGACGGAGCTCCGTATAAGCCGGATCAGGCTGAGCCACGAAACCGTTGTTGAGCGGGTCAGGATTCTTACCGGCCCGGGTCGCGAAGCCGCCGGGCTCGATAATGGTCACCTTGATCCCGAATTCGGCGACTTCGCCGGCGAGGGCCTCGTTCAATCCCTCAAGGGCCCACTTGGACGCGTGGTAGGCCCCGCCGAGCGGCATGGCGATGACCCCGGCGGCCGAGGAGAGCTGGATGATGTGCCCTGAGCCCTGTTCGCGAAGGTAGGGCAGAGCGGCCTGGACGACCCAGACGGCGCCGAACAGGTTCGTCTCCATCTGGTTGCGCAGCTGCTGCTCGGTCAGTTCTTCGACCGCGCCGATCTGGGCGTAACCGGCGTTGTTCACGATGACGTCGAGCCGCCCGAAGTGCGCATGTGCCCGCTTGACGCTCTCGAAGACGGCGGCCCGATCGGTGACGTCGAGCTCCAGCGGAAGCAGCGCATCGCCGTAGGTGGTGATCAGGTCATCGAAGCCCGCGATGCTTCGGGCGGTCGCGACCACCTGGTCGCCCCGGGACAGAGCGGCCTCGACGAATTCACGGCCCAGGCCGCGGGAGGAACCGGTGATGAACCAAATCTTGCTCATGAGGTCTCTCCAAAGGCAGCTGCGTTGTCGCGGGCCCAGTCGGCGAAGGTGAGCGCCGACCGGCCGAGCAGATCGTCGACGGTCGTGGTGGTGGGGCCGGGGCGGTCGGCATAGTCAGCCAGTGAGCCCAGCAGGCGGGCGGGGACCTCCTCTGGCAGGCCCTGGGCGAGCATCGCCCGCCGTACCTGCCCGGCGGGGAGCTCGACGAAGGACAGCTCCCGGCCGAGAGCGGCGCCGAGCAGACGCACCTTCTCGAACTGGTTCAGTGACTGCGGGCCGGTCAACGTGTGGACAGCGCCGGCATGGAGGCCACGCAGAGCCTGTACGGCTACCGCGGCGATGTCGGATTCGTGGATCGGGGAGGTGACGGCGTGGCCATAGGCGCCGCGCACCACGTCACCGTCCCGCAGCTGCGGAGCCCAGGCCAAGGCGTTGGCGGCGAAGTCGGCCAGGCGCAGGATGGTCCAGTCCAGGCCGGAACCAGTGACGAGGTCCTCGGCGAGCTTGAACTGGGCGGCGAAGCGGGCCTCACCCGCCGGATACCGCACAGTGGTGGCCGACAGGAGCACCGCTCGCCGTACACCCCGCTCGACCGCGAGCCTCAGCAGTTCGCCGAGGCCGGGGCCGGTGGCGCGCGGGCTGATCTGGATCGCTTCCACACCCTCCAACTCGGCCTCGATCCACTGGGGGTGGAACAGGTCGCCGCTGACGGGCCGCACGTCGTCGGGGAGCAGGGCCCCGCGCGTGGTGGCGGCGACGGTCGCGCCCTCCTGGAGCAGCAAGTTCATCACGGAGCGGCCGACGACGCCGTTGGCTCCGGTGAGCAGGATCATGGCTGGTCACCAGCCCACGACGCCGAGGCGGTCGATGAAGATCCCGGTCGGCCCGTCAGCGCCCAGCGTCGCGAGCCGGATGAACGGGTCGGTGCCCTCGGTGACGGTCAACTGGCCCATGTGATTGTTCATATCGGTGGCGGCGAACTTGTGGTTGGCGACCTCGCCCGGGGTGAGGGCGTTGAACTTGATGTCAGGATGCGCCTGGGCGTATCTGAGAGTGACCATGTTCAGGGCCGCCTTGGATGAGCTGTAGGCGAGCTCGTGGAGCTGTGTCCCTGGTTGCGCCGGGTCGCTCTGCACCGCGAAAGAGCCGATGGCGCTGGACACCATGACCACCCGCGGATTGTCCGACGCCCGTAGCAGGGGGAGGAAGGCGTTGGTGACCCTGATGGGCCCGTACACGTTGGTGTCATAGACGGAATGGATCTCCTCGATCGTGGTGTCGGCGGGCTTGGCCGCCTTGCCGGGCGCACCCGCGTTGTTGATCAGGACGTCCAACCGGTCGGTGTGCTCGCTGACGAGCCGGACGGCGTCCGCCACCGATGCGTCGCAGGTCACGTCGAGCGGGACCAGGACCACGTTCACGCCATCGATGGCCAGCTTCTCGGCTGCTGTCCGTCCACGACCCTCATCGCGCGAGCCGAGGAAGACCGTCCAACCCTGCTCGCCGAGCCGCCGGGCGGCTTCCAGGCCGAGGCCCTTGTTGGCTCCGGTGATAAGTGCTTTCGTCATGGATCCAGCATCGAGCCAGGTCAAAGGCGGAACAATGTAAGCTTCATTGGGCGATCAATAACATAGGGATTATTTGTGGAGCTAAGGGATATCGAGATCTTCTTGACGCTGGCTGAAGAGCTCCACTTCGGCCGCACCGCCGAACGACTCCACGTTTCCCAGGCCCGGGTCAGCCAGGCCATCAGCAAACAGGAACGGCGCCTGGGCGTGGCATTGTTCGACCGCACCAGCAGGCGCGTGGCCCTGACCTCGGTCGGCAGGCGCCTCGTTGAGGACCTGCAGCAGGCCCTCGACCTCCTCCGCGCAGGGCTCGCGCGCGCCGAGGCCGCGGGGCTGGGCGCGGGGCTGAGCCTACGTGTGGGCGTCTTCGGTTACGCCGGACATGTTCTCGAACCCCTCATCGCTGCGTTCCGCGCCCGTCATCCTGGCGTTGACGTCCAGTTCGGCGAGGTCAACGGCGTCGACCCGTTCAAGGCCGTACGTAGCGGAGACCACGATGTGAACGTGCTGTGGCTGCCCGTCATCGAAGCGGACCTCACCGTCGGACCCGTCCTGTACACCGGGCGCCGCGTGCTGGCGGTGGCGGCCGACCATCCGCTGGTCGAGCGCGGTCACGCGACCCTGGAGGACCTGGCCGACAACCACGTCATCGACTTCGGGGCGGACGCTCCCGAGTATTGGGTGGCGTCCATGATTCCGATGCGCACACCGTCGGGGCGCCGGATTCCACGCGGGCCGATCGCGCGGACCTTCCACGAGATCGTCTCCCTGGTCTCTTCCGGGCGGTGCGTCCAGCCGATCGGCGAGATCGCTGCCCGCTATGGCAGCCCTCCGGGGATGGTCTTCTTGCCCATGCCCGACGCGCCCGTTCTCCAGTGGGCCATGACGTGGCGCACCACCGCCGACAGTCCCATCATCCGGGCGCTGGCCCAGACCGCCGCCGACCTCGGGCCGATCGTGTTGTGATCAGAGGCCGCCGTCGCGTCGGAGGGTGCCGACGGCGCCGGCCGAGCACCCAGGCCCGATCCCCGGCAAGATCCTGGGCGTGCACGTGGTCAAGGATCTGGACTTGGTTCCAGATCCCCCTCGACGAGTTCGGGCGGGCGGCGGGAACCTGCTGACCCGTCGCACCAACGACTCGGGCCGAGTACCTGACCGCCCACGATGCTATGGTCCGGCCATGGCTCAACAGCGATCAACGGGACCGACCGGCTTCAGGTAGCGCGCCAGGAAATACCTGGTGGTGCTACCCAGGGAGCCTCATGTCCCGCACTGCCCATCACATCGCTCGTCCGCTCCTCCGCAGGGGAGCCCCATGGCGATCGGTGGCGATAGTCGATCTCCGTTACAGCGCCGCATGCCTGCGACAGGCACGGCAGGCCGGTCGTCGGCCACGTCCGATGTCCCTCCGCCACAAGGTCGACGTCTACTCCTGGGCCAGGTCCGATCCCCGAGATCGGTGGGTATCAGAGTGGGCCGACATCGAGGAGCGCCGGGCACGCCAACGCCTGCGTCTCAGGCTCGAAGCCATCCGCCAGACGATCAACGCCACAAGCGGTGACTCCCTGGCCATCGATGATCTTGAAGTCCACCCGGCGCGACACCGTCGCAACGCCATCTGGCTGTACTGATCACGGAATACCGCACTCATCAGAGAGAGGTTTCGATGCGCCATGACCTATCCACCACCGACCTATGACGGTGACGCCGGCGAGCTGAGCGCGACGTACCGGCGCCCGGATGCCGTGCCGGAGCTGATCTATCCGAGCGGTAACACGGTGCACTACCTGGCGACCGGCGCGTCGACCAACGGACAGTTCGGGCTGTACCGCTGGGAAATGGGACCGGAGCCCAGTGGCCCCGCGGCGCACTTCCATCGGTCGATCTCCGAGTCGTTCTACATCCTGTCCGGCAGCGTGCGTATCTACGACGGGCGGCGCTGGATCGACACGACGCCGGGCGATTACGTGCATGTCCCGGAGGGTGGCGTACACGCCTTTCGTAATGAGTCGGGGGCGCCGGCGTCGATGCTGCTGCACTTCGCGCCGGGCGCGCCACGAGAGGGTTACTTCGAGGGGCTGCTGACCCTGGCGGGCAAGAGCGAGGAGGAGAGGGCGGAGTTCTTCCGCGAGCACGACACGTACTGGCTGTGACTTTCGCGAGCACGACACGTACTGGCTATGAATTCGACGAGCCCGACAACAGGCCCGCATTCAGCAGGTGTCACCCTGGGGGAGATCCTCGTCCTCGGCGTCCGGCTGGCCCAGCACCTGCGCGAGTGCGTCGCGCCCGGACACCCCGAGCTTGGCGTACACCCGGCCCAGATGGTTGTTGACGGTTCGGAGCGAGAGGCCGAGGCGGTCGGCGACGGCGCGGCCGGGCAATCCCGCCGCGGTCAGCTTCGCCACCTGCAGCTCTCGAGGAGTCAACGACACATCGAGAGTCCCCGTCAGGTCCGTCAGCGGTGTGCGGGCGCCGTCGCACTCGGTGAGCAGCTCACGGGCGAGCACGAGCGCGGCCTTGGCCGCCGTACGCCGGCGCGCCCCGGCATGCAGCCGGTGGGCTGTCGCGGCCGCCTCCGCTGCGGGCAGCAGGTGGCCGAGGCGATGGAGCCGCTCGGCCGCCTCCGCGAGCAGGTGGGCGTCGTCCGTGGCCAGCGCGGTGGCCATCGTGGCGAAGGCCGCCGTCGCGGGTGCGGCGGTGTTCCTGGCGAGTTGGTGCAGCCTGTCGCACACCTCTTTCGCGGCGCCGAACCGCGCGGCGTCGAACAACGCCAGGGCCTCGATCATCGGCACTCCGGCCTTGCCCGCGGTCTTCGCGGCCCCGAGGGCGTGCCCGGCGGCGCTGGAGAGATCGAGCGCGGCGGCGGCGACCCAGGCGCGGTCGCGCTCGATCCAGGCGTCGAAGAGCGCGCCTCGTGGTGGGGGGCTGGCGTCCATTCGGCAGAGCCACGCGTCCGCCTGGACGGTGTCTCCCGCCATCGCGTACGCGCCGGCCAGCTCGGCCAGGTAGACAGCCGGTAATCGCAGCGGATCGTGTTCGCCGAGTAATACGATCGCCTCGCGCAGCGCCTGCTGGGCCGGCTTCACGCGTCCCTGAGCCTTCGCCACGAAGCCACGTACGATCGCCCACATGCCGACCATGGGTGCCGCCTGCCGCGTCTCGACGGCTTCTCGATAGGCGAGGTCCACGGCCTTGGCCGCGGTGGTGAGAGCGCCCGCGAGCGCCAGGGCGACGCATCTGGCGGCGCCGACCTGAGCCTCTGTCCACGGCGAGGCGACCTCCAGACCGGTGGCGCTCGCTCGTTCGACGAGGCGGATGTCTCCCATGAGACCCGCGGCGAGCACGACCGCCGTGGCCGCCCGTGCAGTTGCCTCCGCCGGCAGCCGGGGTCCCGGCCGGGTGAGCAGCGCCGTACCGATGGCGAGAGATCCCGCGACGTGTCCCTCGATCAGCATCGTCCAGGCCCGCACTGCCTCCGCCGCCCGCTCGCCGGTCGGGTTCCCCTGGGCCGGTGCGGCTTCGTGCTGCCAGTATTCGATCTTCTCCCTGACTATCGCCCGCCGGTCGGCGCGTTCTTCGTTGTCGCATTCCCCCGGATCAGGGAGTACGCCGGCCGCGTCGGCGAAGCGGCCCTGCAACGCCAGCACCTCGGCCAGGGTCAGGTTCGCGTCCACCCCGCCGTCGGCGGCACCGGCCGCGGTGGCCAGCCGCTCGGCGACCTCGAGCTCCAACCGTTCGGCGGCGCGTTCGGCGGCGGCCAGCAACTCCTGGCCGGAGGAGCCGAGGCCCGCGGTGCGCCGCCACATGACCAGCTCGAACGCGTCGTCCGCGCGACGGCGTGGCGAGGCGGCCAGGGACCCGGCCAGTCGCGCCCAGATCTCGTGCGCTCGGGCGCGTGGCATGCGTGCCCGGATGACCTCCCCGTACGCGGGTATCGTGAGGCGCGCCTGGTGCCGCGCTCCGGAGGGTTCGACCACCACCAGCCCCTGCCGTTCGGCCCGCACCACGGCGGAGTGCCCGGTGAGCTCCTCGAGCACGGGCTGGCCGAGCGGCTCCTTACAGGCGAGCACCTCGAGTACGGCCAGTACGGCCGGATCGTCGACCTGCATCTGCGCCTCGATCAGATCACCGAGCCGGCCGGTTATCCGCAGCTCGCCACTCAGATGCCAGAGGCCGTCGCGGCGCAGCAGCGCGGATCCCTCCAGCGCGGACTGCGCGAGTTCGCGCAGCACGAGCGGGTTGCCGGCGGACAGCCGACGGAACGTGTGCCGCGTGACGGCGTCCAGCGGACCGCCCAGGCCGCGCTCAAGCAGGGTGTCCACCTCGCTGTCGCTCAGCGGTCGCAGCTCGACGCGGCGGGCCACCCCTTCCTTCCATAACGCCGTCATCACGTCGGGTGCCGTGTGCCCCTGCCGTACGGTGAGCAGCACGAAGGTCCGTGTGTGTACGGCGAGCTGGTACACCAGCGCGGCCGAGACGTCGTCGAGCAGATGGGTGTCGTCCACGACGAACACGGGCCGCTTCCCGGGGGGAACGCTGAAACGTTCCACGATCTGGCCGAAGATGTGCGCGGTGACGGGCTCCGCGGCGTCGTGTGGGAGCGCGAGATGCAGCAATGATCCCAAGGGGATCGCCCCGGCGGCACGGGTCCCCGTCGCCCAGGCCGTCGGGTGACCCGCCGCTGCGAGCCGCGCGACCGCCTCCCTGGCCAGGCGCGTCCGGCCCACTCCCGGCGGTCCCACGATCACCACGCCGCCGACGTCCGCCTGCCTCGCCGCTGACAGGACCGTGCGCAGCGCGGCGGCGCGCCCGACGAGTGGCCAAAGGTTCCCGGGGCGTCCGTCATGCGGATGGCTGTCTGCCATGTCGTCCCTTCCGGATGTCGTCACACTGCGACGTCGTGCCCTGACCGGAGATGCCCCCAGCGGCGACTCTCATGCCGCGTCCCCCGCCCGAAAGTCAGGCAGGTCCTTGATCTTCTCCACGTGAAGCGTGCTCCCCTTTGGCGCCCTTCAAACAGGCTTGGCCGGGCGGTGACCGCGCGTCACGGTGTCCGGACGCGCCAATAGCCACCCGCTTGAGGCCGCTCAGTCCCAAAGGGCCTAAAGGGGTGGTCCGGAAGGCGCGGCGACCGCCCGCGGAAGAGAACGGAACGGCGCCCCGCGACGGCGGAGGGCTCCGTTACGGTGCGAGGAGTTCGTCGGCGATGGCGAGCAGGCGTACGACTGCCGCGTCCGACGACCGGTCCCTGCCCCGCAGCCTCTCGCCGATCCGCCGCAGCAGCGCGTTCGGGTCGGCGAGAGGCTCCCGGCCATCACTCCGCCGGACGCGGAGCAGGAGTTCCAGGGCGCAGGCGGCCTGCGTGGCGAACATCCCCAGGAGCTCCATGTCGTCCAGATCGCTGCGGGAGGCCGTGCGATCCAGCACCTCCAGAACGCCCACGCATTCCTCGAACCGGATGAGCGGTGCCGCCATGATGGTCCGCGGGACGTAACCGGTGGATTCCGCGGCGTCCTGGGCGAACTGCGTCACGGCCGACACATCATCTGCGACCATCGGCTGCCCGCTCGCCGCGACCCAGCCGGCGATCCCGGTTCCCGCCGGAAAGTGGCTCCCGACCAGCTCTTTCTCGCCTTCGCCCGAGACGGCTTCGAAGACCAGGTCACCGGTGTCGGGGTCCACGAGGAAGATGGAGGCGGCGGCGGCGCCGAACATGTGGCGGGCCACCTCGACGATCGACTGCAGCAGCCTGCGTTCGGTGCCGTCCAGCGAATCGGGAGAGTCAGGGAAGTCAGCGGACATGGGGCTCTCCGTTCTGCGTCATGGTGTTGTCCGCGGCCAGGTAGAGGACCGTCTTGAGCTGGAACGGCGTCAGCCACGGATGCTTGCCCAGGATGAGCGCGCAGATGCCGGTGATGTGCGGCGCCGCGAAGCTGTTGCCGGTGCTGCGGATCTCCCGGCCGCCGGGCCAGGCGACCGGCACCCTGACCCCTCGCGCGAGGAACTCCGCGGGGGGCGCGGGGTTGTAGTAGTACGTCATCGGGTCCGCCTCGTCGTGGCTGGCCACCGAG
Organism: Nonomuraea sp. NPDC049028; assembly: GCF_043197735.1. Classification (NCBI taxonomy): domain Bacteria; kingdom Bacillati; phylum Actinomycetota; class Actinomycetes; order Streptosporangiales; family Streptosporangiaceae; genus Nonomuraea; species Nonomuraea sp. NPDC049028. Next base: position 250,023 of record NZ_JBICTR010000010.1, read on the forward strand.
ACGACCGAGGAGAACGTCCACGGGTAGCTGAGCACCGGCATGTTGTGCGCCGCGGCGACCAGGAGGCAACGCCGGAAGTACGCGCGGTCGGCGAGCTCGTGCAGGGATTCGCGCAGACCCGACCTCGTGCTGGAAAGACTGAGATTGACCAGGTCATAACCCTGGTCGATGGCCCAGCGCAGCCCGGTCACCAGGGCGTCACCGGTGCCGGACTTCCCGTCGGTGAGCGCGCGTACGGAGGTGATCGCCGCTCCGGGGGCGACCGACCTGATCACTCCGGCGCAGGCCGTGCCGTGCCCGGCCGGGTCGACGGGAGCGCACTCGGCGACGGTCAGTCTGCCCTCGTCCCCGCTGACGACCTCGACCGACCGGTCAAGGCCGCCGATCTTGGGATGGTCGCCCGCCACGCCCGTGTCCACGACGCACACGCGTACTCCGGTGCCGTCGGACCCACCCCATGCCCACTCCCTGGTCACCCCCGCCAGCGGGCTGATTTGGAAGGGCTCCGGGGGCTGCCGCGTGGTGGCCAGACCCCACGCGGGCACACCGGGGAAGTGCGCGCGCTGGTTCCGGCGCCAGGGCGGCGTACTCATCGCAGTCCCTTCATCCAGTCGCGGACGCGCCGCGCCGACAGGGTCGCGCCCTTGCTCAGGTACGCGTCGAGCGCGCGCCGGGCGGGTTCGGCCGGGTCGTGTCCGGCGGCCCGCCGGATCCGGGCGATCTCGACCAGGACGTCCCCTCGAAGACAAGGGTCGTCGGTCGATTCGAGCAGCGCCGCCGCACGGTCCGCGGCGCTCATCGCGTCCGCGTGCTCCCCGTCGAACGAGGCGATCGCGCCTCTCATCGCGAGGACCGTGAGCTCGCCGCGCAGCTGCGGCGGCCCCGCGTCGCCGCGCGCCAGTTCCGCGGCCGCCTGCCGGACGTCTCCCTGCCGGAGGGTCTCCCGCGCCGCGTAGATCTCCAGGGTGACGGCGGGTCCCCCATGGCCTGCCGTACGAAGCGCGGCGGCGGCCCGGCTGAACAGCTCCCTCGCGTCCTGATGGTTGCCGTCCAGGGATTCCACCAGTCCCCGCACCTGGACGACGGCGACCGCCGAGAGGCCGAGGTGTAACTCCTCCGCGTACTGGCCGGCCGTGTCGAGCGACTCACGGGCGCCGCCGAGGTCGCCGGCGAGCGCGAGCAGGCGGGCCCTGGTGACGAGCACCGGCACCAGCAGAGCGCGATCACCGGCGAACCGGGCCAGCAGGTCGGCGCAGAGCGCGAGCCCTTCGGGCACCGGGGTGGGCGACCATTGCACCAGTTCGCACAGCCCGCCGAGCAGCCGGTCCTCCTCGTAGCGGTCGCCCATCGGCCGGGCCAGCGCGAGCCCGTCACGCAGCGCGCGGTCGGCGGCGCCGAACCGGCCTTCCTGGATGTGGACCAGGGCTTGGAGCTGGTGGAAGCGGCACCAGCTCAGGTCGTCTCTGGGGTCGAGCGCCAGCCGTACGCGAAGGGGTTCGAGCTCCGGCGCGCGGGCGCCCGAGCGCAGGGCGAGGACCTCCCGCTGGATCACGCAGGTGAGCTGGGTTCGCGGGTCTTCCGGCAGCAGCTCCTCCGCACGGTCCAGGGCCGCGGCCGCCGCGGCGGCCTCTCCCCGTGTCAGCTCGGCGTCGCTGATGCGGACGGCCAGCGACCGGTGCTCGTCCCTGCCCGGGGGCAGCATCTCCCGGCCCTGCTCCAGCAGCGCGATCGCCGCGGGCAGGTCTCTGCGGTGCAACGCCTGGCCGCCGTCCCTGATGAGCTGGTCCGCGGCCCGGCCGGTCAGCTCGGGCAGGTGCGGGTCGCCGGGGCGTACCTGCCGGGTGAGGCGGCAGGCCGCCAACAGGTGCCGGCTGACGTCTCCGGACGCCGGTCCGAGGAAGGGAGCCTGCTCCGAGGCGTCGCCGGCCCGGTCGCCGAACCAGTCGGCCAGCCTTCGGTGCCAGTCCGCCCGCACCTCCTTGCTCGTCAGCGCGTACACGGTCTCCCGGGTGAGGGTCTGCGCGAACTCGTACGCTCCCGGGAGCGCGCCACGCCGGATGAGGCGCTCGCGCCGCAACCGGCTCAGCGGAGCGGCCGTCATGGCGGGCTCGCCGTCGAAGAGGACCTCCAGCTGTTCCACCGAGAAGGAGTGCCCGATGGTCGCGGCCCGTTCGAGCACCTGGCGCTCGGCCGCGTCCAGCCGATCCAGCCGGGCCCCGAGCAGCGCCTGGATGGTGGGCGGGAGGGAGGCGGCGCCCTCGGCGAGGGTCTCCAGCATCAGCTCGGCGAAGAGCGGGTTGCCGTCCGAGCCGTGGATAACCCGCTGGTACGTGCCGTCGTCGTCGTGGGCGACGACGTCCGCCCGCCCGGCGCGGAGCTCGGCGACGAGCCGCGCCATGTGCGGCGGGCTCATCGGGCCGAGCTCCAGCGCCATGGCGCAGGTCATGCCCCCTCCCCAGGAGGGGCGGGCCTCGTAGAGCTCGGGCCGGGCGACGCAGACGAGGAGGACGGGCACGTCGGCGAGCCATGCCGAGCAGTCCTCGATCAGGTCGAGGAGGGTCGGTTCGGCCCACTGCAGGTTGTCCAGCACCACCACGAGCGGCCGGCGCTGGGCGAGCACCTCGAACAGCGACCGTACGGCCTGCGCGATCTCCGCGACCCCGGGAGTGTCGTCCTGGTACTCCGCGTCACCGCGGCACGCCAGCCCGCGCAGCGCCCGCTCACCTTCCGTGCCCACGGCCTCGGCGATGGCGGGCCAGTCGCCGTTGAGGGCTTCGAGCATCTCCGTGATGGGCCGGTACGTGGCGCCGATGCCGTAGGACGGGCACCGGCCGGCGAGCACGGTCACGTCCTCGGGCAGGTTCGTCAGAAACTCCCTGACGAGCCGGGACTTGCCGATGCCCGGAACACCGAGCAGGGTGGCCATGCAGCACTGCCGCCCGCGTACGACGCGGTCATGGAAGCGCGTCAGCTGCTGCAGCTCCTCGGTCCGGCCGATCAACGGGACCGTGTCGGTCTCCGGCGCGCCGCGATCGGGCTCCACGGTGATGAGCCGCCACGCCCGTACCGGATCTCTCTTGCCCTTGAGCGTGAGCGGGGGGACGCCGTCCAGCAGCGCGTGCCGCCTGACCAGGCGGGCCACGTCGTCGCCCAGGAGGATCTCGCCGCCGCCCGCCGCGGACTGCAGCCGGCTCGCGGTGTTGACCGTGTCACCGATCACCCGCACGTTCGAGCCGGACCCGTCGGCGACCATCACCTCGCCGAAGGCGATGCCGCAATGGGCGTCCAGCCGGACTCCGTGGGTGGGGGCTATCTCGGCGCTGAGCCGGTGCACGGCCGTCATCGCCGCGTCCGCGGCCAGGACGGCCCGCAGCGCGTCGTCCTCCCGGCTGACCGGGACGCCGAACACCGCCATGATCGCGTCGCCGATGTACTTCTCCACGGCGCCGCCGTGCTCGAAGATCTCCGTCCGGCACGCGGCGTAGTAGCGGTCGAGGATGCGCAGGAGCAGTTCGGGGTCGAGACGCTCGGCGAGCTCCGTCGACCCCACGATGTCGATGAACAGGACCACGACGTTACGGCGGGTGGGTCGCGGGTCCCTGTCGCTCATACGAGCTTGAGCTCCTGTCCTTCCACCTCACCGGCGTGGTCGTCCAGACGCTTCTTGATCGAGTTCAGTACGGCGACCTCGGTCTCCGTGAGCGAGGCGAACACGGTTCGCTGCCGCTCATCGAGCAGGTCGATGGGATGCCCGCCCGCCCGCAGCGTGGCCAGCGCGTCGAACCCGCCCGATCCGGTTGCGTTCATGAACCACAAGCCTGAAACGGCTCATCAGGGTTCGCAAGAGATCAGGACACCCACATTCGTGTGGTCTTCGCTCTGCCTGGTGAAAGGCGTTTAGCCCACATTTGTGGGGTTGTGTCGCCTCCGCATCGCCAGCCGATACTCGACCTGCAACGCGTCCCCCCTTAAGACGGAGAGGTGAAGGCATGGCCTTCGATCCGAAGGAAGCCCTGCGCGAAGCCGGCGTCCTGAACGACCCGATCGCCGCGGAAGTCGAGGCGGCGTTCGCCACCTTGACCAAAGAGGAAACCGACCTGCTCATCTCGCTGAAGGACAAGCTTCCCGCCGCACTGCCCGTCGTCATGGCGGGTGGCCAGTGGGCCACGCCCGAGGTCGAGGTGCACAACGAGTCCCCCGAAGCGTCGTGCCTGTGCGGAGCCTGGTCCGGATCCGGGTCCGGGTCCACCCCGACCAAGCCGAACCCCTAGTCCGACGGCCCACGGGTGCGGCCCCGGTCACCTGTCGCCGGACAAGGCCGGGGCCGCGCCTGCCGCTGAGAGCGTGAAGGGAACTGGATGTCTGGGAAGCTGGCCCGGAACCACGCGTTGTTCTACGTACCAGAAGACCTTACCTACTTCGTGCACGCCGGTAATCATCTGGTCGTCAACCCGCATTCCGGCGGTCGGTGTGTCCTCGATTCGCGTGAGTTCGGCGTCCTGCGAGCCTTGACCCGGCCCTACGCGCGGCTCGAAGAGACCGACGAGACCGATCGGGTCCTCGCCAAACTCATTCTGAGCTGGATCGTCTACTACAACGGCAACCATCCGCGGATCAAGCTGAAGGAGCCGCCGCTCCGCATGGCGTACTACGCCATCACCGACGGTTGCAACCTCCGCTGCCCCTACTGTTACGCGTCCTCGGAGAAGTGCCTGCCCGGTGAGCTCAACACCGAGGAGTCGCTCAGCCTGGTCTCCCAGATCGCCGACTTCGGCGCCTCCACCATAGTCTTCACCGGCGGCGAGCCCATGCTCAGGAAAGACCTGTTCCAGATCGTGGAGCATGCCAACCGCAGCGGCCTGACGTCGAACATCATCACCAACGCCACCATGATCAGGACGCCCGCCATGGCGGAGCGGTTCGCCGAGCTGTTCGGCAACGTCACGGTGAGCGTGGACGGCGGCACGGCCGAGACGCACGACCGCACGCGGGGCGCCGGCTCCTTCGCCAAGACCCACCAGGCCCTGCGACTGCTCAACGACGCGGGCGTCGTGCCGATGATCAACCATATCGTCACCTCGGAGAACGTCGAGGAGCTCGAAGGCTTCGCCTCGTTCATGGAGGGGATCGAGGTGAACAGCATCCGGCTGATGTACCACAACAACCTGGGCCGGGGAGAGAGCGACGAGTACGACTTCGGCTGGGACGACCATCTGAGGATCCAGCAGCTCACCTGGACCTCACCCGTCGCCGGCAAGCTGCTCCCGGACGGGCCGAAGACGCTGAAGCTGTGCTCGGTGAAGGCCAACTGCGGGATGGGCGGCAACGAGATCTACATCAACTCGCTGGGCGACGTCTACCCGTGCAAGCTCGTCACGGGACGCTCACACTTCGCGGGCAACGTGAGACGGCAATCCCTGGCGGAGATCTTCGGCAGCCCGGTCCTGTACGACATGCGGACGAGCTCCGTGTTCGGCGGCGACTACCACGCCGACTGCGCGAAGTGCTACATCAAGTCGTCCTGCGGCGGAGGCTGCCGCGCCTCTCACATGGCGGAGTCGGGGGACCTGCGGCGCAACAGCCGTCATCAGTGCAGGATCCTGCGGCACGGCATCGTCACCCAACTCTGGCTGGAATCCGGCGTCGACCCCGCGGAGCTCGCCGAGGATCCCGAAATGCAGACGCCCCGCCTGCTCGTCAACGACGACGTCCATCCGGTCTTCGACGACTGGAAGACCTACGTTCCCCCTTCAGCCGAGGCCGTCAAGGTCCGCGAGCTGCTTCCCATAACGCCGGTATAGAGGAGGTGGAGTGTGTCACTCCAGATCAGTGACTCGGTGATTTGGCAGGAGACCGCGGGGGGCATCTCGCTCTATCACGCCGAAACCGGGGATTTCCACACCCTGAACGAGACCGGTTCCCGGATATGGGAGCTCGTCGCGAGCGACGGGGAGCGGGAGCCGATCGTCGCGAAGCTGTCCCATGCGTTCGCCGGAGACAACCTCGCGATGAGCGTCCGCGTGCTGAAGGACGTGCAGGAGTTCCTCGGCAGCATGATCGAACGGGGTCTGATCGAAGAGCACCCTGCATGACCAGAGCGGTCGTCCTCGGCGGCGGCTTCGCGGGATCGCTGGCCGGCGCCGTGCTCGCCAGGCACGCGGACGACGTGATCGTGATCGAGGACGATCACTATCCGTCCGGTCCCCGTGCCCGGCGGGGACTACCCCAGTCACAGCACAGCCACGTCCTCGTGGCCGGTGGCGCGCGGGCGCTGCAGGAGCTGCTTCCGGGGACTCTCGAAGAGCTCTTCGCGCGCGGCGCGCATCACCGCCGCCTGCCCGGCGACGCGCTGATCCTCGCCGTGGCGGGGTGGTTCCGGCGGCTGGACACCGGGGCGTACCTCATCTCGTGCAGCCGGGGACTCCTGGACCAGGTGGTACGTCAGCGGGCGCTGGGCGCCGTCCCGACCTGGACGGGCACGCGCGCGCTCGGCCTGGTGGGGGACGCGAGCCGGGTCACCGGGGTCGCGGTCAGCCGCGAGGGCGCCGCGCCGGAGACGATCGAGGCGGATCTCGTCGTCGACGCGACCGGGCGCAGATCGAAGGCGCCACGGTGGCTGGCCGAGCTCGGCGGGGCGGAGATCGAGGAGACGACCGTCTCCTCCGGGCTGGCCTACTCCACCCGGGTCTATCAGGCGCCCGCCGAACTCGCCGGCGAGATTCCGGCCATCATGCTGCACCCGCGGCAGGTGGCGGGGCGGCCGGGCCAGGGGGCGACGCTGTTCCCGATCGAGGACGGCCGGTGGATCGTCACCCTGACCGGCACCCGGGGCGGCGAGCCGCCCGCGGACGAGCGGGGCTTCGCGGACTTCGCGCGCTCGCTGCGTGACCCGATCGTGGCGGACCTCATGGCGGCGGCCACACCGCTCGGCGGCATCCGGCCGTACCGTGACACCTCGAACCGGCGAAGGTACTTCGAACGAGCGCGCCTGCCTGTCGGCTTCGTCGCGATCGGTGACGCGGTCGTCGCGGTGAATCCCGTTCACTCGCATGGGATGTCGGTCGCCGCGCTCAGCACGCTGCGGCTGGACAGGGAGCTGACGCGGCGCGGGCTCGATCCGGCCGCCTCCGCCGAACTGCAGGCGGCCATGACGGCGGAGGCGGAATCGTCATGGCGGATGGCACTCGCGCAGGACGCGGGACCCGCCGGGCGGATGGCGGTCGCGGAGGACGCGGGGCCGGGCGGGCGGATGGCGGTCGCAGAGGAGGCGGAACCGGCCGGGCGGCGGGAAGCGACCGCGTTCGAGCGCGAGATTCTCGCCCGCAGGACTCGGGCCCTGCTGAGCAGCCCGGAGCTGGCCGCCGAATTCTTCCGCGCTCAGACCTTGATGCCCGCACGGGCCGAGAAAGACGGATCGGCAGTGGCACGGGCGCTGAGAGGAGAACCGGATCCCCTGCTCACCACGCGGGAAGCCGTCATGCAGTACCCCGCGCTGCACGCATGGTGGGACGCGCTCAACCACGTGCCCGGCGGCCGTGAGCCGAGCCTGCGGTGATGAAGCCGGATTCGTAGGCGATGCCGACCGCGTGCGCCCGGTTCGCCGCCGACAGCTTGGCGAGGATGCGCGCCAGGTGCGAACGGACGGTTCCGGTGCCGATGCCGAGCTTGTCGGCGATACCGGCGTTCGACAGGCCGGCCGCGACGAGCGCCAGCACCTCGGCCTCGCGGCGGGTGAGCTCCGCGAGCCGATGATCGACCCCGGTGGTCACCGCGGCGATGCGATCACGCAGCCGCGTGATCATCGAGCTGGAGATGAACGTGTGCCCGGCGGCGACCAGCCGGATCGCGGGCACGATCTCCTCCACCAGCGACGCCCGGTGCACGAAACCGCCCGCGCCCCCGCGTAGCGCCCGCCCGAGCAGCTCCTCGTCCAGCGCTTCGGAGACCACCACCACCCGCATCCCGTTCCTCGCCTGCGCCGCGACGATCCGGGCGAATTCCACGCCGTCCGCCTGCCGCAGCGCCGCGTTCACCACCGCCACCCTCGGCCGATGCCTGACGACCAGATCGCCCAGCCGGTCGGCGGCGCCGGCCTCGCCCACCACGTAGATGCCGTTGCCCATGTGGAGCACGCTCCTGAGCTTGGCGCGCACCACCCGGTCCGGCTCGCCCACGACGACCCGCAGAATGGGCATGGCCTCGCCGGCAGGGCTCGCGTCAATCGGTTGCGCCACCTGACCACCCGAGTTTGAGCCCGTTTGCTCGACCGGCACACTATGCGCGTCCGGTTCCCGGACAGCCAGAGCAGCGGGGTTACTCACGTCGGACAGCCGCATGTGAGAAGTACTCATGACTGTCTGTAGTCCGCGTTGTCGGGACCTCGGGACCTCGGGACGTCGGGGCGGACAACCGGAGGATCGGCCCTCAGGACGGATCCGCGACGAGGATCCGGATCGCCGAACCCCGCAGCGGTTGCGTGACGTCGGCCAGGTCGAACCCGCCGGCCGCGAGCAGGGCGTGGAACTCGGCCCGGTCGCGTTCCCAGCCGCCGGTGTAGACGAGCATGGCGATGTCGCTCATGACGACGCCGGCCGCCTCCGGGGTGTCGAGCCTGGCCGGCAGCACCGGTTCCAGCACCAGCAGGCGCCCGCCCGTCGCGATCGAAGCGCGGCAGTTACGCAGCAGCGCGGTGCACCGCTGGTCGTCCCAATCGTGCAGGACGCCTTTCAGCAGCATGAGGTCGCCTTCGGGTACGGACTCGAAGAAATCACCCACCTGCCTGGTGCACCGATCCGACAGCCCCGCTCGCCTGAACGTTTCAGTGGCGGCCGCCCCGCCGTCGGCGGTGTCGTACAGGATGCCCTGGGCGCCGGGCGTGGCCGCCACTACCGCGGCGAGCAGCGCGCCGTTTCCGCCCCCGATGTCGACCACGGTGCGGACACCGGTGAAGTCGTACGCCTGGGCGACCTCTGACGCGACGCGCTCGGTGCCCTCGCGCATGGCCGTGTTGAAGATCTCCGACAGGTCCGGATGGCCGGCGAGGTAGTCGAAGAGCGGCTGGTCGTGCACGTGGTCGAAGGCGGTCGCACCCGTTCGTACGCTGTGGGTCAACGCCCCCCATGCCTGCCAGGTCGCGGGGTCGCCGAGCAGCAGCACGCTGGAGCGCATCGACCATGGGTGGTCGGCACGCAGCGGCTGACCCAGCTCGGCCAGCGCGAGGTGTCCCGGCGCCACCTCATCGACCACGCCCAGGACAACCAGCGCCCGCGACAGCCGCTCCAGCGCCCGCGGGTCGGCCCCGATGGCGTGCGCCAGTTTCTCGACCGGCAGCGCACCGGCGGCAAGGGCCTCCGGAATGCCCAGGCGGACGGCCGCGTACAGGATCTGCGAGCCGGCGTAGCCGAACGCCATGCGGGACAGCTCCGCGTACCCCTTGATCATGGGCTCTTCTCCAACAGCAGCGGCAGGTGGCGTACACCGTGCAGGAACAGGTCCGGCGTCCACTCCAGCTCGGCCGGATCGACGGCCGGGGCCAGGCCGGGGAAGCGGCGCACCAGCGCGCCGATGGCGGCCCGGGCCTGCAGCCGGGCCAGCGCGGCGCCGAGGCAGAAGTGGATTCCGTGGCCGAAGCCCAGGTGCCGATTCGGGGTGCGGCCGATGTCGAAGACGTCCGGCCGGTCGAACACCGCCGGGTCGCGGTTGGCGGCCAGCAGCACCGGCACGACGATGTCACCCTGGGGGATCACCGATGACCCGATGTCCACGTCGGCCAGCGCGAACAGTGGCCGCGAGTGCCCGACCGGGCCGTTGAACCGCAGCACCTCCTCCACTGCGGAGTCGATCAGCTGTGGCCGGGCGCGGAGGCGTTCGAGCTGGTCAGGATGGCGCAGGAGTTCCAGCACTCCGTTGCCGATGAGGTTGACCGTCGTCTCGTCCCCGGCCAGCAGCAACTGGAACACGCTGGATACCAGCTCGGCGTGCGTGATCTCCGTTGACCGGACGAGCTGGGACAGCAGGTCCTCGCCCGGGTGGGCCCGGCGCTCGTCGAGCTGCTCGTTGACGTAGGCGACGAACGCGACTCCGGTGCGGCGTATCAGTGCCGCGTCCCGGCTGCGCAGCATGTCGTCGCTCCACCCGCGCAGCCGGCCCCGGTCGCCGATCGGGAAGCCGACCAGGTCCGCGACGATCAGGATCGGCAGCGGCAGGGCCAGAAGCTCGATCAGGTCGGCTCCGTCGCCGGCGGCCGCCAGGTCGTCGACCAGCTCGCCGACGACCTGGTCGATGCGCCGCTCCAGCGCCGCCACCGTCCGGGGGCCGAACGCGGGCGCCATCAGCCGCCGCAGCCGGGTGTGGTCGGGCGGGTCGAGGTTGAACATGTTCCGCCGCACCATCGCCAGCGGGTCGTTCTCCCAGCGGCGGTGATAGGCGGCCAGCTCGCCGGGCAGCCGGTCGAGTTGGCGTCCTATGTCCGGGTGGTGGAGCGCGCGCTGCACGTCGGCGTACCGGGTCAGGTACCAGGACACGCGACCGTTCGCCGGGGCGTGGCGGTAGACCGGCGCCTGCTCCCGCATGCGGTGGAAGAGCGGGTGCGGGTCCCGGCGGTGCCGCGAGGCGGTCGGGTCGAACGCCCGCTCAAGCTCGGTCGCGCTCATCGCCCCTTGGCCTTGTGCACGTCCAGGGCGAAGAACCTGGCGGCGGTCTGTCCCAGATCCGCCATGCTGAGGAACCCGCGCCGCGCCAGCTCGACCTCCGCGGTCGTTCCCGGGCCGTTCCAGTGGCGGGAGAAGATCCGTCCGCAGATCGCCGGCGCCGGGATGACCACCCTTCCGAGGCTCTGTTCCGCGATCTCGTCGGCACGGGCCACGATGTCGGACCACTCGGGCCAGCGGCTCGATTCCCGGATCCGGTCCAGGACGATCGGCCGCCAATCCTCCGACTGCCAGACCGGCCACACCCGCACCATGACCAACCGGAGTTGCTCGGCGACGGGCAAGGTGGCCCGCTCCGTCTCGGACAGCCACGGCGCGAGGACGTGCGGCAGGTCGGCGCGGCCATCGACGCCGAGCCTGGCGCGCGTGTACGCCTCCAGCTCCAGGCCCTGCGCGGCGGCGAAGTCCGTCAGGAGGCCGGTCAGGGCCTCCTCGTGCAGCTTCGGGTAGTCCTGGCCGAACAGCCGCGCCGCGTCCAGGACATCGAGATCGGACATCCACCTGCCCGGCGCGTACTCCCGCATCGACCGCCAGGCCAGCGCCTCATAGTGGGTGATCCCCGTCAGGGCCAGCTCGGCCGCCCACGTGCTGGGCGTTTCGGTTTGGTGCCCGCCGACGGCTCCCAGTGCAGCCATCGCGTCCAGCCGCTTCAGGTCCCACTCACCCGTCCCGATCTTCCGCTCCAGCGTGCTCAGCGCGTCACCGGCGTCCGGGCCCAGGGCCTCTCCCAGCTCGCGCCAGGTTCGGTGGACGAAGGGCCTGGATCGCGCCGCTTCGACGATCCGCTCGGCGGTCGCCGCCGGAACCAGGCCGCTCTTGGCGCCCTCCTGGCAGCCGTAGCGGATGTTGACCATGGCCACCGTGTCAGTGGGGTATCCCCGCTCCGCGGGCCCGTGCAGGACCGCCACCTCGTCATCCCCGTCGACCTCGCCCCTCTCGTACATGCGGAAGACGGACCCGACGCCCCGCATGCCGTACGGGCTCAGCTCCGCGGCCCGCAGCGCCCCCATGCTGGCCGCCCCGATGACGTTCACGCCTTCGTTGAGCAGCCAGAGGATCTCCTTGTGGCCCACGGACAGCCGTTCCCGGTAATACCCGTCGATGATGACGGCGGTGTCGTCCCGGCTCCACTCCTCCCTGAGGAGATCGCCCCGGGCCACGGGCGGCCGCGCCTGTGCCTCGGGAAGCACGGCGCGGACCTCGTCGTGCGAGATCGTCGGCCCGGCGTAGACGACCGTCTTCTGGCGGCTCACTAGAACACCTCCGGGGTGACGCGGCTGCCCGGTGCCACCACTCTGACCACCGGGACGCCGATCTCGTCCCTCGTCAGATCGATGACGAGCGGGGCGGCGGAGAACGCGGCCGCGGCCCGCCCGACCACGTCCGCCAGGTCATCGACCAGGCTCTGGTGAGCCGTCAGCTTCGGGATCGCCTCGCCGGTGTCCGTCGCGGGCGCAGCTCGGTGCCGCGCGCCGTCGTGGACGCCCGGATGGAGGTCGTCTCTCGCGCCCGAGATGTAGCCGAGCCTGGCCTGCGCGGCCTCGGTGACGGCCCGGGTGAGCGCTATCTCCGAGCCGAGGTGGCAGCCGAACCCCATGAAAGCCGGTGGATAGTCGTCGCAGGAGATCCGGGCGAGGAAGCACGGCAACCCGGTGGGCGACGGCAGGGACCTGACCTCGAGACCGACCCGGGCCCGCGTGAGCAGCCCGCACAGCTCGTCGACGACCGGCGACCCCAGCGTCCCCGGATCGACGAGGACGCCCTTGTCGCCGCCGGTCATCGCCGTGGTCACGGCGTCCCGCTCGATCACCTCGTACAGCGCGTGCAGAACGGCCTCGACCAGCGTGTTCCCGCTCGCCAGGCCATTCGTCGACTCGAAGAACACCGGCGGGTTCCAGCCGGTCTTCCGCAGGAGGGAGAATCCCACCGATTCCCTGGGAACCAGCCGCTCCGAGCCGTCGACCAGCGACCGGCCGGCGACCCAGTCCAACGGCAGCCCGTCATGCAACACGGTCGGCGGGGAGAGCGGGAGATCGCGGACGTCGTAGCCCAGCTGCCCGCTGACGTCTCGCGGAGGCGCGGTCGTCACCGGCGTCATGGGCTGTTCGGCATGCCAGAGCTCGACGGCCTCCATCATCGCGGACAGCTTCGCCAACTCGGGCGTGATCCCTTTCCCCTGAGACACGGCGAGCGTCCGGGAAGTCGGTCTGATCGCCTGAAAAGTCGGGATGCCGATGGTGTCCAGCCTGGTGATGTCCGCGACCCTGGTGATCCCGACCATCCGGGCCGCACGGCCGGCCATCTCCAGCGTGGCCGTCGGGTCGTGAGCTCTGTCCGTGCCCGGCAGCCGGACCTTGGATCGGTCGGACCGCGAGAGAAGCCACGAGAGAGAGGAGCTGTCTGTCCGCATCGTCCCCTGCCCTTGACGAGATCAGATGTTGCGGGCGCGCTTGATCAGCGCGCGGCCGCCCACGGTGTAGCTGATGGCCGCCAGGACGGCCAGCACCAGGAGGTCCTGCCACGCGTCGGCGAAACCGAAGAACGCGGCGTTGCGCATACCGTCGATCGCGTACGTCAGCGGGTTGATCATCGCCACCCACTGCAGCACGGTGGGCATGCTGTCGATCGGGTAGAGCGACGGGGCGCTGAACACGAGAACGGGGATCGACACGTTCGACAGCAGCATGAAGACCTGGTAGTCGGTGATCAAGATGGCCGTCGCCAGATACAGCCCGTTGAAGGCCAGGGCGGCCAGCGTGAGCGTCGACAGCAGGCCGACCCAGGCTTGCAGGTCGAACGGCAACGCGAAGATGAGCACCGCCACGCCCAGCGCCAGCAGCGCCTGTCCCAGCACCAGCGACACGCCCGCGATCACCTTGCCGAGCAGGAACCGCGACCGGCGCAACGGGTAGGACCATAGCTGCGTCGCCGCGCCGCTCATCTCCTCCTGGAACACCGCCATGCCGGACGTCCCCGCCGCGCTGACGACCGACATCGCCAGCGTCATGGGCAGCAGGAAGATCGTGAACGGTACGTCGACGCCCTTGTAGCGGACGACCCTGAGGAGGTTGCCCAGCGAGGTGTTCACGAGCAGCAGGTAGATCAGCATCGGGGCTAGGCCGAGGATGAGATACACCCGGTTGCGGGCGAGCAGCGCGTACTCGCGGTAGAGCACCGCGGACAGGTCGGCCGCCTTCGGAGTCCCGGTCGGAGGAGTGTTGTCGAATGCCAGCTTGGCGGCCACATCTGCCCCTTTTGTCGACTTCAGTCCTCGGTATCCGTCATCCTGAGGAAGACCTGCTCCAGCGAGTCCGTGACGGTCGAGACGCCGGAGATCGCGACTCCGTGGTCCAGGCAGTGCCGCGACAGTTCCGGCAGCACCTCCCGCGCTCGCGCACCGTGGATGCGTACGTCCGACTCCTCGGTCGTGGCCCTGAGCCCGGCCAGCTCCGCCCAGGCCGCCACCACCAGGCCGGCCGCGGGGTCATCGAGGGTCACCAGCAAGTGGGTGCTGCCGAACTCCTCGACGAGTTCGCGCGGTTTGGCGAAGCGCAGCACCCGTCCGTGGTTGATGACCATCACCCGCTGGCTGTTGCGTTCCAGCTCGTCGATGTGGTGGCTGGTCCACAGCACGGTCACGCCGTGCTCCTCGCGCAGCCAGGTCACGAAACGCTCGATGTGCCGCCGCCCCACCACGTCCAGTCCCGCGGACGGCTCGTCGAGGATCAGCAGCCGCGGAATGGTGAGCAACGCCCGTACGAGCTGCAGCCGTTGCCGCTGACCGCCCGACAGCTGGAAGCAGAAGCGCGGCAGAGCCTCCGTCAAGCTGAGGAACTCCGCCAGCTCGAGCGCCCACGGCCGCACGGCACGCCACTTCAGGCCGCGGAAGCGGGCGGCGATCCGCAGGTTGTCCAGCGCCGGCAGCATCATGTCGAACGGGCCTGACTGGTGCATCGCCCCGATGCCGCTCTTGGCGGCGACCGGCTGGCGCACCGGATCGGCGTCGAAGACGCGGACCTGGCCGGAGGTAGGGGTGGTGACCCCGCAGATCATTTTGATCAGGGTCGTCTTCCCGGCGCCGTTGGGTCCCAGGAGCCCGATCGTCTCTCCCCGCGCGATCTCGAACGAGACATCGTCCACCGCCGGTCTCTCGCTGCGCCGATAGCGTTTGGTCAGCCCCGCGGCCGTCACCACATCGCTCGACACGGCACCACCCTTCACTTGCCACTTCACCAAACGTGCAGGTTGTCGGCTGCTGGAGATGTGTTGCAGGTTGAGTATGGACCGGCGATCAGCGGGTGACACAACCCCACAAACGTGGGCTATACGGGACGTTATGCCGAACGACAGAGGGCACGTTGTGTGATCACGCCACGTGTGATCATCATCGGCACATGGACCCGGTTCACTCGCGCATTCCGTACACCCTGCGCATGCCGGCCGGCAGTCCCGGCGTGACCTGGCAGCTCCCGGAGGAGGCCGACCCGGCGGCCGCCCTGCCGTGCGTGGTCCTCGTGGACCGTGCGGGGATCAACGAGTTCGCCGTGCTCCAGCGCGGGCTGCGCACGCTCGGCGTGCCGAGCGTGCGGATCGACGCCGGGTCGATCGGCGACCTGCGGATCCTCACCCGGCTCGACGACGGCTCGCTGACGGTGAACGGGCGCCGCATCATCCCCACCGTCACCTGGGTACGGCACTTCTCACCGCGAGCCGTGCGAGGCGAGAACGGCTCGGCGGCGTCCCTGTTCCGGGCCGACTCGTGGGCCGCCCTCATCGACCAGCTGTCGTCGCTGTCAGCCGCCCGGCTGCCCGGTGGCAGCGATCTGGGGCGGCTGGTTCAGCTGGACGACGCGGCGGAGGCAGGGGTCCGTACCCCGCGAACGATCGCCACGACCGACCTGGGGGCGGCGAGCGCGGCGCTGGCCAGCGACCGGGTCATCGTCAAGGCCCTCGACCAGCATTTCGTCGAGACCGAACCGGGCACCCTGCACGGGGTCTTCCCGGAGATCGTGGCCGGTGTCGCGGCCAGGAAGCTGCCCGCGCGGGACGCGCCCATGATCGTCCAGGAGTACGTCGACCACTGGGCGGAGCTGCGCGTCTACTTCGTGGACGGCGAGATCCGGGCCTTTCGCGTCGGCAAACCGTCGCCGGAGGCGATCTGGCGCGACGAGGCGTCGGTCACGGTCTCTCCGGCGGCGGCGCCGGAGCCCGTGGTGGAGGCGGTGCACCGGCTCGCCGGGATCTGGGGCCTGCGCTACGGCGCCTTCGACTTCCTGCTGACCAGGCAAGGGCCGGTGTTCCTCGAGGTCAATCGCGACGGCGATTGGCGGTGGTTCGAAGCGAAGGCCGGTGTCGACGACGTCTCCATCGCCACGCTGTCCACGGTGCGTACGCTCCACCGTCAGGTGGCCAGGGCGGGTTCGGCGACGATCGATCTGGCCGGATTCCTGGCGCTGGGCACCGACCGGATCAAGCGGGCCAAAGCCGTGACCGCCCGCTTGGACGCGCGCGTGCTCGGCGCGCTCGAGGTGCGGGTGGACGGCACGATCGTGCACGTCAGCGCCAGGAAGGCCCGGCTGCTGGCCGCCATTTTGCTCTCCCGCCCGAACCAGGTGGTTCCGACCGACCAGCTGATCGATTCCTTGTGGGGAGAGCGACCACCTCCCACGGCACGCAAGAACCTGCAGGTCTACGTCTCGGCGTTGCGGCGGAGCTTCGGGGATCGGATCTCCTACCAGGGCTGGGGATACCGGCTGGACGCCGGGCCGGACGAACTCGACCTCCTCAGGTTCCGGCGGCTGGCCGGCGCCGGCCGCGACATGCGGCGCAGGGGCGACGCCGATGCCGCATTGACCGTGCTCGATGACGCCCTGCGCCTGTGGGGCGGTCAGCCGCTCGCGGAGTTCTCGGGTGTCGCCTTGGTCGATGAGGCGGTCGGCAGATTCACCGACCTGTACCTCACGGTCAACGAGGACTGGGCGGAACTCGCGATCGAGCGGGGCGGCCACGTCGAGGTGCTGAACCGGCTCGACGACCTGGTGCCCTTCTTTCCCGCGCGCGAGCGGCTCGTGGCGGCCAGGATGACCGCTCTCGCCGGTTGCGGCCGTGCGCCGGAGGCGCTCTCGCAGTTCGAGACCGTACGCCGGCATCTCGTGGCCGAGCTCGGCATCGACCCCAGCCCCGTACTCAGGAATCTCTACGAGGAGATTTTCCAAGGGCAGCTGGCCAGGGCCGATCCTTAACCGGTCGCATGGTCCGGCCATACCGCTGATTAAGCAGACGCTTCTAGCTTGCACACAGAGGTGCTTTCACCAGAGGCGCCTCTGGCCAAGGCGATCCGAATCGGGACTTGCTATGGATCTTGTTTTCGACGATCTGATCAACGATCGCGACACGCGGCTGATCGTCCTGCTGGCCAGGGGATACACGACGACAAGAATCGCCCGCGAGCTGAAACTCAGCAGGTATACGGTGGCGGAGCGGATCAGCAAGCTCCTCGACCGATTCGCCTGCAGCAACCGGAGCCAGCTCGTGGCGTACTCCTATGCCCACAAGCTCCTGGACGTCGGCATCTGGCCACCGGGCGCCTCCGAGCCCCTTCCTTGAGGATCCCGGTGGCCCGCCGGTTAGGGGAGCCGTGTCAGAACATGCCGTGTGGGACCTGCGCCGGTTCGGGGACCGGCTGGACCACGTCCCAGTGCTCGGCGATCAGGCCGTCCTCGATCCGCCAGAAGTCCGCGACCGCCAGCCCGCGCCCCCCTTCCCGAGGGATCAGGTGATAGTGCATCACCACGAGATCGCCTTCCGCGACGACCCGCTTGAGCTCCAGCCGGGAGGTGGCCAGCGGGGAGTCCCTGATGAAGTCGATGAAGGCGCGCCTGCCTGACGGGTTGCCCGGGCTGTGCTCGATGAAGTCCTCGCTCAGGAGCGTCTGGAGCACCTCGATGTTGCCCGCGGCGAACTCCGCGAAGCCGGCCATGATCAGTTCTTTGCTGCTCGTCATGGGAGAACGCTGACAGCGGCCGCGGGGTGGTGTCGATTACCTGGGATGTAGTTTCCCCGGTGCTCAGGCGAAGGAGCAACTCTGGTTGACTAAGTGGAAATTGGTCAACTACGGTTTCCCGCCTGGTCACCCTCCAGGACGCTCGCATGCAGGGCATCTTCGGCCGCCTGCCGAACGCCTGCGTGGAGAACGCGGTGAACACCTACTTCGGCGACGGCGCTCTGCCCGCCGCCGACATCACCTGCCACGCGCCGCGTTCCAGCCGGGCGAAGTAGCTGCCTTGTGCACGTAGGATGACCGGCTGGACCTGATCGCTGTCCAGCTGGGCAAGCGTCAGCCCCGTACGACACGAGAGGCACAGCACCATGGCGAACCGGGACGCCACCGCACTCGATGACCCGGTGGGCGCATCGCTGCGCGGTCACCACGCGCACCATGCCCGCCGGCTCGGCGGGGCGGCCACGTACCAGCCGGATGTCGCGACCTTCTCCGCGGTGACCGCAGACCCGGATCCGCAGGAGTGGGCCGACCTCGCCCGGCTGCTCGGCCGGGGCGAGCTGGCCGACATGTTCAGCTGCGCATCGGTGCCACCGCCGGAGTGGGAGCCGGTCTTCGTCCTCGAAGGCCGCCAGATGACCTGGTCCGGCGGCGGCCGCCGCCCTGCCGAGACCGGCACCGAGGTGGTCGAACTCGGCAGGGACAGCGTGCCCGAGATGCTCGACCTCGTCGCGCGGGCCAAGCCGGGGCCGTTCTGGCCGCGTACCCGCGAACTCGGCACCTATCTCGGCGTCCGCGACCACGGCACCCTGGTGGCGATGGCGGGTGAGCGACTCCGGCCGCCGGGGTGGACCGAGATCAGCGCCGTCTGCACCGCCCCCGAGGCACGCGGGCGAGGCCATGCCGCCCGCCTGGTCAGTGCGCTCGTCGCGCGGATCGTGGCTCGTGACGAACGGCCCTTCATCCACGTGGCCGAGGCGAACACCGGCGCGATCGCCCTCTACGAGCGGCTCGGCTTCGAGACCCGCAAGCCCGTGACCTTCCGGGGGTTCCGCACGCCGTGACGGCTTCCGTCACTGAGCCGGGGCGCTACCGGACCTTGATCCGCAGGGCCCCCGCCGTTGGCCGCAGGCCGGTGGTGAGCATGGCGGTCTTGCGTTGCTCGATGGAGAGCCGCACGCCCTTGGGGTCCGGCCGTACGGCGCCCGCGAACGAGTCCCTGCGCCAGTCGGAGAGCTTCTCCTCCTTGACCACGTCTCCGGTGTGCGGCGCGTGCACCATGTATCCGGGTCTCGAGATCATCCCCACGTGCCCGAGCCCGTGGAAGAAGACCAGGTCACCTGGCTTGAGGTGGTCCCAGGAGATCTTCTTGGAGAACGCGGAGTACTGCTCCGTCGTGGTGCGCGGCAACTCGATCCCGGCGTGCTCGTACGCCTTGAGCATGAGCCCGGAGCAGTCGTAGCCGCTGTCGCTGGTCCCGCCCCAGACGTACGGGATACCGCGCTTCTTCATGGCGAACTTGAGGGCGACCTTCCAGGCCGGAGTGGTCTGGCTCGTCTGCTGGACGGGCTTGCTCTCAGTGCTGGCAGGGGTGGTGGGGCCGGCAGGGGTGGTGGGCTCGGCGTGAGCCGGAGCGGCCAGAGTGAGCCCGGCGACGGCAGCCGCCAGGCAGATGGCGAGGGGAGCCACTGCTGTGTCCTTCCATACGGCCTACCGGGTTAGCTGACGGGCTCGGGCCTGGAAGTGGCCCTACGGCGATGCCGATTCGCCCCAGAGGGAACTTGGGTCCCCGGCTCCACGCAGGTGAGTGGATTAGGCGGGACGAACACTAACAAAACGGTCAAAGACTTGTAAACTGCCTAAAATCGGGCGTCAACCAGGCGGGCATGACATGACAGGTAATCGACACCATCCCGGCGGGCCAGGTAGAACCGGCCGGTATGAACATGGATCAGCCGATAGGGGAGTTGCTGCGGGACTGGCGGCACCGACGCGGGCTCACGCAGCTCGACCTGGCCCTCCAGACCGACGTGTCCGCGCGCCACGTCAGCTTCGTCGAGACCGGGCGGACGATCCCCAGCCGGTCCATGGTGCTGCGCCTGTCCGAACAGCTCGAGGTGCCGCTGCGCGCGCGCAACCGGCTGCTGCTCGCGGCCGGGTACGCGCCCATCTACCCCGAGCGCCCGCTTGACGACCCCGATCTGGGCAAGGCGCACGAGGCGCTCCAGCGGATCCTGCGCGGGCACGAGCCGTATCCGGCGATGGCCCTGGACCACCGGTGGAACCTGCTGCTGGCCAACGACGCCATGAACGTCTTCCTCGACGACGTGGCCCCGTCCCTCCTGGAGCCGCCGGTGAACATGATGCGGCTTGGCCTGCACCCGGACGGGTTCGCGCCGCGGGTGCGGAACCTGGCGCAGGTCCGCGGCTTCCTGCTGCCCCGGCTCGCCAGGCAGGTCGCCCGTGCGGGGGATCCGGAGCTGAGCGCGCTCTACGAGGAACTGCTGGCCTATGGAGACGATGGCGAGGCGCCGCTGCCCGACCCCGCCGACATCGCGCTGCCCGTACGGATCACGCATCGGGGGGACGAGCTCTGCTTCTTCAGTACGATCACGACGTTCGGCGCCGCGTTCGACATCACGCTCGAAGGGGTCGCCGTCGAGGCGTACTTCCCCGCCGACGACGAGACCACCCGGCTGGTCGGGAACCGTTGACGCCGTCGCCGGGTGGCGTCAGTACGCGGCGGTGAACCTGACCCGGTGGTGCCCGGGCCGTTCCGCCTCGTCCAGCAGTACGACCGCGAGGTCCTCCATGGAGATCGCCGAGTTCCCCTCGGCGTCCAAGAGCAGCTCGTCGGCGCCCAGCCGGTAGACGCCGGTACGCTCGCCCGGCGCCAGCACCGCGGCCGGACTCAGGTACGCCCAGTCCACGCCGGTCTCCGCGCGGCAGGCTTCGAGCTGGGCGTTGCAGGCCAGCGCGATGTCGCGGTAGGCGTCGGACATGAAGCGCGGGTCGTCGAGCACGGTACGCCCGCCGGACCCGGGAACGGTCAGCCCGGCCGCCCCGCCGACGAGCAGCAGCCGGACGCCGGTCCCCGCGAGCCCCGCCAGCAGCGCCTTGGCGGTCGTGACGAGATCGTGCTCGCGGGCGGTGGGCGGGCGGGTCGCGCTGATCACGAGGTCCTGACCGGTGCCGAGCCTGGTCACGTCCTCGACATGAGCGGCGTCGCCGACCTGGGGATGGGCGCCGGGGTGCAGTGACGGGAAGCGGGCCGGGTCGCGTACGACGGCGGTGACCTCGTGGCCACGGGACAGCGCCTCGGCGACCACACGAGCGCCGACGCTGCCCGCCGCTCCGAACACGGTGATGCGCATGATTTCTCCTTGATCGGCAGTGAGGGATGAGAGGGATGAGAGGGTGCGGATCGGACGGTCAGGGCGTGGGGATCAGCCGGTCACGAGCGGGCGCGTCCGCCTGACCCGGCGGCTTCTGCTCTGGGCCGCGACGAGGGCGGCTGGTCTGGGCCGCGATGAGGGCCGCCACGACGACGAGCCCGCCCACGATCTGGGCAATGGTGAGCGACTGGCCGAGGGCGAGCCACCCCAGCGCGGTGGCGACCAACGGGCTGAGCAGGCCGAGGAAGGTGACGTGGGTGGGGGACAGGGCGCGGATCCCCCGGAACCACAGCGAGTAGGCGACGGCCGAGCCGATGACGGCGAGGTAGGCGTACCCGGTCAGGTTCGCCGGGGTCAGTGCGACGGGCGGCGGTCCTTCGACGAGGAGGGCCACTGGGAGCAGCAGCAGGCCGCCGGCCACCAGCTGCCAGCCGGTGGTCGCGAGTAGGGGCGCCGGTGAGGTCCACCGCTTGCTGAGGACGACTCCGGTGGCCATGACGATCGCGCCCCCGGCCGCAGCGGCGATGCCGACGGCGTCCAACCGGGCGTCGGCCCGCAGCACCAGGAGGCTGACACCGGCCACACCCGCCACGGCGGCGATCGCCGTACGCGCGGACAGGCGCTCGCCGAGCAGGCCGGAGGACAGGCCGGCGACCAGAAGGGGCTGCACCGCGCCGATGGTCGCGGCCACCCCGCCGGGCAGCCGGTACGCGCCGATGAACAACAGCGCGAAGAACAACCCGATGTTGAGCGCGCCGAGCGCGAACGCGCGCCACCACCACACCCCTTGCGGCAGGCGCCGGGTGAGCAGGAGGAGCAGCAGCCCGGCGGGCAGGGCCCGGACGACCGCGGCCAGGAGCGGGCGGCCGGGCGGCAGCAGTTCGGTGGTGACGAGGTAGGTGGTCCCCCAGATGGCCGGGGCCAGCGCGGTCACCATGATCAGGGCAGGTCGATTTCTTAGCACTAAGACAATGTATCTCACCGCTAAGACATCCGATAGGGTGGGATGGTGACTGATCATGTTGACCGGGTGCTGGAGCAGTGGGCCGAGCAGCGGCCTGACCTGGACGTGTCGCCAATGGCGATCATCGGGCGGCTGTCACGGCTGTCGCGGCTGATCGGCACGGAGCTGACCCGTACGTTCAGCGCTCACGGGCTCGACTCGGCGTCGTTCGACGTGCTCGCCACGCTGCGGCGCAATGGGCGGTCGTTGACCCCGGCCGAGCTCATGAAGTCGGCCATGGTCACCTCGGGGGCGATCACCCAGCGCCTCGACCGCCTCCAGTCCCGGGGCCTGGTGTCCCGTACGCCCAGCGAGAAGGACGGCCGAGTCGTGTATGTCGCCCTCACCGAGGAGGGCCGGGAGCTGATCGACCGGGTGCTGCCCGATCACGTCGAGACCGAGCGCCGGCTGCTCGCCGCGCTCTCCGAGCCCCGGCGCGCCGCCCTGGCCGGCGAGCTCAAGGAGCTCCTGGAGTCACTGGGCGACACGCTGGACTGAACGGCGTACGCCACCTGCCGGGGGATCGCTCGGACGGGCGGGGTGAGAGTGCCCAGAAGGGTGGGACGAGGGGCTCGGACGGGCGGGAGGAGAGTGCTCAGACGGGTGGGACGAGGGGCTCGGACGGGCGGGAGGAGAGTGCTCAGACGGGTGGGACGAGGGGCTCAGACGGGTGGGACGAGGGTGAAGTATCGGTCGAGCACGGCCCGGTCACCGTGCACGTCGAGCCGCTCGTACGGGATGCGGTGCCACAGGAACAGCATGAGGTCCGACGCGGTCCCGACCACCTCCACGTCACAGCCGCCCGATTCCACAAGACTCACGTCGGCGCCTTCTATGAGACTCGCGTCGGCCTCTTCTACGAGGCTCGTGTCGGCCCCGTCGAAACGGATCGTCCACCGCCCCGGCCCGTCGCTCTGCCGGAAGCCGTACGTCTCTCCCGCTCCGGGCGGCGCCGCCGTCAAGGCCCGCCGGGCCGGGGCCATCACCTCGAACGTCTGCCCCACCGCGTCGGCCGCCAGCTCCGCGTCCATCGGCCCGGCGATCCCCGCCACCATTTCGGCGTCCCAGCGGTGGATGGCCGCCTCGATCGTCTGCATCCGCAACCAGAAGCCGACGCTCTGCTCACCCGACCACGTCCACACCGGCACACCCGGATCCGTGGTGGCGAACGCGGCCTCCAGCTTGGCGGCGCCCTCCGCGAACCAGTCGAGCAGCCCGGCCGGCAGCGGCCCGGTCGCCGGTGCGTTCGCCGGATCCGGCCAGCCCACCGGATCGGCCGGCAGATCGAGGAAGGACAGGCCCGCGGGATCCGGCTTCTCGGTGAGACGGTCGCCGATGACCCACACCAGGTAGCGGTGCACGCCGCCCAGATGCATGACAAGATCGGGCACGCCCCAGCCCGGACAGGACGGCACCAGACCGGAGTCAGCGGCCCGGCACGCCGCCTCGAACGCGCGGATCTCCCGGCCGAAGTGAGAAAGATGATCCATCCCTTCACTCTGCCCGCCCCACCCGCTCCCCGCCAGCGGCAAGGATCTGACGCGGCGCCCACGGACCCCTGCCGGACATCCGCCCCCGGAGGGGGCGTCCCTCCGTAAGGGCCTCTGCCGGGACGGGCTGTCCGCGATGGGGGTGTCCCTCCCCGGGGACCTCTGCCACGACGGGCCGTTCGTCTTCCCCTCCGGACGGGGTATCCCTCCCGAGGGATCCCAGCCACGACGGGCCGATTCCTCTTCTTCCCCGGAGGGGGTATCTGTCCAAAAGGACCCCAGCCTCAACAGACCGTCACACGGATCAAGAGGGTCGTGAGACGAACCCCCCCCGGGAAACCTACGGGGGGCCACCCCACTAGCGTGGTTGGAATGAGATTCGGCGGGACGCTGGCCGTGCTTCTGTCCGCCTGGTTCATGGCCCAGTTCGACTTCTTCGTGGTCAACGTCGCCGCGCCGTCCTTCGAACGCGAGCTGCACGCGAGCCCCGCCGCCCTGGAGCTCATCGTGGGCGGCTACGCCTTCACCTACGCGGCGGGCATGATCACCGGCGGGCGGCTCGGAGACCGGTACGGCTACCGGCGGATGTTCATCGGCGGCGTGGTCGCGTTCACGATCGCGTCGCTGCTGTGCGGCATCGCGCTGAACCCGGCCCAGCTCGTCGCCGCCCGCCTGCTGCAGGGGCTGGCCGGTGCGGCGATGGTGCCGCAGGTGCTCGCCATGATCTCCGCGGTCTTCCCGCCGCACGAGCGCCGCCGCGCCGTGGGCTGGTACGGCGCGGCCGGTGGTCTCGGCTCGATCGCCGGCCAGGTGCTGGGCGGGCTGCTGCTGTCGGCCGATCTGTTCGGGCTCGGCTGGCGGGTCATCTTCCTGATCAACCTGCCCGTCGGCCTGGTCGTGGTGCCGCTGGCCGCCTGGCTGCTGCCCAGGGTCGAGCCGGCCGGGCGCGCGCGGCTGGACCTGCTCGGCGCGGCGGGACTGGCCGCCGGGTTGGCGCTGGTCCTGGTGCCGCTCGGCCTCGGCAACGGCGCGGGCTGGCCCGCCTGGACGTGGATCTGCATCGGTGCGAGCCTGCCCCTCCTGGGCCTGACGCTGCGCTGGCAGTACGTGCTGGGCAGGCGCGGCGGTCAGCCGGTGCTGGACCTGGCGCTGCTCAAGGTGCATTCCTACCTGGCGGGTGTCGGCGCGATCACCGCGTTCATGGCCTACTTCGCCTCGTTCATGTTCACGCTGACGCTGCTGCTCCAGGGCGGGCTGCGGCTCACCGCGTTCCAGGCCGGGCTGGCGTTCGCGCCGATGGGCGTGCTGTTCACGATCAGCTCGCTGCTGGGGACACGCCTGGTCGGGAGGTACGGCCTGATCGTCGTCATGATCGGCGGAATCGTGACCGCGTCGGGTCTGGCGCTGCTGCTGGGCACGGTGGGGGCCGGGCTGCCGTGGATCATGGCCGCGCTGGTGCTCGTGGGGCTCGGTAACGGCCTGGTGATCCCGCAGCTCATCGGGGCGGCGCTGGTAGAGGTCGCGCCGCACCAGGCGGGCATCGGCTCGGGCTTCCTCAGTACGGCCCAGCAGTTCGGCGGTTCGGGCGGGGTCGCGGTGATCGGGGCGGTCTTCTTCGCGGCAGCGAAGGGCGGCGACCACACCGGTGCCATGCGCTGGTCGGCCACCATAGATCTGGCACTCATCCTGGCCGTGGTCGCGGTGGTGGCCTACAACAGGCGCCGGGCTATTCGGCGGGCGGCGCCGGCAGCGACGTCCCGTACAGCCGGGACACCCGGAGCCTGATCACCAGCCGCCGGTCCGCGACCGCCTGACCCAGGAACGCGGCCGCGCCGACCGGGTCTTCGAGGCCCGCCGGCCGTCCCGACCGCATGGCCAGCAGCTCCCGTCCCACCTCGTCGCCCGGCTCGACGCTCACCGGCGACAGCTCGGCCAGGCCCTCGGCCACGGCGTACGACCAGAAGTCGTCGCTGGCCACGTACAGGGCGGCGCGCGGGTCCTTGTGCAGTTGGCGTACTTTGAGCCGGCCGTCGGCCGTCGCGACGCGCACCACCCGCTGGTCGGAGTCCCAGTCGTACACGACGGTCGACAGGTGCGGGCGGCCGTTGGCGCCCAGCGTGGCCAGCGCGCCGAAGCGCTGCCGGCTGAGCAGGTGGGACAGGTCCTCGTCCGGCAGGCTGCTGGGGCCGGGCTCGTAGGCGGCCTGATCCTCGGCCAATTCATTCTCCTTTGCCCTATTGCTGAAGGCCCCTATTGCCGAAACCCTACCCAAGCCCTGGTCAAGGAGCGAAGCGGCCGTACTGCTATATGCCGAAATATCTGTCACGGTAGGTTGCTGTTATGAATCTTGCGATCACCAGCGGATATGTCGTGCCGGTCGATGGTGACCCGATCGAGGGCGGCACCGTGCTGATCCAGGACGGGAAGATCACCGCGGTCGGCCGCGAGGTCGAGATACCGCCGGGGACCCCTGTCGTCGACGCGGCCGGTGGCTGGGTGCTGCCGGGCTTCGTCGAGGCTCACGGCCACCTGGGCGTGCACGAGGAGGCCGAGGGCTGGGCCGGCCAGGACACCAACGAGAAGACCGACCCCAACGGCGCCCGCCTGCGCGCCCTCGACGCCATCAACCCGGCCGACCTGGGCTTCGCCGACGCGCTCTCGGGCGGCGTCACCACCGCCGTGATCAAGCCGGGGTCGGCCAACCCGATCGGCGGCCAGACGGTGGCGGTCAAGTGCTGGGGCCGGACCGTCGACGAGATGCTGGTCCGGGAGCCGGTGAGCGTGAAGAGCGCCCTCGGCGAGAACCCCAAGCGCGTCTACGGCGACCAGAACCGGCTGCCCGCCACCCGCCAGGGCGTGGCGGCGGTGATCCGCGACGCGTTCATGAAGGCGCAGGACTACCGGGCCAGGCGGGCCGCGGCCGACGACGAGGGCAAGCCGTTCGAGCGCGACGCCACGCAGGAGATCCTCGTACGGGTCCTCGACGGCGAGCTGCCCTGGTGCCAGCACACGCACCGGGCCGACGACATCGCGACCGCGCTGCGGCTGGCGGACGAGTTCGGCTACCGGGTGGTGATCAACCACGGCACGGAGGGGCACCTGATCGCCGACGTACTGGCCGAGCGCGGCATTCCGGTCATCATCGGGCCGCTCTTCACCAGCCGTTCCAAGGTCGAGCTCCGGCACCGCTCGCTGCGCAATCCGGGCATCCTCGCGCGCGCCGGGGTCGAGCTGGCGATCACCACCGACCATCCGGTCGTGCCGATCCACTTCCTGGTCCACCAGGCGACGCTGGCGGTCAAGGAGGGGCTGGACCGGGACGTGGCGCTGCGGTCCATCACCGTCAACCCGGCCCGCATCATGGGCCTCGACGACCGGGTGGGTGCCCTGCGTCCGGGGCTCGACGGCGACGTGGTGATCTGGTCCGGCGACCCGCTGGACATCATGAGCCGGGCGCTGCGGGTCTTCGTCGACGGCCGCGAGGTGTACTCGTACGCGGACGGGGTCGCCGATCCCTACTACCGGGAAGCCGCACGGTGATCAAGCTCGGCAAGTAATCGTCAAGCGTCTGTCGACGGGCCCGATACATAGTGGGAGCCCGTCCGAAAAGAGGTATGGCGATGACAGTACGGACCCGACCTTCCTCGCTCCCGCAGCGGCCCAGCAAGGCGCTGCTGATCTGCCTGGTGATCTCGAGCGCCCTGGCGGTGATCGTGCTGGTCGCCATGCTGCTGGACGGCGGCCCGATCGGGTTCGGCCTGTCGATGCTGCTGGCGCTGGCGCCCCTGCCGCTGCTGCTCGCGGCGGTGCTCTCGCTCGACCGGCTGGAGCCCGAGCCGGGGCTGCACCTGGGCTTCGCGTTCGCGTGGGGCGCGGGCGTGGCGATCGTGCTGGGCATCGTGCTGACCCTCGCCGGCCAGGCGATGTTCGCCAGGGCCGGCTATGGCGAGCAGGCCGTCGACGAGCTGGGGACGGCCTACCTGGCCCCGGTGATAGAGGAGGCGCTCAAGGGCTCGGCGTTGCTGCTGCTCCTGGTCAGAAGGCGGGAGATCGACGGGCTCACCGACGGCATCGTCTACGGCTCGATGGCCGGCCTGGGCTTCGCGACCGTCGAGAACGTGGGCTACTACGTGAACGCGTTCACCGAGGACGGTGCGGGCGGGACCGTACAGTTGTTCGTGATCAGAGGGCTGATCGACCCGCTCGGCCACCCCGTCTACACCGCGATGACCGGGCTCGGTGTCGCGTACGCGCTCACCCGCCGCGGCCCCGCGCGGTTCGCGGCCATCCCACTCGGCTACCTCGGCGCGGTCCTTCTGCACGGGCTCTGGAACGGCGCCGCCTTGCTCAAGTCGCTCGGCTGGCTGGGCGCGGCCTATCTGGTGATCATGGGAGCGCTCATCGGGCTCGTCCTGGTGACCGTACGCGAGCGCAGGCAGCTGGTGGCCAAGATAGGCACCTACCTGCCCGCGTACCAGCCCACCGGGCTCTTCACCCCACCGGACATCAAGATGCTGAGCACGCTGTCCGCCCGCCGGTCCGCGCGCAAGTGGGCCAAGGGCGCAGGGCTCGGTCGGGCGATGGGCGACTACCAGCAGGCGGCGACCGAGCTGACCATGCTGCACCTGCGCGCCGAACGCGAAGGCGTGGACCCGGCCGGGTTCGCCGCCGAGCGCGACGTGCTGCTCGACGCCTTGAGCCAGGCCCGGCGCTGGTAGCCACTGTCCTCCAAGGGGGCGTGGCTCAGTGGCGGGTGACGAGTGCGGCCACTGCCGTGACCGCCGTCAGCGCGATGCACGCCGCCACCGCGACCACCACCCCCTGCTGCGCCCCGAGCCCGCCGATGACCCCAGCCACCCCGGCCGCCCCCAGTGAGCTGCCCACGTACCGGGCGGTGTTGTTGGCGCCCGACCCCATGCCGACCCGATGCGACGGCACGCTCTCGATCGCCAGATGGGTGATCGAGGAGTTGATCACCCCGGCCCCGGCCCCGCTCACCGCCAGCCCGCCGACCACGAGCGCGGGCACGAACTCCCCGCCCAGGCCCAGCAGTCCGGCGAAGCCCAGCGCCGTCAGCGCCAGCCCGAGCGCCAGCCGCGCGGCCGTGGGCAGCCGCAGGTACCGCGACAGCAGCGAGGCCACGAACGACAGCCCGGACCACAGGACGAACAGCAGCGCGGTCCCGAGCGGTGTCATGCCGTGCGCCGTCTGCAGCACGGTCGGCAGGTAGGTGAGCAGCCCGACCACCGCCGCGCCGACCACCAGCGCCCCACCCGTCGCCACCAGGAACACCGGCCGCCGGAACAGCTCCAGGTCGATCAGCGGCTCCGCCCGCCGCCGCTCGGCCAGCACGAAGGCCGTCACCAGCAGGGCCGCCACCGCGAACGCCACCAGCACCACCGGCCGCGACCAGCCGAGACGGCCCTCGGTCACGCCCGCGAGCAGCGCGGCGACGCCCAGACTGAGCAGCACCACACCGGGCACGTCGAACCGCCTGGGCGTGGGGGAGCGCGACTCCTCCAGCGTGCGCGCCGACACCACGGCCAGGGCCAGCGCGCACGCCGCCATCAGCCAGTACGCCGCCCGCCAGCCGGCCACCTCGGCCAGCACCCCGGACAAAAGCGGCCCCACCATGGTGCCCAGCCCGATCATCGCGCCATAGCGGCCGGTGGCCCGCACCCGCTCCGTCCCCGAGGGGAAGGCGTGGCCCACGATGCCGAGGCTCGCCGCCAGCATCGCCGCGCTCGCGCCGCCCTGCACCAGCCGGGCCGCCACGAACACCACCACCGCCGTGCTCACCGCGGCCACCACACTGGCGACCGCGAGCACGGCCGTGCCCGCCACCAGCACCCGCTTGCGGCCGTAGTCGTCGGCCAGCCCACCGGAGACCAGCAGCAGCGCCGCCAGGCCGAGCGAGATCGAGCCCAGGATCCACACCGGTCCGGTCGGGCCCGCGCCGAGCTCGTGCGCGGTCAGGGGCAGCGTGACCGTCGGCACCGTGAAGTTCGTCAGCACGAGCAGGGGCGCCGACGAGGCCACGGCGAGCGTTCGCCGGAGGGGCGCGATCACCGGCCTTGGTTCAGTGATTGAACTCATGCCGGGCAAGCTACCATAGTTCAATGAACGAACCGATGGGGTCTCATGGCGCTGGGTAAGAACTACGACGCTCAGGACTGCTCGCTGGCCAGGGCGCTGGAGGTGATCGGCGAGCGCTGGACGCTGCTGGTGGTGCGCGACGCGATGTACGGCGTACGGCGCTTCGGCGACTTCCTCGCCCACCTGGACATCCCCCGCGCGGTGCTCTCGCAACGGCTGGCCACGCTCGTCGAGGCGGGCGTCCTCGACAAGCGCCGCTACCAGGACTCGCCGCCGCGCGAGGAGTACGTCCTGACCCCCGTGGGCCATGAGCTCTGGCCGCCGGTCCTGGCCCTGGCCGAGTGGGGCGAGCGCCACCTGTCCGGGACCGGCCCGCGCCGCGTCTTCCACCACTTGGCCTGCGGCTCCCGTATCGACGGCGCCGCCCGCTGCGCCGCCTGTGACGTGCAGGTGCCGATCGGGGAGACGGAGGTACGCCCCGGACCGGGTCTGAAGGGCATCAGGAACGATCCGGTCAGCGTTGCCTTGCGTACCCCTCATCGGATGCTCCACCCGATTCCCTGAGAGAATTGGCCAAACCCTCGAAGGGAGACGGCATGAGCTGGGTGGAGATCGAGTCGGAAGCGGAACTGCGCGAACTACTGGGCGAGGTAATGCCGCGCGCGGCCACCAAGGACCGGCCGAAGCTGCACGAGCGCGACAGACAGTGGCTGGCGAGCTCGCCGTTCTGCCTGATCGCCACCTCCGACGCCGACGGCACCTGTGACGTCTCGCCCAAGGGTGACCCGGCCGGGTTCACGTACGTCATCGACGACACCACGATCGCCATCCCCGACCGGCCGGGCAACCGCCGGGCGGACGGCTTCCGCAATGTCCTGAAAAATCCGCACGTGGGGTTGATTTACCTGATCCCTGGGCGCAACGAGACGCTGCGGATCAACGGCCGCGCCCGGCTGATCAGCGAGGCGCCGTTCTTCGACGACATGATCGTGAAGGGCCATCGCCCGCACCTGGCGCTCGTGGTGGAGATCGAGCAGATCTTCTTCCACTGCGCCAAGGCGTTCCTGCGCTCGGCGCTGTGGAAGCCCGACAGCTGGGAGTCCGACGCGCTGCCCTCGCACGCGACCCTGGTCAAGGACGTGCAGAAGGTCGAGGAGACGCTCGAGCAGCTGGAGAGCTACTACGGCGAGACCTACACCAAGAAGCTCTACGGCTGACCGTCGGGAATCAGGCGGCGGGGGTGGGGCCGTCGGGGAGCCGGATGACGTTGCGGCCACTGTAGGCTTGGAGATCGACGACCTTGGGGTCGTGCTCGCGCACGACGGGCCTGTGGCGCTCTCCCGACCGGATGTCGCGGATCTTGTGCCGGGCGACGTGTGGCGGCACCACCACTAGTCTCTTCATCGTGAGCCCCCCGTGACGTTCTTGTTACCTATGTTATCTACAGCTGCCTCGGTAAGATAGGTGTAAGTGGCGATTCAGTAAGGGAGTCGGCGGCCCGATGGGGACCGCAGGTCCAGGCCCGTGTTCCGGTCCTGTCGCCGCTTCGCCGACTTGACGATCCGCACGCGTCTCATGATCTGCCCCCTCTCGCGCTCGCCTTCGACAGCCTCTATGTGCACTGTGCGCGCCACCGCTTGACGGTGGCTTGGCGGCGAGTTGCAGCCGCCATGTGCCACAACCTAACCGGGGCCGTCCGGCCGTTCCATGCATTTCTACCGGGGGGAGGCGCCTCCCCCCGGCAGAATTACTCAGGCGCCGGGCGTGAGCCTGGCCGTGACGCCGATCCGGTTCCAGGCGTTGATCATCGCGATGGCCACGATCAGCGAGGCGAGCTGCTGCTCGTCGTAGTGTTCGGCCGCCTCCTGCCACACCTCGTCAGGGACGGCCGCCCGGTCGGCCAGCCTGGTCGCCTCCTCGGTCAGCGCGAGCGCGGCCTTCTCCGCCGGGGTGTAGACCGTCGCCTCGCGCCAGGTGGCCACGGACCAGAGCCGCTCGTCGCTCTCGCCCGCCTTCTTCATGGCCCGGCTGTGCATGTCGGCACAGTAGCCGCAGCCGTTGATCTGGCTGGCCCGCAGCTTGACCAGCTCAATCGTGCCGACCGGCAGCCCGCACGCGTGCAGATACTTCTCCACGGCGAAGAACGCCTGGTAGGCCTCGGGGGCGAGCTTCATGACGTTGAGCCGCTGAGACATAGGGACCTCCATCGGTAAGTCGTGACATGGGGAAGACGCGACAGGGCACCGATGTGTGACAACTTCGGCATCGCCCGTACGCACGACATGTCGCTGACCAAGACCGGGGAGGTGGCGGGGACGCCCGGCTACATGCGCCCGAGGCGTTCACCGGAGGGCCGGGACGCCCGCAGACGGGCCCGTCCGCGCGGCCGGCGCGGACGGGCCGGTGGGGGTCAGCCGGCGCAGTTGCCCCAGGAGTTGCGGCCGCCGCGGGCCTCGACGCGGCCGCTGGGGTCGCGGGTCCAGCCCCAGTACTTCACGCACTTCCAGCTGCCGTCGACGTGACCGGTCTCGGCGTAGAAGCGGTACTTCTGCACGTCCTCGGACCGGCCGCCGCCCCGCACCTCGATGCTGGCGCCCGTGGTGGTCTTGGTGCTGAGGTAGGCCGTCTTGATGGCGGCCACGCAGTTCTTCCCGGAGCGCTTGTTATACATGAGGTACACGTGTCCGAACACCGCGCCCTCGCGCGTCCTCATCGCGCGGTGACCGTCCTTGACCCGGCGGAAGCCAGGGCCGCACACCCTCTCCGGCGAGTACGGGGCGGCGCTCGCGGAGGCGGCGGCGCTGACCGGAGCGGTGGGGGCGGCAGTGGCGGCTGCGGGGGTAGCGGCGATCCCGGCGGCGGCCAGACTGGCCGCGATGACCGTTCGCGTGAGCACGATAAACCCTTCGATGGAGGATATTTAGGACATTGACGATCTTTACTGGCACACAACCGTAATGCACGGCGAGGGGGGTTGGTGGGGGAACGCGGCATACCGCTGATCGCGGTCAGCGCGGCCTGGGGCGGGTTCTGGGGCTCCTGGTCGGCGCTGCTACCGGCGATCAAGGAACAACTCGGCGCGTCCACGGCCGACCTCGGGCTGGCACTGAGCGCGGTGCCGGTGGGGGCGATTCCGGCCATGGCGGTTGCCGGGCGGCTGGCCGGCGGCAGGGAGCGTACGGCGCTGATCGCGGTCACCGTGGCCTTCGCGCTGAGCGTGGCGGCCATCGCGCCCGCCGGCTCGCCGGTGGCGCTCGGGCTGACGCTGCTGCTGGTCGGCATGGCCAGCGGGGCGCTCGACATCGCCCTGAACCTGGCCACCGGCCGGGCCGAGCGGGAGAGCGGGCGCCGGCTGTTCCAGGCGGTGCACGCCGCCTTCCCGGTCGCCGTGATCGTCGCCGCTCCCGCCACCGGGCTGGCCCGGTCGCTGGGCATGAGCACCGGCGCGGTGCTGGTGACGGCGGCGGTCATCGTCATCGCCTCGTCGCTGTCCTTGACCGCCCTGCGCATCGGCCGGGGACTGCCCGCCGCCGGGGGAGCGGGCGGCAGGCGGCGGTGGCGGGTCGCCCTCGTGCTCGGCGCGCTGGCCGCGTGCGTGCTGATCATCGAGAACTCGGTCGAACAGTGGTCGGTGTTGCTGCTCGAAGACCACCGGGGAGCCTCGGCACTGGTGGCGAGCGCGGCCCCGGCCGTCTACATGGCGGCGCTCACCCTGGGCCGGATCGTCGCGCACGCGCTGCCCCGGCTCACGCTGCGGACGTTCTACCTGGTGAGCGGGGTGGGTGGCGTCGCGGGCATGGCGCTGGCGGGGCTCGGCGGCTCGGTCCTGGCCTCGATGGCGGGGTTCGCGCTGACCGGGCTCGCGCTCGGGCCGCTGGTGCCCGCCGTGCTCAGCCGCGCGGCGGCCGACGACGCGAGCGGGGTGCTGGTGTCCACGGTCTCCGCGATCTCCTACACCGGGTTCGTCATCAGCCCGCTGCTCGTGGCCGCCCTGACGGCCCGGGTCGGCCTGCCGGGCGCGCTCGCCGCGCTGGGACTGCTGGCGGTGCCCCTGGTGGCCGGCTACCTCGGTGTACGGACGGAAAATTGCCGTCCGTTGAGGCAATGAGGAGGGGGAAGCGGGTATTCCCCGGCCATGGCCGTCTGCGAAGCGTGTGGCAACGATTACGACATGTCCTTCGAGGTGCACGCCCAGGGGGCGGTGCACACGTTCGACTCCTTCCAATGCGCCATCCAGTCCATGGCGCCCATCTGCGAGCACTGCGGCACCCGGGTGATCGGGCACGGAGTCCAGTCGGGCGATCACTGGTACTGCTGTGCCCACTGCGCCCGCCAGGAGGGCACCCAGGGAATCGTCGATCGTGTCATGGCGGGGATGTCCTGATAGGTGGACACTTGATGTGTGGCCCCTTTTGATTTTGATGTCCTCGTACTCGGGACCGGCCCCGGCGGGCAGAAGGCAGCGATCGCCGCGGCGAAGCTCGGCAAGCGGGTCGCGGTCGTAGAGAAGACGCACATGCTCGGCGGCGTGTGCATCAACACCGGGACGATCCCCTCCAAAACCCTGCGTGAAGCGGTCCTCTACCTCACGGGCCTCAACCAGCGGGAGCTGTACGGGGCGAGCTACCGGGTGAAGGAAGAGATCACGGTCGCCGACCTCGGCATGCGCACCCAGCATGTGATCGGCCGCGAGATCCAGGTGATCCGCAGCCAGCTCGGCCGCAACCACGTGACGATGCTGCAGGGCACCGGCCGGTTCCTCGACCCGCACACCATCGGGATCACCGGCGACGAGGAGGAGAAGAAGGTCACGGCCGACAAGATCGTGATCGCCACGGGCACCTCGCCGGCCCGTCCGTCCAGTGTGGAGTTCGACGACAAGACGGTCATCGACTCCGACGCGATCCTGCACCTCGACCGGGTGCCCGAGACTCTGGTCGTCGTCGGGGCGGGGGTCATCGGCATCGAGTACGCCTCGATGTTCGCGGCGCTGGGCACCAAGGTGACCGTGGTCGAGCGGCGCGACCGGATGCTGGAGTTCTGCGATCTGGAGATCGTGGAGGCGCTGAAGTACCACCTGCGGGACCTGGCCGTCACCTTCAGGTTCGGGGAGAACGTCGCCGCGGTCGAGCGGCGGCCCCGTGGGGCGCTGACCGTACTGGAGAGCGGGAAGAAGATCCCCGCCGACTGCGTCATGTACTCGGCCGGCCGTCAGGGAAAGACCGAGGAGCTGTGCCTGGAGGCGGCCGGGCTCGCCGCCGACGACCGGGGCCGGATCAAGGTGGACGAGAACTACGCCACGCCCGTCCCGCACATCTACGCCGTCGGCGACGTCATCGGCTTCCCCGCGCTGGCCGCCACCTCGATGGAGCAGGGCCGGCTGGCCGCGCAGCACGCCTGCGGCGAGCCGGTCGAGGAGACGAACGAGCTGCCGCCGATCGGCATCTACACCATCCCGGAGATCAGTTTCGTCGGGAAGTCCGAGGACGACCTGACCCGGGACAAGATCCCCTTCGAGGTGGGCATCTCGCGCTACCGGGAGCTGGCTCGCGGGCAGATCATCGGCGACTCCTACGGCATGCTCAAGCTGCTGGTCTCCTCCGAGGACCGGCGGCTGCTGGGCGTCCACGTGTTCGGCACGGGCGCCACTGAGCTCGTCCACATCGGGCAGACCGTCATGGGCTGCGGCGGCACGGTCGACTACCTGGTCAACGCCGTGTTCAACTATCCGACGCTCGCCGAGTCCTACAAGGTCGCCGCCCTGGACGCGATGAACAAGATGCGGGTGATCGCCCGGCTGACGGCCGAGCTGTGACCCGGTGACCGCCTCCCGGCGGGGGTCACTCGTCGGTGGTCGTGCGGCGGCCGCGGGCCGGGGGCTTCTTGCGCCCGGCCACGAGCGTGTCGCCCGACGCGGGCGAGGGAGTGGGCTCGTCCCCGGGCTCGCTCGACGGCCGGCGCGGCCGGGCGTGCGGTGCCGTGTCCTCCTGCGCGGAGCTCTCCGGCTCGCTCTCGGAGCGTGAACTCGACGACGACCGCGTTCCTGACGACTTGCCGCTCGACGAGCCACCAGAACTCGAGGACCCTGAGGACCCTGAGGACTTGGGCCGGGCGGGCGGGCGGAACCCGGGAGCGTCCGGGTCGCGCAGCGCCGCGATGACCTCGTCGGCCTCCGTCTCGGCGGCGAACTCGTTCGCCGCCGCCGATTCCCTGCGCCGGATCACCACCAGGTGGTCCACGGAGACCCGCCCGGCCCCCACCACGGCCAGCAGCAGCGCGGCCACGCCCAGCAGGATCAGCTCGTTCGTGGTGATCGGGTTGAGCGGCGGCGCGATCAGGAAGACGGCCAGGGACTCGGCGAAGAGGATCAGCCCCATCACCGACACGATCAGTCCGGCGATCAGCAGTGCCCCGCCGATCAGCTCGGTGAGCATGGTGACCGTGGCCCAGGCGCGCGGCGCGGGCGCGCCCTGCGCGAGGAATTTCGCCCCCGTGGCGTTCAGGCCGTCTTCGAGCTTGGTCCAGCCGTTGGCGAAGCAGATGCCGCCCACGCCGATGCGGGCGACCAGGGAAGCGAGATCATGGAGGGACTGTCTCACGGTTGTTGTCTGCCCTAAGCGGGACATCACACACCTCAATCACGGCGCAGCAGCGTGGCCACGGCGATGGCGGTCAGGCTGAGCAGAACGACGCTCACGACGACGGTCGTGTGCAGGGCATTGACGAAGGCCCACCGGGCGGCGTCGAGCAGCGCACCGCCGGCGCCACCGCCGACCTTGTCGGCGACGTGCGCGGCGCTGGCGAGAGACTGCCTGGCCTCGTCCATGCCACCGCCGGACACTCCGGGAACGGCGGGCAACGCGGGCGCGTAGGCGATCGTGGTGATCGTGCCGAGCACGGCGACCCCGAGCCCGGCGCCGAGCTCGTAGGCGGTCTCCTCGATGGCCGCCGCCCCGCCCGCCTGGGCCTCGGGGGCCGAGGACATGATCGTGTCAGAGGCGGCGAGCAGCGCCACCTGTACGCCGAACCCGACGCCCACGAAGCAGACCGAGAGCATCACGGGATGCGCCTCGACGCCCCAGGTGAGCGTGGGGGTGAGGGCGAGCGCGACGAGGCCGAGCCCGCCGCTCATGGTGGCGCGCAGGCCGATCCGGGGCAGCAGGTGCGCCGCGGCCAGCCCGCCGCAGATCGCCGAGATCACCAGCGGCAGCATCCGTACGGCGGCCAGCAGCGGAGTGTCGCCGAGCACGAGCTGCAGGTATTGCGCCAGCATCAGCTGCAGCCCCACCAGCGCGAACACACCCAGCAGCACCCCGGCGACCCCGGTGCCGAACTCACGCCGCCGGAACAGCCCGACCTCCAGCAGCGGCGAGGCCAGCCGCAGCTGCCGCCGGACGAACCAGACGAGCAGCCCCACCCCGGCGAGGAAGACCAGGACGGAGGCCCCGAACGGGATCAGGCTGCCCGCTCCCGCCTCCTTCAGCCCGAACGCCACCGCCAGGATGCCGAACACGGACAGCGCGGCGCTGAGACGGTCCCACGGCTGCCCGCCACGGTGCCGCGACTCCGGCAGCAGCCGGGCGGCGGCGGGCAGCAGCACGAGCAGGATGGGCACGTTGATCAGGAAGACCGCGCCCCACCAGATGCCGACGAGCACCCCGCCGATCAGCGGCCCCACGGCGGCTCCCGCCGCGGCGACCGCGCTCCAGACGCCCAGCGCGATGGCCCGCTCACGCCGGTCGGGGAAGACCTGGCGGATCAGCGACAGCGTGGCCGGCATGATCATTGCGCCGCCCACCCCGAGCAGCGCCCTGGCCAGGATCAGGACCAGCGGCGTGGGAGAGAAGGCGGCGACGGCCGAGGCCACGCCGAACAGCACGTAACCCGCCAGCACCAGCCGCTTGCGCCCGTAGCGGTCGCCGAGCGTGCCGAACAGGAGCAGCAGTGGCGCCACGACCAGCGAGTAGATGTCGATGATCCAGAGCAGTTGCACCGCCGTCGGCTCCAGCGCCGCGGTGAGAGTGGGCACGGCGATGTGCAGGACGGTCGCGTCCACGGTGATCAGGAGCAGACTCAGGCAGAGCAGCACCAGGATGGACCAGCGGTTGTCCCGATTTTGCTGAACCGCGCGCCGGAGGACCGGGGCGGCCTGAGTGACGGTCATGGGGCCTCCTTGCAGGCCGATCCGATCTCACGCAAGGCCCACATGAACTTGCGTGGCAGCTTAGGCCATGCCATCCACTCGGGACAGCGGTATCGGCCGATCCACGGCCTGAGGCACCTCTCTAGAGAGACACAGCCATATGTCCCGGCCTATCCATCTCTGTCCGGTCAGCCGATCATGGGGTCCGTGGGGACCGCCGAAAGTGCCGACAGGACCGACAGATCCCCCCGCGAATGGTGTGAAGAGGCGGTCACCAGACTCCAGGCGGGCCGCCCCGAGGCCGCGCTGGAGGCCGCTCGCACGGCCGCCGACATGGACCCGGCCAACGAGTGGGCCTACCGCCTGATCAGCCTCGCGCTGGAACGCCAGGGCCGCGACGCCGACGCGGTCGCGCCCGCGGAGCAGGCGGTGCGCCTCGCTCTGGGCTCCTGGCCGGCCCGGCTGCGGCTGGGCACCGCGCTGCGCCGCGTCCCCGGCCACTGGGACGAGTCCGTCGAGCAGGCGGCGCTGGCCCGCGCGTACGCCCCCGAGGAGGCCGCCCCTCACGTGCTGCGCGGCGACCAGGCGCTGCTCCGCGCCGAGCACGCGCCCGCCCGGCGCGCCTACCTGACCGCGCTCGACCGGGATCCCGCCCATCCGCAGGCCCGCGTCAACCTCGGATTGACGCTGCTGCGCTGGGACCGCCTCCCCGCCCACCGCGACCCCGCCTGGCCGATCGACCCGCGCGAGAGCGGCCGGGCCAGACGGGCGCTGGAGGTCTGGTCGCGCCAGTCCCGCCTGCTGGTCGCGCTCGCGACGATCGCCATCGTCGTGGCCGCCCTGGGCTTCGACCGAGGCGGCGAGGGCCGGCTCGGCGGCCTCCTGGTGCTGGTCCTGCTCGTCCCGATCACGCTCAGGCAGGTGCGCAGAGTAGGGGTGTGGTCCTACGTCCCCGCCATGCTCGGCCGTGACCCCTGGCTGGGCGCCGCCCTGGCCTCGGCCGTCGCGTCGGTGGCCGCGTTCGCGGGCTGGCTGACGATGGGCGCGCTGCCGGACCTGCCGACGGCGTTCGACCCGGTCTGGGCTGCTCTGGCGGGCGTGGTGGTGCTCGGCTGGCCGGTGACGGCGGGCATGCGCGCGCTGGCCGAGCTCTGGCGCGGCAGCCCGATGCGGGCCCTGGCCCAGTTCGCCCGGGTGCCCGCCGAGCGCACGGCCAGGCGGAACACGGGGGTCACGCTCTGGATCATGCTCGGCAGGACGTGGTCGGTGCTGGTGCCCCTGGTGTGCGGGGCGCTGGCAGTGGAGCCACGGGCCGCCGTGCTCGCGGTGGCGGTGCCGTACCCGCTGCTGGTCTCCTACCGGCGGGTCCGCCATCGCGAGGACAGATGGCTGCCGGTCGCGACCGGCCTGGTCGTGCTGGCGTCCGTGGCCTGCGCGGCGGGCGGCCTGCTGGGACTGGTCTGGGCCTGGCGGGCCGGGCTCGGCGCGCTCTGCGCGGCGGTGGCGGTGTTCGCGCTGCGCGCCGCGCGCGCCTGGTGGCGCGGCGGGCCGGGGCCGTGGCGCGCGTCACTGATCATGTGCGACCTGCCCACCGGCGACGCCCCGTCCGTCGCGCTCACTCCGGAGGTACGCCAGGCGTTCACGTACGCCAGGAGCGTCGTGCTGTCCTTCGGCGACTCCCTCGGCCCGCGCGTCGTGGGCACGGCGGCGACCGTCACCCCGTCGGGAGAGCTCAGACTGGTCGCCGAGACGCAGGCGCGGGCGGCCGTCGAGGCGGATCCACGGGTGGCGGTCTTCGCCGCCGACCCGCTGCAGCGCAGGTATTGGGTGGAGGTGCGCGGCATCGCCGTGGCCGATTCGGACCTGCTGCGGGTCACTCCCAAGCAGGTGCTCATGGGGGAGTTTCCCGGGCGGCACCAGCGGCGCTAGCTAGAATATCGTTCTATGCGGACCCTCCGTACCCCCGAAGAGCGTTTCGCCGACCTGCCCGACTTCCCCTACGAGCCGCGCTACGCCGAGGTGGCCGACGGCCTGCGCATGGCCTACGTCGAGACGGGCCGCGCCGACGGGGCGCCGGTGGTGCTGCTGCACGGCGAGCCGACCTGGTCCTTCCTCTACCGGCACGTCATGCGCGAGCTGGCGGCGGCCGGGCTGCGGGCCATCGCCGTCGACCTGGTGGGCTTCGGCCGCTCCGACAAGCCGGCCGAACGGGCCGACCACACCTACACCAGGCACGTCGAGTGGACCCGCGCGCTGCTGTTCGACGCGCTCGGGCTGACCGGCGTCACCATGGTCGGGCAGGACTGGGGCGGCCTGATCGGGCTGCGGATCGCCGGTGAGCATCCGGAGCGCATCGCCAGGATCGTCGCGGCCAACACGGGCTTGCCGACGGGTGACATTCCCATGCCCGAGTTGTGGCATCGCTTCAAAGACGCGGTGATGAACGCTCCCGCGCTGGACATCGCCAGATTCGTCCAGTCGGGCTGCAAGACCGAACTTTCCGCGGCCGTGCGCGCCGCCTACGACGCCCCCTTCCCTGACGAGTCGTACAAAGCCGCCGCGAAGGCCATGCCGGGGCTCGTGCCGATCACCCCCGACGACCCCGCCGCGCCCGCCAACCGCGCCGCCTGGCAGGTCCTCACCACGCTCGATCGCCCCTTTTTGGTGGCCTTCTCCGACGGAGATCCGATAACGGGGGGTATGGCGCCGATCCTCATGAAGTCGATGGCGGGCGCGGCGGGACGCGCTCATCCGGTGATCACGGGCGCCGGACACTTCCTCCAGGAGGACGCGGGCGGCGAACTCGGCCGCCACATCGCACGATTCGTCACCGGCACCTAGCGTGTCAGGTCCGCCCAATCGTCGGTCTGGTGCGGTATAACCAGGGGCGGACCGGGGAGGCGTGATGCGTGAGTCCGGCAGGGCCCAGACCGCAGGGCGGACCGCGGCGCGGGATCTGTTTGAACAGGTGCGGCTGCGCTATTTCCATCTTCCCCCGGCCATGCGCCGGGTGATGCACGTGGTCGTGCTCATCGCCACCGTCGGCGTGGCCGCCGCGCTCGGCTGGGACCTGTTCAAGACCTTTCTCATCACCCTGCTGGTGCTCGCGTTCCTCGCGCTGACGCTGCGCTTCCCGCGCGCCGCCGCGACCGTGCTGGTGCTCATCGGCTGGTGCGCGCTGCTGCCGGTGTTCTACGCGCTCCTCCCGCCGCCCTCACTGGCCCCCACGCTGTTGATGATGCTGGCCGTGCCCGTCGCCGCCGCCGCGCACCTGATCCGCTGGGTGACGCCGTGGCTGAGCGTGCTGATGGCGCTCGTCCCCGCCGGGGCGCTCGCCGCGGCCATTTCCTTCGTCTCCGACGCCGCCGCGGTCTGGGTCGCCTACGGCGCGGCCACCGCCGTCCTCGTCCAGCGCTTCATCGCCGCCCGCCGGGCCAGGAACGCGCTCAGCGCCGAGGAGCAGGTCCGGGTCAGGGCCCGCGACGGCCGGCCGGAGGCGCCGCCCGAGAAGGCCGGCGGGCTGCCCGACATCTCGGTGGAGGAGGCGCTGGCCGAGCTGGAGGGCATGATCGGGCTCGCTCCGGTCAAGGAGC
This sequence comes from Nonomuraea sp. NPDC049028, assembly GCF_043197735.1. Lineage (NCBI taxonomy): Bacteria > Bacillati > Actinomycetota > Actinomycetes > Streptosporangiales > Streptosporangiaceae > Nonomuraea > Nonomuraea sp. NPDC049028. The sequence continues at coordinate 291,452 of NZ_JBICTR010000010.1, forward strand.
AGGTCCGCTCGATCGCCGCCTCCATCGAGGCGTCCCGCCTGCGGGCCGAGGCCGGCTACAAGGCCGGCCGCCCGACCAGGCACCTGGTCTTCCTCGGCCCGCCCGGCACGGGCAAGACCAGCGTGGCCCGCACGGTGGCGAAGATCTTCTACGCGTTCGGCCTGCTCGAGACGCCCTTCGTGGTCGAGGCGCAGCGGGCCGACCTGGTGGGGGAGTTTCTGGGCGCGACCGCGATCAAGACCAACGAGCTGGTCGACCGGGCACTGGGCGGCGTGCTGTTCATCGACGAGGCGTACGGACTGATCAACTCCTCCGACGGCCAGCCCGACAGGTTCGGCGCCGAGGCCGTGCAGACGCTGCTCAAGCGGGCCGAGGACGACCGCGACCGGCTGATCATCATCCTGGCCGGCTACGAGCAGGAGATGACCTCGTTCCTGTCCAGCAACCCCGGCCTGGCCAGCAGGTTCGCCACCCGGGTGCGCTTTCCGAGCTACTCGCCCGGTGAGCTGGCGGAGATCACCGAGCTGCTCCAGCGGCACCGGGGCGACACGATGGCGCCCGACGCGCGCGCCGCGCTGCTCGGCCTGTTCGAGGACGTCCAGCGGCGCGGGCTGGTCGACGAGCTGGGCAACGCCAGGTTCGTCCGCAGCCTCGTCGAGGCCGCCGCGACGGCCCGTGACGTGCGCGTCGTGGGCGCGGGCGGGACGCCGACCACCGAGGACCTCGTCACCACCACGACCGCCGACGTCACCAAGGCGTTCGACGAGCTGACCGCCCGCTTCCGCGGCTACGAGGACACCCCCACCATCGAGGAAGCGCTGGCCGACCTCGACCGGATGGCCGGGCTCGAGCCGGTCAAGCGGCAGGTGCACGCCATCGCCGCCCAGCTCCAGGTCGCCCGGATGCGCCAGGAGCGCGGGCTGCCCACGCCGCCGCAGACGCGCCACTTCGTGTTCGCGGGCCCGCCGGGCACCGGCAAGACCACAGTGGCCAGGGTCATCGGCCGCATCTTCGCCGCGCTCGGGCTGCTGGCCAGGCCCGACGTGGTCGAGGCACAGCGGGCCGACCTGGTCGGCCAGCACCTCGGCGCCACCGCGATCAAGACCAACGAGCTGGTCGACCGGGCGCTGGGCGGCGTGCTGTTCATCGACGAGGCCTACAGCCTGGTCAACCCGGGCTACTCCGGCGGCGACGCGTTCGGCGCCGAGGCCGTGCAGACGCTGCTCAAGCGGGCCGAGGACGACCGCGACCGGCTCGTCATCGTGCTGGCCGGCTACCAGCGCGAGATGGACACCTTCCTGGCCACCAACCCCGGCCTGGCCAGCCGGTTCAACCAGCGGGTCGCCTTCCCCAGCTACTCCGCCCGGGAACTGTCCGAGATCGCCGTGCTGCTGGCCGACAAATCGGGCGACCGCTTCGACGAGGCGGCGCTGCGCGACCTCGACGAGGTCTTCGCCTGGGTCTGCGACGAGCGGCTGATCGACGGGCTCGGCAACGGGCGCTTCGCCAGGTCGCTGTTCGAGCGCGCGGCCATGCGCCGCGACGTACGGCTCGCCGCTCTGGCGGGGGGTGGCGGGTCGGCCAGCTCGGCGGAGCTGACGACCATCACCAGCGACGATGTCCGCATGGCCGTGGACGAACTTTCCGGACGTTAGACAGCGAACTTTCCGGACGTTAAGCAGACTGCAGTTTGGTAGTTCCGTGCGCCCCGATGCTCGCATGGTGTAGCAATATGACTACACATCGTGCGCGCCGAAGGGGAGGGCGATGGCGGGGTTCCTGGCCCGCAGGCTGCTCAACTATCTGGTGCTCGTGGCCGTCGCAGCCAGCCTCGCCTACATGCTCGCGGCCAGCGCCCTCGATCCGCGCTCCAACTACGCCGACCGGACCCCCAAGCCGCCGCCGGCCGTCGTGGACGCCCAGCTCACCGCGCTCAACCTCAACGACCACACGCCGCTGCTCCAGCGCTACGCGACGTGGGCGGGCGGCGTGGTGCAGGGCGACTTCGGCCGTACGGTCACCGGCTCGCCGGTCAACGAGGACCTCAAACGACGCATGGGTGTCACCTTCCGGCTGGTCATGCTCGGGCTGATCTTCGGCAGCCTGCTGGGGGTGGTCGTCGGGGCCGCCGCCGCGGTCAAGCAGTACGGGTGGTTCGACCGGTTGTCGACAGGGATGTCGTTCCTGGTGCTCGCGATGCCGGTGGTCGTGCTGGCCAACATGCTGATCCTGCTCGGCACCCTGGCCAACGATCGGCTCTTCGGGCACCGGCTCTTCCTGGTCAGCGGCGAATACAGCGACGGGCTCGACACCGGCTTCTGGGGGACCGTGAGCGACCGGCTGCGGCACCTGATCCTGCCGACGATCTCGCTGTCGCTGGGGCTGACCGCGGTCTTCAGCCGCTACCAGCGCAACACCATGCTCGACGTGCTCGGCGCCGACTTCGTCCGCACCGCCATGGCCAAGGGGCTGAGCAGGAGCCAGGCGCTCATCCACCACGCCCTGCGCACCGCCCTGATCCCCGTCGCGACCTACTTCGCGTTCACCTTCGGCGCCCTGCTGACCGGCGCGACGTTCACCGAGAAGATCTTCGGCTGGCACGGGCTGGGCGAACAACTGATCAACTCCATCTTCACCAACGACGTCAACACCGTGGCGGCCATCGCCTTCATCGCCGCGATCGCGGTGCTGTGCGCGTCCCTGGCGGCCGATCTGCTGCACGCCGCCCTCGACCCCCGGGTGAGGGCCGGATGACGGCGCTGCTCGTCGGTAGACGGGCTCCCTCGCGGCTGCGGGTGGTCGCCTGGAGGTTCTTCCAGTCCACGCAAGGGCGGATCGGCTTCGGCGTGCTCGTGCTGCTGTTCCTGCTGGCCTTCGCCGGGCCGGCACTCAGCCCGTGGTCCTACACCGACAAGGACTTCGCCGCCTTCCTCAGCCCGCCGTCGGCCGAGCACTGGTTCGGCACGCTGCAGACCGGCGCCGACGTCTACGCGGTGACGCTGCGCGGCATGCGCAAGTCGCTGATCGTCGGGCTGCTGGCCGCGCTGGTGTCCACCGCGCTGGCCGCCGTCGTCGGGGCGTTCGCCGGCTACTTCCCCGGCTGGACCGACCGGACGCTCACCTGGGGCGCCGACCTGCTCCTGGTGCTGCCCGCGTTCCTGATCCTGGCCGTCATGTCGCCGCTGTTCGGGGCGGGGCAGTGGGTGCTGTTCGTGATCATGCTGGCGTTGTTCCTCTGGATGGTCACCTCGAAGATCGTCAGGGGGATGACGATCTCGCTGAAGCAGCGGGAGTTCATCCAGGCCGCCCGGTTCATGGGCGTCTCGCCGGTGCGCATCATCTTCCGGCACATCATCCCCAACCTGTCGTCGCTGCTGATCGTCGACGCCACCCTCAACGTCAGCGCGGCCATCCTCACCGAGACCTCGCTGTCCTACTTCGGTTTCGGCATCCAGCCGCCCGACGTCTCCTTCGGCACGCTCATCGCCGACGGCTCCCGGACCGCCCTCTACGCGCCGTGGACGTTCTGGTTCGTCGCCGGGCTGCTGGTGGTCACCGTGCTCGCGGTCAACCTCATCGGCGACGCGCTGCGCGACGCCTTCGATCCCGCCTCCCGGAGGCCACGGTGACCCCCGTCCTTGAGGTCACCGACCTCAACGTCTCCTTCGGCGACGTGGCGGCCGTACGCGGCGTCAGCTATGCCGTACGCCAGGGCGAGGTGCTCGGCATCGTCGGCGAATCGGGCTCCGGCAAGTCCGTCACCTCGGCCGCGGTCATGGGCCTGCTGCCGCCGGGCGCCACGGTCACCGGCTCGGTGCGGCTGCACGGCAAGGAGCTGATCGGCGCCCGGCAGCGCGAACTGACCGCCTTCCGCGGCAAGACCATGTCGATGGTCTTCCAGGACCCCCTGTCCGCGCTGACCCCCGTCTACCGCGTCGGCGACCAGATCGCCGAGGCCGTGCGCGTCCACCAGAAGGTGACCAAGAAGCAGGCCGCGGCCATGGCCGTCGAGCTGCTCGACCTGGTCGGCATCCCCAACCCCGCCGAGCGGGCCCTGGCCTTCCCCCACGAGTTCTCCGGCGGGATGCGACAGCGCGCGGTGATCGCGATGGCCATCGCCAACGACCCCGACGTGATCATCTGCGACGAGCCGACCACCGCGCTCGACGTCACCATCCAGGCGCAGGTGCTCGAAGTGCTGAAGAAGGCCCAGCGGGAGACGGGCGCCGCGATCGTCATGATCACGCACGATCTCGGGGTGGTGGCCGGGTTCGCCGATCGGGTGCTGGTGATGTACGCGGGCCGGCCCGTCGAGGTGGGCAGCGTGGACGACATCTACTACGGGCCGCGCATGCCCTACACCGTCGGGCTGCTCAGCTCCATCCCGCGCGTCGACACCGACGGACGGCACCCGCTCGTGCCCATCGAGGGCGCGCCGCCGTCGCCCGCGGCGCTGCCGCCGGGCTGCCCGTTCGCGCCGCGCTGCCCGATGCGCATCGACGCCTGCGAGGCCGCCGAGCCGCCGCTGGTCGACGTCGGCCCGGCGCACCAGGCCGCGTGCATCCGCTGGGCGGACGTACGCCCCCGCGTGGCGGCCAAGCACGCGGTCCCCGTCGAGCCGCGCGAGGCACGGCCGCGCCAGGCCCGGCAGCCGGTGCTGAAGGTCGACGGGCTGGTTAAGCGATATCCGCTGCTGCGCGGATCGGTGTTCAAGCACAGGGTCGGCACCGTGCACGCGGTGGAGGGGGTCAGCTTCGACGTACGCGAGGGCGAGACGCTCGGCCTCGTCGGCGAGTCGGGCTGCGGCAAGACCACGACGCTGATGGAGATCCTGGAGCTGGCCGAGCCGCAGGAGGGCCGCATCGTCGTGCTCGGGCACGACACCGCCCGCCTCGGCGGCGCCGAACGGATGGCGATCAGGCGCGACATGCAGGTCGTCTTCCAGGACCCGCTCGCCTCCCTCGACCCGCGCATGACCGTCTACGACATCCTGGCCGAGCCGCTGCGCACCCACGGCAAGGGCGATCCGGGCGGCCGGGTGGCCGAGCTGCTCGACCTGGTCGGGCTCGACCCCTCCCACGCGGCCCGCTACCCGCAGGACTTCTCCGGCGGACAGCGGCAGCGCATCGGCATCGCCCGCGCGCTGGCGCTCGAACCCAGGTTCCTGGCGCTCGACGAGCCGGTCTCCGCGCTGGACGTGTCGATCCAGGCCGGTGTGATCAACCTGCTCGACGCGCTGAAGGCCGAGCTCGGGCTGTCCTACCTGTTCGTCGCGCACGACCTGGCCGTGGTGCGCTACATCGCCGACCGGGTGGCCGTCATGTATCTGGGCAGGATCGCCGAGATCGGGCAGGTGGACGCCGTCTATGACGCTCCCGCGCACCCGTACACACAGGCGTTGCTGTCCGCGATCCCGCTGCCCGACCCGGTCCGCGAGCGCTCGCGCCGGCGGATCCTGCTCGAAGGCGATCTCCCCAGTCCGGCCGACCCCCCGTCGGGCTGCCGCTTCCGTACCCGGTGCCCGAAGTTCAGGGCCGAGCTGACCGATGACGAACGCGCCGTGTGCGTGGCCGTCGAGCCTTCGGTGCACCTGCTCGACAAGGACCAGGGCGCCGCCTGTCACTACGCCGAGAAGCTCGAAGTCACCTAAGCTAAGCGGGAGGATTCGCTCGATGAAAGCATCACGCCTGATCGTGGTCGCCCTGGCCGGCTCGCTGTGCCTGGCGGGTTGCGGCCGGGGCCCTGGCGGCAGCGATGGCCTCGCGGGCGGCCCGCGGGGGGACGAGCGGAACGTCAAGGCGTACGACATCAACCCGCAGCCGCGTGAGAAGGTCAAGGACGGCGGCACGCTGCGCTGGGGCATCAACGAGTTCCCCACCCAGTGGAACAGGAACCACGTCGACGGCAACCTCGCCGTGGCCGCGGTGGTCAGCAACGCGCTGCTGCCCGCGCCGTTCAGATCCGACGAGAAGGCGGACATCACCGCGAACCCCGACTACCTGATCAGCGCCGAGGTCACCTCCCGCGACCCGCACCAGGTCGTCACCTACACGCTCAACCCCAAGGCCAAGTGGTCCGACGGCAAGCCGATCGACTGGGCCGACTACCAGGCCCAGTGGAAGGCGCTCAACGGCACCAACCCCGCCTTCCACATCGTCTCGTCCACCGGTTACCAGGACATCTCCGACGTACGGCGGGGGCGCGACGACTACACGGTCGTCGTGACGTTCGCCCGGCCCTTCGGCGACTGGAAGTCGCTGTTCAGTCCCTTGATGCCGGCCTCCACCAACAGCACCCCCGAGGCCTACAACACCGCCTGGCTGAACAAGATCCCGGTGACGGCCGGGCCGTTCAAGTTCAAGGGCTTCGACCAGACGGCGAAGACGATCACGCTCGTCCGCGACGACACCTGGTGGGGCGACCGGGCCAAGCTCGACCAGATCATCTACCGCGCCTCCGAGCAGGACTCCCTGATCGGCGCGTTCAGCAACGGCGAACTCGACATCACCGACGTCGGCCCGTCGGCGCCCGACTACGCGCGCGCCAAGACCACCCCGGGCGCGACCGTACGTCAGGCGGCGGGCCCCGACTTCCGCCACATCACCTTCAACGGCTCCAGCGACCTGCTGAAGGACCAGCGGGTCCGGCAGGCCATCCAGCTCGGCATCAACCGCCAGGCGATCGCCCAGTCCGACCTGCAGGGCCTCGACTGGCCGATCGCGCTGCTGAACAACCACTTCTTCATGAACACCCAGGAGGGCTACCAGGACAACGCCGGCGCCCTGGGCGTCTACGACCCGGCCCAGGCCAGGCGCCTGCTCGACGCGGCGGGCTGGCCGCTGGGCGGCGGTGGCGTCCGCCAGAAGGACGGCAAGTCGCTCGACCTGCGCTTCGTGGTGCCGTCGGGCGTGCAGACCGGCAAGTCGGAGGGCGAGCTCGCACAGAGCATGCTCGCGCAGATCGGGGTCAAGCTCACCATCCAGGCCGTGCCCAGCGATGACTTCTTCACCAAGTACGTCATCCCCGGCAACTTTGATATGACGCCGTTCGCGTACATTGGCACGCCTTTTCCGGTTTCGAGCAGTTTTGGGATCTACGCCAATTCGCCGAACGGGCAGACGTGGAACGCCAACTTCGGTCGCGTGGGCTCGCCCGAGATCGACGCGGCGATGAACCAGGCCGGCCAGAGCCTCGACCTGAAGCAGGCGCACGCGGACACCAACGCGGCCGACAAGCTGATCTGGCAGGAGGTCAACGTGCTGCCGCTGTACCAGAGGCCGCAGAACGTGGCGGTCAGCGAGACGCTGGCCAACGTGGGGGCCCGCGGCTTCTACGACCTCCGCTACCAGGACATCGGCTTCACCCGCTGAGGTCGGCGCTCGCCTGAACCCCACTCGGTCAGCCGTGCCAGATCCGCTCGTAGGCCGCGCGATAGCCCGGCGGGTCCCACGAGGTGGCGTCGTCGACGTTGCGTTGCGTGGTCAGATGCACCGGCGCGACGTACCCGCTCGGGGGCCGCCCGGCGAACGCGCGGTTGAACTCGTCGACGATCTGGCTGCCCTGCGCGTTCAACGGCTCGGGAACGGTGGCCTGCTGGAACTGGCGGTCCCGGACGCGCTGGAACGCCGACGGGTCGCCGTCACCCGCGCCGATCGCGTACGGGGGCCCATCGCCGGCCTTGCCCGCGGCGCGCAGGGGCGCCGCCGCGTCGGCGAAGTAGAGGTCGTTGATGGCGACCGAGTAGGTCCATCGATCGCCGAAGCGCGACAGGAGCGAGGAGACCGCCTGAGGCGTGCGGCTGCCCGTGTCGGGAAGCGGGATGTTCTGGTACGACAGCAGCGTGACACCGGAGCAGCTCAGCAGCGTTTTCTTGATCAGCTGTGCCTTGTTCTCCGCGAAGGGGATCGACGAGTCGGTGAAGATGACGACTCCCGCGTGCCCCTTCGACCTGGCGATGATCCAGAACGCGCTGATTCTCGCGACCTCCTCCACCCGGGTGGTGATGTTGGTGAAGAGCCTCGGGTTCGCGCCGGGCCCGGGCCGGCTCGCCGCGTGCCACCCGACGAGCGGGATGCGCATGTCACCGGCCCGCTCGATCTGCTCGGTGGCGGAGTTCGGGTCGAAACCGCCGATGACGATCCCCGACGGGCGCAGGGCGACGGCCTGGCCGAGGGCCTCCCGTACCCCGGCCGGAGTGCCCTGCCCGTCGATCACCCGGACGTTCCAGCCGATGGACTCCCCGGCCTCCCGCACCGCGTTGGCCGTGCCCGCGACGCCGGGGTTGGTCATGGTCGCCGCGACGAACACGAGGTTCTTGCCGCGGACCGCTCGCGGACCGCTCGTGGGACCGTTCCAGGGGACGATCCCCTCGGCCCGCGCGACGGCCGGCCCGGCCACGGACAGGACACCGGGACACGAGCTCGCCGACGGGCCCGGTGCGGGGCCGGGAGCCGAACCGGCGGAGCCCCGGGAGCAGCCGCAGGCGAGCGCGCAGGCCACCGCCAGCGCCGTCGCGATGCGTGAGAAGCGGTTCACGCTCGGATCCTTACCCCGCAGGTGGGACGGTTCGCGGTGGCGACGGGTCACGGGACGGTGTGGCGGCGGACTCGTATGGAGGCGCGGGCGGTGGCGTGCGGCGTGCCGCGGCCGGTCCCGCGCGCAGCCGGCGCCGGGCCGCGTAGCCGACGAGCCCGACCGCGATGAGCAGGGTGACCCCGTTGAACAGCGGCGTCACCCAGAAGTCCGCCCCCAGCTGGCCGATGCCCGACAGGCCGATCGCGAGCACGGCGACGGCGACGACGGTACCCAGAGGGTTGGCCCGTCCGGGTCTGATCGCGGTGGAGCCGAGCAGGGCCGAGACGAACGCCGGCAGCAGATAGTCGATCCCGACGCTCGGATTGCCGATCTGCTGCTGAGCGGCGAGCAGGACGCCCGCGAAGCCGGTGACCAGTCCGGAGCCCACGAAGGCGTAGACGACGTACCGGTGGGTCGGGATGCCGATCAGGTCGGCGGCCCGCGGGTTCGAGCCGATGACGTACAGGTAGCGGCCGACGGGGAGGCGTTCGAGCACGAGCCAGAGCACCGCGGCGAGGACGAGCACGTAGAACGCGGGGACGGGCAGGCCCAGGAACGTCGAGTCGGATATGCCGGTGAAGGCGGGCGGAAGACCTTGCGGGCCGGGCACGATCCTGGCGCCCTTGGTCGTCCAGCCCGTGATGGCGTACAGCACGCTGCCGGTGCCCAGGGTGGCGATGAACGAGTCGATCCTGGCGAACTCGACGAGGAGACCGTTGATCACGCCGACGAGCGCGCCGCCGATGAGCACGCCGAGACAGGCCAGGGGCCATGGCCAGCCGCCGGCGATGATGAGTTGCAAGGTCACGACGTGTCCGAGCCCGAGGCCATAGCCGATGGACAGGTCGAACTTCCCCGTGACGATGGGGATCATCGCGCCCAGCGCCAGGATCGCGGTGATCGAATGAGCCGAGAGGATCGACGTCAGGTTGGCCATCGTGGGAAAGGTGTCCGGCAGGGCGAGTGTGAACACCACGAACAGGACGACCGTCAGAGCGAGCAGTCCATAGCTGCCGACGAAGTGGCCGGCGGTGCGCCGCCGGCGCGGGGCTCTCGTGGTCATCGGGGATTCGCACCTGTGACAGCGGGCGCGACCGACGCGGCGTGGGTGAGGGCGGTGACCGTGAGGGCCGCACCGGCCACCTCGGTGGTCACCGTCCCCCGGACGAACATGAGGGCGCGATCACATACGTTCACGACTTCCTCGAAGTCGGCGGAGACGAGGATGACCGCCAGCCCGCCGGCGAGGGCTTCGTCGAGGAGCCGGTAGATCTCGGGTTTGGCGCCGACATCGACACTGGCCGTCGGCTCCTCGAGGATCAGGAGGTGGCGGTTCGTACCGAGCCAACGGCCGATCATGACCTTCTGCTGGTTTCCGCCGGACAGGGTGGCAAGAGGCGCCTCGGCATCGGCGGGGTGGACGCCGAAGCAGGCGACGAGCGCCGCCGCCTCGGCGCGCTCCACACGGGGCCGGATCCAGCTCAGTGGTGATCGGCCGTGTGCCCTGGGGTTCGCCAGGAAGTTCTCGCGGACGCTGAGGCCCGGGGCGGCGCCTTCCTCCTGCCGGTCGCTCGCCACCAGGCCGACACCCGCGTCGACGGCCGCCGACACCGACCGTGGACCATAGGGCCGCCCGTCGAGCAGCATGTGGCCGGCGAGGATGGGATGCGCGCCGGCCAGAGCGCGGCCGAGATCCACGTGCCCGGCACCGGTGAGGCCGACGAGACCGATGGCCTCACCGGCCCGCAGGTCGAGGCTGATCGGGCCGGCCTGCCCGGTGCGTACGCCGGTGAGGCTCAGCACCACCTCTCCGAGGGCGCGGTTCGGGCGCCGGTGGGACGTCGGTTCGCGCCCGACGATGTCACGTACGAGGGTGGTGGAATGGCCGCCGGTGAGGGTCCCCTGGCTGACGAGGCGCCCGTTGCGCAGGACCGCGACCCTGTCGGCGATCTCACGCACCTCGTCGAGCCGGTGGCTCACGTAGACGATCCCGTGACCTCGGTCACGCAGCGCGCGCAAAGCGCCGAACAGGCGGGCGCGGTCGGGCGCGGGCAGGCTCGCGGTCGGCTCGTCGAGGACGACGATCTCGGTTTCGGCGGCCAGCGCGCGGGCGATGGCGACGAGCGACCGCTCGGCGCGGGTGAGGTCGGCCATCCGCTCATCGGGGTCGAGGTGGATCGCGACGGATCGGAGGGCCGCCACGCAGCGCTCGCGCACCCCGCGCCAGGAGATGAGACCGCCGCGCCGGCGATAGCCGGTGCCCAGGGCGATGTTCTCGGCGACGGACATCCAATCGACGAGGCCGAGGTCCTGGTGGACGAACGACATGCCGCGGGAGGCGGCCTGGCTGCCCAGCGGATGGCCGGCCACCTCAACCTCCCCTTCGTCGGCGCGATAGACCCCGGCCAGGATCTTGATCAGCGTCGACTTTCCGGCGCCGTTCTGTCCGAGCAGGGCGAGAATGTCGCCGTGGTGGAGGTCGAGATCCACCCTTTCCAGTGCGGTGGTGCCGCCGAATCGCTTGCTCACTCCACGGATGCGGATGAGTGGCTCCGAGGCGGTCCGTGACGCCGGATCCGCGAGAACGGTCACGGTCTACCGGCCTGCTGCCGCGAGCTCCAGGCTTTGGCCACCTGCGACCTGGAGGTGAAGCTCAGCTTGCGCAGGATGTTCTCGACATGGCCTTCGGCGGTGCGCTGGGCGATCACCAGGGTCTCCGCGATCTCCTTGTTGCTCAGCCCTTGTGCGACCAGTTCGGCGATCTCCCGCTCTCTGCGGGTCAGGACGGACGCGACATCGGATTCGGGCGGGGGGCTCGCGGTGTCGCTGGCCGGCTTCTCCTCCAGCGCATAGGCGACGGCCTGGTCGAGCGTGAAATCCGAGCCGCGCGTGAAGGCCGCGGTGAACCCTTCGTTCTTGAGGCTCCGTCGTAGCCGGGCCTCGCATCGGCTGTGGAGACCCGCCAGATGTCCGAGTCCGGAGAGCGACGTCCCGATCGACCGCCAGACCATGTGCGCGGCGCCCAGCAGTTGAGCGGCGCGGCCGTCCTGATGCTGGTCGGCGATGATCCAGGCGAGTCCTTCCAGGCCTTCGGCGATGCCGAAATGGTCGTTGCACCGCAGCTTGAACCGCAGCGCGTCGCGCATCATGGCGACGGCGGTGCCCGGATCACCGTGCCGCCACCGGTCCAGGGCCGTGATCCACAACGCGTAGGACACGGACCAGTCCGCGTGCGCCTTCTGGGATGCCTCCAAGGCCTCCTGGCAGAGCGCCGTCGAGCGGGGATCGTTCATGACCACGGCGACCATGCTCAGCTGGAAGAGGGCGACCCACGAATGACCCCGGTGGCCGAGGGCGCGGCGGCGGACCAGGGCCTCTTCCAGGAGAGCGAACGATCGGGCGAAGTCTCCGGCCAGCAGCGCGGAAAATCCGGTGATGTGCAGTGCGCCGGCGAGTTGCGCCTCATCACCCAGCCGCTCGGCCAGAGCGCGGCACTCCAGCAACAGGGGCTGTGCGGCCAAGAGGTCGCCCTGCAGCAGCAGGAGCCACGCGTCGACCCACAGGGCCTTGGCCCGCGCGGCGATGGGGCCGGGCTCCTGGGCCAGCGCCTGCTCCAGCCAGTGGTGTCCTTCGCTGGGGGAGCTCCACGAAAGCCGGTGGCTCCACATCGCGGCGGCGATCTCGAGGGCGGCCCAGGCCTGACTCGGCTCGGTCAAGCAGAATTCCAGCGCCCCCCGTACGTTGGCCTGCTCCTGACGGATCCGGACGAGCCATTCCATCTGGCTCTCGCCGAACCACTCGGCCTCCGCCCGCGCGGCCAGCTCGCGGCACCAGTCGCGATGACGCAGCCGAAGCGTCGTCTCCTGGCGGGAATCGGTGAGCCGTTCCCATCCGTACTGGCGCAGCGTCTCCAGCATCTCGAAACGTACGCCGGTGTCCTGCGTCCTCCGCAGCAGGATCGACTTGTCGACCAGCTCTATCAGGAGACTGGGGATGTCTTCCCGGGCGATCCCGTCGCCCGAGCACACCTCTTCGACCGCTTCCAGATCGCAGCCGCCGGAGAAGACCGACAAGCGTTCCCACAGCAGTCGTTCCTCGGGCGAGCACAGGTCATGACTCCAGTCCACCAGCGCCCGCAGCGTCTTCTGGCGGGGCACCGCGACCGAGCGTTCCGTCGCCAGCAACCGGAACCGGTTGTTCAGCCGTTCGAGGATCTGGTCGACGGACAATGCCCGCATGCGTACCGCCGCGAGCTCGATGGCCAGCGGAATCCCGTCGAGCCGCTGGCACAGCCGCGTCACCGCCACGCTGTTGGCGGCATCGACGGTGAAACCGGGCACGACGGCCGCCGCACGGTCCTCGAACAGTCTCACCGCCTCGTAGCGCGCGTCGGCGGTCGCGACCATCGCCTCGCCCGTCCCGTATACGGTCAACGGCGGCACTTCCAGGAGGTGCTCACTCGGCACCTGGAGCGACTGCCGGCTGGTCGCGAGAATGTGCAGCTCAGTCGTCGCGGAGAGCAGCTTGCCGGACAGGATGGCGCATTCGTTCAGCACGTGCTCGCAGTTGTCCAGCACCAACAGCAAACGCTTGTTGAGCAGATGCTCGGACAACGCGGCCACGGTCGGCTGGCGGCAGCCGACCGTGTCGGCGATGGTCTCCGCGAGCAGCTCTTCGGCCACCAGCGGCGCCAGGTCGATGAACCACGCCCCGTCGGGGAAGGCCCGTGACATCTCCGCGGCGACCCTCAGCGCCAGCCGCGTCTTGCCCACTCCGCCGACGCCGGTCAACGTCACCATCCGGCCAGCGGAAAGCAGACGCTTGGTCTCGGTTAGCTCATGCCGACGACCAACGAAACTCGTCAATTCGGCTGGCAGGTTCCCCGCTTGCCGCCGTGTCATCGTCCCCATGACAATTTCAGGCTAACTCATCTCTGCCGCGCGAGTCCGGTGCGCCCGGGTGTGAGCGGTCACTCAGCTGATGGCGTCCTGACCTGCGATGATAGCCGCCCCGTAGCTACGTGCTCCTTACCTACGTAGGTAGGAACAGGTAATTATCCGGGCATTTATCCCGTCCTACTTCCACGGTCCGCATGCGCATGCTGGTGTGGTCAGCCAAGAACGTCGTGACAGCAGCGACCGAACCAAGGAATGATCATGTGTCAGCACCAGCCTCGGTGCCCATCCGCATACGCCGGCGACCGCGAGGCCGCGCGCCTGGTGGCCTTCCATCCCGAGCAGGGGTGGGGTCTGCTGTGCAACGGCGTGGTGGTCTTCGAGGACAACGGTGAGATCCTGCCCGACGGGCGTAGCGTTCCCGCCCACCACAGCCACCTCGGACGGGCGGCATGAACCAGTACTCCGGATCCGCGCTCATGGCCGAGAGCACACTCCGGCAGGACGACCCGGGGGACAGGGCCATGCCCTGGGACGGCCACACGCCGCTCTGGGACCGCCTCAAGGCGGGCATCCGGCGCCTCGGGGAGCTGGTCACCGGCTCCGGCCACCTCCGCGGTATGGAGGTCGCCTCCTGGTCGCTTTCCCCGGGCATGTCCTCGGTGCCGGAGGCGCGACGTCTCACCCGTGCCCGTCTCGCCGCATGGGGGCTCGATGAGCTGGCCGAGGTCGCCGAGCTCCTGGTCAGCGAGCTCGTCACCAACGCGTTGCGCCACGCGCCGGGACCGCACCGGCTCACCCTCTACAGCAGCGACGGCCTGCTGCGCGGCGAGGTCGAGGACGCGGGCACCGCGCCGCTCTGTCTCCAGCAGGCCACACCGGGCGACGAGCACGGCCGCGGACTGGACCTGATCGACCTGCTGGCCTGCTGCTGGGGCAGTGAGTCGACATCCAGGGGGAAGACAGTCTGGTTCGAACTCTCCGCCGCCTGCGCCGCGAAGTCGGACGGGTTCAGTCCTTCACCGCACAAGTCGGCATATCACAGGTGAGCACGCCTTCCACGCCGAGTCGCGTCCCGTCTCGGAAGCTCGCCGCGAACGCTCGGTTCCCCAGCGTCTCGCGGGCCTGCTCCACGCAGCGCTCGTGCCATCTCGCGTGGTACCACAGCCGGGTGGGTGAGGCGTCCGCCGCCTGCCACAGCGAGTGCGCCGCCCCCAGCATCCGGGCGGCCCGTTCATGCTCCCCACGCGCACCGGCGATCCACGCCAGCACCTCCAGGCACTGCGTGAGGCACCAGCGGTCGTTGACCTCTTCGGTCAACTCGGCGGCCGCCCTCACCAGCGCGTCGGCTCGTGGGTAGTCACCCAGGTTCCACACGGCGATGCCGAGTGCCAGCTGGGCGTACCCGCGGGACACCACCATGTGATGGGTCTCGCACAGCGCCAAGAGCTCCTCGCCCAGCCGGACGGCTCGCTCCGGGTTCTCGATCGAGCCGTACGCCGCCGCGTAGTACAGGTTGAGCACGACGCCGTGAACGTCTCCGGCGGCCCTGAAGAGGGCGAGCGACTCCTCCAGGAGCGCGAGGCCACGCTGGGTGTCACCCGTGGAGAACGCGGCGACGCCGGAGGTCCGGATGGCGAACGGCAGGACAGCCTCGTTCCCCGGCTGCCGGGCGATGAGATGGCATTCCCGCAGTCTCGGCACCGCCGCCGCCAGGTCGCCCTGGCGCAGGGCGAGCATGCTGTCCACCCAGAGCGCCGTCGCCCGCGCGCTGTCGGGCGTACGCGTCAGCTCCAGGGCGCGCTCCAGCCAGTAGCGGCCCTCGGTGAGGGCGCCGGCCAGGAGCCAGAAGCACCACAGCCTCGACGCCGTCTCGAGTCCCACGTGAGCCAGGCGCGGCTCACTGAGGCAGAGCTCGAGTGCGACGCGCACGTTGGGCAGCTCCTGCCGCAGGAGCAGGTATCGCTCGGCCTGGTCCGGGACGATCTCGTCGATCTGGTGCCGGTCGACCAGATCCCGGTAGTGGTCGATGTAGCGTCGGCACAGTACGCGCTTCTCCGCGGGCGACAACTGCTCGCACCCGTACGCGCGGATGCTCTCCAGCATGCGATACCTGAGCCCGGCCTCCCACCGCTCGCAGACCAGGATCGACTTGTCCACCAACCCGGCCACCAGATCGATCACCTCGGCGGGGGAGATCCCCTCACCCGAGCACACCGCCTCGGCCGCATCCAGGTCGACCCCGCCCGGGAACATCGACAGCCGGGTCCACAACCGCCGCTCCGCCGGTGAGCACAGGCGGAAGCTCCAGTCCATGGTCGCGCGCAGCGTCTGATGGCGGGGCAGCGCGGCGGGGCTCCCCGTCGCCAGCACCTCGAAGCGCTCGTCCAGCTCGCGCGCCAGCTGTTCCAGGGGCAAGGCGCGCAGTTGCACCGCGGCCAGCTCGATCGCCAGCGGGATCCCCTCCAGACGCCGGGCCAGCCGTGCCACGGTCGCCGCGTTGCCCGTGTCCAGGGAGAAGCCGGGCGCCGCACTCGCCGCCCGCTCCACGAAGAGGCGCACCGAATCCTGCCGGGCGATGTGGCTGAGGGGGCGGCTGGAGCCCGGCACGGACAGGGACGAGATCTGCAGCACCTGCTCGCCGTACACACTCAGCGTCTGCCTGCTGGTCGCCAGGATCCGCAGCCGGGGAGCGCCCCGCAGCAGCCGGGCCACGAAGCGGGCGCAGTCGTCGAGCAGGTGCTCGCAGTTGTCCAGGACCAGCAGCATCCGCTTGTCCGACAGGTGGTCCACCAGCGCGGTCATGGGGTCGGGTCCCGCCTCGCGCAGTCCCAGCGCCCCGGCGACGACCGGCTCCAGCAGGTGGCCGGCCTCCAGCGTGGCCAGCTCGACGACCTCCACGCCGTCCTTGTAGGTGCCCTGAAGGGTTTCCGCGACCCGGTGCGCGAGCCGGGTCTTGCCGACCCCGCCGGTGCCGGTCAGGGTCAGCAAGCGGGCCTGAGACAGCCCCCTCCTGGCCGCGGCCAGCTCGTGCCTGCGCCCGACGAAGCTGGACCCTTCCACGCGAGGACGGGCCCGGATCGTACGACCGCGCGCTGCCTGGATCATGATGCGTTCTGGTCGTCCGAGGCGTGCTGACGCTCGCCGACGTGCGATGCCACCTCAGTCATGACTGCTCCAGCGGCTCAGGCTTTCACTGCCGTCAGGTCTTAGCCGTCATCAATCAGATTATGCCCGGACCGTTTCCGCCGCACCCGGTGGCCTCTCTGGGGGGCTTGGGGGAACTGTCGTAGCTCCGGTGTAGAAGTGATGCCGTGACGATCCAGCTGACCTGGCCGAAGATCCTCGCCTGGCGCCTGCGCAGGCAGTTCGTCAGCGCTGCCGACGGGAGCGACGCGGTGGCGATCACGCGCCGACTGTGCGGCGTGCAGACCCAGGTGGCCTCCTCGGCGCAGCTGGCCGTGGCGGTGCGGAGCGCGCGGCCCGACCCGGGCGGGATCGGCCGGGCGCTGTGGGAGGAGCGCACGCTGGTCAAGACGTGGATCATGCGCGGCACCCTGCACCTGCTGCCCGCCGACGAGCTGGCCGACTACTGCGCGGCGCTGGCCACGCTGCGGACCTGGGAGAAAGGCTCCTGGCAACGCGGCCACGGCGTCACGGCGGCGGAGATCGCCGCGATCATCGAGGCGGTCCCCGAAGCGCTGCGAACGTCCCGTCCCGCGTCCCCGGCCCTGACCCGGGACGCCTCCCCGGTGCTGATTCGAGACGCATCTCCAAGGCCCCCGCTGCCCCAGGACGCATCCCCAAGCTCGGCGCTGACTCGGGAGGAGCTGGTCGAGGCCGTCGTCGAGGTCACCGGTGACGAGCACCTGCGTGCGGCGCTCACCTCGGGCTGGGGCGCCCTGCTCAAGCCGCTCGCCCGCCTCGGCGAGCTCTGCTACGGCCCGCCCCGCGACGGCAGGGTGACCTTCACCGCCCCGCGCGCCTGGCTGCCCGGCTGGCCGTCGGAGCTCCCGCCGTACGAGGAGGCAGGCGTGCGGCTGGCCCGGGCCTTCCTCGGCGCGCATGGACCGGCGACGCCGGAAATGTTCGACACGTGGCTGTTCGGGGGCGTGGCCAGGAAGGCGGTGCTCAAGGGCTGGTTCCGCGACCTGGCTCCGGAGCTGACCAAGGTCGAGACCGATGACGGGCACACGCTGCTCGCCGTGACCGAGCAGCTGGACGAGCTCGCCGCCACCAAGCCGTCCGAGGATGTGCACCTGTTGCCGGGCTTCGACCAGTACATCCTGGCTGCCCCCCGCACCCTCACACCGCTGCTGCCCACCGCCGCCAAACCCAAGGTCAGCCGCCAGGCGGGCTGGATCTCGCCGGTCATCGTCCACCGGGGGCGAGTAACCGGGGTGTGGGAGGCCAAAAACGGGCGAATCACGACCGACCTGTTCGAGCCCGTCCCCGAGAGCCTGCTCGACGACGCGATCTCCCACGTCCGTTCCCTCCTCGCCACCGCCCCGCCTGAGGACTGATGGCGGATGTGGGAGCGATCTCCCTCGCCCGCCCCCTCCTCTTCACCACCACCCGCCCGAGGACTAATGGCGGATGTGGGCCGGGAACACCGGCCGTTCGTGAGTGCGGGTTGGGATCGCTGGCCGTCGAGCCGCACCGCCTGGGCCGGGTAGGCGGTAGGCGGTAGGCGGCGAATACTGCGTGATCAGGACGTTCGGTGTCTTGAGGGGATACTTGACGCATGTTGCGCACCTTCCGCCAAGTCGACGTCTTCACCGCCACGCCGTACCAGGGAAACCCGCTCGCGGTGGTCCTCGACGGCGACGGCCTGAGCACCGAGGAGATGCAGCGGTTCGCCCACTGGACGAACCTGTCCGAAACCACCTTCGTCCTGCCCCCCACCGTTCCCGGTGCCGACTACCGGGTGCGGATCTTCACCCCGACGAGCGAGCTGCCCTTCGCCGGACACCCCACGCTGGGCACCTGTCACGCCTGGCTGGAGAACCGAGGAACGCCGAAGGAGCCGGAGACGGTCGTGCAGGAGTGCGGTGCCGGGCTGGTGACGCTGCGCAGGACGGACGGCGGGCTGGCGTTCGCCGCGCCCGCGCTGCTGCGGTCGGGGCCGGTGGACGAGCCGCTCGTCGAGCGCATCGCGGGCATGCTGGGCATCGGCCGCGACGAGATCGTCGACGCCGAGTGGGCCGACAATGGGCCAGGCTGGGTGGCGGTGCTGCTGCGGAGCGCGGACGAGGTGCTCGCACTGCGCCCCGGCCCGATCGACATCGACCTGGGCGTGGTGGGCCCCTATCCGACGGGGTCGCCGCTCGCGATCGAGCTGCGGGCGTTCTTCCCGGTCAACGGCAGTACGGTCGAGGATCCGGTGACCGGCAGCCTGAACGCCTCGGTCGCCCAGTGGCTGCTGCGCACCGGCCGCCTCACGGCCCCCTACGTGGCCGGCCAGGGCACCATGCTGGGCCGCGCCGGACGCGTCCACATCACCACCGGCCAGAGCCCCGAGGACGGTCAGGAGCCCGTGGTGTGGGTGGGCGGCTCCAGCGTCACGTGCGTCGTCGGCCAGGTCGAACTGTGAACCGTACGCTGTCACCCGGCCGGAGCTGGGCGGCGATCGGCAGGTCCGCCGACCGCACCACGCCGATCACCGGGTAGCCGCCGGTCGGTGGGTGGTCGGTGAGGAAGACGATCGGCTGCCCGCTCGGCGGCACTTGCACCGCCCCCGTCACCATGCCCTCACTGGGCAACTCGCCCTCACGCGCCCGCGACAGCTCTCGGCCGCGCAGGCGTACTCCCACGCGGTTGCTGTCCTGGCTCACCTCGTACGGCTCGGCGCAGAGCTCGGCGAGCGCGTCCGGCGCGAACCAGTCGTCGCGCGGCCCCGGCACGATCCGCAGTACGGCGGGCGGCGGCTCCCCGGCGGGCGCCAGATCCACCGAGATCTCCATCAGGTCCCCGGAGCCGCCCACCGGGAGTACGGTCCCCTGGCGCAGCGGCGCCGGGCCGAGCCCCGACAGCGAATCCGTGGAACGGCTGCCGAGCACCGGCTCTACGGCGATCCCGCCCCGCACAGCCAGGTAGGTCCGCAACCCCCATTCGGGCGCCCCGAACCGCAACTCACTCCCGGCCGGAACCCAGAACGGCACATTCATCCCGGCCCCGAGGGTGGGCGAGCGCCGGGCCTCCTCGGGAACAGACGCGCGCCCGGCCTCACCGGTGATGGGCGACCGCCCGGCCTCCACTGGGCCGGGCCTTCGCCTAGCCTCGACGGGAACGGGCCTTCGCTCAGGCTCGACGGGAACGGGCCTTCGCTCAGGCTCGACGGGAAAGGGCCTTCGCTCAGGCTCGACGGGACCGGGTGAAGGCCCGGATCCCACGGCGTCCGGCGGAGGCTCGGACCCCACGGCGGCCGGTGAAGCTCCGGCTCCCACGGGGATAGGGGAAGGCCCGGATAGCGGGCAGGGGGCGCCCGTGACCGCGACCCAGGCGCCCGAGTGGAACGCCAGCCGCGCCCCTCCGTACGTCAGCTCGATCCCCGCCGCGTCCTCGGGGTTGCCGACGAGCCGGTTGCCCAGCCGCAGGCTCGCCTCGTCGGCCGCGCCGGAGCGGGGCACGCCCAGGTGCGCGTAGCCGGGGCGGCCCAGGTCCTGGATGGTCGCGTACGGGCCCGGCGTGAGCACTTCGATCATGCCGGCTCGAACCGTACGCGGGTTCCGGGCCGGAACAGTGACGGCGGCTCGGCGTCGACGTCCCAGATCCGCGTCGTCGTACGGCCCAGCAGCCGCCACCCGCCCGGCGAGGCGGTGGGGTAGATCGCGGAGTAGGGACCGGCGATCGCCACCGAACCGGCGGGCACCGACGTGCGCGGCGTCGCCAGCCGTGGCAGATGGAGCGCCGGATCCAGCCCGATCAGATACGCGAACCCCGGCGCGAAACCCAGCCAGCCCACCACCAGCTCCCGCCCGGTGTGCCGCGCGATCACATCGTCCGCCGACATCCCGGCCAACTCGGCCACGGAATCGAGGTCCTCCCCGTCATAGACAACGGGAATGGCTACGACCCCCTGCCCGGTCCCGGACAGGGCCCCGCCAGGCTCCCGGGACTCAAGCGCCTCGCCAGGCTCTCCGGGCTTGAGCGCCTCGCCGAGCAGTTCGTCGAGCCGCGACCGCAGCAGGCCCTGGTCCGCCCCCGGCGCCACCACCAGCACCGTCTCGGGCCCCGGTACGATCTCCACCACCCCAGCGGGCCGCGCGGCACGCAGCACCGCGTCGAGCCGGTGCGACACGGCCAGCGACCCCGTCTCCACGAGCAGCCCGTGCTCCCCGGCCATCCGGATCATGCGAAGGCCTGCAGGACCACTCCCGCCTCCAGCAGCCCATCGCGTACGGCCTGCGCCAGTCGTACCGCGTCAGGTGTGTCCCCGTGCACGCAGATGGACCGGGCGGAGACCGACACCGGGCTGCCGTCCACGGCGGTCACCCGGCCCTCGACAGCCATCCGCACGGCGCGGGCCGAGACCGTGGCGACATCGTGGATCACCGCTCCGGGCTCGCGCCGGGAGACCAGCGTCCCGGCGGCCGTGTAGGCACGGTCGGCGAACGCCTCGGTGATCGTCGGCACGCCCTCGGCGGCGGCCGCTCCGTGCACCACCGAGCCGGGCAGCGTGAGCACCGGCAGGGAGGTGTCGTAGTCGGCCACGGCCTCGATCACCGCGGCGGCCTGCTCCTCGTCGCGGCAGATGCGGTTGTAGAGCGCGCCGTGCGGCTTGACGTAGGAGACCCGGCCGCCCATGGTCCGCGCGATGCCGTCGACGGCCGCGAGCTGGTAGAGCACCTCGGCGCAGAGCTCCTCCGGCTCGACGTCCATCTCCCTGCGCCCGAAGTGGGCCAGGTCGCGATAGGACACCTGGGCCCCGATCGCCACACCCCGGTCCACGGCGGCCGCGCAGGTGCGCCTGATCGTCACCGGGTCGCCGGCGTGGAACCCGCAGGCGACGTTCGCGCTCGTGACGATGTCGAGCAGCGCCAGGTCGTCGCCCAGCCGCCAGACGCCGAAGCCCTCGCCCAGATCCGCGTTGAGGTCGATCACCATGCTCCCATCATGGCGGTAGCGGCCACCTCAGCGCGACGACGGGGTCACGGACGCCGACCCGCGGCGAGATGGGCGTACACCGGGCTAGAGGGCGGAGCGGGCGCGGCGGGCGTACATCGCGCTAGATCTCGTCAGGGATGTCGGCGATGTCGTCGAGGGCGGAGGCGAGTTCGTCCGGGTCGCCGCCGATTCGCTCGGCGATCTCGATGAGCACGTGCAGCACGTCATGGCGGTCGTGGCCGAGGTCGAGCAGCCGCTGAGCCGCCTCCCACAGCTGCGGCGGGTCCCCGTCCCACAGCCGCGCGGCGATCTCCTCGTGCCAGGCCAGGTGCTCCTCGTCGATGGCGCCGACGTGGTCGATCTCCAGGAGCGTGCGCCGGTCGGCCTCGTCGGCCGGGTTGAGCGCGTCCAGGTCGATGCCGCCGTGCACGCCCTGCAGGAACGGGAACGCGAAGGCCCGCCTGGCCAGCGCCGACAGGTCGCCGTCCGGCAGCAGCCGCTCCAGCAGCGGCCGGTCCAGGCCGAACGAGGTCGGATCCCGGTACGCCTCCGGGAACTTGCCGGTCGCCTCCCACACGGCGTCCAGCGTGTCCTTGAGCCCCGTGTCGGGCAGGCCGGTGCGGCGGGCGGCGAAGCGGATCCACGCCGACAGTACGTGCGGCATGGCCTCCTGTTCGGCCACGCTTAACATCACCTTGCGCGGCAGCCAGTCGAGCAGGAACGTCTCGCACTTGGTCGGGCTCACCCGCAGCGGCCGGTTGAAGTCCTGCTCGCAGCCGTAGTCGATGATGTGGTCGGCGCACCGCGAGGCCGCCGACGGGTCGGACAGGTGCTCGGCCGCGTCGGAGGCGAGGAACTCCGCGGCCAGCATCGCCCGCCGCTCGCGGCTGTAGGGAGCCTCGATGTGCAGGGGGGCGGGGCGCTTGCGGCCCGGCGGAAGGGCCTTGAGCCGGGCGCGGGCGAAGGCGTGGTAGGCGCTGTAGCTGTCGCTGACCGGCGGCGGGGTCTTCGGCTCCCTGGTGGCCTTCATGGCCGACTCCAGCAGCGCCCTGGCCTGCTGGGGCTCGATCTCCTCGAACAGCAGCATCGGGTTGCCGGCCGCCTCGACCCGTGCCTTGTCCAGCAGTGTGTCGACCTGGGAGGAGACCCAGGCGTCGCGCGCCATGCCCGACATGTTGTGGTCGACGACCATGACCAGCGCGTGCCGGTCCTGCTCGCGCTCGAAGGTCACCGGCGTCTCGCCGCCCGCCTGCTCGTCGCGGGGGCCCTCGCTCCAGCGGTAGCCGAACGTGCAGATCACGGTGTCCTGGTCGCCGTAGGCGTCGCGGGAGACGTAGCAGCCGGTCGGCTTGACCGCGCCCACCCGGTCGGCCCAGCCGGGCCGGGCCACGCCCGATTCCATCATCGCCAGCGCCGCGCCCTCCGCCTTGGCACCCTGGCGGGCCGTGCCGAGATAGGCCAGGCAGATGAGCAGCGTCAGCGACGCCGGAGTGCCGGCCTTGGCGGCGTAGTCGACCAGACCCTCGCCGAGTACCTGTTCGACATCACCACCCCTGACGCGCCTGCCCCACCAGGCTCCGATCATGTCGGAGACCATCAGCTCCGCGTCAAGAGGGCTGCGCACGGCCAGAAGCTCGCGAGCCGCCTGCACCATCTCCTTGAACACATCGTCTGGTGGGGTGCTCTCCCGGGGATCTCGTCGGTGTCGGCGCACGCCCTCACTCTCTCGCATTCCAGGCCGAAACGGTGCGTAGAACGCGGCCTGGTGACCCCGATGTTATCGGGGAGTCCGGGGCGGCGGTGCGGAGTTCACGATCGCCAGTAGATGTTCGCGGGCGATGCGTTCGATGACATCGGGCGTCGGGGAGATGCCGAGGTGCTGCGCGCAGGCGCAGACGTCGGACACGCAACGGTCGATGGTGTCCACGGGTATGGTCAGGAACTCTTCGGCCAGCCTGAGACTGACCGGCTCCCGTAGGAAGCGTGTGGCCAGAGCGAGCATAGATGTGAGATTCCTCTGGAGCCCCCGGGGCAAACCCCCAGGGAATGGATGCAGGGCGACTTGCGCTCCCATTTCATCTTTTCTCGGCTGAGTGTCAAGCCTCCACAACGCTTGTGTTCGCTTCTTCGGAACCGCATTCGTGCGAAGCTGTTCCCATGCGCATCCAGCTCGCCCAGCGGACGGAGGCCGACGATCTCCTCGGCCGAAGTCCGCTCGCCCTGCTCGTCGGCATGCTGCTCGATCAGCAGATCCCGATGGAATGGGCGTTCATGGGGCCTCACACCATCTCCGAACGCCTCGGGCACGACCTCACCGCGGAGGAGATCGCGGCTCGCGATCCCGAGGAGTTCGCCGCGCTGCTGGCCGCCAAGCCGGCCGTGCACCGCTACCCCAAGGCGATGGCGGACCGGGTCCAGCAGCTGGCCGCCTACCTTGTGGAGCACTACGACGGCAATCCCGAGCGGGTCTGGAGTGACGTCGCCGACGGCAAAGAGTTGCTCAACCGGCTCCTGGGACTTCCCGGCTTCGGCAAGCAGAAGGCTCAGATATTTTTGGCATTGCTCGGCAAGCAAATGGGGGTTCAACCGCCAGGATGGCGCGAGGCGGCTGGACCCTATGGCGAGGAGGGGTCGTTGCGTTCGGTAGCGGATGTGGTCGACGCCGACACACTGGGTCGCGTTCGGGCCGCCAAGCAGGAGGCCAAGCGCGCGGCCAAGGCCAAGTAGCCTGATCTTGCTGCGCAACGTGGAGCGATTTTGACAGGATGCGTTGACCGTATGGCGGCCGGGGCTTCCGTCCGCGCCTGCCCATCGCCGATGATGTACTGCAGAATCCGGTCGCCCGGAGCTGCGCTACGCCGATACACAGTTATGGAGATGTGCCGCGTGGGAGACCCTGGCACGCGACGGAGGTGCCGACCATGAGCGCCGAGACCTCCGTTCCCCGTCCCCGGGAGTCGGATGTGGACATCTCAGACTCCGCCCTCTTCAAGGGCATGCTGTCGGAGGCGGAGTTCGCCTTCGCGTTCTTCGACGCCGCCGGCCACGTACAACTGGTCAACGACGTGTTCACCGAGGTCGTCGGCGTACCCGCCGAGCGGCTGGTCGGCCGCGCGCCCGCCGAGACGCTGACGGCCGACCTCAGCCAGCTCATCACCCATGCGGTCCAGGCCGTCACCGAGAGCGACTCTCCGGTCACCGAGAGCCGCGTACGCGTGCGCTCGTCCGAGGGGGAGACCAGGCACTGGTCGCTGTCGTTCTCGCCGGTCCACGACGACGCGGGCGAGTTGCGGGCGATCGCGCTCATCGGCCTCGACGTGACCGAGAGCCGCCAGGTCGAAGAGGACCTGCGCCGCAGCGAGGAGCGCTACCGCTCGCTGGTCGAGGCGCAGTCGCAGCTCGTCTGGATCACCTCGCCGACCGGCACGGTGGTGGAGGACGCGCCGCAGTGGCGCGCCATCACTGGCCAGGGGCTGGAGGAATACCTCGCCCTGGGCTGGCTGGAGGCCGTGCATCCGGAGGAGCGCCAGCAGACCGAGGAAGCCTGGAAGGAGGCGCTGCGCGGCCGCACCATGTTCGAGTGGAACTACCGCGTGCGCACCCGGGCCAGCGGTTACCGCCACTTCGAGGTGCGGGCCGTGCCCATCATCAGGCACGGCAGGGTCGTGGAGTGGGTCGGCGCCAACACCGACGTGACGCCGCAGCGCGAGGCCGAGGAGATGCGCGGCAGGCTGACCGACCAGCTCGGCGCCGCGGCCCTGCGCACCGCGCGGCTGCAGGGCGCCACCGCCCAGCTGGCCGAGGCGCTCACCGTCGAGCAGGTGGTGCAGGTCATCATCGACGTCGGCCGCACCGCCCTGGCCGCCGACCGTTCCGCGGTCGCGCTGCTCGACCCCGACCGTGCCGCGCTCAAGCTGATCAACGGCGAGGGCGTCCCCGAGGCGTCCGACACGCTCGGCGAGGAGATCCCGCTCTCCTCCTCCAGCGTGATGACGATGGCGGTCAACAGCCGCCGTCCGGTCTTCGCCGAGTCGCCCGACAGGCTGAAATCCCAGCTTCTCGAAGCCGGTGGCGACGAGCAGGTGCTGACCAATTATCTCACGCACAGTGACGAGCGGGCCTGGGTCGGCCTGCCGCTGCTGGCGGCCGGGCGGGCGCTGGGCGCGCTGCGCTTCTCCTTCACCAGGCCGCAGAAGATCTCCCAGGAGGACGGCGTCTTCCTGGAGGCGCTCGCCGGGCAGTGCGCGCTCGCCGTGGAGCGGGCCACGCTGTTCGAACGCGAGCACCGCACCGCCGAGACGCTCCAGCGCAGCCTGCTGCCCGACCGCCTGCCGGTGGTCAAGGGCCTGGTGCTGGCCCAGCGGTTCCGCTCGGGCAGCCGTCACGTGCAGGTCGGCGGCGACTGGTACGACGCGTTCGTGCTGCAGGACGGCCGGGTCGCGGCGGTCGTGGGCGACGTCATGGGCAAGGGCGTCAAGGCCGCGGCGGGCATGGGCCGCATCCGCAACGCCATGCGCGCCCTGGCGCTGACCAACCCGCCGCCCGCGGCCGTGCTCACCGGCCTCGACCGGGTCTTCGACGCCACCGAGGAAGAAGAGCAGGTCACGACCCTCGCCTACATGGTGGTCGAGCCCGTCACCGGCGAGGGCACGCTGGCCCTGGCGGGCCATCCGCCGCCCGTCCTGGTCTCCCCGCAGGGCACCGCGGTCCTGGGCGACGTGGAGCCGGGCACGCCGCTGGGCTGGCCGACCAGCCGCCGGCAGTTCCGGTTCGTGGTGCCGCCGGGACACACCGCCGTGCTCTACTCAGACGGCTTGGTGGAGAACCGGAAACGCGGTTTGGACGCAGGACTCGCAGAGCTTTGCAGTGTTGTGACCGAAGCGCCGCCTGAGGTGGTCAGTAGTCCGCACATGTTGCTGGATTTCCTGGTTGACCGGATGTTGTCTGGATATGAACAGGATGATGACGTTACCGCCCTGGCTATCCATGTGCCGCCCGCCACGAAGAGTGACTGAATGAATCAGTCATAAGGGTTGCTTTCGGGTATCAGTGCCGCGCTTACGTACGCACTACTGTCTGGGTCGGCCTAGGGTGGAGGTCAACCGCCGGGAGGTGGCCGTATGGAGTGCGTGGTCGTGCCAGAATGCTGGACAGGTCCGTCGCGATCCGCACGGCCGCACCGTTCTCCGAGAGAGGCAACAGCCCCCCAGCGGGTATCTGGGTCCATAGTCGCCACGCGTTCGTTCGAGAGGTGTTCGTGTCGCCTGCAAGTTCGACTCGCTCGAAGCCACAAGAGCTGAACGAGCCCGTCATTCAGCGACTGCTCGAGCGTGGGCGCTCGCAGGGTTTCCTCGAGTCTGAGGATGTCCGTCAGGCCTTCGAGGAGGCGGACATCCCCATGTCGCACGCCGCCGCATTTTTGCGGAACCTCAGTAAAGAGGGCGTGACCGTGGTGGTGACCGCCGCGGATTCGGCTGCGCCGAAAAAGTCTCGTGGTCCAGCAAAGCGCCGTACCGCTGCCCCCGTCAAGACCAAGGCCGCAGCGGCCGCCAAAGAGCAGCAGCCTGAGACCGTGACCGCGGTCGTGGGCGCCGTTGAAGCCGAGCCCGCCCCCAAGAAGGCGGCTCCCGCCAAGAAGGCCGCTCCGGCGGCGAAGAAGGCGGCCGTGCCCGCCAAGAAGGCCGAGCCGAAGAGCGCTGGGCCTGCCGAGACCAAGCCGAAGAGCCCTGAGGGCGTCGACGACGACGAGGACATCGAGCTCGAGGGAGACGTCGAGCTCGAGGACCTCGAAGACATCGAGGTCGAGGACGAGGAGATCGTCGCCGCGGACGACTCCGACTCCGAGGGCGACTCCGACGACGACACCGAGGACGAGCCCAAGGCCGCCGACGTGGCAGCCGTCGCCGCCACCGAGAAGACCGAGGACGAAGTCCTCATCCTCTCCGACGACGACGATGACGCGCCGGTCGCGCAGGTGGCCGCCGCCGGCGCCACCGCCGACCCGGTCAAGGACTACCTCAAGCAGATCGGCAAGGTCCCCCTGCTCAACGCCGAGCAGGAGGTCGAGCTGGCCAAGCGCATCGAGGCGGGACTGTTCGCCGAGGAGCAGCTGGGCGGCGGCGAGACCGAGGGTCTGCCGGTCGACGTCCGGGCCGAGCTCGAGTGGATCGCCGAGGACGGCCGCCGGGCCAAGAACCACCTGCTGGAGGCCAACCTCCGTCTGGTGGTCTCGCTGGCCAAGCGCTACACCGGACGCGGCATGCTGTTCCTGGACCTGATCCAGGAGGGCAACCTCGGCCTGATCCGCGCGGTCGAGAAGTTCGACTACACCAAGGGCTACAAGTTCTCCACCTACGCCACGTGGTGGATCCGGCAGGCGATCACCCGCGCCATGGCCGACCAGGCGCGGACCATCCGCATCCCGGTCCACATGGTCGAAGTGATCAACAAGCTGGCCCGGGTTCAGCGGCAGATGCTGCAGGACCTCGGCCGGGAGCCCACGCCGGAAGAGCTGGCCCGCGAGCTGGACATGACCCCCGAGAAGGTGGTCGAGGTCCAGAAATACGGTCGCGAGCCCATCTCGCTGCACACCCCCCTCGGTGAGGAGGGCGACAGCGAGTTCGGTGACCTCATCGAGGACTCCGAGGCCATCGTGCCGGCCGACGCCGTCAGCTTCACGCTGCTCCAGGAGCAGCTGCACTCCGTTCTCGACACGTTGTCGGAGCGGGAAGCGGGCGTCGTGTCGATGCGGTTCGGCCTCACGGACGGGCAGCCGAAGACACTCGACGAGATCGGCAAGGTCTACGGGGTGACGCGTGAGCGCATCCGGCAGATCGAGTCGAAGACGATGTCCAA
The DNA here is from genome assembly GCF_043197735.1 of Nonomuraea sp. NPDC049028. Classification (NCBI taxonomy): domain Bacteria; kingdom Bacillati; phylum Actinomycetota; class Actinomycetes; order Streptosporangiales; family Streptosporangiaceae; genus Nonomuraea; species Nonomuraea sp. NPDC049028. The sequence continues at coordinate 319,882 of NZ_JBICTR010000010.1, forward strand.
GCTGCGTCACCCGTCCCGGTCCCAGGTGCTGCGCGACTACCTGGACTAACGGAAGATCGTTTCACCCCTGGCCCCGCACAGCTCCGGCTGTGCGGGGCCAGGGGCGTTCATGCCCCTTTGTTGAGGCGTTCCGCCTGGGCGCGGCCGACCGCGCTGGCCCGGCGCAGGTAGTCGGCGATCACGGCCAGCTCCGCGTCTGTGAACGTCTCCATCATCTCGGCGAACGCCTTGCCCGGCGTCTCCCAGGCATCCCCGATCCTGGCCTCGGCCGAGGGCGCGAGGGCGACCAGCGCCCGCCTGCGGTCCGCCGGATCGGTGTGCCGTACGACGAGACCGGCCTTCTCCAGCCGGTCCACCAGGCGGGTGGCGGAGCCGGGCGTCAGCCCCGTCAGCCGGGCGATCTCCCCGGTGCTCACCGGTCCGGTCTCCAGGTCCAGCAGCGCCACGCACTGCAGGTCTGTCGGGTGAATGCCCAGATGGTCGGCCAGCGCCTGATTGAACAGCACATATGCCGCATAGTGCCGCTGGCTCTCATCGATGATCCGCTTCAGCGTTTCCGCTCGGTTTGACACCAGGTTGCTCCGTACCTCATATTTATGCGCGTCACACAATCTTTGTGTGACGCACTCTTTGTGTCACGTACGCATTCTATCGAGGGGATCCGCATGTCCGCACTCATCCGCGCCTCACCCGTCCAGGTTGACCGGCGGTGGGCCGTCCTGGGCGTCATCATCGCCGCCGCCGTCCTGGACCTGCTCGACGCGACGATCACCAACGTCGCCGCCCCCACCATCGCGGCCGATCTCGGCGGGGGAGCGGCCCTCATCCAGTGGCTCGGCGCCGCGTACGCGCTGGCGCTCGGGGTCCTGCTGGTGGTCGGCGGGCGGCTCGGCGACCGCTACGGCCGCCGCCGCCTCTTCCTTCTCGGCATCACCGGATTCACGCTCGCGTCCGTCGCCTGCGGGCTCGCGGTCAGTCCCGGTGTGCTCATCGGTGCCCGGCTGGTGCAGGGCGGGTTCGGGGCGCTGATGATCCCCCAGGGCTTCGGGATTCTGGGGGCCGTCTTTCCCCGTGATCAGCTTGGCAGGGCCTTCAGCGTGTTCGCCCCCGCGCTTGGCGTCTCGTCGGTCGCAGGGCCGGTGGTGGCGGGCTTTCTGATCGAGGCCGATCTGTTCGGGCTGGGGTGGCGGGCGATGTTCCTGATCAACATCGTGCTCGGGGGCGCCGCGCTCGTCGCCGCCACCCGGCTCCTGCCCGCCGATGCTCCCGGTGATCGCTCCAGCGGATCCGGGGTGGACGGCGTTGGTGCCGGGGTGCTGGCGGTGACCATGGTGGGTCTCCTGTACGGCCTGATCGACGGCTCGGCCCATGGGTGGACGCTCGTCCCGATCCTGTGCCTGGCCGGTGGGCTGGTGTTCTTCGGCCTGTTCTGCGTACGCCAGCGCACCGCCACCAACCCGCTGATCGAGCCGTCGCTCCTGCGCAACCGCGGCTTCACCGCCGGCCTGGTCCTGGGCATGGTCTTCTTCGCGGCCGTGTCTGGCCTGCTGTACGTGCTCGTGCTGTTCATGCAGTACGGCCTGCGCTTCACGCCCGTACGGGCGGCGCTCGGCCTGGCCCCGGTGGCGGTGGGCATCGTCATCGCCTCGGTGGCCTGCCACCGGCTCATCGACCGGCTCGGCCGCACGCTGATCACCATCGGCCTGACCATCGCGCTGATCGGCACCAGCTGGCTGCTGGCCGTCGTCTCCGGAGTCGTGGACGGCGCCTGGGCGCTCGTCCTGGGGGCGCTGGTCATCGGGCTGGGCATGGGCACCTGCTTCGGCACCATCTATGACGTCACCCTGGGTGACATCGACCCGCGCGAGGCCGGCAGCGCCAGCGGGTCGCTCTCCGCGGTCCAGCAGCTGGCCAACGCCATCGGCGCCGCGGCCGTGACCACCGTCTACTTCCGTACCGGCGATCAGATGGAGGCCGCGACCGGCAGCCTGCTCGTCGTGGTCGTCGCCGTGATCGCCTGCTGCGGCCTGGTGTGGCTCCTACCGCGCAAGGCCCAGCCGCGCCGCCACTGAGAACGCCATACAGAGCTCAGCCGCAGCATGACCCTAGCGGCCTGCATACATAGCCCAAAATCATCACCCAGAAAGGCATTTCCCGATATGACCACCCTTGTTACCGGCGCTCGTGGCGCCGTCGCCGCTGAGCTCATCGCCATCCTGCGCCGACGCGGCCTGCCCGTCCGCCCGGCCTCCCGCCAGCCCGGTGACTCGTCGATCATCACGTGCGACCTCAGCGACCCCGCGACGTTCCCCGCCGCGCTGGCCGGCGTCACCTCGGTCTTCCTGTACGCCGAACCGTCGCACATCGACGCCTTCGTCAAGGAGGCGACCGAGGCCGGAGTCGAGCACATCGTGCTGCTGTCGTCCTCCTCCGTGCTCGGCCCGAACCCCGAGGCCAGCCCCCTGGCCAAGTCCCACCTGGACGTGGAGCGCGCCCTGACCGCCGCGCCCGTCCGCAGCACGCTGCTGCGTCCGGGCTCGTTCGCCGGCAACGCGCTGGCCTGGTCCTGGCCCGTCAAGGCCGGCGAGCCGGTGAGCCTGCCGTACCCCAACTCGCACAACGACAGTATCCACGAGGCCGACATCGCCGAGGCGGTCGCCGCTGTGCTCGCCGACCCGGCCCTGGGCGGCCGGCCGTACCTGCTGACCGGGCCCGAATCGATCACCTTCGCCGAGCAGATCCGCATCCTCGGCCACGTGACCGGCAGGGACATCCCCATCAGGAACGTCACGCGGGAGGAGTGGAAGGCGGAGATGGCCGACTACATCCCCGAGCAGTTCGCTGAGCCGTTGCTGGACTGGTGGCAGTCCAACGACGGCGTGCCGGTCGAGATCACCACGGATGTCGAGCGGTTGATCGGCCGCCCCGGCCGTACGTTCGCGGCCTGGGCGGCGGACCACCTGGGCGACTTCACAGGCTGACGTCGAGGGTCCAGGGGCGGTTGGGCCGGGTGGGCTCGATCAGGTGGACCGTGTGGCCGTGGCCGGTGAGGAGCGCGGCCAGTTCGCCGGGTGTGGCGGGATCCGCCCCGGTCTCCAGCAGGGTGCGGGCGATCTCACCGCGGGTCGCCTTCGCCATGTGGCTGACCACCTTGCCATCGCGGAACACCCGTACCGCCACAGACCGCTCCCCGGGCTGCCAGGCTCCCGCGTAGGTGGCCGAACGCAGATCGACCACCAGCCCGTCCAGGCGCTCCAGCTCCTTGGACACCGTTGGCCGCCAGAACGCGGCCAGCCCGCCCAGCACCGGCAGAGTCACTCCCATCGACAGCCGGTACGGAGGTACGCGGTCGGTGATCCGCAACACGCCCCAGAGGCCGGAGAAGATGAGCACCGACTCCTCGGCTCGCTTCCTGGCCTCGTCCGTCAGGGTGCCGAGACCGAGCTTCTCGTACAGGACGCCGGTATAGAGATCGGCCGCCGGGAGGGCCGGAGCGGTTTGGAGCTCCAGGTTTTTGGCCAGTTCGCCTGCCAGGCCGGGCGACAGACCGAGGACGTCGAGGGCGTCACGCCGTCTGGACGCTCTCATGAGCGCGGTCAGTACGCGTTTGCGCGGTCTGTCCAGGGCGGGGAACGAAAGATCCCCTAGAGGAGGACCGCTGCCTTCACCGGCCTTCCCCTCCGAGGGCGGCAACAAAATCAGCACGCCACAGCATAGTCAATGCTCGCCACCCACCGCCCACAGTCTGCCGCTCGCCGCTCACTGCTTGTGTCTGGGTTGCCCTGCCGGCCGGAGTGCCGCCGCCGAGGTTTGGCCGCTTCGCGGGAGGTCTGCGCTGGTTGGGTAGGGTGCGCGAGTGGATTTCGACTTGCTGGTTCATGAAGCCTGGCCTGCCTATGAGCAGCGGACGTACGACGGCTGGATCCTTCGCTACGCCGGTGGCGTGACCAAGCGCGCGAACTCCGTGCTCGCCCTGGGACGGCCCGCCGATCTCGCCGGTGCGATCGAGGCGGCCGAGGCCTTCTACGCCGAGAAGGGGCAGCGGAGCGTGTTCTCCGTTGGGGTGGGGGCGATGCCGGGGCTCGACGACGAATTGGCCGCCCGGGGATATGGGGTCGTCGATCCAACCGTGATCATGGTGGGGGACGGCGTGCCGGAGCCTGTTCGTCAGGTGCGGGTCGAGGAGAGCCCCTGGCCGGGGTGGCTGGAGACCTGGTGGGCCGTGGACGGGCGCTACGCCGAGGGTGTCGAGGTGGCTGAGCGGATCTGCCGAGGGGTGCCCGCCTTGTACGCCGCGGTCGAGGAGGACGGTCGAGCCGTCGCTGTGGGCCGGGGTGTGCCGCAGGGGGAGACGATCGGGATCTACTGCATGGCCACGTTGCCCCAGGCTCGCCGCCGTGGGCTGGCCAGGAGCGTGTTGCGTGCTCTCGTACGGCGTAGCGGGGCGCGTACGGCCTATTTGGTGACCACCGCGCCGAACGAGGCGGCTCAGGCCCTGTACCGAAGCGAGGGCTTCGAGGCGCGGGCCCGCTATCACTACAGAGTGAGATGAGACGGCCCGAGACATGACGAAACGGCGGTCCCGGGCCTGCCGGGATCGCCGTTCCGCTCCGTGCAATATGTTGTTATCTCATCACGACCAGCGCCGGTTAGCGCTCGTCGTTGGGGGCCACTGTTGGGGTTTCGCTGAGCCGAGCAGACTCGTCCAGGATGTCGGCGCCCTTATCGCGGAGCGCTGCTATGTGCTGACGCCCGTGATGAGCGCAGAACAGCAGCTCCCCACCCACGGGCAGGGTCGCGCGAATGTAGGCCTGGGCGCCGCAACGGTCGCAACGGTCGAGGGCCGTCAGCGGCTTAACGGGGGCGAGAGCTCCAGTCACGTATCGCCTTTCGGGTCACCCCCGCCGAAGCGAGGATCTGGCGTCAGTCACTTGGACAACATCTAACCGGACGTGGACGTTCCCAATCACCGCCCGGCTACGCCGAGAGCAGAATGTGGCCGGAAGTGATGGAGAGCCGTCGCCTGGTAACACCAAACCTGCCGTCATGGCAAGCTTGTACGCGTGCGTAGGGGAAGAACGATAGGCTACGCACACATGTTCGATGCTCAGTTCGACGCTTAGACGTTCGACGCTTAAACGCAGGGGAGCCGGAGTGACGCTAGTGGAGGCGGGTTACACGGCTCGTCACCTGTCGGTGCTTGAGGGGCTGGAAGCGGTCCGCAAGCGCCCTGGCATGTATATCGGGTCAACCGACAGCCGCGGGCTCATGCACTGCCTCTGGGAGATCGTCGACAACGGCGTCGACGAGGCGCTCGCCGGGCACTGCACCCGCATCGAGGTGGAGCTCTATCCAGACGGCTCCATCGAGGTGCGCGACGACGGCCGCGGCATCCCCGTCGACATCGAGCCCAAGAGCGGTCTGGCCGGAGTCGAGCTCGTTTACACCAAGCTCCACGCGGGCGGAAAGTTCGGCGGCGGCTCCTACGGCGCGTCCGGCGGCCTGCACGGCGTGGGCGCCTCCGTGGTCAACGCCCTGTCCGAGCGCCTCGACGTAGAGGTTGACCGTGACGGCCAGATCCACGAGATCAGCTTCCGCCGCGGCGTGCCCGGCATCTTCGACGGCGACGGTCCGAAGGCCAAGTTCAAGAAGAAGTCCGGCCTGCGTGACGGCGGCAAGCTGCCCAAGCGGACCACCGGCACCCGGGTTCGGTTCTGGGCCGACAAGCAGATCTTCCTGCCCGACGCCGAGGTCTCGCTCGACGAGATCCACGTACGCCTGCGCCAGACCGCCTTCCTGGTGCCCGGCCTGACCCTGACCGTGATCGACAGCAGGCACGAGGAGCGGGTCGAGGAGGAGTTCCGCTTCGACGGGGGAATCTCCGAGTTCACCGAGTTCCTGGCCCGCGACGAGGCCGTCTGCGACGTGCTGCGCCTGCAGGGGGTCGGCCACTTCCACGAGACCGTCCCGGTGCTCGACGACCAGGGCCACATGACGGCCACCGAGGTGCAGCGCGAGCTCACCGTCGACGTGGCCGTGCGCTGGGGCAAGGGCTACGACTCGACCATCCGCTCGTTCGTCAACGTCATCGCCACCCCCAAGGGCGGCACCCACCTCACCGGCTTCGAACGCGGCCTGGTCCGCACGATCAACGAGCTGCTGCGCGAGACCCGCCTGCTGAAGAACGGCGACGACCCGGTCAAGGGGGAGGACATCTCCGAGGGCCTGACCGGCGTTGTCACGGTCCGGGTGCCGGAGCCGCAGTTCGAGGGCCAGACCAAGGAGGTGCTGGGCACCTCGGCGGCCACCCGCATCGTCTCCCACGTGGTCTCCCGCGAGCTCAAGGAGCTGTTCGCCAACCCGCCGCGCGGCTACAAGCAGCCCCTGCGCGCCGTGCTGGAGAAGATCGTCGCCGCGGCCAAGGCCCGCATCGCGGCCCGCGAGCACCGCGACAACCAGCGCCGCAAGAGCGCCCTGGAGAACTCCGCGCTCCCCGCCAAGCTCGTCGACTGCCGCAGCGACGACATCGACCGCAGCGAGCTGTTCATCGTCGAGGGCGACTCCGCGCTGGGCACCGCCAAGCTGGCCCGCGACTCGGAGTTCCAGGCCCTCCTGCCGATCCGCGGCAAGATCCTCAACGTGCAGAAGGCGTCCGTGAGCGACATGCTCAAGAACGCCGAGTGCGCCGCGATCATCCAGGTGGTCGGCGCGGGCTCCGGCCGCTCCTTCGACATCGAGGCGGCCCGCTACGGCAAGGTCATCCTGATGGCCGACGCCGACGTCGACGGCGCCCACATCCGCTGCCTGCTGCTGACCCTCTTCCACCGCTACATGCGGCCCATGGTCGAGGCGGGCAGGGTGTTCGCCGCGGTCCCGCCGCTGCACCGCATCGAGCTCACCAACCCCGGCCGCGGCAAGGAGAAGTACATCTACTGCTACTCCGACGCCGAGCTGCAGAAGGTGCTGCGCGACCTGGAGCGACGCGGCCGGCGCTGGAAGGACCCGGTGCAGCGCTACAAGGGTCTGGGCGAGATGGACGCCGACCAGCTCGCGGAGACCACGATGGACCCGCGCCACCGCATCCTGCGCCGCGTCCGCATCGAGGACGCGGAGACGGCGGAGGGGATCTTCAGCCTGCTGATGGGCAGCGACGTGGCTCCGCGCCGCGAGTTCATCGTCAGCAGCGCCGCCGAAGTCGACCGCGACCATATCGACGCCTAGAACACCCCTTTTCGTCTGCTCGGTTTTGCCTGCTCGGCGCCGTTTTCGCGGGCTCTTCTTTTACGGGCCTTCTTTTACGGGCTTTCTTTTACGGCAGGCACGGTGAGCCCCAGACGCCGTAGCGGGCTGGGGTCTGTCCAGGGGCACGCTCCTCCGGTGGAGCGGGTCGGGCGCCGTGACGTGCGCATGATTGACCGCGGCTTCCGTGTGGTTGGGCCCGTGGTGCCCGAGAGTCCGCCAGGGCCCGCGTTTCAGGCCGCTCTAACAGGCCTTGGCGCCTCAGGCCCGTCTTGAGGCACGCCTGGACCTGGTTAGCACGCTCCAGGGCCGCTCAGGCCCGTTCCAGAGCGCACCAGGACCTGCTCAGCACGCCCAGGGCCGTTTCAGTCCTCAGGCTCTTCGCCCAGGCTCGTTTCGGCTCGCGGCGTTCTCGGCTGTCTGCGCCCATCCCTCAGGGCAGGCGCCGGGGCCGTCAAGACGAGCGGCGTGGGGTTGGGCTCACCGGCCGTGAGCTTGGCCAGGCCCGTGCGTGCGACGTCGAGTACGCGGTCGACCAGGGGAAGTAGCGCTTCGGTAGCGGTGTCGCAGTGGCGGGCCTCGTGGGTCATGTACAGCTCGCGCAGGCCGCCCACCACGGTGTACGCGGTCAGGCGCGGCGCCAGCGCGTCGGGCGGCAGGCCCACGTCCTTGCCGATGGCGGCGGCGATCAGACGTTCCAGCTCGTAGTAGCTCGCGCGGGCACGGGCGCGGAGATCCTCGTCCTCGGCTATCAGGGTGGCGCGCTTGATGCGCAGGGACCAGGTCTCGCCCGGCTTGCGGCCCTGGTCGGCGTCGCGTTCGTCGAGGGCGTGCATTGTGTCGCGCATCCACTCACCGACGCCGTCGAGCGCGGCGCCGGGCCGGGTGTCCAGGCGCGCTGCCAGCGATTCCGCGGCGAACGGATCATCCGCGAACAGCAGGTCTTCCTTGGTGGCGAAGTGCAGTGTGACGGTCCGCGTCGCGACGTCCGCGTGTTCGGCTATCGCCGCGATGGTCGTGTTGCGGTAGCCGTGCGACGTGAACAGCTCCAGTGCCGAGGCCTGGATCCGCTCGCGGGTCTGCCGCTTCTTCCGATCTCGTCGCCCCTCCATGCGGCAACGATACTACACACACAATTAATACAGTCCATGCTACTGTTATCATGAAACGTATCGACTAGAGGAAGGTGAAGGCGTTGTCCAAGACGTGGTTCATCACCGGCACGTCGAAGGGCTTCGGCCGCGAGTGGGCGGAGGCCGCCCTCGAGCGGGGCGACCGGGTCGTCGCCACCGCGCGCGACCTTGACCACCTGCGTCCCCTGGCCGAGCAGTACGGCGAGGCCGTACTGCCGCTGCGGCTCGACATCACCGACCGCGCGGCCGTCTTCGCCGCCGTGCGGCAGGCGGCCGAGCACTTCGGCGCGCTGGACGTGGTGGTCAACAACGCGGGCTACGGTCACTTCGGCATGGTCGAGGAGCTGACCGAAGCCGAGATCCGCGCCGAGATGGAGACCAACTTCTTCGGCACGCTGTGGGTGACGCAGGCGGTTCTGCCTGTGCTGCGCGCGCAGGGCCATGGCCGGATCATTCAGGTCACCAGCGAGGGCGGCGTCCGGGCGTTCCCCGGCATCGGCGGCTACCACGCGTCGAAGTGGGCGGTGGAAGGGCTGTCGGAATCGCTCCGGCAGGAGGTCGAGCACTTCGGCATCGACGTCATCTGCCTGGAGCCCGGCCCGTACTCGACCGACTTCGGCGGCGGCAGCGTCCGCACCAGTGCCGAGCACCCGGACTACGCCGAGGTCCGCGCCGGCGCCGAAATCGCGTGGGACCTCGGTGACCCCAGGGCGACCCGCGGGCCGATCCTGGAGTTGGCCGACGCCGACGACCCGCCGGCGCGGATCTTCTTCGGCAAGTCGTTGGAGCCGGTCGCGGCCGAGTACGAGGAACGACTTGCCACGTGGCGGAAGTGGCAGCCGGTGGCGTTGGCGGCATTCCGTTGATCGTGCACAGCGGACTGAGGCCCAGGTCTGACAAGTCGGTCAGCGTCGAGGCACGCCGAGCGATCGCGCCTCTCGGCCCCGGTCCGGCCAGCGCGCCCGGTTCCAGCGCGCCCGGTCCCATCGCGCCCCAGCCTGGGCCGCTCAGCGCGCCCGGACTAGCCCACGCCCCGCAGCGCGGGTCTGCTCCGTCTAGGCTCGGTCGCTCCCATCCGGTCCGTCCAGGTCCGGTCGTTTCGACCACATCACGTCAGCTGGGAGATGTCCTCGTGGGTGGTGCCCGCTGACGTCACGGATCGGAATCGGGATCGGGGCCGGGCCGGGGCCGGGGCCGGGACTGAGGACCAGGCCGGGGCGGGGCTGGGGCGCAGGCGGGGCCCGGGGAGGGGTTCGGTCTGTTGTCAGGTGGGGCGCAAGGTGCTGGTGTCCAGGACTGGCCACAGGTTGGTGATCTGGTTGTCCTTGAGTTCGAAGATGACGCAGGCCCTGATCTCCACGGGCTGGTTCGTTGGTGGGACGCCGAAGAACGTGCCGGTGTGGGTGCCGCTCAAGGTCCATCTGGTGGCAACTTTGTTGTCTTCTGCGATCATGTCCTGGATGTCGAAGTGCATGTCTGGGAGGGCTGAGCGGATGTGGGTGGAGATCTGCTTGACGCGTTCCGGGCCGGGTGGGTCGTTGGGGGCGGTGGAGAGGGTGCTGGCGATGATCTCGTCGGCTACCTCCAACCTGCCCTGGTTGAGTACCTCGTCGTACAGGCGCATGACGACGTCCTTCATCGGGATATCCTTCCGATTGGCTAGTTGCTAGAGATGCTTATCTCTAGTTTTCCTAGATATTTGAAAAGCTAGAGAATTTGGTGGGCGATGTCAAGACGTGCGACCTTGGTGACCGCGTTGCTCGAAGCGCTGCGCAAGACCAACGTGCTTTCGGTCTCGATGAGTCAGGCGGCTGCGGGGCGCATCGGCATCAACACCACCGATCTCCACTGCCTCAACCTGTTGAGTGAAGGAGCCCTGACGGCCAGCGAACTGGCGCGGCGGGCCGGGATCACCACCGCGTCCGTCACCGGGGTCATCGATCGGCTCGAAGCAGTGGGATATGTGCGGCGGGAGCGGGATGACGCCGATCGGCGGAAGGTCGTGGTGACGCTCGTGCTGGAGCGGGCGGCGGTGGATGTGGCGCCGGTGTTCACACCGCTGATCAAGGCGTGGCGGGCTTCGTTGAGTGATTACAGCGATGAGCAGCTTGAGGTGATCACCGACTTCATGAACAAGACGCAGGCCGTGTTCCAGGACGAGGTCGAGCAGATGCGCTCCGGCCCGACGAGCTGACACCCCCGCCCTCGACTCCTCCAGGCACGCTGAGCCCGTCCGGAGGCCGAGCGTGTCCCCACGCGCCGAGTTCGTTCGGACATGCCGAAGGGGGCCGGGGGGAGCCCGGCCCCCTTCGGGGTTTCAGGTGATGGTCAGCGCCAGTAGATGACCGTCAGGGTCGGGGGCTTGACGCCCTCGTCCTTGTTCTCCGACGCGGCGAAGGCGCGCCAGTTGGTGGCCTCCGTCTCGTCGGCGCCCTTCAGCTGTACGCCGTAGTTGGCGGCGCCCGAGGCCCACGCCTTGGCCATGGTGGTCACCGGCCACGACAGGTAGCCGGCGCCCCCGGCGCACGGTGCGGTCCAGGTGCGGCCGCGGCCCGCGCGGTTCGTCGCCTGGCCCTCTGTGGTGGTGGTGGGCTTGTTGTCCCAGTTCAGGTCGGTTTCGTCCCACGAGCTGGTGATCCGCTGGGCGGTGAGGCCGGAACCTACGCGGAGGCCGCAGGCGTTCGTCTCCAGGTTCCACATCGCCATGTTGGCGAAGATGACCCGCTTGCCGGTCAGCTTGTGGGTGTCGAACTTGACCAGGCTGCGCATGACGTCGCCGCCCTGGCCGTTCTCCCAGGGCATCGTGCCCGCGATGATCATCGGGTCACCGGGGTGCGAGGCCCAGGAGGTGGCGACGTCGGTGTCCGTCACGCTCGGCAGCGTGATCACCGGATCGACGGTCACCGGGTAGACGCGCGCCGGGTCCGCCAGGAACTTGGCGTCCGGCTTGAGCACGAGGACCTTGGTGCCGTTCTGCGTCTCGACCGTGGTGTCGATCTTCGAGAGCGAGTCGCCGCGGGGCTTGCCGTGACCCTTCGAGTCCCACATGACCGGCTGCGGCCCGGCGGCGATCACCTTGTCGCCGGCCGTACTGGTGAGGAGAAGGCGGCCGTCGGCCGACTCGGACAGATCGACGCCTTCGGTCTGTACGGGAATGCGGAGCTCCAGCGGACCGGAGGGCTTCTCGCGCAGAACGACGTCGTGACGGAATCCCGTCGGCAGGACAGTGACGACGAGGTCGGCCCCCGGGCCCGCCGCGTCGGTGAAGGTGGCGACGTTCGCCTTGACGACCGGCTTGGGCAGCGCGGTTGGCCACTTGAGCGAGAACACGCGGCCGTTGTCGTCGGTCATCTTCGCCAGCGTGCCCTCGCCGCCGTTGGAGACCTCGACCTGGGCACGTGAGGCACGCGGCTTCAGTACCGCGCCGTCGGCGACGAGTGAGGTGTCGATGGGCACCCACTGGCCGTTCTGCTGCACCTGGGACGGGCCCGAGGTGATGGTCGCGGTGAAGCTGCCGTCGGGGTTGGCGACGGTGGTGCTGGACTCGTCCGACAGGCTCGGCACGGGTACGGGCTTGCCGTCGGCGGCGGCCTGGGCCGACGCGACGTCCTCCGCGCTCTGGCCGGTGGCGGCCAGAGCGGCCGAAGCCGGGATGGCCGTGGCGGCGGTGAGCACGGTCACGGCGCTGAGCCCGAGGGCCAGGCGGCCCATGGAACGGTTGAGAGACTTGCGCAAAATCAATGTCCTAACGATCGATGGGTGTGGAGTAGCGCGCGAATGCGCTGACTTCAGGGCGTCGAGCGGGGGACTGACCCCCGGCGACGATCACCGATCGTTAGGCGGTGCCGGATTGATCGTTGACATGACATCCCCGTTTCTGTCGCGGCGACAAGATCGCCGACGGGTCACAGGGATATCACAGGTAACAGCACGGCAAAGTGGGGGATCGCTTTGGTGCGATATTTCTCACAAAACGTAGAGTTATCGGGTTAGGCGGAGAGTCATACCAGGTCGACCGGCAGCAGTTTGCCCGTGTGCACGTCATAGATCGCGCCGCCCACCGGCAGGCCCGGCGGCAGGAAGGGCGAGGAGCGGATCCGCGTCAGGTCATGGCGCAGGGCCGCGTCCTGGTCGGGGACGGTGTGGAACTCCAGACTGCGGGTGTCGACCCCGTGCCGCTGGGTGAGCTCGTACACATCGGTGTCGGTGACCTTGGACATGCCGCAGTCGGTGTGGGGCATCACCAGGACGCGTTCTACGCCGAGCAGGTAGACGGCCAGGACGAGGGTGCGCAGGACGTCGTCCGTCACGCGCGCGCCCGCGTTTCGCAGGATCTTGGCGTCGCCCGCCTTCAGGCCCAACAGGCCAAGGGGGTCGATGCGGGAGTCCATGCAGGTCACGACGCCGAGTCCGCGAGCGGCCCGGCCGGTCAGTTCGGAATTCCGGAATTTAGCAGCATATTTCGCATTGGCGGAAATCAGGTCATCGAACTGGCTCATGTGACAGATGATTCCTCACGTCCGTTTCGTAGCGGTTCCCGGGGTGGCGACACGGCGGAAGTTGCCCAAGGTCCCACGCGCGACACTCACTTTGCGTGATGATGTCGTAGCCCAACGTATGAACAGCCCCATGTGTGATCGAAGAAGGTTGTCGTGAGTAGGTCCGAATCGCTCGCCGCGTACCTGCGTACCCATGCCTGGCGCCGCCTCGACCGTGTGGAGACCCGAGACGACGGCCTCAACGCGAGGTGCGCGCTGGCGCTCCTCGACGCGGCCGCCTACGCGGGCGGCCTGCCCGACGACGACCCGCTCATCGTGCTGCTCGACCAGGCAGGCTGCTTCGGGCCGCTGGGTTGTGACGACTTCGACCCCGGAGAGGCCGGCTTCCGGCTGATCCGGGGCTGGCAGGGCGAGCCCCACGAACTCCTGCTCGCCCTGCCGGCCGCCATCGCGACCTCCGCCTGACGTCCCATCACCACTTCCGCCGACGTCCGGCAGGGGTCAGGCGGGCGTGCTCACCTGGCTTCCACCGCCACCCGCGCCTGACATCTGGCAGTGGTCAGGCGGGCGCGTTGCCTGGCTTCCACTTGATGCCGCAGCCGAGTGACGGGTTCTGCTCCTCGCTCACCGGGTCGCCCGCCAACAGGGCGTCGATCGCCGCGCGCAACGAGGCCCCCGTCACCGGTACGGAATTGCCGGGCCGGGCATCGTCGAACTCGCCGCGGTACGCCAGCCGGAACGACGCGTCGTACAGGAAGAAGTCAGGCGTGCACGCCGCCCGATACGCCTTGGCCGTCTCCTGCGTCTCGTCGAGCAGATAGGGGAACGGGAAGCCCGCCCGCGCCGCCTGCTCGGCCAGGTGTGTCGGGTCGTCATCGGGGTAGTTCACGCTGTCGTTGCTGCAGATGGCGACCATCGACAGCCTGGGGCCGTAGTCGGTGGCCAGGGTGCTGAGGCCGCGCTCGATGTGCCGTACGTAGGGGCAGTGGTTCGACAGGAACGCCACGAGGATGGCGGGCGAATCCTTGAGATCCGCGAGCGAGACGCTGCCGCCGTGGATCGCGGTCAGATGGAAATCGGGCGCTGGAGAACCGAGTGGGACCATGAACGAGTTGGCAGCCATGGCATCCATTGTCGCTGTTGGCCCCGACGAAACCGTCGGTGGTCATCGGTATGAGAGTCTCGGAGGTAAGTAATGAACGGCATCGCGGAGTTCCGGACCACGGTCCTCGATTGTGCCCATCCGATGGAGCTGGCCCAGTTCTATTCGCGGTTGCTCGGCTGGCCCATCCTGGAGGGGTCCGACGAGGAGTGGGCCGTCGTCACCAATGGAGGCCCGCCCGCGCGGGTGGCCTTCCAGGCCGTCGACGACTACCGGCCGCCGGTCTGGCCCAGTGCGGAGCATCCCCAGCAGATGCACATCGACGTGACGGTCAGCGACATGGACAAGGCCGAGGCCCAGGTGCTGGAGATCGGCGCCACCAAGCACGAGCACCAGCCGAGCGATGACGACTCCTTCCGCGTCTTCCTCGACCCGGCAGGCCACACGTTCTGCCTCTGCAGGGACGTCTGACAGACGAGTGGACCGGCTTCTGGCGTGCTGGCGCCAGAAGCCGGTCCTTGCGTCAGCAGCCCACCGCCTTATGTCAGCGGGCCGCCTGTGTCAGCAGTTCCACCGCCTTGTGTACGTTGCCGGCCGCCAGCTCATGGTCGGCCGACGCCTGCAGGTCGGGCCGTCTGCCGGTGGCCTGGGCGATGTCCCTGGCCACCGAGACGACGGCGTCGTCCTGCGGGTACGCGTCCGTCTTCGAACGGTCGAGCAGCGCCGCCGCCGTGCCGATCGCCCCCAGCACGACGCGGGTCTGCCGCACGGAGCCGTCGGCGTGCCAGTTGTTGCCCAGCAGCGCCACCAGCAGCGCCGCCGAAGCCGCCCTGGAGGCTCCGTCACCGCCGGAGAGCCGGTCGTAGGCCGCCTTGAGCCGGTCGCGGGCCCGGTCGGTGCGCAGCCCCCAGCCGTACGGGTAAAGCGGGTCGTAGGTCGCGTCGCCCACGTTGATCGGCACCTGCTCCGCCGTACGGAACCAGGTGAAGGGCAGCCGCCCCGTGTACGGCACGGCCCCGAACAGTGGGTCGGCCACGCCGGCGCCCTCGGTGCCCGGCAGCCACGACGCCACCAGCGCCTTGACCTTGGACAGGTCGCCCAGCAGCAGCGGGCGGCCGGAGACGACCAGCACGGCGCACTTCATCGCCCCGCACACCCGGTCGATCGCGGCCCGGTCGGCGGCCGACAGGTCGAGCGTGTGCCCGTTGACGCCCACGTCGCCCTGGCCCTCGGCGTACGGTTTCTCTCCCACAACCACGACACCCACGTCATGCCCGGTCAGCGGCGCGGAGGCGTCGGCCGAGTAGGTGACGGAGGCCGCCCGGCCGCGGATCGCTGACAGGATCGTGGTGCCCTGCGTGATGGGCCCGGACGAGCCCTGCCAGGTGATCGTCCAGCCGCCGCTCTGGTTGCCGAGGTCGTCGGCGTTGGATCCGGCGACGTACACCTTGGCGTCGCGGCGCAGCGGCAGCAGCCGGTCCTCGTTCTTCAGCAGCACCTGCGACTTCGCGGCGGCCGTGCGGGCCACCGCGCGGTGGGCGGCCGAGCCGACGTCGCCGATGCCGGAACGGTCGGCGTACGGGTGCTCGAACAGGCCGAGCCGGAACTTCTGCGTCAGGATCCTGGAGACCGCGTCGTCGATCCGCGCCATGGGCACCCCTCCGGCCGCGATCTCGGCCTTGAGCGTGCTCGTGAACAGCGGATACGCGTACGGCACCATGATCATGTCGAGCCCGGCGTTGATCGAGGTGCGCACGTCGCTCGGGTAGTCGCCGGGGATCTGGTCGATGGCCTGCCAGTCGCTGATCACGAAGCCCTTGAAGCCGAGCCGGCCCTTGAGCACGTCGGTGATCAGCTCCTTGTGCGCGTGCATCTTGAGCGGCCCCTGGCCGAAGTCGACGCTGGAGAACGACGGCATGACGCTGCCCACGCCCCGCTTGACCGCTTCGGCGAAGGGCGCCAGGTGGATGGCCGCCAGCTGTTCCCTGGTGAGCTGGGTGACGCCCTGGTCGATCTTGTAGTCGCCGGTCGAGGAGCCGTACGTGGTGCCGCCGTCGCCGACGTAGTGCTTGGCCGTGGCCAGCACCCCGTTGTCCTGAAGACCGTCGATGATCGTGGTCAGCCGCGAGACCAGTGCCGGGTCCTCGCCGAACGACTCGTAGGCGCGTCCCCACCGGTCGTCCCGTGATACGCACAGGCACGGCGCGAAGTCCCACGGAATGCCCGTGGCCTTGACCTCCTTCGCCGTGACCTTGCCCGCCTGCTCGACCAGGTCGGCGTCGCGCGTGGCGCCGAGGCCGACGTTGTGCGGGAAGATCGTCGCACCGACCACGTTGTTATGCCCGTGAACCGCGTCGACGCCGTAGATCAGCGGGATCTGCAGCCGCGTCTGCTGGGCGCGCAGCTGGAAGCCGTCGATCATGTCGGCCCACGCCTTCGGCGTGTTGGTCGCCGGGGTGGAGCCGCCGCCCGACAGCAGCGAGCCGAGCAGGTAGGTGGCGATGTCGTTCTGCGAGCCGAGCGCGCCGCGTTCGGCCTGCGTCATCTGGCCGACCTTCTCCTCGGTGCTCATCCGGCCGAGCAGGTCGGCGACCCGCTGCTTGACGGGCTTACGAGCGTCGAGGTACGGCAGGCCGTGCGCGTTGATCACGATGGCCGGAGCCTCGGCCGGGGGCCGGGTGCCCGTGCCGGACAGCTCGATCGGGATGGTCTCGGCGACCTCGGCCGCGCCGTCGGCCAGCGTCTTGACCGTGAACGCCTTGGCCGAGCCCGAGGCGGTGCCCGCGGGGAAGGTCAGCGTGCCCTCGAGCGGCGTGTAGTCCTGGCCGGGGGTGGCCGTGCCGGTGCCGGTGCGGTAGCCGACGGCCAGGTCGGCGGGGAGCGGGCCGCCGGTGGCGGTGGTGACCGAGACGCGTACCTCGGCCGTGCCCTTCTCGTTCACCGGATAGACCGGCTTGTCCGTGGCCAGGCGTACGGGCCGGGGCGGGGCCGTGCCGTAGACCTGCACATCGTCCCAGAGCAGCGTGCCGGAGGCGGCCGGGAGCCGCATCGAGTAGCCCCACATGGCGACCAGGTCGAGCTGTCCGTCGGTGGGGGCGCCGCCCGGCTGGTAGTCGCCGCGGCGGGTGAAGCCGGAGAACGGCACCTGCACCTGCCGCCATCCGGCCGTGTCATCGGTAAAGGACGACTCGAACAGCTCAGAGCTGCCCGCTCCGCCGCCGCCGTCCTTGATCTCGAAGAACACCTTCTGCCCGGATCCGGTGCCCTTGACCCAGAAGGAGAACCCTTCGTAGGCGGACCAGTCCTGGGCGGTCGTCAGGTCGTGGGACCAGCCGCCCCACTGGCTCACGTTGTAGACCGCTTTGAGCACCCGGTTGGTCGCGGGGGCGCCGGGCCGGGTCGCGTCGGGCTCGACGGTCAGGGCCGGGGTCGAGGCGGCGTCGTTGCCCCAGGCGGAGACGCCCGCGGGCAGGGTCGTGGCCTCGAAGTCGGTGACGGTCAGCGGCTCCGCGGCGGCCTGAGCCGGGGGTGCGGTGACCAGCGCGGCCACCAGGGCCACCGCCGCCCACAGCGGGGTCCTTAATCGGAACATGGATCCTCCCAAGAGCAGAGAGAGCGCTCTCTCCTAGAGGGGATCGTGTCACGGGAGCGATTTATAACAACCCCCGTCAACCTGTGTGATGCCGCCCGGCTGTCCTAGGCCGGGCGGCCCGCACGTTAGTCGTCTTCCGGCTGAGCGGGTTCGGCCGAGTCGTCGGCCGGGCCCGCCGCCAGGGCGCCGCCGACGGCCCCGATGGTGTTGGTGAGGCGGACGCCCGAGCCGTCGCGGCGCCCGATCTCGTCCGGCAGCGGCACCGGCTTGCCCACCGAGGACACCGCCTTGGCCGGCGCGGGCCCCGCCCAGGCCAGCAGCAGCACGTCTTCGCCCTTGAGGAAGCGCTGGGCCCGTACTCCGCCGGTGGCCCGCCCCTTGGCGGGGAACTCCGCGTAGTCCGACACCTTGCCGCCCCCGACCTGGGTCCCCGGCAGGGCGGTGGACGAGCCCGCCACCGTCACCACCTGGGACGGACGCGACGGATCGACCACGCCGAACCAGATGACCCGGGCCGCGTCGTCGAGCCGGATGCCCGCCATGCCGCCCGCCGGACGTCCCTGCGGGCGTACCTGCGAGGCCGGGAAACGTAGCAGTTGCGCGTCGGAGGAGACGAACACCAGGTCGTGCTCCTCGGATTCGAGCTCCACGGCGCCCACCACGGTGTCGCCCTCCTTGAGGGTGATCACCTCGAAGTCGTCGCGGTTGGCGGGATAGTCGGGGACCACCCGCTTGACCACGCCCTGCGCGGTGCCCACCGCCAGGCCGGGACCGTCGGGGTCGAGCGAACCGAGCCCGACGACCGTCTCGTCCGGTTCGAGCGCGACGAACTCGGAGACGGGATGGCCGCCCGACAGCGACGGCGGGTTGGCGGAGGGCGGCAGCGTGGGCAGATCGACCACCGCGACGCGGATCAACCGGCCCGCCGACGTCACCACGCCGACCTCGCCTCTGGCGGAGGTGCGGACCACGGAGACCAGCACGTCGTGCGCGGATCGCTCGTCGCCGCCCGACAGCGGCGAGGCGTCGGAGGTGCGGGCCAGCAGCCCGGTGGAGGAGAGCATCGCCAGGCACGGGTCGTCGGCCACCTGCAGGTCCACCGCCGCCGTGCGGGTCACGCCCGACGCCTCCAGCAGGACCGTACGGCGCGGCGTGCCGTATTTCTTGGCCACGTCGGCCAGCTCGCCCGAGACCACCTGGCGCAGGCGGGCGTCCGAGGACAGGATCCCGGTCAGCTCGGCGATCTCGTCGGAGAGCGTCTGCTTCTCGCGGTCGAGCTCCAGCTTGTCGAAGCGGGTCAGGCGGCGCAGAGGTGTGTCGAGGATGTAGGCGGCCTGGATGTCGCTCAGGTCGAAGACCTCCATCAACCGGGCGCGCGCCTGCGCCGAGTCGTCGGAGGTGCGGATGACCTGGATGACCTCGTCGATGTTGAGCAGCGCGATGATGAGGCCGTCGACCAGGTGCAGGCGCTCCTCGCGCTTGCGGCGGCGGAACTCCGAGCGGCGGCGCACGACCTCGAGCCGGTGCTCCACGTAGACGCGCAGCAGCTCACGCAGGCCCAGCGTGCGCGGCTCGCCGTCGACTAGCGCCACGTTGTTGATGCCGAAGGTCTCCTCCATCGGCGTCAGCCGGTAGAGCTCCTCCAGCACGGCCTCGGGGATGAAGCCGTTCTTGATCTCGATGACCAGGTGCAGGCCCTTGTGCCGGTCGGTGAGGTCCTTGAGGTCGGCGATGCCCTGCAGCTTCTTGCTGGTGACCAGCTCTTTGATCTTGGCGACGACGCGCTCGGGGCCGACGTTGTAGGGCAGCTCGGTGACGACGAGGCCCTTGCGGCGCGGCGTGATCTGGTCGACCCTGCACTTGGCCCGCATGCGGAAGGTGCCGCGGCCGCTCTCGTAGGCGTCGCGGATGCCCTGCAAACCGATGATCGAGGCGCCCGTGGGCAGGTCGGGGCCGGGCACGAAGCGCATGAGCTCGTCGAGCCCCGCGTCGGGCTTCTTGATCAGGTGACGGGCGGCGGCCACGATCTCGGCGAGGTTGTGCGGCGCCATGTTGGTGGCCATGCCGACCGCGATGCCGGTCGTGCCGTTGACCAGCAGGTTGGGGAACGCCGACGGCATGACCGTGGGCTCGGTCTCCTGCCCGTCGTAGTTGGGCTTGAAGTCGACGGTGTCCTCGTCGAGCGACTCGACCATCAGCATGGCCGCCGGGGCCAGCCTGGCCTCGGTGTAACGCATGGCGGCCGGCGAGTCGTCGGGGGAGCCGAAGTTGCCGTGGCCGTCGGCCAGGGGCAGGCGCATCGAGAACGGCTGCGCCAGCCGGACGAGGGCGTCGTAGATCGCGCCGTCGCCGTGCGGGTGGAGCTTGCCCATCACGTCGCCGACCACCCGCGAGCACTTGACGTGGCCGCGTTCGGGACGCAGGCCCATCTCGCTCATCGAATAGAGGATGCGCCGCTGCACGGGCTTGAGACCGTCGCGCGCGTCGGGCAGCGCGCGCTGATAGATCACCGAGTAGGCGTACTCGAGATAGCTTGCGCGCATTTCCGAGGAGACGTCGATGTCGACGATCCGCTCCTCGAAGTCCTCGGGTGGGGGTGCAGTCGTACGTCGGGCCATGTCGAACATTGTGCCGAAGAAAGTTGAGTGCCCGCGACGCATCGGCCGCGCCGGTCCGTAATAGTGCGCTTGACCAAGCAATTGCTTGGGGCTTACGTTCGGAAATGAAGGCGGCAGACTCGCTTCCGGAGGCGTCATGATCGAATTCCATCCCGTGACCAAGCACATCGGCGCCGAGGTGACAGGCGTGGACCTGCGCAAGCCGCTGTCCCAGGAACAGGTGGAGACCCTGCGGGCCGGTTGGCTCAAGTACCTCGTGCTGTTCTTCCGGGACGCGGAAATCGACGACGAGCAGCACCTGCAGTTCGCCCTGAACTTCGGCACGCTCAACCATCCGGCCTTCAAGAAGGACAGCGCCAGCCCGATCCACGTACTCGACCAGACCGACCCCAAGGGGGAGGGTGGCGACGAATGGCACAGCGACAACACCTTCGAGCCGACGCCGCCGATGGGGTCGCTGCTGCGCTGCGTCCAGCTGCCGAGCGTGGGCGGCGACACGTGCTGGGCCAACACGTACCTGGCCTATGAGACGCTGTCCCCGCCGCTGCAGCGGCTCTGCGACGAGCTCACGGCGGTGCACGACATCACGATGTCGATGAAGAAGGCCATCTCCAAGGGGCATCCGTTCGACCTGGCGGAGGTCCAGGCGAAGTGGCCGCCGCTCGAACGCCCCGTGGTACGGGTACACCCCGAGACCGGCCGCAAGGCGCTGTTCGTCAACCGGGCGTCCACGACCCGGCTGGTGGGGCTGTCCGACCGGGAGAACGAGGCGCTGCTGCCTATGCTGATCGACCACATACGGTCGCCGGAGTATCAGCTCAGGCTTCGCTGGCGTCCGGGCACACTGGCCTTCTGGGACAACCGCCCGACGCAGCACTATGCGGTCGCCGACTACACGGAGCGCCGCCGCATGCACCGCGTGACCATCAACGCCTTCCCAGAACACCAATAAACCGTCGCCTTTCGTTACGGCAAGCCGCCCCACCGGCCGAGCCGCTGGGGGAACCACCGGCTGAACCACTGGCCGCCACCGGCCAAGAATGCGCACGTAACGGCGCCCGGCCCTGTGCGGGGTCAGAGGGCGTTTTCCTGGAGGCCCTCAGCCATGTGCGGCGGGTGGCGGTGGGTGTGGCTTGCCGTAACGGATGGAAAGGGGTTGTCCGGACCGTACCAATGGGCGCCAATGGTCGGTGGGAGCTGGTAACAAGGACTTCATGATTGACGCCCCAGACGCCGAGATGCTGCGTGAAGAGGCCGAGACCCGGTTGCGAGCGCTCGCCGGTGAGCACGCTCGGCTGCGCGATGACCAGTGGGCCGCCATCGAGGCGCTGGTCATCGACCGGCGGCGGTGCCTCGTCGTCCAGCGCACCGGCTGGGGCAAGTCGGCCGTCTACTTCGTGGCCACCGCCCTGCTGCGCGAGCTCGGCGACGGGCCCACCGTCATCGTCTCGCCGCTGCTCGCCCTGATGCGCAACCAGATCGCCGCCGCCGAGCGGGCCGGGATCCGGGCCGTCACCATCAACTCGGCCAACCCCGAGGCGTGGGAGGAGATCTACGGGCAGGTGGCCGACGGGGAGATCGACGTGCTGCTCGTCAGCCCCGAGCGGCTCAACAACCCCGACTTCCGCGACAACGTGCTGCCCGAGCTGGCCGAGAGCGCCGGCCTGGTCGTGGTCGACGAGGCGCACTGCATCTCCGACTGGGGCCACGACTTCCGGCCCGACTACCGCAGACTGGCCACGCTCTTCAACGAGCTGCCGCCGGGCATCCCGGTGCTCGCCACCACCGCCACCGCCAACGCGCGGGTCACGCGGGACGTGGCCGAGCAGATGGGTGAGGGCACGCTGGTCCTGCGGGGGCCGCTGGAGCGGGAGAGCCTGCACCTGAGCGTGGTGCGGCTGCCGACCGCCGAGCAGCGGCTGGCGTGGCTGTCCCAGGCGCTGCGCGAGCTGCCCGGCTCCGGGATCGTCTACACGCTGACCGTTGCTGCGGCCCACGAGATCGCCGGATACCTGCGTGACCAGGGATATGAGGTGGCCTCCTACTCCGGGCAGACCGATCCCGCCGAGCGGCTGGCCGCCGAGGAGGCGCTGCTCAACAACAAGATCAAGGCGCTGGTGGCGACGAGCGCGCTCGGGATGGGCTTCGACAAGCCCGATCTCGGGTTCGTCGTCCACGTGGGCGCGCCGCAGTCGCCCGTCGCCTACTACCAGCAGGTCGGCCGGGCCGGACGCGGTGTCGAACGCGCCGAGGTGATCCTGCTGCCCGGCACCGAAGACCGCGACATCTGGGCCTATTTCACCTCGCTGGCGTTCCCGCCC
This sequence comes from Nonomuraea sp. NPDC049028, assembly GCF_043197735.1. NCBI lineage: Bacteria > Bacillati > Actinomycetota > Actinomycetes > Streptosporangiales > Streptosporangiaceae > Nonomuraea > Nonomuraea sp. NPDC049028. The sequence goes on from NZ_JBICTR010000010.1 coordinate 342,386, forward strand.
GAGCCGGTGGTGCGAGCCACGCTCCAGGCGCTCGAAGAGCGAGGCGTGCTCTCCACCCCCGCGCTGGAGTCGGCCGTCGATCTCAGCCGGAGTCGGCTGGAGATGATGCTCAAGGTTCTCGACGTCGACGGTGCCGTCCGCAGGGTCAAGGGTGGCTGGGAGGCGACCGGTGAGTCGTGGGACTACGACGCCGAGCGCTACGCCCGCATCGCCGGCGAGCGCAAGGCCGAGCAGGAGGCCATGCTCGGCTACCTGACCACGACCGAATGCCGCGAACGCTACCTGCGCGGCCACCTCGACGACGAGACGGCCGGCCCGTGCGGCAGATGCGACAACTGCACCGGGGAGCACCGCTCGCCGCAGATCGCCGAGCAGGCCGTGGCGGGCGCCCGCGAGCGGCTGACCAGGCCCGGCGTCGAGATCGACGCGCGCAGGCAGTGGCCGACCGGCCTGGCCGACCTGTCCGGCCGCATCAAGCCTGAGCTCGGCGCCGAGCCGGGCCGGGCGCTCGGGCGGCTCACCGACATCGGCTGGGGCAACCGGCTGCGCGAGCTGTTCAACGGCGCCGACGGGCCGATGGCCGACGACATGTTCAAGGCCGTGATCCAGGTACTGTCCGCCTGGGACTGGCGGGAGCGGCCCGTCGCCGTGGTCAACGTGCCGTCCACGTCGCGGCCCCTGCTCGTGCGCGGCTTCGCCGAGCGGCTGGCGCAGGTCGGGCGGCTGACCTACCTGGGCGAGCTCGGCTATCGCGACGGCTCGCCGGGCAAGCAGTTCAACAGCGCCAAGCGGGTTCAGGCGGTGAGGGCGACGCTGGCCATGCCGAAGGAGGTCGGCGCCGCCGTGGCGGCGTGCGGCGGTCCGGTCCTGCTGATCGACGACCGCATCGACACCGGCTGGACGATGACGCTCGCCGCCGCGCTCGTCCGCCACGCGGGCGCCCCGGCCGTGCTGCCGCTGGCCCTGGCGACGGTCAGCTGACGCCCATTGTCACCAGGTCATAGCCGCCGTAGACCGGGCTGACGTGCACGTTGGTCGCCTTCAGGCCGCGTACGAGTAGTGACCGCTCCCAGGAGAGCGGCACCAGCACGGCCTCGTCGGCGATCTTCTGCTCGACCTCGTTCCAGCGCCGGGCGCGCGTGGTGGCGTCGAGTTCGCGCTTGGCCGTGTCGATGAGGGCGTCGAGCGCGGGCAGGCGGACGTTCACGTTGATCGAGTTACCCTTCTCCAGGATCTCCCTGCTGTCGGCCAGCGGGGAGACGAACGTCTCCACGTCCGGCCAGTCAGGCGCCCACGCCCTGGCGATCAGGCCGACACCCGCCTTCTTGAGATATTCGGGATTACCCCCGTACTTCGCGTGGAAGTCCGCGATCGGGTAGCCCCGCAGCTGCACCTTGATGCCGATCTTGGCCAGTGACGCCTGCACGGCCTGCGCGGCGGCGGACTCCCCGAAGGTGTCACGGTAGATGTAGGTGGTGCTGAACCCGGTGGGCTTGCCGCAGGCGGCGAGTGACTCCTTGGCGGCGGTCGTGTCGCCCGAGGCGGTGAGGCCCGGCAGGGGCGCGTGCGTGCCGGGGATCAGCGGCGGCACGAGCGAGGTCGGTATCTGGCCGCCCTGGTTCAGCCCGCCGACGACGGCCCGGTTGATCGTCGACAGGTCCAGGGCGCGGATCACCGCGCGGCGGCAGTCGACCTTGTCGAACGGCGGTACCTGCGGATCGATCGCCAGATAGCGGATCCGGGAGCCGACGGGGGCGTCGGCGCGGCTCTTGTACGCGGGATTGTCGTAGATCTTGGTCGAGTCCAAGGTCGCGATCGGCGAGCTGACCTCCGCCTGGCCGATCAGCAGTTTGGCGCTCGCGTCGGCTGCGGCCAGCTCGAATTGGAGCTCGTACCGGTCCGGGAGGGCCTTGCGGTTCGGGTCGGTCGCGGGGTCCCAGTTCGGGTTGCGGACCAGGACGATCTTGTTGTCCGTCGCGCTCTCGAACTTGTACGGTCCCGACGAGATCACCGCGTACCGATACTTGGCGGCGGTGTCCTTGGCCTTGGGCACGGGGACGGTCTCGGGCAGCTGGGCGAGGTTGTCGAAGGCCCCGTACGGCTGCTTGAGATGGAACACGATCGTGCGGTCGTCCGGCGTCTGGATGGCCGAGTCCGTGTTCGCGTCGGGCGACTTGTACGGTCCCTGGTAACCGGCGGGCAGGTCGAGCATGGTGTCGAAGTAGGTGGGGCCATTGCTCAAGGTGACCTTGTCCATGCTCCGCAGCACCGCGTACTTCACGTCCGCCGCGGTGATCGGCGTGCCGTCCTGGAACTTCACGCCGTCGCGCAGCCGGTAGGTCCACGTCTTCCCGCCGTCGCTCGCCTGCCCCAGGGACTCGGCCAGGTCGGGAACGAGCTGGGTGCCGGCCTGACCGGGGACGGGCTTGAACATCGTCAGCGACCGGCCGTAGAGGCGGATGGCGTTCATGGCGTCGGGGTAGTAGGTGTTGCCCGGGTCGGAGGAGTCCAGGCTGTAGGCCGAGGCCAGGTGGAGTGTGCCGCCGGTCTTGGTGGACGGGTTGGCGACTGCCGCGACCGCCGCGTCGAAGCCGGTGGGCCCTGTCGTTGCCGGGGTCGTCGGTCCGCCATTCGGTCCCGTCCCGGGGAGGTTGCGGATGAAGATCCACGCCGCGAGGCCCACCACGAGCGCCGTGGCCACCGCCCCCACCGACACCAGCACACCGCGCCGCCGGACGCCGGGCGCGGTCACGGGCGTGACACCACCGGGATCCGTGGGTCGCGGGTACGGCCCAGGCACCTGAGGCCCGGATTCCCAGCGAAGCCCACCAGGCGCCTGTGGCCCGGAACTCCCGTGCGGCCCGGCCGGGGGTGCGGCCCCTGGGTACGCCGCCGCAGGTGGTGCGGCCTGTGGGTAGGCGGTGGCCGGTGGCGGAGGAGGAGGGGCGCTCGTCCGGATGAGTTCTCCCAGCACCTGCTCCGCCGTCGGCCGCCGCCGGGGATCCTTGCCCAGCGCCGTCCACAGCAGCGCTCCGAGCGGCTCTGGCACTCCCGAAAGGTCCGGATCCATGCTCAGGATCCGGTGCATCACCACCGGCAGCGCCCCGAACCCGAACGCGCTGTGCCCCGTGGCCGCGTACACCATCGTCCCGGCCCACGCGAACACGTCGCTGGCCGGTGACGGCTCGCCGTGGAACTGCTCCGGCGCCATGTACGCGGGCGTGCCCACCACGCTGGTCGTCAGGCTCTGGCTCACGTCCAGCGCTCGCGCGATGCCGAAGTCGATCACCCGGGGCCCGTCGGGAGCCAGCAGCACGTTGCTCGGCTTGAAGTCGCGGTGCATCACCCCGGCCCGGTGGATCGCGGCCAGCGCGGTGGCGGTCGCGATGGCCAGCCGTACCAGCGCCTGGCCCCGCAGCGGGCCGTCCCCGGACACCTGGCGCTGCAGCGACGGGCCGTCCACGTACTCGCCGACGATGTACGGCTGGTCGTTGACGGCACCCACCTCGAGCACCCGAGCCGTACAGAACTCCGCCACCCGCCGGGCGGCCTCAGCCTCGCGCCGGAAGCGTCGTACGGCCTGCTCATCATCGGCGAACCTGGCGTGCAGCAGCTTGATCGCCACCCGCTCGCCGCTCGGGGAGGTCCCCAGATAGACGCTGCCCTGGCCGCCCTCGCCGAGGAACCCGGTGACCTGATAGGAGCCAACCGACACGGGGTCGCCTGGCCGTAACGGACGCACGCCCAGCATCCGGCTCCTTATCGTCCTTATCGAGGGCTCTTGCGATAAAACTTACGATAAGGATTCTTACGATAAAGGGCGCCGGAAAGATCGCACTAGAGGCGCGGGCGCGCTCCCAGATGAACAATCGCCTGTGCCGCCAGGTGGCAGCCGGCCGTCAGCGCCTCGGACGGCGGCTTGCCCTCCAGCCACGGCGGCAGGAACCCGGCGCAGAACGCGTCGCCCGCTCCCGTGCCGTCGACGATCCGCTCGACCGGCTCGGCGTCGACCCGGACCGGCTCGGATCGGCTGTTGCCGAACCAGAGCGCTCCCTCGTCGTTCATTTTGATCACGACCTGCGGGAACCAGGCGGTGAGCACCTTGGCCGCGGCCTCGGGATCGTCGCGGCCGGTCAGCACCTTCGCCTGATCGACGTTGGCGAACAGCAGCTTGACCCCGTTGGTCCACTCCAGGAACGGCTCCGCCCCCGTACGCTCCAACGGCGCGGACGACGAGCAGTCGACCGAGATGGACATCCCGGACCGGCGAGCCATGTCGAGCGCGGCCAGCCCCGCGTCGCGGGACCCCTCGTTGATCAGGGTGTAGCCGGACAGATGCAGATGACCGCCGCCGAACAGGTCGCGCGGCAGATCCTCCGGCGAGAGCGCCGCGTTGGCGCCCGGGTCGGAGAGCATGGTCCGCTCACCCTTGTGCGTGACGAGCACCACGCAGGTGCCGGTCGGCCGCTCAGGATCCATGACAAGCCGGGCGTCGACCCCGTAACCCATCAGCTCCATGTCACGGTTGCGACCGGTGATGTCGGCGCCCCGGCGGCCGATGAAGGCCACCTCGGCACCCTCGACGGCCAGCCAGGAAGCGATGTTCGCCCCTGATCCACCGCCGTGCATCGTCACGATCGCCGGAGTGTCGCTCGCCCTGGCGAGCGCATAACGGGCGCGAGCGACCGCGTCGGTCATGAGATCGCCCACCACGACGACCCGCGTCATGATGCCACCACCTTGCTGCCTTCAGAACGAGCCTGGCCACGGCAAAACTAACAGCTTCCGGCCTACCCGTGGGGCGGACCCCGGACACAGGGGGGCAGTCGATGCACAAGCGTTGCCCAATAGGCCCTGCCGGGCGTGGCATTCGGGACACGGGTCTACGCTCGGGACTGTGGAGGCTCCGTACCCGGCTCATTGGGAGGCCGACGTCGTCCTGGCGGACGGCGGCACCGCCCATGTGCGTCCCATCAAGCCCGCCGACGCCGACAGACTGCGCGCCTTCTACTCCCGCCTCTCCGACGAATCCATCTATTTCCGGTTCTTCGGCCCCAGGCCACGGCTCTCCGACAAGGAGGTCTCGTGGTTCACCACCGTCGACTACGTCGACAGGGTCGCGCTGATCGCCACCATCGGCACCGAGATGGTGGCCGTGATCCGCTACGACAAGACGGGGCCCGGCGAGGGCGAGGTGGCCTTCCTCGTCGAGGACGCCCACCAGGGCAGGGGAGTGGCCTCGGTGCTCCTGGAGCACCTGGCCGCCACGGCCCGCGAACGCGGCATCGAGCGCTTCGTCGCCGACGTGCTCCCGGCCAACATGAAGATGATGGGCGTCCTGCGCCAGGCCGGATACACGGCCGAGAGCTCCTTCGCCGACGGTGTCGTCCGCATGACGCTCGACCTCACCCCCACGGAGACCTCGACCGAGGTGACGACCGCCCGCGAACACCGCGCCGAGGCCAGGTCCATCGCCCGCCTGCTCGCGCCCGGCTCGGTGGCGGTCATCGGCGCCTCGCGCGAGCCGGGGGGAGTCGGTCACACCGTGCTGCGCAACCTGCTCGCCGCCGACTTCAGCGGTCCCGTCTATCCGGTTCACCGTGAGGTACGCGCCATGGCGGGCGTACGCGCCTATCCGAGCGTGGGCGCCATCGACGACCAGGTGGACCTGGCCGTGGTGGCAGTGCCCGCCTCCGGCGTCATCGAGGTGGTCAAGGAATGCGCGGAGAAGGGCGTGCACGGGCTGGTCGTGGTCTCCTCCGGGTTCGGCGAGACGGGCGCCGAGGGCCGTGAGCGGCAGGACGAGCTGGCCCGCATCGCGCGCGCGTACGGCCTGCGCGTGGTCGGGCCCAACTGCCTCGGCATCGCCAACACCGACCCGGCCGTCAAGCTCAACGCCACGCTCGCCGCGACCGTGCCGGGCCGGGGCCGGGTCGGCTTCTTCAGCCAGTCGGGCGCGCTCGGCACCGCCCTGCTCCAGCGGGTGGCGCAGCGGGGGATGGGCATCTCGTCGTTCGTCTCGGCGGGTAACCGGGCTGACGTGTCGGGCAACGACCTGCTCCAATACTGGGAGGAGGACGCCTCGACCGAGGTGATCCTGCTCTACCTGGAGTCACTGGGCAATCCACGCAAGTTCACCCGCCTGGCCAGGCGCCTGGCCCGCAGCAAGCCGATCGTGGTCGTCAAGAGCGGCGGCACGCCCGCCGGTCACTCCGCCGAGGCGCTCGGGCTGCCCGACTCGGCGGTCAGCTCGCTGTTCTCGCAGGCGGGGCTGATCCGGGTGGACGACCTCATCCAGCTGTTCGACGTGGGCCAGCTCCTGGCCTATCAGCCGCTGCCCGCCGGTCCTCGGGTCGGGCTGGTCACCAACTCCGACGCCCTGGGCCTGCTCGCCGCCGACGCCTGCGTCGCCGCGGGCCTGGAGCCCCTGCCGCCGGTCAACCTGGGGGCGGGCGCCGGGGCCGCCGCCTTCGGTACGGCCCTCGCGGACCGGCTCGACTCGCCGTCGGTGGACGCGGTGGTGGTGATCTACATGCCGCCGATCCCCGGCGAGGACTCGGCGGTCGCGGCCGAACTGCTGCGGGTGTCTCAGGACTCGGCCAAGCCGGTGCTCGCCACCTTCCAGGGGCATCTCGGCATGCACCCCGACCTGCTGGTGGGCTCGGTGCCCTCGCGGGGGTCCATCCCGTCGTACGCGGCGCCGGAGGAGGCGGTCAGGGCACTGGAGTACGTGGTCCGCTACGCGAGATGGCGCGCCCAGCCGTCACTACCACCCCCCGAACTCCCGGACATCGACTCTCAGCGCGCCCGCACTTTGATCCACCACGCCCTCCACCAGGCCACCACCACCACTGCCCCGGCCGATGACGCGGCTTCCGTATCCACGGCACCCGCTTCTGCGGCGTCCGCCTCCGCGTCTTCCGCCTCCGTTGCTTCTGCTTCCGCGTCTTCCGCGGCCGCGCGGAGCTTCTTCGCCGAGCCCGGCCCGCCGGTCGAGGCCGACGCCGCCGACGTCGCCGAGCTGCTCGCCTGCTACGGGCTGAGCGTCTGGCCGGCCGAGGTGGTGCGATCCCCGGACGAGGCGGTGGTGGCCGCCGAACGGCTGGGCTGGCCGGTGGTGCTCAAGGTGGCCGGCGCCGAGGCCGCCCGCCGGGCCGGGACCGTACGCCTCGGGCTCGCGGGGCCTGACAGCGTGCGGCATGCCCACGCCGAGTTCGTCGCCCAGTTCGGCGAGGACGTGGAGCTGGCGGTCCAGCGGATGGCGCCGCAGCCCGCCGTACCGACCGTGGTGAGTGTCACCGAGAACCCGGCGTTCGGCCCCGTCGTGTCGTTCGGGCTGGGCGAGGTGACGGCGCGACTCCTCCTCGACCAGGGCTTCCGGCTCGCGCCGCTCACGGGGGAGGACGCCGCCGGGCTGGTGCGTTCGGTCCGCGGGGCCCCGCTGCTGTTCGGCGAGTACGGCTACCCGCCTGTCGCGGTCAATGCCCTGGAGGACCTCCTGGTCAGGGTGGGCCGCCTGGCCAACGACCTGCCGGAGGTGGCCCGTCTCGAGCTCGACCAGGTGCTGGTGGGCCGGGAGGGCGTCATCATCCTGGGCGCCCGCGCCACGATCCGCACCCCACCGGGCCCCCGCCCGGACGGCGGGCCCCGCAGGCTGGCCTGATCGTCCCTGCTCGGCCTTCGGGGAGGCGGACGGGCCGTCCACCTCCCCGAAACCGTCCGCCGCCCTCGGAGAGCCCGAGGGCGGCCAAGGGCTCGGTCAGCCGTGCACGATCGCGACGTTGTCGATCCAGTTCCACGCCGTGCCCGCGTTGTCCAGGACGAGGTTCAGCGCGTCGATGGAGTGTTCGCTCGCGTCCGCCGGGTCGGCGACCTTGAACGTCGTGGGATAGAAGGACCCGTCGGTGTAAAAGCCGCCGTATCCGTGAATGACGAGGTAGTGCCGCAACAGAGAGGCCTGGTTGTTCCACGGCAACGCGCCGGGTTTCACGATGATCATCACTGGATTGCCGCGGGACAGGGAGGTGATGATCCGGTTGAAGACGATCTTGCGGGTCTGGTCGATGCTGACGTCCAGCCCTTCGAACGAGTACTGCCAGTCAGAGGCCGACAGGTATTGGTTGATGACGCCCGGGATCCGTCCCGGCCAGGTGATGCCGTAGATCGCCTCGTCGGTGCCCAGCTTGTCGGCCAGTTCGGACTGCGGCGGAGCCGAGTAGCCCATCGTGGCGAGCGTCATCTGCACGGCGGCGGGCCCGCACCAGTTCGACTTCTCCTGTTGCTTGAGCGAAAGCCTCATATCCAGGGCCCGGACGGTCGGCCGCCAGGTTCCGCCGATGCCGAAGGTGGCATCGGCGACGGCGTAGGGACGTCTGAGATCGGTGAACGCCGTGTAGCAGGCCCGGCTGGCGTTCGTGGTCATCGTCGGGCACGAATCGGAGATGGTCGGGCCGCCCCCGCCGAATTTCAGCGTCAAGTTGACCTGGAAGTTGGTGTACGCGCCGGGGTTGATGAAGGCCACCGCGCGTACCTGCGTACGGGGGGCGTTGAACTCCAGGCACACCTGGTAGGCGGTCCCGTTGTACGTCTGGGTGTCATTGCAGGTTCTGTTGGCCGCGGACGGATACTCATGCCAGATTCCGGCCTGGGCGGGGAGGGCGGGCACGGCGACCACCGCGAGTGCCACGCCTGCCAGCAGCGAGAGTAACGCCGAAAGCAGTCTTTTCACGGGCTCAAGTCCTTCTCTGGGACGTGGTGCTGGGGGAGATCGGTTATGGCGCCGTCACCGTGAGCCTGTGCAGCCGTTCGTTGATCTTGTAATAGAGGTTGCCGAACCTGTCAGCCGTCAGTCCCTCCATCCCCGGGTCGGTCAGCAGCACTGTCATGGCCTTGGTCGACTTGTCGATCCGGAAGAGCTGGTCGCCTGAGGTGCCGTACACACCGCCCGGATCCTTGTCCACGGTCAGCAAAACCCCATCGCGCCAGGCCAGGCTGGGTTTGGCGGTGTAGTCGGGGTCGGCGAACAGCCTCTTCACGGTGATCGCGTCGGGGCTGGCCGGGTCGAGCGTGAACAGCGACCCACCGGCCAGGCCCCAGAGCCCGCCGTCCACCTCGGTGAGGGCTGTCACGGCCTTGGGCGCGGTCAGCGGCAGCGGGTGGGTGCGTACGGCGCCGGTCGCGGGATCGTAGGAGAACAGGGTGGCCGAGGCTCCCGGGGCGTAGACGGGGTCGACGCCCAGCGCCCCGCGCGTGGAGGTGCCGCCGAACACCTTGCCGCCCGCGTAGGCCAGCGAGACGACGGCCTGGTCCCGCACCACGCACACGGTCCGGCCCGCCGTGCCCTCCTTCCAGATGGTGAGCGCGCCGCTGCGTTTGCCGTACTTGGGCACCGTGCCCATGTACACCGTGCCGTCGGGGCCGCCGGCCAGCGCGTACGGGCGGTCCTGCGGCGGCGGCCCGTTACCGGGCTCGCAGTCGTCGGCCTTGTCGCCCACCGCGCCGCCGGTGTACCTGAGCGTGGGCGGCCACGGCCCCGCCGGGTCGTAGCTGTAGAGCTTGGCCGAGGGATAGGCGCCGATGTAGAGCCGCCCGTCGTGGGCCAGCAGGCTGTCGGTCTGGCTGAGTCCGGTACGGGTGGGCGTGTCCGGGCTGCCGTCGTCGGCGTCGCCGCGCAGCGGGTCGTACACGCCGGTGCCACCCGTCAGGTAGCCGCCGGTGTAGATCTTCCCGTCGGGTCCGGCGCCGAGCGCGTTGATCGCGGCGGGCAGGACCGGGGTGCCGCCGACGACCCGGCTGCTCCACTGACCGGTCGCGGGCGTGTACTTGAAGATCCTGGTGCCGTCGCCGGCCGCGCCGAGACCGATGAGCGTGCCGTCCGCCCAGGTGTAGCCGGTGACGTCCAAGCCGGGCTGTACGGTCGTCGCCCGCACGGTTTTGGCAGCCAGATCGTAGGACTGCAGCAGGCCGTCCTTGACCAGCCAGACCTTGCCGTCGGCGGCCGGTGAGTGGTGCAGGTCCACATCGGTGATCGTGGCGTCGGTGACGGCCCGGTAGGAGCCGTCGGCGTTCTTGATGATCTGCAGGACGAGCAGCGTACGGTCGATCCAGGCGAACAGCCTGTCTCCGGTCCAGGTGAGGCCGCCCACCATGGAGTTGTGCGCGTAGGCGGCGGGCAGGAGGCTGTCGGTCCGCCCTGTGACGTTGTCGAACCTGACCAGCGCGGCGTTCGTCCCTGTGCCCAGGTAGGTGGCGTTGGCGACCGGGTCGTGGGCGAGGCTGCGCACGTACTGCGCACCGGCCACGATGGGCACGCTGCCGATCGTGGTGAAGGCGCCGTTGTCGTACTTGAAGTAGCGGCCGTCGTTGTAGGTGCCGCCGTAGACCTTCCCGCCCGCTCCCGCCTCCAGGTCCCAGATGAAGGAGTAGCCGCCCTCCGCCCTGCCGAGGTCGGTCACCGTCGTCTGGCCGGGGATGTGCCGGTAGAGCTTGGAGTTGGGGTAGGTGCCGAGGTAGACGCTGCCGTCGGTGGCCGTGGTCGCCGCCCAGCCGCCGACCGTGGGCGTGGCGGCGCTGTCCGGGATCGTGATCTTCTTGGTCACCTTCTCGGTGGCCAGGTCGATCTCCGCGAGCTGCGGGTTGGCGTCCGCGGTGCCGGTGTAGATCGCGTACGCGTCGCCGCCCGCGAACGTGGTGGCGTTGGGCACGCTGCTCTCGAGCTGCACGCCGAGATCGGTCGTGTCCTTGGTGATCAGCACCTCGTCCCAGTAGGCGGTGCCCACATTGGCGACGCCCGAGTAGATGAGCGCCGAGACCGTGGCCGTGCCGGCGGGCGCGACGCCGGAGGCCGTGACGTCGTTCCACCGCTTGCCCGTGACCGAGGCGTTCGCGCTGCCGAGGAGCTGGCCCGAGGTTCCCCTGAAGCGCAGGTACAGCTCGGCGCTACCGCTGTCGGCCCAGACCTGGGCGTAGGCGGTGTAGCGCGTACCCGCGGTGGCGGGCAGGCCCGGCAGGCTCTCCCTGCCGTACGCGTTGCCCGGCTCGGCGTCGGCGACGCGCGCCGTGCCGCGGCCGTCCCAGGTCACGGCCGTGACACCGCCCGGGCTGTGCGATCCACTCCACCCGGTCAGTCCGTCGTCGAAACCGCCGTTGACGATCCGCAGATCGGCGGCCTGCGCCGGCGCGAGCGGGACGGTGAGCAGCGCCGCCAGCAGAGCCGCCGACAGCGCCCCTGCCAACAGGCGCCTCATAACGTCCCCTTCGCGGCGAGACGGCGCTCATCGGGTCTGAGTCCGGCCGGGTTCCGGCCGTCGACCTCAGGCAGTGGCGGTGATGACAAGCGTGGGATGAACCCGGCCAGGGTTACCAGAGGGGATCGCGTCATGTCCGTACCTCCAGCGAGCGTGTTCGATTCTGCTCGGTTTCGGCCCCGACCGTAACTTTTGGCGCACCCCTCGTCAATAGGACCCAGCGTGCGCTGCTATGGAGATGACTCGTTGCCGGAAAATTTGGGTCTTGACCGTAACTGACCTCTTCTGAGAGCTTGTGATCGTTTCACTGTTCGCGAACTTGGGACTCCCAGGCGTTCGGCTGGACGGTGGTTCTCGGAGGGCCGCCAAACCTCATTTCTATGAAATTTCACCATTTGTCACTCGAGTGGTCGGCACGGCGACAGTGATGAGGCGCAATGGCACGTCCGGTAATTGCGCATGGCCGTACGCGTAGATAACGGATAAAAGACGTTATAGAGCGTTATGTCTGGTGGGTGAGTGCACTGCGCGGTCCTGGCAGGATGGACCCATGAGGGAAACCCGAGTCTCAGCCGCGGGCCTGCGTGAAGCGATCGAGCGCAGCGGCTACTACCCCGACCTCGTCACCGATGCGGTCGAATCCGCGCTGGGCAAGGAGGCTGTGACCGCATTCGTGGTCCATCATGAGGCCACCTTCGATCCCGCGATGGAAGTGCGCAGGCACGTCACCGTCCTGGTGCTGTCGACGACGAGGCTGCTGGTCTGCCACACCGACGAACACCCGGCGGTGGAAGGCGTCTCGACCTCACACGCCTCCACGACGACGGAGGCGGTGCGCCTGAGCCGCGTCCAGTCGGTGGCGGTCACCCGTGTCGTCCCCGACCCCGCCTCCTACGTGCCCGGCGTCCCTCCCACGGAGGTCACGCTCACGATCGGCTGGGGCGCCATCTCCCACGTCGATCTTGAGCCGGCCACCTGCGGCGACGAGAACTGCGAGGCCGACCACGGCTACACGGGCGCCATCACCGCGGACGACCTCTCGCTCCGGGTGAGCGAGGCGGCCGACGGCCCCGACGCGGTGAACCACGTCCTCGCCTTCTCCAAGTCCCTCTCCGAGGCCACCGCCCGCGCCACGACCTGACAAACCACTCCCAGGCGCCCACCCTCTCGGCGCCACCAGGGCAAGAGGCATGCAGACAACGCGCACTCCGGTCCATGGGACCACGCCCAGGAGGGAACCTCGGCGACAGCGCACGGCGCTCTCGGGCGGGGTCGATGAGCCACGCCCAGCTACTAGCGTCCCGGCGGCGCCGTCCGGCCCACGGCGGCCGTGCGCCTGCGATGGTGGCTGCCCCAACTGGCCCACACCATCTACGGGATCCACCGCGTCCACCGCGTCCACCGGATCCACCGGATCTGCCGCGTTCACCAAATCTGCCGCGACCACCGGATCTACCGGATCCGCGGTGCCCATGCGGCCGCGCTTGAGCGCGCCGCTCCAGCCGGACATTCCTCACGAACAGTCCCGCACCATATGTACGGCGCCCAGCCGATCAAGCGAAGAAGACGGCCAAGAATACGCACGTAACGTCGCCCAGCCATGTGCGGGCTCAGCGGCCGTTTCCCTGGAGGCCCCTAGCCATGTGTGGTGGGTGGCGGTGGGTGCGGCTTGCCGTAACGGATGGAGGGGGTCTGTCGGAGAGACCGCCCGCCGGGCTCAGCGGCCGTTTTCCTGGAGGCCCTCAGCCACGTGTGGCGGGTTGCGCCTACTTGGCGGTGCCGTACAACAAGATCCGCTTTTGGGTTTGCGGCGATCAAGCGGGTTTGGCGGCGATCATGTGATCGAGTTGTCGGACGAACGGAATGGAGCGTCATGGGCGGATACGCGCCACTGATTCCCAGCTACGGCACCGCGTCGCTGGCCGAGCTGCCCGGGGCGCTGCTCGCGGCGCTGGGCATGGCCGAGCCGAACACCCTCCAGCTCGCCCCCGCCGACCGCGTCTGCCTGTTCCTCGTGGACGGGCTCGGTGACGAGCTGCTCCAAGCGCACGCCGACCGGGCGCCCTTCCTCGCCGCCGCCACCCGGACCACGCTCACCGCCGGGTTCCCCGCCACCACCGTCACCAGCCTGTGCTCGCTGGGCACCGGTGTGTCGCCCGGTGAGCACGGCATGCTGGGTCTGATGCTGGCCGTGCCGGGCGCCGGGCACCTGTTCAACTGCCTGCGGTGGACGCTGCCCGGCGGCGCCTTCATGGAGCCGAGCCGATGGCAGCCCGCCGAGACCGTCTTCCAGCGCGCCGCCGCCGCGGGGATCGTGCCGAGTTATGTGGCTCCGGCCCAGTTCGAGGGGAGCGGCCTGACCGAGGCCGTCTACCGCGGTGTGCGCTACCTGGCCGCCGACAGCGTCGACGAGCGCGTGGCCAGGGTACGCGCGGCGATGGCCGAGCCGAGAGCCCACGTCACCGTCTACTACGGCGACCTCGACGCGATGGGCCACATGACCGGCTGGGGCAGCGAGGAGTGGCTCGACCAGCTGGAAATCGTCGACCGGATGGCCGAGCGCATGGCCGCGGACCTGCCTGCCGGCTCCGCCCTCTACATCACCGCCGACCACGGCATGGTCAACGTGACCGACAAGGTCGACGCCGAGGCCGACCCGGCGCTGAGCCGGGGCGTGGCGATGCTCGGCGGGGAGGCGCGGGCCAGGCACGTGTACGCCGAGCCAGGCGCCGCCTCCGAGGTGCTCGACGCGTGGCGTGAGACCCTGGCGGGCAGGGCATGGGTGGTGTCGAGGCAGGAGGCGGTCGAGTCCGGCTGGTTCGGGCCGCGCGTGCGGTCCGAATGGCTGGAGCGCATCGGCGACGTCGTGGCCGTCCCGTACGCTGACCTGGCGCTCACCGCGCCGACCGCGCATCCGATCGAGGCGCTGTTCACCGGCTACCACGGTTCGATGACGACGGCCGAACAGCACGTACCACTCTTGGAGGTAAGCAGCCGATGAGGTCATTCATGGCAACTGAGGTGAGCACCCGATGAGCCCGTTGATCACGCCCGAGGAGCTCGCCGCGCTGGACGGCGTGACCCTGCTCGACGTGCGGTGGCGGCTCGGCGGCCCGCCGGGGATCGAGATGTATGCCGAGGGGCACCTGCCGGGCGCCGTCTTCTGCGCCCTCGACGCCGACCTCGCCGCGCCGGCCGGAACGGCCGGGCGGCATCCGCTGCCGGAGCCGGACGACTTCGAGAGCGCGATGCGGCGGCTGGGGGTGTCCGGCGAACGGCCGGTGGTCGTCTACGACGACACGGGCTCGATGGCCGCCGCGCGGGCCTGGTGGACGCTGCGTTACTTCGGTCACCCGGACGTCCGGGTGCTGGACGGCGGCCTGTCCGCCTGGGCCGACGCGGGTTTGCCGGTCGTCAAGGAGACGCCCGAGGTGGCGCCCGGTGACTTCGTCGCCAGGCCGGGCGGGATGCCACTGCTGAGCGCCGCCGAGGCCGGGGCGCTCGCGACATCGGGAGTGCTGCTGGACGCGCGGGCGGGTGAGCGTTATCGAGGTGAGGTGGAGCCGATCGACCCCGTCGCCGGGCACGTGCCCGGTGCCGTCAGCGCGCCGACCACGGAGAATATCGGCCCCGATGGCCGGTTCCGTCCCGCGGCCGACCTGCGCGAGCGGTTCGCCGCCCTCGGGGTGGGTGAGGGGGTGCCGGCCGGAGCCTACTGCGGCTCCGGCGTCACGGCCGCGCACGAGCTGCTGGCCATGGAGGTGGCGGGCCTGCCCGCGGCGCTCTACGTGGGCTCGTGGTCGGAGTGGGTCGCCGACCCCACCCGGCCGATCGCCATCGGCTGAGCCTCCGCCATCGGCTGAGCCTCCGCCGCCGGCTGAGCGCCGATCGCCATCGGCTGAGCGTCGGCGTCGGTCGTCACCGGCTGTGCTCCCGCCCGGTCCCCGGCGCGCTGAGCCCCTGCCCGGCCTCTGGTGAACCGCCGGTTTCCCGCGCCGAAGCACACGAAGCCGAGCACTCCCGTCTTGGCCGAGGCCGATGCCAGGGCCGAGGCGGGAGCCTGGCCCTCGGCGAGGAGCCCGTGGAAGGCGGACATCACCGCCAACGCCTCCTCGTCGCGCACCGGCACCATTCCCGCGACGACGCAGGACGTGCCCCTGGCCAGGAACGTTCCGGCCAGCCCGAGCGGTGCTCCGTCCGTGGGCGTGTGCGCCATCCCCGAGTCGCACGCCGACAGCACCACGAGCCCGGCCGTCCGGGAGAGCCCGAGCAGGTCGTACGCCATGAGCTGCCCGTCGGAGAGCGTGATGCCCGACAGCAGCGGGCTACGCGCGTGGAACACCCCGTGCGCCGCCAGATGCAGCACGTCGGCGCTGGTCAGCGCCGCCAGCACGGCCCCGGATCGGGCGGGCACCTCGCGTCCCCCGGGATGACAGGCGAGCACCTGTGCGACCTCAGCGCGCGCGTGCGCCAGCCCCGGCCCGGCCGCGGCGATCATCACGGGCCGTTCGGCGGGTACGGTGGCGCGCCGCCCGGCCGCCAGCCAGGCGGACGCGCTCGCGGCCACGGACACCGGCCGATCACGCAGGCTCGGCAGCGCCCCCCACGGCACCGTGTGCAGCGGGCCGGCGGGCACCAGGACCAGTGGCCGGTCGGCGAGCTCGGTGTGCAGGGGCCGGAGCAGCAGGCGTTCGAGCTCCGCCGCGGCCGGCTCGACCCGGGCCGCGGCGGCGGCGCCGCCGTCGCCGAGCGCGGCCCGGCGCAGTGCGTAGCGCAGGCGGACGAGCGCCTCGCGAATCGACCGCACATCGCCCAGCCGCCGCAGCGTGAGCCGTTCGCCGGTGATCAGCACGGCCAGCAGCGAGGAGCCTTCGACGACGAACTCGACCAGCGCCGCGCCGCCCAGCCCGGCCCGCACGGCGTCGGGATCGGCCAGCCCGCAGGCGTGCGCGGGAGCGGCCACCGCCCGCCAGCGTTCGGCCCAGTCGAACACCTCCCGGGGGCACCCGTCACGCACCGCCATCGTCAGCCCGAACGCCGCCAGCCGCTCACCCGCCCGCGCCGCGTGAGCCCGCAGCGAAGGATCCTCGAAGGAGTCCATGCTGCCGCCCATGTCGGCCAGCCCGTCGTGGACCGCGCGGAACGCCTGGGCGACGTCCTCCCGCAGCGCCGCCTCCAGCGCGAGGGCGTGCTGACGCACCAGCACCGGGATCTGTGACACCTGCTCGAGGTGCTTGGCCTGCAACTCCGAGGCCAGCGACGTGAGGCGGGTCCCGGCGGGAACCCAGCGTTCGACGCGCTGGGCGTGCACCGTGAGGCGGGCCAGCTGCGCCGACGCCGTCGGGTGGTCGTCGAGCGCCAGCGCCGCCTCCGCGGCCACCAGGCGCAGCGCGGCGGCGCCGGCCAGGAAGGCGGGACCGTTCTCGAGGTCGTCGGCGCACGCGATCAGCTGGTCGAGCAGGTCCGGGGAGGACCCCTCCAGCGTGAGGCGGGCCCGCAGCACCACCTCCGTGGCCAGCGGCAGCCAGGAGAGGCGGTCCTGCTCGGCCAGCTCGACCGCCGCCTGCTCGGCCACGGCCAGCGCGCGGCGTGCGTCGCCGGTGAGCAGCTCGACCTGGGCCAGCTTCAGCCGCGCCTCGGCCAGCGCCACCAGCGCGGCCGACGATTCCAGATCGGGTACGGCCAGGCTGAGCAGCGCTCTGGCCTCGCCGGGGAGGTGCGCGGCGAGCAGGGCCCCGGCGAAGTCGGCCCGCATCGTGGCCAGCCGCTCGGGGAAGCCGAACAGGGTGTTCTCGGCCGCCCGGTAGTGGGCGAAGGCTCCGGTGATGTCGCCCTGACGGACCGCGAGGAAGGGCAGGTTGGCGGCGGCCAGGCGGGCCAGGTGGTCGAGCCTGGCGTGACGGGAGATCTCCAGGCAGGCGGTGATGTCGCGGGTCGCGGCGTCCCAGTCGCTCCGGTAGGCGTGGACGAGGCCGCGGTTGAGCAAACCGCCGGCCAGGAAGCGGCGGTCGTCGATGGTGCCCGGCGCGGCCACGAGCGCCTGGAGCGCGCGGTCGCACGAGGCGATGGCCTCCTGGTAGCGGCCCAGGTGGGCGAGCGCGACGGCGCGCTGGGTGTCGAGCTTGGCCCGGTCGAGCGGGGAGAGGTAGGCCCAGGCCAGGGCGGCGACCCGGAGCGCCTGCAGGGGGTGGCCGCGTTCGGTGCGTACCGTCACCAAGGACAGTCGGGCCTGGGCCAGACGCTGTCGCGTGGCGCCGGGAGTGCCGATGGCCAGCCGGAGGTGGTCTTCCGCGGCTTCGAGATCGCCGAGCTCGCGGGCGGCCAGGGCCATCGCTCTGTGGGCGACCACCGCGGCTTCGGCGCAGTCCGCCGCCCGGGCGGCGGCCAGGACGGTGCGCCCGGCGTGCAGCGCCTGCTGGGGATCGACCACCGAACGCAGCACCGCCGTCTCGGCCGCCACCACCAGCGGCCCGATGGTGTCGGGGGCGGAACGGTCGTCCGACGTTGCGATCATGGCGCCTTGAGCTTCGTAGAGGAGGGGTTGGGAGCCAGGGGGTGGGACGCGGTGCCTGGCTCCCGGCTGGTCATGGGCGGATCCGCACCCACCTGGTTTGGACGGGTGCGAAGCCGGGCCGGTGGCAGACCACGCTGAGCCAGCCCGGAGGCAGGCCGGTGACCGCGAACTGGCCCGAACGCGCAAGACGCCTGGTGAGCGTCAGATGCGGGGTCCTCACATCGACGTGGCTGCCCTCGCCGGGATGCGGGAACACTTGTCCCGCGACGTCGATGAGTCCGTCGCCCACCGTCACCTCCAGATCGAAGGTGAGGCCGGCCGCGACGAAACGGATCATGCCGGGACCGTCGCCGCCTCGTACGCCACGGGGTGCGGCGCAGTCGGCGGGCGGAGCGGTAACGGCTTGAGAGACCCGGAGTCCGAAGGCATCGCGTGCGGCGGCGGAAACATGCCCAGGGATCGGATCGCTCCCGGCGGCGAGCCGGAGAGCCGCCAGGAAATACTCATCGTTGATCATTGCACCGTCTCCTGTAGTGAGAGCAGGGTGCGCAGTTTTTCCAGGCACCGGATCCTGGTTGGACCCACGGTGCCCACGGGCATGCCGAGCCGCATCGCCACCTGCTGGCTCCCCATATCCGTCGCCACCAGCTGGAGGAGGGTACGGCAAGGCTCGTGCATGGCGGAGACCGACTTCCAAAGCAGGTGCCTGCCGTCGGCCTCCAGGACGGCAGACGCCGGATCAGGGTCGTGTACGACGTCGAAGGAGGGAAATCCGGGTGGTTCCTTCCTGATGATCAGAAGCGCCTCGCGACGCGTGGTCGTCGCCAGCCACGCGCCGACGCCTGATGGTTCCCTGATGGTGTGGAGGTTTTCGAGCAGCCGCAGCCAGGCACCCTGGACCGCGTCCGCCGCGTCGGCTTCGTTCAGCCCGCACGCGCGGGCGACAGCCCACATGCGCGAGCCGAACCTGGACTCAAGCTGGTCCCAGGCCGTGTGGTCGTCTTCGGCCGCAGCCTTGAGCAGCTCCGCAGGATCGCGTGGCTCGTGCATGCGGCCTCCTTCGCCGTGACGGACGAGGAGGCCACCCTGCCTCCTCGTGATTGGCCGAGGACTGAGCGTAAACTCTACAGACTCGACCTGATGAGAACTCCCAGATCGGGAATTTGCCGGGTCGTCTCAGGGTCAAGGACTCGCCCGGCCGCCTCCTTGACGGGCAGATCCTTGGCGGCGCTCGCGATGGCGCCCGCGACCAGGGCCGTGGCGAAGGAGGTGCCGCTCCAGACGGCGTAGCCGGAGAAGTCGTCGCGCTCCAGGAAACTGCTGGCCAGCCACTCGCCACGGGCGCACGCGTCGACCCAGGAGCCGTAGGCCGAGAACGGCGCCCGGTGCTCCTGTGCCGCGTCGACCGCGCCCACGCCGACGACCTCCGACAGCGCGGCCGGCCAGAACGGCCGTTCGCTCGCGGTGTTGCCCGCGCAGGCCACCGCGACGGTGTCGGTCAGGCTCCGCAGCGCGTCGGCCAGGAGGGGCGGCGGCCGGTCGTCGAAGGTGTGGCAGCCGAAGGACAGGTTCAGGACCTGCGGCGGGCGCTCGCGCAGCCGGTTGAGGGCGCGGACCACGCCCGCCTCGTCGCCGACGCCCTGCCCGTCGAGCACCCGCCACGCCCGCAGCGACACGCCCGGCGCCTGCCGCAGCAGCAGCCCGGCGAGGAAGGTCCCGTGGCCCGCCTGGGGGCCTTCGAGCATCTCGGCGTCGTCTCCGGGCTGCTCCTTGTACCAATCGCTGTCGGCCCACCACGGGTGCGGGGCGATCCCGGTGTCGAGCAGGCCCACGACGACGTCCGAGCGCGCTCTGCCCGGTCTGTACGACACGGCCGAGGTAGGGAACGGCCGGGACGCCGGCCCGCCCCAGAACAGCGGCTGCCCCGTGAGCAGATGGTTGGGGGAGGCTCTGAAGCCGCGCTCCCGCAGATCCATGGTGATCTCGATGGGGTCGACGCCGGGTGACAGGTGGATCACGCAGACGCCGTCGGCGTCGGCGACGGCCTGAGTCCAGCGAGCCGCGGCGGACAGCGCTCCCCGGTCGGTCAGTATCTGACCTGGCCGGATGAGCGACTCGCCGACAGATTGGATGTCCATGAGCGGGTATCTTTCCGCGCTCACCCGCGTGTCACACGCCACTGCGGCACCAAGTTGGTATGGCCCCCCTCTGGTGCGCAGTAGCGACCGACGGTAGTCTCTCCCTAGTCACTTGTGATCATCCCGGGGCGAGGCCGTTGGGGAAGGCGCACCTCGTACCGAATCGGGAGGTCCGGTGTCTGCTTGTGGCGTGCTCTACGTCCACTCAGCTCAGCCCGCGCTGTGCCCTCATATCGAATGGGCGGTCGCGGGTGTTCTTGGCGTACCCGTGGACCTGACGTGGACGCCGCAACCCGCTGCGCCCAATGTCGTGCGGGCGCAGGCGGAGTGGGAGGGTCGTCCGGGCATCGCGGCGGCCATCACCTCCTCCCTCATGGGCTGGCAGCGGATCCGCTTCGAGATCACCGAGGACGCCTCACCGGGTGTCGACGGGTCCCGGCATGCCTATACGCCGACGCTCGGCGCCTTCAGCGCGGTCGTCGGGGCCGCGGGCGACATCATGATCCCCGAGGACCGGCTCCGCACCGCGATGATGATGGCCGCCCAGGGGCGCGCGGTGCTGGAGGACGAGCTGGACAAGCTGCTCGGCCGGCCGTGGGACGAGGAGCTGGAGCCGTTCAGGTACGCCGGCGACGGCGCGCCCGTCCGCTGGCTGCACGCCGCCGTCTGAGACCCGCACGAGGCCGCCTGAAGCACACACAACCGCCACAACGCCTGTGGCACACACACGCCAGCGCCCGTCTGAGGCACACACGCCAGCGCCCGTCTGAGGGACACCCCGCCAGAACGTCCGAGGAACATCCGCCTGAACGTGAAAGGGCCCCGCACCCAGGAGGTGCGGGGCCCTACTCAGGTGACCGCGGGGGCGGCTACAGCGGGATGTTCCCGTGGGCGCCCCTGGCCGGGGTGGCCTGGGCGAGGACCTTGGCGATCGCCCCCCGGGTCTCCTCCGGCTTGATGACCTCGTCGATCACGCCCAGCTGTCGCGCCCGCTCGAGCCCGCCGGCCAGCTTCTCGTGCTCCTCGGCCAGCCGCTGCTCCAGCTCGGCCCGCTCCTCTTCGGGAGCCGCGGCCAGCTCGCGCCGCTTCAGGATGCGCACCGCCGCGACCGCGCCCATGACCGCGACCTCGGTCGTCGGCCAGGCGAACACCTTGGTGGCGCCCAGCGCGCGGGAGTTCATGGCGATGTACGCGCCGCCGTACGCCTTGCGCGTGACCAGCGTGACGCGCGGCACCGACGCCTCGGCGAAGGCGTGCAGCAGCTTGGCGCCGCGGCGGACCACGCCGTCGTGCTCCTGCCCGACACCAGGGAGATAACCGGGCACGTCGACGAGGACAACCAATGGGACGCCGAAAGCGTCACACATACGAACGAAGCGGGCAGCTTTCTCGGCGGACGTGGCGTCGAGGCAGCCACCCAGCCGCATCGGGTTGTTGGCGATCACGCCGACCGTCCGGCCACCGAGGCGGCCCAGCGACGTGACGATGTTCGGTGCCCACTTGGGGTGCAGCTCGATGCCCGGCTCGTCGAGCAGGCCGTTGACCAGCGGCTTGACGTCGTATGCCCGCCGCGCCGACTCCGGCAGCAGCGTGGAGAAGTCGACCTCGTCGATGCCCGTCGTGCGTACCCGTCCCTGGTGGCCGAGGAGCACGGCCAGCTGCCGGGCGCGCAGCAGCGCGTCGGTCTCGGACTTGGTGACGACGTGCACGACGCCGCTGCGCTTGCTGTGCGGCTCGGGGCCGCCCAGCGCGGCGCTGGTGACGTCCTCACCGGTGACGCTGCGGACCACGTCGGGGCCGGTGACGAAGATGCGGCCGGAGTCGGCCAGGATCACCAGGTCGGTCAGCGCCGGCCCGTAGGCGGCGCCACCGGCGGCGGGCCCGACGACCACGGAGATCTGCGGCACCACGCCCGAGGCCTTGGTCATCGCGGCGAAGACCCGGCCGACGGCGTGCAGCGACTCGACGCCTTCGGCGAGTCGCGCACCGCCGGAGTGCCAGATCCCGATGACCGGCACCCGTTCGCGGACGGCCACGTCGTAGGCGTGCACGATGTGCTCGCAGCCCTCGCCGCCCATCGCGCCGCCCTGGAAGCGGGCGTCACTGCAGAAAGCGACGACGGGCACACCTTCGACGCGGCCCATGGCGGCGAGTACGCCGCTCTTGTCTTCAGGAGTGATTAACCGCAGCGTGCCCTCGTCGAGCAGCGCGGTCAGCCTGACGACCGGATCGCGGGGATCGGCGGGCTCCTGATCGGACTCCTGCGGCGCCACTCGATTGTCGAGCACAGTCATCTAAGCCCCCTTGAACACGACTGCCACGTTGTGACCACCGAATCCGAACGAGTTGTTGACCGCGGCGATGTCGCCTTGCGGCAGCGGGCGGTTCTCGCCGTAGACGAGGTCCACCTCGATGCCGTCGTCGAGGTTGTCCAGGTTGATGGTGGCCGGCACGATGCGCTCCTGGAGCGCCTTGATCGTGAAGACCGACTCGATGCCGCCCGCGCCGCCCAGCAGATGGCCGGTCATGGACTTGGTCGAGGTGACCAGCGGGTGCGTGCCGATGGCCTTGGCCACCGCCTGCACCTCGATGACGTCGCCCGCCGGGGTGGAGGTGGCGTGCGCGTTGACGTGCTTGACGTCCTGGCCGGTGATGCCCGCGTCGGTGAGCGCCTGGGTCATCGCCATGCTGATGCCCCGGCCCTCCGGCTCGGGCTGGGTGATGTGGTGGGAGTCGGCGGAGTAGCCGACGCCCGAGGCGTAGGCGTAGATCCGCGCGCCGCGCGCACGGGCGTACTCCTCGGACTCGAGCACGATGATGCCCGCGCCCTCGCCGAGCACGAACCCGTCACGATCGCGGTCCCACGGCCGCGAGGCGCCCGCGGGGTCGTCGTTGCGGGTGGACATGGCGCGCGCGGCGGCGAAGGCGGCCACGTTGAGACCGTGGATCGCCGCCTCGGTGCCGCCCGCGATCACCACGTCGGCGCGGCCGGACCTGATCATGTCCATCGCGTAGCCGATGGCCTCCGCGCCGGACGCGCACGCCGACACGGTCGCGTGCACGCCGGCCTGGGCGCCGCGATCGAGACCGATCCAGGCGGCCGGGCCATTGGGCATCAGCATCGGCACGGTGAAGGGCGAGAGCCGGTTCCAGCCCCGCTCCTTGTAGGTGTCGTAGGCGGACAGTGTGGTGGTGATGCCGCCGATGCCGGAGGACACCACGACGCCGAGCCGCTCGGGCGCCACCTCGGGGGCGCCCGCGTCCTGCCAGGCCTCACGAGCGGCGACCATGGCCAGCTGCTCGCTGCGGTCGAGGCGACGGGCCTCGGGCCTGGGCAGCACCTCGGTCGGATCGACGGCGGCCGTCCCCGCGAACTTCACGGGGACGGTGTCGATCCAGTCCGCGTTGATGGTCTCGACGCCCGACTGACCGGCGAGGAGCGCCGACCAGGTCGAGGTGACGTCTCCACCGACGGGCGTCGTCGCGCCGAGCCCGGTGACCACGACACGTACCCGGTTTGCACTCACGTTTCGCGCTCCTTGTCGATCAGGTTGGGTGTGAGATCAGTTCTGGATGAAGGTAAGGACGTCCTTGACCGTCTTCAGGTTCTTGAGCTGGTCGTCGGGAATCTCGACGCCGAACTCGTCCTGGGCGGCCACGGCGATCTCGACCATGGACAGGGAGTCGATGTCGAGGTCGTCCACGAAGTTCTTCTCGGGGGTGACGTCGCTCACCGGAATGCCGGTGATCTCGTTGATGATCTTGCCGAGGCCCTCGAGGATCTCCTGCTCGGTGGCAGCCATGTCGCTATTTCTCCTTTGGTGTTTTCTGGTTCTGTACGGCTCAGGCCGTACAAGCACTGATGGGTACGGCATGAGCCGTACCGGATCCTACGGAATCTCGATGACCTGACCCGCATAGGTCAGGCCGGCGCCGAAGCCGAGGATGAGCGCGAGCTGACCCGAGCGCACCTCGCCGCGCTCCAGCATGCGCGAGAGCGCGAGCGGGATGGACGCGGCGGAGGTGTTGCCGGCGGTCACGATGTCGCGCCCGATGACGGCCTGGTCGGCGCCGATCTTACGGGCGATGGCCTCGATGATGCGCAGGTTGGCTTGGTGAGGTACGAAGGCCGCCAGCTCCGAGGGGTCGACCCCGGCGCGCTCGCAGGCCTCCTTGGCCACCGGGTGCAGCGCGGTGGTGGCCCAGCGGAACACGGTCTGACCCTCCTGGTGGAGGGAGTCATGACGGTCGTTGATGATGATCGCGTCGGACTTGTCGCCCGAGCTGCCCCAGACGACCGGCCCGATGCCGGGCGCGTCGGAGGGGCCCACCACCGCGGCGCCCGCGCCGTCGGCGAAGATCACGGCGGTGGACCTGTCGGTCCAGTCGATCCACTGGGACAGCTTCTCGGCGCCGATGACCAGCACGTGCCGGGCCGAGCCGGCGCGGATCGCGGAGCTGGCCACGCCGAGCGCGAAGCAGAAGCCGGCGCAGGCGGCGTTCACGTCGAACGCGCCGGGCGACTTGATGCCCAGGCGGTGGGCCACGACGGCCGCGGCGTTGGGGATCTGGCTCTCCAGCGTGCAGGTGGCGACGATGACCAGGTCGATGTCACCGGCCGACAGGCCGCTGGCGGCCAGTGCCTTGCCGCCGGCCTGCACGGCCATGTCCTCGACGGACTCTTCGGCGCCGGCCACCCGGCGTTCCTTGATGCCGACGCGGGACTGGATCCACTCGTCGTTGGTGTCCATGGTCTTGGCCAGGTCGTCGTTGGTGACGACGTTGGACGGCTGGTAGTGGCCGAGGGCCAGCACCTTGGCGCCCGGGGCGATGTCGGGAATCCTCACTTGGTCAGCTCCCTGGCCGCGTCGAGATCGTCGGGGGTCTTCAGCGCCACGGTTCGTACGCCCCGCAGCGCGCGCTTGGCCAGGCCGGTCAGCGTGCCGCCCGGCAGCAGCTCGATCATCCCGGTGACGCCCAGGTCGGCCATCGTGGCCATGCAGCGGTCCCAGCGGACGGGGCTGCTGACCTGGTCGATCAGGCGCCGCATCAGCACGGTGCCGTCGGTGACGACCGCGCCGTCGGCGTTGGACAGCAGCTTGACCCGCGGGTCGGCGGGGGCGATGCCCTCGGCGGCGACGCGCAGGTGGTCGACGGCCGGGGCCATGTGCACGGTGTGGAAGGCGCCCGCGACGGAGAGCGCGATCTGCCTGGCACGGGCCGGGCCGTCCTCCTTGAAGGCGGCCAGCTGCTCCAGCGTGCCGCCCGCGACGATCTGGCCGGCGCCGTTGACGTTGGCGGGGGTCAGGCCGTGCTTGTCGATGGCGGCCAGCACCTCTTCCTCCACGCCGCCGAGCACCGCGGTCATGCCGGTCTCGGTGACGGCGGCGGCCTTGGCCATGGCCTGGGCGCGCTCGCGCACCAGCGACAGCGCCTGCTCGGGGGTCAGCACGCCGGCCAGCGCCGCCGTGGCGAACTCGCCGACGCTGTGGCCGGCCAGCAGGTCGGGCGCCACGCCGAGCGCCTCGGCGGAGGCCATCGCGGCGGCTACGAGCAGCGGCTGGGCGACCGCGGTGTCGCGGATCTCGTCGGCGTCGGCCTTGGTCCCATAGGTGATCAGATCGAGGCCCACGACCTCGGACCACGCGGACAGCCGATCCGCGAAGCCGGGGAGTTCGAGCCAGGGTGTCAGGAAGCCTGGAGTCTGGGCACCTTGGCCCGGGGCGACGAGTACAAGCACGAAATCCACACTGCCCTGTAGAGGTTCGACACGCGGATAAGGATCCGTACGAACTTCGTCCCAGGGGTTTTGTAGGAACCCTACAGTGGGGGTTTCGGGGTTATTACGTTAGGGCGCGCCAGGTGACAGCGCTCTCCGAAAGCCTGCCGAGAATCAGCCCCACCTGCAAGGTGAAGGCCGACCTGCCTTCGGTCGGCTGGTAGCCGGTCAGCTCGGTGATCTTCTTGAGCCGGTAGCGCACGGTGTTGGGGTGGACGAACAGCAGCCGGGCGGTGGCCTCCAGCGAGGTGCCCTGCTCCAGGTACGTGGCCAGCGTATCGAGCAGCGGGGTGCCGGCCAGCGGGAGGTAGACGCTCTCGATGAGCTGCTCCCTGGCGTCGTCGTCGCCGTCGAGCGCCCGCTCGGCGAGCAGGTCGTCGGCGTGCACCGGGCGGGGCGCGTCGGGCCAGCCGGAGGACGCCTTCAGCCCGGCCAGCGCCGCCTTGGCCGATCTGGCGGCGGCGTGCAGGTCGGGCACCTCAGGCCCGATGACGATCGACCCCTCCCCGAAACGGGCCACGACCTGCTTGGCGGCGGCGTCCACGCTGTCGGCGCCGCCCACGATCACGATCAGCCGGTCGGCCTGCACACCGGCGAGCAGGTCCATGCCGATGCGGCGGCCCTTCTCGCGCAGCCCGTCGATCACCGCGCGCGGGTCGCCCTCAGGGGCGCGGCCCGCGATCACGACGACGGGGGAGGAGGTCCAGCCCAGCGCGGCGGCCCAGGAGTGCAGCCCGTCGTCCACCTCGCCGCGCACCAGCGCGTCGACGATCAGCGCCTCCAGCCGGGCGTCCCACGAGCCCCTGGCCTCCGCTTCGCGGGCGTAGACGTGGGCGGCGGCGAAGGCCACGTCGCGGGTGTAGCGGAGCATGGCCTGCTCCAGCTGGTCCTCGCCGCCCGGCGCGGCCAGCTCGTCGGTCTGCGCCTCGACCACCTCCACGACGACCCTGACGATGTCGACGGTCTGCTGCAGGGAGATCGACCGCTTCAGCTCACGTGGCGCGGTGCCGAAGAACTCGATGCTGGGCGTGGGCCGGTTCTCGCCCGCGTGCTGGAACCACTCCACGAACGCGGCGATGCCGGCCTGCGCCACGAGTCCCACCCAGGAGCGGTCCTCTGCGCTGAGGGCGCGGAACCACGGCAGCTGATCGTCCATGCGTGCCATGGCCGCAGTGCCGAGCGAGCCCATGGCCCGCTCCAGCCTGCGCGTGGTGTCCTCCCGGGTCCGATCTGTCACGCCTCCTAGAGTGCCAGGTGGAGTCAGATGACCGCGACGCGAGCACGGCCGAGGTCATGGCAGGGTCTGGGTCAGATGACCGCGACGGCGGTGATGAGCCCGATGGCGACGTGGGTGACGGCGAGCAGGCGGGCGCCGGGCTGCAGCTCGGGCTCCTTGACCAGATCGCGTACCGAGATGCCGACCAGCTTGTCGAAGACGAGCATGGCGACGGTCTGCACCACGATGCCGACCAGCCCGAAGACCACCGTGCCCGCCAGGCCCTCGGTGAGCCGGCCGCCCGAGGACCAGATGGAGGCCGCGACGATCAGGCCCACCGCGGCCAGCGCCGAGGTGGCCAGCAGCGTGGCGTTGGGGTTGCGCTCGGTACGGATGACCGAGCTCAGCTTGCCCGGCGTGGCGAGGTCGATCACGTAGAAGCCGACGATGAGCAGCACGACGCCCACGGCGGCGTAGGCGGCGATGGCGCCCGCGCCGCGGGCGAGGGTTTCCAGCAGGGTCATGGGTGCTCGATTCGGTGAGGGACGAAGGAAGAGGTGTCGTCGGTGATCAGGCCAGTAGTCTCCCTGATACCCATTCCGGCGGCCTCGTCGGCGATCACCCAGGCGCCGAGCACCGGCCGCTCGCCTTCGAAGTCGGGCAGGGCGTCGAACCCCTGGTAGACGTAGCCCTCCTGGCCGTAGGAGCCGGGCGTCTCCTGGGTGCCGTCCGGCGTGACGACGCGCATCGACGCGCCCTCCCTGCCCAGGAGCGGCTTGGCGATGTAGGAGTCCAGGTCACGGGGGCCGTCGAGGTAGGCGGGCAGCAGGTTGGGATGGTCCGGATAGAGCTCCCAGAGGACGGCCAGCAGCGCCTTGTTCGACAGCAGCGTCTTCCACAGCGGCTCGATCCAGGTCGCGTGCCGGACGGCGTGCCGCCCGAACGGGTCGGCCAGCATCCACTCCCACGGGTAGAGCTTGAACGCCGAGCGGATCATCCGCTCCTCGACGTCGACGAAGCGGCGGTTGAGCGCGTCCCAGCCGATGTCCTCCATGGCGACGGCGACCGTGCCCAGCCCGGCCTGCTCGGCGGTCTCCTGGAGGTAGGCCAGGGTCATCGCCTCCTCGCCGGTCTCGTCCATGTTCGTCCAGGCGAAGTGGACGGGCCCAGCGGGCAGGGTCAGCTCCCGCCAGCGGTCCACGAGCCGCTCGTGGATGGAGTTCCACTGGTCGTCCGCGGGGTGGACGTCCTTGAGCCAGAACCACTGCGCCACCGACGACTCGACCAGCGAGGTGGGCGTGTCGGCGTTGTACTCCAGCAGCTTGGCCGGCCCTGTGCCGTCGTAGCGCAGGTCGAAGCGGGCGTACAGGTGCGGGTCACGCCGCTCCCAGGAGCGCGCCACGTCCTCGTGCGCCCAGTCGGGGATGGCGAAGTCGGCGTAGCGGGCGGTCGAGACGACGTGCTCGACGGCGTGCAGGCACATCTCGTGGAGCTCCTCGACCTGCTCCTCCAGCCCCTCCACTTCCTCCATGGAGAAGACATAGTGGATGGACTCATCCCAGTAGGGCCGGGTGAGCCCTTCCGGATGGGCGGCCCGGTGATAGGCCAGCCCATGGCTCTCGATCGTCTTCTCCCAGCCGTCCCGGGGAGTGCCGTGTTCGCGCCGCACCGTCAGCCGCCGCCGCTCCAGTGGCTGCCGAAGCCGCCGCGCTGGATGTCGCGGCCTTTGCGGCTGGAGATGTTCACGTCGGAGGGGCGGTAGCTGGTGCCGGCGCGGACGCGCGTGCCGATCCTGGTGCCGCCGTAGTACCAGTGGTAGGCGCCGCGTGAGCCGCCGTAGAAGTGGGAGGTGCCGTCGTCGTCATCGTCGCAGAGGGACTCGTCGACGACCTCGTACGAGCCGTCGCTCAGCTGGTTGTTCATGTCGACGCAGTCGGCCGTCACGTCGTCGTCGTTCTGGGCCGAGCAGTAGCCCACCAAGAGAACGGACACGATGCCGAGGACGGACAGCGTGACCACCTTCGACGCCTTCGACCGCTTGGGGGCCTCCGGCATCGGAGGCGGCGCGGGCGGCGAGTAACCCATCAAGCTCCTGCTTTCGTTGGCCGAACAGCCTATCGGCGCACGTCGTAAGGCTTCAATGGCCCCTTGGCATCGGCTTGGGTACGTATCAGCACATGACACCCGTCGAGGCGCTGCGCGAGATCGCCTACCTGCTCGAACGGGCCGGCGAGCCCACCTACCGCGTGCGGGCCTTCCGCAACGCCGCCGCCGTGGTCGCCGACCTGCCCCCCGACGAGCTGGTACGGCTGGCACGGGTCGGCGGCCTGACCGATCTGCCGGGCATCGGCAAGGTCACCGCGCTGGCGATCACCGAGGCGCTGGACGGCGACGTGCCCACGTACCTGCGCAGGATGCGCGCCACCGAGGGCGCCGACCTCGACGACGAGACCGCGGCGCTCAGGGCGGCGCTCAAGGGCGACCTGCACAGCCACTCGGACTGGTCCGACGGCGGCTCGCCGATCGAGGAGATGGCCGAGGCGGCCGAGGCGCTCGGCCACGCGTACTGGGCGCTGACCGACCACTCGCCCCGCCTGACCGTGGCCAACGGACTGTCGGCCGACCGGCTCAAGAGGCAGCTCGACCAGGTCGAACGGCTCAACGAGCGGTTGGCGCCGTTCAGGATCCTGACCGGTGTCGAGGTCGACATCAACCTGGACGGCACCCTGGACCAGGACCCCGAGCTGCTGGAACGGCTCGACGTGGTGGTGGCCAGCGTGCACTCCAAGCTGCGGATGAGCGGCCACGAGATGACGCGCAGGATGGTGACGGCGATCTCGAACCCGCACGTGGACGTGCTCGGCCACTGCACCGGGCGGGTCGTGCAGGCGGGCGGCCGGCGGGGCCGGGTGCGGCCGGAGTCGGACTTCGACGCCGAGCTGGTCTTCGAGGCGTGCCGCCGGTTCGGGGTCGCGGTCGAGATCAACTCGCGGCCCGACCGGCTCGATCCGCCGAAACGGCTGCTGCGGCTGGCCTATGAGATGGGCTGCGACTTCGCGATCGACTCCGACGCGCACGCGCCCGGCCAGCTCGACTGGCAGCGCCATGGCTGCGAGCGCGCGGCCCAGTGCGGCATCGAGGCGGCGCGGATCGTCAACACCTGGCCGCTCGCCGATCTGCTGGCGCGTCACGCTTGAACCCAGGCCGTCGCGTCACGCTTGAACCCAGGGCGGCGCGTCACGCTTGGGCCTCTGCCGGCGTGTCATGTGCTGGCGTGTCACGCTTGAACCGGGATCGCCTGCCTGGTAAGGGGTTTGCGACCCGCGATTGTCGGTGGCGCGGCGTAACGTCACGAGTGTGAACCGTACCGACCGGCTCTACGCGCTCGTCGAGGACCTGCGCGCGATCTCGCCACGCTGTCGTTCCGCCCGCGAGCTGGCCAAGCGGTTCGAGGTCAGTGCCCGCACGATCGAGCGCGACATCATCGCGCTGCAGGAGTCAGGGGTGCCGATCTACGCCCATCCGGGGCGCAAGGGCGGCTACGCGATCGACAAGAAGATGTCGTTACCCCCGCTCAACTTCACCCCCGCCGAGGCGGTCGCCATCGCCGTGGCGCTGAGCCGGGCGGGCGACCAGCCGTTCGGCAGGCAGGCGCGCAGCGCGCTGCGCAAGGTGGTCGCGGCCATGCCGGGACGGGAGGGCGAGCTGGCCAGGGAGCTGGCGCGCCGGGTGCGGATGGTCACCCCGGCCTCCGAGCCGGGCGCCGAGATCCAGCCGCTGGGCGGCGAGGGCATCTCCCGGGCGATCGAGGAGGCCCTGCAGCGCCGGCGCGTGCTCAGGATCGACTACGCCGACGCCAAGGGGGCGCTGACCTCGCGCGACGTCGAGCCCGGTGTGTTCCTGGGCGGTCGTGGTGGTTTCTGGTATCTCGTGGCGTGGTGCCGCCTGCGCGATGACGTACGGGTCTTCCGCCTCGACCGGATCGCCTCGGCCTCGGTGATCGCCGAGCGCTGCCCCGACCGGCCGCTGGAGAGGTTCTCCACTGATATCCCGGACATGTTCGTACACGGCACGGTGCTCGATTAATCATTCGAAAACACCGACATAAGGTTGTCGCCCACCCGTTAGATCGTTGACTTGTTCGAGAAATTAGGGAGACAACGATGGACAACACGGTTACCTGGTTCGAGGTCGCGACCGACGACCCCGAAGGTGCCCAGCGGTTCTATGGCGGGCTGTTCGGCTGGACGTTCGGGGCTTCCGACGGCGGCCCGATCGACTACCGGACGATCGGCTATCCGGGTCGTGAGCAGCCCGGAGGTGGCCTCTACAACACCAAGGGCGAGTTCCCCGCCCACGCGATCTTCCATGTAGAGGTGGCCGACGTGGAGCAGAAGTGCCGCGAGACCGAGTCGCTCGGCGGCAAGGTCGTCACGAAGGTCATCGACGATGGCGTGGGCACCGACTTCGCCTATCTCCAGGATGGTTCGGGCAACCTCTTCGGGGTCTTCCACCGCAGGTGACCTGGGCGGGCGTGCACCCGGGAAGGCACCTTCCCCGCCGATCGGGGCACGCGCGCGAGCCGCTCCGGCGAGCGGTCACCCGCCCTGGACACGCCGCCGACCGCCGAGTGGCGGCGCGTCCAGGGCCTCACCGTTGATCACCGCGAACGCGGCTTGAAACAGTGGACTGATCACCGCGGCTTGATGCGGCGGGTTGATCACAGCGCGGCGGTCGCGAGCCAGCGGTCCAGGAAGGCGCGGTCGCCGTGGACGGTCAGCGCGTCGGGGGAGCGCCTGCCGTACAACATCAGCAGCAGGTCGCTCACCGGGCCCTGGACGGCGGCGTCGCCCTTGGCGTGGCCGCGCGCCCAGCTGATCCGGCCCGCCGGGCCCTGGGTGAGGGTCCATTCGCCGTCGGCGTCGCTCGCGTGGAGGTGGATCGTGGCCCCCTCCGCGTCGAGCGCCGCCAGGCGCTTGGCCACCCAGAACGCGTGCGGCAGGGCCTCCAGGAACTCCTCGATCCCGTCGATCGCGACGGGTGCCTCCACGACGGGCGCCACGCCCACCGCGAGCTCGGCGTCGCAGCGGTGGACGACCAGCTCGAACAGCATCCGGCGGGCCCACCAGCTCACACGCTGGTCGCCGCCCCAGGTCCAGACGGGCGTGTCCGGGTCGGTCGCGCGCAGCGTGGCGACCAGCTCCCGAGCGCCCGCGCCCAGCCAGGCCGCATCGCCGCGCTGCCCCTCGGCCAGGCCGTTGGGCACCTGGCGCGACCAGATCGGCTCCTGCCGGCCCGTCTCCACGATGTGCACCACCCACCGGTGCAGCGTGCCGACATGCGTGATCAGGTCCGCCAGGGTCCAGCCGGGACAATGTGGCACCGGGATGCCGGGATCGGCGCCGATGGCCAGCTCGGCCAGCCGCGCGCTCTCGCTCTCCACCAGCCGGGGATAGTCCGTCACATGACCGAGACTAGATCAGACCGACTTGCAGGTGGCACCCCGCTCGGGCATCTTCCCGGCCAGCAGGTAGGAGTCGACGAACCGCTTGACGCACTTGTTGCCCGACAGGTACGCGCCGTGCCCCTCGCCCTCGAACGTGACCAGCGTGGCCGTCTTGAGCTGCGCGGTCAGCTTGGGCGCCCACTCGTACGGCGTGGCGGGGTCGCCCGTGCCGCCCACCACCACGATCGGCGCCGAGCCGGTCGCGTTGACGTGCTTGGCCTCGTCGTTGCCCTTGACCGGCCAGACGGAGCACAGCCCGCCGGCGCCCTCACTGCCGAACAGCGGCGAGATCTTCACGGCCGCGTCCTCGGTGTGCCGCAGCGTGGCCAGGTCGGGCCGTTCGGAGGTGTCGGCGCAGGTGATGGCCGGGAAGCTGGTCATCTGCGTGGAGTACGTGCCGTCCTGCGCCCTGCCGGTGTAGGAGTCGGCCAGGTACATCAGCGCCTGCCCCTGTCCCTTGAGCGCCGCGCCGAGCGCGTTGCCCAGGAACGGCCAGGCGAACTCGGAGTAGAGCGCGGCGGCGACGCCGGTGGAGGCCAGCCCCTGGGTCAGGTCGCGCCGGCCGACCTTGAGCGGCTTGGCGGCGAGCTGGTTCATCAGCCGGTCGACGTTCGCGGCGGCGGTCGGCACGTCCTTGCCGACCTCGCAGCGGTCCTTGACACAGGACTTCAGGAAGCTCTGGTACGCGTGCTGGAAGCCGCGGGTCTGGGCCACGGTGCGCTGCTCGAAGGTGACCGTGGGGTCGAGCGGGGCGTCGAGCACCATCCGGCCCACGTTCTGGGGGAACTTGGTGGCATAGACGGCGCCGAGCTGCGTGCCGTACGACATGCCGACGAAGTTGAGCTTCTCGTCGCCCAGCGCGGCGCGCAGCCGGTCCATGTCGCGGGCGGCGTTGACCGTGCCGACGTACGGCAGGATCTTGCCGGAGTCCTTCTCGCAGTGCTGGGCCAGCTTCTTGTTGGCCGCGTCGCCCTCCGCGCGGGTCTGCTCGTTGTCGGGCAGCGTGTCGAGGGCCATGTACTTGTCCAGCGCGGCGCTGTCGCCGCAGCGCACCCCCGAGCTCCGCTCCACGCCGCGCGGGTCGAAGCTGACCAGGTCGTAGCGGGAGCGCAGGCCGGTGAGCGACTTGGCGGCCTGGTCAAGAGTGTCGACGCCGGAGCCTCCCGGGCCGCCGAAGTTGAACACCAGTGAGCCCAGCCGCTTGCTCTGGTCGGTGGCGGGGACCTTGATGAGCGCTATGTCGATCTTGTCGCCGCTGGGATCGGCGTAGTCGAGGGGCACCGCCAGCTTGGCGCACCGCACCGAGGTGTCCTGCCTGGCCGGCCGCTGCCCGTCGGGCCGCTTGAGGTCCGTGCACGGACCCCAGGCGATCTGCTGAGCGGCGCCGGTGCCCCCATCCACGGCCGGTTTCGTCGGCGCACTCATGCAGGATGCGGCCGATACGGCCAGTGTGACAACGGCAAGGACGCGTCGCATGTCCATCTCCCCCTCGATATCTCAGGGGGAAGTTTTCCCCACAATACGCGAGTGCGTATCAAGGGAGCGAGGCGGCACGTACCACTCCTGAAAGTCGATGGCGCCCCCGCGGAAGACCTTCCGCGGGGGCGCCATCAGATTGTGCGCTCAGACGCCCATCGACTGGGTGTCGTTGCTCTCCGCGCCACCGGCCTCGGTGACGCCGTTCTTGAGGTGATAGCGGGCGATCGCCTCGCGCAGCACCTCGCCGTCGAGCTCGCCACGCTTGACCAGGCTGGTCAGCACGGCCAGCGTGATCGAGGCGGCGTCGACGTGGAAGTGGCGGCGCAGCGCCGAGCGGGTGTCGGACAGGCCGAACCCGTCGGTGCCCAGCGAGGACCAGTCACCCGGCACCCACTGCGCGATCTGGTCCTGCACGGCCTTCATGTAGTCGCTGACGCCCACGAACGGGCCCGTGGCCTGGGAGAGGGCCTGGGTGACGTACGGCACGCGCGGCTCGGCCTCGGGGTTGAGCAGGTTGTGCTCCTCGCAGGCCAGCGCGTCGCGGCGCAGCTCGGTCCAGGAGGTCGCCGACCACAGATCGGCCGACACGCCCCAATCCTCGGCCAGCAGCCGCTGGGCCTCGACGGCCCACGGCCCCGCTACGCCCGACGACAGGATGTTGGCCTTCGGTCCCTGCGTCTGTGGCCCCGCGGCGAACCGGTAGAGGCCCTTGAGCAGGCCCTGCACGTCGAGGTCCGCGGGCTGCGGAGGCTGCGTGTAGGGCTCGTTGTAGACGGTCAGGTAGTAGAAGACGTTCTCGGGCTGCTCGCCGTACATCCGGCGCAGGCCGTCCTTGACGATGTGCGCGACCTCGAACGCCCACGAGGGGTCGTAGGAGAGGGCGCCCGGGTTCGTCGAGGCGATCAGCGGCGTGTGGCCGTCCTCGTGCTGCAGGCCCTCGCCGTTGAGCGTGGTGCGGCCGGCCGTGGCGCCGAGCAGGAAGCCGCGGCCCATCTGGTCGGCCATCTGCCACATCTGGTCGCCGGTGCGCTGCCAGCCGAACATCGAGTAGAAGATGTAGATCGGGATCATGTGCTCGCCGTGCGTGGCGTAGGCCGTGCCCGCCGCGATCGCCGACGCCATCGAACCCGACTCGCTGATGCCCTCGTGCAGGATCTGGCCCTGGACGGCCTCCTTGTACGACAGCAGCAGCTCCCTGTCGACGGCCTCGTACGTCTGGCCGTGCGGGGAGTAGATCTTCGCCGTCGGGAACATCGCGTCGAGGCCGAACGTGCGAGCCTCGTCGGGGATGATCGGCACGAACCGGTGGCCGATCTCCTTGTCGCGCATCAGATCCTTCAGCAGCCGCACGAAGGCCATCGTGGTGGCCACCTGCTGCTTGCCCGAACCCTTGCCGAACTGCTCGTAGACGTTGTCGGCGGGCAGCTTGACCGGCTTGGCGCGCATGACGCGCTTGGGCAGCACGCCGCCCATGGCCGCGCGGCGCTCGCGCATGTACTCGATCTCGGGGTCGTTCTCGCCCGGATGGAAGTAGGGGGGCAGCTCGCCCTCGAGCGCGGAGTCGGGGATCGGCAGGTAGAGCCGGTCGCGGAACTCCTTGAGCTCGGCCTTGGTGAGCTTCTTCATCTGGTGCGTGGCGTTGCGCGCCTCGAAGTCCTTGCCGAGCGTCCAGCCCTTGATGGTCTGGGCCAGGATGACCGTCGGCTGGCCGACGTGCTCACGGGCCGCCTTGAACGCCGCGTAGACCTTGCGGTAGTCGTGGCCGCCGCGCGACAGCTTGCGGATGTCGTCGTCGGACATGTGCTCGACCATCTTGCGCAGGCGCGGGTCGCCGCCGAAGAAGTTGTCGCGGATGTAGCCGCCGGACTCTACGGAGTAGGTCTGGAACTGGCCGTCGGGCGTGGTGTTCATCTGGTTGACCAGCACACCGTCGACGTCGGCCGCGAGCAGCGGGTCCCAGTCGCGGCCCCAGACGACCTTGATGACGTTCCAGCCGGCGCCGCGGAAGTAGGACTCCAGCTCCTGGATGATCTTGCCGTTGCCGCGTACCGGGCCGTCGAGCCGCTGCAGGTTGCAGTTGATGACGAAGGTGAGGTTGTCGAGCTCCTCACGGGCCGCCAGGCCGATCGCGCCGAGCGACTCGGGCTCGTCCATCTCGCCGTCGCCCAGGAAGGCCCATACGTGACTGCGGCTGGTGTCCTTGATCTGACGGTTGAGCAGGTAGCGGTTGAACCGCGCCTGATAGATCGCCCCGATCGGTCCCAGGCCCATGGAGACGGTGGGGAACTCCCAGAAGTCGGGCATGAGCCGCGGGTGCGGATAAGAGGGCAGGCCGTGGAAGCCGTGCGAGAGCTCCTGCCGGAACGCGTCCAGCTGCGCCTCGTTGAGGCGGCCCTCCAGGTAGGCGCGGGCGTAGATGCCCGGCGCGGCGTGGCCCTGGAAGAAGACCTGGTCGCCCGACTCGCCGTGGTCCTTGCCGCGGAAGAAGTGGTTGAAGCCCACCTCATAGAGCGAGGCGGCCGAGGCGTAGGTGGCGATGTGGCCGCCCACGTTGGTGCGCGCGTTGGCGCGGGACACCATGATCGCGGCGTTCCAGCGGATGTAGGCGCGGATCCGCCGCTCGACGTGCTCGTCGCCGGGGAACCAGGGCTCGCGCTCCGGCGGGATCGTGTTGATGTAGTCGGTGCTGCGCAGGCCCGGCACGCCGACCTGGTGCTCGCGGGCGCGCTCCAGCATGCGGAGCATCAAGTAGCGAGCTCTGCTGCGGCCCTCCGTCTTGACGACGTTGTCGAGGGACTCGAGCCACTCGTTGGTCTCACTGGGGTCGACATCAGGCAGTTGGCTGGGTAGGCCGTCGCTGATGATCGAGAATCGCTGGCGTCCGGAAGCCACTGGGTCTCGCCTTCCGAGGATGACTGATGTCTGGTCTGGGTCGCCTTCCATCCTGGTCGCTTACCGTAGAAAGTGCATCTCTACTGGCCGGTAACCAGTGTGTCCCTGCTGGCAGGGTCACGATCGGTGGCCTAGACCACCGATGGTAGGACGAATCCCGGCCAAGGTTACCTTGGCCCGTCAATTTAACAAGACCGGAAAAGCTACGAAATTTCGCCGGGCGTGGCGTAGGGGTCTCCCAAAGGGGCCACCAAGGGCGCGATGCGCCGCGCGAGTCTAGCCGCAAGCCTCTGACCACTCTGGTCGGCGGTGGGCAAAGGCCGCCGATCATGGCCTTGACCAGCGTGGATGCGGTGTCGGTGTGACAGAGTCGGCCGCCCGATTGGCGCGATGTGTCACATCCGGGCAGCGTAACGTTTCGGTCAGGATTCTCCCTCTCCCTGCGGAGGGGGGAGTGTGTCCCTCTTTCCGAACGGAGCTCACCGTACGAGTCTGGAGATATGAACGCGACGATAGGCGACCGGCTGCTGGTGCACGGCAACACGGTCGGCGAGCGGGATCACGGTGGCATCATCATCGAGATCCACGGCACCGACGGTGGGCCCCCGTACATCGTGCAGTTCGACGACGGGCACACCGGGCTGGTGTTTCCCGGCCCTGATGCGGTCGTCGTACCTAAGTAGAATTCGTGTGTGAGATCTCAGATCATCTCCGTGGCCACGGGTTCACGGGAGACGGTGCACGACATCACCTCGGACTGCGCGGACTTCGTGCGGACGCTGGGGGAGGACGGGCTGCTGCACGTCTTCGTGCCGCACGCCACGGCCGGGGTGGCACTGATCGAGCTGGGGTCGGGCAGTGATGACGATCTCGTCGCCGCCTTGCGCGATCTGCTTCCGGCCGACGACAGGTGGCGTCACGCCCACGGGTCGCACGGCCATGGCAGGTCACACGTCATGCCCGCGCTCATTCCGCCGTACGCGACCATCCCCGTACTTGGCGGGCGTCTGGCGCTGGGCACCTGGCAGTCCATCGCAATCGTCGACCTCAACGTCGACAACCCGCAACGCCAGGTACGCCTGTCGTTTTTGTCGGATTGATGCGGCCCGTCTACGGCCGTACCCGTGGCGACCGTTGACGACTAAGGGTCACAGCGTGTGGACTGTCCCGAAGCGATAAACCGCATATGCGGGGCCACTCAAGCAGGAGGGATAAACGTGAGCGCGACCGCGGGTCAGGCGCAAAGTGAGCGCGGCCTGGCCGAACGGCTCGGCCTCAAGCCGGGTCAGGTGGTGCAGGAGATCGGTTGGGACGAGGACGTCGACGACGAGCTTCGCGACTCCATCGAGGACCTGACCGGTAACGAGTTGCTGGACGAGGAGACCGACGACGTAGTCGACGTGGTGCTGCTGTGGTGGCGCGACGGCGACGGCGATCTCTTCGACGTCCTCACCAACGCCATGCGATCACTCGCCGACGCCGGCCAGATCTGGCTGCTGACTCCCAAGGCCGGGCGCGACGGCCACGTGGAGCCGAGCGACATCGGGGAGGATGCCACTACGGCGGGTCTCTCGCAGACCAGCAGCATCTCCGCCGCGCCTGACTGGTCAGGGACCAGACTGGCCTCACCGAAGGGCCGACGCTAGGGGGTCTGAGCGCCTGCCATACGGCAGGATGGCGTGTGTGAACGAACGTCCTGCCGAGGTCGGCGCGCTTGCTCCAGACTTCGAACTGCGGGACCAGCACGGCACTCCGGTGAAGCTGTCGGGCTTCCGGGGGAGGAAGGTCGTGCTGGTCTTCTATCCGCTTGCCTTCAGCGGCGTGTGCCATCGGGAGCTGTCGGCGCTGCGCGATGCCCAGGATTCCCTGGCTGACGCGGAGCTCCTCACCGTCTCGGTCGACTCCATGTTCACCCATCGCGCCTGGGCGGACGTGGAGGGTTACGCGTTCCCGTTGCTCTCCGATTTCTGGCCACATGGACAGGTCGCGCGGGCGTACGGTGTGTTCGACGACGAGAAGGGGGTTTCTCTGCGGGGGACCTTCATCATCGACGGCGAGGGCGTGATCCGGTGGTCGGTGGTCAATCCGACCAGCCAGGCACGTGACGTCGCCGATTACGTCAAGGCACTCGCCGACATTTCTTAACGGAGGAAACGATGCCCTGCTATCGCTGCGGGGCCCGGCAGACGGACCCCGTCCGTGGCGCCAGCCCGTGGAAGCGGGGGGTACGCCGCGAGACGCAGGTGCTCATCTGCCCGGACTGTCAACTGCTGCACGACCTCGATCTCGACGCGTGCGGCACATGCGGGTCCACGGCGCTGATCTGCCGGCTGGGCGAGGTGGAGTGCAGGGGCTGCGGGGCCGTGCGACAGGCGCGGGCGGACGCGTTCGTGGGGTCGGACGCGATGGCGGGCTCGGGCGCCCCGCCGGGCCTGTCGGCCGAGGTCGAGGCGGCGCTGAACCGGGTACTCGGCCGGGCCTGACCTCGGGCGGCGGGGGCGCCGTGCTGGGTGGGTCGGGGGTGCAGTGCTGGGTGGGCCGGGACGCAGGCCGCCTTTATCCAGACATTTGCTGAGCTGCGCTATCGTCTCCTGCGTGTCTGCAATGAGTTCGTTCGTGGTGGCGCTCGACGTCGGTGGCACGTCCATGAAGGGCGGCCTGGTCAGCGAGTCCGGCGCGGTGCTGCTGAGCGAGCGTTGCCCGACCCCCCGCTCGGAGGGCCCGGAGGCCGTCGTGGCCGCCATCCGCGAGTTCATCGGCCACCTGGCCGCCTCCGGTGACGGCATTCCGGCAGGCGTCGGCCTGGCCGTGCCTGGGCTGGTGTCCGAGGACGTGGCCGTCTACGCGGCGAACCTCGGCTGGCGTGACGTCCAGGCCTCCGACTTCACCGCACTCGACGTGCCGGTCATGCTCGGTCACGACGTACGAACCGGGGGCCTGGCGGAAAGCGTCCTCGGCGCGGGGCGCGGCGTATCCGACTTCCTCTTCCTGCCCATCGGCACGGGCATCGCCGGCGCCATGATCGTCCACGGCGAGCCGTACGGCGGCTCCTCCGGCTGGGGCGGCGAGATCGGCCACATCCCGGTCTTCCCCGACGGCGAGCAGTGCGCGTGCGGCCAGTTCGGCTGCCTGGAGACGTACGCGTCGGCGGCCTCGGTCGGCCGGCGCTACAGCCTCCGCTCCGGCCTGGAGGACATCCGCGCCGAACAGGTGGTCTCCTCGGACGACCCCTTGGCCGTAGAGGTGTGGGACGAGGCGGTAGAGGCCCTCTCGCTGGCCCTGGCCACGTACACGCTGCTCCTGGACCCCTCGATGATCGTCCTGGGTGGCGGCCTGGCCGAGGCGGGCCCGGCCCTCTTCGACCCCGTCCGCACCCGCCTCGTCAAACGCCTCGCCTTCCGAGACGCCCCACCCCTGCTGCCCGCCGCTTTGGGCGTCGACGCCGGCATGCTGGGAGCGGCCTTGCTGGGCTGGCGCGCGGCCGGCAGAGAAGAGCTGGGGGCCGGGTGGGTGGTGGATGTGCGATCGGAGCCGTTGGTGTCGTAAGGTGTAGTGCCGATCAGGGGCGGTTAGCTCAGCGGTAGAGCACTCGCCTTACAAGCGAGGGGTCACTGGTTCGATACCAGTACCGCCCACCAGCAGAAAAGCCCCGTTTCCCGACCTGCGGAAACGGGGCTCGTGCCATTAACGTGCCATTAGCCGACACCGGTGATCTTGGTCAGTCCCCTCTCGCCTTGACGGGCAGAGCTTCTGTGATCTTGCTGTTCATGGCATCCGCGATCTTGGAGTCTGCCTCCGCCGTGCTGTGCTGGTAGATCAACGCGGCCCTTACGGAGTCATGTCCCATGCGCTGCATGAGGTCCTTGAGGCTCGCGCCGGAGCTGGCGGCGATCGTGTTGCCGGTGTGTCGGAGATCGTGAAAGTGGAGGCCCGGAAAGCCGATTTTCTTGGTGCTAACGTCCCACTTGGCCGCGCGCCGGAAATTGCTGCGGCGAAGGATGCCGCCTCGTGCGCCAGTGAAGATCAGCGCGTCGAGCTCTGGCTCGGTGAACCGGTCGAGGTGTTCGCCGAGTGCCGGGATGATCGCTTCCGGGATAGCAACCGTGCGGACTCCTGCGCGGGACTTCGGAGGGCCGACCAGAAGTTCGCCCGTGTCGAGTTCGACGTGTTGTTGCCGAACGCTGATGGTCCGGGCGGCGAGGTCCAGATCCATCCGCCGGAGGGCCGCCACTTCCCCCCAGCGCAGGCTGGCGAAGGTGGCGAGGAGGACCAGGGCGCGCAGCCGTTCAGGCATCTGGCCGGCCAGCTCGAACACCTTCGTCACGGTGAGCACCGGCCGCTCTTCCGGCTTCTCCTCGCCCGCGCCTCGAATGCGGCACGGGTTGCGCGGGATGATCTGATCGTCTGCCGCCGTCATGAGAACGGCCCGCAGGAAGCGGTACGCCTTGGCCACCTCGGATGGGCCGACGCCACTGCCGAGTAGCAGGACCCGCCACTCACGGATCGCAGCCGTGTCCACCTTGCCGATGGGCACGCCGCCGAGGTGGGGGCGGATGCAGCGCTTGAGCAATCCCTTGTAGATCTCGACGGTTCGAGGTCGGAGGTTCGTTCGCTCCGTGATCCACTTGTCCGCGTAGTCGCCAAGTTTGACCTTGGCGCGCTGTGGGTCAGTCCAGTCGCCCGTGACCAGCTTGGCCTCGATCAGCGAGAGTGCCTTCTCTGCGTCGCGCTCGCGGGCATAGGTGGTCTCGCCCATGCGGATCTGGCCGTCGGGGCCCGGATAGCGGATCTGGAATCTGCCGGACGGGAGTTGGCGGATGCTTCCGAAGCGCCGCTTACCTGGCTTGTTCGGCATCAGGCCGCCCTCCCGAGATCAGTTGCCGAAAGGTCTTGGCTGTTCGCTCTGGCTTCCAGTTCGCGGAGGTGGGCTCGCCAGCGTTGGCGTTCGTGGACAGATCTGAGGAGCCGGACGGCCAGTGGCGGCACGTTGGCGTCTCCGGCCGGGACGGGCCGCCAGATGTAGCGGTGTGGGTCGGTGGGTTCGTCGGTTCGGCCGAGGGCTTCCAGGACCCAGGTGCGGCGGTCCTGCTTGTGCTCGGCGAGGGTCTTGTTGGACCACTTGCGGGAGACGAGGACGCGGCGTCCGGCGTAGCCGAGGTGTTCGGGCTTGTGGGCCTTGCCACGGCACCGGCCGGGGTGCATGCCGGGCTTGGCGCTCTTGGGCTGGATGCCGTAGCGCAGCCAGTTCGGGCAGGTGGGTGAACAGGGCTCGAAGCGGAGGGCGTCGAGCATGCGGGTGGCGTGCTGTTGCTGGGCCTGGCCGCCGTCGAGGGTGTCGCCGATGGACTTGGTGAGGTACTTGGACAGGTAGCGGATGCACTGGTCGGCGTCCGGGGTACCGGCGAGCACACCTTGGACATCGACCTGTTCGCCAAAACGGATGACGTGGAGGGGGTCGGCGTCCTCGTCGAGAGCGTCGAGAGCTTCGTCCCAGGTGGGCAGGACCTCGCCGGTCGCCGGGTCGAGGTAGCCGGTGCCGTCCTGCCAGACCGGCAGGTGATCGCCCTCGAAGACTACTTCGTCAGCCTGCGGCCACCAGACCTGGTGGTACGTGGCGGCGGCAATCTGCTTGATCTCCGCGCGTGGGAGC
The DNA here is from genome assembly GCF_043197735.1 of Nonomuraea sp. NPDC049028. NCBI lineage: Bacteria > Bacillati > Actinomycetota > Actinomycetes > Streptosporangiales > Streptosporangiaceae > Nonomuraea > Nonomuraea sp. NPDC049028. The sequence goes on from NZ_JBICTR010000010.1 coordinate 384,806, forward strand.
GTTCCACGGATGGCCATGTGCAGGTGCGGGGCGAGGCGCTTCTGAGGCTCCACGGAAGCGAAGTACTGCACGTCATAGCCCGCGACGCGGCGCAGGTTCTGCACAAAGCGATCAACGAGCTTGGAGAAGTGCAGCGCGTCCCGAGCAGCGCGCCGGTAGTCGTAGGTGTCCGGATCGATGGGTGCGCCGTCGCGAACCTTGCCGTACGAGGGCAAGGTGAGCGTGACGAACAGGGACGGCCGGTAGGTCTTGCCGTCGGTGCCTTGGAAGGTGCGTCCCAGGGTGGTGTTGGTCATCTTGCGCTTGGGCAGGTCGGGCGCATCCTGCCGTCGCTTGGTCGAGCGGGAGCGCTTGGCGGTCGTCCGGCCGAGGACGCTGCCCCGCATGCCCGCGGCGTTGATCTCCTCGTCCAGGCCGGTGATGATCGCATCCAGCTCGGTGGTGTCGTCGCCGGCCTTTTCGGCGGCATCCCGCTGGGCTTGGTAGTCGGCGCGGAACTTCACCAGCCAGCGCTGTTCCTCGTTGGCCTCGTCGGGTGTGATGGCGGGTTCGGCGTCGAGGTGCCAGCCTTCGCGGCACTGGGCCTTACGCAGTTGCTTGTTGCGCTTGGCGCACGGCGGGCACTTGCTGTCGAGGGTGGCCCCGCACGGAACGTCGATGATCTCGGATTGGCTGGTGACGACGTCGAGCCGCTTGAGCGGGATGGGCCGGATGCAGACGCCGTGGAGCTTGGCGACCTCTTCGAGCACGTCGCGGGCCATCGGCATGGCCTGTCGGACGGCCCGGGGGAGTGCGCGGTCGTGCGCATGGGTCATGCGGTCCTCCCTTCGTCGGGATCGGTGACGGTGAGTGCGGTCTGGCCGCACTCGCGGCATTCGACCAGGGCGCGGATTGGGTCGAGCCACAGAGCGTTCAGGGCGAGGCAGGTGGCGCAGCGAAGGCCGTCCAGGAAGTGAGCTAGTGTCATGCGGCCTGCCCGTAGTAGGCGACCATGGCGCGGATGTCGGCATCGGAGACGTACGCGGCGCGGACTCGGATGGGTTCGGGTGAGGTCTCCAGACGCATGTACGCGACGCCTGCGCCCAGCTCCGCGACGGGTGAGATGTGGTCGGCAAGTGCGCCTCGATCGCGTGCGCCGTCGCCGAGGACCATGTCCACCTGTTCGGACTCGTCGAGCCTCAGGGCGATCTTGTCGGGGAACAGGTTGCGGATGTTCATGACCTCCTTGCGCGGGTCCTGGAGTGCGGCCATGACGCCGACGCCGACCGAGCGGCCTTGGGTGGCGAGCGTGGCCAGGGCAGCGGAGATGCGCTGCCGGAGCTGCCTGTCGGGCTGGTAGGCGGTCAGGAATGCCACTTCGTCGACGAGCACCAGGACGAACGGGTCCTCGACGGTAGGAGTGTGGGATCGCTGGAGCCCGGCGAAGCGAGTCGCCCGCTTCTGCATGACGCTGACGGCCTCGTCGAGCAGGTCGGCGCAGTCGGCCGGGTCAGCGGCGTACCGGCCTTGGAACAGCTCCCGCCCGAAGGACAGCTCCATCAGTTTCGGATCCAGGGCCCAGACTTGGGCCAGGCCCGCCCGCATCGCTGGGAGCAGCCCGCGGATCGTGTCCCACAGGAAGGAGCCTTTGCCCGCTCCGGTCGCGCCCGCGATCAGTACGTGTGTGCCGTGGACCTTCAAGCGGAGGGGCTTGCCGTCCTCCTGCTTGCCGATCTCGACCGGTCCGACCGATGGTTCGTCCGGGATGGGGAGAGCGGACATCGGCGCGGCCAATGGATCGCGGCGCGGGAAGGTCAGCAGCAGCCGGCCACCCTTGACGAGCGCGACCCGGCATGACGTCGTGCCGAAGCCGTGGGCAAGATTGTCGATGCGGTCGGACCAGTCCTTGACCGCTTGGCCGCCGAGCATCCGGACCGTAATGCGGTCGGCCCAGCCATCGCAGGTGATGCGCATCAGACGCGGCATATAGACGCGGCCGTTGACGCGTTTGGCCAGGCCGGAGACGTCCATGACCGACTGCCAGTGTCGCCGGTACACCGACATCAGCCGCCACCAGGCCAGCAGCCGGAAACCGACGAGGCGAGAGAAGGAGTCGGGCTCGGCGAAAGCCCAGGCGAGCAGGGACAGGACGACGAAGCCGAACATGGACGCCGCAGCAGGCCAGCCGTACCGGGTCCATACGACGCCGAGGGTGACTGGCACGGCAACGGCGACCGGATGCCGCCAGATCGTTCGGATGAGGGCGGCGAGGAAGCGCCAGCGGTAGACGAGGAAGGTGACGATGGCGGGAGTCTTGAGCACGGCCGGTCGGAAGACGACGGCCGTATCGGGCGTGGTGGAGACGAGGTTGCGCGCCTCGTCGCCAGGCAGCCGCTTGAACATAAGCTGGAAACCTCTCGTGATGTGCAGTCAGGGGAGAACCGAGGGGCCGCCGGAAGTTGCCGCTTCCAGCGGCCCCGCTTCGTGTCAGGCCGCCGTGTCGGTGGCGTCCTCGGCCGGCTCTTCGGCGTGCAGCAGCTCGCAGTCGGCCAGATAGCGAGCGGCGGCGTAGAAGATCTCGCGAGCGATGCTCAGGTCGGCGTCGGTGACCGGCCCGGACCCGGTGGTAGAGATGTGGATGTTGGCCTCGTGGGAGGCGAACTCCAGGTACGGCCGCGGATTGCTGACCAGCACTCCGGCGCGGATCTGGAGGCGAGGCGTGTGGAAAGAGACACCGACGTGCGGGTCGGAATCGGGTCGCATGGACAAGGTGACGTAGGTGTAGGGCCGGTGCTCGCTCACGCCGCCACTCCCTGACCGTCGGGCAGGCCGTAGAAGCTGCGCTCCATGGAACGGGCGAAGCGGTGGGCCTCGCGGGCGAGCTGGCGAGCAAACTCCAGGTCCTCCGCCGTCACGGGTCCGCTCGTGGTGACCAGGACGAAGGTGGCGCCGAAGTCGAGCGCCAGGACGGGCTCACGGCGGGTGAATGGGTGGTTGAGGGTGCGGGCGGCGTTTCCGGTGGTCAGCCGGATCACACTGTTGCGCGGGGTACGGCGGCGGGTCATCAGGCAGCGTCCTTTCCGGCCTTGGCCTGGGTGGGCTGTGCACTCTGGCGGGGAGCGTGCATGTCGCGGACCTTGATGGAGTAGGCGAGGCGACCGTTGCCGTTGACGTACGGCGTGACCGAGATGGCGTCGAACTCGACGGGCGTGAACGGCAGCCCCGGCATCGGGGACGGCGGCACCGGCTGGACCGGCGCGAGGATCTTGACCGCCACCGTCTTCTGGGCGGGCTTGAGGGTCGGGTCACCGTCCATGACCGCGACCTGCCAGACCAGCTCTGCGGTCTGCTTGTCGCGGGCCTGCACGAACCGGCCGTTGGCGGAGGCGTCGAAGTCCTTGACGGGCTCGACTTCGCCGACGATGTAGCAGCCGTGCGGGAAGACCATGGCGAAGGTGACGGGGATGGGGCCTTGCAGAGCCATAACTGCTCCTCACTTGGATGACAGGCACTCGACCTATCAAGTAGCTCGACGATAACTCTCCGTAGCTTGCTAGGTCAAGTTACTAGGTGAAGGTGACGGGGATGTCACCTACGCGATAGACAGTCGCCCAGGCCAAAAGCCCGGCATCTGGGCGGTGTCTTCAAGAGGATCTAGACAAGGCGGCGTAGAGAGCATGCAGGATGTGCCGGTGGAACATCTTCCTGTCGACGTGCGTGCATCGCTCCGGTTCTTCGCCTTTTATCTAGCGAATGGCACCATCGATGTCGACCTGCTCGACGGTATCGACTACCGTCCAGCTCTCTTCCAGTTCGGTTCGTCTCTTGAACAGGTCTTCGCAATCTACGGCAATGTGCTGCAGGTCGACGCAAGCGGGCAGGTGCTGAACGAAGCGGAGGCGCAATACCGTGCCGCACAGTGGATTCGCGCCCATTGCGACCCCAGCTACCAGGTCGAGCCACCGTTTCAGGGATGGGAGACCGAACTCCACGGTCCATGATGAGCACTGCAGCAAGGCCGCGGTCGCCGGAGTAACCGCCGACAAGGCGCAGGTGTCCTTCCACGTGGGCGAAGACGCCGGAGACATCAGAACCGTCATCGTGGAGTTCGGCGACATCAGCCCCATCGACTGGGACATTCGCTGCACATAAACGGCAGCGCGATCACCCAATCGGGTAGGCGTCCTCCAGTTCGTGCCGGTCAGCAGGCAGCAGAACCTCCACGACGGCCAAAGGCCGGCCAGCGGCGTCCCGTACCGCGCCGAAGACGGCCAGAAGTGGCTGGTTCTTCGGCATGGCAAGTTGCTCGATCTCGTCAGCAGAGGGCATACGAGCGGTGATCTGCTCCACGATGTGATCGAAACGCACGCCCTTGCGCGCCTGGAGATGCTCGCGGAAGCCCTGCTGCAACGGCTCGCCGCTGGTCAGATTCGTTCCCTCGGACAGTTCCAAAGGCAGCCAGAGCGACACCAGCTCAGTCGGCTCGCCCTCTCGCGTGATCAATCGTCGCCGAACGAACGCCTTGCTCTTGGGCTGAACGTCGAGCAGCACGCCGACCCGATTCGGTACGGCGACCGCGCCGACTTCGACGACCTCGCCCGGGGATTCGGTCTCCGGCTTGGTCAGGTACGCCTGTCCTGGACGCTTCTGCTCAACAGAAGCCATCGCCGGACGGCCGCGCACGAAGCGGCCCTTGCCCTGCTGAGACTCGATCCAGCCCTGCTCACGCAGCACGCGAAGGGCGGCGACCACGGTGGGACGGGAGACGCTGAACTCTTGGATGAGCTGGTTCTCGCTGGGGAGCATCGTGCCCGGTGGGTAGTCTCCCGCCTCGATGCGCCTCTGAAGAGTGTGCACAAGCTGCGCATACTTAGGCGGCACGGACTCTAGCGACATCTTGACCGTCCAACAGCCGACAGGTTGTTTTACTAAGTTTGAGCGTATCCGGCTCGTCGCCGGCTGTCCACGTAGTTGCCGATAGCGGGAGCCGAACGCGAGAAGTCCGGCAGGCAGTGCAGTGACCGGGCTGGGAAGGTTGCCACGGGGGCTGCCACTGCATCTGCCTGCCGGGGGAGGCGCGACGAGACAAGGCCACGGCCCCACCCCCTCCGGAAGGGACCACGCCCGCCTCGCCGCGCCCGTCATCACCTGGCGATGTACTCAGCCAGGACGTTTGCCGCACCCTCCACATCACTGGTCGGGTGCCGCCTTTCGGCGTTCTGCCACGAGTAGTAGGCGCCGCCGTACCCGACGAACACCCACACCGGCATCCCCGGCTCACGTTTGTGCACCATGAGTGCACTGTTGTTGTCCCGCAGTTCGGCGTTGACGCCGAGGTTCGTGAGCTGGTCACGCAGCCGGACGAGCATGTCGCCCTCTTCCTGGCCCTGCAAGAAGCCCGTCACCGCTGCTTGAATGATCGAGTTCATCTTTCGCTCCCTTCGGCCCGGCCGTCTCCGAGGCAGTCGAGACACTCCCGCTCCTCACTCGAGATCTGATCTCCGTCGGTGTCGCCGATGAGGAGCGCACGGCGCGAGTCGCGCAGTTTGATCCCGCGTCCCCGGCAGCCGGGGCAGGGCGACGTCTTGCTTGTCTCGTCTGGCCGGATCACCGTCGCCATCTCCTCGTTCATCCGGCGTTCCCTGTGGCGGGAGGCCGCGTGACGTACCGTGGTTGATTGATGACAAGTCCACCGGCAACCGCGTCTGAGCAGGACCCCTGAACGGCCCCCTTGTTTCCCCTTTCGAGCCCCCAGCCGGGAGGAAGACCCGCAGATGCCCGACTACATCCCGAACGTTCGCCTTCGCGCCTGGCGCAACCAGGAGCAGCTCAGCCGCGCCCAGATGGCCGAAAGGCTCAATGCCACGCCCACTGGTGTCGCGCAAGGGTTGGCCTGCGACGAGGAGCGGATCCGGCGCTGGGAAGCAGGCGAAGTCAGGTGGCCGCGCACCGAATACCGGCTGGCGCTGACCCAATTGACCGGGAAGGCGCCGGAAGAGCTCGGGTTCTCACAGGGAAGGCAGAACGAGAGCCGGATCATCGAAGCCCAGGTAATGCCCATCGACGCACTACGAGCCGAAGCCGACCTGTACGGGACGATGCAGCTCGCTCAGCAACTTCAGGCGTCCGATGTCGGAACCGGAACCTTGGAGGCTCTCGCCGAGGCCGTCGATCTTCTGTGTCGCGCCTACCCGGTGGTGCCCGCTGGCACGCTGCGAGATCGTACGCAAAAGCGTCTGGCGCAGATTAACCATCTCCTCGCCGGACGGCTCACCCTTGACCAGCACCGCGAGTTGCTGGTGATCACTGGATGGCTCACCGCCCTGCTGGGGTGCGTTCACTATGACCTGGGTGAGAGGGAAGAGGCCGAAACGGCCCGACGTGCCGCCTTCGAAATGGGCCGCCAAGTCGGGCACGGTGAACTCATGGGCTGGGCACATGAGATGTCGGCCTGGTTCGCCCTGGTGGAAGGCCGCTACGAAGATGTCGTCACTGCGGCACGCATGGGCCAGGCCATAGCCGGCACAAGCAGCGCGATGGTTCAGCTCACTCTGCAAGAAGCTCGCGGCCTGGCCCGTATCGGTGACCGCCGAGAAGCCGACCGTGCCCTGACTCGCGGAGCCGAAGTCCTTGCCCGCTTGCCCATCCCCGATCGCCCTGACCATCATTTCGTGTTCGACCACGCCAAGTGGATCTTCTACGCCGCCACCTGCTACACCTGGCTCGCTGACGACGACCGCGCCGAAGAACACGCCCGCGAAACCATCCAGATGCACACCCGCCCCGATGGCACCTCCAACGCCCCCATGCGCATTGCCGACGCGCATATCGACCTCGGCATCATTCACGCCCGACGCGGCGATCTGGACGCTGCAGTGTACGAAGGCATGGCCGCTTTCGACATCGACCGCCGATCCCTCACCGACCTTGTCAATCGCGCCGGAGACCTCGATCGCGTTCTACGACAGCGCTACCGCCGAGAAGTCCTTGCTGAAGGATTTCACGAGCGATTCATCGCCGCTCGCAGAGCCCTCACCAGTCGTCAGCCAGAACTACTCGACTGAGGTGTGCTTTCGCTTCTGTCTACAGCCTGTCGATCGTTTTTACCTAGAAGTCGATCGGTTGCAAAATAGTCGCGAACAAAGGTTGAGATCGCGTTAGCCTCCTGTTCAAGGGAACCGATATCTCGAAGGCGTCGTATATATTCTGCGCGGACCCATCCATAAGATGCTTCATTGAATGTCTCAAAATCCGGATACTTCTTTGGCATTTGTGGTGCGGCCCAATCCATAGCGTCAAAGATTGTGGAAATCGACTCATCCACTATTTTCAGAATTGACTGCATGGATGTGCAGAGCCGCGAAGGGAGTAGTGGATTCGCAAGACGGATCCGGACGCTGTCAATATAGTCGATATGCTTCTTTGTCAGGTGTATTTGTGCGTGCTTGTAGTCCCATTGTCGAGATTTCGCGGGCTTCGGGGTCGCGCCTTTGGTGGTGGATATAATGTGCTCATCGGCTAGCTTCAGGAATTCGGGCTTAACGATGGACCGCGGACAATTGCTAGGAGAATATGGCAAGTCCGCGTCTTCGGACGGCTCGGCGTCGAATGCGGTCTTCGCATATCGATGATACATGGCCAATGCGTTGGCGTGAAAAACTCCATCGATGTCGAAGTCTTGGCTCAATTCAACCTCGCCTTTGCCGACGAACAATGCTAGAACTTGTGTCATCTCATCTATTTGACGCTTGAAAACCTCTGTCCTCATGGGTTGAAAAATTGTTGTTCGGGCATGCCGATATGTTAGAAGGGCAAGAGTGCCGGTAAGTATCCAGAAGCATCCTTGAATGATGCCTCCAGCATTTGCTAGCACGGTATTCATAGACAACTCTCCTGGAACGCGTGGGTGCAGTGCGGCTATGCTTGCAGGTGCCGCAACAGCATGCTTCTTGCGTTGCTGAATTGTTCTCATGGGTATCAAGCGGCGGCGCGGCGCGCCGCCGTACCCCGGCCCTCCGCCCGCCCGCCGTCCGGGCGTGCGGCCTGGGGGCCGGTCCCGGACGGCGTCGGGACACCGGGCCGGGCAGCGCACGCCGCCCCGCCGTACGGCCCGAACGCTCCGACCGGGGGTTGCCGCGCCGCCTTACAGATGCAGCCCTACGATCGCCACTGCATGGCTGGCCGCCGTACGTGCTTGGGGGCGATCGACGAGCCAGGTTCGTTCCTCACCCTGGCTCACCGGAGAACGTGGCTGATCTCTGTCGATCTGGCAAGACGACGCTTATCGCTTCAGATCCGGGTCGTGCTCATGCCGAACCGGCTCGGGCTGGGCGCGGCACCAGTCCACGACGCGGTACGTGATGCGGTCGAAGGGGGCGTCATTGGTGAGGGGGTGTTCGAAGTCGGCCAGGCGATCCAGGTCCATGGCCAATTCCGCCAAGGTCTCCTCGGTGAATAGCCCTGAGCTGGTGAGTGTCTCGCGCAGGTAGGCCAGGAGACGTTCATGGTGCTCGTCCCAGTTGATGTTGCCGTTGCGCTGCGCCTCGTCTCGTAGCTTCTCGACTGCTCGCAGCAGCTCGCCTTGGACGGTGTCCGCCTGGCCTCGGCGTGGTACATGGGTCTGCCAGATCCTGCGAGCATCAGCGGCATATGACGCATCCATGGCGGTCACCGTACAACCATGCCGCCGGCTTCGCTTCCGTGCCATCTGCGTGCCGCAAGCCCGTGCCATACCGTGCCAGATCTCGGAAACGAGCCCCACGTCAGAGGCATGATCGCCGTGCCATTAGCGTGCCATTAGGCCGAATCGATCATGGCGCATCAAGCGCCCCAGCAGGTACAGGGATGCAGGTCCAGACGTACAGCCAAGGGATCATGGCTCCTTACAAGCGAGGGGTCACTGGTTCGAACCCAGTACCGCCCACCTGTGTGAACACCCTGTCTTCGATCATGGAAACGGGGCTTCGTGCCATTAGCCAGCGCCGGAGGGTCCATCGGCGTCCCGGGCGATCTTGGAATTTATCGCGTCGGCAATCTTCCGGTCGGCCTCCGTCACGCTGTGCTGTTAGATCAGTGCGGCCCGGACCGAGTCATGTCCCATGCGCTGCATGAGATCTTTGAGGCTGGCGCCGGAGCTGGCAGCGAGGGTGTTTCCGGTGTGCCGTAGATCATGGAAGTGCAGACCAGGAAAGCCGACCTTCCTGGTGGCGTTGCCCCACCTGGCCGCGCGCCGAAAGTTGCTCCGGACCGGACAACTCCACTGACTCAGCAGCACCCAAACCGATCCACAGGTATTGACTATTGCTCTTGACGATTGCTCGTAGCTGGTGATCACCTGAAGGTGTTCTCCTTCCCGCATGTGAGGAGTCACCCACAATGAAGATCCGCCGATTACATTCCGCTGTACTTGCCGTGGCGCTGGGCGCCAGCGTCCTGGCTAGTGCCGCACCCGTCTCCGCCGCCACCCAGATCAGCGCGGCCGTGGGCGCCGCAGGCTGGCCGACACCAGACTGGTACCTACAGGGCCCCTACCAGACCATGGCTGACTGCGACCTTGCCTTCCAGGACGCTGCGCAGAACGGTCAATACACCGGGCTCGCCTACTGTCACTGGTTCCGCGGAGGTGGCCCTTATCCGGCGGGCTTCTACTACGAGGTGTACATCCCCTGATCGACAGGCGCGCTGGGCAGTGATCAGATCGTCGGGAATCTCGTAGTCAACTCGTGATCCACAGGTCTTGACGATTGCCTGGGTCAAGGTCGTTCGTCCAGGGGGCGCTTCACCTTGACCCCGTGGCCCCGGCCCGCTTCCCGTTCGGGTGGGACGGGATGATCAGTCAGAGTGGTGCATGCTGAGCGCTCCTGTTGCGTTGCCGACGCCGAGGCAAGCCACCACTCGTGATGCGGCAGGAGATAGGAAGAGCTGAAAGTGGTACTGCACTGACAGCAACGTCCCCCACACGCTGACGCATCCGCGCCCGTCCACACGCTTCATCGCGGTCTCGATCAGCTGAGCAGGCTGATTGCTCCGTCTGAAAGCGGAAGGTCATGAGTGCGGTTTCAGGCTATTCGGTCAGCTCAACGCAGGTAGGGCAAGCCCGAGTGCTCGTTCGCCGGAACAGCAATGACCAACCGCAGACGGGAAGGGGATCCGCCGCCTGTCCGCACAGGCCCGTCGAGGCGTCCAAGGGGACAGCGTGTTGAATGGCGTTCCGGCCTGTGCCTGAGAGTCCGAGGCGAAGGTGTGTGTTGCTTTCGTGCGCCGTGGGCTCCTTCGGATATACGTGTAGGTCATCCCAATGAAAGGGCCGCCGCCGGACTCCTCCTGGTGGGCTGCCGGGCTCGCTGTCGAGGGCGAGCAAACCCACGGTGCCGTTGCGGAGCACCGCCACGACAGTTCCGCGCTTGCCGATGAGCCAACTGCCGGCACTCCTTGTGCTGAGCGGGCTGTGAGAGAGCCCTAGGATCTTGGCTCGGTCACCAGTTATCCGTCGCGGGTCGCTCACGGCCGGATGCCATCTTGGCTTGCGGGCAGCAGGTCCTTGAGCGCCTCAGGTTCTGGCGGGTTCCTGCGGAGGTCGGCGTAGCGGAATGCGACTCGTTGCGCCGCTCGTGTTGGGTCGAGGGCGGGATGGCGGGCGTAGATGACGCGCTTGCGTCGGTCGTCCCAGCCTGATCGCCACCAGAACCATTCGCCGTCGCACCAGATGACCAACCCGACCCACACGGACACCAGGGCCAGGTCGTAGCCGTGGTGTACGTCCGTGGAGACGCCCAGTACTGCGAGGGCCTTGGCCAGTTCGTCTGCGGAATGCTTCTCCGGCGTGGGGTATCTGCTCGGTGGCTTCACGGGCGGCCTTCCATCACTTTCGGCGGTGACGTAGCGTGACGGTATGTGTCGCCTGAGCTGTGACCCCGGAAGAAAATTCCGGGGTCCGCGGTAGGCATCCGATGAGGATGAGGGCATGCGGGGAATGACCAGCAACCTGTCCATCGGTCAGCGTGTGGCCTGGTACCGGCGACGGCGAGGGATGTCTCAGGACGTACTGGCCGGGCTGGTCGGGCGGACCACCGATTGGCTGAGCAAGGTCGAGAACGACCGCATCACCTTGGATCGGCTGTCCGTCATCAAGTCCCTGGCCAACGCGCTTGATGTGTCTCTCGGTGATCTACTGGCCGAGCCGCACCTGTTCGAGTGGACCGATGAGAGCGGAGATCGGACCATTCCCGCGCTGCGGGCCGCGATCACCGATTATCGGCAGCTTTCGCCGATGACCGAGCTGATGGAGAACGCGGAGCCGCCATGTCGGGCCGAGCTGGAGCGCGCGCTTGGCGAGGTGTGGCAGGCGTACCAGGGAGCCAGGTACAGCTACGTGATAAGGACTCTCCCAGGGCTCCTGAAAAGAGCACATCACGCTGTACGGGCGGGTGCCGGTGATGCGCGCCTGGCGGCGCTTGGCATACTCGGACAGATTTATCACGCTGCCGCCAGCATCTTGACCAAGGTTGGCGAGGCCGATCTCGCGTGGATCGCCGCCGAGCGGGGTCTGACCTTCGCACGAGAGTCCGGTGATCAGCTCATCACCGCCTCGTTGCTTCGTTCTGTGACTCATGCCTTGCTGTCTAACGGCCGTTACGAGGCCGCCAAGCAGCTCACCATGGACGCGGCCACGCTCTTGTCTCCTGATCTTTCGCGCGCCACGCCAGAGCTGCTGTCCGTTTACGGAACGTTGCACCTCGCCGGGTCGATGGCGGCGGCGCGCGACGATGACCGGAGCACGACACGGGCGTTCATCGCGGAGGCGTGGGAGTCGGCGACGCGGCTCGGCAGGGACGCCAACTACGTTTGGACCGCGTTTGGGCCGACGAACGTCCGCATCCATGAGGTGGCGACGGCGATCGAGTTGGGAGACATCCAGGTCGCCGTGGACGTGGGGCCGAGACTGGACACCAGCGGGCTGCCGATTGAGCGTCGCGCTCGCCATGGTCTCGCTGTGGCACATGCCTTGAGCCTGTGGAGCCGTACCGACGATGCCATGGCGGCGCTGCTGAAGGCTGAGACCATCGCTCCTGAGCAGGTACGCCATCATTACCTCAGCCGCCAGCTCACGATGTCGTGGATCAGGAGGCAGAAAGGCAAACCCGGCTTCCAACTCGCTGATCTTGCCCGACGGCTGCACATCGTGTGAGAGCGGCCCCGGTCGCGTATGGTCGAGGCCGTGAACGATCAGGAGACCGTACCGTTCGCCCAGGCTCGCGCCGCTGCCGGAGCGCTGTTCTCCAATGACAGTGGCCGTCTGCTACTCGTCCGGCCTACGTACAAGCCTTACATGGACATCCCCGGCGGGTACGTCGAGCCTGGGGAGACCCCGCATGAGGCATGCGTACGCGAAGTGCGCGAAGAGCTGGGTATCCAGCCGGCCATCGGTCGTCTCCTCGTCGTCGATTGGGCGCCTCTCCCGCAGGAGGGCGACAAGGTCCTGTTCGTGTTCGACGGCGGCACTCTCGACAGCGAGGCGATCAAGCAGATCACGTTCGCCGACAACGAACTGAGCGCATACGAATTCCGTCCCGTCGACGAGCTGGACGGTCTTCTGATTGAGCGCCTAGCCCGCCGTCTCAAGGCCGCCGCCACCGCGCGTGAACTGGGAGAAACGGTCTATCTGGAGCATGGTCGGGCCGTGCCCACCGAGTGACTATGTGAATGACAATGGCCCGAGAGGTGCGCGGACGACCGAGGATCTCAGCGGGACGCCTGCCCAGGTGAGACCCTGGATCGCCAATCTGTATAAAGAAGCCTCGCAGCGATCTTGCTGCGGGGCCGTCCTGGCTTACTTCCCCGATGCCGCACCCAGTGTGGGACCTGCGCGCCATGCTCGAACCGGAGGTTCGGGTTGCAGGTTACCGAGGTCGGTTGCCCTTCCTTTTGCGGCCTGCCGGTACGGCTCGCCGGCCAGAGCCGCTCTTGGCGGATTTCTGTGCCTGCCGCTGTGCCGGTTTCTCCGCGGGGGAGGCGGGCGTACGGCCTCGTGAGCTGTTCACTGTGCGGCCGCGGACGATGCCGATGAAATCTTCCACCAGGTCTGTGGTCGCGTCCTTGGGCCAGGCCAGCGCGACCTGAGACTGCGGCGCGTCCGGCACCGGCCGGTACGTGACGTCCCTGCGGTGGTGGAGGCGTGCCAGTGACTGCGGAACCAGGAGCAGCCCGGTGCCGGCCGCTACCAGCTCGACCGCGGTCGCCGTTGTGGGTGGGCGGGTGAACGCGGGTTGCCCGGGCCGGACCGCCCACTCGATGGCGTCGTCCAGAGGGTGCAACACCTCGTCGTCGGTCAGGTCGGCGAGGGCCACCTCGTCGGCGGCGGTCACCGCGTGGTCCTTGGGTACCACGACCACCGTGGTCTCCACGTAGAGAGGGATCACGCTGAGCCCGTCCCGGTCGACCGGCAGCCTGACGAATCCGGCGTCGGCGCCGCCGTCCCGTAGGAGTGCCACCACCTCGGCGGCGGGCACCGCGACGAGGGTGATCGGGACGTCGGGCATCCTCTCGGTCCAGACGTTGACCCACTTCGCGGGTGTCACCCCGGGCACGTACGCCAGCCGGAACACCCTGCCGGTCTCCCCATCAGTCACTTCCACAGACTACCGATGTCAGGGGAACCCGTTCCGACTGACTACGCTTGGCGTCATGACCTCGTCCAAGTCGAAGACCATCCAGACGATGAAGCCCGAGACCGCGGCCAAGAAGCTGGGTGTCCTCCTTTCGGCCACTCCCGCCGAATTCCAGGCGGGTGTCGTCTCCAGGGACGAGCTGAACGAGTTGCAGTCGACGCCGCCCGCCTGGCTCGCTGACCTGCGCCGCAACGGTCCGCATCCCAAGCAGGTCGTCGCCGCGAAGCTCGGGGTCTCCATTTCCGGCCTGGCCAGAGCCGGGATCACCGAACCGCTCACCACCGCTGAGATCGATGCGCTGAAGGCGGAGAACCCCGCATGGCTGGAGCGCGAGCGGTCCGTCCAGGCCGAGGCTCGCAAAGAAGCACTCCGCCTCAAGCAACGCTAGACGTCTCTCATTGCTCATGTCCGATTGTGGGAACTGCGCTCTCGGAGTGGCTGATCGACTAGGGTGACCGGCCGTGAGGGTCCTTATCGTCGGTGGTAGTGGCTTTCTCGGCCGTGAGCTGGCTCGGCAGTGTTCGTTGGCGGGGCACGAGGTTGCCGCGACGTATCTGACCCGGTCCGGGGAGGTCCTCGGCGTTGAGTGGGTGCCGCTCGATGTGCGCCGACGGGAGGACGTCGAGGTGCTGATCGGCGCCTTCCGGCCCGAGGTGGTCATCAACGCCGCGTACCGGCAGGCGGATTGGACCACCACGGCGATCGGTGCCGTGAATGTGGCTCTGGCCGTCTCCACGGTGGGTGGGCGCCTCGTCCATGTGTCCAGCGACGCGGTCTTCTCCGGCGCGGCGATTCGTTATGACGAGACGTGCCTCCCAGACCCGATCAGTCCGTACGGCGCGGCCAAAGCCGCCGCGGAGACGGCGGTGAACGCGATCGTGCCGACCGCGGTGATAGCCCGGACATCCTTGATCATCGGCGACGGCGGCTCTCCGCACGAGGCCCTGGTGCATGCATTGGCCACCGGGAGGGCGGGAGGAGTGCTGTTCACCGATGACGTGCGGTGTCCCGTGCATGTACGTGACCTTGCCGCGGCGCTCCTGGAACTTGCCGCAGCTGAGTATCGCGGTGTCCATCATGTCGCTGGAGCCGATGCGGTGAGCCGGTACGAGCTTGGGGTGCTCATCGCTCGCCGCGATGGCCTGAACGCGGACCAGTTGCCTTCGGGTCGGCGGGCGGACACCAAGTTGCCCGGTCCTCTAGACGTGCGCTTGGACTGTGCCATGACTCAGCAGCGGCTGCACACCAAGCTGCGCGGCGCCCGGCAATTTCTGGGTGGCGGCTAGTTTTTCGGCGATGGTCAACCGCCGGACGATGGTCAATCGCCCGGGTGACGGTCAACCCTCCGGTGACGGCTGGATTCTGGGTGGCGGGCAGCGGTGATCGCGACGTCAGCCTGAAAGGCGAGGTCTGGAAGGCGAGGGTTGCGGCCAGTACGCAGGTCGCCTGGCGTCCCCAATGTTTCCAGGGCTTCAGTCGTCGAGCAGCCGCCATGCGGTGAGGGCGAGTCTGGCCCGGATCAGGCCGGTGGGCTCGGTGAGTTCGATGTCCAGGGTCTTGCCGAGCTGTTCGAGTCGGCGGGCGACGCTGCTGTGGTGCAGGTGGAGAAGGTCGGCGGCCCGGCGTAGGGAGCCGGTGGCGCAGTAGGCGTCCAGCGTCTCCAGATCTTCCGGATGACCGGAGGCCAGTGCGGCGATCGCGGTCACGTCGGTGTTGTCGCGCGAGGCGTTCTGAGGTATCTCGGCCAGGAGCGCCAGCGCGCCCAGGTCGTCGTGGTGGACGACCGGCTGGCGTGGGGTGGTGAAGCGGAGGGCGGTGGGGGCTTGGCGCCAGGATCGGCTGGGGCTATCGGTGGCGAGCATCGACTGGCCGGCCCGCCTCGGGTGAATTGTGGGACGTCTTCAACGCGATCCTGTATATCAACCAAACGGGAATCGCCTGGAAATACCTGTCCGTCGTACAGCACCGTCTACGCCTACTACGCAGCCTGGCTGGACGAGCAAATCTTCGCCCAGCTCAACTACGAGCTGACCGGCCTGGCCCGTGTCAAACAAAGCCGAACCAACCGCGTACGTGATGGACACCCAGAGTGTGCAGACCTCCACCAACGTGCCTCTCCCCAGCCAAGGGGTCCCGGTAGCAATGAAGAAATTCCCCACTGATATAGCGCCGGCCTGTGGTGATAGAGAGACTCTGTGATCGAGGTCTCGGTTCGCTGACGTCCGGTCCGTGAGCGACGACAAACCGGAGGTCAGGTACGGCGTGCGGGCCGTCGGCCCCTGTGGACGTGCGAGATCGGGGCGCTGAGGTTATCTGGACGGTGCTGCGCAAAGCGGGACGGCGGGAGTTCAGCGAACGCCATGACGGGTTCGTCGTCGAGGGCGGGGACGATGCGGCGCCGTTCCTGATCGCCTGCACCGAGGAGGCCGAAGGTTCCGCGCCGGAGCTCACGCGGTATCGGGTCGATCTGGTGAAGGCCAAATAACGAGTCGAGCCCGACCCAACGATGATCAGGTGCTGCTGGTGTGGAATAGCTCGTGACCCGGTGGTCTCCCTGGTGGCGTGGGGATCAGCGGGTACGGCGACGCTGGACGGGGTCGGCTTCGGCGGTGGTGCGGGTGGATAGACTCTTGAAGATCATAATTTGCGGAGGTGCAGGTGGACGAGCCGGTGACGGCGGAGGTGGGCGAGGACGGGCTGCTGGCCGCCCTCCACATCGACCCGCGGGCCATGCGGCTCGGCTCGACGGAGCTGGCCAGACGGGTTGTGGAGGTCGTGCGCGCCGCGCAGCGTGGGCACGAGCAGCCGCCCCGGGACTCCTCCGGCCTCGACGCACTCCTCCAGCGGCTGGACGAGTTGGAGGCTCAGGCGGACAGGGACTTCGATTACGTGAACAGCAGGCTTGACGACACTCTCAGGAGGATCACGGAATGACCGAGATCTCGACCGGGATCACAATCGACGCCAGCGGGCGGGCCTCCTCGGGCCGGGCGTTCGGCGCGCTGGCCGACGAGTACTCCGGGCTCGCCGGCGGGTGGGGCCGAGGCGAGACGCCGCTGCCGTACGAGGAGTTCTCGGTCGGCTACCACGAGCTCACGGCCGGCCTCCGCGCCGCTTGTGAAGGGCTGTCCGGCTTGCTCGACCAGGCCGGAACGGGACAGGTCGCCATGGCCGCCATCAATACGAGCACAGAACTCGCCAACTCGCGTGGGCGGGACGTGTGACGGAACAGGCATTGGCGGCCGGGCTGGCGCTGCTCGGCGTCCCGCCACTGCCCGACCTGGACGGCGTCGACAGGCACATCGCCGATCTGGACGCGGCGGCCGCCCATCACCGGGAACTCGCCGCGGAGAGCGGACGCGCCCACCGGCTGGCCGGGGCGAACAGCGGGCCGGCCGCCGACGCGGTGGATGACCATGTGAACGGCCGCGACGGCATCGCCCTCACTGCGGGCGACCTCGCCGACCGCCTCTCCAACGTGGCCGGCATGTTGCGAGTCACCAGGGAAACGCTGGTCTGGGTGGGCGGTCTGCTGGCCGGGCTGGCCGCCCTCGCTGTGGCGGCCGTCGCGTACGCGCCCCACCTGCTGCCCCGGCTGAGAGCCATCGCCGCCAGAGTCTCTGGCAGGCTGCGCGAGATCACCGCCCGCCTCGGGGCGTTGATGCGCGGCATGTCCACGACCCTGACCAACCGCAGGGTCGACAAAGTCGCCGGCCGCTTCCACGACGCGTGGCGCGCTCCGCGCAAGCTGCCCGACGGCACGTATGAGCCGAGGGTGAAGACCACCAGCGACCCGGCCTGGATCAAGAAGCACGACACCGACCAGGTCGACATAGCTAACACGCGCTATCGCGACCTGCCAGCCGACTGGAAGCGCGAGAACCAGGAGTCCGCGCGCATCGGGGTACAGCTCGTCGATGAGGCGCGGACGAGCGGCGTGGACGTCAGAAGCGAGCGGTTCATGGAGGAGGCGAGCTCGGTGGTGCACGACAAGTGGCTCGTCCGCAACCGGGACTGGGCCCCCGAAGAGCAGCGCCGCCCCTACGAACTGCTCTCCGAAGCCGAAAAGGAGAAGGATCGCGACGTCATCCGTATGGTCCTCGGGATCTAGCGGGCCGGCCGCCATGGCGGCCGTTACGCCGATTTCTGGTGCATTTCCCTGCTCGGATCGCGCACCGCGACCCAGACGGTGCTCGACGGTGACGGCAAGCAGAAGAGCGCCAAGGCCCACTACGCCGGCGATCAGATCAACGACGCCACCCTGATGAGCAAGCTCGAGCACGACCTGAAGCTGATCTTCCCGCATCTCGCCTAGGTGGTCAGAGGCGGTCCCGGTTCCTTGGCGGGAGCCGGGACCGCCGCTGAAGGCCTCAGGGCAGTTGGTCAGGGGCCGCCGTCAGGCCGTAATAGATGCGTGGGGCGCCGTCCAGCCGGACCTTGACCTTGCCGTCGCGGGCGGTGAGCAGCCGTTCCCTGCCGAGGCAGTCGAGCTCCCGCACCGAGCGCCCGGTGGCGGCCACCTTCAGCTCCGTCTTGGTCGGCCAGTCGTCCACCCACGGTTCCGGCGCGGCGAACCACGTGGCGCCCGGCGCGTGATCGGTGTTGAGCAGGTACCCGTCCTTCCTGCTCCACAGGATCGAGACGGGTCCTTCCGGTGTGTCGAACAACAGTCCCTTCAGGTCGGGGTCGGCCGGCTTCAGCCAGCGGACGAACGTTGCCCGGTCCAGCACCTGCGCGGCCGTGGCGTAGGCGAGCATGGACGGCTTGGCGCTGAGGTCGCGGTTCATGAGCCCGTAGTGGTACTCGGGGTTGGCCGGGTCGGCCATCTGCGGCTTGCCCAGGACACTGTCGTGCAGCTGGTACCAGTTCACGCAGTTCACCCCCTCGGCCTTGGCCAGTGCCAGGGTGAGCAGGACGTTCTCCGCGGCCTGCCGATAGGTGTCGTGCCACCAGCTGTTCGGCTTCGTGCAGGCGTAGGCCTCGGTCAGCCACAACTCTTTGTGCCCGTACTCCGCGATCGTCTCGCGGGCCTTGCGCAGGCCGCCGAGGAAGTTCCAGTAGGAGCCGTTGGTGCCCTGCGTCCACTCCTCGGGAGGCGGCGCGTAGTCCGGTGTGAAGTTGCCCCGGCCCGGGTGGAAGGCGAACCCGTCGATGAGGTCCCAGCCGCCGGCGTCGTGGAAGTTCTTGGTCCAGACGTGATCCATGCCGGCCAGGCCGGCGTTGAGCACCTTGGTGGGCGCTCCCGCGGCGGTCAGCCGGTCGCGTACCGGGCGTAAGCCGTCCCGTACGTACGCGGCGGCGGTCTCGCCGCTCATCCATGGCTTGTTCACCTCGTTGGCGACCTCGAAGTAGTCGGCACCCGACCCGATCGCCTTCTGCGTGTTCGTGTCGGCCCAGGCGGCGACCTCGGCGGCCGTTCCGCCCAGGGGAATTCCGGCGAGTTCGATGTTGTGGCTGATCCCCGCCGCGTCGAGGGCGGCGGGCGGCAGGCCCGGCCCGCCGTCGTAGGAGATGCGGACGCGCTGGATGCCTATGCGCCGCATCAGTGTCACGACGGCGGCGGTGTCGGGCTTGAGCAGCCAGGGGTAGTTGGCGATGCCGAACATGCTGTCGGCGCCGGCCTGATAGGTGTGCGGCGGCAGGACGGCGAGGTTGGTGCGGGCGAACGCGCTGTCGGTGCCCGCGGTGGCGCGTACCTCGGTGAACACGATCCCGCGAGGTGGCGAGGTGACGGTGAAGGTCTGCCTCCAGGCGGCTCCCGCCGCGACCGTGCCGGTCACGCTGCCGCCGGCCAGCGTCTTGCCGTCGAAGTCGCGCGCCCACCACGTCAGCTTCACGCTGCGGGCGGCGCTTCCGCCGTTGGCCACCTCCGCGTGCAGGGCCATGGCCTGGCCGCCGGCGTCCCAGAGGGAGAAGGGCTGGTCGGTCCAGACCTCCACGCCGAGGGGCAGGCCCGCGCCCATGGTGCCGCCCGCGGCCGGCCGCATCGAGCCGAGCACGAGGTCGGCCTCCGTCACGGCCGCGCTCGTGGTTCCGGTGCCCGGGGCGTGGATCCAGGTGGCGTTGGTCCAGGCCGGGGTGGTGGTGGCCAGCCGGAAGTAGGCGCGGGTGTCGGCCCAGGTCTCCTGGTAGACGACCCCGGCATTGGTTTCGTACGGCACTCCGCCCCCGGCGTCGCGGTTCCACGTCGTCAGCGCGGCGAAGGACTCGGGGGCCGAGGGGGAGACGACGGCGCGGCCGAGCATGAAACCGGCCGGGATCAGCGTGGTCGAGCCGCCGACCTCCCAGCGGAGCTTCGCCCGGTGCGCCGCGACGCGGAAGACGCCGCGGACGGTGATTCCTCCGGCCGCGGCGGGGAGTGTGTAGTCGACCTGGATGGCCTGCGTGCCGTCCGGGAGCGTGACGAGCGACGGCGTTCCGCCGGTGGTGCGTTGGATGCCGGTGACGGAGTCCTTGGTCATGAACCCGGTGAGCCTGATCCGCTCGACGCCGCCGCCGTCGCGGACGGTGATGCCGCCGTCGGTGCCGGCGGTCAGTGTGATGCCGTCGGCGGAGATCGAAGGGGTGTCGGCCTGGGCCGGTGTCGTGGGGAGCAACGCTCCCGCGAGCCCGGCGGCCACGGCTCCGCCGAGGAAGCGGCGTCGGGGGATGTCAGACATGAAGATCTCTTCCCTGTCGACCTAATGCGGATTAGGGAGATGTGTAGTACGGCCCGAACGAGAGTGTCAAGGATGATCTGTGCGCTTCACGTAATCTGGCGGTAACGCCTTGACACCCCCTCCTAATGCGGATTAGATGCCACCTAATCCGCATTAGGTAGAGGAGTGGCCATGGATGTATCAGCCTCCAGGAAGTGGATGGCGGGAGCGCTCGTGCTCGCCGCCGCGACGGCGGGCTGCGCGTCCGGCTCGTCGGGTGAGGACTCGGGCACGACCACCATCACCGTGGCGGGCATGCCTCCCACCACCGCCGCCAAGACCCGCAAGCAGTTCCTCGACGCGGTGGCCGCGTTCGAGAAGGCCAACCCCACCATCAAGATCAAACCGACCGACACGCAGTGGGACGCCAGGACGTTCGCGACCAGGCTGGCCGGCGGAAACGCGGAGACGGTGCTGACCGTGCCGCTCACCGAGCCGCCGGGGCTCATCGCCCGGCGCCAGGTCGCCGACCTCAGCGCCGAGATCAAGAGCCTGCCGCACGCCGGAGACTTCGACCCCCGCGCGCTGGCCCCCGCGACCGGCGCGGACGGCAAGGTCTACGGCCTGCCCGTCACCGAGTACGCGCTGGGCCTGGTCTACAACCGCGCCCTGTTCACCAAGGCAGGGCTCGACCCCGACCAGCCGCCGGCCACGTGGGACGAGGTCAGGGCGGCCGCCAAGAAGATCGCCGGCACGGGCGTGGCCGGCTACACGCAGATGACGGTCAAGAACACCGGCGGCTGGATCCTGACCGCGATGACCTACTCCTTCGGCGGGCGGATGGAGAAGCAGGAGGGCGTCAAGCAAGAGGGCGTCAAGCAAGAGGGTGACAAGTACGTGTCCGCGCTCCTGGATGGCCCGGCGGAGCAGGCGCTGCGGCACCTGTCCGCGATGCGCTGGCAGGACGACTCCATGGGCGCCAACCAGCTGCGTACCCAGCAGGACGCGGAGCGCGACTTCGCGGCCGGCAAGATCGGCATGCTGATCGGCACCGTCAACAGCTACAACCGCTACATCACCCTCTACTCCGGCAAACCGGACGACTTCGGCATCGCGGCGCTGCCGCAGCAGGGCGCGGGCAAGGCGACGCTGCTGGGCGGGCTGGTGGCGGCCGTCAACGCCAAGGCCACGGCCGCGCAGCGGGCCGCCGCGGTGAAGTGGATCGACTTCTACTACCTCAAGCCCAACTACGACCCGGCCGCCGCCGAGCAGCTGGCCGTGGCCAACGCGGCGGACAAACTGGCCGTCGGCCTGCCCACGCTGCCGTTCTACGGCACCTCGGTG
The DNA here is from genome assembly GCF_043197735.1 of Nonomuraea sp. NPDC049028. NCBI lineage: Bacteria > Bacillati > Actinomycetota > Actinomycetes > Streptosporangiales > Streptosporangiaceae > Nonomuraea > Nonomuraea sp. NPDC049028. Next base: position 406,434 of record NZ_JBICTR010000010.1, read on the forward strand.
GCTGGCCCGGTGAACACCGCGATCGCCAAGCACGCCAACATCCCGGTGGCGAACTTCGCGCCCTACGTGAAGGACACCGACAAGCTGGAGTACGTCGTCGAGCCCCCGGTCGCCGCCCAGGACCTGTACGGCGCGCTCGACACCGCCGTACAGGCCGTGCTGACCCGCAAGGACGCCGACCCGCGCGACGAGCTGACCAAGGCGGCGGCCCGAGTCGCCCCGCTGCTTGAGAAAGCACAGTGACCCGGGGCAAAGGCGTCGCGGCCGCGCTGTTCCTCATCCCGACGGTGCTGGTCTTCGGCCTGTTCTCGTGGTGGCCGATCATCCGCAGCGTGGTGCTCGGCTTCCAGCAGACCAACCTGGTCGAGGCGGCGACGTTCGCGGGCCTGGACAACTTCCGCACCCTGCTCGCCGACCCCCTGCTGGGCCTGGCGGTGCGCAACACGCTGCTGTTCACCGGCCTGGCCCTGGTGATCGGCTTCCCGCTGCCGATCTTCCTGGCGGTGCTGATGTCGGAGCTGCGGCGCGGCTCCGGCCTGATGCGGGTGCTGGTCTACCTGCCGGTGGTGGTGCCGCCGGTGGTGGCCGTGCTGATGTGGAAGTGGTTCTACGACCCCGACTCCGGCCTGTTCAACCAGCTGCTCGGATTGGTCGGGCTGGGACCGTACCCCTGGTTGCAGTCCACGGGCATGGCGATGCCGAGCCTGGTCCTGGAGGCGACCTGGGCGGGCGCCGGTGGCGCCGTGCTCATCTACCTGGCCGCGCTGTCCAGCGTGCCCACCGAGTTGTACGAGGCGGCCGAGCTGGACGGCGCGTCCATCTCGCGCAGGCTGTGGCACGTGACACTGCCGCAGCTGCGGCCCATCCTGTTGATCATGCTGCTGCTCCAGGTGATCAACACCTTCCAGGTGTTCACCGAGCCGTTCGTGCTGACCGACGGCGGGCCGGAGGACTCGACGGTCACGGTGCTGCTGCTGATCTATAGGTACGCGTTCGTCAACGGCGACTACGGCACGGCCGCGGCGTTGAGCGTGAGCCTGGCCGTGGTGCTGGCGGCGCTGTCGGCCGTGTACCTGCGGCTCACCAGAACTTGGGGGACGAAGTGAGGGGAGTGATCTCCGAGACCGAACGGCGCGGGATGCGCCTCGGACTGGGCACCACCCAGGTGCTGCTCATCGTGGCCCTGCTCCTGGAGGGTGCCGGGCCGATCTACTGGATCTTCAAGGGCGCGATCTCCTCCACCCAGGAGTCGCTGCGCAGCCCGCTGGCCCTGTGGCCGGCGGACGTTCGCTGGTCGAACCTGGCGGAGGCGTGGACGACCCTGGAGGTCGGCCACTACCTGACGAACACCGTCGTTCTCGTCGCCGGTTCCTGGTTCACCCAGCTGTTCGTCGCGACGACCGGCGCCTACGCGCTGTCGGTCCTGCGGCCCTCCTACGGCAAGTATGTCTACGGCGCGGTCCTGGCGACGCTGTTCCTGCCCGGCACGGTCTCGATGGTCTCGCTGTACCTGACCGTCCTGGACCTGTCCATCGCCAACACCCCGCTGGCGGTGTGGCTGCCCGCCGGTGCGCACGCCTTCAACGTCCTGCTGGTCAAGCAGTTCTTCGACGGCATACCCAAGGAGCTGTTCGAGGCGGCGCGCCTCGACGGCGCCGGGCCGTGGCGGATCTTCACCCGGGTGGTGCTGCCCATGTCGCGGCCGATCTTGGCCGTGGTATCACTGCTGGCTGTCATGAACGCGTGGAAGGACTTCCTCTGGCCCATGATCGCCATCACCGACACCGAGAGCCAGCCCCTGGCGGTGGCCCTGCCCCGGCTGGCCGACACCTCGGACCAGGCCCTGCTCATCGCCGGGATGCTGATCGCGATCATCCCGCCGGTCCTGGTGTTCCTGCTGTTCCAGCGGCAGATCATCCGGGGCATCGCCTTCACGGGGCTGAAGGGATGAGAGTCCTGGTCACCGGCGCGGCCGGCCGCCTCGGCTCCGCCGTACTGGCAGAACTCGCCTCACGCGACATCGCCGTGACCGCGCTCGTCGAGCGGGATCCCGGCCCGCCGGCGGCGGAGCGGGTCGTCGTGGGCGACGCCCGCGACCCGGCCGCCGTCCACGCGGCCCTCGACGGGGCCGACGCCGTCGTGCACACGGCGGCGCTGGCCTCGCCCGAGGTGGCGGCGCCCGAGGTGGTGTTCGCGGCCAACACGCAGGCGACGTTCGTGGTGCTGAACGAGGCGGGAGAGCAAGGGGTACGGCGGGCGGTGATCGCCAGCAGCCTGTCGATCACCGGCCTGCCCTTCGCCAGGTCGCGCCCCAGCCCGCCGTATCTGCCGCTGGACGAGCACGTGCCGTTGCTGATCGAGGACCCGTACGCGCTGTCCAAGCAGGTGGACGAGGCCACGGCGGCGATGATGCACCGGCGGCACGGCATGACCGTCGCCGCGTTGCGCTTCCCCTTCCTCGGCGACCAGGCCAGGCTCGCCGCGCGCGCGGAGCGGCTGGCCGGCGATCCCGCGGCCGGGGCCACGGAGATGTGGAGCTACCTCGACCTGCGCGACGCCGCGCGGGCCTGCCTGCTCGGGCTGACGGCCCCGCTGTCCGGCGCGCCGGTCATCTTCGTCGCCGCGTCCGACACGCTCATGACGACGCCCACCGAGGAACTGCTCGCGGCGCACCACCCCGGCGTGCCGTGCCGTACGGCGTTGCCCGGCAGGGCGGTGGCCATCGATCTCGAACCGGCCAGGCGGCTGCTCGGGTTCACCGCTGTGCATCCGTTTCCAGAGGAGCGACAATAATGATCATGCCGGAGACGCAGGCGCCGTGGCAGGCCAGGGACGGGCTGCGCATCACCGGTGTACGCACGATCGTCACCGCGCCGGGCGGCGTCCCGCTCGTCGTCGTGCGGATCGACACCTCAGAACCCGGCCTGTACGGCCTGGGCTGCGCCACCTTCACCCAGCGCTTCCACGCCGTGGTCGCCGCGATTGAGCACCACATCGCGCCCATGGTCATCGGCCGGCATCCCGCCGACATCGAGGACATCGGCCGGATGCTGCACTACTCCTCGTACTGGCGAGGCGGGCCGGTGCACAACAACGCGCTGTCCGGCATCGACCAGGCATTGTGGGACATCGCCGGCAAACGTTTCGGCGTGCCGGTGTACGAGCTGCTGGGCGGGCGGGTCAGAGCGGCCGCCGCCGTCTACACCGGGGCCCGCGGTGGCGAGGTCGAGGAGTCGATCGAGCGGGCCGCCGCGCTCGCCGAGCAGGGCTACCGCTACGTACGGCTGCAGGCGGGCGGGCCGGGGCTCGGCACGTACGGCGGCGTCGGCACGCCCGGCGGATATCCGGACAGCCCCCACCCCGACGGCTGGGACGTCGGCCACTACCTGCGGAGCACGTCGAAGCTGTTCGAGCGCGCCCGCGAGGTCCTCGGTGACGAACTCGGCCTGCTGCACGACGCGCACAACCGGCTCACGCCGAAGGAGGCCGTGGTGCTCGCGCGGTCGCTGGAGCCGTACCGGCTGTTCTTCCTGGAAGACCCGCTCGCGCCCGAGCACTTCGACCGATTGCCCGAGGTGCGGGCGGCGGCGCCGATGCCGATCGCCTCCGGCGAGCTGGTCTCCTCGGTGACCGACGCGGCGCGGCTCATCACCTCCGGTGGCGTCGACTACCTGCGCCTGCACGTCTCGGCCGTCGGCGGGCTGACGCCCGTGCGCAAGCTCGCCGCGCTGTGCGAGCTGACCGGCGTGCGGACGGCCTGGCACGGGCCGCCGGACGTGTCGCCGGTGGGCGCGGCGGCCAACGTTACGCTCGACGTCACCAGCCCCGCGTTCGGGATCCAGGAGGCGCACGTCTACCCGGAGACCGTGCACGAGGTGTTCCCGGGCACGTTGCGTACGGTGAACGGCTACATCACGCCCTCCGACCGGCCCGGCTGGGGCATCGACCTCGATGAGAGCGCCGCCAGGCGGTACCCGCCGGAGACGCACCTGCACGAGCGGTGGGCCGCGCGGGTGCGCAGGCCCGACGGCGGGCTCGAAGCTCCGTGATCTACTACTTCTTGGGGGATATGCCATGAGACCCAGCGGTCGTCCTCGTCAGGCGGACATCGCTCGCCTGGCCGGCGTCTCACAGCCGACCGTGTCGCTGATCCTCGGCGGCGGCGCCGCCGCCATGGGCATCGCCGAGGAGACCCAGCGCAAGGTCATGGCGGCCGCCGAGCAGCTCGGCTACGTGCCCGACCCGATCGCCACCCGCCTGGCGGCCGGTCAGAACAACCTGCTCGGCCTCTACACCTTCACCTCGACCTTCCCCACGGAGATGTCGCACGCCTACTACCCGTTCCTGGTGGGCATCGAGGAGGAGTCGGCGGCGCAGGGCTACGACCTGCTGATGTTCATCGCCTCCAGCGTCACGGGGGAGCGCCCGCACGCTCAGGTGCTCAACCGGGTACGCCTGGCCGACGGCTGCCTGTTCCTGGGCAGGCACCTGCCCGTGCCGGAGATGGACCGCCTGCTGGCCACCGATCTGCCCGTCGTCTATATAGGGCGGCACGACGAGTTCGGCGACCGCCTGCCCTACGTCGGCGCCGACTACGTCTCCGCCGGCGCCGCCGTGGTGCGGCACCTGGCCGGGCTGGGGCATGGGCGCATCCTGTACGTACGCGAAGCCGACGAGGCGATCACCTCTGTTGACAGGGAGGCGGGCTTCCGACGCGGCATGGACGAATGCGGGCTGGCCGCCGAGGTGGTGCGCACCGACGGCGCCGACCTGACCCCCGACCGGCTGCGCGCCTGGCGCGATCAGGGCGTCACCGCGCTGGTCACCGAGGCCACCGACACCGACGCCGCCCACCGCGCCCTCCTGGCGGCCGCCGAGGGCGCGGGGCTTCGCTTCCCCGACGACCTCTCCCTGGCCACGCTCGGCGACCCCGCCGACCGCCCGGCGGGTCTGACCGGCTTCGCCGTGCCCCGTCGCGAGATGGGGGCCGCGGCCGTCCGGCTGCTCACGAAACTCATCGCGGGAGACCGTACGGTCCCCAGGCACCAGCTCATGACCTGCGAGCTGGAGCCGGGCGAGACCGCGGCACCTCCCCGTTAGTTTTCGCAAAAGCTAGCCCTCTCGAAAGGCAGCACCCATGACCGACATCCTCATCGTCGGCGGTGGGCTCGGCGGCGTCGCCGCGGCCCTGGCCGCCTGCCGCGCGGGCCACGACGTCGTCCTCACCGAGGAGACGGACTGGATCGGCGGCCAGCTCACCGCGCAGGCCGTACCTCCTGACGAGCACCCGTGGATCGAGAGCTACGGCGCCACCGCCACCTATCGTGAGGTGCGCGGCTCCATCCGCGACTACTACCGCCGCTGGTATCCCATGACCGGCGGCGCGCAGCGCTGGCGCGAGCTGAACCCTGGTGCCGGATATGTCAGCAAGTTGTGCCACGAACCACGCGTCTCCCTGGCGGTTCTGCAGGCCATGCTGGCTCCCCACGTGGCCGCCGGGCGCCTGCGCGTCCTCCTCGAACACCGCCCCGTCGAGGTCGAGGTGGACCGTGACCGCGTCAGCGCGGTCACGCTGCTGGACCTCCGCTCCGGCGACTCGCGCACCATCGCCGCCGCCTACGTCCTCGACGCGACGGAGACCGGTGAGTTGCTGCCGCTGGCGAAGACGGAGTACGTCACGGGCGCGGAGGCCCGCGGCGAGCACGACGAGCCGCACGCGCCGGACGAATACCAGCCGCTGAACATGCAGGGCATCACCTACTGCTTCGCCGTCTCCCACCACGAGGGCGAGAACCACGTCATCGACCGGCCCGCGGACTATGGATTCTGGCGCGATTACCGGCCCGACTTCTGGCCTGGCCCATTGCTCGGCTTCAGCGCGCCGGACCCCCGCACCCTGGAGCCCGAGGCTCGCTGGTTCGACCCCAACCCGACCGGTGACCCCCGCGCGGTGCTGGCCGACCAGAGCGCCCAATCAGGGGACAAGGACCTGTGGATGTTCCGCAGGATCCTCGCCCGGGACCTGTTCGAGCCCGGCTTCGCCGCTTCCGACATCACGTTGGTCAACTGGCCGCTGAACGACTACTGGCTGCGCCCGATCATCGAGGTGGACGCCGGCACTGCGGCGCTGGCGCATAAGGAGGCCAAGCAGCTGTCGTTGTCGGTGCTGTACTGGCTCCAGACCGAAGCGCCCCGCCCTGACGGCGGCACCGGTTTTCCCGGGCTCCGGCTCCGCCACGACGTGGTCGGCACCGCCGACGGGCTGGCGAAGTCCGCATATGTCAGGGAATCGAGGCGGATCCGTGCGGTCACCACCGTCACCGAGCACCACGTCTCCAGGGCCATCCTCGGCGGCCGGGGCACGCTGCGGCACCATGACTCCGTCGGAGTCGGCGCGTACCGCATCGACCTGCATCCGTCGACCGGTGGGGACAACTACATCGACATCGCCAGCGTGCCCTTCGAGATCCCGCTCGGCGCGTTGCTGCCGGTCAGGATGCGCAACCTGCTGCCTGCGGGCAAGAACATCGGCACCACGCACATCTCCAACGGGTGTTTCCGCCTGCATCCGGTGGAGTGGAACGTGGGCGAGGCGGCGGGCCGGCTGGCCGCGTACTGCCTGCGCCGGGGGGTGGAGCCGCAGGAGGTCAGGGAGAAGGAGACCTTGCTGGAGGAGTTCACCGGGGAGCTGGACAGGATCGGGGTCGAGCGCCACTGGCCGGCACCGGCGGGCTACTGACCCTGTTTTTGTCGGAGCGGTGGCTCACACTCGCCATGGACACCACCCATCGAGGAGGGGAACCCATGGCGAGGGGATCCAGACGGGGTCGGAGAAAGTCGCGGAGCAGACAGGACATATGGGTCCTGGGAGTCGCGGGTGTGGCCATCGCCGGGGCGGTCGTGGTCTCGTTCGTCCGCGACCATCCGGTCTGGGCGGCGGCGATCGTCTGCCTGGTCCTGGCGGTGCTCGGCGGCGGGCTGCTCCTGCGCTACCAGGCCATTGAGGCACGCAGACGGCAGTTCCTGGCGGCCAACGTCGAGTTGGAGAAGATCGACCGGATGTCCGGATCGCAGTTCGAGCACCTGGTCGCCCAGCGGATGATCGCCGATGGCTTCCGGCAGGTCCGCGAACGCGGCCGTAGCGGCGACGGTGGGGTGGACATCACCGCCGTCGCTCCCGGACACGGGAAGTACGCCATCCAGTGCAAGCGCTACAGCAAGACCGTCGGCGCGCCCGACGTCCGCAACTTCCTGGGCGCGCTCGCCAACACCTTCGCCGGGCACATCGGCGTCCTGGTCACCTCGGGGCAGCTGACCCGTCAGGCCCGGCTGGAGGCGCTCGGCGCCCGGGAGCCGCTGATCCTGGTCGAACGCGATCGCCTGGCGGACTGGCTGCTGGGCACGGTCTCGCTCCTGCCCGAACGGCCGAAGGGGGTCCTGATCGAAGGAGAGGAACCCGCGGGCTGAAGTGCTGCACTGTCGCAGGTCAAACTACGCTTCCCGGCCGGCGTGTGCTCGGCGCGGATGGCGCTCTATGCGGCTTCTGGATGTTCTCTGTATGGCTCATCCGCACTCTTGATCTCCAGCAAGAGCGCTTGGAACGACCCCATAGACCCATGCGCGGCTCCGGCACGCGTTGAAAGGATTGGTATGAGACCCAAAGCTGTGCTCACGGCGGGGTTCGCCCTGTTCATCTGTCTTGCGTCCGGCCAGGGCGCGTTAGCGAGCACGACGGGGGCCGAGGCCACTCCGACGCCGTCCGCCACGCCCACCGCCACCCCCACCCCTACGCCGACCTCTGGGACGGACAACAACGACCCGCCGAACCAGGTGGAGGGGCCGCAGGTGTCGACCCTGGCCGCCCCGCGTTTCCAGCTCCCCTTCCCCTGCGGCCAGAAGTGGACCGGCAACTCCAGCGGCAGCAGCGCGCACCGGTCGTATGAGATCGACTTCAACCGGGGCAGCACGGCGAACGCCGACCTCGGCGACACCGTGGTCGCCGCCGCGGCGGGCACCGTGGTCATCTCGGCCCACCAGGGCTCGACCAACGGCTACGGGAACCTGGTCAAGATCGACCACGGCGGCGGCTACACGACCTTCTACGCGCACCTGAACTCGCGCGCCGTCGCCGCGGGCGCCAAGGTCACCCAGGGCCAGAAGATCGGCGCGGTCGGCAACACCAGCAAGCCGGGCAACGGCATCTCGCCGCACCTGCACTTCGAGGTGCGCAAGGGCAGCAGCTACCCCTCGAACATCCAGAAGGCCGTCTTCAACGGGGCCACGTTCGGCTACCCGAACCAGACCCTCACCTCCAAGAACTGCGGAGGCGGCAGCGGCGGCAACCCGAACACCGCCGAGTCGGTGTGCGGCAGCGGCTACAAGGTGATCGACTCGGCCGCCCTGGGCACGGCCGGCAAGGTCTACCTGCTGTTCAACTCGGCCAACGGCAAGAACTGCGTGGCCACCATCAAGTCGACCTCCCTCGGCAAGGCCACCGCCACCAGCGCCTACCTGGAGGTGAAGGGCAAGACGCGGGCCACCGACACGGGCAATTTCACCTACTACGCGGGCCCGGTAGTCGCCAGCGCGGCGGACAAGTGCGTCAAGTGGGGCGGCAAGGCCGGTGCGTCCACCTACAACAGCCCCTTCGAACACTGCACCTGACGTGCACCGCGCCTGACGTTTGAGCCATGAGCGCCGCCGCCCTTTCATGGGTGGCGGCGCTTTTTCTGGCGCCTGGGCTGATGCAACTATGGTGCGTTATTCGCCGTACTTCTTCGCATAGAGGGTTATCAGCGTGGAGGTGCTGACCCGGCTGCCGCCGGCAGGGGATTGCCGGGTGACGACCCAGTTGCGGTCGTACACCTGGAAACGGTTCTGGCCGGTGGCGTCCTTGTCGTTGAGGATGTAGAAGCCCGCTGCTTGCAACCTGTCTTGGCCTGCTTGGAGGTTCATGCCGACGACATTCGGCAGCTTCTTCTTCGACGCCTTCGCCTCTGTGGTCGGGCTGGGCTTTTTCGCTTTGGTGGCCTTGGTTGCGGTGGCGGTGGGTGCTTGATCTGACCCGGCGACCGTCTTGCCCGGTGCGGGCAAGTTGATGGGCCCACACGCGGTGAGGCAAATGATGACGAAGAGGGCGGGGAGTGCTGGGCGAAGTTGCCGCATCGGTGTGTCCTCAGATCGCGAAGAAACGGAACGCACCGTTAGACGATCAAGCGTGAGAGATGGTTTCGGCAATCGGCCCGCTACGTGCAGGCCATAAGGCGCCTAGCCGCTAAGGGCTTTCGACCACAAAACTAAGTGGTGGTCTATTCGAACTCCAAGAAGCTGGCTGTCTCAGGATTCGTTGTCATCGCGGCGTACGACGACGGATCCCCTGCCGGGCTTGGTGATGATCAGCTGACGTTCGCGAAGGATGGCGAACGCTTTGCGGATGGTGTCACGGCCGACGGCGAAGTAGCCCTGGAGTTGTACCTCGGACAGCACAGTACGCGGCGGGTAGTCGCCGGCTTGGATGCGCTCTCCAACCCAGTCGGCTATCTGCTCGTATCGGTAGAACTCGGGGTTCCAGTCGTCGGAAGTCCAGGGCGTGTCAGGCAACATCACAGGCGGACTCTAGACCGTCACCTACTTACATACATAGACCAAACAGTACAGGTCGCGTCCAGGCTAGTCCTAGACAGGTGGGTATAGGTGAGCCCAAGGTTGTGCCACAACGGAGGCAGGCGAAAGGAGTTCAGGCGATGGAGCTGTATGGCGGTTATCTCGGGGAGGTGTCGTTCGGCGGGATGCGCGGTGGCGATCAGGGCGAGGAGGAGGGCGAGAGTTGTGTTCTGATCGTCTCGATTCCTGACATAGAGGACGCCGGAGCTCTGCATGGCTCGAAGGCCTCGGCCAGTACGGGAGCGCCTGAGTAAGTCCATCCCGTGTCCGGAACTTGATAACGCGATCCTCCTTGGAGATCAGCATGATCATGGAGGAATTCCATGGCCCGCACCTGAAGCCCCTACGAAAGGGGTACACCGCGATCGACTGGTCCGACTCGGTGGCCAGAAGCAACTCCGTCAGGGTCCGAAGCCACACGTGCGAATGCTTGATCACGGTGTACGAGTTCTGCGTGGCGGGCGGACTCGGCCACATCCGCCGTACGGAGAGGTCGTCGGAGGGCATCCGTCTCAGTGAGAGTCCTTGGCTTCGGGTCGCCGACGCGAAGCGGCTGTGGGAACGGCTCCTTCAGGGGCACGCCCAGTAGTGCTGGTGGCCCTATGTAAGCGAGCATTCCAACTTCGGAGTCTTCCCCGGAGTTCTTAAGAGCATGGACCGTTTTGAGGGGTTCCAGGAGTTCGTGCGTGCCCGTCAGCAATCGCTGATGCGGACGGCGTACCTGCTCACTGGAGACACCCATCTCGCCGAGGATCTGTTGCAGACGGTCCTCACCCGTGTCGCCTCACACTGGCCCAAGCTCACCAAGGGCAGGCGTACGCCCGTAAGGCCCTGGTCAACCAGAACATCTCCTGGCGCAGACGCAAGCGGGTCGAGCTGCCGGGAAGCGAGTTGCCGGAGGTCGGCCAGTCGCACGACGAGGCGACCGTGCGGCGGCTCGCCTTGCTTCAGGCGCTCGCCCAGCTCACCCCGAAACAGCGGACGGTGATCGTGCTGCGTTACTACGAAGATCGCACCGAACACGAGACCGCCCAGCTCATGGGCGTCTCGCTGGGCACGGTCAAGAGTCAGACGCATTACGCGCTGTCGAAGCTGCGCGCGCTCACCCCGCAGGAGGTGGACAGATGAACACGCTCCGTGATGATCTGCACGAGCTGGCCGCCCACGTTCCCGACGTCGACCTGGCCGACCTGGCGATCAGGGGAGCGCGCCGCCGCAGCCGTGTGGTCCGCCTGTCGCTGGCCGCCGCAGCCGCGGTGGTCGTCGGGATCGCCGGCGGCTCCGTCATACTGCTCCAGCAAGAGGTACGGCGGGTGCCGCCGGTCGTACTCACACCACCGGAGACCAAGGCGCTCCCGCTGCCCGAGAAGGGGGTCGCGCCGGTACAGCAGGCTTATCGGCCGTCCTGCGCAGAAGGGTGCAAGCAGGACGGGTGGCGCATCGTCACCCAAAGCGGCGAAATCTACCAGCTACCCGCCGGACCGGGGCCGGTGACGGCCACGGCTGACGGTCGCCGGATCGCCTACTACAGCGTGCAGAGCCGCGGCATCGTGGTGCGCGACCTGGCCAGTGGCCGGATCTGGAAGTCACCGCTGAAGCAGCCGAAGGAGGACTTCGCCGACGAGTACGCCCTTCGGATGTCACCCAACGGGTTGCGTTTCATCGTCTCCGGTTGGGGTGGCCGGCGTCAGCCGAAAATGCTCGTGGACGTCGAGCAGGGGACAGTGGAGGAACTGGACAAGGGCTGGTGGCCGGTGAGCGTGGCAGATGGTGACGGCCCGGTGGTGCTGGCCAAGCCGTACGACAACACCACCCAGGTCTGGGTGCGTGGCCATAAGCCGGTCACCATCCCCGACTTCACCTACGCTTTCAGCGCCTTGAACCCCGATGGCCGCACGCTCGTTCGAGTGGGGCAGGTCCTGCGCCGTACGGCGCCCATGGTGCGGAGAGACGGAACGATCGTCATCTTCGACGCCCTCACCGGGGCCACCCAGAAGCGGGTGGCGGTGTCCGGCCTTCCGGAGGACATGCTGCCGGACAAGCTGGGCGGTTGGTTGACGGCCGACGAGATCACGCTGATCGCCGTCGAGCAGTCGTCCACGAGCGGTGCGTCAGAGGTGGCCTACGCGGTGAATGTGCGGACGGGGAAGGCCCGTGAGCTCTTCCCGCTCCACGCGGAAGGTAAGTACGCCGTTCCCGGCGTGGTGGGTTGATCCGGCGGCTGCGGATCAGTCGCCGGTATTGCCTGGTCATCTGTATCGCTGGGGGATGACCAGGCCGGGGCGTTCATCGTCCCAGGCCATGGAACTCATCTTCCACTCGCCCGCCAACCGGACGAACTGAGTTGAGATGAGGCCTTCTACGGTGAACCGCGCCCCGTTCAAGACGCCCTCTTTCCGGTAGGTGCTGAAACGATGAGCCACGTTGCCGAATGTCTCCGTTGTCGCCGCCGACTCGGTTTCGCGGAAGGACGTGAGCTCGCCCGCCTCGAACAGCTTGCCGCGAGAAGTCGCGAATTGGGCGACGGTGAGGATTTCCGGGTCACCGGGACCGCTCCTGATCAGCCTGCCGTCCATGATGAAGAGATCGTGGATCGCGGCGTAGGACGGCCGGCCACCCTTGTCGAACGAGACCGCCTTGAAGAAGGATTCGATCAATTCTCTAAGCTCGTCCATGAACGAGACCCTTTCACTGGATCAGCAGCTAGTCACCAGGGGTTCGCGAGATCCTGGCCTCGGTGCGGCGGAAACTTCCCGAAATCACCTGATCGGGATGGGTTTGGGGTTCTAGAGTCTGTCCGTGGCTCATGAGGACGAGGCGACGGTGGTCTGGGTGACCGAGGCGGAGGCGGCGGCCAATGTGCAGGCCGTTTCCGCCAGCATGATGGGGTGTGCCTCATTGAGGCGCATTCTCCGATCTAATCCTCTGTGCCACCAACCACAACCATATATAGCCGCCGAGGCATACCAGTTGAAGCGGGATCAGAGCCAGCACCAGCCAGCGAGGAAAGTCGAAGAGGGCAATGCTAGCCATGGCCATCAGAAACACCGCTAGCAAGCAGGCGGCCTTGGCAATCAGAGTGAAGTACGCCCATCCATGCATTCCAGGTCATCCGCCGGGGCCTTCCTGAAGAACTGGTTGCGAGGGCGGAGTAGTTCCACCCAATTGGGCGTTCTGCCGAACTGTCACTGTAGATCAAGGACGCCACCCCCGCTTCACATCGGCGTGATAGGCCATAGAAAGCACCCCTTGAGGGCCTTTCGCTCCGTCTGCTCGACGTGGCCGTCATCGCGGCTGCTGAGCGCCGTCGAGTACTCCCGAAGCTCACCGTGATCGACGGTCCTTCTTCTTGAGCATGTAGTGCGGGTACTTCAGTCGTGGCTCTACCAGTGACACCACGACTGGTGCCGGCCAGTGGAGCTCCTCCAGGGTGAAGAAAGAGCTGACGTCCCGGAGCCGGCGAGGTCAGGGTGTCCTTGGGCTGCTGAAGTCCAGCATGCGTGTCGCGACGTGCAGCGCGGGACATGACAAGGTCGTCATGCTCGCGAACGTCGACCGTCGCGCCGTTCTCGGGCTCAAATTCGCTGCCATTGTGCCGGAACGGCTGGCACTGGACATGCGGGTAGGCGGCCACGGAACGCGAGCATCCCGTGGCCGCCGAAGCCGAAGAGGTTACTTCAGGCCGTACGCGCGGTCGACGGTCTGGGTGACCGTGCCGCCAGTCTTGTCTTCAGCGTTCACCCGCAGTGATACGAAGCCGCTGGTGGCGGCCAGTGCTGGGTGGAGGATGCGCACTCGGAAACGGCCGTCGCCGAGCTTGCGCACGTTCTCGGCCTGGCGCCAGGTGGTGCCGTCGTCGACGGAGTACTCCACCCGGGCCGAGCGTGCCTCCGAAGCCGAACGCGCCGCCGGGCGGGCGGTCAGCTCGAAGGTGAAAGGCCGACCGGAAGCGGCCCGGTTGAGCAGGTCCACCGGCAGGTCGTACCTGAGCACCAAAGCGGGCTGGAACGCGCAGGCCGGACCGAAGGAGCAGGAGGAGCCGCGCGGCTTGCCGGACGGCTCTCCCGGCGAGGTGAATCGCCAGCCGGAGGTCACCTTGGGGGACAGCGGCCGGTAGGTGGTGTCCACCGTGTCCAGCCGGTAGGCGGCGGAGCCCGCGGGCACGGTGAAGGAGCGGGGACCCCAGCCCTGCACCGGGATCTCGGTGCCGCCCACCATGAGACGGGGCGCGGAGGAGACCGTGCTCAGGTCGCTGTAGTGGCGCGGGTCCGAGTCCAGCCACTGCTCGGCGGGTACGAACCGGTCTCCGTCCCGGCACAGCGCGCACGGCACCGGCACCTCCGACTGCGCGGCGCCGGGCACCAGCGGGGCCTTGAACCAGTTCTCGTCCGTGCGGCCCGCCCGTCCGAACGTGTCCTGCGACCGGAGCTCCAGGCCCTGGTTGCCGACCGAGCGTGACCAGCGCACGTCATCGCGGACCGGGCCGTAGTACTCGGTACGTTCGAATGGCATCGTCACCCACTGGCCGAACGACAGCTCGGCGGCACCGGCGGACGACGTCACCAGCAGATGTCCCTGGGCGTTCGGCTGGTCGGCGTGGTAGCGGGTCTCGACGCGGGCCAGGCGGTCCTGGTCCAGCTTCTCCGGCTTGCGGGGGATCTTCCCCTTCGAGTCGTACCGCAACCGGTAGAAAGAGGGCTCCCCGGAGTACGGCGTGAGCCGCAGGGAGGTCGCCCCACGCTGGACGACGGCCCGCAGCGAGCGACCCTGCGCCGCGTCCAGCCCGAACCGCAGGAACCTGGTGTCGGCGAAGCCCGGCAGCCGCGTCCCGGCCCCGTCGGCGTCGTAGAAGCCGATGAAACCGGCGGCGCCGCCCTGTTTGGCCAGCGCGGACGCCTCGTCCATCCGCGGGGTCGCGTCGCTGTACGGTGTCGGGCCGGCGCCCAGCGGCACTCCCACCAGGGCCAGCTTGCCGGTGAGGTCCAGGCCCTCGAAGTCCGCCGGCCTGCCCTGACCGGCGTAGACCAGGGGATAGGCGGTGGGCTTGGTGATGAGCGAGCGGACCGTGTCGACCTCGTAGGACGGGTCGAGGGTGAGCTGGCCCGCCGTGGCGTCGGCCAGCACGCCGGGCTCCATCTGCCACATGTGCGACAGGCTCATCGTGCCCGCCTTGACCGACGACACCGGCGTGGCGTACAGGTCCACGTGCCTGCCGTTCTCCGTGCTCGCCGTGATCGTGACGGGGGAGGGGCGGTCGGTGAAGGTCCGGACGTACTGGACCTTACCCTCGGCGTCCATGGGGGTGCGCGAGGTCGGCTTGAGCGGGACGGTGTCGCGGGCGTCCAGCTCGAGGGTCTGGTCGTCCTTCAGAGTCACGTCGCGGATGACCAGGGAGGTGCGGGTCCTCATGTAGGTCTCGTTCGCGACGGCGATCACCTCGTAGTCGCCGTCCGGGAGGTACTGCTCGCCGTTCCCGGTCAGGTCGAGGCGGCCGTAGTAGTACGCGTACGGATGGAAGGGGTCATCCGGGCTGTTGCTCCGCCGCAGCGGGACGATGTAGACCAGCGGCCCGAGCCGCCCGCCCTGGCCGGGACGGGAGGAGAACTCCTTGGCGCCGTACGAGTTGGTCAGGGAGATCTTCAGCAGGTGCGTGTCCGGGCCGGTGTAGTAGCTGAAGGGCGTGGCCAGCCGGGCGTCGCCCGCGGTCGCGGTGACCCAGCCGCCGTAGGCGCCCTCGGGGCCGAGGGCCGGGTTCACGGTGAGGTCGACGGTGGCGGTGCCGTTCGCGGGGACGGTGACGGTCTCCGCGCCCAGGCGGATCGCGCCCGCCGGGGTGGGGCCGCCGCTCCAGGCGCGGGTGTCGGCCTTCAGCGCGAGCGTGACGGGCGCGGCGCCGGTGTTACGGTACGTGACCTTCTTGGTGACGCTGCCCTTGTCCCGTTCGAGGCGGAGGAAGTCGACGACCGGGTCGGCGAAGACGCTCTGGGTGACCGCGCGCCCGAGGTCCAGCCGTCCGCCGCCCTCCTCGAACCAGTTGTGCTCCGCGTTGCGCGCCGAGGTGGAGACGAGGGCGGCGCTCAGCTCGTCGGCGTCCCAGTCGGGATGCTGCTGGGCCAGCACCGCCGCGGCGCCCGCGACGTGCGGCGTGGCCATCGAGGTACCGCTGAAGGAGGTGTAGCGGTCGTTGCCCGGAATGGACGGCTGGCCGGAGGTGCCGGAGCGGGCGGCGACGATGTTGACGCCGGGAGCCACGATGTTCGGCTTGACCGCGGCGTCATCGAGGCGGGGCCCGATGCTGGAGAAGGGGGCCAGGGTCGTACCGGTGACCTTGTCCACCGCGCCGACCGCGAGCGCCTTGTCGGCGGCGGCGGGGACGCTCACCGTCTGGGGCTCGCCCTCGTTGCCCGCGGCGGCGACGAACAGCGTGCCGTACTTCTTCGTCAGCTCGTTGACCGCCTGGCTCGTCGGGTCCGTGCCGTCTCCGCAGCACACGCCGAGACTCATGTTCACCACGTCGGCGCCCTGGGCCGAGGCCCACTCCATGCCCGCGATCAGCCAGGACAGCTCGCCGTAGCCGTCGTCGTCGAGCACCTTGCCGACGAGCAGCGACGCGGCGGGCGCGACTCCCCGGTACTTGCCGTCGGAGGCCGCGCCGGAGCCGGCGATGGTGGAGGCGACGTGGGTGCCGTGGCCGACCACGTCGGTGGTGTCCGGGGTGGTGGAGAAGTTCTCGGTGGCGAGGATGCGGCCGGCGAAGTCGGGGTGCCCGGCGTCGATGCCGGTGTCGAGGACCGCCACCTTGGTGCCGGCGCCGTCGAAGCCCTTCTGCCACGCGGTGGGGGCGCCGATGAGCGGGACGCTCTGGTCGAGGGACGCCTTGACGCGGCGGTCCAGCCAGATCTTGGAGATGCCGCTCTTGAGCGCTGTACCCGGCTGGAGCGCTGACCACAGCTTGCCGGACTCGGCGGTCCGCACCGTCACGGCCGCGCCGTGGATGATGTCGAGCGTCCGGGTGCTCTCGGTGCCGGGCAGGGCTTCGGCGGCCTTCGCGCCGGGGTTGCCGCTGTACGTGATGATCAGGGGGATCGCCTTGGCGCGGTTCTCCCGTACGAGTGTCTCGACGTCGAACAGCTCCTCGTCGAGCGTGCCCGCGGCCACCAGGTCGGCGGCGTCGGACGGCATGACCAGGGTGCCTCCGTCGCGGTGGGGCAGCGTGGCGAACGTCACCGTCGAGCCGTCGGGCCGGGGCGCGGCCAGGGTGGCTAATTTCGGCGGCTCGCCGTTCTCGCCCGGCGTGAAGTCGACGACGTCGCCGGTGATCAGGGTGACGGTGCTGGGCTTGGTGGGTTTTGCGGGGTTGGTCGTGGTGGGCGGGGTCGCCGAGCTGGGTGTGGCGGTGGTGCAGAGCACGAGTGCCATACCGGTGAACACCGCGGCGATGCGGTTGTGGAACAAAAGAGAGGTCCTTTTGGTCTTTTGGGAGCGCTCCCAAGCGGCGCGCCTTGCTTGGTGATCTTTATATCGTGCGCCGCTTCCGCAGAGCTTCCGGGTCTCTTCACGAAGCCGCCGCCCCGCCGGTGGAGGCGGGGCGGCGGTCCGTTCCGCCCGCAGGAAGGCGGAAGGGGGAAGGTTCGCTCAGGCGACCGAGATCTTGTCCAGGTTCGGGCCGCCGCCGGCCGTGGTCGAGGTCGCCCGGATCACGTTGGCACCCGCGTTGAGCGGGACGGTCACCGTGGCGGTGCTCCAGGTCGTCCAGGCTCCGGTGGCGGGGAAGGCCAGCTCGTCGGAGGCCAGGACGCCGTTGACCGTGATGTCCATCGGCCGGTTGGACGTGGTGCCGTTCGCGAAGCGCAGCACCACCGTGGCGTTGCCCGCCTGGGCGGCCGTCACCGCGAACTCGACGTAGCTGCCGACCAGGTTGTCATAGTTCACGAACCCGGTGCCGGTGAAGCCCGCGTGGTTGGACTCGACCACGCCCTGGGAGATCGTCGCGTTCTCCGCCTGGTACTCCGTGGGCGCGGGCCCGGCCACCTCGGTGTCGAGGTAGTCGAGGTTCGGGCCGCCGCCGGCCGTGGTGGAGGTGGCGCGTACGGCGTTCGCCCCCGCGTTGAACGGCGCGGTCACCGTCACAGACTGCCAGGTGGTCCAGTCCCCGGTCGGCGGGAACGGGAACTCGTCGGCGACCAGCACACCGTTGACCGTGATGTCCATCGGCCGGTTGGTCGTGGTGCCGTTGGCGTAGCGGAACGTCAGCGTGGTGCTGCCCGCCTGCGTCGCCGGCGCGCTCCACTCCACGTAGCTGCCGACCAGGTTGTCACCGTTGACGAAGCCGGTGCCGCTGAAGCCCGCGTGGTTGGACTCCACGACGCCCTGGGAGATCGTGGCGTCCTCCGCCTCCAGGAACTCGGTGCCGGGGTTGCCCGGCGTACAGTTGTCGGAAGAGCCGGTGGCGCTGACCCGCAGGGCCCCGCCGGCGGTGTTCTGGCTGTTCTGGACGCAATAGCCGGTGATCGTCTGGAAGACCATGTCATTCGGGCTGTTGCTGCCCCGCTCGGCCGTGAACCGGTCGAAGGTCACCGTGCTGCCCGTGTTGGCGATCACCGCGGGCCGGCAGTCGTTGGAGTTGAACTGGACCGAGCTGTCGACGAACTTGATGTCGTGCGCGTTGTGGATGTACCACCCGTACGCCGGCCGGGTGCCGATGCTGTTCGGGTTGTAGTTGGTCGCGTCGTTGCTCGGCACGCCGGTGCCCATGCAGCCGTTGCCGCCGGGGACGGTCAGGTCGACGTTGGTGAACGTGACGTTGCGGATCCGGTTGCTGGTGTTCGACTCGCCCCACAGGGTGGCGGTGAAGTTGTTGCCACTCTGGCCGGAGGAGGTGACGTTCTCGTAGGTGATGTTCTCGATGCGGCCGACGCCGGGGCTGCCGCCGCATCGTCTGCGGGTGCCGATCTTCTCGGTGATCGCCGCCCGTACGTTGGTCATCGTGATGTCCTTGTAGTGGACGTCGGAGATGACCGTGCCGTCCATCGACACCATGCCGAGCCCTGACTTGTTCGAGCCGTTGATGGAGATGCGCTCGAAGTGGTAGCCGGTGAAGTTGCCGCAGGTCTCCGAGCCGAACATCAGCGCGTTGCAGCACACGGCCGAGAGCTGGGCGTCGGTGACGGTGACGTTGCCGTTGGCGTAGGTCTGGCCGAGTGCCCAGTCGCTCTTGAAGACGAGGGCGTCGTCGTTGGCCGCGATGTTCGGGCGGCGGATCGTGACGTTCTGGGCGCTGATGACGTTCCAGCCGTCACGGTCGCTGGCGGTGTCGATCCGCAGGTCGTCCGAGGTGATGTTGTTGCAGGCGTTGGTGAGCATCGCGAAGTGGCCGCCGCGCCGCAGGCGGATGCCGCTGACCGTCAGCCCGTCGCACCGGGTGAGCGAGATGATCTTGTCCGCCTCGCCGGAGTTGGGGTTGCCGGTGATGAGGTTGCCGCCGCCGTCGATGGTGCCCGTCCCGACGAACCCGATGTTGGTGAGGCGGTCGCCATAGATCATCGCGTTGTGGAAGTGGCTGTGCCCGTAGTCCTGGTAGTTGTCGTTCGGGTTCGACTCCGGTGCGTCATAGTCGTCATTGGAGGCGCCCATGATGGTGGAGCCGGCGTCGAGCTGGAGGGTGACGTTGCTCTTCATGTGGATGGTGTTGGCGGACTTGTAGGTGCCCGACGGGAACTGTACGGTCCCGCCGCCGGCGCTGTTGGCCGCCGTAATGGCCGAGTTGATGGCGGAGGTGTCGTTCGTGGAGCCGTTGCCGGTGGCTCCGTAGTCCTTGACGTTGAACACCGCCAGCGCCCCCGCGGGCTGAGCGGGGATGACGATCGAGAACATCGCCAGAACGACGGCGGCAACCCATGCGGCTGCTCTTGGTAAGGCGGATTCGCTCATGGGGGTGTGTGCTCCTGCCTGACAGTCGGTTGCAGACCTGACGCTCAAGCTAGGCTCAAAGGTCGGATGTGACAAGGGATAGGATTTGGAAACATCCAGATCGAGGGGTTATCGGACATAAAACATCGGGTCTATAAGCGCCGAAATCACTGCAACCGGTTCCGGTGTTCTGGCGTTTGCCTCCCCCTACTACTCTGAGGCCCATGATTCGCCGCGCCACTGTTGACGACGTCCCCGCGATGCTCCAGCTCGTGCACGAACTGGCCACGTACGAGAAGGCCGCGCATGAGGTGCGGGCGACAGAGGAGCAGCTGCGCGAGGTGCTCTTCGGCGCTGAGCCCGCCGTGTTCGCGCATGTCGTCGAACACGACGGTGAGGTGGCCGGGTTCGCGGTGTGGTTCCTCAGCTTCTCGACCTGGCGGGGGACGCACGGGATCTATCTGGAGGATCTGTACGTCCGTCCCGGGATGCGCGGGGCCGGCTACGGCAAGGCACTGCTGGCCGAGCTGGCCCGGATCTGCGCCGAACGCGGCTACCACCGGCTCGAATGGTCGGTACTCGACTGGAACGAACCGGCCATCGGGTTCTACAGGAAGCTGGGCGCCGTACCGCTCGACGAGTGGACGATGTTCAGACTGACCGACGAACCGCTCAAGCAGCTGGCCGCGTACGCAGACGAACCGCGCTAGATCTCTCTGTCGCTGGGCTTCTCTCGAGGGCCGGCCTTCTCACGTGCGCCGGCCTTCTCACGTGCGCCGGCCTTTCTCTCGACATCGGACCGCAGGCCGCTTCGGTGAGAGGCGGCCTGCGGTCGGTTCGCTCCGTGTGTCCAGCGCGCGTTACGTGCCCGCGTGCGTCCGTTGGCGCACACCGCCGGACGAGCGGTCGAACATCTCCACCTTCGCTTCCTCGTCGATCTCCATGTGCGTCTCCTCGATGCGGAGCGCGACACCCAGGGCGAGGAACGTGGGCGCCCACTGGCCGACGAAGATCCCCCAGCGATCCGCCCGGGCGAGGCTGGCCTTCTCCAGGTTCCTCGACATCATCCAGGACGCGATGGACGCACCGATCGACGCGACCCCGGCCGCGTACATGTAACTGGACCGGATGCCCATTTTGTGGAGCATTTTGATCATGATTCCCCCTTTGTTCTGGTCCTGTTACCCAAGGTCAGGAGGGGTAATCACGCGCCTTCGGCGTCGGCCAGGCGTCACTCAGGTCTCGGTGAGACCAAGTCGCCGCGATCTGTCGGTGGCGGCTGCGATAGTGGGGTCGTGCTTCACTCCTCTCTCCTCCTGCCCTGCCATGTCCGCGAGCTACCCGGCGACGCCATCGAGCTGATGCCCATCGTGCTGCCCATGACCTTGACCAGCTCTCAGCGCCGCCAACTCGCCGAAATCCTCCTGGCCGGGCTCGACGAGCCCGACGCGTGTCCCGCCGTCCTCCCCACCCGCCGCGGCCACTTCGTCCACGTGGCCACATGATCTCCTCCCAGAGGCTTTCGTCTCTTCTCTTACGGCGCCCACCCGCCGCGGCCGCGTGATCTCCGTTCCAGACGCTTCTGACTTCCTTCTACGGCAGCGCCGAGCCGGCGCCACGCGCCGCGGCCACTTGATCCACGTGTCCAGGTGACCGCCGTCCCGATGCTTTTGTCTTTTTTGTACGGCACCGCCGGGCTGGCGCCACCCGCCGTACGGGATCGGTGGCCTCCAGGGAGACGCCCTCTGACCCGCACGGGGCCCGGCGCCGTTACGGCGCATCGCGGGCCGTGGCCTCCCAGAAAACACTCGCTGTCACGGATCGGACAGCGGCTGCCGGCCGCTGACCGCACACGTCAGCCCGAGGCCGGATCCGCCGCCAGAGCGGCACAGTGCGGGAGAGTGCGTTCGGCTCAGTCCGAGGTCGGATCCGTTACCAGAGCGGCATCGGTGTGGGAGAACGCGCTCGGCTCAGTCCGATCGGTCCGAGGCTGGATCCACCGCCAGAGCCGCAGCCGCACGGCGCAGGAATGCGCGTTCGGTCGCGTTGCCGCTGCGGGCGATGGCTGCCTCGTATGCCTGTGCCGCCTCCGCACCACGGCCCAGGCGGCGGAGCAGATCAGCGCGGATCGCGTGATAGAGGTAGAAGCCGTCCAGATCGAGGTCGTCGACCAGGGCGAGTGCCGACGACGGCCCGTTGGCCTCGGCCACCGCCACCGCCCGGTTCAACGCGACCACCGGGCTCGGGGCCACGGCGGCGAGCTGGTCGTACAACTGGAGGATCTGCCCCCAATCGGTGGCCTCAGCCGACGGCGCGTCGCTGTGCACCGCGTTGATCGCGGCCTGGATCTGGTACGGCCCGGGTCGGCCGCGTCGCAGGCAGGCTCGGACGATGGCCTGGCCTTCCGCGATCAGGGAGTGATCCCAGCGAGCCCGGTCCTGGTCGGCCAGGAGCACCAGGTCGCCGGCCGGGGTGGTCCGGGTGGCTCGCCGCGACTCGATCAGCAGCATCAGCGCGAGCAGTCCGAGGACCTCGGGCTCGTCGGGCATCAGCGCGGCCAGCAGGCGGCCGAGCCGGATCGCCTCGGCGGCGAGGTCCTCGCGGGTCAGCCGCTCGCCGGAGCTCGCGGTGTAGCCTTCGTTGAAGATCAGATACACCACGGCCAGCACGGATCGCAGCCGGGCCGGAAGGTCGGCGTCGGCGGGTACGCGATAGGGGATGCGGGCGTCGCGGATCTTGCCTTTGGCTCGGACCAGGCGCTGGGCCATGGTCGGCTCGGGGACCAGGAAGGCACGGGCGATCTCCGCGGTGGACAGGCCGCCCAGCAGCCGCAGGGTGAGGGCGACCTGGGCGGCGGTGGCCAGCGCGGGGTGGCAGCAGGTGAAGATCAGACGCAGCCGGTCGTCGCGCACGGGACCCTCCTCGGCCGGTTCATCGGGGCTGTGCAGCCGGGCGGCCTCGGCGTACCGCCGGTTGCGGCTCGCCTCGCGGCGCACCCGGTCGATGGCCCGGTTCCGGGCGGTGGTGATGATCCAGCCATCGGGGCTGGGCGGCAGGCCGGTGGACGGCCACCGCTTGACCGCCTCGGCGAAGGCCTCTTGGACCGCTTCCTCGGCGAGATCGATGTCACCGAAGACACGCACCAGGACTGCCACGGCCCGCCCATACTCCTCCCGGAACACACTCTCGATATCCGGCGTCATCGGGTCCCGCGTGGTCGAGTCCCGCGTGGTCGGGTCCGTCGGCGTCGGGTCGGGCGTGGTCTGGTCGGGCGGTGCCGGGCCCCGCGCGGTCAGTTCGGGTGGCGTCGGGTTCCGCATGGTCGGGTTCGGCGTCATCGGGTCGGGCAGTGTCCGGTCGGGTGGTGCCGGACCTGGCGTGGTCGGATCGGGCGGTGTCGGGTTCTGCATGATCGGGTCCGGCGGCGTTGGGCGGGGCAGGGTCCGGTCGGGTGTGGTCGGGTCCGGTCTCATCGGATTGGGCGGACCTCTACGGGCAGGGTGGTGGCCTGGGCCATTTTGCCGGCCCAGATGAGGGCCGCGTCCAGGTCCGGGGCCTCGACAACGGTGAAGCCGCCGACGTGTTCCTTGCCTTCGGTGAAGGGGCCATCGGTCATCAGTACGTCGCCGTTCTGGGCGCGGAGCACCGTGGCCGTGGTCGGTGGGTACAGGCCCACGCTGAAGACCCACGCACCGGCGGCCCGCAGCTCCTGGTTCAGTGCCTCGAGGTCGTCCATGATCTTGTTGAGGATCGGCGGGGCCGGTGGTGGCCCGTCCGGCTGGTACACACTGAGCAGGTACTCGGTCATCGGGTCTCCCTCTGGTAGGTGGCGATCACTACGCCGGTGGTGGTCGTTACGCTGTCCGTCAGTCGCAGTGGACGGGAGGCGCTGTCGTCGGCGAAGAGCCGGCTGCCGGTGCCCAGCACCAGCGGATGCGTCAGCAGGACGTACTCGTCGATCAGATCACGGCGCGCCAGCTGTCTGACCAGGTCCAGGCTGCCGATGACGCCCAGGGTCGGGCCTGGCTGCGCCCGCAGCCCGGCCACGGCCTCGACCGCGTCGCCGTCCAGCAGGGTCGAGTTGACCCACGGCAGCGGCTGGGACGACGTCCGCGATGCCACGTACTTGTGTGTCCGGTTGAGCACCTCGGTGAACGGGTTGCCGTCGTTCTGTTCGGGCCAGTAGCCGAACAAGTCCTCGTACGTGCGGCGGCCCAGCAGCAGGCTGCCCTCCTCGGCCATCCGCCGCCCCATGACCGCGCCCATGATGTGGTCGCTGTAGGGCAGGGCCCAACCGCCATGGCTGAAGCCGCCGCGCGGGTCCTCGTCCGGCCGGCCCGGCGCCTGCGCCACCCCGTCGAGCGTCACGTTGGTGGTCACGACAATCTTCATGGCGAACTTCTCCTGTCGGATTTTGGCGCTGTTCTCGGGCCGGCGTCTCACCCTTCACACGAATCGCGATGGCCCGGATCGACACGTGAGCGCAAAATTTCTCAGATGAAGTCGCCGACCTCTTCGGGGAAGGTCCAGCCGATGTTGTGCGGGCGCCCTACACCTACCACCTACTTGCGCCTAAAGCACAAGAGATATTGCACAATGACTCTTGTGTATTAAGGTGGGGTCATGTCCCAGATCACCGACTCCAGGGTGCTCGCAGCCATGGCGCACCCGGTGCGCCGGCGCCTGCTGGACCTGTTGAAGATCCACGGCCCCGGCACCGCGAGCGCACTGGCCCAGCGCACGGGCGAGGCGGTGGGCAATGTCAGCCACCACCTGCGCGCCCTGGCCGGCGCCGGGCTGATCGAGGAGGCGCCCGAGCTGGCCCGCGACCGGCGCGAGCGCTGGTGGCGGCGTACTTCGGAGAAGCTGTGCTGGTCCTCCACGGACTTCGCCGAGGACGCGGCGGGCGAGGCCATCGCCCGCGCCCTGGAGTCGCTCAATCTGGAACGACAGGTCGGCCACGTACGGCGCTGGGCCGACCAGCCCCAGTCCGAGCAGGAACGCTGGCAGCGTGGCCCGTTCTCCACCGAGACCTGGATCCAGGCGACCGACGACGAGTTGGCGCAGTTCGCCGCCGAGATCATCGCCGTCATGGACAAATGGGCCGAGCGCGATATCCCCGACGACGGCCAGGAACGCGCCACCGTCTTCACCTTCGCCCGTGGCGTCCCGGGGCGGCCATGACGGCCGAGACGCTTGCCAAGCCCAGGTTCGGCCTGCTCCGGCAGCGCGACTTCCGGCTGCTGTGGATCGGCGAGAGCGCCAGCAGCCTGGGCAGCGCGGTCACTGGAGTCGCGCTGCCCCTGGTCGCGGTGACCGTGCTGCACGCCTCCGCGTTCGCCGTCAGCGTGCTGGCGGCGGCCGTCTGGCTGCCGTGGCTGCTGGTCGGCCTGCCCGCGGGGGCCTGGGTCGATCGGCTCTCCCGGCGCAGGGTGATGCTCGCCGCCGACTGGGTGTCGATGGCGGCCTTCCTCAGCGTTCCGGCCGCGGCCCTGCTCGGCGTTCTGACCACCGGCCAGCTCGTCGCGGTCGCGCTGGCCGCGGGAACGGCGAAGGTGTTCTTCGCGACCGCCTATCGGGCGTACCTGCCGTCGCTGGTCGAGGACCGCGAGCTGCTGGAGGCCAACGCGAAGCTGCAGGGCAGCGAGCAGGTGGCCAATCTGGCCGGGCCTGGTGTGGCCGGGCTCCTCGCCCAGTTCGCCTCCGCGCTCGGCGGTCTGGTGGTGGACGCGGTGAGCTTCGCCGTCTCGGCGCTCTGCCTGATGCGCGTCAGGCACGTCGAGATCGTGCAGCCGCGGCCCCGGCGGCGGCTGCGCAGCGAGATCAGGGACGGGCTGCGCACGGTGATGGGCGACCCGTTGCTGCGCGGCAACATGTTCTACGGCTGCGTGGCCAACCTGGCGCTGACCGGCTACCAGTCGCTGCTCGTGGTCTTCCTGGTCGGCGACATCGGCCTGTCCGCGGGCACGACCGGTGCGCTGCTCGCGGCCACCAGCGCGGGCGGCGTCGCCGGCGCCTTCGCCGCCCGGCCGCTGGCGGCCCGGCTGGGCAGCGCGCGGGCCGTCCTGCTCGGCAAGGCCGGCCTGGCGCCGCTGGGCCTGCTGATCGCGTGCGCGGATCGCGGCGTCGGGTTGGTGCTGTTCGTGGCGGCCAGCATCACGATCATCGGGGGGATCGTCGCCGGGAATGTGATCTTCAGCGGGTTCACGCAGTCGTACGTGCCCGGCGAGCTGATGGGCAGGGTGAGCACCAGCATCCAGGTGGTCAACTTCGGCGCCATCCCGCTCGGCGCCCTGCTGGCGGGCACGCTGGCCGAGGCGTTATCCGTGCGCGCGGCCCTCTGGGTGATGCTGGGTGTCTTCGCGCTGAGCGGCCTCATCCTGCTGGCGAGCCCGCTGCGCCGCCTGCGCGATCTGCCCGCCGGCCGGATGCACGCGCGGACCGGCTCGGCGGTCGGCTCGGCTGTCTCGGACTGAGCGGCGGGCTCGGCTGCCGCGAACTGGGTGTCCCGCGCTGATCGGCGTCGCGGCGTCCGCGAGGGCCACCGGCCTGGCCGGGCGCGGCACGGCGCCGGTGAGGCGGATGCGGGCAGGCCAGTTCAAGCGCAGCTCAGGCCCCAGATCTCCGGCCCAGAACTGTCGGTGCCGGCGGGCATGATTGGACCATGAACGAGGAGCCCCCGATCACACACCTGGCCGACGAAACGGCCTACGCCGAAGCCGTGCAGCTTGCTGTCGACTCCGCCGCCGCCTACTACACCGACGGCACCTCCACCCGCGACGACGACACCTACGACCGGCTGGTCCGTGGCATCGAGGCATATGAGGCCGAGCATCCCGACCAAGTGCTGCCCAACTCGCCGACCGGGAAGGTGGCCGGCGGGGCGGTGGTCGGGGATGTGCCGCATACCGTGCCCATGCTGAGTCTGGACAACGTGTTCGGTGCCGAGCAGCTGGCTGAATGGGCCGCCGGGCTGGAGCGGAGGCTGGGGCGGGCGGTGGCCGCCTGGAGCGTGGAGCCCAAGCTCGACGGCCTGGCGATCTCGGCACGTTACCGGCACGGTCGCCTGACGCAGCTGGTGACCCGGGGAGACGGCGTCGCCGGCGAGGATGTCTCCCACGCCATCGGCACCATCGTCGGCCTGCCCGACCGGCTGGCCGAGGCGGTCACGGTGGAGCTGCGCGGTGAGGTGATGATGACCGCCTCGCAGTTCGAGGACGCCTGCGCCAAGCGGCAGGCGCACGACGGCACCACGTTCGCCAATCCGCGCAGCGCGGCGGCGGGCACGCTGCGGGCACAGGACCGGCCATACGCGTGCGAGCTGACGTTCTTCGGCTACGGCGCGCTGCCCCACCCCGACGACAGCTCCGAGCTGGCCCTGCGCCTGCGCGAGCTGCCGCACAGCGAGATCATGGAGTGGGTGGCCGGGCAGGGAGTGCAGACCACGGCGGCCACGCCGGTCGCGGGCATCACGACCGAGTCGCTGGAGCGGGTGCAGGAGCGCGTCGGGGAGATCGCCGCGGCCCGGCCGGAGCTGCCGTTCGGCATCGACGGCATCGTGATCAAGTGTGATCTGGCGGTCGACCAGGTGGCGGCCGGGTTCAGCTCACGGGCGCCGCGCTGGGCGATCGCCTACAAGCTGCCCGCCACCGAGAAGATCACCAAGCTGATCGGCGTGGAGTGGAACACCGGCCGCACCGGCATCATCGCCCCCCGGGCCGTGCTGGAGCCGGTGGAGCTCGACGGCAGCACCGTCACCTACGCCACCCTGCACAACGTCGCCGACATCACCCGCCGCGGCCTGATGCTCGGCGACAGCGTGACCGTCTACAAGGCGGGCGACGTCATCCCGCGCGTGGAGGCCCCGGTGGTGCACCTGCGCACGGGTGACGAGCGGCCGATCGAGATCCCGCAGGTCTGCCCGTCGTGCGGTGACGCCATCGACTCCTCGCAGGAGCGCTGGCGATGCGTGCGCGGGCGCCAGTGCCGGGCGATCGCCTCCATCGCGTACGCCGTCGGCCGTGACACCCTCGACATCGAGGGCCTCGCGGAAAACCGGATCCAGCAGATGCTCGACGCCGGGCTGATCGTCGACTTCGCCGACCTGTTCTTCCTGACCCGCGAGCAGTTGCTGGGCCTGGAGCGGATGGGTGAGACCAGCACCGACAACCTGCTGGCCGCCATCGAGCGGGCCAAGGGCCAACCGCTGAGCAGGGTCTTCTGCGCGCTGGGCGTGCGTGGCACCGGGCGGTCCATGTCCCGCCGCATCGCTCGTCACTTCGGCACGATGGACGCCATCCGCGCCGCCGGGGCCGACGGGGTGCAGGAGGTGGAGGGCGTCGGGCCGGAGAAGGCCGCGCTGCTGGTCGCCGAGCTGGCCGAGCTCACCGACCTGATCGACAAGCTGGTGGCCGCGGGGGTCAACATGACCGAGCCCGGGGCCGCCACGCGTCTGCCGGCGGGCGAGGAGCCGAATGGCGAGCCGAAGGAGGCACGGCCGCTGGACGGGATGTCGGTGGTGGTGACCGGTGCCATGAGCGGGACGCTGGCGGAGCTGACCCGCAACGAGGTCAACGAGCTGGTCGAGCGTGCCGGGGGCAAGTCGTCGTCGAGCGTCTCAGCCCGGACGTCACTCCTGGTAGCCGGGGAGAAGGCGGGGTCGAAGCGGGCCAAAGCCGAGCAGCTCGGGGTGCGGATCGTCACCCCTGAGGAGTTCGCCGAGCTGGTCGCCGCCTACACCAGTGAAAGCCTGGATTAACAGCAGGTTTCCTCAGTGACACATGTGTATTGCCCGTTACGCCAGTGAGTTACATGTAACGAACGCACAGCCACGGATCGTCAAAGTGCGTAACGCGCGATTCCTACATTCGAGTTCGAGCCGCCGAGTGGCCAAGTGGGCCAAGTGAGCCGAGCGGCCGAGTGAGCCGAGTGTAGGAGGAACGATGGCGCGCTGGATCGCCGAGTGGCACCCCGACGACAAGGCTTTCTGGGAGAGCACCGGCAAGCGGATCGCCCGGCGCAATCTCGCCTTCTCGATCCTGGCCGAGCACCTCGGGTTCACGGTGTGGACGCTGTGGAGCATCGTGGCCGCCAAGATGGGCGCCTACGACTTCTCCACCGACCAGCTCTTCTGGCTGGTGGCGCTGCCCAACCTCATCGGCTCCGTGCTGCGTGTCCCCTACACCTTCGGGCCGGCCAGGTTCGGCGGAGCCACATTCACCACGGTCAGCGCGTTGCTGCTGGTCATCCCCGCGGTGCTGCTCGGGCTGGCGGTCAGCGATCCGGGCACGCCGTACTGGATGTTCCTGGTGATCGCGGCGCTGGCCGGGGTCGGCGGCGGCAACTTCGCCTCAAGCATGGCGAACATCACCTACTTCTACCCGCGCTCGCGGCAAGGCGTGGCCCTCGGGCTGAACGCGGCCGGCGGCAACATCGGGGTCAGCTCCGTGCAGCTGGTCATGCCGCTGGTGATCGGCGGGTTCGGGCTGGCCGCCGCCGGGTGGTTCTGGGTGCCGCTGGCCGTCGTGGCCGCCGCCTGCGCGTGGTTCTTCATGGACAACCTGTCGAGCGCCAGGGCCAAGCCGCGCGAGCAGCTGGCGGTGGCCGGGCGGGCGCAGACGTGGATCATGTCGTTCCTGTACATCGGCACGTTCGGCTCGTTCATCGGTTACTCCACGGCCTTCCCGCTGCTGGCCAAGAGCCTGTTCCCCAGCTCGCCGTGGGCGGCGGTGGCGTTCGTCGGCCCGCTGCTCGGCTCGCTGATCAGGCCGGTGGGCGGCTGGCTGGCCGACAAGAAGGGCGGCGCGCCGGTGACCCTGTGGAACTTCGCCGCCATGGGCGTCGGTGTGGTCCTGGTCTGGCTCGGCAGCACCTCGGGCGACTTCTGGCTGTTCTTCCTGGCCTTCCAGATGCTGTTCCTCACGGCGGGCGTCGGCAACGGCTCCACCTACCGGATGATCCCCGCGATCTTCCAGGCCAAGGCGGTGGCCGAGCGCGGCACCGGCGAGGAGGCCCTGATGCACGGCAAGCGGCAGGCGTCCGCCGCCATCGGGATCATCTCCGCGGTCGGGGCGCTCGGCGGCTTCCTCATCAACCGCGCGTTCGGGATGTCGTTCGCCGAGACGGGCAGCCCGGCCACCGCGTTCGTCGGGTTCGGCGCCTTCTACGTGGCCTGCTTCGCGCTCACCTGGTGGTGCTACACGCGCAAGGTCGGCGTCTCGCTGGTCGGCAGTCTGGCCCACGCTCGTGTCTGAGGACCGCACGACAGAGACCCACTGCCCGTACTGCGCCCTCCAGTGCGGCATGACGATCACTGCCACGGGGACCGACATCACGATCACCCCGCGCACCGACGTACCGGCCAACTCCGGCGGCGCCCTGTGCCAGAAGGGCTGGACCGCGGCCGACCTGCTGACCAACGGCGAGCGCCTGACCACGCCGCTGCTCCACGGCCGGCCCGTGGCCTGGGAAACCGCCCTCGACTACGTCGCCGACCGGCTGACCGCCATACGCGCCGTGCACGGCCCCGACGGAGTGGCCGTGTTCGGCGGCGGCGGGCTGACCAACGAGAAGGCGTACCAGCTCGGCAAGTTCGCCAGGGTCGCGCTCGGCACCAGCCAGATCGACTACAACGGCCGCTTCTGCATGTCGTCGGCCGCGGCCGCCTCGCTCAGGGCGTTCGGGCTGGACCGCGGCCTGCCGTTCCCCATCACCGACCTGGCCGAGACCGACGTCGTCCTGCTGGCCGGCGGGAACGTCGCCGAGACCATGCCGCCCTTCGTCCGCCACCTGACCGGGCCGCGCCTCATCGTCATCGACCCCCGCCGCACCGCGACGGCCAAGCTGGCCTGGCTGCACCTGCAGCCCACGCCGGGCACCGACCTGGCGCTCGCCCTCGGGCTGCTGCACCTGGTCATCGCCGAAGGGCTCGTCGACGAGGACTACGTCGCCGCCAGGACCTCGGGCTTCGAGCAGGTCCGTACGTCGCTCGCGTCCTGGTGGCCCGAGCGGGTCGAGCGCGTCACCGGCGTGCCGGTGGCCAGGATGCGCGAGGCCGTACGCGCGCTCGCCTCGGCCGGACGGGCCGCCGTGCTGACCGGACGGGGGGCCGAGCAGCACGCCAAGGGCACCGACACCGTCACCGCGTTCATCAACCTGGCCCTGGCGCTGGGACTGCCCGGCCGCCCCGGCTCCGGGTACGGATGCCTGACCGGCCAGGGCAACGGCCAGGGCGGCAGGGAGCACGGTCAGAAGGCCGACCAGCTGCCCGGCTACCGCAAGATCGACGACCCGGCCGCCCGCGAGCACGTCGCCGCGATCTGGGGCGTACGACCCGAGGAGCTGCCCGGCCCGGGACGCTCGGCCTACGAGCTGCTCGACGCGCTCGGGACGCCCCAGGGGCCGCGCGCCCTGCTGGTCTTCGGCTCCAACCCGGTGGTCTCCGCGCCGCGCTCCGCGCACGTGACCGAACGGCTTGACGCGCTGGACCTGCTGGTGGTCTGCGACATCGTGCTGTCGGAGACGGCCGCGCGGGCCGACGTGGTCTTCCCCGTGACGCAGTGGGCCGAGGAGACCGGCACGATGACGAACCTCGAGGGCCGGGTCCTGCTGCGCCGCCAGGCCGTACCCGCTCCCGAAGGGGTCAGAAGCGACCTGGAGATCGTCCGGGAGCTGGCCGCCCGGCTCGGCCACCGGTTCTCGGCCGAGCCGCGAGAGGTGTTCGAGGAGCTGGGCCGCGCCAGCGCGGGCGGGGTGGCCGACTACGCGGGCATCACCTACGAGCGGATCACCGAGGAGACCGGCGTGTTCTGGCCGTGTCCGTCGCCGGACGACCCCGGACGGCCGCGCCCGTTCCTCGACTCCTTCGCCACCCCTGACGGGCGCGCCAGGTTCGTGCCCGTCGA
Source organism: Nonomuraea sp. NPDC049028 (assembly GCF_043197735.1). Classification (NCBI taxonomy): domain Bacteria; kingdom Bacillati; phylum Actinomycetota; class Actinomycetes; order Streptosporangiales; family Streptosporangiaceae; genus Nonomuraea; species Nonomuraea sp. NPDC049028. The sequence goes on from NZ_JBICTR010000010.1 coordinate 437,909, forward strand.
GCACCGGCCCGCGGCCGAGGAGCCCGACGACGACTACCCGGTCTACCTGACCACGGGCCGCGTGCTCGCCCAGTACCAGAGCGGCGCGCAGACCCGCAGGATCGCCGCCCTGTCCAAGGCCGCGCCGGAGCCGTTCGTCGAGCTCCATCCCGACCTCGCCGAACAACTGGCCATCACCGCCGGAGACGTCGTCCGGGTGCTCAGTCGGCGGGGCGAGAGCACAGGGGTCGCCAGGGTCAGCGACTCGATCAGGCGCGACACCGTCTTCATGCCGTTCCACTGGGAGGGAGCCAACCGTCTGACCAATCCCGCGCTCGATCCGTCATCGCGGATGCCGGAGTTCAAGGTCTGCGCCGTCAGGGTGGAGAAGGTCGCATGAGGCTCGTCGTAGTGGGGAACGGAATGGCCGGGTCGCGGCTGGTCGGTGAGGTGCGGGCACGTGATCCGCACATGCCGGTCACCGTGTTCGGCGCCGAGACCTGGCAGCCCTACAACCGGGTGCTGCTGTCCAACGTCCTGGCCGGGAGCTCGGGGCCCGACCAGGTGCGGCTGCTCGACCCGAGCTGGTACGCCACGCACGGCGTCGAGGCCGTCTTCGGCACCGAGGTGGTGCGCGTCGACAGGAACGCCCAGACGGTGATCACCGCCGACGGTCGGAGCACGCCGTACGACGTGCTGGTCCTGGCCACCGGCAGCGAGGCGGTCGTCCCGCCGGTGCCGGGAGCCGAGCTGGCGATCCCGTTCCGCACGCTCGACGACTGCCACCGCATCCTGGCGGCGGCCGAACACGGACGCAGGGCGGTGGTGGTCGGCGGCGGCCTGCTCGGCATCGAGGCGGCGCGCGGGCTCGCCGGGCGCGGCCTGCCCGTGACGCTGCTGCACCTGGCCGGCCATCTGATGGAGCGGCAGCTGGACGCCGAGGCCGGGCTGGTGCTCGGCGAGACGCTCACCGGGCTGGGCGTGGACATCCGCACCGGCGTGACGGCCGAGGCCATCCTGGAGGAGGGCGTACGGCTGGCCGACGGCGAGCTGGTCGAGGGCGACCTCGTCGTGCTGGCCTGCGGCGTGCGGCCCATGACGGCCCTGGCCAAGGAGTCGGGCCTGAACGTACGGCGGGGCATCGTCGTGGACGACGAGATGCGTACCGAGGACCCGGCGGTGTTCGCGATCGGCGAGTGCGCCGAGCACGACGGCACCGTCTACGGCCTGGTCGCCCCCGCCTGGGAGCAGGCGGCGGTCGCCGCGGAGGTCATCACCGGCGGCAAGGCGCTCTACCGGGGCTCGCGGCTGGTGACCAGGCTCAAGGCCAGGAGCGTGGAGCTGGCCGCGATGGGCGAGACCCACCTCACCGAGGAGCACGCCGAGGTGGTCCGCTTCACCCACCGGGCCCGCGGTACGTACCGCAAACTCGTCATCCGCGACGGCCGGCTGGTCGGCGCGATCCTGCTGGGTGACACCGACGCCGTCGGCACGCTCACCCAGCTGTTCGACCGCGGCGGGCCGCTGCCGGGCGATCGGGCCGGGCTGCTGTTCCCCGGCCTGGGGGCGGTCACCGTGGCCGACAGCCCGGTGCTGATGCCCGACGCGGCCAAGGTCTGCCAGTGCAACAACGTGACCAAGGGTCAGATCAGAGCGTGCTGGGAGGCCGGCGCGCGGGACGTGGCCGGAGTGGCGGCCGCGACCAGGGCCACGACCGGGTGTGGGACGTGCCGGGATGCCGTGGAGGGCATCGTCGGCTGGCTGTGTGAGCAGGAAGGGATCTCGGCATGAGCAAGATCGTTGTCGTCGGTTACGGACCCACCGCCCACCGGCTCGTCGAAACGCTGCACGAGCGGGGCTTCGGCGGCCAGGTCACGGTGATCGGCGAGGAGCCCCGCCCCGCGTACGACCGGGTGGCGCTGACCTCCTACCTGTCGGGGACCAGCGTCGAGGACCTCATCTACCCGGTGCCGCCGGGCACGGTGACCAGGCTCGGCGGGCGCGTCACCGGGATCGACCGCGCGGCCCGCACGGTCACGCTGGCCGACGGGTCGGCCGAGTCGTATGACGTGCTCGTGCTGGCGACCGGGTCGGCGCCGTTCGTGCCGCCGGTGCCGGGCGCGGAGCACGCCTACGTCTACCGGACGATCGACGACCTCGACGCGATCAGGATGGCCGCCAAGGACGCGACCGACGGCGTGGTGGTCGGCGGCGGGCTGCTCGGTCTGGAGGCCGCCGACGCGCTGCGCGGGCTCGGGCTCAAGACGCACATCGTGGAGATGAGCCCCTGGCTGATGCCCCGGCAGGTCGACGAGGGCGGCGGCTCGGTGCTCAAGAGCCACATCGAGGGGCTCGGGCTCAGCGTGCACGCGGGCGCGGGCGTCCAGGAGATCGTCGCGGGCGAGCGCGGCGTCACCGGGCTGCGCAAGCCCGACGGAACGCTGCTCGACGCCCAGATCGTCGTCTTCTCCGCCGGGATCAGGCCGCGCGACGAGCTCGCCCGCGCCAGTGGGCTGGAGGTCGGCGAGCGCGGCGGCATCGCGGTGGACACCGGGATGCGCACCTCGGACCCGGCGATCTACGCGATCGGCGAGTGCGCGCTGGCGGGCGGCATGGTGTACGGGCTGGTCGGGCCGTGCTTCACCATGGCGGAGGTGGCCGCGGACCGCATCCTGGGCGGGGCCGCCACCTTCGACGGGGCCGACATGTCCACCAAGCTGAAGCTGCTCGGCGTCGAGGTGGCGCAGTTCGGCGCGATGGACGGGGCGCTCGACGTCACCTACATGGACCCGGTGGCCGGCGTCTACAAGAGGCTGTTCATCAGCGACGACGCCAAGACGCTGCTCGGCGGCATCTGCGTCGGCGACGCCTCGCCGTACGGGTCGCTGCGGCCCTTCGTCGGCAAGCCGCTGCCCGCGGCGCCGTCCGACCTGCTGTTCACCGGGTCGGGGGCGGAGCTGGAGCTGCCCGACGACGCGCAGGTGTGCTCGTGCAACAACGTCAGCGCGGGGACGGTCCGCACCGCCATCGCCGACAAGGCGCTCACCGACGTGCCCGGGGTCAAGGCGTGCACGCGGGCGGGCACCACCTGCGGGAGCTGCGTGCCGATGCTCAAGCAGCTCCTGGAGAAGTCCGGGGTCGAGCTGAGCAAGGCGCTGTGCGAGCACTTCGCCTACTCCAGGGCCGAGCTGTACGACATCGTCAGGGTGCGCGGCATCACCACCTTCTCGGAGCTGGTCTCCGCGCACGGGCAGGGCAGGGGCTGCGACATCTGCAAGCCGGCCGTGGCCTCGATCCTGGCCTCGCTGCACAACGGGCACGTTCTGGACGGCGAGCGGGCGGCCCTGCAGGACACCAACGACGCCTTCCTGGCCAACATCCAGAAGAACGGCACCTACTCGGTCGTCCCGCGCATCCCAGGCGGCGAGATCACCCCCGACAAGCTCATCGTGATCGGCGAGGTGGCCCGCGACTTCGGCCTCTACACCAAGATCACCGGAGGGCAGCGGATCGACCTGTTCGGGGCCCGCGTCGAGCAGCTGCCGCAGATCTGGCGGCGGCTGGTGGACGCCGGGTTCGAATCGGGCCACGCGTACGGCAAGGCGCTGCGTACGGTGAAGTCGTGCGTCGGCTCGGCCTGGTGCCGCTACGGCGTCCAGGACTCCGTCGGCCTGGCCATCGACCTGGAGCTGCGTTACCGCGGCCTGCGCGCGCCGCACAAGCTCAAGTCGGCCGTGTCCGGCTGCGCCCGTGAGTGCGCGGAGGCCCGCTCGAAGGACTTCGGGGTCATCGCCACCGAGCAGGGCTGGAACCTGTACGTCGGCGGCAACGGCGGCTTCAAGCCGCGCCACGCCGACCTGCTGGCGGCGGATCTGACCACCGAGGAGCTGATCAGGACGATCGACCGGTTCGTCATGTTCTACATACGGACGGCCGACCGGCTGCAGCGCACCGCCGCCTGGCTGGAGTCGCTCGACGGCGGACTCGACTACCTGCGGCAGGTGATCATCGACGACTCCCTGGGGATCTGCGCCGAGCTGGATGCCCAGATGGAGCACCATGTCGCCACGTACGTGGACGAATGGCAGACGACCATCGATGACCCGGACAAGCTCGGCAGGTTCGTGAGCTTCGTCAACGCGCCCGGGGTCCCTGACCCGTCCATCGTCTTCGAGACCGAACGCGACCAGATCAAGCCCGTGGAGGTGGCTGCGCGATGAGTGGTTGGATCCCAGTCTGTGGCTATCAGGGACTGCTGCCGGAGCGCGGGGTGTGCGCTCTGGTGGACGGTCGGCAGGTGGCCGTCTTCCGTACCTTCGACGGTACCGTCCACGCGATCGGCAACCTGGACCCGTTCAGCGGGGCGCAGGTGCTGTCGCGGGGTATCGTCGGCACCCGGCAGGGGGAGCCGACTGTGGCATCGCCCCTGCACAAGCAGGTGTTCTCGCTGGTGAGCGGGGTGTGTCTGGATGAGCCGGAGTTCTCTGTCCCGGTTTATCCGATACGGGTGGAGGCCGGGCTGGTGCAGGTGGGTACGGGCGCCTAGCGAACGCCCGGGTCGCTTCTATGGTTCGGCCAATACGTCCGCCGGTGGGTACACGTGGGCGGCCTGATGTCCCACCGGCAGGACACAGCGCCGATCGGAGTCGACGCTGTCGCAGCGCTCCGCGTCGTCGCGTTGCGGCAGGGGCTCGGGTTCGGGGGTAGTGCTCAGGATGGTCTCCAGGTGCGGCACTCGTTGGACGCTATCGGCGAGGCGGCGGCCGTTTGGTCGCGGCCCGGCAACGATCCAACCTCTGAACGATCTCATCAACTCCTGTGAAGGTTACTGTGAGCAATCCCAGGGGCTGAGGCGGCAGCTGGTAAAGGGGTCGTCCGAAGTGGACAAATGGCGCATTCGTGACGGCTTTTGCGGGGAATCACCCCGCTATGAGCACAAAATCCCAGGCCAGAGCACTCCTGCTGGCGGCAGTCGTCCCGGCGTTGCTCGTCACGGGCTGTGCCGCAGGCGGTAACGATATGCGACTCATGGGCGCGGTGGCATCGCCGATGCCCTCCGAATCAGGCCCGACACCGTACGAATCGGAGTCGGGCAACATGAGCCCGATGCCGTCCGAGTCGGGCAACATGAGCCCCGAACCATCCGAGAGCGCGTCCATGGCGCCGATGACCACGCCGCGCGCGGCCGTGATGGCGTTCTTCGACGCCGCCAAGGCCGGAGAGCCGGACAAGGCCGTCGAGGCGTTCGCCACCGACGGAATGGCGGCCGTGGAGGGCAAGCCGACCGCACAGGGCACCGACGCGCTGACCACACTGTTCAAGGAGCTGTTCAAGGCGAAGATGATCGCCACGCACACCATCGACGAGACCCGCATGATGGGCGATGTGGCCTTCGTCCGGACCACCAGCACCGAGGGCAGCGAGAAGTACCGGGAGTTCTTCCTGCTCAAGAAGTCCGGCGGTGAGTGGAAGATCGAGCGCTACATCAACAACACCGTGTCGGAGTGAGCGGGCCGGGTCAGCGCTCGTAAGCCCCTGACGGAACCAGCCCCCAGCGAGACCATGGCCGCCACAGTGGCGGCCATGGCCATGCGCGGTGGACCTTGGGGCGAATTAGCGTGGGGGCATGCAGGACCTTTCGGCGTTTCAGCATCCGCGCTTCGCCCGCATGTACGAGCGGCTCAGCGCCGAGGCCGAGCGGCACGGCATGACCGGGCTGCGGCGCCGGTTGCTGTCCGGGCTCAGCGGCCGGGTGGTGGAGGTGGGCGCCGGAAACGGGCTGAACTTCCCGCACTATCCCCCGCAGGTCTCCGAGGTCGTCGCCATCGAGCCGGAGGACCGGCTGCGCGCGCTGGGAGAGCGGGCCGCGGCCCTGGCGCCGGTACCCGTCACGGTGGTGCGGGGGCATGGCGGTTCGTTGCCGTACGAGGCCGGGTCGTTCGACGCGGCCGTGGTGTCGCTGGTGCTGTGCTCCGTCCCCGACTCGGGCGTGCTGCTGGCCGAGCTGCGCAGGGTGCTCAGGCCGGGTGGCGAGTTGCGCTTCTTCGAGCATGTACGCTCGGCGAACCCGGTACGGGGCGTGCTGCAGGATCTCATCACTCCGCTGTGGCGGCTGATGGCCGGAGACTGCCGCCCCAACCGGGACACCGGGGCGGCGATCAGGGAGGCGGGGTTCGTGATCGAGGACTCCGACCGGTTCGTCCACCGGGCTACGCCGGGGGCGCCTGCCCTGACCCACATTCTCGGACTGGCCCGCAGACCTTAGCCACCGCCCGCCGGTGATGTGGATCGGGCCGATCTTCGCCGGGCCGTCAGCGGCCGCCGGGCCGTCAGTGTTCGCCAGGCTGTCAGAGGTCGCGTTCCTGCTGGTCGAGGATGGCGACGGAGATCGCCACGGCGGCGCCGGGATCGCCGTCCTCGATCGCCCGCAGCAACTCCTCGTGCGACCCGTCGAGCACCAGCGCCGCCTGCTCCATGTGGCGGACACTGTCGCGCAACGCCTCGCTCATGCTCCGGTAGAGGTCGCCGAGCAGCGGGTTGTGCGCCGCGTCCGCCACCCGCAGGTGGAAGTCGACGTCCGCGTCGGCGAACGCGTCCACGTTGCCCGCCCGCCCGGCCGCGTCCCGCCGCACGAGCGCCTCCCGCAGGCCGGTGAGGTCCTCTTCGGTCCGCTTCCCGGCGGCCAGCCGGGCGGCCACCATGTCGAGGCCGCGCCGCACGTCGATGATGTCCATCGCGGCCGCCTTGGCCAGCCGCCTGCCCAGCGCGACCTGCGACTCGTCGACCGCCGTGACGTAGGTGCCGTCGCCCTGCCGGGTGGTCAGCAGCCCGGAGTGGGCCAGCACGCGTACGGCCTCCCGCACCGAGAGCCGGCTCATGCCGAGGGTCTCCGCGAGCCGGAGCTCGGACGGGATCTTCGTCCCCACCGGCCACGCGCCGCTGGTGATCTCCCCCCGGAGCTCCTCGATCGCGGCGTCCACGAGGGAGGTCCGCGCCACGTTTCGCATGAGCCGTTCGCCGCTTCTCAGTGATTGCCTAAAGGAAACCGTATCCTAAGCGGCCGCCAGGTGATCGGTCATCGGCCGGGGTCAGCGCTCGCAGACGAGGCCGTCGCCGTCGCGGTCCTGGTACCAGGCGTACTCGGGGTCCACACCCTTCCGGTACGGGCCGTACCCGGCGGCGTTGGCGTCACCGCAGGTCCGGTAGCGCGGGTCGTTGGCGCCAGAGGTCGGAGTGGGAGTCGGGGTGGGGGTCGTGGTGCCGGTGTCGCACTTGCCGGACCAGATGCGCAGCTTCTGCCGCTTGGCCACGGCCTCCTCGCTCCGCATCACCTTGATGTAGCGGTCGTTCGGTTTGACCAGGACCGCCTTCGCGTAGCCGTACCGGACGAGGTTGCGGTTGACGTGCACGCCCTTGGCGTTCCACACGTAGAACAGCCGGCGGCCGAAGCCGTCCACGGGCTTCTTGTCGGCGAGGACGTACGCGAGCCGGCCGACCGGCAGCAGCCCCGCCGTCCGCTGGGTCGCGGCCTTGCCCCAGCACTGGCCGCGCTCGGGAGCGTCCGACTCCAGGAACATGACGCGCGTCTTCTTGCCATCGCTGGTCGTGACGTCGATCGTGTCGCCGTTCACGATCTTGGCCACGCGTACGCTCATCGCGCCCTTCGGCACTCCGGCGGGAGGTCCGGCGGCGTACGCGGGAGCGGGAACGGCGAGCAGGACGACAGCGGTGAGGCTGATGATGCGCATGGGCCCTCCATGTGGTCGGGAAGGAGAGGACGCCTCATCGCTCACGCAGGTGCACTCACGTCACTGGCCGGATGCGGCCAAATCCGCCCGACACGCCCCTGCACGTAGGTGCACCGGATCTTGTCAGGCCCCCTGCCGGGTGAGAGATTGCGGGTACTTTGGCGCCCATCGTCTCGGAGGACACGCGTGCCTCAATTACGCCCGGCCCTCATCGCCGTCGCCCTGACCATGGCGATCGCGAGTCCCGCGCAAGCGGCCGCCGGACCCAGGATCACCGTTGAGAACGGCCGTACGCAGCCGGTCTTCTCCTACGCGGACGCCGTCCGCGAATACGTCTACGTCGAGTCGAGCGTCGACAGCGATTCCGACGGCCGGCTGGACAGGGTACGTGTCGACATCATCAGGCCGAAGGAGTCCGGTCCCCGGCTCAAGGTGCCGGTGATCATCGACGAGAGTCCGTACTACGACAATTCCGGACGCGGCAACGAGGCCGAGCGGAAGGTGTACGACGCCGCCGGGAATGTCACGAAATTTCCGCTCTTCTATGACAACTACTTCGTGCCGCGCGGCTACGCCGTCCTGAACGTCGACATGCTCGGCACCACCAAGTCCGAAGGCTGCCCGGACATCGGCGGCAAGGCGGACGTCCTGGGCGGCAAGGCCGTCGTGGACTGGCTGAACGGCCGGGCCAAGGCCTACCGCGCGGACGGCACCCAGGCCGTGGCCGACTGGACCACCGGCAAGGCCGGGATGATCGGCAAGTCCTACGACGGCACGCTGGCCAACGCCGTCGCCGCCACCGGTGTGCGCGGCCTGGAGACGATCGTGCCGATCTCGGCGATCAGCTCCTGGTACAGGTACCAGCGCTCGAACGGCGTGGTCTACAACTACGACTACGCCTCCTGGCTGGCCAACTACGTCGACACCGACCCCGAGGCCAAGTGCCAGGCCGTACGGGATCGCATGGACGCCGAGGACGGCGACGCCACGGGCGACTACAACGCCTTCTGGGCCGAGCGCGACTACGTCAACGGCCTCCTCGGTGACGCCTCCAAGGTCAGGGCCAGCGTCTTCGTGGTCCACACCGCCAACGACCTGAACGTCAAGCCGGACAATTTCTCCACCTGGTGGCAGGCCCTGGCGAAGCGGAACGTACCGCGCAAGATCTGGGTGGGCCAGTACCAGCACGTGGACCCGTTCGACTTCGAGGGTCGCAGGGACGTGTGGGTGGACACGCTGCACGGCTGGTTCGACTACTGGCTGCAGGGCGTACGCAATGGGATCATGAACGCCCCGCGCGCCGACGTGCAGACCGGCCCGACGCAGTGGATCACCCAGCGCGACTGGCCGGCGCCGTTCGCGACGAACGTCCCGCTCCGCCCGGCCGCCGACGGCTCGCTCGGCCTCGCCGCCGCCAGGCGCGATGCCAGCGCGTCCTTCACGGACGTGCCGCTGGACGAGGAGGAGATGATCGCCGACGTCGGTACGGCCAAGCCGGGCCGGGTGGCGTTCACCAGCGGCGCGCTCCCGCTCGACCTGCGCCTGTCCGGCACGCCCACGGCCGACCTGCGGGTCAAGCTCGACAAGCCGGCCGCCAACCTGACCGCCCTGCTCGTCGACTTCGGCGAGGCGAACCGCGTCGACTGGGGGCGCGGCCAGGGCATCACCACGCTCGCCGAGGAGGACTGCCACGGCGACAGCACCGCCGCCGACGACGCCTGCTACCGCAAGGTGATCACGAACACCGTGACGCGGCCCGCCGAGATCGTCGCCCGCGGCTGGATCGACGTGCAGAACCGCGACTCGCTCAGCGCGTCGTCGCCGCTGCCGGTCGGGACGTGGGGCAGGGTCAAGTGGCAGACGCTGCCGCACGACTACACCTTCCGGAAGGGACACCGGATCGCCCTGGTGGTCGCGGGCACCGACACGACGTACACCTCTGAGGCCGGCACAGGCGCGAACGTCACGCTCGACCTGGCCAGGAGCAGTGTGATCGTGCCGTTCACGCAGGGGGCGCCGCTGGTCGACGTGCCCAAGGACACGACCCAGTTCCGCGGGCCGGCGCGGATCGACCTGCCGGAGCCGGAGAACTCGTTCTTCTAGATTCGCTCTGTGGTGGCGGGCCCTCCCGCCACCACATGGAGGTTCATCCGGAGCCGGGCAGCGGCTGGTGCTGGGCTCCCTCGCCGCCGGTGGCGGGCCAGCCGCAGTTCGTCCAGTAGCCGCTGCCCTTGCCGTCGGACACGTACGATCCCTTGGCGTTGGCCACGGTCCAGGACAGGCGCAGGGTGAGTGTCCCGCTGCCGCGAACGAGGCCCGTGGTGCTCTGGCCGTTACCGCTGGACGTGCCGGTCCACCGTACGGTGACCTTGCCGAACTCGGTGGCGGGCGGCCCCGGGCAGCCGGGCCGCGACGCGGGCGCCTGGACGCGGAACGCGTGCGCGGAGACCGCGATCCCCTTCGTCCCGGACACCGTGGTGATCTTGCAGCTTCCCGGACAGACCAGCCCGAATGATCCGGTACGGCGGGTGCCCAGGTTGATCGACGACGGCGACAGCCTCGCGACCGGTGGCCTGGGGCCGGGCAGACTCACCTTCTGCGGCCGGATCTCGCCGGTGGCGGTGTCGCTGATCTTGGAGTCCGGGTTGGCCGTCGGGGGCGCCGGCACGTCCGTGGGCGGTGGGACCACTGTGGGGTTGAGCATGAGGTTGGGGGTGCTCCCGCTCCCCGGCGGTACGGCCGGGGCGCTGCCGGGGCCCGACAGCTTGGTCTGCGGCTCGGGCACCTCGGGCTGGTGGCGGCTCTGGATGCCGGACCAGGCGAGGCTCGCCACCAGCATCCCGGCGCCGACGAGCAGCCCCACTGTGGCTATGGACCGGATGGAGAGCCGGCCGTCGGACTCGTACTCGCCCGGGCGGTTGCGCCAGAACTCGGTCTGCTGGTCGTCCGGACGGTTACGCCAGAACTCCGACCCCGGGCCGTCCGGGCCGTCGTCCTCTGCGTCGCCGTCGGTGCTCTGGGTCGCGACCAGCAGGTCTCGGTGCTCGCCGGTGGCCATGATCAGGGCGTCTCGGAGCGTGGCCGCGGTCGTGAACAGGGCCTCCGCGCGGGCGTCGGCCTGGGTGCCCCCGTAGCTGCCCGCGTGGGTGTCCGTCGTGGGGAACGGCGCGTCCCAGCGGGTGCCGGGAGCAGTGATCAGGGCGTCCCGTTGGGCGCCCGCGATCAGGGCGTCCGTAGTCGGGGTCGCGCTCTGGGCGCCGGGCCGGGTGCCCGTCGTGGCGAACTGTCCGTTTCGGCTGGTGTCTGCGGTGGCGAGCTGTCCGTTTCGGTGGGCTTCACCGGTGGTGGTCTGGGCGTCCCGGTGGGTGTCGGGGGCACCCCGGCGGTTGCCGGGGGCGGTCGCGTCCCGGTGCGGGCTCGTGGTCGTGGCGTCCCGGCGGCTGCCCGGGGCTGACGGGGCCGGGCGGCTCCTGGTGGCGGGGGTGTCCCGGCGGGTGCCGCTGGCCGCGACGAAGACACCCTGCCGGTCGCGGGCGGTGGCCACCAGGACGTCCCGCTGGCGATCCCCGAAGGGGTGACGACCACGCGGACCGGCACCGGCCGGGCCACGATCGGCCGCGTCGGGCGGTGCCTGGCCGTTCGAGGTGTCGGGCGGCGCCTGCCCGTTCGACGTGCCGTGCGGCGCTTGGCCGTTCGACGCGTCGCGCACGGGCGGGTCGCTGACGGGGGCGCTCAGCACGGGCGGCCCGCCGATGACCAGCCCGGGCAGCCGCAGGACCGGCTCCGGCGGCGACGAGACCGGCCCAGCCGATGGCGAGACGCGGTCGGCCGATGGCGAGACCCTGTCGGGCGGTGGTGAGACCCGCTCAGCCAGCGCGGACCCACCCAGACGCGCATCCCCGGCTGCCGGACGGCTGGGCGGGACGTCTCGCGGGGGAGCGGCAGGCGCCTCGTAGACGGGGGCGGCCAGGAGGCCGGGCGCGGACGGGCCGGTGGCCGGAGTGCGTCGCGGGAGGACCCCGGCAGCGGGCTTCCGGGCGAGCGGAATGGTGGTCTCGTGCTCGAGAGCCGCCGCAATCGCATCCGGATCGGACCGCTGGTGCGGGATGGCGGCCGGGGCGTCGCTTCGGGATGGGGCAGCGGCGGGGGAGCCGGAACGGGACGGGGCAGATGCCGGGGTGCCGAAGCCAGGTGGGGCAGGGGCGCGGTGGCTCCTGTGGGGTTTGCGTTCCTGGCCGGCGGCAGCCGCGCCCGCCGCCGGCCAGGCGCTACCCCTGATCGCCGCCGTGGGGTCGGCGATCGGGGAGATCAACATCGGGGCGGCCTCGACCAGCCCCCGAACCTGCACGGGGAACCCGTCCACCCGCCACAGCTCGCCCGCGTCCGGAAGCGGCTGAGCCCACGTCAGGCGGTCGCGCAGCGTGGGGGGAGCGGTGGCGATGGGCAGCTCGCGCAGCAGTGTGGCCGCCACCACGGCCCGGGGCGCCGCCCGGCACGTGGGGCAGGTGGGGATGTGGCGGCTGATGCGCGCCCGGTTGCGCCGCGTGGGCGTCGTCGCCCAGGCCGACACCTTGGCCGCGAGCTGGCTACATCCGTTGGCGGACCGGGCGGCGATGACGGCGGAGAACCAGCGCTCGACCCCGCGGGCCGCCTCGCTCACGATGACATCCACGTCCGGAGGCGTCACATCGAAGATCACGGCGATCTCCTGATGCGCGAGGCCGTGCCGTACGGACAGGTCCAGCAGCTCCCGCTGCGGGCCGTCCAGCGCGCGCAGGGCCTCGGGCAGCAGGTCCGGCATCCGGCCGGAACGCGACCACGAGCCGATGCTCGCCGGGCCGGCCACGGCCGCGCGATGCGCCCGGGCCAGCCCATAGAGCCACGGCCGCACCAGGGAGGAGTCGACGACCCGGTGCGTGTGGCCGTACGCCGACAGCAGCGCCCCGGCGACCGCCAGCTCGGCCTCGCTCTGGGCGAGTTCCGTGCGGCAATAGTCATAGAGGTGGGAGCCGTACTCGTCGCACAGCTCGCGGATTTCCTCGCGTACGTCGTCGGTCAGCGTCCGCCACATCACCCGTGCCACCTCCTGCGTACCGTCACCGAAAAGCGTCCAGAAAGCCTCCAGAAGCCTCAGCCGGGTAACTGCTCCGCGATCTCCGTAGCCCAGTAGGTGATCACGCTCCCGGCGCCGGCCCGGCGGATCGCCATGAGGCTCTCCCGGATGGCCCGATCGCGCATGAGCCAGCCCTGGGCGGCGGCGGCCTCGATCGCCGCGTACTCGCCGGAGGTCTGGTAGGCGGCGACCGGCACGCGGACCGTGTCGGCCACCATGCGTACGATGTCCAGGTAGTGGCCCGCCGGTTTGACCATCACCATGTCGGCCCCCTCCTCGATGTCCAGGAGCACCTCGCGCAGCGCCTCGCGGCTGTTGGCGGGGTCCTGCTGGGCGGTCGAGCGGGTGCCGGTCAGCCGCGATTCGACGGCGTCGCGGAACGGGCCGTAGAAGGCGGAGTCGTATTTGGCGGCGTAGGCCAGGATCGCCACCTGATGGTGACCGGCCTGGTCGAGCGCCTGGCGGACGGCGGCGACCTGGCCGTCCATCATGCCGCTCGGGGCCACCACCTGGGCGCCGGCGTTGGCCTGGGCGATGGCGACCTGGGCGTAGGCGCGCAGGGTGGCGTCGTTGTCGACGTCGCCGGTCGCGTCGAGGATGCCGACCTGGCCGTGTTCGGTGTATTCGTCCAGGTTGATGTCGCTGATCACCACGGTGGCGTCGCCGACCTCGGCGGCGACGTCGGCGAGGGCCAGCTGCGCGATGCCGTAGGGGTCCCAGGCGCCGTACCCGTCGGGGTCCTTGGCGGCCGGGATGCCGAAGATCAGCAGGCCGCCGACGCCGGCGGTGGCCGCGGCCGAGGCGGCCTTGCGCAGGCTGTCGCGGCTGTGCTGGACCTGGCCGGGCATGCTGGGGATCTCTCGGGGTTCCTCCAGTCCTTCGCGGACGAACAACGGCTGGATCAGGTCGGCCGGGTGCAGCCGCGTTTCGGCGACCAGGCCACGCAGGGCTGACGTGCGCCGCAGGCGGCGGGGACGGTCCGCGGGGAAGCTCATGGGTTCTAGCCTCCGATTACCTTGCCGAGAAAAACACGTTCCGCGTGCCTGACGGCGTCCGCGGGCGGGAGCCGGAACCAGTAGCCGGAGGTGCTGCGCGCGGTGATGTTGAGCCGGCGCAGGTGGCACAGGTGTTCGGCCGTCTTGACCGCCAGCCCGTCCGGGTCGATCACCGGCAGGCCGTGCAGTTCGTGCACGCCGAGGTGGACGAGGATCTCGTTCGGGATGCCTTCGGCGGGGACCAGCCACTGCGCCCCCGCGTCCGCCGCCCGTTTGGCGGCCTTCGTGTAGGCGGCCAGCAGCGGCCCGAAGTCCTCGGCCAGGGCCCGCTGGACGAGGGTGGTGCCGTCCTCCACCACCTGATAGGAGGCCAGGTCGGCGCCCGCCGCCCGGATGTTGTCGGTGATGGGCTCGGCCAGATGCGGGATGAAGCCGATCAGGCCCAGCCGGTGGCGTTCCATGCGCGCCGCCTGCCAGACCGCGTCGCCGTAGCCGACCACGGGGATCGACACGCGCGAGCGGGCGGCGGCCAGCCCGGGGTCCTGCCCCGCGCCGCTGATCCAGGCCGCGCACCCGTCGCGTTCGGCCGCCACGGCCGTCTGCGCGAAGTAGTTGCCGAACAGCAGTCCCAGCTGCCCGTATCCGACCAGGTGCTCGGGCAGGTCGGTGCCGTACGTGTCGGCCGGCAGCGTGTGGATCTCCACCTCGGTGCCGGGTTCGGTGATCTTGGATAAGTGCTCGGCGTAGAGCTTGTCCAGCAGCGCGGAACGACCCTCGACGGTGTGTTTCTGGAACCAGATGCGCATGTCAGCCGTGCCTCACGTGATGGGGGGTCGGGCCAGATGGAACGGTGTCGAGCATCGAGGCTTGCGCCAGGTAGGCGCGGGTGGACTCCGGATCGCCGGCGATGGCGCGCAGTCCCGCCATGGCCGCCGCCAGCTTGGTGTTGTCCCGGTCCTGTACGCCGGCCACCCGCGCCTCACTGCGCGGGATCACCCGGTTGACCAGTACGGTGCGCCGCCGCCAGGCCCACGCGTCCAGCGCGGCGGGTGCGGTGAATCCGCCGAGCACGGCCGCGAGCACCTGGCCGATCTCGACGGCGTCGTGGATGCCGGCGTTCATGTTCAGGCCGCCGGCGGTGGAGGTCAGGTGGGCGGCGTCCCCGGCGAACAGCACCCGCCCGCACCGGTAGTCGCCCAGCACGCCGCGGGCCAGGCTGTAGCGGTCGGCCCCGATCACCCGGATCGGCGCCTGCTCGGTGGGCAGGGCACGGAACAGCAGTTTGGCCACGTTCTGGGGATTGAGCGGGTCGCGGGTGTCGTGCGGGATCCTGATGATGATCCGCCAGTGATCGGGCAGCGCCAGCAGGCTGCACGACTGCCGGGAGTCGCGGATGTAGGTCAGCGGCGCCAGGCCGGGCAGCAGCGCGTCGAGCGGTGAGTCGGTGAAGATCCGCAGCGCCTGCGTCGGATACTCCGAGCGGGGGAACGGCAGGCCGAGCGAGCTGCGCACGGTGCTGTGCGCGCCGTCCGCCGCGACCACGTAGCGGGCCCGCGCCCACGTACGGCCGATGCGCAGCCGGACGCCCGTGCCGCCCTCGGCCACTCCGTCGACCGGGGTGCCGAAGCGCACGTCCGCCTCCGGGTAGGCCGACAGCGCCTCCAGCAGCAGCGCGGTGAGTGTGGACTGCTCGGCGTGCAGCCGGAACGGGTGCTCGGTCAGGCCGTCGAGGCTGCCCATCAGCATCTCGGCCAGCACCCGGCCCGCCCGGTCACGCCATTGCACCCGCTCCACCACCCGGCCGCGGGAGATCAGCGCGGTGGCGATCCCGAGCTCCTGCAGCAGGTCGAGCGTGGCCGGGTGGAAGGTCGAGGCGCGCGACTGGCGGCTGAGGCCCGGCTCTCGCTCCAGCACCATCACCGGCACTCCGGCGCGGGCCAGGGTGAGCGCCGCGGTCAGCCCGACCGGGCCGGCGCCGACCACGGTGACGCCGTTCATGACGGCCGGCCCTGTGCCACCGGGCGGTGCGGCACCCGGCTGAGCGTGACCGGCTGCCCGGTCGCGTGCGCCAGCGCCCACCAGGCGCTGCACAGGTTCGAGGTGAGCAGGACCCGGTCGTTTCCGGCGCCCAGGGGGCCCAGCGCGGGCAGCGTGGACATCCCGGTGCCGCTGAACAGCACCACCGCGTCGGACGGCAGTCCTGCCTGCTCCACCTGCTCGACCAGCTCGTTCGGCGTGACGTCGTACGGTGAGAAGCCGCCCTGCGCCCTGACCGGTATCACGCGGGAGACGTGCAGACCGGCCGCGGCCCAGAAGCGTTCGGCGAGTTCGGTGAGCCAGGGCTGATACGGCGAGACGAGCACGAACTCCTGCGCCCCGATGTGCTCCAGCGCCTCCCGCGTCGCCAGGGTCGCCGAGGCGAACGGGATGCCCGCCTCACCGCTCAGCTTGTCGCACCTCGCGCGATCTTCCTCGGGTGCGAACAGATATCGCGAGCCGCTGCAGGCCATGACCAGTGCGTCGAGCGGCAGGTCGCCGAACGAGCAGATCATCGCGGGCAGGACCTCGTTGTAGCTCTCCAGCCGCTCCGCCAGGGTGAGGCCGGGGCGTACCGGGAAGCGGCTGACGTACATGTCGGCCCGGGACCCGAACAGGCGCGCCAGTTCGGGCTCCACCGATGGGTTCGCCGGCGGTACGAACACGCCGACCCGGCCCCGGCTCATCCCGCGCTCCCGGCCGGACCGAAGGCGGGTAATTCCAGGGAGAACAGCTCACGTAAGGCGTCCGCGTAGCTCTCTCCCAGGGGGGAGTCGGCGTAGTTGGTCACCCGGTTGATCGGCTCGTACAGGAAGGCGTCGACCACTCGCTGGACGGCGTCCCTGATCTCGGCGCGGGCGGCGGCGTCCAGGCTGGGGGCACGGGAGGCCAGCCGGCCGAGTTCGGCGTCCGCTACGGCGTTCGCCTTGCGCTTCAGTGCTTGTACGACGGGGACGGTAGGCGGCACCGGCACCGTGGGGACCCTTCTGGAACCGTAAGGGCAGCGGAACGACACCCCCAGAACGTTTCCGCCCTCGCTGGCGGTCGTCCGGCGGGTCAGGGTGGCCGTCATCAGCAACCCGACCAAGCCGCGGCCCAGAAAGCCGCCTCTCGACGCGCCCGTGCCTCGTCCCAGTCGGTGAGGACGAGCTGTATCTCGCCGCGCTCCACGCCTAGGAGATCCACCGCTGCCCCGATCACGGTATCGGCGAACTCCCGTTGTCTGTCGACTGCCAGTCCTGCTGGGGATTCGACCTGGATGGTGAGCATGAGTTCCTCCTGCGAAGGAGCCTGGGGGGTTCAGGGCACGTGGTGAAGAACCTGGTCGATCACGCTGATCGCCTGGTCCGACACCTGCCGTATGTGGCGGAGACGGTGGACGGTGCGGGCCGTCAACTCGGGCGGGGTCTGCGGCGGCACGGAGGCCGCCTGGGTGGGTATGGCCTGGGTAGGAATGGTCTGTCGAGGGATCGCCTGTGCTGGGATGCTCTGGCGTGGAATCCTCGCGGGCTGTGTGTCGTCCGTATCGGGCGTCGCACTGGACGGCAGTACCTGCCTGGGCGAACGCACTTCATAGGGGTGCGGGTACGGCCTGCGGGTCTCGTTCGCGAGCATGATCACTCCTGTCAGCGCTGGTCAAGGGCCCGGAACTCGGACGGGTCGCGGACACCGAAGCGGGCCAGCTCGTGCTCGGCCTCGCTGCGGACCTGGACGAAGCTGTCGCGGAGCTCGGCGAGCAGGCCGCGCAGCACGACCAGCTCCGCCTCCGCTTCGCGCAGCGAGGGACGGCGTGGCCGGCTGCTGGTGGCCGCGAGGGCTACGCGGATCAGCGCCGCGACGCCGAGCAGCACCGCCACCGCCAGGCAGGCCACCAGCACCGTGGAGAAGCCCGGCATCGGTCCGGCCAGCATGGGATGGTCGACCAGCACCGAGGCGCCGGCCACGCCGATGGCTCCGCCGAGCATGCGCGCGGTGTTGATCGCGCCGACCGCCGAGGCGTACTGGCTGGGGTCGGCGGCCATCGAGCCGACCATGAACGTTCCGGTGGACAGGAAGCCGAACCCGGTGCCCAGCATGACGGCGCCCAGCAGGCACCACAGGTTCGGGGACGGCTGGGCCAGCATCAGCGCGCAGCCGGTGCCGAGGACGAGGGCACCGCTGTAGATGACGGCGTTGACGCCGATGCGCCGGCTGATGGGCGCGGCCATCGGGCTCGACACGATCATGGCGATGGAGATCGGGGTGAGCCAGAGGCCGATGGTGCTGGCGTCGAACTCGGCGTTGCGCAGGTAGAGCGGCCCCATGGCCAGTACGACGAAGGACGCGGCTCCGTACATGCAGGAGGTGGCACCGGCCCACAGGAAGCCGGGACGCCGCCACAGGCTCATGTCGATCGCTCCGGCGCGATGCCGCCAGGAGATCGCGATGGCCAGGGCCAGCAGCAGCCCGCCGCCTCCCGCGCACGCCAGCGTGCGTACGGAGGTCCAGCCCCAAAGGCTGCCCTGGGAGATGGCCAGCACCGCTCCCGCGACCGCGCCGATCAGCAGGACCGCGCCGAACAGGTCGGGTACGCCCTGTCTGGTGCCGCGGTTGCGGGGGAGCGCCGGGGTGAGCATCAGCAGTGCCGCCGCGAGTCCCGCGCCGGGCAGGTACAGGCCCCGCCAGCCGTACTCGGTCAGCAGCCAGCCACCGCCCGCCTGCAGGGCCAGGGCCCCGATGCCGGACGACGCGCTCCACAGCGCGATGGCGCCGGCACGGCGGTTGGCGGGCAGCTCGCCGAGCAGCAGCGCCAGCGAGGCGGGGAACATCAGCGCCGCGCCCACTCCCTGCGCCACCCGTCCGGCCAGGAGCAGGGTCCAGGAGGGGGCGGCGATGACCGTCGTCGCGCCCAGCCCGTACAGGGCCAGGCCGAGCGCGAGCACGCTGCGCCTGCCCAGCAGGTCGGCGAAGCGTCCGGCGGTGGCGAGCAGTGCGGCGACGGCGGCGAAGTTGACCGTGCTCACCCAGGTGATCTCGGACAGCGGCAGGGCGGCCGCCAGCGGGTCGCGGCTGAGCACGGGGATCGCCAGCGTCGTCGCGGTGCTGTCCGCCATGATCGCGACCACCACCCCGGAGGCGACCAGCCGCAGTACGGCGAATCGCCCCCGGAACCGGCGAGCCGTCGGCATCGCGGGCACCATCGTGGGACCGGCGACGCCCTCGCGGATGGGCGTCAGGGTCATCGCGTCGACTCCGCGTAGCTGAGTTCGGGCTCGACGGGGGCCGGGGCGGGTTCGGCGGGAACCGGCGCCGGGCTGTTGTTCGGCACGCTCGCGGCGACGACCCGCTCGGACAGGCCGATGTCCCGGCTGTTCTCGCGGATCCTGGTCGGTACCTCGCCGCCGGCCAGCGTGAGGGCGACCTGCGTGGCCAGGCTCAGGTGCTCGGCACAGCGGCGGGCCACCTTGGCCTCCAGACCGGCGATCTGCGCCAGCCGGAGCCGCAGCGACTCCACGGTCGCGGTGCGTTCCAGGCCATCGAGATCGGCGAGCCGGTCGGGCCAGCGCAGCGACCTGCTGAGCTGCTCCTCCACCTCGAGAACGATCTCGTCGATGGACAGGACCCGGTCCTTCAGCGGGTTGGCGATCATGACCGCCATGACCGCGGTCTGGTCGAAGTCGGCCAACCGGCCCCGCAGCGCCGAGGCCAGCATGCGGGCGCGGTGATGCAGGCAGTCGGCGCTCCAACCGAGCACCAGCAGGCGATCGGCACTCGCCTCCGTGTGCCATCCGGCGAGCCTCAGCTCGCGGGCCATCCGGTGTTGCACGCTCCAGCGGTCAGGGGTGTCCTCCACCCAGACCTGTACGCCGCCGAGTGGCAGCTCTGCTACATGGATCACGTTCCTTTCAGGGGCCGCCCGAGCGCAGACGCGTCTGATCACGCTGGCCTGCGCGGGGGGAGCCGGATTCTTCGAGAACCAGGAACGGACCTTGGAATCGACGGAATCGACGGTCACGTCCGGCCACCTCCTCGCCGGAGACTCTCCAGAACCCTCCGGCTGTCAAGTCTCACTTACCACGATCAGTACGATAGTGGGTGTACCCGGCTCGTTGTGTCAACTGACAGTTTTCGTATATGTTGACCTCCCCCTGCGGAGTTTCGCGCCCCGCAGGGCAGGGGACGGCGAGCCAGGCTTCCTTTACGCTGGAGGCTTCTGGCGGCTGGGAGGTACGAGTGGCGAACTTCGCCGAGCGACTCGGTCTCGCTATGAGCAAGCGCGGGTTCACGGGGGCGCAACTCGCCGCGGCCCTCACCGAAGCCGGCATCCCGATCACCCGCGCCTACGTCAGCCAGTTGCGCACGGGCAAGCAGACCAACCCGACCCTCCAGGTGCTGCGCGCCCTGGCCGCCTGCCTACAGGTGAGCGTGGGCTGGCTGCTGGGCGAGGACGCCACGGACTCGGGCGCGGCCGAGGAGCTCCAGTTGCGGGCCGCCGCCATCGGCGCGTCGGTCTCCGGGCTGTCCGACGGGTCGCTGACCGTACTGCGCGGCGTGATCGAGCTCGCGCGCGCGGCCGAGGGGCTGCCCGACCAGCCCCCCGCCACCACCGAGATCCCCGAGGCGGCGGCGCCGCTGACCGCGCCGCAACGTGAGGCGCTCGGCGACCGCCTGCGCAACCTGCGGCTGATCGCGCGCATGTCGCCGGAGGAGGTCGAGACCTCGCTGGGCAGAGGGGCCGCCGCCATCGGCGCGATAGAGGAGGGCCGCGTCGCGCCCGCGCCCGTCACGGTCGAGCGCCTGCTCACCCTCTACGGCGTGACCGCCCTGCCCACCCGCGAATACGTCCTGTCGCTGGCCCGCGGCGAACGCCCGCCCTCCTGGTACGACGCCGGCTCCGTGCCCGTCTGGATGGCCGCCACCTACGCCCTGGAGCAGCGGGCGTCGCTGATCCGCACGTACCAGACCCAGATCGTCCCCCCGCTGCTGCAGACCGAGGCCTACGCGCGGGCCGCCATCGAGGTGTCGGGCAGCGCCGGGCTCGGCCAGACGTCGGCCGACGCGGCGGTGCGCCTGATGCGATCCCGCCAGGCCCTGCTGAACCACGGCGACGGACCCGTGCTGTGGGCGGTGATCGACGAGAGCGTCCTGCTGCGCTCGATCGCCGACCCCGAGACGCAGGCCGCTCAGCTCGACCGGCTGATCGAGTACGCGAAGCGGCCCAACATCTCCTTGCACGTCGTGCCGATCGACGATCCGATCTTCCTGCCCCGTTGCGGTCCGTTCACGATGTGGCGCTTCCCGGAGGCCTTCGAGCCCGATGTGGCCTGTGCCCACGCCATCGAATCGGACGAAGTGATCACCGACGCGGCCGCGGTAGAGGCCTACCACCAGGCGTTCACCAAGTTGTCGGTCTCCACCACCATGGGCGACGAGACGCACGAGCTGCTGTATGCGCACCGTGACCGTCTGAGCCACCGGTGATCTGACACTCCCTAGCACGAAAAACGGGAAATGGATATTTCCCAACAAATATTGTTCTTCGTATTGTCAGATCCTGAGGTTGATGGATCATTGGTATTGTTGGGCCAAATTGAGTGGGGTCAGTGGGACCGACTTTCCCGTGAGATACGGCGAGGGGAAAGGGGCAACACTCAAATGCGTCAGCGTGCCATCCGAAATCTGACCAACCTTGACACCACCCGCGCGAGTGTCACCCGAATACTCGACGCCGCCGCGGGAGGGAAGAACCACTTCGAGGTTGACAGTGATGCGGTGCGCCGTTACGACGAGGCGGTTCCGGTCACCGGCTCCGCCGCGCGAGCAGTTCTGCTTTACCTGGCGCGGGTGGTCGCCCACCTGGCCGGTTCCGGCATCGACCAGTTCCTGATCATCGGCAGTGGCGTGCCCAGCGCGCTGCCGCCCGGACGTCAGTTACACGACGTCGCCCGTGGCGCGTCCGCCGCGTCCGATGTGCGCGTCGTCTATGTCGAGAACGACCCTTTGATACTGGCCAGTGCCCGCGTCACCATCGAGCCCCTCAACGACCTCGTACGGGTGGTGGAGGGCGACATACGACAGATCGACGACATGCTCGCCGACGAGGTCGTGGCCCGGTTCATCGACTGGGAGCGGCCCGTGGGGGTGCTGCTTCTGTCGACCCACAGCCTCACCGACGACGAGCTTGCCTCCTTCGTGATCAAACGCCTGTGCCACGCCGTCGTGGACGGCAGCTACCTCGCGATCCTGCAGACCACCTTCGACGGAATCCCCGCCGAACTGCTGCCCGCTATCAACGACCTGCTCGCGATGACGCTGCCGGGACACGTGATCCGCTCACGTGCGGAGGTGGCGACCTTCCTGGACGGGCTCGAGCTGCTGGAACCGGGCCTGGTGTGGGTCCCGCAATGGCGGCCCGACGGCGACTCCGTGTGCACGGACCAGCCGAGCTCGTCGGGCAATTACGGCGCCGTGGCCCGCCTTCCCTGACCCACCGGCCACGGCGCCCGCGCGGCCGTCACACAGACGCCCGCACCCAAGGGTCCGGCCCACCAAACCGGCCGGACCCTCGGACCGCCTTCTTCCTCGCCCCTCGCTAGTGACGCCGGCCACGACGGACCGTTTCCTTTCGCTCCCCCGGAGGGGGTGTCCCTCCCAAGGACCCCAGCCACCACGGACCGTCACAGAAATCGCGACGGTCGTGTCACGGACCCCCAGAGCGGTCCCCTTAATCCCACCAGAACGACCAGTAATGCCGCCCGATGATCTGCTCCGCGTAACTCTGGAGATCCCCCGGCCCCTGGACGACGTTGTCCGGGCAGAACGTCCAATGCTCAGCCGCCACATGCAGCGCGTGCTCAGGCTCGACCGGCGGCGCGGCGACACTCAGCTCCAGCGTGTTGAAGCCGACCCCCACCACCCGGATCCCGAACCGGTCCTCCCAGCTGCGTACCACCGCCGCCATCGGCACCATCCACTCGTTATGGTGCAAAGCCCCCTGCCAGCCCATCACGGCCAGCGCGTCGGCACCCCGATGCGCGGCGACCAGGCCGAGCGGCAGGCCCCTGGATGACAGCTCACGGGCGTACCAGTCGGCGACGGCCCCCGGATCGGCTCTCAGCACCCCCGGCGGGGCAGGACCCGGACAGAGCGCGCCGAACGGCTCCAGCTCCGCCAGGGCGTCCGGCGGCATCTGGGAGACCCACTCCTGCCACACCTCGGCCATGAACCCCTCGGCCGTGAAGTGATCTATCATCAGCGCCTCGTCCGGCACGATCTGCCCGATCGACCAGGGCTGCGCGGACTCGTCCAGCAGAACAGGCCACAGACCGCTGCGCGCGTGGGCGGCCCGGAACCGAGCCCAGTCGTCGCCCGCCACGGCCTCGTCGCTCATCCAGAACGCGGGCCTGGACGCCTGGCCCTGGTGCGTGTAGCCGGGATCGGGCCACACGACGTCGCCCTCGGGCAGATCGACCGGCAGGAGCCGCCCTCTGCCGCCGTCGGCGAACAGCTGGCACACCTCACGTGGCAGCTGGTGATCGTTCATGCCCACCGTTTCAGTACCGAATCCTGTCTCGGAGATGGTAATGCCGACCGTTGCGTCAGGACTTTTGTCCTGGGCGATCCCGTACAGGCGAATCTTCTGCCGACGCCCCGCCTCCGAGACCGTGGAGGCATGAAGATTCTGCTAGCGCTGGCCGTACTCCTCACGGGGTGCGCCCAACCGTCCGCCGGCAAACCGGGGCCTGTCGCGGATCCGGCGGTCGTCGAGACCGCGTCGGGAGCCGTGCGCGGCACGGTGACCGCGACGAACCGCCTGTTCCAGGGCATCAAATACGCCACGGCGGCGCGCTGGGAGGCGCCGAAGCCCGCGCCCGCGTGGCAGGGAGTACGGGAGGCCACCAAGCCGGGCGCCATGTGCCCGCAGGTCGGCACCGTCTACGCGCCGACCAGCAGCGACAACGAGGACTGCCTGTTCCTGAACGTCACCACACCCGCCGTCCCCGGGAAGGGCCGGCCGGTCATGGTGTGGATCCACGGCGACGGCGCGGTGGGCGCGGGCCACTTCTCCGACGCGCGGAAGCTGGTCGCCAAGGGCGTGGTGGTCGTGACGATCAACTACCGGCTCGGCGTGTTCAGCGGGTTCGGCTATCCGGGGCTGCGCGACTCGGGCACGTACGGCCTGCAGGACCAGCAGGAGGCGCTGCGCTGGGTCAAGCGGAACGCGGCGGCCTTCGGCGGCGACCCGGGCAACGTGACCGCCTTCGGCGTCTCCTACGGCGCGCTGTCGATCGGCGGCCAGCTCGCCTCGCCGGGCGCCAAGGGCCTGTTCCAGCGGGCGATCATGCAGAGCGGCGAGACCCTGATGGACATGCCCGCCAACAGCATGGTGCCGGGCGTGCCCGCCCTGCCGTCCTTCGCGTGGCGGCCCGCCGCACAGGTGAGCGCCATAGGAGAGGTGTACGCCAAGCAGCTGGGCTGCTCGGACCTGGCGTGCCTGCGCGCGCTGCCGGTCAAGAAGATCCTCGAGGTCCCGCAGATCATGAACGCCTTCCAGTCGTACGCGTACGGCAACGAGGTCCTGCCCGAGTCGCCGGCCGACGCGATGCGGAAGGGGCACACCAGCCCGATGCCGGTCCTGGCCGGGACGACGAAGGACGAACACCGGATCTTTGTCGGGATGAATTACGACGTCCAGGGCACATCTCCGGATTACCGGAAATTGCTAAAAGATGCGTTCGGAGCGAAGGCCGAGAGAATTGCCCGGAAATATCCGGTAAATCGCTATAAGTCGCCGAGTATCGCTTGGGCTACCGTCTTGACCGATCGTATGTGGGCCCGGTCCACCCATGAGCAGAACGCCCTGCTGGCCAAGAAGGCGCCGGTCTACGGCTACGAGTTCGCCGACCGGAAGGCGCCGATGTTCCTGCCGCTGGAGGCGGACTTCGACTGGGGCGCCTACCACGCCGGCGACCTGCCGTACATCTTCCCGGAGACCAAGGCCAAGCTGTCGCCCGCCCAGGAGCAGCTGTCCGGGCAGATGATGAACTACTGGACGAACTTCGCCCGCACCGGCGACCCGAACGGCCGCGGGCTGCCCGCCTGGCCGCGAGTCTCGTCCGGCACCCTGTCCCTGGCTCCGGGGGCCGTCCGGCCGGTCGACTACGCTGCCGAGCACCAGCTGGCCTTCTGGAAGTAGAGCCTTCTGCAAGTAGAGCCTTCTGTAAGTAGACGTAGCGCGAGGGGAGGCGTCGTGATCAGGGTCATGATCGCCGAGGACCAGGGGATGATGCGCGACGCCCTGGCGCTGCTGCTCGGGCTGGAGGACGACCTGGAGATCGTCGCCCAGGTGTCCTCCGGCGACGCGATCGTGCCGGCCGCCACGGAGCACCGTCCCGACGTGGCGCTGCTCGACATCGAGCTGCCCGGCCGCAGCGGGCTCGACGTGCTGCCCGTACTGCGTGCCGCGCTGCCGGAGTGCGTGGTGCTGATTCTGACGACGTTCGCCAGGCCGGGCTACCTGCGGCGGGCGATGGAGGCGGGTGCGGCGGGCTTCCTGGTCAAGGACGGGCCGGTGGAGGAGCTGGCCGCGGCGATCCGGCGGGCGGTGGCGGGGGAGCGGATCCTCGATCCGGCCCTGGCCGCCGCCGCGCTGAACGCCGGGCCCAGCCCGCTCACGGACCGCGAGCGCGACGTGCTGGCCGCGGCGCTCGACGGCTCCACGATCGCGGACGTGGCGGCGCGGCTGCACCTCTCGGAGAGCACGGTACGCAACCACCTGTCGTCCGCCATCGGCAAGACGAACACCCGCAACAGGATCGAGGCCGCCCAGCTGGCACGGCACAATGGGTGGCTGTGACCCCCTTTGACGCGGTTCTCTGTGATCTCGATGGAGTGCTCCGCCATTTCGACCACGCGGTTCAGGCCGACATCGAGGCCCGCTACGGCCTGCCCCTGAGCAAGACCGCCTTCGACCCGGACCTGATCGGCCCCGCCACGCTCGGTCACATCACCGAGGCCCAGTGGGTCGAGTCCATAGCCGTGGCGCTGGGCGGCGACGAGCGCGCCCGCCAGGCCGCCGCCGAGTTCGCGGAGGTGCCGTTCTGGGTGGACGAGGAGGTCAGGGGGCTGCTGGCGCGGGCGCAGGGGCGGGTGCCCGTGGTGCTGGTCACCAATGCCATGGACACGCTGGAGGAGCACCTGGAGCGGCTCGGGCTGGCCTACTTCGCCGACGCGGTGGTCAGCAGTGCCCGGGTGGGCGTGGCCAAGCCCGATCGGCGGATCTACGAACTCGCGGCCGAGCTGGCGGGCGTCGCGCCGGAGCGCTGCCTGTTCGTCGACGATCGGCTGGAGAACGTGGCGGGCGCCACGGCCGTGGGGATGACCGGCGTGCACTACCGGAGCATCGCCGACCTGACTCCCGCGCTCACCGGGCTCTTCGACTAGCGACCGAGGTTCCCCGCGGGTTCGTCACGAGACCCTCTCGACCCCTGTGCCGGTCCGTGGTTGCTGGGGTCCTTGGGGGGAGAGGAAGAAGACGGTCCGTTGTGGCTGATGTCCCCTTGGAGGGATACTCCCTTCGGGCGAGTGGAAGGGGACGGTCCGTTGGGAAGAACGATCACAAATGCATACGGACTTGCACGGGATGCGTGTTATCCCGTCCAAGCCTCATAAAAGACGTACATAACGCGTACCAGAAACAAGAGCTTGTTTCCGGCACGGCTCGCGCCTGCCGTGCCGGAAACGTTCAGCGGGTCCGGTCAGTAACTCCCGTACGGAGACTGACTGGACGTCGTCGACGGCTTGTGCGACGAGTGGTTAGTCGGCGTGGGGCTCGACGAAGGCGTGCTCACCTGCGATCCCGTGCCGGCGGGCCGGAGCACGCCCACCAGGCCGTGCTGGGCCTTGTCGATGCCCGCGGAGAACCACAGGGCGTTCTCGCCGCCGGTGGCGGCGGTGCCCGGCTCGAGGTCCCACAGGCCCGGCAGCCAGATCGTCTTGCCGTTGCCATCGCGCAGCGCGCCCAGGTGGCGGTTGCCGCGGTAGGCGTGGATCGTCCCGTCGCCGAAGTTGCCGACCAGGACCGATCCGGCGAACGCGCCGAACTGCTTCGGCGCGGCGGTCACGGCCCAAGGGGCGTTGAGCCCGGTGCGCGCGATGCGTCCGACCAGGCGTCCGTTCACGTTGAAGCGGCTGACGAAACCCTTGCCGGCGCCCGCGATGGACTTGCCGGTCTGCGAGTCACGCAGGGCATAGGCGACCCATACGCTGCCGCCGCTGAACGTCACGTTGTACGGGTGGTAATTGGAGGGGACCGAGGGGTCCCTGAACGCCCTGCGGGACAGGTTGATCTTCTCGAACTCCGAGTTCCACGCGGCGAGGCGCCCGTTGGCGAAGTCGGCGGCCAGCAGGAAGTCGCCATCGTCGGTGTTCACCAGCGCGAGGCCCTTGTAGTCGGCGCCCCGGGTGAAGGCCGCGATGATCGCGTTCTTCGGGTCCACCTCGGCGTTCCAGCCGGTGATCGCGCCACTCGGGCTGGCGAAGATGAACGTGGCGGGCTTGCCCTTGACGGTGAAGCCCTCGCCCGAGTTGAACACCTGGCCGGTCGGAGCGCCACCGGGAATGGCCACCTCGGTCGCCTCCTTCCTGCCCGCTCCTGAGTAGACGGTCGCGGTGCCGGTGCCCGTGTCGGAGACCCACAGGGTCTTGCCCATGGCCAGTCCCCACGGGTTGACCAGTTTAGGATCGTGGACTGCTGCCTTCCCCTGGATGTCGGAAATGAGATTCACGACGTCAAACTTGGTATTCGTCGCTGCCTGTGCGGGGGCGGTGAGGGTCGTGCTCAAGACGACCGCACCAGCGCAGAGTGTGATGATGCGGAGCCGCATCCGTGCCTCCTTGTTAGCGCTTGTGGCCGGAGATACGTGGGGGACGCAAGTGCGGTTCAGTAACGGTCAGAAATATTGGCCTCGGACGTCAATCGGGCGTTTTCCTGGGGAGTTGAGGTACATGGAAGTTTTGGGCATTGACATCGGCGGATCCGGGATCAAGGGCGCCCCCGTGGACACCGCGTCGGGGCGGCTGACAGAGGAGCGCCTGCGCATCCCCACGCCGCAGCCGGCCAAGCCGCGCGAGGTGGCCGAGGTCGTGGTGGAGATCGTCAAGCATTTCGACTGGACGGGACAGGTCGGCGTCACGTTCCCCGGCGTGGTCGTGGACGGCGTGATCATGACGGCCGCGAACGTCGACCACTCCTGGATCGGCGTCGACGCGAGAAAGCTCTTCGACGGCGCGACCGTCCTCAACGACGCCGACGCGGCCGGCGTCGCGGAGATGAGGTTCGGCGAGGGCCGGGACCGGATGGGGACCGTCATCATGCTGACGTTCGGGACGGGCATCGGCAGCGCGGTGTTCGTCGACGGCGTCCTGGTACCCAACACCGAGCTGGGGCATCTGGAGCTCCACGGCAAGGACGCCGAGCGCCGCGCCTCCGATCACGCCCGTGAGGAGCACGACCTCGGGTGGGAGAAGTGGGCCGGGCGGGTGGAGGAGTACCTGCGGCACGTGGAGATGCTCTTCTCGCCGTCGCTGTTCGTCATCGGCGGCGGGGTGAGCAAGAAGGCGGACAAGTTCCTTCCGTACGTCCACGTGGACACCGCCGTCGTCCCCGCGCGCCTGCGCAACGAAGCGGGCATCATCGGCGCCGCCCTAGCCGTCAAATGATCACGTTTGCGGCTCGCTGAGTCCCACCGGCGGCGTCCGTCCGGGGGAGGCTCTCGCGATTGAGGGGGGCGAGGCGGCGGGGTCGCCTGTTTCGCGAGCCTCCGACCTGGGTGATCAAGAAAGGTTGGCCCGGAACGCAACCTGATGGGCTTCTCGGGAGTCTCATTAGTGACCGTGGTCGTCCAAGGCGACAACTCTGGGGAGAGTGGGCCCGTCTTGGGCGATCACGGTCAACCGGAGAGCGCGGGCCCTACCTGGGCGATCCCCGTCGACGGATATTCGGATGCGGACCCCGGCGCCGTGGGGCAGCATGGTGGGTTGGCTCCGGGGACGCGGAGCTCAAATATCCTGATAGCAGTATGGGAACCTCTGCGTTGTCCTCTCCACTCACCGAGCTCCAGTCCCGCCTGCCCGAGTTGATGCCGCGCGACCAGCGGCGATTGCGGCGCAGGCTCGACGGCGTGCGCCGGGTACGCTCCCGCGAGGCCCGGGACAAGATCACCGCGGAGATCCTCGCCGACGTGGAACGCGCCGAGCGCCGCCTTGCCCGGCGCCGCGAAGCCGTACCAGAAGTCAGCTATCCGGAAAATCTCCCCGTATCCCAGCGCAAGGACGACATCCTCGCGGCCATCCGCGACCACCAGGTCGTGATCATCGCCGGGGAGACCGGATCCGGCAAGACCACCCAGATCCCGAAGATCTGCCTGGAGCTGGGCCGCGGTGTCAGGGGCCTGGTCGGCCACACCCAGCCGCGCCGCATCGCCGCCCGTACGGTGGCCGAGCGCATCGCCGAAGAGCTGGGCACCGAGCTGGGCCAGGCGGTCGGCTACAAGGTGCGCTTCACCGACCAGGCCAGCGACCGCACCCTGGTCAAGCTGATGACCGACGGCATCCTGCTGGCCGAGCTGCAGAACGACCGGCTGCTGGAGCAGTACGACACGCTGATCATCGACGAGGCGCACGAGCGCAGCCTCAACATCGACTTCATCCTCGGCTACCTCAAGCAGCTGCTGCCCAAGCGTCCCGACCTCAAGCTGATCATCACCAGCGCCACGATCGACCCGGAGCGGTTCTCCCGCCACTTCGACGACGCCCCGATCGTCGAGGTCTCGGGCCGCACCTACCCCGTCGAGGTGCGCTACCGGCCGCTCGACGAGGACGACGACCAGACGCAGGGCATCGTCGACGCCTGCCGCGAGCTGGTCACCGAGGGCCCCGGCGACATCCTGGTGTTCCTGTCGGGCGAGCGGGAGATCCGCGACGCCGCCGACGCGCTGGACAAGGCCGACTTCCGCAACACCGAGGTGCTGCCGCTGTACGCCCGGCTCAGCGCCGCCGAGCAGCACCGCGTGTTCCAGCGCCACACCGGCCGCCGCATCGTCCTGGCCACCAACGTGGCCGAGACGTCGCTGACCGTCCCGGGCATCAAATACGTCGTCGACCCGGGCTACGCGCGCATCTCCCGCTACAGCCATCGCACCAAGGTGCAGCGCCTGCCGATCGAGGCCATCTCGCAGGCGAGCGCCAACCAGCGCAAGGGCCGCTCGGGCCGTACCTCCGACGGCGTCTGCATCCGGCTCTACGAGGAGGAGGACTTCCTCAAGCGGCCGGAGTTCACCGACCCCGAGATCCTGCGCACCAACCTGGCCTCGGTCATCCTGCAGATGACCTCGATCGGGCTGGGCGACATCGAGGCGTTCCCGTTCGTCGAGCCGCCGGACCGCCGCCAGGTACGCGACGGCGTGAGCCTGCTGCACGAGCTGGGCGCCTTCGACGGTCAGGGCGGCATCACGAGCATCGGGCGCAAGCTGGCCGGGCTGCCCGTCGACCCGCGCCTGGGCCGGATGGTCCTGGAGGCCGAGAAGAACGGCTGCCTGCGCGAGGTCATGGTCATCGCCGCCGCGCTGTCCATCCAGGACCCGCGCGAGCGGCCCGTCGACAAGCAGCAGCAGGCCGACGAGAAGCACCGCCGCTTCGCCGACCCGGAGTCCGACTTCCTGTCCTACCTCAACCTGTGGAACCACCTGCGGGACAAACAGCGGGAGCTGTCCTCCAGCGCCTTCCGCCGCCTGTGCAAGTCGGAGTTCCTCAACTACCTGCGCGTACGCGAGTGGCAGGACATCTACAGCCAGATCCGCCAATCCCTCGGCGCCCAGCCGGGGAGCCAGCAGGCCGACCCGCAGCAGGTGCACGCCGCGCTGCTGGTGGGCCTCCTGTCGCACATCGGCGTCAAGGACGTCATGGAGAAGCGGGCCCCCGACGGGCGCCGCCCGATCCAGGAGTACATCGGCGCCCGCAACGCCCGCTTCGCCATCTTCCCCGGCTCCGCGCTGGCCAAGAAACAGCCCCAGTGGGTGATGTCGGCCGAGCTCGTCGAGACCTCCCGGCTGTGGGCCAGGGTCAACGCCAAGATCGAGCCCGACTGGGTCGAGCCGCTGGCCCAGCACCTGGTCAAACGTACCTACTCCGAGCCGCACTGGGAGAAGAACCAGGGCGCGGTGATCGCGCTGGAGAAGGTCACCCTGTACGGCGTACCGCTGGTGGCCGGGCGGAAGGTCAACTACGGCCGCATCGACCCCGACCTGTCACGCGAGCTGTTCATCAGGCACGCGCTCGTCGAAGGCGACTGGGACAGCCACCACCGCTTCCTCCAGGACAACCGGAAGCTGCTCGAAGAGGTCGAGGAACTGGAGAACCGGGCCCGCCGGCGCGACATCATGGTCGACGACGAGGCGCTGTTCGACTTCTACGACCAGCGCGTCCCCGCCGACGTCGTGTCCGCGCGCCACTTCGACTCCTGGTGGAAGAAGGTCAGGACCACCGAGCCCGACCTGCTGACGTACTCGCCCGAGATGCTGGTCAACGAGGGCGCCGACGTCAGCGCCCACGACTACCCCGACGCCTGGCGGCAGCTCGGCCAGCGGATGAAGCTGACCTACCAGTTCGAGCCCGGCGCCGACGCCGACGGCGTCACGGTGCACGTGCCGCTGCAGGTGCTCAACCAGGTCAGCTCCGACGGGTTCGACTGGCAGATCCCCGGCCTGCGCGACGAGCTGATCACCGCCCTGATCAGGTCGCTGCCCAAACACCTGCGCCGCAACTTCGTCCCCGCCCCCAACTACGCCAAGCAGGTGCTCCAAGGCGTACGCCAGGGCGGCGAACCCCTGCTGGAGGCCGTGGAGCGAGAGCTGCTACGGCTGACCGGCGTACGCGTGCCGCACGACGCCTGGCAGCTCGACCAGGTCCCCGACCACCTGCGCATCACCTACCGGGTGATCGACGAGCGCAAGCGCACGATCGCCGAGGACAAGGACCTCGACGCCCTCAAGCGGCGCCTGGCGCCGCGCCTGCGCAAGACGCTCTCGGCCGCCGCCGACGACCTTGAGCAGTCGGGCCTGCACACCTGGAGTTTCGGCACCCTGCCCAAGGTCTTCGAGCAGGGCCGCATGAAGGGCTACCCGGCACTGGTGGACGACGGCGACTCCGTGTCGATCAAGATCTTCGAGACGGAGGCCGAACAGCGCCGCTCCCATTGGCCCGGCACCCGCCGCCTGCTCCTGCTCAACGTCACCAACCCGGCCAAGTCACTGCTGGGCGGCCTGTCCAACCAGGCCAAGCTGGCCCTGTCGCGCAGCCCGCACGGGGGCGCGGTGGCGCTCTTCGACGACGTGGTCAACGCGGCGATCGACAAGCTCATGCTCGACCTGGGCGGCCCCGCCTGGGACCCGGTCTCGTTCGACCGGCTCTATCAGCACGTACGCGCGCACGTGTACGAGACCTCGGCCGAGGTACTGGGGCGCACGGAGCAGATCTTGACCGTGTGGCACGCGATCGGCACCCGCCTCGACGCCCTGCGGCAGAGCGCCTCCACCTCGGACGTCCGCGACCAACTGGGCAAGCTCGTCTTCGCGGGCTTCATCACCGCGACGGGCTACCGCCGCCTACCCGACATACTCCGCTATATCCGAGCCATCGAACGCCGCCTGACCAAGCTCCCCGAGGAGCCGTGGCGGGACGAGGAGTGGATGGACCGGGTGCACAAGGTGGAGGACGCCTACGAGGACCTGCTGGCCCGGCTCCACCCGGCGCGACGCTCGGATCCGGACGTGCTGGAGATCCGCTGGATGATCGAGGAGCTCAGGGTCAGCTTCTTCGCCCAGACGCTGGGCACGCCCACGCCGGTGTCGGAGAAGCGCATCGCCAAGGCGATGGAGAAGCTCGCGCCTTGAGGAAGCTCACGCCTTGAGATGGATGGAGCGGCTCACGCCTTGAAAATGGAGGTGTCGAGCTCGAAGTCGATCGGGGCGGGCAGCCGGAGCGGGGTCCCGACGGGCACGGTGGCCGTGGTCCGGTAGACGCCGTCGTCGATGCCGCTGTAGACGGTGACGGACGGTGGTTTGGCGATGGTGTCGATCAGGAGGTAGATCGGTACGCCGCCGGTTGCGTAGAGCGGGGGCTTGTCTTCGCGGTCTCTTCGGGCGCTGCTGGTGGAGACGACCTCGGCGACCATGATCAGGCCTGAGGACAGCAGTTCGCGTTCGCCCCAGCGGGGGCAATCGGCTGGGGCCAGGACGAAGTCAGGCGCGACCGGGTCTCGTGGCCCCTCGATGCACACATCCACGCTGCCGGGCCGTCCCCGCCAGCCATGTTCGTTAATGACGGGCAGGAGCGCCAGGAGGAGAGCTACGGCGTGATCGGCGTGCTCGGGGGTGCCGACTGGGCTCACGATCAGGTTTCCTTCGATTACTTCGGCTCGGAAGCCGGGGAGTTCGGGGAGGGCATCGAACAGCTCCCGAGCGGTGCGTGGTAGCTCCCTCGTGCAGGTCTGCTCCTGAGGCTCTTGGGCCTCCTGATCGGTAGTCTCTTCGTGACGTATTGTCATGGCGACCATGTAAATCTGTCCCTTCGTATTCGAACGGGCACGCTAAGTATTCCACGTGTCCGAGTCGAACACACTCCAAAACCCAGGAAGCTCAAGCCGCCCGTCCCGAGATGTCCCTCATTGGCAGGTTGTCATTCGGCGCGCGGTGCTCCTAGGACACGCCGGTCCTAGGCGCCGCCCGTTTAACGGATGACATGTCCCCTTGCTGGAGATCGATGAGGAATCCGTACAGTTGGGGGGACTATCCAGGAGGCTTGATGATCAAGGCAGTGGTGTTCGATGTCGGTGAGACGCTCATCGACGAGACCCGCATCTGGTCCCGCTGGGCCGACCGGCTCGGTGTGAGCAGTTTTGTGCTGATGGGCGCGCTCGGCGGAATGGCCGCGCTCGACCGCTCCCACAGCGAGGCGTTCCAGCTCGTACGGCCCGGCCTCGACATCGAGGCCGAGATCGCGGCCTGGGAGCGGGACGAACCCCACAGCCTGCGCAACCACTTCGACGCCGACGACCTCTACCCCGACGTCCGCGAGGCCTTCAAGGCCCTGCGTGGGGCGGGATACCAGGTGATCGTCGCGGGCAACCAGCCGGCCAGGGCCTATGACGCGCTGGTCGCCATGGACCTACCCGTGGACTCGGTGCACACCTCTGAGGGTTGGGGGGTGTCCAAGCCCGCTCCCGAGTTCTTCGCCAAGGTGGCGGCCATCGCCGGGCGGGAGCCCGCCGAGATCCTCTATGTGGGCGACCGGCTGGACAACGACGTGCTCCCCGCTTCTCGGGCGGGCATGCGCACCGCGCTGCTGCGCCGCGGCCCCTGGGGATATCTGCACGCCGAGCGGCCGCAGGCGCGGGCCGCCGACATGATCGTCGACGATCTGCCCGCCCTACTGCCCGCGCTGGAACGGCTCGCCTGAGTTCGTCACGACGGTCTGCCGCCCGCGATGGAGCGGCTCACCTCAGTTCGTCATCGGGGTCGATGCGGACCGCGCGTTCCTCGGCGGAGAGGTCGCCGTCGTCCTGCCCCCAATCCTCGCCCCACTCCTCGCTCTCCGTGTCGGGCGCCAGCCCCTCGTCGGGCTGGGTGAGCCGGTGCGAGGGGCGGGGGGCGCGTTCCCGGTCGGGCGCCTCGCGCCGCAGTCGCTCGTCGAGCGTGTCCTCGTGCGCGGGGTCGTCCTCTTCTATGTCATGGCTGAGGCCGAGGTCGTCGGTCCATTCGTCGACCTCGATCCGCTGCTCGTCGCTCAAGCCGTACCTGTCCGGAGGTTGTTCGGTCATACGCGTTCTCCTACCCAGCGCCACGCCCCGAACCCTGCCCCCACCGTTACCGGCCGAGCGCGGCGCCGATGAGTGAGCGTGGATCGGCCGCCCCGGCCAGCATCCCGTCCGGGCGTACGTCGATGACGTGCGCGTGCCCGAACAGGCTCCCGTACGGCCGGGCGGACACCTCATGTCCGAGCGCCGACAGGCCGTCCGCCCAGGTGGCGCCCTCCTCCAGGTCGATGACCGGGTCGGCCGGGGCGGCCCAGGTGTCGAAGCCGGTGTCGCCGGGGCTCAGCCGCCATCTGGGCGCGGAGACGGCCTGACCGGGCGTCTCCCCGTACCTGAGCAGCCGGGTGATCACCTGGAGCAGGATCTGCGGCTGCGCGTCGCCGCCCATCGTCCCGACGACCGAGCGGAGCGAGCCGTCCGGGCGGGTGATCAGCGCGGGCGCGAGGGTGTGGGGCGGTCGGCGGCCGGGCGCGTACTCGGCGGGGTGACCGGGCGTGAGCGAGAAGCCGATGCCCCGGTTGTGGAGGTTGATCCCGGTACGCGGCTCGAACAGCAGGCTGCCGAACCCGGCCGCGTTCGACTGGATCAAGGACACGCCCATGCCGTCGCCGTCCACGGCGCACAGATAGGTCGTGTCGCCGTCAGCGCTCGGGGCCCGCACGCTCAGCGGCGCCGCCGGGTCGATCAGTGAGCGCCGGCGGGCGATCTCGCCGGAGGTGAGCAGGTCCTTCGCGCTCTCATGGAGTACGTCGAGACGGTCGTGCCCGGCGATGCGCGCGGCCTCGGCCAGCAGATGGGCCCAGGCGGCATGGCCCGGTGAGACCGGCAGGCTCAGCCCTTCGACGATGCCGAGCGACATCAGGAGGAGGTAGCCCTGGGAGTTCGGCGGCACCGACCAGACGTCGTGGCCGAAGGCGCGCATCTTCAGCGGCTCGACCCAGTCGGCGAGCGGGCTGGACAGATCGGACTCCGCGTACTCGCCGCCGCCGACTTCGAGCAGGCCCGCGCCGAACTCGCCGCTGTAGAAGCCCTCGCGTCCCGACGCGGCGATGGCCTCGAGCGTACGGGCGACGCCGGGTCGCGACACGCGGTCGCCCGCCCTGCGTACGGTCGCGAAGTCGCCACTGCCGGGGCTCTGGGACGCCACGCGCGCGCCCGCGAGCATCAGCGGGGAGGCGGGGAAGCCGTCGCGGGCCAGGCGGATCGCCGGTTCGAGCAGGTCGGCGAGCGGCAGACGGCCGTGCCTGGCGTGCAGCGCGAGCCAGCCGTCCACGCAGCCGGGCACCGGTACGGAGCGGATGTCGTGCTGGTGCGGCATGCGCCGGTGTCCCTCGGCGCGCAGCCGGTCCGGGTCGGCGCCCGAGCCGGCCCTCCCGGACGCGTTGAGCGCACTCACCGCGCCCGCCTTCCCGGGGTCGACGGCGCCCGTCTGACCGGGGTTGACCGAGAGCGCGTTCACCGCGCCTGCCTGCCCAGGACCGACCGATCCCGAGCCATCGTGGATCAGGGCGAACAGGTCGCCGCCGAGCCCGCACATGTGCGGCGCCGTGACGGCCAGGACGGCGTTGGCGGCGATGGCCGCGTCGGCGGCCGACCCGCCGCGCTCCAGCGCCGTTACCCCGGCGGAGGAGGCGAGATGGTCGACGCTGGACACCATGCCGTTGGGGGCGTATCTGGTGGTGTGCACCTGTCCGAGATTACGGCGTGCTGTCCGGCGTGCTCCAGGGACGGATGCCTGGGCGAGATCACGGCGTGCTCCAGGGACGGATGCCGGTGTGCCGTCAGGCGTTCTCCAGGGACGGACGCCGGAGGGCCGCCTGCCTGACCGTCCGGCCCGAGAGCCGGGCCAGTCCGACGGCCGTGAGCAACGTGACCGCCACGCACGACACGCCGCCGATCTCCAGGGCCGCCCGGGGCCCGAGCGAGTCGCTCAGCCAGCCCAGCACCGGACCGCCCAGCGCGCCCGCGCCGGCCCCGACCATGCCGAGCGCCGCGATGACCCGGCCGCGCATCTCGTCGGGGCTGTCGATCTGTACCCGGGCCGCGACCGTGGTGTCGATGATCACGGCCCCGGCCGCGATGGGCAGCATGGCCGCGGCGAACGTCGCCAGCCCCGGCATCAGCCCGCTCAGCGCCTGGAGAACGCCCGTGAGGAACGCGGTGACCAGCAGCAGCCGCAGCGTCAGCCGGGGCCGGGCGGCGGCGAGCACGCCGCCGATCACGGTGCCGATCGCGAAGACCGTGGACAGCAGGCCGTAGCCACCGCCCCCGGCGGCCAGCGGTCCAGCGCTCATGGCGGCCATCGTGACCTGGTAGTTGCGCCCGACACTGCCCAGCACGAAGGAGAGCGCGAGGACGACCAGCAGCCAGGGGGTGCGCAGGACGTACCGCAGGCCCTCGGCGACGGCGCCGGGCTGCCGCTCGGCGGCGGCCAACGGGTGGAACTCCTCGCGGCGCATGGCCAGGACGGCGCCTATCACCACGAAGAAGGTGGCGGTGTTGACCAGGAACAGGCCGCCGTTCCCGGTGAACGGCAGCAGCACCCCGGCCAGGCTCATGCCCAGGATGCGGCCCGCGGAGTTGACGATCGAGCCGAGCGCCATCGCGTTCGGCAGGTCCTGCGGCGGGACCACCTCGGCGCCGAAGCGGCCAAGGGCGGGCCCGTGCAGCGCGGAGACCACCCCGCCGGCCAGCGCCACCGCGTACAGCGGCCAGACGGAGGCGTTGCCGCTCAGCGCCAGCGCCGCGAGCACGGCGGCCAGCCCGGCCTGGGCGATCTGGGCGGCGATCACGACGGGACGGGTGGGCAACCGGTCGGCCAGCGCGCCGCCCCACATGCCGAGCAGCAGCGTGGGCAGCGCCTGCATGACCAGGCTGAGCCCGACGCTGGTGGCCGAGCCGGTGAGGGAGAGGATGAGCCAGTTGACGCCGAGCACCTGCATCCAGGTACCGGTGATGGAGACCAGGTCCGCACCGGCCCACAGCCGGTAGTTGTGGTGGCGGAGGGCACGGAACATCGTGGGGGAACGCGTGGGCAAAACTTGTCTTTCTCTTTGAAGGGCGACAGGTTTCTAACACGCTGCTCCGAGAAGCGGATTCCGGCCTGACCGAAATGTGAGGCGGCTCACGGGCAGGTCAGACCGGTTCGAGCGGGCGGTCCCGGTCCACCAGGGCCGCGTAGTGGCCCTCCAGCGACATCAGCGTGTCGTGCGTGCCGCGCTCGACGACCCGGCCGCCCTCCAGGACCACGATCTGGTCCGCGTCGCGGACCGTGGAGAGGCGATGCGCGATCATGATCGTGGTACGGCCTTCGGCGAGCGTGTCCAGCGCCTCCTGTACGGCCCGCTCCGTCTGCGTGTCGAGGGCGCTGGTCGCCTCGTCGAGCACGAGCACCGGAGGGTTGCGCAGCAGGGTGCGGGCGATGGCCAGCCGCTGCTTCTCACCCCCGGAGAACCGGTAGCCGCGCTCGCCCACCAGCGTCTCGTAGCCGTCGGGCAGCGAGGCGATGTGGTCGTGGATGCGCGCCGCCCTGGCCGCCTCCGCCAGCTCCTCGTCCGTGGCCGACGGCCGGGCGAAGCGCAGGTTCTCGGCGATCGTGGCGTGGAACAGGTACGTCTCCTGGGAGACCACGCCGACCGTCTCGGCCAGCGTCTCGAAGGTGAGGTCGCGGACGTCCACCCCGTCGATGGTCACCCGGCCGCCGGTCACGTCGTAGAGCCGGGGCAGCAGATAGCTGAGCGTCGTCTTCCCGGAGCCGGTCTCGCCGACGACGGCCAGGCTGGAGCCCGGCGGCACGGTGATGTCCACGTCGCTGAGTGTGGGCTCCTCGTCGTAGGAGAAGTCGACCCGCTCGTAGCGGACCTCGCCGCGGACGTCGCTCAGCGTACGCGTGCCCGGGTGGATGTCGATGGACAGGTCCAGATACTCGAAGATGCGGCCGAACAGCGCGAGCGAGCTCTGCACCTCGACCCCGAGCCGCAGCAGCGACACCGCCGGCCTGAACAGGCTGACCTGCAACGTCGTGAACGCCACCAGCGTGCCGACGGAGACCACGCCGGTGTAACCGACCGCCCAGTAGACCAGCGCGGGCATCGCGGCCATGACGATCTGGATCGACGACTGCCGCCAGCGCCCCGCCATGCTGGACCGCACGCCCAGCTCGGCCAATTCGTCGGAGGCGTCGGCGAAGCGCTCGGTCAGCGCGGGCGAGCGGCCCATCGTACGGCCGAGCAGGATGCCGCTGATCGACAGTGACTCCTGCACCATCGACGAGATCACGGCCAGCTTCCGCTGCCGCTCCGTGGTGATGCGGCGGCGCTCCTCGCCGACCTTGCGGCTGATCCCCACGAACACCGGCAGCAGCAGGAGCGAGATCACGGTCAGCCGCCAGTCGAGCGCCAGCATGGCCACGACCGTGGCGATCACGGTGGTCAGGTTCGAGATGAGCGAGGTGGCGGTGGAGGTGACCACCGACTGCATGCCGCCGATGTCGTTGGCGATGCGCGACTGGACCTCACCGGTCTTGGTGCGGGTGAAGAAGGCCAGCGACATGCGCTGCAGGTGGCCGTAGACGGCGGTGCGCAGGTCGTGCATGACCCGCTGGCCGACCGTGGTGGACACCAGCGTCTGCAGGACGTCGAACACGCTGGTTATCACCGCGACCAGGATCATGCCCAGGGCCAGCAGCGCGAGCAGCATGGCGTCGCGGGTGGGGATCGCCACGTCCAGCACCTCGCGCAGCAGGAACGGCGAGGCCAGCGAGACCAGTGACGACAGCAGGATGAGGGCGCCGACCACGGCCAGCCGGCCCCGGTAGGCGCGGAAGAGTTTGATGATGCGCCGCAAGGGCGCGCGTGGTTCCTCGGCCAAGTAGGCCTCCTAATCAGATGCTCCCTCAAACAGAGGTTAACTCATACTTATTCCGGCTAAGCTATCCGGCATGGAGGACGTGGAGCTGTCGGAGCTCCTGCACCGGGTCAGCCGCCGCCTGCGGCACGGTTACGCGCATCGCCTCGCGCCGCTCGGCGTGAACCCCGGGCAGGCGCGGGCGCTGCGCGCGCTCGCCGACGCCGACCGGCCGCTCAGGATGGTGCAGCTCGCCGACGAGCTGAGGATCGTGCCGCGCTCGGTCACGCCGGTCATCGACACCCTGGAGCAGGCGGGCCTGGTGCGCAGGGAGGTCGACCCGGCCAACCGGCGCTCCACGCTGGTTGTGATCACGCCGGCGGGCCGCGAGACGCACGAGCGGTCGCGAGAGGCGCGCAGGCAGGCGGGTCAGGACCTGTTCGCGGTCCTGTCCGAGGACCAGCGCGACCAACTCAAGGAGCTGCTCGGGGTGGTCGACGGCCAGCCACGCTAGGCACCACTCAGCTCTCGACGACCGCGCCGCCTTCGACCGTGCCACCGACGACTGCGCCACCGATGACCGCGCCGCCGACGACCGTGGCGAGGCAGGGCGCCCCGCTCAGCAGGGCGGCGTACGGGTAACGGCCGCGGGCGTCGAACACCGCGAAGTCGGCCCGGCTGCCCGGCCCCAGCGCCCCGATCCGGCCCGCCCCGCTCGACATGCCGAGCGCCCGCGCCCCACCCAGCGTGGCGGCCTCGACCAGCCTGCGGTCAAGTCCCGGAGACCGCTGCCCGCGCCCCTTGGCGTACTGCCTGATGGACCTGGCTAGCGCGAGCAGATCGGCCACCGGGCCGGCCGAGGCGGGGGCGCGGGTGCCGAAGGCGACGCGGTTGCCCTCGTCCAGGAGCGCCGGCAGGTCGTCGGGCGGCGACGGGCAGAGGGCGACCACGCTCTTGCGCAGCCGCAGCAGCTTGCGCTCGCCGGGATCCAGCGGCCGGTCGCAGGCCACATGGCAGTGCGGCCCCAGGATGCCCGCCTCGTCGAGTGCCGCGGGCGAGTGGCGGTCCAGGTCTGCCAGCAGTCGCAGGCCGAAGGTCCTGGCCAGCACCGCCACGTCCTCCAGCACCTGCGGGTCGGGCGTGTACGCGGCGATGCCCACCGTACGCGGCCGATCGACCTCGCGGATCGCGGTGATGACCGCGTCGCGCCCGGTCTCCTCCCATACCTGCTCGGACTCGTACGACACCTCGACATAGGAGACGCCGGGCAGCCGGGCCGGCTCGGCCGGGTCGGCGGCGACGCCGGCCCGCGCGGTCACCCCGGGCGGCGGCACGGCCGCCGTGGCGCAGGCGTCCACCAGCCCCGCCACGATCATCCCCGGCCAGCGTTGCTCCCGGGTGACGGGGAAGTAGGCGAGCAGTTCCTCCCGGAGCCCCACCTGAAGGACGCGTTCGCCTCGGACCGCGACCGCGGCGCCGCGCAGCGGGTCGGCGCCGATCGGCAGCACCAGCGGGGCGGAGTGGAGGACGATGGGCGCGGGCGTGCGCCTGCCGAGTTTCGGCGCTCGGCCAGATGCGGCACGCTTCGCGGACGGCAAGAGGACCTCCCGTCGGATGACCTGCTGGATTTACCCGCTGGGCTTAGACCTTCTGGTCTTTACCTGCTGGACTTTCCTTCCTGGGCATTAAACGTGAGCTGGGCCAGGCATGCAATCACGTGCCGGGCCGAGCTTCCCTGGGCCGGTAGCTGCCGGAGAGCCGGGCGAGCTTGAGGCTGAGATGCAGGGCCAGCCGCTCGCCGCCGTCCTTCAGGTCGGTGCGGGCCAGCTCCTCCAGCCGCTGCAGCCGGTAGTACAGGGAGGTGCGGTGCAGGCGCAGCGCCCGCGACGTGGCCACCGCGCTGCCCGCCAGATCCAGGTACGTCTCCAGCGTCTCCAGCAGCGGCAGGTACTGATCGTCGGCGAGCAGCTCCGCCAGCCCCGGATGCAGCTCGTGGTGCGGAAGATGAGTGAGCATCCGGTAGACGCCGAGCCGGGCCCACTCCACCGATCGCCCGAGATCGGGCACCCGGGCGGCCACCTCGGCCGCGTGCCGCGCCTCCGTGTACGACTCGGCGGCCTCGGCGAGTGCCGGCCTGGCCCGCCCGATCCCGACCACCACCGGGATCGACATCGCCGCGTGCAGTTCGTCGGCCGCCATCGCGCCGCCCGCGGTCAGCAGCACGGCGTGGTCGTAGCGGACCAGGTGCAGCGGGTGGTGCCCGCTCAGCCGCCGCCGCAGCGCGAGCAGGCCCTGCTCCAGCGCGAGCCGCAGCGCCTCGTCCGGCTCGTCCGACAGCGGCCTGGCCACCAGTACGGTCACCGGCTGGGCCTGCGGGAAGGCGCCGGCCTCGATCAGCTGCCGGGCCGAGTCCCGCTCGCCGAGCAGCAGGCCGGTGACCGCCTCCAACTCCCGGTGCGAGGCCAGCCCCGTGGCCAGGCTCTCGTGGTAGAGCGTCAGGGCAAGGGCGGGCGCCGCCGCGGCGGCCTCGGCGATCCGCGCGCCGGACATGGCCGGGCCGGCGTCGATGAACCAGAGGAAGCCCAGCAGCCCGGCCTCGTGCCGTACCGGAACGCAGACCCGGGGGAGCAGGCCCAGGTGCGACGCGCCCGGGATGCGTAACGGCCCGGTGGCTTCGTGGATCCCGGCGGAGCGTACCCACTGGCGTACCTCGGGCGTGGAGTGCCTGCGCAGGATCGAGTCGCGGCGGACGTCGTCCATCGCGCCGT
The DNA here is from genome assembly GCF_043197735.1 of Nonomuraea sp. NPDC049028. NCBI lineage: Bacteria > Bacillati > Actinomycetota > Actinomycetes > Streptosporangiales > Streptosporangiaceae > Nonomuraea > Nonomuraea sp. NPDC049028. Next base: position 480,241 of record NZ_JBICTR010000010.1, read on the forward strand.
TCTGCTCGCTGTAGGCGACGACGCGTTGCACGCGGTCCTCCAGCAACAGCGGTCTGTCAAGGCGAGCGGCCAGCTCGTCCACGGTCCGCTGGAGATCCGCCACCACGTCACCTGGATATTTCGTCATTTGTCGGAGGACACGCCACAAGTCTTCCCTACAACTGATCGGTGATCTCCGTCAACTTCGTCTATAACGTCGATCCGTGATTGCCCCCAAGAAGCTGCTGAAAGGTCTGCTGGCGGCCCTCGTGCTGATTCCGATGAGCCTTGTGGCGACCCCGGCTTCCGCAGCACCCCCCACAGACGATCCCGAGTACCCCTGGCGGCAGAACCACTGGCCGCAGACCCAGCCCTGGCAACAGGACGCGCCTTCGGACGCCCAGTCGCTGCGCAGCCGCTCGGTGGGCGGCATCGAGCCCATCGACCCGCAGAACTGGGAGAACCCCGACCACATGACGTGGGCGGACTACAAGAAGGTGCCGGGCACCCGCTGGAACGACCCGGCCGTCAAAGGCTCCAAGCGCACCTTCAAGGGCGCGCTGGTGCTCCTGGACTACCCGAACCAGCCGTTCGTGGTCACCCAGCCCAAGAACTCGACGATCTACCGCAACCCGAGCGCCGAGGCCCACGACATCCCGCGTGACCAGGTGGCGAAGTTCTACCAGGACTTCCTCAACACCCCGAACGACCTCAACAAGGGTCACACCATCCACGAGTACTGGATGGAGGACTCCGGTGGGCGTTACGGGGTCGAGCTGACCGGCTTCGGGCCGTACACCATGCCGGGCAAGGATCACGAGTACGCCATGGAGTTCCAGGGCGGCACCGCCTGCCCGGCGGGCGACTCGTGCGACAAGAACCTGCGTACCGACGGTCACGCCGCGTTCGTCGGCGCGATCGGCGAAGAGGCGGCCAAGCAGTTCGACTTCATCTTCTACGTGAGCGCCGGCCAGGACGAGTCGTCCACCTGGCAGGAGTTCGGGATGATGAAATTTCCCACCAAGGAGGACGTGACCGACGAGTGGGGTCCGCCCGACCCCGCCCTGCCGAACTGGGCCCAGACCCGCTACGTCGACTGGACCTCCTGGCAGGCCGGCTCCAACTTCTGGCCCAACGCCAACATCGGCGTCGACTCCGTCCAGGCCGAGAGCTCCGGCATGGCCGTCTACGCCCACGAGTTCAGCCACATCCTCGGCGTACTGGACAACTACAACAACCCGTACGGCGTCCCGCCCCGCCGCGCCTACACCGGCATCTGGGAGATGCTCAGCCGGGGCAGCTTCAACGGCCCCGGCGGCCCGCACTCCCGCTGGCTGATCCCGCCGACCTCCGGCGCGTCCATGGGCGCCCAGCACATGCTGCGCAACAAGATCAAGCTGGCGATGGTCGACGAGCAGAACGTGCTGCGCCTGTCCCGTGAGGCCCTCGACGAGTCGGGCCTGGTCAAGGCCAGGGTCATCGCCCGCGAGGTGCAGCCGGGCCAGAACGAGCTGTCGGGCGTCAACATCTCCTTCGACACCGGTGACAAGAGCCCGGCCTGCAGCACGCAGACCAACCCGCTCTGCGACGGCGGCGGCTACGAGAACTACACGGTCGAGGTCGTCGACCGGGTCGGCACCGACTCCTTCACCCCCGACTCCGGCGTGCTCGTGGCCAAGACCAAGAACCAGGACCGCTCGCCGTTCGAGTGGGTGATCGACGCCAACCCGCAGGACATCGGGATGACCGACTACGTCATGCCCGACGGGACCAAGGTGCCGATCACGATCGGCGACTACCGCCAGCTGTCGGACGCCCTCTTCCACGCGGGCACCGGCTCCGGCAGCCAGTACGAGTACGTCGACCAGGCCAACCGCCTGCACTTCTACGTGACCGACCTGAAGCGCGACCGCAAGGGCACGCTGTCGTACACGGTCGCGATCCGCTCCCTCGACGGCGCGGGCCCGCAGAAGCGCGGCGTCAAGCTGCTGCCCGCGGCCGGGATCCCGGCCGGCAAGGGCGTGACGACCTGCAAGTTCCCGCTGTTCAACACCGGTAAGGCGGCCCCGGCGCAGGGGCAGCACCCCGAGGACGTCAGCGCCTTCCTCAACTCCGACGTCTACCGGCTCAAGGCCGAGGTGCAGGGCAAGGGCTGGACCGCCCAGCTGCCCAACGCCCTGGCCGCCGTCGACTTCGGCAAGCAGGAGGCGGTCACGGTCAACGCCGTGCGCGCCTCGGGTGGTGACCGGCTCGCCAAGGTCAAGCTCACCGCGACGTCGGAGAGCGACCCGGCCAAGACGGTGACGGCCACCTGTCCGGTGATCGGCCTCTAGCTTAAGGACGGGGTACGGCTGGCGCGGGCCGTACCCCATCCGCTTGAATCACCCCCGGAGGTGGTCCTTGACAGGGCAGCTGCCGGAGAAGCGGCGTTCGGGGCGTAGGAAGATGCCACTGGCCGCGCCGATCTCGGCGGGCCTCGCGGCCGCGGCGGCCAGCATCCTGGCCGCCTCCGTCGAGTGGGACATCCCGCCCATGGCAAAGGTGGGCGTGACGATGACGGCGGCGCTCCTCGTCGGCCTGACCACTTGGGCCACGACCGAGGCGCGGCCCAAGCGCGAGGCAGCGGCCGAGCCGTCCTCGCGTCCCCCGGACCAGTGGCCGCCCGTGCCCGAGCACTTCACCGGGCGCGTCGAGTCGCTCGCCGAGCTGCGGACGGTCTTCGGCGAGCGGCGCAAGTCCAAGGCCGGCGATGTCTCGCCGCCGCTGGTCGTCTCCGTGTACGGCCGGGGCGGCGTCGGCAAGTCGGCGCTGACGGCCAGGTTCGGGCAGGAGGTCGCCGGGGCGTTCCCCGACGGGCGCCTCTACGCGGACCTGCGGGGCGGCGTCGACGCCCCGGTGCGCCCGGAGGAGGTGCTGATCGGGTTCCTGCGCGCGCTGGGCGTCCGGCTGACCACCGATCCCGGCGGCCTCGACGAGCTGCGCAAGCTCTGGCTGACCTGGACCAAGGACCGCAGGATCCTCATCGGCCTCGACAACGCGCACGGCGCCGACCAGGTCAAGCCGCTGATCCCGGCCGAGCCGGGCTGCGCCGTGCTGGTCAGCTCGCGCCAGCCGCTGTTCCTCAACGGCACCTACGACACCCAGCTGGGCGTCTTCAGCGAGGCCCACGGCGTGGAGCTGCTGGCCAGGCTGGCCGGCGGCGACCGGGTGGTCGACGACCTCGCCTCGGCCAAGGAGATCGTCCGGATCTGCGACTACCTGCCGCTGGCGATCAACATCTGCGGCGGCCGGCTGGCCACCCGCGAGCACTGGACGCTGCGCGAGATGGCCGACCGCCTGGCCGACGAGCGCCGCCGCCTCGACCAGCTCGAACTCGCGCAGACCGTCGACAAGAGCGTGCGCGCCTCCGTGCAGCTCAGCTACGACGACTGCACCGGCATGCAGCGCCGCCTGCTGCGTCTGCTGTCCGCGCTCACCTCGCCCGACGTGCCCGGTTGGGTGGCCGGCGAGCTGCTCGACATCTCCGGGCTCGACGGCGCCGACCAGCTGGAGGCGCTGATCGACGCGCAGCTCGCCGAGAGCTCGGGCGTCGACCAGACCGGCGCCATGCGCTACCGCCTGCACGACCTGGTCCGGCTGTTCGCCACCGAGCTGGCCGAGGATGACGACCAGGGCCGGCGCCGGGCCGCGATCGAGCGGGTGCTGTACGGCTACCGCCGCCGCGCGGAGGAGGCGGCCCAGGAACGCTGGCCGCAGGACTGGAGCCGCGGCGGGCGCCGCTCCGGCATCGAGGGGCAGACGCACGCGGGCGACTGGCTCAACGCCGAGCGGCTCTCGTTGCTCGCCATGATCAACCTGGCCAGGAGCTTGGAGCTGTGGGAGCTGACCTCGGGGCTGGCCAGGGCGTTCTGCTCGCTGTGCCACTCGCTGCGCGCCTACTGGACCGACTGGCACGCCGTGGCCGAGGCGGGCTGCGAGGCCGCGCGGCGCACCGGCGACCGGCGCGCCCTGGGCATCGCGCTGCTCGACCGCGCGGCCGTGCAGGGCGGTCTCGGCGGGCACGAGCAGGGCCGGGCGGGCGCCGAGCAGGCGCTGGAGATCTTCACCGACCTGGGCGAGACGTGGTGGGCGGCCCGGGCGATGCGGGCGATCGGCATGGCCCTGTTCAACGACGGCCACCTCGACCGCGCGCAGTCCTACCTGATCGGGGCCATCACCTCCTTCAAGGGCGAAGAGGACGTCTGGTGGATGGCCCGCACCCAGCGCAACCTCGCCGAGATGCGGCTGGCCGAACGACGGCCCGAGGAGGCCAGGGAGCTGCTCGAAGACGCCCTTGAGGTGTTCAAGCACGCGGGCAACCGCTACTCCGAGGCCCAGACGCTCCGTGCCTACGGCGAGGTGCTCGCCGCGCAGGCCCGCGGCCGGCACCGCGAAGGCGAGCACCGGGCGGCTCTGGAGGGCTTCACCAAGGCCGGCTTCAGCCTCGACCGCGCCGCCGAGATGTTCCGCCAGCGGGGCGAGCTGTGGGAGGAGGCCCGTTGCCTGCGCGCCGCCGGTGAGGTCGGCGACCCGTCCAACGGGCTTCGCGAGCTCGACTTCGTCCGGCGGGCGGAGGAGATCCTGGTGGCCCTCGGCGACTCCTGGGGAGTGGCGCGCACGGCGCTTTCGGCCGGGCGGGCGCTGGCCAGGCTGGGCCGGATCGAGGAGTCGGAGCGTGAGCTACGCCGGGCCGTACATGCCTTCGAGGAGCTCGACGACCGGTGGTGGATGGCGCTCAGCCTGCGCTACCTCGGCGAGGCGCACCTCGACTCGGGCGGGCCGCGCGCGGCCGTCGAGCCCCTGACCCAGGCCAGGGACATCTACCGCAGCCTCGGCAACGAGGCCGGCATGCGCAGGACGCTGGAGCTGCTGAGGAAGGTGGAGTCCTGATCAGGGGAGCGGAGCTCTGATCAGTTCACCGGCGGCCTGCCGGGCCTGGAAGATGCTCTCCTCGAACAGCTTGCGCACATGCGCGGCCTGGTCGGACAGCTCCCTGATGTGCGTACGAGCCTGCTCGTCGTGGACGGTCTCGGCGATCAGCTGCTGGTAGTCCGGCGTCCGCGCGGCCAGCGCCTCCAGCCGCCGGTGCGCGTGGAAGACCTTGTCCGCCTTGACCACCTGCTTGGCGTACTTCTCCAGGTGGCGCACCCGCCGCGACAGCGACGTCCAGGCCGCGTCCAGCGCGGTGGTGTACGGCTTGAAGGCGTCCTCCATGCCGGTGGGCAGGTCGCGGGGGATGAGCCGGCCGTGCTCGGCGTGCATGGACGACAGCTTGGCCAGCCGCTGGGCGATCTGCCACACCTCCTCCGGCAACGTCACCCGATTGTCGATGGTGTCGATCAGCCCTGCCCTGTTCACCTGGGAGTTCAGGATCGCGTCCACGGCGTCCTGGGCGCGGCGAAGCAGCATCTGGCAGGGATAGTCGAGATCTTCGGGTAGGACGTAGTGGGCGGCGTACTCGGAGGCGAGCCGGAGACGCTTCTTGGCCGCCCGGTTCGTCGAGTCCACAGCCATCCACCGCAGCAGCGCGATCAGGCTCATCCCGAGCGCGGCCACGATCGCACCGCTCGTGTCGGTCACGGCCCAGATCATCATCAGGAGCGCCGGAAGGACGAGGAGCAGGACGGGATTGAAAGAGGAGCCCATCTGCCGGCCGGTTCTGGCCATGCGGAGAAGGTGCGGGCTGGATCGCAGCTGGATGGAGATGTCCGGAGGCAGGGATGGGTCGATCACCAGCCTCGGGGGCAGAGCACGCGGATCCATACCGTTCATGCTGCGTTATGAACCTCGAATCCGCTCATTTTTAAGCGACATATAGGGTCTAATCAATGAACGAGATGACGCGATGGATCGATCTGGAAGGCGCCGTCAACGTGCGCGACCTGGGTGGACTCACCACCCATGACGGCGGCGTCACCCGCTACGGACGGATTTTTCGGGCGGACAATCTCCAAGGGCTCACCGACAAGGACGTGTCCCGGCTGGTCGGCGAGCTCAAACTGCGCCACGTCGTGGACCTCCGCTCCAACGCCGAGGTCGCGCTGGAGGGCCCCGGCCCGCTGACCCGGATGCCCGAGGTGACGCATCACCATCTGACCCTGTTCGCCGAGGGAGGCAGGCACACCGACGTCGAGGCCGACACCATCGACGGCGACCGGGTGCTGCCCTGGCAGGAGCGTCAGCTGGACGAGGACCTGCGGATGACCGGTTTCTACTACGGCTACCTGCGGGACCGGCCCGACGCGGTGGTGGCCGCGCTGCGGGCGATGGCGCTGAACGACGGCGCGGCCGTGGTGCACTGCGCGGCCGGCAAGGACCGCACCGGGGTGCTGTCGGCGTTGGCCCTGGAGGTGACGGGCGTCACCCGGGAGGGGATCATCGCCGACTACGTGGCCACCGGGGAGCGGCTGGAGCAGGTGCTGCGGCGGCTGCGGGGCAGCGCCACGTACCGCGACGACCTCGACTCACGGCCCGCAGACGACCACATGCCGCGGGCGCGGTACATGGAGCAGTTCCTGTCGGTGCTGGACGAACGGTTCGGCGGGCCGGCGGCGTGGCTGGAGTCACACGGGTGGACGGAGGCCGACACGGAGATGATGCGGGCCCGCCTACGCGAGTAGGCCCTCCGGCCGTCCTTCCTTGGGACGCCTGCCGCGATGAGCCGTCTGCTCCCGCTCCCCCCGGAGGGGGCGTCCCTCCAAGGACCCCAGCCACCACGGACCGTTGTCGTCCGCCCCTCCGGAGGGGGTTCCCTTCCTGGGACCTCAGCCACTACAGGTCGGTTTCTTTCGCTCCCCCGGAGGGGGTATCCCTCCAAAAGGACCTCAGCCACCACAGACCGTCACCGGGGACCGAGACGGTCGTGTGACGACGCATCAGGTTCTTTCAGCCGCACCCTGCCGCAGCCGCACGACAACGCGCTCGCCCGCCGACCGGCGGGCCGCCTCGATGACGGTCAGCGCGTCGATCACGCTGCCGGGGCTCACCGGCGGCGGCGTGCCCGCGCGCAGGCAGGACTCGACGCCGCGGTAGAAGTCGAGATACGCCCCAGCCTCAGTGCGGACCGCAGTTTTGTCGTCTTCTGTCCCGACAAGCCCCCACATCGTCTCGCTCTCCTCGCCGAACCCCGGCGAGTCGGGCGAGATCCCGGCGCGCAGCCGTTCCTCCTGCACGTCCATCCCGTACTTGACGTACGCCCCCCGCGACCCGAGCACCCGGAACCGCGGCCCGCCCTGAGCGGCCAGCGCACCCGCCCACAGGTGTGACCGGGCGCCACTGACGTGGGACAGCGCGATGAACGTGTCGTCGTCGGCCGCCACCCCCTCGCGCCGGATGTCACTCTCCGCGTAGACGTCGCGCACCGGGCCGAGCAGTTGCAGCGCCTGGTCCACCAGGTGGCTGCCCAGGTCGTAGAGCAGGCCGCCGACCTCCTCGGGGCCGCCGGCCTCACGCCAGCCGCCCTTAGGTACCGGCCGCCAGCGCTCGAACCGGGACTCCAGGCGCAGGACCTCACCGAAGCGGCCCTCTCCGGTGAGCCGACTCAGGGTGCGGAAGTCGCCGTCCCAGCGCCGGTTCTGGAAGACGGTCAGCATCAGGTCGCGCTCGGCCGCCAGTCGTACGAGCTCGCGGGCCTCCTCGGCGGTACGGGCCAGAGGCTTGTCGACCACGACCGGCTTGCCGCGGGTGAGCGTTTCGGTGGCCACCGACACGTGGGTCTTGTTCGGTGAGGCGACGACCACGAGGTCGCAGCGGTTCCACAGCCCGGCCAATTCGGGCACGGGGACCGCGCCGTAACGGGCGGCCACCTCGTCGGCTCGCGCCGGGTTTCCGGTGACGACGGCGGACAGCCGCAGGCCGGGCGTGGCATGGATCAGGGGCGCGTGGAAGTACGCGCCCGCCGTGCCGTACCCGACCAGACCGACCTCGATCTCGCTCATCGGCCCAGCGTAACGCGAGCCCCCACCGCCCTCTCCCAGCGCGGTGGGATCTCCCGCCATGCGCGGTCAGGCGTGCGGCGGGGGTCTCTCGCCACGCGGCCCGCCGTCGCGGCGGGGGTCTCTCGCCATGCGCGGTCAGGCGTGCGGTGGACTCTCTCGCGTGGTGGGTCCGGCGTGCGGTGGGGACTCACACGTGGTGGGTCCGGCGTGTGGCGGAGGTTGGTCGCCGTCGTCGGTCCAGCGTGCGGTTGGGGGGTCGCTCCCGTCTTCAGCCTGGCGTGCGGCGGGAGCGCCCCGTGGGCTGCCGCCGCCGCTACTACTCGTCGTCGCGTTCGGCCAGGAAGCGTTCGAACTGGGCGGCGAGTTCGTCGCCCGTGGGCATCGGGGTGGCCTCGGCGATCAGGTTCTCGCGGTCGGTGCCGCCCGCGAACGCGTCGTACTGCTGCTCAAGACCGCTGATGGCCGTCGACAGCTCGGTCGAGGCCTGGATCTGCTCCTCGATCTCGGTCGTGGTGCGCTGGGCCGCCTCGCGCAGCGCGTCCAGCGGGAAGAGCAGGCCGGTGCCCCGGGTGACCGCCTCCAGGGCGGCGACCGCGGCGTGCGGGTATTCGGCCTGCGACAGGTAGTGCGGCACGTGGACCGCGTACCCCAGCGCGTCGTGCCCCTGGGACCCGAGCCGGAACTCGATCAGGGCGGCCACGCTGGCCGGCACCTGTACCCGGCCGAAGGAGCTGGTCTGGGCGTTGATCAGCTCGGGACGGCTGGCGTGCATGGTGATGCCGAGTGGCCGGGTGTGCGGGACCGCCATCGGGATGCCGTGCAGCGTGACAATCTTGCTGATCTTCAGCTGGTCGATGAGGGCGCCGACCGCCCGGGTGAACAGCTCCCACTCACGGTCCGGCTCGGGTCCGTTCATCACCAGGAAGGGGGTGCCGGTGGCGTCCTTCGCGGCGTAGACGGCCAGTTCGGGGCTCTCGCACTCGACCCATCTGTCGGTGTCGAAGGTCATGATGGGCCGCCGCGAGCGATAGTCGAGGAGGCGATCCACATCGAACGTCGCCACGGTCCGGTGCTCCAGCTCAGCCAGCAGGTGGCCCAGCGCGAGGCGCCCGGCACCACCGGCGTCGACGAAGCCGTCGAAGTGGTACAAGAGCACGGGATCGGCCAGCTCGGGCGCATCTTCTGCGAGCTTGTAGAGATCCGTCGGGTCGAACACGGTTGGACAGCCTTTCCCTAGGTACTCTCTCCAGAACCTACGACGAGCCGCAACGATTCCGTGCAAGGCACCCTATCGAGGGAGAATGGTGGACATGGACGAGGATCCGGAGCTCGAAGAGTTCGCGACACGGATGTTCGACCTGGCCAGGGCGGGCGACACGGAGACGTTGCGCGCCTACGTGGACGCCGGGGTTCCGGCAAATCTCACCAATAGCAAAGGTGACACTTTGCTGATGCTTGCGGCTTATCACGGTCACGCCGCGACCGTCCGGATGCTCGCCGAGCTGGGCGCCGACCCGGGAAGAGCGAACGACCGTGGCCAGACACCTCTGGCGGGTGCCGTGTTCAAGAAGGAGTCTGCCGTGGTCAGAGCGTTGCTCGACGCGGGCGCGGATCCGGCGGCCGGAGCCCCCTCGGCGGTGGACACGGCGCGGATGTTCGCGAACGACCAGTTCCTTGAATGGTTCCGGCAAATCAGCACATAGCGTGAAATATGGCGAAATGTCCGGGAAGTTATCGAGTGTGGCCTTTCGAACAGTCCATCGTCATGCTGGGAAGGTGGTTACTTCTGCGCACTCCTTCAGTAGGCGACCGCTTCGCATCCCTCCATTGCCATGCCCGTTCCCGAACGAGATCAACGTGCACGCCACAGAGATCGACTCGGAAAGCCACGCATGGCTGGCCGCCTCGCACATGCTCGCCGGAGCCGACACGATCGAGCACTTCCGGCGCTCAAAGATCGGCCTGCTCGCCGCACGTACCAACCCCACCGTGCCGCGGGACAGTCTCAGGCTGATCAACGACTGGTACAACTGGCTCTTCGCGTTCGACGACGCGTTCTGCGAGGGCGAGCTGATGGGACACCGGGCCTCTGCGCTGGCCCGCGCCCTTCCGCCGCTCCTCGAGATCCTCGACGGCCGCAAGGAGCCGGATGCCACCGACCCGTTCGGGCTCGCCCTGAGCGAGCTGCTCCACCGAATCTCGGACACCGCCACGCCCGCTCAAGTGGACAGATGGCGCATCACGGTAAAGGAGTACCTATTCGCCCAGATCTGGGAGGCGGCCAACCGCGAGGTCGACCTGATCCCCACGCCCGAGGACTACGTGCTCATGCGCCGCATCACCGGGGCCACGTACACCTGCCTCGCGCTCATCGACGCGTGCGGCGGCTACCGGCTGGAAGCGGAGGAATGGCACCATCCGGACGTGCGCGCGCTCTCCGACCTCGCCTGCGACCTCATCGGCTGGGACAATGACCTGCTGTCGTACGCCAAGGAGCGCGGCAACGACAAGGCCCGGCACAACCTCGTCACGGTGCTGGCCACGCACAAGACCCTCACGCTGCAAGAGGCGCTGCAAGAAGTGGCGAACATGCACAACGAAGCCATCGCCGCCTTCCTCGACCGGCGCGCGGCGCTCGACCACTGGGCCTCGTTACCGGTGCACAAGTATGTACGCGGCCTCGAACACTGGGTGCGCGGGCACATCGCGTTCTCGCTCGGCAGCGCCCGCTACGTCCAGGCCTGGCCGACCGGCACGTGCTGGCCGCAGGCCGTCTAGTCGAGATCTCCTGGGGCGTCCAGCTCGCCGAGCGCGAGCGCGGACGCCTCATCGAGATCGAGCCGCGTGCCCTCATCGAAGGCGTTCTTGTAGGAGTCGTCGCCCATCACCTTCTGGCACTCCTTGACGCACTGCTCGTGGTCGCTGGTGAGGAACGGCGCGCCGAGCATGGGCAGGCCGGCCGTCTTCCAGTTCTGATGGAGCGCGCCGAGCAGCCGCGCGGCGAGCGGCGCCTGCTCCATGACGGCGAAGATCCGGGCCGTGGTCTCCAGCACCAGCAGCGTGCCGAGCGTGTCGTGGAAGTGGCGCTTGATCCGCAGTCCCTCACGCGCACTCTGCAGCGCGTCCTCGGCCCGGCCCGTCGCCAGCCGGGTGATGGACAGCGACCACTGCGCGTACGAGCTCAGCCACAGCTCGCCGCGTTCGCGGCACACCTGCAGGCAGTCCTGCAGCAGGGACTCGGCCTCATACAGCTCACCTTGCGCGGACAGCACCAGCGACAGCTCCACGATGGCCGGTAGCAGACCCGGGTTGAGCTCCTTGTTGTCGGTGTTGAACTCGATCGCCACACCCAGCAGCGCGCTGGCCTTCTGCAGGTCACCCTGCAGCAGGGCCGCCGTCCCCTGCATCTTGGAGGCGAGGATGACCGCCTTGGAGTCGCCGACCCTGACCGCCTCGGTGCTGCACTGCTCGGCCGCCGCCAGCGCGCCGGCGCTGTCGCCCTGACCGCTGCGTACGTAGGACAGCACCCAGAGAGCCTTGCACCGCTGCTTGCTCACTCCCGGGTTGGCCTGCAGAGCGCGTTCCAGGTAGAGCCGGCCTTCGCGTACGAATCCGCAGCAGACCCACATGAACCACAGCGACGACAGCAGGGTCAGCGCCAGAATGGATTCCCCTGGCGACCGCAGCGCGTGCTCAAGGGCCACCCGCACGTTGTCGTGCTCCTGGCGCATGCGGACGAACCAGTAGATCTGCCTCGGCCCCGACCAGGCGTCCTCGCTGCGCTGCGCCAGGCTCAGGTAGTACTCCAGATGCCGGTGCCGCATCTGCTCGGTCTGGCCGAGCTTGTCCAGCCACTCCTCGCCGTACTCCGCCAGCGTGTCGATGAGCTTGTAGCGGACCCCGGCGTGATTGCTCCTGATCAGCAGGATCGACTTCTCCACCAGCCCGGTGACCAGGTCGGTGATGTCCTCGGACGGCAGCCGGTCGTCGGAGCACACGAACCTGGCCGCGTCGAGCTCGAAATCGCCCGCGAACACCGACAGCCGCGCCCACAGCAGTCTCTCCGCCGGTTCGCACAACTCGTGGCTCCATCCGATCGCCGCGCGCAGCGTCTGATGGCGCGGTAGTGCCGTACGACTGGCTCCCGCCAGCAGGCTGAACCGGTCGGCCAGCAACCCCAGGATCTGATCGACCGACAGCGCCCGCAGGCGTACGGCCGCCAGCTCGATCGCCAGCGGAATGCCGTCGAGCCGGCGGCACAGCTCGGCCACCGCCCCGATGCTCTGCTCGTCGAGCACGAAATCGGGCATCACCGCGCCGGCCCGAGCCCCGAACAGCTGCACCGACTCATTCGTGAACAGGCTCTCGGTCGGGTCGTCGCCCGGAACCTGCAGCGGCGGCACGGGCACCACGTGCTCGTAGGGCAGGTGCAGCGACTGGCGGCTGGTGGCCAGCACCTTCAGGTTGGGAGCGCGCTCCAGCAGCTCCTCGACCAGCTCGGCGCAGCCCTGCACCAAATGCTCGCAGGTGTCGATGATGAGCAGCATGTCGCGCTCGCCGACCCACTCCGACAGCGACTCGGACTCGGTCCGCGACGACTGGTCGGCGATGCCCAGCGCCGACGCGATGGTGTGCTTGACCATCCCGGCGTCCTGCAACCGGGCCAGGTCGGCGAACCAGACGCCGTCCTCGTACTGGGAGCGGATCTGGTGCGCCAGCCGGAGCACCGTGCGGGACTTACCGACACCGCCGATGCCCGTGACCGTCACCAGCCGCGACTCGGCGAGATGTCGCTTGAGGTTGGCGAGCAAGCGCGTCCGCCCCACGAAGCTGGTCAGCTCCGACGGCAGATTGCCTTCTCGCCGCCAGCCGGTCGGGGTGGCCATGGGCGACCTCACGGGGGATAGGCGACACCTGCTTTGGCATCGTACCCTTGGGGCCCTTCGCCGCACGGGATAAGCCGCGCGGGCCGGGAATGGGTTTGTCCCTCTGAGTAGCATGTATACCGTGAGTGAATTCCTCCCGGAGCAGACGGGCGACGATACGGACCTCGGCTGGGGCGACTGGCGCGACTCCCAGGACACCGACCCGGACTCCTTCTACCTGGACGACAAGCCACCTCACTGGGGGTGACCGTCCGTGAGGCGCGCCTTGGGCGCTGGTAAGGCAGGCAGGCCAGGTACGGAGACCGTCCCGCGGCAGGCCGCCTTGCTACTCCGCCAGAAGTACGTCACCGGCCGGCGCAGACGTCCGCCACCGTGCCGCTGAGGGGCCTGCGCCACCGAAGGCGGGCGGCCCCGGCGGCGGTGGCGGATCTTCCTGCAGCGGCGGGCGTCTCAGCTGACCACGTCCTTGCGGCGGAAGCGGCGGAAGGCCACCGCGATCAGGATGGCCGCGTACGTCACCGACACCGACGCGCCCTTGGCCATGCCGCTCCAGTCGAGCTCCGGTGCGATGGCGTCCAGCCAGGCCGTGTTCCAGAAGGTCGGTAGAAACTCCCGCAGCGACCCCAGCGCCTCCACGGCCTGCAGGATGGTGCTGATGATCCACAGGCCCACCGCCCCGCCCACCGCGCCGAGCGGTGAGTCGGTCATCGTGGAGATGAGGAACGCCAGCGCCGCCACCACCAGCTGGCTCACCAGGGCGTAGCCGATCACGATGCCGAAGCGCGGCAGCACGTCGAGCGCCGGGATCGTCTCACCCGTGCCGGGCACCTGAATGTCGTGCCAGCCGAACGCGAGTGTGCCGGCGAGCAGTGCCATCAGGGGCAGGCAGATCACCGCCGCCGCCGAGTAGCCGAGCGCCACGATGATCTTCTGCCGCAGCAGCCGGTCACGCGGCACCGGCGCGGCCAGTAGGTATCGCAGCGACGACCAGCTGGCCTCGCTCGCCACGGTGTCGCCACAGAACAGGGCGACGGCCACGACCAGCAGGAAGTTGGCCGACACCGACAGGGCGAACGCCGCGAAGTTGAGACCGCCGGCCGTCGCCAGGTCCGAGATGCGCAGCGCCGACTGTTGCTGCCCGCTGGGCTGCGGGCCGAACTGGAAGGCGATCACCAGGATCCACGGCAGCGCGAGCAGCAGCCCGAACATGACGAGCGTGCGCCGCCGCTTGAACTGCCTGACGATCTCGACCCGCAACGGCAACGTCCGGCGGGGCGCGTAGCCGGTCGCCGACCGGGCGGTGGACCCGGTCGCGGAACCTGGCGCGGAGCCTGTCGCGGTCCCTGAGCCGGTCAAGGTCGCGGTCCCGTTTGTGGAGCCGTTTGTGGAGCCGTGGGTCACGACTTCTCTCCGATGAGGTCGAGGAACACGTCTTCGAGGCGCGGCCCATGTCCGTTGGTGGAGGTGGCGGCACTGAGCAGCACTGACACCGGACCCGCCGACACCAGACGGCCTCTGTGCATGACCACCACATGGCTGCACGTCTGTTCGACCTCCGCCAGGAGGTGGCTGGAGACGATCACCGTACGGCCGTCGCGGGCATAGCGCTTGAGCACCTCGCGCATCTCCCTGATCTGGGGCGGGTCGAGGCCGTTGGTGGGTTCGTCGAGGACGAGCAGGTCGGGCAGCCCGAGCATGGCCTGGGCGATCGCCAGCCGTTGCCGCATGCCCTGCGAGTAGGTGCGTACGGCCCGCTCCAGCGCCTTGCCCAGATCCGCGATCTCCAGAGCTTCGTCGAACCGGGCGTCGGCGGCGGGGCGGCCGGTGGCGGCCCAGTAGAGCTCGATGTTGTCGCGGCCGGACAGGTGCGGCAGGAACCCGGGCCCCTCGACGAACGACCCGAGCCTGGACAGTACGGGCGCGCCGGGTGTCACCCGGTCGCCGAAGATGCGGACCTCACCGGCGTCGGGCTGGATGAGGCCCATCATCATGCGCATCGTGGTCGTTTTGCCCGCGCCGTTGGGGCCGAGCAGGCCCAGCACCTGACCGCGCTCGACCCGGAACGACAGGTCGTCCACGGCCAGCTCACCATTGCGGTACGCCTTGGTGAGCCCCCTGATCTCCAACGGCACCTCTTCGCCAGGCACGGGTCCCGTTCCATCGGGCACGGGTTCCGCTCCACCGGGTACACGTCCCGCGCCGGACGGATCGGCGTCCTTCACGAAGACACCGGATCGACCGTTGCCCCGGACGGTGATGGCATGGCCGTCGTCCTCGCCGTGCACGTCGGACGGGCTGCCGTCCTTCTGGACGGTGGCGGTCCGGCGGCGGTCGCGTGCAGCGAGGATCCGGCGGCGGGACGGGGTCCGGCCGGTGGCCATGATGAGCGCGGCCAGCGCGATGGCGGCGAGCGGCATCGCCCACACCCACCACGCCACCCCGGTCGTGGGTGCGGCCAGCGCGGACACCGTCGGTACGGCGAGGGCGGGCGCCGCCAGGCCGACCCGGTAGGAGGCCGGTTCGGCGGGTGTCGCGTAACCCATGTCGGTCGTCGTCACCGCCAGCCGCAGCCGGTGTCCCACCGCGAAGCGGTAGTCGACGGCGGGCAGCGTGACCGTGGCCTCCACGCTGTCGGCGCCCTCCGGAACCGTCACGCGCAGCGGCGAGACCAGCCCGGCGGGCAGGTTGGGCGGCTGTACGGTGTCGGCCACGTCATAGACCTTGGCGAACAGCGTCACCTGGCCCTTGCCGTAGACCTTCAGCTTGACCGAAGGGCTGCCGGTGAGCTGGAGCGGGGCGGTGAGCGGCGCCGACTCGAAGACGGCCACCTGGCCGGGCATGTCGAGCCCGACGCTGAGGTTGGTCGCGCCGCCGCTCCCGCCGAGCAGGCCGCCGGTGCCGGGCACTGTGGAGATGGAGGCGGGTGAGCCGCCGGGCGGGTTGGCGATGTTCTGCTCGGGGCCCTTGAGCGTGACCGCGGTGGTGGCGGTGCCGCCGAGGCCGGGGTAGGCGGCGGACTCGGGGTGGAGCCTGATGCGCTGGCGGGTGCCGGGGTCGCGGCCGCCGTCACGGGTCACGGTGAACCGCTCCGGGACCGGTGAGCCGTCACCCTTGAGGTAGTGGCCGAACCAGCCGGCCGTCTGGTCGTAGAGCCAGTCGGCCTCGCCGTTGCCGCCGTCGTGGCCGCCGTCGAACCAGGCCAGGCTCACCGGCGTGCCCGCGGCGGCGATCGCCTTGGCGTTGGCGTCGGCCTGGCCGAGCGGGAACAGCGAGTCGCGCTGCCCCTGGATGAGCAGCGTCGGCGCCTTGATGCGGCCGGCCACCGTCACCGGGCTGGACTTGCGCAGCAGCTCGATGGCCTCCGGCGTGGCCCGCCCGGTCTTGGCGACCTGCTGGTACATCTCGCAGACCGCGGGCAGGAACCTGCCGCACCTGGCCTGCTCGGCCGTCAGCGGCACGCTCTGCTGACTGAGCGCGCCCAGCCCCTGAGTCGCGCCGAGCCCCTGAGTCGCGCCGCCGCCCTGGACCGGGGCGCCGCGGCCGAAGAAGTAGCCCGCCCACATGCGCTTGAACACGCCGTTGGCCGGACCCTGGCCGCCGCCGTCGGGGAACAGCGAGTCGGCCAGGTCGGCCCAGGTGATCTGCGGCACGATCGCGTCCACGCGGCTGTCATAGGCGGCCGTCATCAGCGCGATGGCTCCGCCGTATGAGCCGCCCGCGATGCCCACACGCGGGTCGCCGGGTGCGTCGAGCCGGACCTCGGGCCGCTTGGCCAGCCAGTCGATGAGCTGCTTGACGTCCTTGACCTCGTAGTCGGCGGAGTTGAGCGCGATCTCGCCGGTCGAACGGCCGAAGCCGCGGGCCGACCAGCTCAGCACCGCGTAGCCGTCCTGCGCCAGTCGCTGAGCCTGCTGGCGCACGCTCTGCTTGCTGCCGCCGAACCCGTGCGCGAGCAGCACGACCGGAGCCTTCCCGCCACCCGCGGCCGGGAAGAACGTCGCGTCGAGCTCGACCCGCTGGTCATCGGCTGGCCCGTCGACGACGGAGATGCGCTGGTCGAGGCCCTTCGCCTCGGGGGCGGACGGCCACACCAGCCACGTCACCACCCCCACGAGGGCGAGTACCGCGACCAGCGCGGCCACACGTTTCATGTGGTTGAGCCTACTTTCCGCACCTGAGAAACCCCTGAGACAGCGGATCAGCCCAAGATCGCGTAGACCGTGGACGCCCGCGCGGCCGGCTCGGCCGCCCCGTCGGCCGTCAGCGTCACGTCGGAGAAGGCCAGCGTCCGGCCGAGTTTGGAGATGCGTACGTCGATGAGCACGTCCTTGCCCGTCACCGGCCGCTGGAACGTCGTCGACTGCTGCACCGTGGTCATCGGCACGAACCCGCCCCTGGCCGAGGAGATCGCGATGACCGTGGCCGTGTCGGCGGCGGCCATCATGGCCTGGCCACACAGGCCGCCGCCCTCTCTGGCCAGCGCGTCGGACCAGGGCAGGCACACCACCGCGTGGCGCTCACCCAGCTCCCGCACGCGCAGCCCGAGCTGCTGGATCCAAGGCGCGAAGTAGTCGCGCAGAATGGCCTCACCGTCTTCTGGAGTCACCCGCTCATCATGCAGGCTGGCAGGCATGAGCGAGGAGACACGGCGAGAGCCTGTGGATAACTTCCTGCCACGGACGCCGCCTGTGGAAAAGCCGCCAGTGAGTGAGGTCTTCCTGCCCGCCACGTACGCGCACGCCGTCCCGTACGACCTCTACGACCGGTTGCGGCGGGAAGCCCCCGTCTGCCGGATTCCCGAACCGGCGGTCGGCCCGTGGCGCGAGGGGCCCGGATACTGGGGCGTGTTCCGGCACGCCGACGTCAAGCACGTGCTGCGCGCGGCCGACGACTTCTCCTCGCACCTGGGCGCCACGCAGATCCGTGACCCCGACACCCCCGCCGACCTGGCCTTCGTGCAGGCGATGATGCTGAACACGGACCCGCCGGACCACTCCCGGCTGCGCAGGATCGTGGCGGCCGCGTTCACGCCGCGCGCGGTGCGGGCGCTGGAGCGGACGATCGCCGAGCGGGCCGCGTCGCTGTTCGCCGCGGGCGGTTGCGACTTCGTGGAGGTCGCCGCCGACCTGCCCGTCTGGACGCTCGCGCACGTCATGGGCGTGCCGGACGAGGACAGGCGGCTGCTGTACGACTGGGCGTCCCGGGTGATCGGCTACCAGGACGCCGACTACGCGGGGCTGTCCACGGCCGACGCCGAGTCGCTCAGCCCGATCGGCCGCCTCGCCACCGCCTCCCGTCCGCGGCTCGGGCCAGGGGTGAACCCCCGCTCCCGGGCGGCATTGGCGGACATGTTCGCGTACGCCCACGCGCTGGCCAAGACCACCCACGGCGAGTCGGTCATGTCGGCCATGAGGGACGGCGGCCTGACCGAGGCGGAGTTCGAGAACATGTTCTTCCTGTTCGCCGTCGCCGGCAACGAGACGCTGCGCAACGGCATCCCCGGCGGCCTGCTCACCCTCCTCGACCACCCCGCCCAGCTGGCCCGGCTGCGCGCCGACCCCGCCCTGCTCGGCTCGGCGGTGGAGGAGATGCTGCGGTTCTGGCCGCCGGTCATGGACTTCCGCCGTACAGCCACCCGCGACCTCACACTCGGCGGCCGGAGCATCCGCGCGGGCGAGAAGGTCGTCGTCTACCACGCCTCCGCCAACCGCGACCCGTCCGTCTTCACCGACCCCGACCGGTTCGACATCGCCCGCACCCCGAACGACCACGTCAGCTTCGGCTTCGGCCCGCACTTCTGCCTCGGCGCCCACCTGGCGCGCGTGCAGTTCCGGGCGGTCTTCGCCGAGCTGCTCGCCTGGGACGTCGAGCTCGCGGGGGCGCCCGTCCGCCTCACGTCCAACTTCCAGAACGGACTCAAACACCTGCCCGTACGGCTGAGTCACCGAGGAAAGCCGTCGACCTCCGCCTGACCATGAGCGCCGGTCTCGATGCCTTCGACGGCAGAACAACAGCACGAGGGACATGCACGTATTGCTCCGGAAGAAGGCATCGTAAGATTTCCGCCGTGAAGCCTCCCGCAATCATCAAGACCGCCGCCGAGTGGGCCCTGCCGCACTGGACCCGCGGGCAGGCGGGGCGCGAGACGCCGCCCGACCTGTTCAGGGTTCTCTACTACGGCTGGCTGGTGGCGTTCACGTTCAAGGTGCTCGGCGCGACCTGGGACGTCTCCTGGCACTTCAAGTGGCTGCGCGACGACCTGGCGCCGCCCCACCTGCTCAACTCCGTCGGCACGGCCCTGGCCCTCGCGCTGACCGTGATCCACGGCTACACCGGCTTCGGCGTGGACAAGGCGGCGCTCCGGCTGATCCAGTGGGGCACCGGCATATTTCTCGTCGCGGTGCCGCTCGACCTGATCAACCACCGGGTCAACGGCCTGGACATCACCTCGTGGAGCCCGTCCCACCTCATGCTGTACGGGGGCTCGTTCTTCATGATCGCCGGGGTGATCCGCGGCTGGTTCATGGGTGCGCCGCCCGGCAGGGAGCGCACGGTCATGCTGGGCGCGTTCTTCGCGTTCTTCCTGGAGAACGTGCACTTCCCTGAGCAGCACCAGGAATACGGCATCCTGTCGATCGGCGCCTGGGACAACCACGCCATCTACGCCGAGCCCATCCTGCTGCGGTTCGCCGCCGACCAGATGGGCCGTCCGGTCGACCGGGTGATGATGACCAACTTCACCCTTCCCGTGCCGGACTTCCTCTATCCGGTGTACGCGGTGGTCGTCGGCGTGACCGTGCTGGTCGTGGCCCGGATGATGATCGGCAGGTTCGGGGCGGCGACGCTGGTGGCCGGCTCCTACCTGGCCTTCAGGACGGTGGCCTGGCCGTTGCTGACGTTGACCAATTTCCCGCCGTCCGCGCTGCCGTACTTCCTGGTGATCGCCGGTATCTGCGTGGATCTCGCGTTCGCCGTACGTCTGCCCATGCGGGGTCTGGCGCCGGTGCGCGCGGTGATCGGGGCGACCGTGGCGACGGCCGCCGTCTACGGCGCGCTCACCGCGCAGAGCTCGATCATGGGAGCGGTGTACGGCGCGCTGAAGGAGCAGACCGGCCTGCTCGGCGCGCCGCCCCTGGTCCCGTCGTCGGCCGTCTGGGCCGGGGCGGGGCTGATGATCGCCTGGCTGGTCTGCGAGTGGCTCGCGACGCGGCGTCAGCCGATCGAGGCCCGGGTGATCGCGACCGCCACGCCGTAGGCCATCCCCATCAGGGCGACCTCGGCGGCCACCCAGCCGACCACGGCCGTGGGCTCGGCCCGGCGGATCAACGGCAGCAGCCGGAACCTGATGTGCCCAGCCAGCGGCACCAGCAACGCGGTGAGCGTCAGCTTCACCACCACGAGCACCCCGTAGTGGCTGGTCACGATGGCGCCCGGCAGCTCCACGCCGGGCGTCAGCGCCATCGTGCCCAGCCCGGTGATCAGCCCGGACAGGCCGACCAGCAGCAGGCAGACGGTCGCCATCCTGGAGAAGCGCGGCAGCGCGGCGGCCAGCAGCGACGGCCGCGGCGCGACGAACACCGCCACCGCCACCAGGCCGCCCGCCCACGCCGCCGCGCCCATCACGTGCGTCTCCATCGCGATCATGATGGGGTCGTGCCAGACGGAGTTGACCGCGTGACCGGTCACCGGAATCGGCAGCAGGCCGAACAGCGCCACGATGATCCGCAGCTCGGCGGGCACCTTCTCACCGAACCGCACGGCCATCAGCCCGATGCCCGCCGCCACCAGCGCGCACGCGGCGCTGAACAGCAGGCCCTGCCCGGTGCCGACGCCGTCGACGTAGGCGGCGATCATGCCGACCGTGGGCAGGCCGCCCGGGTTCAGCTCGGCCGTCTGGAACACGATCGTCAGCAGCGCGCAGACCGCCCACGCCCACGCGGCGGTGACGGTGAGCGGCCGCGTCCTGCGCAGGACCGGCTCGGTCAGCTCCGGCGCGTCGAAGCCGAGCAGCTTGGGCACCAGGCTCAGCCCCACCACGGCCACGGCCGCCAGATCGAGCAGCACCCGTACGATCGGCAGCCCGTACGCCACGACCGGCCCCGGCATCGGGATGCCCGGCACCGCCTCCTGGGCGGTGAACGTGCTGGCCGCCACGGCGGCGACGATCGCGCACACCGCGAACGCCCCGACCACCCACCGCCCGCCGATGCGCTGCCCAGGGGGCGCGGTGATCGTCACGCGCCCGCCCCTTCGTTGTCGCGCCTCTCGCTGTCGGCTGGGGCAGGGGTGCGGGCGCGGCGCAGCGACACGGCCGTGCCGGCGGCCAGCACCAGCAGCGCCCCCACGATCCACACCACGGCCATCCCCGCCCCGCCGTTCGCCGCCGCCTCGGCGGCCTCGGCCCCGGCGTCCCCGGTGCCGCCCTTGACGGCGTCCTGCGTCCCGGCGCCCTCCTGTACGGCCGTGGCGCCCGCCGCGAGAGTAAAACTGATCTTGCCGGTGACCGGATGCCCGTCGGCCGACAGGATCCGGTAGCCCACCACGTAGGCCCCGGCCGTCCGCAGCGGCTTGACCTTGATCGACACCTTCTCAGCGGCGACCTCGGCCGTCCCGTCGGCCCACGCCGTGCCGTCGGCCCCGGTCACGCCCACCTGCGCGTATCCCTGGCGTACCGCCTGGTCGAACACGAGCGTGATCCGCCCGGGCGCGGCGCTCAGCGTCGCGCCGTCCTTGGGGTCGCTGCCGACCAGCACGTTGTGCGCTCGCGCCGGGAGAGCGACGCCCACCCCGGCGAAGGCGAGCAGCAGGATCACGACCAGCCGCCGCACCGAACTCGTCAAGTCTCTACTCGTCAAGTCTCTACTCGCAAAGTCTTGTCGCCGGGTGAGCCGGTGAACCGTGCCGCTCAACGCGACCTCCTCATCACCCTCGTCATAAGAGTGGACGCCAACAGAAACCCGAATATCGTCTCACCATGACGAACCTGTTCGGCGGCGCCGCCCCCTTCTACGCCAAGTACCGGCCCGGATACGGGGAGGAGGCGATCGGCTGCCTGGCCCGGGCGTTCGGCCCCGGCAGCCGGGTGCTGGACCTCGGTTGCGGCCCCGGTACGGTGGCGATCCCGCTGGCGGGGGCCGTGCGCCAGGTGATCGCCGTGGACCCGGACGCGGGCATGCTGGCCGAGGGCAGACGCGTCGCCGCCGGTACGCCGAACATCCGCTGGCTGTCCGGCGACTCCACGACATTGACCGCCTTGCCGCCCTTCGACGACGTCGTCATGGGCAGGTCGTTCCACTGGATGGACCGCAGGGCCGTACTGGCCGAGCTGGACCTGCTGCTGCCGCCGGACGGGGCGGTGGCCCTGATCGGACCCTCCCGCGACCCAGGCGAGCACGCGTGGGAGCCGGTCGTGCGGGAGGTGCGCGCCGAGTTCGCGATGAACGAGTTCACGGCGGCCAACTCCTTCCAGGCCAGCGGGGAGCATCATGACGACGTGCTCGCGGACTCGCCGTTCGACCGGCTGGAGTCGAGCCTGTTCGAAAAGCGGCTGACCTGGGACGTCGACGCCGTGATCGGGCTGCAGCTGTCGTACTCGTACACCACTCCCGACAGGCTCGGCGACAGGGTGACGGAGTTCACCGACGCGGTCCGGCGGGTGCTCCTGGCCGCCAACCCGTCGGGCGTGTGGGAAGAGCGGGCGATCACCGAAGTGCTGGTCGCCCGCCGTTCCTAAAAACCCCTCAGGCCCAGATGCCCATGACCTGCCAGATCGGCCGGGTGAGAGCGTTCACCAGGCCGATCTCGGTGCACAGCTCGCGGGTCTTGCCCACCGAGTCGCGGATCTCCCGCTTGGCCGCCGGATTGCGCAGGTACACCTCGGTCACCACGTCACGCGGGATGGCGAACCGCCTGATCATCGGCCCCGGTGGCGCCAGCATGATCCTGGCCATGATCCCCAGGATGATCGGCGAGGCGACACCCAGCATGAGGCGCCGGTAGCGCGGCATCCTCGGCACCCGGTTGCGCAGGTAGTGCCGGGCGAAGGAGATGTGCCTGGCCTCCTCCGCGATATGGATGCGCATGATCGTCTCTTCGAGCGGGTGGTGGACCCGGTCGTCCTTGAGCACCTTGCGCTGGACGTGGTCGATCGGGTCCTCGCCGCCGAGCACGAACACGAAGAACAGCTCGGTCGAGATCAGTGGGATCCAGGGAGCGACCTGGGCGAGGAGGCTGAGCGGCCCCGGCATGCCGCGCACCGGGAGCTTCGTCCGGTTGACGAACTCCTGGAACATCATCCCGTGATGTCCCTCTTCGATGGTCTCGTGGTAGACGTAGCGGAATTCGGGTGACCCGTTCGGCAGCCGGTAGGCGTAGTTGAGCAGGCCGCGCTTGAGGAGGTTCTCGAACTGCAGTCCGATCTTCATCGCCGTGGCCAGCCGCCACAGCCCGATCCTGGCCCGCGTCTCGGGGGAGCGGCTTTGGTACCACGGGTGGGCGCCGAGCTTGTCCACCTGCGGTAGTTGCCAGCGAGGGTCGGTCTGGTCGACGAGGAACTCCGGATCCTCCCAGGGGATGTCCTTGTACGGTTCCCAGTGCTTGTCGACCGACGCCTTCGACAGGCGCTGGATGACCGCCTCGTAGGCGCTCCGGTCGGCGACCCGCTCGTCGGTCTCCCTGGCGGTGGTAGAGCTCGGTGCGCGTGTCATCGCCTGCTCCTCTCCTCGCCCGGTAATTGTACGAAGCATCCAATAAGAGGGGAAGAGTGACGCCAGTCACAGGTCGTCCGGGTTCAGGCCGACCTCGGCGGCGGCCGTCGCACGGAGCAGCCGGGTGGCCCAGCGGCGCGACACGACCTTGGGGTGCACGTGGATCTGGATGGCCAGCCCGTCGAGCAACGCGAAGATCCGCCAGGTGGACTCCTCGGGATCGGGGCAGACGAAGTCGCCCGACGCCACGCCGGCCTCGATGATCCCGCGCAGCAGCGTCCTGCCTCGCAGGTCGAGCCGTCGCGAGGTCTGCTCGAGCTCCTTGTTGCGCATGGACTCCGACCAGGCGTCGATCCACAGGCGCCAGCCATCGGAGGAGCCCGCGGGGGAGGAGCGGCGCAACAGCGCACGCAGCCGCTCGGGCGGCGTGCCCGGCGAGCGCTCGATGGCGTCCAGAGTGTCGAGATGCATCCGGGCGGCATAGGCGAACGCCTGCGCGAACAGCTCGTCCTTGGTCTCGAAGTGGTAGAACAGCAGCGCCTGGCTCACGCCGGCGGCTCTGGCTATGTCGATCGTCCTGGTGTGCCCGAACCCCTGCTCGGCGATCACTTCGCAGGCTGTCTTCAGTAAATCTTCGCGCCGTAATCGGCTGAAACCCCGTGTCACAGCGGGCCACTTTAACTACTAGCCCGGGGGATTTGTAGGACAAACCGGGCACCGATGTCGGAATCTTCGACCGTGAGAGTACCACCGTGCGCCGTGGCGATCTCGCGGGCGATGGGCAGCCCGAGCCCCGTGCCCCCCGCGTCGCGGTTGCGTGAGGCGTCCAGCCGGGTGAAGCGGCGGAAGACGTTCTCGCGCTGGTCCGGCGCGATCCCCGCGCCGTCGTCCAGGACCTCCAGTACGCCCCAGTCGTCCCGCTCGTCGACGGTCACGGTGATCGTGGACTCGGCGTGCCGCTCGGCGTTGTCGAGCAGGTTCGCCAGCAGGCGGGTCAGGCGCAGCGGGTCACCGGTCACCACCACCTCCGGCCGCAGCTCCAGCTCCACGCGCTTGCCGGGCGGCCGGCGGGCCAGCTCCTCCTCGACCAGCTCGGCCAGGTTCACGTCGGCGCCCAGGCCGGGCGCGCCCGCGTCGAGCTTGGCCAGCGTCAGCAGGTCGGTGACGATGGCCTGCAGCCGGTCGAGGCTCGACAGCAGGGCCACGGCGGTGCGTGGCCAGTCGGCCTCGTCCGGATGGAGCATGGCCTCCTCTATCTGGGCGCGCATCGCGGTGAGCGGGGTACGCAGGTCGTGCGAGGCGTCGGCGGCGAACCTGCGCTCCTGCTGGACCGCGTGCTCCAGCCGGTCCAGGGTCTGGTTCACGGTCCGGGCGAGGTCGTCGAGCTCGTCGCGGTGCGGCAGGGGCGGCACCCGGCGGCCCAGGTCCGTGGCGGTGATCTCGGCCAGCTCGGTCTTGATGTCCGTGACGGGCTGCAGCGCCTTGACCACCGTCGTCCTGGCCACGTACGCGGAGATCGCGGAGAGCAGCAGCACGGCGAGCAGCACGCCCGCCACATAGAGCGGGCTGATGTACCAGGGGACTGCCGGGACGTAGGCGCAGACCGTCCAGAACGCCGACCCGACCGGCACCCGGTACCCCACGACGATCAGGCATTTCACGCCCGGCACCCGGTTGGTGCAGACCGTGGCGTCCAGGCGGTTGTCGTCGCCGGTGGAGGCGTCCCTGATGAGCGGCGGATAGCCCAGCAGTCTCGGGCTGGCCTGCCGTACCGTGCCGTGGTCGTCGATCACCTGGAGGAGATCGACGTCCTCGGTGCTCGCCACGGGCCTCATTCGCTCCGGCGCGGACCGCTGGACGCCGACCGCGACCCGGCGAGCCGCGCCGGCCGCGTGCTCAATCTGGTACCCGGTCAGCACGCTGTGCGCGAGCGGTGTGATGAGCACCGCGGTGACGAAGTAGCCGACCAGCGTCGACAGCAGGGCGGCCACCGTCATCCGGCGCCGCACCGACCACCTGGCGAACACCGCTCAGCCTTCCACACTGGGGAGCCGAGGGAGCCGCACCACGAAACGTGCGCCGCGGTCGGAGTCCTCCAGGGTCAGGGTGCCGCCGTGAGCCAGCGCGATCTCGCGGGCGATGGCCAGCCCCAGCCCGGTGCCGCAGGCGTCGCGCTCGCGCGCGGCGCTCAGCCGGGTGAAGCGCTGGAACACCACCTCCCGCTGGTCCGGCGCGATGCCCGCGCCGTCGTCCACGACCTCGATCACGGCCACTCCATCGTGCTCCCGTACGGTCACCGTGACCTGGGACTCGGCATGGCGCTCCGCGTTGTCCAGCAGGTTGGTGAGCAGGCGGGCCAGCCGGACCGGGTCGCCCATGACGGTCACGCCCGGCTCCAGCGTGGTGATCACCGGCTTGGACCGCCGCCCGGCCGTCTCGGCGCCCACCAGTTCGGCCAGGTCGACGGGCTCGCGGACGGCGGGGGCGCCCGCGTCGAGCTGGGCCAGCGTCAGCAGGTCGCCGACGATGGCCTGGAGGCGGTCCAGGCTGCCCAGCAGCGCCACCCCGGTCCGCTGCCAGTCGGCGTCGCCGGGGTACAGCATGGCCTCTTCGACCTCCGCGCGCATGGCGGTGATCGGACTGCGCAGGTCGTGCGAGACGTCGGCGACGAACCTGCGCTGCCGCTCGGCCGCGTGCTCCAGCCGGTCGACCCGCCGGAGCGTCCTGGCCACCACCCGGGACACGCCGAACCAGGTCAGCGCCACCAGCGCGAGCGAGTCGCCGCCCAGGAACCCCAGCACGGCCGGGTGGACGTAGCGCGGCACCATGGCCGCGGCCGCGTAGACGAGCCAGTCGCCGCCCCGCTCATAGACGCGCAGGACCGTCAGGATCTCGCACCGGCCGGGGAAGCCGGGCAGGTCGCACACGACCCGGGTGCGGTTGGCGTTGTCGGCGTCGGGTGTCCACTCGCTCATGCGCGGGCGGCCGGTCAGGTTCGCCGTCGCGGACACCACCCGTCCGGCAGAGTCGACGACCTGGATCCCGTCCACCTCGCCGCTGATGACCGGAGGCAGCTCATGTCGCTTGACCAGGTGCACGACGCGCAGGGCGGCGGTGAGCACCTCGTTGGTGCGGCGCCCGACCGCCGTGGTGTGCACCGCGTGCAGCGCGAACGCGCTGACCACGACGCACAGCAGCGCCATGGCGACGCTCGCGAACAGCGTCAACCGCGCACGCACGGACCGCCCGAACCGTGTGACCACGCCTTTCCCCCCGGCGATCAGCCGATCACACCTAGTAGCCCCCATCCTAATTAACGGAGATTCGGCGACAAATCCGGATAAAACGCCAACCGAACGGCGCTCTATGCGTGCCGCATTCGGCTGGTTAGAGTAAGTGAGCACTGATGTCAGGGAGACGATGTGAACCTTGATGAGTATCGGCATGCCGCCAGGGCCTGGCTCCTCGAAAACGCTCCGGCCGGTGACTCCCCGGAGACCGACCCGGTCGCCAGGGCCAAGGACTTCATGGCCCGGCTCTACGACGCCGGATACTCCGGCATCACCTGGCCGGCCCGCTGGGGCGGTCAGGGGCTGACGCAGGCGGAGGAGCGCGCGTTCGCCGCCGCGGCCCGCGACTTCACCTTGCCCACCTACGTCTTCTCGATCGGCCTGGGCATGACGGGCCCGACGCTGGTCGACCGGGGCACCGACGAGCAGCGCGAACGCTTCGTCCGGCCGCTGCTGCGCGGCGAGGAGATCTGGTGCCAGCTCTTCTCGGAGCCGGGCGCGGGCAGCGACGTGGCCAGCCTGCAGACCAGGGCCGTACGCGACGGCGACGACTGGATCGTCAACGGCCAGAAGGTCTGGACCTCGGTCGCCCACCACGCCGACTGGGGACTGCTGCTGGCCCGCACCGACGTCGAGGTGCCCAAGCACAAGGGCCTGACCATGTTCGTGGTCGACATGCACCATCCGGGCGTCACGATCCGGCCGCTCAAGGACATGACCGGCCGGGCCAACTTCAACGAGATCTTCTTCGACGACGTCCCCATCCCCGACGCGCACCGCGTCGGCGAGGTCAACGACGGCTGGAGCGTGGCCGTCACGACGCTCCTGCACGAGCGGCTGTCGATCTCGGCGGGCGTCGGCATGGGCCAGGGCAAGGACGACCCCACCTCGCTGGCGGCGCTGCGCCAGGTGGTCGACACCGCCGACCCGCTGGTCAGGGACGAGCTGGTCGAGCTGCACATCCGCTCGCGGGCGCTCGCCCTGTTCAACCAGCGCCTCTCCCAGGAGACCAAGGCGGGGATCTTCCCCGGTGCCCGCGGCAGCGCCGCCAAGCTGCTGCTGGCCGAGCTGTACCTGTACCAGGCCGACCTCGCGACCCGGCTCGTCGGGCCCGAGGCGGTCGTCGGCGGCCACCCGCTGGCGCAGGCGATCTCCATGGCACCCGGCATGTCGCTGGGCGGCGGCACCAACGAGATCATGCGCAACATCATCGGCGACCGCGTGCTGAACCTGCCGCCCGAGCCCCGGGTGGACAAGACCGTGCCGTTCAAGGACCTGAAGGTGGGGACGCAGGGGTGAAGCTCGTACTCAGCCAGGAGCAGCAGGAGCTCCGCGCCGCCGTCCGCTCGTTCCTGGCCGCGGCCTCACCGCTGACTAAGGTCCGCGAGGGCTACGACCGGGAGGTGTACACGCGGCTCAACGGCGAGCTCGGCCTGTCCGGGCTGATCATCCCGGAGGAGTACGGCGGGGCGGGCGCGGGCTTCGCGGAGCTGGCCGTGGCACTGGAGGAGACGGGCGCCGCGCTGCTGCCCGGACCCTTCCTCACCACGGCGTTCGCCACGATCGCGCTGACCCGGGTGCCGGACAAGGAGCTGCTGACCGCCATCGCCGAGGGCCGGATCACCGCCACGCTCGCCATCGGCCAGCTCGACCGGGTGCTCAACGGGATGGAGGCCGACGTCCTCCTGCTGCGCGACGGCGGGGTCCTGACGGCCGTCGACCTCACCGCGCCCGGCGTCACCAGGACCGCCCTGGAGACGCTCGACCTGACCCGCGGCCAGGCCCGCGTGGAGCTGGACGGCGTGCCCCGCCGTGAGCTCGGCCCGCTGCCGGACGGCGTCGACGACCTGCTCGCCGTGGCGCTGGCGGCCGAGCAGCTCGGCGTGCTGCGGGCCGCGCTGGCCGCCATCGTCGCCTACGCCAAGATCAGGGTCGCCTTCGGCCGCTACATCGGCTCCTACCAGGGGGTCAAGCACAAGCTCGCCGACATGCACTGCAAGCTGGAGCAGGCCGAGTCCATCGTCCGCTTCGCCGCCTGGGCCGCCGACGAGTCGCCGGAGGAGCTGCCCGCCGCCGCCGCGCTCGCCCAGGCGTACGTGGGGCGGGCCTGCTTCGAGGTGGCCCGTGACCACCTGCTGCTGTACGGCGGCATCGGCTACACCTGGGAGCACGACGCGCACCTGTTCTACAAACGGGCCAAGGCCGACGAAGTGCTGCTCGGCCCGCCACGAATCCACCGGGCCCGCCTCGCCGAGCTGCTGGAGCTGTGATGGACATCAGCGGACTGCCCGGCTTCTACGCGATCGCCGCCGCCGACCCGGACCGGCTCGCGGTCATCGACGTGGACGGGTCCCGGACCACGTACGGCGAGCTGCTCACCCGGGTCAACCAGGTGTCGCACGGCCTGCGCGCCCGTGGGCTGACCGACCGGGACGTGGTGGCCGGCGTGCTGCCGAACGGCCTCGACGCGGTGATCATGATCATGGCGACCGGGCAGATCGGCCTCTACTACGTGCCGATCAACTGGCATCTCACCGAGGCGGAGGTGGCCTACATCCTGGAGGACTGCGACGCGAAGATCGTGGTCACCGCCGACGGCCACGTACCCGGGAGCGAGATCGGCACGGCCGGACTGGCCGAGGGGCAGCCGGGAGAGGCGCCCGGCGGGCGGGCCGGCGGGGCCGTCATGTGGTACACCTCCGGCACCACCGGCTTCCCCAAGGGCGTGCAGCGGCCGCTGTCCGGAGCCGAGCCCGAGGCGGTCGTCCCGCTCTATGTCTGGTTCCTCGGCGAGATCGTGGACCTGGTGCCCGGCGAGGCCGTGCACCTGGTCACCTCGCCGATGTACCACTCGGCGCCGTGCGCCCACACGCAGTTCGCGCTGCACCTCGGCCACACCGTGGTGATCACGCCGCGCTTCGAGCCGGAGAACATCCTGGAGCTGGTCGAGCGCCACCAGGTGACGAACGCGATGATGGTCCCGACCATGTTCCACCGGATGCTGCGGCTGCCGGAGGAGGTCAAAGCGCGCTACGACGTGTCGAGCCTGCGGCAGGTCATCCACACCGGCGCGGCCTGCCCGGTCGCGGTCAAGCAGGGGATCATGGACTGGTGGGGGCCGGTGCTCTACGAGTACTACGGCTCGACCGAGTCGACGATCGCCTTCTCGGTCAAGCCGCACGACTGGCTGGCCCGGCCCGGCACCGTGGGCAAGCCGGCGCCCACGTTCGAGGTCAGGATCCTCGACGAGGCCGGTCAGGAGCTGCCGCCCGGCGAGCCCGGCATGATCTACGTCAAGTCCAGCCTGGGCACCTTCGAATACCGCAAGGACCCGGCGAAGACGGCCGCCAGCATGCGCGGCGAGTGGTACACCCCCGGCGACATCGGCTACCTCGACAAGGACGGCTTCCTGTTCCTGTGCGACCGGCGCACCGACCTGATCGTCTCCGGCGGGGTCAACATCTACCCGGCCGAGATCGAGGCCGCGCTGCTGGAGCACCCCCTCGTGGCGGACGTGGCCGTCATCGGGGTGCCCGACGAGGAGTGGGGGCACAGCGTGGTCGCCCTCGTCCAGCCAGTGGCGGGCGTCACGGGCGATCCTGAGCTCAGCGCCGAGCTGCTGCGGCACTGCGAGCCGCGCATCGCCCGGTTCAAGCACCCGAAGGTGATCCAATACCGGGACGCGCTGCCCCGCACGCCGACGGGGAAGCTGTCGCGGTCCAAGGTCAGGCGGGAGTACCTCGACTCGCGGTGAAGACCAGCTCGTCGGAGTACCCCTTCTCGTCGCCCAGGTAGAACCGGGTCGACAGGGTGCGGTCGGTCGGATCGAAGACCGTGCTCCAGACCGTGCGGAACGGCAGCGCCGGGTCCGGCCGCACCGCCAGCAGGCTCGCGCGCAGGTCCTCGGGCGACATCAGCGCGCCCTTGCTCCGCTCGTACAGCGAACGCAGCCGCCCGTACGTCTGGAAGCTGGACGCGGTGTCCTCGGGCAGGTTCATCGGGTCGGGATTGCGGTGCAGGAGGTGGTTGGTGACGCAGAGCGGCGCGTCGCCGAACTCGATGATGTGCTCCGCGCCGTCCGCGCCGCGCTCCCACACGAACGCCCGGCCCTGCGCGTCGGCGACGAGGTAGTGCAGCGGCACGCCGTGGTCGTACTGCTTGGCGCCGAGGAGCGCCTGCTTGGCCTGCTCCACGTTCTCGCAGGTGTCGACGAGGAACCGGGGCAACTGCGTGCTGCCCACCCCGACCTGCGGCGAGACGTTCTCGGGCGGCTCGGCGGTGGAGAAGTCGGCGATGAGCAGCATGACGACCAGACCGGCCTCGTTGACGCCGTCCATGCAGCCGTCGAGCTCGGACATCGTGATGACGGTGGAGGCCAGGCCGGTGTCGGGCACCGTGGTGATGACGTACGGCCTGGACGACATCGGCAGCTCGCCGGGCCGGGCGGCCTGGCCCATGATCTCGCTGGTGGTCGTGGTGAAGAAGTCGTAGTTGCGGCCCACCCTGCCGTGGCCGTCGGTGGCGGCGGACGGCGGGCACCACAGCGCCGAGCAGCCCGAGCCCGCGGGCACGTAGCCCAGCCCGTCGACGGCCAGCTCGTCCTGGTCGGGGTCGAGGCCGAGCGCCGCGGCGGCGCCGTCCATGCGGGCGTGGTGCTGGGGCCAGTGCCGTTCGAACCAGGTCCGGCGGGCCCGGTTGACGGCGGGGTCGGCGGGCGTCGGCGCCCAGCCGAGCCTGAGGGCCTCCTCGGTGAGCGCCCGGCCGATCTCGACCTGGCTGCCGTGGAGGGTCAGGTGGCGGACGAGCTGGAAGTCGTTCCTGCCGCCCGCGATCTGCGTCATGTTCTTCATGACCGCCAGGCTGCCGCCGGGCGCTGACCGTTCTCCTACCGCCGACTGACGGTCTCCATCAGCGACGTACGGCGCGTCGGTAGCGATCCGCCAGGAGCAGTACGTGCTCGGCCAGCTCCGGCGGGTCGAGCACCTCGAAGTCCACCCCGATGAACCCGATCCACACGGCCATCCCCGGCAGGTCGTCGCCGCTCAGCCTGACCAGGCAGGTCGCCTCGTCGACCGGCTCGATGTCCAGCTTCAGCGGCGAGCGGCGCATCTCCTCGGCCGGGCGGTGCAGCAGCACCGTCGCGTGGTAGCGCCACATCGCGGTGGTCACGCCCTTCTCCACCCACGCGGCCACGTCGCCGTCGCCGGGCAGCTCGCGGGGCGTGAACCGGGGTCCCGTGGCCGGTGTCCGCAGCAGGAGGCGGTCCACCCGGAACGTCCGCCAGTCCCGCCGCTCGACGTCGTAGCCGACCAGGTACCACCGGCCGCGCCGGTGCACGAGCCGGTGCGGCTCGGCGTCGCGCATGGCCGAGGAGCCGTCGTGGCCGGTGTAGTCGAAGCGGAGCCGTTCGTGGTCGCGGGCGGCGTTGGCGATCGTGGTCAGCACCTCGGGCGCCACCGACGGGGCGTCGCCTGGGACCTGCACCGTGTAGGTGTTCAGGGCGTTGACCCGGCGCCGCAGCCGCGACGGCAGTACCTGCTCCAGCTTGGCCAGGGCGCGTACCGAGGTCTCCTCGATGCCCTGGACGCCGCCGCCCGCCGCGCGGCCGAGACCGACGGCCACCGCGACCGCCTCCTCGTCGTCGAGCAGCAGCGGCGGCAGCGCGGCCCCGGCGCCGAGCCGGTAGCCGCCCGCGACGCCCGGCGTGGCGTGCACGGGGTAGCCGAGGCTGCGCAGCCGCTCGACGTCGTTGCGGATCGTCCTGGTGGAGACCCCGAGCCGCGTGGACAGCTCGGGGCCCGACCAGTCCTTGTGCGCCTGGAGCAGGGACAGCAGCTTGAGCAGGCGGGCCGAGGTGTCGAGCATGCCTGCCAGTCTGCCCGCCATCGCGGAAAGCCTGGTTCCGCGATGGGGGATTCAGCCGAACAGTTTGTTCGCCTGCTGGATCACCGTCAGCACGGTGAGCGTGCCGAAGAAGGCGATCGACCAGACGAGCGCGCCCAGCCGGTACGACCTGACCTTGAGGGCTTCCGGCAGCGACCGGCGGTTCAGCACGATCAGCAGGATCGAGTAGACGAACATCATCACCGCCGCGAAACTGGCCGAGAACACCAGCAGGATCAGCGGCTGGTCGAACCCGAGCAGCAGGACCACGATGCCGATCAGCGCCATCGCCCACACGATGATGAAGTACACGCGGTTCTCGGAAATGGCCTTGTCCCGCAGGTAAATGGTCTTCAGCGCGTCGGAGGCCAGCCGGGAGGTGTAGTCGACGATGCCCATGGCCGAGGCGAACAGCGACAGCGCCCCGATCACCCAGAACAGCACACCGAACCACGGCCCGACCGACGCCTTCAGCGCCTCGCCCTCGACCTTCAGGAAGCCGATGCTGTTGGCCAGCCCCGGCTTACCGAACACCGTGGAGTAGGCGAGCATCGACATCAGCGCGATCGTCAGGAACGACACCAGCGCGAACGTGGCCGCCTGCTCGATGTTGGCGAAGCGCCACCACTGCTGCCATCGGGCCAGGTTCTCCTTGGTCGGCGCGAACTGGAAGCCCGTCGAGGCGGCCGCCTCCTCCTCGCCGGTGACCGGGCTGACCAGGCGCGGCACGTACAAGCCCATGCCGAAGCCCTTGTCGCGGATCCAGTTGCTCTGGCACAGGTTCTGGCCGCCGCCCGCGCCCGCGTAGGCGATCGCGCCCATCAGCACCGCGAACTCCAGCGGCGGCACCGGGAACCGTGCCCCGACGCTCAGGCCCTTGCCCAGCTCGATCCAGCTTTCGGCGTTGATGGCGAACAGGATCGCGACCACCGCGAGAATCAGCACCAGGGCGATCTTCACGAAGATCACCCGTTCCAGCAGGATGTAGATGACGGGCGCCATCGTCAGCCCGATCGCGATCACCAGCAGCATGCCGATCGCGATCCAGCGCACGCTGCCGGCGCCCGTGCCGGTCAGGTAGGTCATCATCGTGGCCGACGTGGTCACCCAGCCGGGCCACAGGTTCGAGCAGAGCGTCATCACGACGAAGACGAGGCTCCAGTGCTTCCACATCCTGCTGAAACCGGTCAGCGCGGTCTCGCCGGTGGCCAGCGTGTAGCGCTCGATCTCCATGTTGAGGAACCACTGGGTGATGATGCCGATCGCGGCGCCCCAGATGAAGACCAGGCCGACCTGGGAGGCGATGTACGGCCAGAGGATGAACTCGCCGGACGCCAGCCCGACCCCCGCGCCGACCAGGCCGGGACCGATGATGCGCCAGCTCGATCGGGGAGGGTCCGGAAGGTCTCGGACGGCGACGGGGGGCAGGACTCGCGCAGGAACAGTCGGGGTGAATTCCGCCATGCGGATCTCCTTGTTCGACGTGCGTAAGCGTCACATTACAGAGATCCGAAAGCCGAGTGGAATAGGCAGTCAGCCCATTTCCACCACATATTCCCCGTCGTCGGTGAACCCGGTGACGCGCTCACCCGACCCCATGAGCCCGCCGAGCACTTCCCGCAGCGCCAGCCGCCACGCGCGGGCCGCCTCCGGGTCCTCGCGGCGCAGCGTCTCGATGTCGTACGGTGTCGCCACCAGCACCACCGGCCCGTCGGCCAGGCCGATCACCGGCCGATTCCCGGCCACTTCCACCCCCCGCGTGTACGGCCCGGCGGACGGCTGCGGCGGGGACTCCGTCAGCCGCCAGACGGCGAGCAGCCGGTCGGAGGCGTCCCCCTCGTTGATCGCGTCGGCCATGACGCCGTAGAAGTCCTCCAAGTACCGCTCCGGCCGGGCGCCCAGCTTGGTCAGGTTGAACCGGGCGTTCCTGCGTACGAGCGGGTCGAAGGTCCAGGTGACCTTCTCCAGCCCGCGCTCCAGGCACCAGGCCCGCTGGTGCAGCTTGAGCGCGTAGCCGATGCCGCGCCCGATCACCGCCCCGGTCACGTGCGAGTGCAGCGTCCGGTCCGCCGCGAGGAAGCCCACCGAGGCCCCGACCAGCCGGTCGCCCTCGTACGCTCCGGCCACGTAGCCGCCCGTGTGGGCGAAGCCGATCATCAGCTCCACCGGCACGGGCGCGTTGCGCGGGTCGGGGTGCCAGATGTCGTCGTACAGCCGGTAGACCTCCTGGAAGTCGTGGATCTCGCGCAGCTCGCGGATCGTCACACCGGTCTTCTCGGCCGCCTCACGGGCGGCGGCCGCTTCCGCACTCGTCATTGCCGTTACTTACCCGCCGCCGGTCAGACCAGCCATTCCGGGGTGGTCGGCCGGTAGGCGGTGCGCGGCGGCCGGGCCGTCAAGCGGCAGTAGCCGGGCGATAGGCGGTGCGCGGCGATCGGGCCGTCAAGCGCCGGTAGAGCGTCGTGGGGCCGGGCCAGTTGTTGGTGACGCGGCCTTCGGCCGTCTTGTACCAGCTCTGGCAGCCGTTGCCCCACACCATCCGCGCCATCGCCGCGTCGAGCTGCCTGCTCCACGCCGCCATCGCCTCGGGCCGCACTTCGATCGGCCCCCGCTCCGAGAGGTACGGCAGGCAGGACATGATGTGGTTCACCTGGCATTCGATCATGAAGATGATCGAGTTGTGGCCCAGGTTCGTGTTCGGCCCGTACAGCAGGAACAGGTTCGGGAAGTCCGGCACCGAGATGCCCAGGTACGCCTCCGCCCCGCGCTTCCACCGCTCCCGCAGCGACCGGCCGCCCCGCCCCGAGACCTCCATCGGCGCGAGGAACTCGGTACTTCTGAACCCGGTGGCGTACACGATCGTGTCCACCTCGTACGGCCGATCGGCGGTCTCGATGCCCTTCGGCG
The DNA here is from genome assembly GCF_043197735.1 of Nonomuraea sp. NPDC049028. Taxonomy (NCBI): domain Bacteria; kingdom Bacillati; phylum Actinomycetota; class Actinomycetes; order Streptosporangiales; family Streptosporangiaceae; genus Nonomuraea; species Nonomuraea sp. NPDC049028. Next base: position 515,868 of record NZ_JBICTR010000010.1, read on the forward strand.
TGATCCGTACGATCCGCTCCGTCGCCACCTCCACGTTCGGCCTGGTCAGGGCGGGATAGAAGGAGCTGTCGATGACGACCCGCTTGCAGCCCGGCGGGTAGTCAGGGGTGAGCTTGGCGCGCAGCGCCGGGTCGGGGACCTGGTCGCGGAGGTGGTCCAGAGCCCGCTTCTTGAGCAGGCCGACGCTCCAGCCCTGCGCCAGGGCGGGGTAGAGGGTGTTCTCGGCGTACCGGTAGAGCCACTCGCGGTAGGCGCGCTGGAGGCCGGGGACGAAGCGGAACGCCAGCCTGGTCAGGGGGCCGAAGGTGGCGTCGGGCTTGGGGATCACCCAGTTCGGGGTGCGCTGGAAGACGGTCAGGTGCTCGGCCTCGGCGGCGACGCGGGGGATGAGTTGGGCGGCCGACGAGCCGTTGCCGATCACCGCGACCCGCCTGCCGGTGAGATCGTGGTCATGGTTCCAGCGGGCGGAGTGGAAGGACGTGCCCTCGAAGTCTGACATTCCGGTTATGTCGGGGAGTTGGGGGCGGTTGAGCTGGCCGACGCTCATGACGACGACGTCGAAGGTCTCGGTGGTGCCGGCCGTACTGACCTGCCAGTGGGAGCCGTCGAAGACGGTGGCTTCGACCTCGCTGCCGAAGCGGATTTTTCGCCTGACGCCGTATTTATCGGCGCAGTGCTCTAGATAGGCGAGAATTTCGGGCTGTTCTGGGTAGCGGCGGGTCCAACTCACATATTTCTCGAAAGAGTACGAGTAAAGGTGCGACGGGATGTCGCAGCCCGCACCCGGATAGCTGTTGTCGCGCCAGGTGCCGCCCAGTCCGTCCGCCTTCTCGAAGACCGTGTAGGAGCCGATCCCGGCCCGTTCGAGCTGGATCGCCATGCACAATCCACCGAACCCCGCTCCGATGATCGCGATCCTGGGCGCCATGGCATCCTCCAGATGTCAGTGTCCACTTACGTTACGCCGAGCGTCGCGCGGACGACACCCCTCGCCGATCACGTACCGGGGCCGGGCGGCCGGTAGTCTGCGCAGGTGGCTGGAGTGACGCTGGCGGATGTGATCAAGGAGCTCGAGGCGGCCTACCCGCCCGCCCGAGCCGAATCCTGGGACGCGGTGGGCCTGGTCTGCGGAGACCCGGCGCAGGAGGTGCGGCGGGTGCTGTTCGCGGTCGACCCGGTCGCGGCCGTCGCCGCCGAGGCCGTCGAGTGGGGCGCCGACCTGATCGTCACCCACCATCCCCTCTACTTGCGCGGCACCACGAGCGTCGCCGCGACCACGCCCAAGGGCCGTCTGCTTCACAACCTGATAAAGAACGACATCGCCCTCTACACCGCCCACACCAACGCCGACGTGGCGAACCCCGGCGTCTCCGACGCCCTGGCCCGCGCCGTCGGCCTGACCGGCGATCTGGTCCCGCTGCGGCCGTTCCCCGACGATCCCTGGCGCGGGCTGGGGCGCATCGGCGAACTGCGGTCGGAGATGACGCTGGAGGAGTTCGCCGAGCGGGCGGCCGCTGGGCTGCCGGAGACCGCGCAGGGCATCCGCGTCGCCGGCGAGCTGTCCCGCCGCGTCACGCGCGTGGCCGTCAGCGGGGGAGCGGGCGATTCACTCCTCAGTACGGCGCGCGCCGCGGGAGTGGACGTGTTCCTCACCGCGGACCTGAGACACCATCCCACCAGCGAATTCATCGAGGAGGGCGGCCCCGCGCTGATCGACGCCGGGCACTGGGCCACCGAGTGGCCATGGCTCGACAGCGCCGCGTCCATCCTGGGTTCGAGTGGCGTTACCGTTGAGACGCGTGTCTCCGCCACGGTCACCGATGCTTGGACAAGAGGATATTGATCATGAAAGCAGCCCCCGAGGCCCAGAAACGACTGCTCGACCTGGCTGACGTTGACTCCGTGGTCGACCGGCTGGCGCACCGCCGCCGTACGATGCCGGAGCTGGCGGAGATCGACGAGCAGTCGAAGCGCTACGCCAAGCTCGCCACCGACGTGATCGGCGCCGAGACCGAGGCCGGCGACCTGGCCCGCGAGCAGGCCAAGGCCGAGAACGACGTCGACGCCGTCCGCAGCCGCGCCGACCGCGACCAGAAGCGGCTCGACTCCGGCGCCGTCAGCTCGCCGAAGGACCTGGCGAGTCTCCAGTCCGAGATCGCCTCCCTGCACAAGCGCCAGGGCGACCTCGAAGAGGTCGTGCTGGAGATCATGGAACGCCGCGAGGCCGCCGACAGCAAGGTCCTCGACCTGATCGCGCAGCGCGACGAGATCGCCGCCGCGCGCGCCGCCGCCGAGGACCGCCGCGACGCCCTGCTCGTCGACCTCGACAAGGAGGCGGGCGAGGCCCAGACCAGCCGCGCCGCCGTCGCCGCCGAGATCCCCGCCGACCTGCTCACGCTCTACACCAAGCTCAAGGACCAGTACGGCGTGGGCGCCGCCATGCTCAGGGGCGGCCGGTGCCAGGGCTGCAAGGTGGCCCTGTCGATCGCCGAGATGAACCGCATCAAGGCCGCGCCGCACGACGAGGTGCTGCGTTGCGAGGAGTGCCGCCGCATCCTCGTACGCACTCCAGAGTCAGGGCTATGACCTCCTACACCGTACGTACATCAGAGTCAGGGCTATGAGCTCCTACATCATCGAAGCGGACGGCGGCTCGCGCGGTAACCCCGGGCCCGCCGGCTACGGCGCCGTGGTCATGGACGCCACCGACCGCCAGGTGCTGGCGGAGGCGGCGGAGGCGATCGGCGTCACGACCAACAACGTGGCCGAATACCGGGGGCTGATCGCCGGTCTGACGTCGGTGCTGGCTGTTGGGGGCGAGGGCGCCCAGGTCGCGGTACGCATGGACTCCAAACTGGTCATCGAGCAGATGGCCGGCCGCTGGAAGATCAAGAACGAGGGCCTGCGCCCACTCGCCATGGAGGCCGGCAAACTGGCCAGACGGCTGCGGGTGACGGCGTGGACCTGGATCCCGCGCGACCAGAACCGGCACGCGGACCGCCTGGCCAACGAGGCGATGGACGCCGCGGCGAAGGGCCTGACCTGGAAGGCGGGCGGCGCGGCTGGCCCGGCCCTCACGGACTCGCCACCGCCCACGTCAGCCGACTCCGGAACCTCGGCCGACTCCGGAAACGTGGCTGACTCCGGCAACCTGGGCGGTTCCGGAACCCGGGGCGCCTCCGGAACCTCGGCCCGATCCCGATCTCGATCCTCATCCACGTCCACGTCCGCTCAACAGACGGACCTCCTGGACGTAGCAGGGGACATTTCCGACTTGTCAGCCCCTGCTGCCTCCCTGGCCACCACCCAGTTGACCACCAGCCAGCAGCGCGATCGTGGCACCGGCTGGGCCCCACCGACCCGAGTGGCGACCTCCCTGCTCCTGCTCCGCCACGGCGAGACCCCGCTCTCCGTCGACCGCCGCTTCTCCGGCCTGGGCGACGCCGAACTCACCGCCAAGGGCCTGGCCCAGGCATCGGCCGCCGCGGAGCGACTGTCCCGCGAGCCGTACCACCTGGACGTGATCGTCAGCTCCCCCCTCAAGCGCGCCCGGCAGACCGCGGAGGCGGTCGCCCAGCGCACAGGGCTCGCCGTGGAAGCGGACGACGACCTCAGGGAGGTCGATTTCGGCGCCTGGGAGGGCCACACGTTCACGGAGGTCCAGCGCGGCTGGCCCGCCGAACTGGCCGCCTGGCTCGCCGACCCGACCATCGCACCCCCGGACGGCGAGAGCTTCGAGGCCGTGGCGGAGCGCGTCAGGCGAGCGGAGGAGCGCCTGGTCGAGCGGTACGAGGGTCGGACGGTCCTGATTGTGTCGCACGTGACGCCCATCAAGACGCTACTGCGGTTCGCCCTGATGGCACCCCCGGAAGCGCTGTACCGCATGCACCTGGACCTGGCCTGCCTGTCGCTGATAGAGCACTACACGGACGGCCAGTCCGTGGTGAAATCCTTCAACGACACCTTTCACCTACGTTGACATCCCAGCGGAGCAGGCGGGACGACCGACTGAAGATCTACTGAGGTTTGATAAACTTCCAGCTAGACGAGTCGGCCGGGCGGCCGCGTCGGGCCCTTCACGGGCCCGCCGAGGAAGGTCCGGGCTCCACAGGGCAGGGTGGTCGGTAACGCCGACCCGGGGCGATCCGCGGGACAGTGCCACAGAAAGCAAACCGCCTCCAGATTTTTCTGGAGGTAAGGGTGAAACGGTGGTGTAAGAGACCACCAGCGCCCACGGTGACGTGGGCGGCTAGGTAAACCCCACCCGGAGCAAGGTCAAGAAGGGACGCTCTCCGGAGCGTCCCGCGCGCGACGTTCGAGGGCTGCCCGCCCGAGCCGCGCGGGTAGACCGCTTGAGGCCGCCGGCAACGACGGCCCTAGATGGATGGTCGCCCCTTCGTTCCGACGAAGGACAGAACCCGGCCTACAGGCCGACTCGTCTTCTAAAAGTCCATCTACCAGGCACAACAGCTAAGGAATGATCGCCAGTTCCGGCGTAGTTCCGCTAGCGGAATTGATCATGTTCTCGATGGCACCACGGCCTAGGTCCTCATCGCTCGGAAACAAATGGCCGTAGGTGTCCATTGTTTCGGCGATAGTCGCGTGACCTAGCCGAGTTTGGATGACCTTAGGGTTAAGGTTCGCAGCGATAAGCGTAGAAGCGTAAAAATGCCTCAGGTCATGGAATCTAGTTCCCTTGGGGAGTCCAGCTTTCTCTACGGCTAGTTGCCAGCGATCGTTAAAGCTAGACCGTTGTGTGAGCCCCTTAAGCCGGTTAGTGATGAGTACGTCATGTTCGCCGGTGCCGTACTTAGCGAGATGACGGTTAATCTCATCTAGGATTATGTCATCTACGGGAACGACTCGCTTAGATGCCTTGGTCTTAAGCTCTACCAGCTCTCCGTTCTGGATCTGTTGAACGATGTGAGCTTTCTTCCTGAGGAAGTCCACCCTAGCTAGGGTGAGTCCTCTTGCTTCTGCCGACCGCAGACCTAAGCCAGCACCTAGCCACACCGCTAGGCGGTATCGGTCGGTAATCGAGTCCGCTAGTGCGATGACTTGCTCTGCCGTTAGAGGTACGACTACGCGCGGCTCTATGTACGGCAGAGGGACACGACTGCAGGGGTTAGCCGCAATCACCTTGTCATCTACGGCAGCTTGCATAAGCGCGCGTAGGACAGAGAACACGGTGTGCGTGGTGGATGGGGCTAGCTTCGCACTGATCGCAGCTACGAAAGACTTCATGTCACTACGCTCTAGGCTTCCCATCTTTCGATTGCCCAGAAGCGGGAGGATGTGAGTCTTAAGGTGCTGCTCATAGAGCGTGTTGGAGTTTGTGCGCAGATGGACCTGCGAAGGTAACCACTTGGTTTCCGCGTACTCCTTAAGAAGCGTGTCCCCCTTCTTATAGTCGAAGTAGCGTCCCTCTAGCTGCGAAGCCTCCATTTTTGTGGCGTGAGCTTCAGCCGCAGTCTTGGTCGAAAAGGTCTGCGTCTTTTCTTTGCCATCGGGGCCTGTCCAGCAAGCAAGCCACCGATTAGCTTTAGGATTCCCGCCGTTCTTAGGGTTCTTAGGGGTAGGTTTCTTTACCGCCTTCCCATTCTGATCCCTAACTGCCGAAAACCACAGGTCCTTAACTCTGGCCATTAATCCCTCCTCTCGGATTGGAGATGCACTCAGTTCCGAGTGTAAGGCATGGTTCATAGCTCTGACCTGGGACGATAGGCTGAGTCGTACAGTAGGTGAGGCCACAAGCAGCGCTCTCACCTGGGAAGACACCGCAGTAGAGATCCAAATCGCCGGAACGGCTAATTGATCTTACCCCGGAGAAATTCCTCCCTGACCTGCGGATTTGGAATTTCAGGGAAACGTCTATAACATTTCGGTCACGGCCGTTCGATGCACCTATTGATCATGGAGTGATCCCGCATGGATGAACAGCATTTAACCATTGAGGAGTTGGCTAAGCGCTTAAGGGTTCCTGTGAAGACCATTTATAACTGGAACCATTTAGGTACTGGTCCGAAGCGCATGCAGTTTGGCCGGACAGTGCGTTACAAGCTTAGTGACGTAGTAGCTTGGGAGAGTCAGCATTATGCGGAAGCGCGGTAACCCACACGCTACCCCTTAGGGCCTCGACCGATAATGCAATACGGTTAGCATGCGACCCGATGGTCTTATGTGGTCATCCTCTGACCGCATAACGATATGAGAAGACACTCCGACCGCTTAAGTAATACGGTCATCCGGTCCATGACCTATCGCTACGCCAGTTGACAACTTGATAGAGGATGATATGGGCGAGACCTGTGTACCTTGAAAAGGCCAACCGAGAAACCTGGAAGAAGAGAGCTGTAGTCGAAAATGCGTAGGCGCATACTATGTTGCAGGACACACTAACCAATACACAGCAGAGCGACCAAGAGCAGAAGATAGTCAAGCTTGAAAAGCTACTAGCAGAGCTTATTGATACTGAGACTCCCACAGGGCTTATCACCTATAACGGCATGATGGCTTTGTATGAGTCGTATATCCGGACCTACGATTAACAAGACATACAAAGAGCCCCCAACCTTGCCGGGTTGGGGGCTCTCATCCGTACGCCGCTCACTCAGGAGCACCTACGGAAAGGGGATCGTTTAGCAACTATGAGAGAGAGTGGCATTGACTGTCGAGAACGTCAAATTAAAAGCGGCGTTAGTCTACGCCCATGTTTGGCGACTCGCGATCTTCCCCCTTCACGACATGGCCGATGGCACGTGTTCATGCGGGGAAGAGTGCGGGAGAGGTGGGAAGCACCCACGTATTGCGGGGTGGCAGAAGGAAGCCACTACCAGCGAGCGGAAGATCCGGCGTTGGTGGGATCACTGGCCTAACGCCAATATAGGCATCCCCACGGGAGACGCTAACGGCCTGTTCGTCCTTGATGCGGATAACCAAGAAGGCTTAGACGAGCTTGTCTCTCTAATCGGGGAACTACCTGCACCCACCACCGTTAGCGCTAGGGGCCTGCCTCACTACTGGTTTAGGTTCCCTGAGGGTGCCGACATGACTAACCGGCGTGGCCGTCTTCCCTTAGGCATAGACGTTCGGGGTAATGGTGGCTATGTGGTTGCTCCCCCGAGCGTAAGCCATAGAGGGGAATATCGATGGAGTACGGACTACGTCATTGAGCTAGCCGAACCACCCGAAAAGCTGCTGGACCTATTAAAGCCTGCCCAGAATGAGAAGAAGCTAGTAGACCCCAATACTGTTACATGGTATGACGCTCTGCCAAATGATCTGAGGGGGCGCGTAGCCGACTACGTTGCAAATGCGATAGATGCCGAGATGCATAAGATTGAGCTATTAGGTTGCGACGATGAGTGGGATAATGAAAGCTTCAAAATCGATTGCAATCTCGTAGAGCTGGATATAGCACCTTGGAGTCCGGGAATACCAGATTTAGAGGATCGGATTCTCAAGGCCAATGCTGGCAAGTATGACAATGAAGGTTGGACCGAAACCAGGGTCCTGAAAAAACTCGAAAGCGCTCGTAAGAAAGTACTCTCTACCGGGCAAACTCGACCTGAGCCTGATTGGTTAGTGGAAGCTCTCAGGCAACAGACCAATAATGGGCCCGTCGTTGAACTAAGCGCTTTCTCGGATATCAAGGCAACGCCACTCGAATGGTATGAAGAACCTTGGTTACCCGTAAAGGGCTTACGGGGTTTGGCAGGCCCCCCGGATACAGGTAAGTCAACAATGTTCATCCATGAGATGGCGAAGCTAACAACCGGGGGGTATGGGAAGCCACCCATAAGCGTTATCTACCTCTTCAAGGAAGATGACGAGAGCGTTGTTAAAGCCAGATTGAAACTGGCGGGCGCGGACCTTAGCAAGGTCTACAGCATGAAGATTCGCGAAAAGCTAGACGAGATGAGCTATACGCGCGATGTCATGCTCAAGGAAGACTTGAAGCGTTTGGAGCAAGAACTCAAACGACACTCTGAAATCAAGGCTATATACATAGATCCTGGTAATAGCTTCCTGGGGATCAATGAAGACAAGGACGGAAGCTCAGAGATTCGAGCAACATTAGAACGCGTCCAACACTTCGCTAGGACAAATGAAATCCTCATGTGTGTCATGAAGCATACCCGTAAGGACAGCAAGGACTTAGATAAGCTACCGGTTCCTAGCCTGATCTCGGGCTACCAAGCATGGTCGGAAGTTATTCGCATCTTCCCCATCCTGTGGCCAGTCAATGAGAAGCTTCACGACAAGCTAGGTCTAGACCCCTTTCATGACAGAACCAATCTCATTATGCTGCGCGGCAAGAACAACTATGCCCCCCACGGGTTGCGGGCGCAACAGTATCGCATTGATGCCGAAAGCCTGATGATGGATGATGCCCAATTCCAAAACGTCACCCGACTTGAATACTTAGGTACCGATGCCAATATTACTCAAGAGAAGTTCCAAGACTCTAAGGGAGAGACGCAGGAAGAACAAAAGAGCAGAGAGAAACAAGGGAACAAGACTGATGAGTTCCTACGCGAAACCCTGGTGGCATCACTACTCAGGAAAGTCGTCATCGAGCTATACGAAAAGAAGGACATCGGTACTGTGAGAACACTTAAGAATCGCGCTAAGGCGCTTGGGGTGCCATCCACTCCTGTACCGGGGTCAAATGAGGTCATGTGGGGCCCTCTGTAACCCTCCTACACCGGGGCCGACACTCGGGGAGGCAGACGGCGCACAGCTCAAGGGGAAACCAGGGGGTAGGGGGTGTGTGTGGGACTTTCCCCTTTCCCTTCCCAGGTCAGAGCATGGGGAAGGTTTCCCCTTGAGAGGGAAAGAGGGGAAAGGGGAAAGGGGGGAAACACCCCCCGGTACCTCGCTTTCCCCGACTCCCATCGCCCAGGCTCCCCGGCTCGTTCCCCATACACATATATGCCTGCATATCCAAAAGGAGGATAAGCAATGCCAGATCCAGAGTACACGGATTTCGACAATGACCCATTAAGAGCAGTGGCTAAAGGCCGGCCTGCATCTAATAGGTATAACCATTATGGCCTTAATCGCTTGGCTAATCCAGTAGAGGGGGTGTCATGGGATATCAGCCGGTATAGCGATACTGAGATTAGGGAGCTTATGGAGGTACTGGATAAGCAAGCACAGGGCCTATTGGTCACTCGTAGGCGGCGTCATGCCGAAGCACTGCACGGCCTTATGATCTCCCTCGGCGATGCATTGAAATCTAGGGAGGTTAAGTATGAAGCAATCCAGAGTGACCCTGCAATGCCTCCCGATTGGGTTACGGCTATCGCCTGCCTACCGCTTGAGGATAAGCGACCCTCGCCCGAGGTTCCCGTGTTAGGAGATGAGAGCAGTGGCTGATCCTAACCGCAATGGAAAACCGTATCGCGACTTACGCGAGAGGTTGAAGGGAAGCCATCGAGGAGCAACCTGCCACATCTGCCAGAAGCCTATTGATATGACGTTGGCTTGGCCAGACAAGATGTCTTGGTCTATGGACCACCTTGTTCCGCTAAGCCTTGGCGGAAAGAATGTCTTTGAAAACGTCGCATCCTCTCATCTAAGCTGTAACAGCAGGCGCGGAAAGGAGATATTGGGTGTAGCAAATAGAGATGCCGATGGTAGATGGTTGGGAACGAGAGATTGGTAGTCGGGGGGTATAGGGGGTAGGGCTGTGACGGGTTGAAGGATCACCTCTAAGAGACCCCGCCATCTCCTTTTATACACACTAAGGCCATGAGGCAATCTTGGTTAATGGATTAATGAACGTCAGGCGACCGTTAATGGTCCTCATCTATATGTTGGCATTCAATCGCCATGCAGTGGTGAGCACCATACCGGCCTGGGAATGGCCCTCAGCAGGCGATTCTCTAGAATCTTGCGGGCTGCGCCAAGAATTCTTCCGCAAGCGGCGGGAGTTCGGCTAGAGTATTCCCATCGGCTCAGGTGCGCCGGACAGTTCAGTTCCCTGACAAGTCCACTCATCTGGGCCTTCCACTTGGAGGGTCGGGCAATCGCCCGCTTCAAAGTCTCCCTAGTTCTTATGGCCAGGCAAGTGCCGCATAAAGAACCCCTGCCGACCATAACGCCAGGCAGCCGCCGGTTATGAGAAGCGAATCAATCTAGGGATTTGGATAATGTTAGAGCAGGAAATGTCCCTTGTTGTGGGCAACCTTCTTAGGTCCACACTGCAAACGCGGGATGACGGAACCCCTGTTGTTCAGCACACCTTAGAGTCCATGTCCTCTACTGAGCGTGAGAAGCTTCACACCTACTTAATGGGTCGCGTCGGACTTATGCGCGGTTACGACCGTAGGTCTAAGACTCAGGATGAGGAGCTAAAGCAGCTTGAGGCTTTAGACCGCGACGTCCTAGGCGCTGAGCGGGATCACCTCCGTAACCTTATCGGTGGGTCGCTTAGTCGCGGTGATGCTGGGCTGGGTGCAAATGGAGCCGGAACCGTTGAGCTTGATAGCGGTTATCGAATTGAGTCTGGTACGTCTCTTTATGGGACCGGTGACAAGCCTTCCCGGTATTCCGGGACTCCCCTTGGCCGTTCGCCTTATGCCGCCTCCCACGATCTTCGGGATAAGGCGCTACGGGCAGTCGAACGGGTAGAGGGCTGCGCCGATGAGGTTAAGCATAGGGCTGTCAAGGTTCTCGATTCCGCTAAGGGTGTCGAGCTTAACGCCTTTAGCCGATGGGTTGAGGTTAGTGCCGATCCCGACTACGAACGGGC
>NZ_JBICTR010000011.1:0-513034 GCF_043197735.1 Nonomuraea sp. NPDC049028
GTGGCGGCTTTCGCTTCTCGGACCATCCTTTACCCGCAGGGGAATTGAACCTTCGTTACCTCCGGTCTACCCCAAGGGGACCGCTACGGGGTTTCTCTGTTCCGCACATGCGAGATGCGTCTGGGGTGGATGCCCTCTCTGACCCGGAAGCCGCGGTGACCTACTCCGGCCTTGGCAGCCAGCCAAGAGTCGCGCTGGGGTTCTCACCCGGTAGCTCCTAGTACGGCAGCCGCCATTCGCTATGTGAGCTGGGATGATACGCCGTTGATCGATGCGGTCTTGTGACGGCGATCCAGCACAACGAGAGCAGCCGCTCGTGATCATGTCTGTGTGACGAGAACAAAATCGAGAGCGGCTGCCGCGCTCATCGTAGAGGCCGCGCGGGTACGGCGAAACTCCGAGGACCTGACGACCGCGCTGGCTCCGATGTTCGCCCGGATCGAACCACGGCTGCAAGCCGTCAAGTACGTCCGAGCCCTGATGTCCGACCTGCCCAAACGCAACGGCTGGACGATCGCTGAGTGGGCAGGCGACCACAGCCCCGACGCTACCCAGCGCCTGCTCAACCGCGCCAGCTGGGACACCGCGGGCGCGATGAGCATCGTGCGGCGCTTCGCCGTCACTCGTCTGGACGCCGCGGCCCCGCCAGCCGCCTTGAGGGTGGGCGCGCTGGACGAGACCGGCCAGGAGAAAAAAGGCACCGCCACCGCCGGGGTCAAGCGGCCAGTACATGGGCTGCGCGGGCGGCATCGACAACGGCATCAACACGGTCCACCTCGCCTACGTCCGCGCCGACGCCGGGCACGCGCTGATCGCCGCGCGGCAATGGATCTCCGCCGAGCAAATCAGCGACCCGGTCACGGCGATCACCACCGCGCTGCCGCTGCAGCTGACCTTCGCCACCAAAGGCGAACTGGCCATCGACCTGCTGCGCGATGCCTTCCATGATGGCGTGCGCCTGGACTTCGTGGCCGGCGACGAGGTCTACGGCGCATGCACGAAACTGCGCGCCTTCCTACACGCGCACGCCCAGGCCTACGTGCTGCGCATCCGCTCCACCTTCATCCTCACCCTCGGCGTCGGCACCTGCCTGACCTGCGAACAAGTGGTGACCAGGCACCTGAAGCAGAAACGCAAGTGGACCATCCGCTCGGCCGCGGACGGCTCCAAGGGCGAGCGCACCTACGCATGGGCCTGGATCGCCACCGCCAGCCCGACCCACTTTCTGCTGATCCGCAAGCACCGCACAACCGGTGAGCTGGCCTTCCACTACTGCTTCGTGCCCGAAGGTCAGCCCGCAACCATGGCCCGCCTGATATCGGCCGCCGGGCTGAGATGGCCGGTGGAGGAGACTTTCGAGTTGGGAAAGGATCTGTTCGGCCTGGATCAGTCCCAGGTCCGCCTCTATGAGGCGATCCTGCGCCACACCGTGCTCGTCATGGCAGCCCTGGCTATCTGCGCGGTCACCGCCGCAACGGCCCGGTGCCGCACCGACACCCAAGCCCCACCACCCATCAGCCCCGACCAACAGCCGCCTGCCGAGCCCGGCATGATTCCGCTGACGGTCGCCGAGATCAAGCGCCTGTTCAACGCCGCCACCGCGCACAGCCTGTCGTTGGAACACACCGTGCACTGGTCAGCCTGGCGCCGCCGCCACCAAGCACGCGCCCGATGGTTCCACCGCCGCGCCCGCCTGACCACCGCATACAAGCAGCTCAGCTAACGAATGGCGGCTGCCGTACTAGACCGCCTCGACTGCTCCCACTGAGGCGGGTGATCTTTACGAGTCCTCGTCAAGGGTTCACTTGTGTTCATCCGTCCAGACTTTCCTCTGACCCGTGCCGATCCAGCGGTCGTTTCGGCCTTCGGTCTGTTGGCCAGGCTTCGCACCGAGGGATTACTCCCTCCGCACGCTGGCTGAGGAATCGACCAATTGGTCACAGGTCGAAAATGTCGATAGCTCCTTTCTGACATTTGCTCGAATTGTGCGGCTTTCAGGTCGCACTGCCAGTAGATCATGACGCCGTAACCGCCGTAGCGGGCATGGAACTCGGTCATCAGATTGGAGTCCCAGGAGGCGAACCGTTTGGAGTCTGAGGCGGTGCTGGTCGCCTCACCCCACCACGCAGGATCGCGGGCCTCCAGGGTGGCGTTGACCACCGCGACGATCGCCGCGCGCAGGTTCTGGCGGGTGACGTAGGTCGCGCGCACGTGCCGCAGCGCGGCCTCGTCCTGGCCGTGGTCGCCGGTCGCGGCCATCTGCCGGATCCCCATGTTCGTGCCAAGCGCGAAGAGCACGAGCAGCAGCCGGCGGTTCAGCGTCTGACGGTCTAGGACCTCGCGGGTGGCCACCGAGGTGAAGGCGTCGGTGAAGTCGGTGAGGAAGGCGGTGTCCTTGAGGATGTCGAGCAGGTCGATGGTGCCCCACCGGCGCTGGACCTCGGCCTTCAGCTTGCCGAGGTTCTTCGGCTCGGGCAGCTTGTCGAGCTTGGGGACGCTCACCCACGGTTTGCCGGCCCGGGTGATGATCCGCACCCCGCCGGTACTGCCGGCGGTCAGGCCGGTGTTCAGCTTGTCCAGGGCGGCCCGCATCCGCGTCTTCAGGCCGGTGATGAACTCCGTGGCATCCAGCGGTTTGGCCAGCGCCGCGTAGTGCACGTCCCGATTGTCCTCGAAGTCGCCGGGCAGGTCCTCATCGGGATCGCGCCATCGGCCGGCACCCTCGACGTAGATTTCGCGGCGGCGCAGCGCGTCCTTCAGCGCGATCAGCACGCATAGCTCGTACGGGATGCGCTCCACCCGGCCGCTGCCAGCATCGACGACGCCGTCCAGCCACGCCTTGGGCACCACGCCGTCGATCGGCACCGTCTCGGCTGCGGCGTAGTGCCGCTGGTCGGAATCGACGCCCGCGTAATGGGCCAGCAGTTCGATCGCGTCCATCACCGGCCGGTAGGCGGTGTTGTGGCACTTGAACTCCAGCGCGGCCAGCAGCGGCGCCAGCATCCGCCGGTAGTAGTGCGAGTAGGAACCCCGCAGCTGGTAGCGGATCCGCTCGGCGACCACGCGCTCAGTGGCTATCAGCTCCTGGGCCAGTGCCCGCAGCGTCTTCTCCCCGCCCGGCACCGCGGGAAAGACCACCTGCCGAACCGTCTCATCGGGCTTGCTCAGCGCGGCGTTGACCATCTTGGTGAAGATGCCGCGCTTGCCGGGCACCGCGGCGAGCTGCCCGATCAGCTCCTTTTCCACCCGCCGCTCGGCGCGGGCATTGATCCGGTGGATCAACCCGATCAACAGCTCCACCAGCCCGTCCACGAGCTCGGCCTGGCGCGTCCAGCACAGCGCCGCCAGCAGCGTGTAGCGCACCGGCGGCGGGCAGGCCGCGAAGTCGGAGGGATACATCCGCATCGCCCGGCCTCGCCACGCCGCCACGATCTGATCGGAGGTCTCGTTGAACACCGCCTCACCCAGCCCCAGGGAGCGCGCCGTCGCCAGTTTCCCAATCTCCGTGAGCAGGGTGTCCAGCCCCAGCGGCCCGGGGTCGGACTTCAGCTCGGCCAGCACGTGCGGCCGTCCAAGCAGTTTCTCAAGGCGAGCGCACACGATCGGCCCGAGCCGCGCCATCGCCTGCTCGGCGAAAACCTCCTCAAAGCGGCGGCCTGCGGAGTTCACGACCCGTTCCACCTGGCCGCTGGTCGGCGGTTCGATGCTCATACTCCGGCGCCGCTCCCGCACCGCCTCGGCCAGGCGATCACGATTCGTCTCGATCGGGCACACCTTGTCGGCCAGTCACTGGGCCAGCCGCTCCTCATCGTCCTCGGTCGCCGGGCGGTGCCAAAGCGCTTGCGGATCTGCGCCCGGTGGCGCTCGATGGTCCGGCTCCGCCAGGAGTACTTCGCCAGCAGCTCCGTCTCGACCTTCACCAGCGACGCCACGTACTCCACCGCGGCCGCCGGGATCTCTTCGGGATAGGCGGGAAACCGTCCCTCGATCTCGTAAAACTTCAAGATCAACGCGAACCCGAGCCTGCCGGCCCCCGCCTTTTCGCCGACCAGGTCCCAATCCCCCTCGACCAGCGTCCACGCGCTGATCAGCTCATCCTGTTCCCAGTCGATACGCACGACGGAGTTCCCTCCCCGATCCATGCTCTAGACGGCCCGATCACAGTCGTGGGAGCCGAGGGGTTACCGGAAGGTATGCACTACTTGAGATCGCTACGTACTGGAACCGATATCTCACTGTCCGCATATCGCCCGATTAGTTCGCAGGGCCGGTCAGGGTGGCGGCTCGCCGTAGCTACAGGAGGTTCAGGCCGTCACGGCTGCTGGCTGCCCCAGGTGCTCGGTGCGCAGCGCCGCCTGGATCGCGGCGGCCTTGTCGGCAATGCCCCGGCGGCGAGCTCGTTTGAGCGCGGCGGTGATCTGGCCGATGGTCAGCTTGGCCGCCGACGCGGGATCAGGGGCCTTGGCCAGCAACTCCAGGGTGTCGGTTGCGGCCAGGTCCTCGAACGCCTCCAGGGCTGCGGGGAAGTAGTCGCGCAGCGCGTGCCGCAACCGCTGAGCATGGCGGGTCCGTTCCCAGATCAGTGTCTTGTGCGCCCGTGTCACCACCTTGATCGCCTCGGCTTCGGCGCTATCGCCGGCCACCGGACGCAGCTGGTGGGAGTCGGTGCGGACCATGTCGGCCAGCATGTGCGCATCGGCCGCGTCGCTTTTGGCGCCCGATACGCTCAGGCGTTCCCGATACCGTGCCGCCTGCAGCGGATTGACCGCCAGCACCGTGTATCCGGCCGCCAGCAGCGCCTGCACCCACGGGCCGCGGTCGGTTTCGATCCCCACCAGCACTTCGACGTCGGCGGCCTCCACGTCCTGACCAACCTGCTCAGCGATCATCGCGTGCAGTTTGGTCATCCCGGCTATTCCCTCGGGCAGGCGGGCCTTGGCCAGCCTGCGCCCCGAGGCGTCCATCAGCTCGACGTCGTGATGCTGTTCGGCCCAGTCATCTCCCACGAACAGGCGCAACGCTTCTCCCGTTTTCCGATGCCGATCGATTTCAACAGCCTGCGGGAGAACCGTCAGCGAACTAATCAAGCAGTGCTCACACCCCTACGGATGGGCACGACATCCCAGCGGCGATCAACTCTCCCGGCCGACCAGTGGGGGCACGATCTTTGGGCGGGACTCAAGGTCCAGTAGCTATGAGTGCTCACCCACCGGCGGCTGTCCAGGCCCGAGTCTGCCGGAGCGGCTGGACTCGTTAAGAGTGATTAGTAACGCTGTGTACTCGAGCCGGTGGATCGGCGGAATGGCTACGGTTGCTGTTCCCTGGCGTCGGCCAGGGTTTTGTGCACGACGCCGACCGAGACTTTGACTCCGGCGGCGATGATGCGGATGGATTCCCCGCGTCGGCGGCGGTCGAGGATCGCGGCGCGTTTGTCGTCGTCGACCACGGGGCGGCGGCCTCCGACCTTGCCTTGCTTTCGGGCGGTCTCCAGTCCGTTCTTGGTCTTGCGGACGATGTCGCGGCGGCGGTCCTCGGCTAGGGCGAGGGCCAGGTCGAGGATGAAGGAGCGTTCGGTGTGCTCGCCGACGGCGATGCCCTCCAGGACCTTGACGCCGATGCCTTGCTGGAACAGGTCGTTGAGGACGATCAGTCCTTCCAGGAGGTTGCGGCCGAGCCGGTCGACTTCCTGGACGGTCAGCAGGTCGCCTTCGCGGATGTAGGACAACGCGGTGAGGAGGTCGGGCCGGTCCGCGGTGGTGAGCTTGCCGCTGGCCTTCTCCTCGATGACCTTCAGGCAGATCGGATCGAGAGCGTCGTGCTGCCGCTGGGTCTTCTGCTTGTCGGTGCTGACCCGGACCAGGCCGATGAGCGCCATCGTGAAGCACGCCTCCGTTCATCAAACGTCTCGTTCGAGGTATCCGAACGGTAGCAGAGAACAGGCGAAGATGAACGGCAAAATGAACATCGAAATCGGACACGGCGCCCGCAGGCCCTGGTTCGTCCGAGTGCCCTAGTTGCGTTCATCAAACGCGTTAGATGAACGCACCGGTCGCCGGCTGGAAGAAGTGCAGCGGGGTCTGCTGCGAATAACTGAGGCCCATGTCCTTGGTCAGACCCACAGCAGTCGCAGCGCGGCCTGGGACGGGCTTCCCTCTACGGCGCTGTAGATGAGCAGGCGATGGTCGGGCTCGTCGGCCAGCAGTAGTGTCTCCAGGTCCAGATCGAGTTCGCCGATCTCGGGATGCCGCAGGTGACGAGGGCCGGAGGCGTGTTCGGCGACCGGATGTGCGGACCACAGCGCGGCGAACTCCTCGCTCTTCATGGCCAGCTCGCCGATCAGCGCGGCCAACTCGGGGTCGTCGGGATGTCGGCTGACGGTGAGTCTCAGCGATGCGACGGCACATGATGCCGAGGTGGCCCAGCGCGGGTAGAGGTCACGGTGGTGCGGATCCGGGAACAGCATCCTGGTCAGGTTGGGGCGCTGCTCGACGTGATCGGGTGCGTCCCGGTCGAGGTGCCCTGCCAGGAGCCGATGCCCCGGGGAGTTCCACGCCAGCACCTCGGTGCGCAGCCCGATCACGACGACGGGCCACTCCAGGGAGTCGATGAGCTGTCGGGTGCCCCGTCGCACCGTCGCTGGTACGGCGATGCGCGGGCGTGCCGTACTGGGCCTGGCGAGATTGTGCAGGTAGGTGCGCTCATCGTCGCTGAGCTCCAGCGCTCGGGCCAGCGCCTCGATGACCGATTCCGACGCCTGGTGACTCTGGCCCTGCTCCAGCCGCGTGTAGTAGGTAACGCTCACCCCCGCGAGCTGGGCCAGTTCCTCACGGCGCAGCCCCGGCACCCGGCGCTCACCGTAGGAGGCGATGCCCACGTCCTGCGGCTTGAGCCTGCCGCGCCGGATGCGTAGGAACTCCCCGAGCGTGGTGGTGTCTGCCATGTCTCCAGTGTGCCGCGCGGGCCACCCCGCTGCCTGACCCTGGCTGTGCCAGGCAGCTGCTGACCAGCCACGCCAGGGTCTGGAGGCGGCCGCGGACGGTGGCGAGTCTGGAGGCCATGAAGCAATGGACGATGAAGACGACCGGCCGTGCCAACCTGGAACTCATCGAGGGCCCCATTCCGGATCCCGCGCCCGGAGAGATTCTGGTCAAGGTGTCGTCGGTCGCGCTCAACTACCGCGACAGGCTCGCCATCGACGAGGGGCTGACTATGGCCTTCCCCGACAACGGCCTGTTCGTGCCCGGCTCCGACATGGCGGGCGAGGTCGTGGCCGTGGGGACGGGAGTAGACCGCTTCGCGCCCGGGGATCGCGTCATCTCCGCCTGCCTGCCAGGCTGGGTCGACGGGGCGGGCCCGGGCAATGCCCGGATGGGGGGACCGGAGGCTCTCGGGAGCGGTCACTACCCCGGGGTCTTGTCCGAGTATGTTGCCCTCGATCAGGAGTGGGCCGTGCGGGCACCGGCCAGGCTCAGCGACGTCGAGGCGAGCACGCTGCCGATGGCCGCCCTGTCGGCCTGGACCGCCCTGGTCGAGCAGGGCCGGGTACATGCGGGCCAGACGGTGGTCGTCCTGGGCACCGGTGGGGTCGCCCTGTTCGGCCTGCAGATCGCCGCGGCCCACGGCGCCGAGGTCATCGTGGTCTCCGGCGACGACGCCAAACTCGCCCGAGCCGAGGATCTAGGTGCCGCCCATCTGATCAACAGGGCGACCCAGGACTGGGTCAAGGCTGTCTACGAAGCAACCCGCGACCGTGGGGCCGACCACATCCTGGAGACCATCGGTGCGCACCACCTCGCCCGCTCGATCGAGGCGGCAGCGGTCGGCGGCCACATCTCGCTCATCGGCATTCTCCAGAGGTATGAGATCTCCGGCCATGTCGCTCACCTGGCCCGCAAGAAGCTACGCATCGACGGCCTGCAGGTCGGTCACCGGCGAGCGCTGGAGGATCTCGTCCGCGCGGTCGACCGCATCGCCCTGCACCCGGTGATCGCGGCCGAGTACGCCCTGCAGGACCTCCCCTCCGCCCTCGCCCACCTCGAACGCGGCGCCTTCGGCAAGGTCGTGATCACCACCACCTGACTCCCACCAGCCTCTGTACATCTGCTTGAACCCGGCTCTGCACTGGTAGCCGTACGCCGACACCGCTCATATTCCTCGCGGGTGGGCTCCTCGCCGCCCAGTCACAGATCAACGGACGCCTGGCAACTGGCCTCCCCGGAGCAATGCTTGAGATCTGTGGATCATCGGGAAGGGGTGTACCTTCCCGATGATCATGTGAATCCACAAGCATGACCGAAGTTGGCGGAAGGGACACGTGCTGACCTGTGGCACGACACCCTGGCCTGGACGGTTTCGAGTGAAGTTGTTCAGGTCTCATTGCCAATGATGGGCTCGAATGTCCAGATTAGTTGGATCCGCCTACCGGGACCGAGAGGCTCTGCCGGCTCATCGCGGAACGCCTCACCGCGTACAGGTAGGAGACCATGGCGCCGCCGGCGAGCGCGGTGAGCAAGGGGACGTGCCAGAAGGGCCGGATCTCGGCCGCCACCCCCGGGTACGGCCCGACTGGCCCCAGCGGGCCCGCAACTGCGAGAACCGTGAGCCCCAGCATGTTGAACGGGGTCACCATAGCCGTAAGCACCCGCAATCGCGCGCTGCCACGGCGTGCCGCCACGCCCATGGCAACAATCGCGGCGCTCATGACCGCCATGGTGATCGCGACAGCGGGGAGTAGGCTCCACGCGTCCCGTACCAGGCCCTCCGGCATGCCGCCCCAGGCCACTTCGTCCGGAGTCGCAGGACGTGCCGTGACCGAGGTGAACCAGATATCGAACGAGCACACCGCGAGGTAGGCGGCATACCAGACCGGCTGCAGGAGCAGCAGACGGGCCGCGTGCGGCGAGGGCGGGACCTCCAGACCGCGGGCCAGTCGCAGCACGCCCCAGATCTGTGCGATCGCCGCCGCTGCCAGGACCGCGGTGAGCGTGGGAGGGCTCCAGTCGAGGTTGAACTCCTCGGGGCTGACCTCACGGCCTGTGTAGGCATCGGGTTCGAGCCACATCAGGTGGTGCGCCGGATTGGCGTCGCCCACGAGATACAGGCCGAGCAGGTAGGGCGGCGTGAGCAGGCCCGCCACGAGCAGCACGCGGGCGGTGGGCCGAGCCGCGGCCAGGCGCCAGAAGGCGAACGTCGCTAGCGTGAAGAACACGCAGGCGAATGCGATAGGTCCCGCCACGATCTCCGTGACGATGTTCAGGAATTCGGTGTCGTCCTCGCCCGGGAGGAACACGGTCGGAACAGTGACGAACCGCATCTGCCCGTAGCCGATCAGGTAGATGGCGACGACAGCCGCTCCGAAGACTGGAGTGAGCCTGAGCAACCTATTTCCCGCCATCGCCCCATGATCGGCCACTCCTCGTGAAGCCGCCATAAGGGCGGCGGGAACCGGCAGCCGAAGGCAGAATCCGACGACTCAACCTGAGCACCGACACGAGCACCGACAACAACATTCGGACACCGACAGCTTCATATGCAACCGACAGCCCTGCTCTCAACGGCATCGCCGCGTCCGCGCTGCCGACGGAGCAAGATAGTGCTTTGGGTTCCCCAAACGCTGAGGAGGCGGACGTGACGGATGCTGAGAAGCTGCCACCGGCACGCCGCCGGCGGCCCCGGGAACGCGGCCAGGGACAGCGCGGCAAACGCGTCAACCTCCGCCTGTCCGACGCCGAGCACGCGACGCTGGAGACGGCCGCCGCGCGGCACGGGAAGCGGATCGCGGCCGGCCCGCACGCCACCCGGGACGCCAAGAAGGCCGCCGCCGCCGCGCGCAAGCAGGCCGCCACCTACCGAGCCAAGGACGCCCACACCAAGTCGATCGCCGACACCCAGACCCCGGACCAGCACGCCTCCGAGCACGAGCGGCGCTGGCCCAAGGAAATCTACGGCCCGTACCGGACCTTCCCCGACCTGGCCACCGCCCGCGACTGGTGTGCCCACTGCCACGTCTGGATTGGCCCTGGTGAGAAGCCGTCCCAATAACGGTCGTTAGATGGACGGCCGTGTAGGCGCCCATGGAGTCGTCCTGGGACTCCGGACGCCAGTGTTTCCGCAGGAACGCCCGTCCCGAAACTCGTCCCAGAAACTTCCGGGGGTGCTTGTGTTTCGGGACGGTTTTCGGGACATTGTGAGTAAGCCCACTGAGGAGAGGCCGCTCATGAAGATCAACCAGATCCGCGACATCGCCCGTTACAACGACGACGGCGGCAAGGTCGAGAGCTGGGACGTCATCACCGACGACGGCCCCGCGACCATCCAGGCCACGCTCGCCGCCGCGGTGCAGATCGAAGGCATTGGCGTCCCGATCGAGATCACCCCCACGCCGGAGTTCCTGGCGACCCTGCGCAAGTGGCAGGCGGCGGGCATCGGCACCGACTGACCTGGCCGGCGGCGGGCGACCCACCACCAGGGGCACCCGCCGCCTCACCTTGCCGGATGTCCGAAGTCCTCTGCACTTTCCGAAGTCCTCTGCACGGATGTCCGAACTCGCGTGCACGGGCGTCCTGATCTTTGAACGGAGCATCATGACCGAGACGGCGGAGCGCCGGGGGCTGGCGAACGCGATCCGCGTCGGCTACGCCCGGATCTCCACCCGCGCCCAGGACCACGCGGCGCAGCTGGAGTTGCTGGGCGGCGCCGACTGCCGCGAGATCGTTGAGGAGACCATCTCGACCCGCCGCGCCGAGCGGCCCAAGCTCACCGCGACCATGGCCAGCATGAAGCCGGGCGACACGCTGGTCATCACCAAGCCCGACCGGGTGGCCCGCAGCGTCAAGGAGCTGCTGGTCTTCCTGGAAGACCAGCTCGCGCCGCGCGGCATCAACCTGCACATCCTGACCGGCATCTGCGCCGGCATCCACCGCCCGAACGGCCAGACGATGGGGGACAAGATGCTGTTCCTGGTCGCGGCGATGGCCGCCGAGATGGAGCGCGACCTCATCCAGGAGCGCACCTTGGACGGCCTGGCCGCCGCCCGCGCCGCCGGCCGTACGGGCGGCCGCCCGGTCGCGGTGACCGAGGATGTGCTCGCCGCCGCCCGAGCCCGCCGCGAGCGCGGCCAGTCGGTCACGCAGATCGCTCGCGAGCTCCGCGTCGGCCGCTCGACCCTGTACCGGGCGCTGGAAGAGGACGACTCGCCCGGCGCGGCCGCCGACACCACCGCGGCGGCTGCCGTCGACCGGCCCGCCGCCCCGGCAACGAGCTCGCCGAGCTCGGCGAGCGGCTCGGCTCCCGAGCCTGCCGAGGGCACGCGGCCGTGGACGTCCGAGGCCGACCCGACCCGGCGGCCGCGCTGGTACACCGACGCCGAGCTCGACGCCGTCCAGGTCGTGGCGACCGGCCGCGGTGACGGCGTCTACCACGTCATCATCGCCGGTGAGCTGCTGGGCACTGTCGGCCCAGCCCGCCATGGATGGAAGGCCCGCCGCCGTAGCGGCACCGAGGTCACGCGCACCCCGGGCATGCGGCGAACCCGCAACCAAGCCGTCGTGGAACTGGTCGCCGACACCGAGTTCTCCTGGAAGATCCACCACGACGCACTGTGACGATCGAACCGAAGGATGCGAGCTTGAGCCTCATAGGGCGAGACCAGCCGCGCGCTGCTCGGGGGAAGGTCTTTGGGGTGCCGCCAGCGCACCACGTCATCGACGGTGTGGAACTGCTGCACCCACACCTGCCGCAGCCTCTGCACCATGGGGATCAGGCGCAGCCACGCCGGCGCCGAAGCGTCATGGACCGCCTTGAGTAGAGCGATGCCGTCGGCACCGAAAACCTCGGCCTGTTCGATGCGCGCGGGCAGCGCCTTGGGCAGCCGGAAATCCTCGATCCGGCGGTCATACCGGTCATGCCAGTCAGGGTCGGCCACGCTGGTCAGCCAGTCGGGCGCAGCCGCGGCCAGCGCGTTGAGCGCGGCCCGCAGCGTCTCGCCGGCCAACTCCAGCCGGTTGAGGTCACGGATAGCCGCCAGCACGTGGGTGGAATCGGTCCGGGCACGCCCTGCGGTCTTGAGCAGTCCGGCTTCCGCCGCCCGCTCCAGCACGGTGTCCAGGATCTGCTGTTCGCAGTTCCCGGCCACCAGTCGGGTCCGGAACTCGCTCAGCACCGAGAAGTCGAAGCCCGGATCGGCCAAGTCGAGGCCGAGAGCGTACTTCCAATCGATGCGCGCCCGTACCGCCTCAGCGGCCTGCCGGTCAGGCAAGCCCTCGCTGAACTGCATCACCAACACCATTGCCAGGCGCCCCGGCGACAGCGCGGGCTGCCCCCGCGATGGGAACAGGTCCTCGAACTGCTCGTCTTCGTAGATGACTCCGAGGGCGTCGCGGATCCGGATGGCCGGACTTCCGCCCGGGAAAGCCGCTCGCGCTACCCGAGCGGTTTCCTCAGGCACCTGAGAGTAGGAGCGGGGCCGCAGAGACATGGGAAGACTCCGATCTCGCGGCCCCAGGTACCCTCTAGCCTGCTACGGAGTCCATTGATCAACAACCGGAATGCCCACTCAATACAGAAACGGCCCATGATCACTTCTGGTGCTTTCTAGGGGTCGTCGCAACACGGTGATCAGTCGCTGGCGGCAGTCAGCATAGCGAGCACCTGGGTTTCCGCGTTACCTCATGTTTCGGGGAACGCGGAAACCCATAGCTCTGAACCAGGCAGACGGCCAGCGTGTCTAGCCGACAGGCATGTCATCCCGGCCTAAAAGCGTTCTGTGTGCTCGGCCACCCACTGAGTGAACGTGCGCGCCGGACGGCCGGTCACCCGTTCGACAGTGTCGTCCACGGTCGTGGAGGAATCGCTGGGTGCGGCATACCAGCCGACGACATACTCGGCGTCCGCGGGGGACACACCGGTGGTCATCAGCCTGTCGATGGCCTGTTCGTGCGTGATCGGCTCGAAAGTGATGTCGCGGCGGGTCGCCCGGGACAGGATCGCGATCCGTTCCCTCGGAGTCAGCGATTCCGGTCCGGTGAGGTTGTAGGAACGCCCCGCATGGCCATCGTCGAGCAGCGCAACGGCTGCCACGGCCGCGATGTCGGCCTCATGCACCAGCGCACTGGGAAAGTCGTACGGCTCCCGGACCACCCCGTCTGCTCGAATCGATTCGGCCCAGGTCAACGTGTTGGACATGAACTCTTGTGCTTCCAGACGTGTCCATTCCACGCCCGAGTCCACCACGGCCTGCTCGACCGGGCCCACCCAACCGCCCCACAGCACGGTGATGCGCCGAACCCCTGCGGCGACTGCCCGCTGGACCAACTCGTGACCGACCTCGGCGAGCCCCGCCGTCACCGTGATATGCAACCGGCTGACGTCATCAAGTGCGGCGTCCAACGTGCCCGGTTCATTGTGCGTGCCGGCCACCAGCTCCACCTCGGCCGGAAACCTTCCCGCAGTCGCAGCCGGATTCCGCGTCAGTGCCCGGACACGCTCTCCTCGGCGGACCAGCTCTGCCACAACGTGCCGGCCGGTG
Organism: Nonomuraea sp. NPDC049028; assembly: GCF_043197735.1. Taxonomy (NCBI): domain Bacteria; kingdom Bacillati; phylum Actinomycetota; class Actinomycetes; order Streptosporangiales; family Streptosporangiaceae; genus Nonomuraea; species Nonomuraea sp. NPDC049028. The sequence goes on from NZ_JBICTR010000011.1 coordinate 13,526, forward strand.
TTCCCCGTCGCACCCGTCACCAATGTCGTCACAGTCGAGCTCCTTTCGTCACCGACGACCCTAGAAACTCAACCGCGCTTGAGGTCAACAAGCCCACCCGACTCCTAGGTCAGGCACACGCCGCCAGGAGTTCCGCGAGGCGTTCGGCCGGGGTGTCCCAAGCGAGCGTCTTGCGAGGCCTGGAGTTCAGCTCAGCGGCCACGGCGTCGAGCTGGTCGCGGGTGTGGACGGACAGATCGGTGCCCTTGGGGAAGTACTGGCGGAGTACGGGGGTGAGGAACCGGCGGACAGCCGTTGGCGCTGAGAAGGATCTTGGTCGCAGCGAGTGAGGTCGCTCTTGGTCGTGAAGGTTCTTCAGCGCGTTGCCCGGTCGCGGCGTCGGCGGGCGGCGCGGATCTCGGCGTCGGCGACCTTATCGTCGAGCAACGCGTACAGCTGGGTGGTTTCGGTGGAGGCGTGGCCGAGGCGGCGGCGGACGGCCTCGATGGACACCCCGGCGTTGATGAGTTCGGTGGCGTGGGCGTGGCGCAGCTGGTGGATGTCGATCTCGACGCGTGCGGCGGTGCAGTAGCCCTGCCAGCGGTGGTGGGCGGCGTCGTAGGACAGGGGCCCGCCGTAGCCGTTGATGGAGGCGCGAAACAGCGGCCCGGCGGTGTAGTCGGCGCGGGCTAGGTAGAACTTGAGCAGGGCGACGTAGCCGCGGTCGTCCAACAGGACGGTGCGCACGCTGCCGCCTTTGCCGTGGATGCGGACGTGTTCGTCGTCCATACGCAGGTCGAGGTCTTCGACGTACAGGCCGCACACTTCGGCGGCGCGGGCGCCGCAGACGTAGGCGGTCTCGAACAGCGCCCGGTCGCGCAGCCGGTCCAGTGGCAGGTCTTTTCGCGGCCGCCGCGAGCAGATCGCGGCCAGGACCTTGGCGACGTCGGCGGCCGCGGCCGGGCGGGGCAGCGTCTTGGGCACCTTGATGGTGTCGATGCGGTCCATGGGGTTGGCGTCGAGCAGGTCGTGCCTGACGGCCCAGCGGCAGAAGGAGGCGATCGCGGCCCGCTTGCGCTTGCGGGTGGCGGCCGACAACTGGCCGAGGTCGGCGAGGAAGGCCCGGATGGGCGCGGCGGTCAACTCGGCGAGCTCGCCGTCGACGTGGGCGGTGAACTGGATCAGGTCGCCGCGGTAGGCGCGGATCGTCTGGCCGGAGGCGCCGGCGTTGCGCTTGTCGGTGAGGAAGTCGTCCAGGTGCGTGGCGAGTGGATGGCCGCGGCCGAGCTGCTCGGCGATCACCTCGTTCACGCCGTCGTCCTCCATCGCCTGTGTAGTTGCCAGATAACCGGGAAACGAAGCCTGAGTGCCGGAAGCGCTCCGCCCAGCTCGCGCCTGGTCTGTGATCGCTATCTTGCCAGATAACAAAGGTTATCCCGCAATCATTGGTCTCCATCCTGCTGATTCGCACCGCAAGGCCCGCTCGCATAGAGCAACCGGCTGAGGGTCGCTGCGGACGCCGGCGGTGAAGAACATCACACGCCAAGCGTGACGGTGAACGTCTGGCGCCTCTGGAAGGCGTCTTGGCGTACGTGGTGTGACGGACGCAGCGCTGGTGCCGCGCTCGCAAGGCACCCTCAGGTGATTGCGGTCGATGAGGCCGGTCGGCTTGGCCGGGATGGCTGCATGAGCAGGCCGTCGATACGACGAGTCAGCGTGTCGTGGGCGGGCACGGTGGGGCGGTGTCCGAGCAGGGCGAGTGAGGTCAGCCCTTCGACGAGTGGCAGGAGGGTCTCGGCCTCCAGGTCGGCGTCGAGGTCGTCGCGGAACTCGCCGGTTCGCTGGCCATAGCGGATCAGCCAGACCAGCAGGTCGCGCGTTTTGGCGTGGGCCTGGCGCAGGATTTCCGCCAGGGACGGGATGGCCGTGGCGTGGGCGGTGAAGGCCGCCAGGATCCTGGCGTCGCGTCGCTGGTGCGGCTCGATCAGGGTGAGCGTACGCAGGGTGGCGGTGAGCAGGGTCACCGCCGACTCCTTGGCGGCGGAGGCGTCGATCTCCTCCTGGCCCTGCGCGGTGATGCGTTCGGTGATGTGGTGCAGTGCGAAGGCGAGCATCTCGTCCTTGGTGGCGAAGCATCGCTGCACTGCTCCCATGGACACCCCAGCCTGCTGCGCCACGTCCCGGAGGGTCGCGCCTTCGGGGCCGTGCCGGTCGATCAGGTCGCAGACCGCTTCGGCGATGTGGCGGCGTCGCGTCTCGTAGTCGACCTGCTTGGGCATGGGGTTCCTTCCGACAGCATTTCGATGCGGTTGCATCGTATCAACTTTTCCGGTTTATTTGATGCGTACGCATCGGAACAAGGGAGGACGCCATGAGTCGTTCGCAAACACGCAACCGCACAGCCGATAAGGCGCTGTGGCTGGCCGGAGCTCTGTTCACCGTGCAGGGGTTCGGCTCGGCGATCACCGAGGCGCAGTGGGACACCAGCTTCGGAATCGCCGGCATCCTGCGCGCCGTCGGCGTCCCCGGCTGGGCCGATCTCGCCCTGGGCACCCTCGGAGCCGCGTTCCTGCTCATCGCGACGTATCGGGCGGTGCGCCGATGAGACCCCGAGGAACGGCGCGCAGGACGGCGCGCGTGCGGCTGGTCACGGCGGTGGCCGGTCTGTCCGTCGTCGCGGCCTGCGCGAGCGCCACCGGCCCCGCATCGAGCTCGCGCCAGTCTGTCGCGCACACCTCGTCCGGCGCCGTCACCGGCGCTCACATCGGCCGGGACGTGCAGCGGTTCAACGCCATCCCCTATGCCGCGCCACCGACCGGAACGCTGCGCTGGCAGCCGCCCCAGCCCGTCCAAGCGTGGAAAGGCGTCAAGGACGGCACCCGCACGGCCCCGCGCTGCCCGCAGAACGCCAATCCCGCCGACTCCAACCCGGCCAGCACCACCGAGGACTGCCTGTACCTGAACGTCACCGCCCCCCGGACCGTGCCCGCCGGACAACGGCTGCCTGTGATGGTCTGGCTGCACGGCGGCGGCTTCACCCAGGGCGCCGGCGGCGACTACGACACCCAGCGGCTGGCGAAGGCGGGCGTGGTCGTCGTGACCGTCAACTACCGGCTGGGCATCTTCGGCTTCCTTGGCCACCCCGCCCTGCCCGGCTCGGGCGCATTCGGCCTGCTCGACCAGCAGGCCGCGCTGCGCTGGATACGGCACAACGCGGCGGCCTTCGGCGGCGACCCGCGCAACATCACCCTGCTCGGCGAGTCCGCGGGCGCGTTCAGCACCTGCGCCCAGCTGACATCCCCCACGGCGGCGGGGCTGTTCGACAAGGCGATCATCCAAAGCGGCACATGCTCGATGCGCCAGATGGGCATCGACCCCGCCGGCGGCGACACCGTGTGGCCATCACGGCAGTCCGGCGAACAGATCGCCGCAGCCGCCGCCGAACAGATCGGATGCACCGACGCCGCCCAGACGATGGCCTGCCTGCGCCAGGCCCCGGTCCCGGCCCTGCTCGCCGCGCAGCAGAAGATGCCCGCCACCTGGGCGCCCTCGTACGGAAGCGACACGCTGCCGCTCGACCCGCGCCGGGCGGTGGCCGAGGGACGCCTCCACCCGGTGCCGCTCATGGCCGGCACCACCGCGCACGAGGCCCGATACTTCGTGGCCATGTACTTCGACGGTCCCGGCCAGCCTCTGACCCGGCAGACCTATCAGCAGTTCCTGCGCACCGCCTTCGGCACCGACGCCCGGCGGGTCGCGGCCAGGTATCCCCTCAGCGCACACGGCTCCCCCTCCCTGGCATGGGCCGCCATCGCCACCGACCGCGGCTGGACCTGCCCCACCCAGGCGGGCAACCGCCTGCTCGCCCGCAAGACCCCCGTCTACCAATACGAATTCGCCGACGATCCCGCCCCCAGACCATCCGGGTTTCCCATCCCCGCCGCCTTCCCTCTGGGTGCCTACCACGGCGGAGAACTGCCCTACCTCTTCGACGGCCCCGGCGCCGCCACCGCCCAGCCCCTCTCGACAAGCCAACGCCGGCTGGCCGACCAGATGATCGCCTACTGGACCCGCTTCGCCGCCACCGGCAATCCCAACGACCCGAGCCTGCCCCAATGGAAGCCCCTGACCAGCAAGAGCGCGAACCGCGTCCGCTCCCTTTCCTCGGCCCGAAGCAATGGCGACGGCTCCACCGAACACCACTGCCGCTTTTGGGACACACGCAAGTGAAACAGCTCCAGCCCATGAGCTGAGCCGTCATTCAGACGGCCATCGGTCAGCGGTTCAGACACCGTCATCGTCCACGACAGCGGCACTGGCGGCACCGACCTCGGGCAGCGCCGCCGCGCCGAGCGGCCGCAGGCCCTTGTCCGGGGCCGAGGAAGCAATCGCGTAGCGGCCCAGGCAGTTGAGGTGGGCGTGGCCCAGCGGGGACAACCGTGCCACGAACTCGTCCTTGACCGGCACACCCTGGGCGCGCAACTGGTCCACGATCGCCGACAGATACCGTGAGTTCCACAACACGACGGCATTGACGACAAGTCCAAGAGCCGCGAGTTGATCCTCCTGGCCTTCCCGATATGCCTGTCGGATCCGGCCCGAGTTGCCGTGGCAGATCTTGCGGGCCAGGCGGTGCCGGGACTCCTGGACCGACAACTGCTTACCCAGGCTCCGACGGTAGCTGGAATCCATCGGGTCCAGCATGCTCAGCAGGTGCATCGTCTTGTCGATACGGCCGTACTCGGCGAACGCCTGCCCCAGCGGCGTCGGAGAACCCTGGCGGGCGAACATGCGCAGCAGATCGTAGGCGCGCACCTGGTTGGTCACCAGCGATCCGGCGACGCGGAGCATGTCCGGCCACTGGGCGATCACCTTCTTGGTGTTCAGCTTGTTCCGGGCGATCGCCTCCAGCACCCCGTATGCGCTGGTGGTGCCGTCGGGCAGCTCGGCGCGCCAGAACCGCTGGTCGCCCAGGTCGGCGAAGCGGGGCGCGAACCGGTAGCCGAGCATGGAGAAGATCCCGAACACCATGTCGCTGTCGCTGGCCTGGTCCGTCGTGACCAGCTCGGGTTTCGGCCCGGCGTCCAGGTTGATCAGGCAGTCCAGGATGTAGAGCGAATCGCGGGGAGTGCCCGGCACCACCATCTGCCCGATCCCCACCACCTGATCATTTACTGCGTTGAGCCAGGTGATACCGCGCTTGTAGCCGTAGTACTTGGGTGAAGGTCCGGCGTTGATCGTCTTGACCGGGACGACGAACCGCAGCCCGTCTACCGAGGCCAGCAAGCCGCCGCCCCACGAGGCGACGATCGGCACCTTGCCCTGGTGTGCGATCAGGATCGCGTTGGCCGCGGCGTGCGTCTCGGCGCGCACGTAATTCTGATCCACGTGGGACAGCCGGCCACGGGTCAGCGCCTCTTCCCCCGCCTTGATCACAGGGGTCAGTCCGACGTTGCAGGCCTCGCTGATCAGCAGCGCCACCAGCGATGTCGGCAGGTGGTTCATGCGGGTGGAGATGTCGGCCAGGTGCACGTAGGCGTCCAGAAACCCGGTCCAGGCGTGCACCTCCAGCAGCAGTTCTGGCAGGTCGATGCGGGGCAGCATGGCCTGGCAGGCGGCCCTCAGCCACGCCAGGGACTCGCTCTCGCCGAGCGCGCCGAGTTTCTCCACCGACAGCCGGGCCCGCCCGCCCCCGGCCGGGGTTACCACCGAGACCAGCGCGTCCTCGCCCGCCTCCTCCAGCCGGGTGTCCATCTGCTTCCAGGCCGCGTCCAGGGCCAGGACTTTGCCGTTCAGGTGCTCCTGGACTGGGTCGGTGAGCGACAAGGATGCCAGCACATCCTCGGCGATCGACTCCCACCGCGCCCCGGCCAGCAGGTGCGCGCGCGGGTCGGCCCAGCGCAGCGACGGCGTGGCGAACACGTCCCTGATCGTCAGGGCCCGTAGCAGGTGCTCCAGCACGCACACCACGTACGCGTCACGATCGACCGCGCCCTGCGGCAGGTCCGGGTTGGCATACACCGCCCGCTTCCACGACGCGGTCACCAGCGCGGCGTCGATCTCCCTGGGCAACAGCGGCTTCTTGCTCACCTGCCGACGCGACAGCTCCGGCAAGCGGCGCACCGCGGCCAGCACGCGCCGCCCGCCCTGCGCCGCCGACAGTGCCTTCAACTCGCCCAGCAGCCGCAGGAACGGGCGCACCGTGTGGTACTTCTCCACCAGCGCGGCCCGCATCGCCGCCTCGGCCGCGCCGTCCTCCTCAGGGACCAGCTCCTCCACCACCTGCAGCGCCGCACGGACCTGCTCCTTGCTCACGTCGGCGATCTCGGCCACCGCGGCCCACATCGCCGCCACATCGAGGTCGGCACCCTCCTGGTCGACCAAGTCGAGCTGGTCGACCAGCACGCGGCCGGCCTTGGCCACCAGCTTGAAGGCCCGCTCCAGCCGGGGCAGCATCCGCAGCCGTTCGTCGGCGGACTTGCGGCGGGCCGGGCTGATCAACCGGGTCGCCATCAACAGCGCGAACAGATCCAAAGCGTCGTCGATCGCCTCGGCCTCTAGACTTCGCGTGACCGCCAGCAGCGTCGCCGTTCGGCGCGGCTCGACCAGCCGGTCCAGCGCCGGCGCCTTGCTGCCCGCCCCGTACTTGGCCAGGGTCTTCATCCGCCGCACCGGAACCTTCGACACCGCGACCCGGCTCAACCCGAAGGCGGCCAGGTTGTCCACCCGCTGCAGCGCCCGCACCATCTCCGTCCCTGACGTGCGCTTGGGCGCCTGCCGCAGCTTCTCCAGCTCCGAGATGCGCGATCCCTCGGGCACTACCAGCAGATCCGACAACGCGGTCGGCAGGTGCGGATCGGCACGGCGGACCTGCTTGGTCACCACCGTGTACATGCGGACATCGGCCCGTTCCCGCACGCTGCCAACCAGCCGCTCCAGCACGGTCACCCCGGGCAGCAACACCCGATGCCGCCGCAGCCACGCCACCGACTGCTCGAACAACGCCACCGGCCCCTCGGCGTGCGTCCACGCCCTGCCGTGCAGGAAAGTCCGGAACTGGCGCGTCAGCTGCCGCTCGCTCCAGCTGTTGGTGTCATCGAAGGTGTGGTAACCGTAGGCGTCCCGGATCATCCACGCGTGCTCGGTGTAGACATGGCCGACCTGCCATTCCGGGTCTGACCCACAGCTGGGAAGCGCAACGCCCCCGCGCCCGCCATGGGCGCGGGGGCGTCTGCATGCCACGGAAGCTGCGGGTGTCCCAGTGAGCTACGGATGTTCCTTCGCGCCACTGGAGGCGGTGGGATATGTGTCATCTTCCCCGGCCGGCCTGACGAGACTGTCGATCATGTTCATTCCGCTCCTGAGGCTAACCCGTCGCGCCATCAGGTCGCGCCACGGCGACCACGCTCACGAGCCGTTCCAGGCCGTCAAAGTCCTTGGGGTTCGCGGTGAACAAGGGCAACTCGTTACTGGCGGCTGTCGCGGCGATCATCAAGTCGGCGGTCCGGCTTCGTGGCTGTCGGCCCTGCGCGTACACGACAGCGCAGATCTGCCCGAACATGCGGGCGGCGTCGGCGTCGTACGGCAGTGGGTCACCAAATGCCGCTTCGGCATACTGGAGCACCGCGACCCTTCCCGCGCGCCTGACCGGATCATCCGTGGCGTATGGGCCACGCGACAGCTCGCCAAGCGTGACGGCGGTGATCGCTGACTCCGCGGGCAGTTCGGCGGGATCAAAGAGCTTGAAGGCGGCCACGATGCTGGTGTCGAGAACGCCCCGCTCATGCCGGGTCACAGGCCGGTCCCGCCGAACGGATCGCGTAGCTCGTCATCGATCATCGTGTCCAGATCAGCCCGTACCTCGTCCCAGTCAATAGCCGGGGCGGTGGCGAAAACGGCCTGCGCCTCAGCTGTGGGAACGAACCGGCGGCGCTTGATCGGCTTCACTTCGGCCAGCGGCTCGCCGTTGATCGTCAGTATGTATCGCTTTCCCTCGCGAAGGCCCCGCGTGACGCTTCCAGAGTCATTGACGAACTGGCGCACGCTCACCTCGGTCGGTCGAGGCATCGGAGCATCCATGGCTCAATTGTACCCCTACGTACCACGGCGTACTACGGATTATATGTACAGGTAACCGGGATCCAGTCGGACACGATCCACATGCCAGCCGTCCACACCCCCGAGAGACCGCAAAGCGCTAGATACCATGACGCTTCAGCCGCAGGCGTACGTGCGAACGACCTGGAAAGGCGTGATCGAGATGCGGGTGCTCGTCTCGGTGGACATGGAGGGAATCGCCGGGGTGGTCGATGGCGATGATGTCATTCCCGGCCACAGCGAATACGAGCGCAACCGCAAACTGCTCACGGCGGAGGCCAGCGCAGCCGTCCGCGGCGTCCACGCCTACGAGGCAGGCGCCCAGGTGCTGGTCACCGAGGCCCACGCGCGTTTCCGCAATCTTCTCCCCGAACTGCTGGACCGGCGTGCCGAGTTACTGCGTGGCGCGCCCAAACCCGGCGGAATGATGGCCGGACTGGCGGACACTATCGACGCGGTACTGTTCATCGGCTATCACGGCAAGGCGGGAACGCCCCGCTCGGTCATGGCTCACACCGTCTCTGGCGGAGTGATCGCCGACGTGCGCTGCAATGGCCGCTCCCTCGGCGAGATCGGCTTGAACACCGCGCTCGCGGCGCACAGCGGCGTACCGCCGGTGCTGGTGAGCGGCGATGACAGCGTGGCGGCAGAGGCGGCCGATGTTGCTCCGGGCATCCGCTCAGTGGTGGTCAAGCACGCGCTGGGCGCTCGCGCCGCCGCGCTGCTGCACCCCGACGAGGCATGCGACAGGATCGAACAGGCGATACCTGAGGCGCTGGCCGGCCGGGGGGCCGTCCGTCCGCTGCGTTTCGACGGCCCGGTGCGGTTGGAAGTACGGGTGCACCGGCCGCGGATGACCGAGCACGCGCTGCTGGTGCCGGGAATGGAGCTCGAAAACGGCTGCACGCTGCGCTACGCGGCACCGGACTTCCCGACCGCGTACCAGGTCATTGAACTCATCGCCACGCTCGGCGCCGTCTGATATCGATCCGAGCCGATGAATATTCAGAGGTTACGGAGTGATCGGAGCTCGCTGATCACATCTGCTCCGGTGGGCGCGTGATCCGGGTCCACCAGCCACTGCAGCATCAGACCGGTCAGCAACGCGAGCGGCACGGAACCGCCGAGCCCTTCGCGTCCCTGGCGTTGCCCTTTGGCGAGGTGTTCACGTACCTCTGGTGATCGCTCGGCCTGCACTACGGCCTCGAGTTGGGCCACCCACAACGCCCGATGAGTGGTGAAGCTGTCGATCAGCGTCTGCCAGCGTTCTTCCGGCTCGTCGGAGGGGGTGCGACGGGCGAGTTCGGCGCCGAGTTCGTCAACCGCCTCCACCAGGGCCTGGGTGAGCAGGGCATCTTTGGAGCCGAAGTGGTAGCCGATGGCGGCGTGACTCACTCCAGCGGCCGAGGCGATGTCCCGGACGGTCGTGCGAGCCCAGCCGCGTTCGATCAGGCATCGCTTGGCGCCGGCCAGCAGATCCTCTCGGTTTCCCATACGGCTCAGCATACCGAAGAACTTGCCCAAACGGTCTATCCATTTGGTTTGACCAAATGGGCAAGACGCGTTTACGGTCATCTCCATGACCAAGACGACGGTTCTGATCTCGGGCGCCAGCGTGGCCGGGCCCGCCCTCGCCTACTTCCTGCACCGCGACGGGTACGAGGTGACCGTGATCGAGCGCGCCCCGCACCTGCGCGACAGCGGCTACGCGGTGGACTTCCGCGGCCAGGCACTCGGCGTACTGGAGGAGATGGGCATCCTCGCCGAGGTCCGGGCGCACGACACGAAGATGCGCGGCACCACGCTGGTGAACGAGACCGGCGCCGAGGTCGGCCAACTGCCCGCGGAGGCGTTCGCCGGCGAGCTGGAGGTGCCCAAGCAGGAACTGACCCGGATCCTGCACCGCATCACCGCGGACAACGTGGCGTACGTGTTCGACGACTCCATCAGCGCGCTGACTCAGCACGAGTCCGGCGTCACGGTCGAGTTCGAACGCGGCGCCACCCGCGACTTCGACCTTGTGATCGGCGCCGACGGCGTCTACTCCAAGGTCCGACGGCTGACCTTCGGCCCGCACGCCGACGCGCTGCGGCACCTGGGCCTTTCCGGAGCCGGGTTCAGCACCCCCAACTACCTCGGGCTCGACCGCACCGGACTGCTCCAGCAGACCCCGAACACGGCGATTTACCTGTTCGGCCTCGACGCGGCGGCCCCTCTCACGGTCAGTCTTTCCTTCGCCACCACCTCCCCCGCGCTGGACCGCCGCGACCGCCAGGAACAGGAACAGGCCGTGCGGGCCGCCTTCGCCGAGCACGGCTGGGAGGCGCCCCGGCTGCTGAAGGCGATGAGCGAAGCCGACGACTTCTACTTCGGTTCCTCCTGTCAGGTCCACCTGGACCACTGGTCCCACGGCCGGGTCACGCTGGTCGGCGACGCGGGCTACTGCGCCGCGCCCACCAGCGGCATGGGCACCTCACAGGCACTGATCGGAGCATGGACGCTGGCCCGCGGCCTGGCCGAGGCGGACGGCGACCACAGGACCGCCTTCGCCGCGTACGAGGGGGAACTGCGGCCTTATGTCACGGAGAACCAGGTGAAAGGCCGGCAAGCCGCGGCAATGTTCGGAGGGCACGCCACCTCGGCGGGCTCCGAACCGCACACAACTTAAACCGCCCCCGTCTGCCGACGACTCAAGCTCTGACCGGCGGCGTCGTCCACATCAAGGACAGGCGGGGCGAACTCACGAACGCCGCTACCACGACGGTTTCACCGTCCCTGGGCCACCAGGGCCGCTACGCTGGGTGTCGGCTTGACCACGAAGAAGTTCGGTCGGAACAGGATCCTCTGGTGACGCACCCTCGCCTACCCTCTGGTCGAAGTCGGGAAATGCGAAGATGGTCATCATGAGCATGAAGCGGCAGGGCGAAGTCTTGAACGAACTGGCCATGGCGATCCGCGACATGCGAATTCCAGACGCGCCGCACATCCAGGAGGCTTCGGTTGAGCCGTACCTTGATGCCGATGGCGAGGCAGCACTCCGAGCTGTGATCATTATGGACACGCCCGACGAGAACGGGTGGCCAGCCGAATTTACCCATGCGTTGCGTAGGGAGGTGAACAAGCTTGCCGCTCAACGCCAGATCGATGAGCACGTCTACGTCAAGCTGTTCACCCCGGAAGAATTCCAAGCCCGGGAAGACGTCGACGAGCCGCTCGAAGACAACAGCACAGGCGTTATTGACCAGGCCCTGACCAGGGACCAGCAGGACTGGCCGTGAGGCGAGACTTCAAGGCAGACGACTACCTCCATCTGGCCGACACCCTCGCAGGCCGTACCGCCGGGCGCGGACGTCCTCGGACCGCCTACTTGAGGCGTGCTACCTCAACGGCCTACTATGCGCTCTTCCACGAGCTCGTACAGCATGGCGCGAGGCGCGCGGCCAGGAATGGGCCGGTCGAGCATCAGCAAGCCATCGGCCGCTGGTATGCCCATGGCAACTTCAAGAAGGTCGCCCGATGGGTGGAGGACATCGCGGCCGGCCGTACGCCACCGAGTCCGGTTCGGCTTCTTCTGGTTGATTCCGCTTCCTGGCGCGTTCCGGTGGATCTGGAAGTGCTGGCCAGCGCGTTCAACGAGCTTCTGGAAGCCAGACATGGCGCGGACCACGACCCTGCCTTCGATGCAACCCGCCTGGACACACTCGGTCACATCAATACGGCTCGCTCCGGCATCGAGGCCATCAAGCGTGTGGACAAGGCCGACCTTCATCAATTCGACATGTTCTGCCTGCTCGCCCTCGGTGGCGACCGCATGATCAGGAACAGCTGAGTAAACGAGATACGGATGCCCTAGTTGACCTGCGGCGTCTATTCCCTCAGGCGTCGAGCCGTGGGTCGTCTGCGCCTTTGCCCATGCATGCACCGCGACCGGTCGACTCGCCGTCCACCACCGGCAGCGCCGCACGGTGGACCGGGACGCCTTGTCGTGATCGCTCACGCTCGATGTCCCGGCCCGCTCCCGCGAGGGTTCGCGGACGACCCCCGGGCTTACCCCGGCAGGCCGGTCCCGCCGCCGACGCTGATCACCAGATGTGCTCCTTCCGGGTTCCGCCGGCGAGCTGCGGAAACCCAGCCCACTGCCACCTCAGGCTCAGCGATCGTGGCGTTCCACGCCTCTACCAATTGGAGGTGCATCGGCTGAACCTCTAACCATCGAGCCTTCCTCCATGGATCACCAATGATCAACGGCCCAATGCTGGACTCCTGGACTGCTCGATCAGTCAATGGGGACGCGCGGGCGAAGCCCGCGCCAAAGACAAACGCCCGGAGCGAAGCGGAGGCCCTTCAGGGGTCGCGGCTCCGGCGCGACCGGAGACAGCGCCTGAAGCCCTCAAGCGCGAAGCGCCCCGATGAAGCCCTTTGACGCGAAAACGGCGGCACCCACATCGGGTGCCGCCGCATCATGATCAACAGTGGAGGTGGCGGGAATCGAACCCGCGTCCTTCAACCCCAAGACAGGGCTTCTCCGGGCGCAGCCTGCTGTGCTTTTCTCAGCCCCGGCAATCACGCAGGCGTGTCGCCGACGGGCTCAGCCACTGTTTGATTTCCCGCTCTCCCCCGTGGCCGGGTTGAGCGGTTGAGCCTTCTAACGATGCCAGATCCCGGGCCGAAGGCACTCCCGGGCTGACAGTGGCTACGCTACTTAGGCAGCGAGGGCCAGGGAACCCTGGCCGACCACAGTGCGCTTAGAATTGGCACTTGTTGTTTGCGGTCACAGTGTTAACGAGGTTATGTCCGCAGTCCTCGGCCCGCTTCACCTGACTTGCAAAGTCGAAGTCGAAGCCAGTCACCCCCATGTGCAGTTGTCAACACGGCCCCGAAGAGCCGAGCAACATGACCTTACATGCTCCAACACCTGCGGCGTCAACTTGATTCCCTAGACGCCGAAACCCCCGGAAACGCGTAGGCGTTCCCGGGGGCCGACCGGCAGGGTCGAGCCGGTCCGGACGGCAGGACTTCCCCCGAGATGAAGTCCTGAACTCATCACGGCGACTGCACCCGCAACCCCCCGAGCGGGGCAGTCACTGAGTAAGACGCAGCCGGCCGCCCGAACGGTTGCCTAGAGTGACAAGAAATCACTTAGCGTCGCGCAGGCCGGAGAAGAAGTCGCCCGCGACGGCCGCGGGGTCGTAGTTCTTGGCCATCACGGCTATCGCCACGTCACCCTGCCAGCCCACGAACCAGCCCATCCGCTTCTCCTGGTCGCCCGCGGCCGTCACGCCGTAGACCTGGCCGCGGCCGGCCTGGGCGGGCGAGCCGGTGGCGCCGGCGAGCATCATGCCGGTCAGTGCCGTGCGCACCTTGGGGTCGACGGCGACCGGTTGCGGCGGCTTGACCGCGACCGTCTCCGTCGAGGGGTCGGGCGTCTTGGGGTCGGTCACCAGCACCGGCGGGTGCCAGGTGCCCGAGGCGATCGCCCCCGCGACGAGGGCCATGCTGAGCGGGCTGACCTCGACGTTCTGGCCCGCGATGGCCCTGGCCTTGTCGGCGTCGCTGGTCAACTCGGGCAGCGAGCCGCTGAACGACTTGAGCGGCAGCCGCCAGTCCTTCCCGATGCCGAGTGCCTCGGCACTCTTTTTCAGGGCCGTGGCGTCGACGCGCCGGGCGAGCGAGGCCAGGGCGGTGACGCAGCCCTTGGCGAAGTTGTCCTTGAACGTCGGGGAGGCGCCGATGACCTGGCTCGCCGTCACGAAGTGCGCGCCGCCCACTGTGCGCTCGGCCGGGCAGGCGAGCTTCTGCTTGGTCTTCATCCCGGCTGTGAGCAGCGCGTCGGCGGCCACGATCGAGAAGGCGGTGCCGGCCGGGAACTTGCCGGCGAGGGCGTCCTTCTCCTGGTTGAGGCCCTTCGTGCCCACCGCCAGGATCTCGCCGGTCGACCGGTCGACCGCTACCAGCGCGCTGGTCTCCGCCTGCGCCACGGCGGCTTCGGCGGCGCGCTGCTTGGCGCTGTCGATCGTGGTGCGTACGGGTACGTTCTTGCGGCCGGGCCACTCCTTGAGCTGCGCGACCTCGTTGTCGGTCTTGATGTCGAGGATGATCACCCTGGTCTGCGTGGATCCGGTGAGATAGTCCTGATAGGCCCGCTGGAGCCCGCTCTGTCCGTAGGAGTCGCCCGCCCGCTGCGGGCCGCCGAGTTTCTGCTCGGTCTCCGGGGTCAGCGCGCTGACCTTTCCGACGATGTCCTTGGGGTCGTCGGGCGCGACAGGCTGCTTCTGCTGCTGGATGGAGAGCTGCGGGATCTTGTCGAGCTTGTCCTTCAGCTCGCGGTAGCGTACGGCGCCGAAGTTGGCGAGCTGGACGAACTGCTTCGGCGGCGACGACCTGATCCGGCTCAGCAGCCGGTCCTGGGCGAACCCGGTGATCGCCGAGAGCTGCTCAACAACCTCCTCCGCCTGGTCACCGAGCTGCGACGGGGTGACGCGGACCACGTAGAGGAACTGGGGGCGCTGCAGCGGCGTGCCGTTGCGGTCGACGACCGATTGGCGGGGGTTCGGGTCGGTGGACACGGCGAACCGCTGGCCGTCCTTCAACTGCGGGTGCAGCACGGAAGGCGACCAGCGCACCTTCCACCGGCCGTTCACCAGGTGCAGCGGGAGTACGCCGTCGTAGCCCCAGAGGGGGTTGTTCTCCCCCAGGTCGACCTCGGCGCGGAAGTCGGCCCGCGTCTGGTCGCCGGCCAGGCTGATGCTTTTGATCTTGAATCGGAACGAGGCCGCGTCGAGCTCCGCCTTCGCGTCCGACAGCGCCTTGCGTACGGTCGCCCGGTCACCGTCGGTACGGCCGGCGGCCAGGTCGTAGTCCTCCGACTGCCAGCCCACCAGGAAGTCCCGCACGGCATCGTGCGGGGAGGACTCCTCGAAGCAGGCGGTCAGCGACATGCTCGCGACGGCCAGCGTGACGGTCGCGGCCAGGCCGCGGCGTACGCGGCCCAGGCGTACGGGACGGCTCATCGGTTGCGATGCCGCACTGCCCGGGCCATCTCGCGCTTGGCCTGCTGCTCCGCCAGCGTCTGCCGCTTGTCCCAGTCCTTCTTACCGCGGGCGATGCCGATCTCGATCTTGGCCCGGCCGTCCTTGAAGTAGAGCGACAGCGGCACGATCGTCAGCCCGCCCTCCTTGGTCTTGGCGGCGAGCTTGTCGATCTCCTTGCGGTGGAGCAGGAGCTTGCGCTTGCGACGGGCGGCGTGGTTCGTCCACGTCCCCTGGGTGTATTCGGGGATGTGGACGTTCAGCAACCACGCTTCGCCATCATCGATGGAGGCGTAGCCGTCGGTGAGGGACGCCCGTCCCTCACGCAACGACTTCACCTCGGTGCCCTGCAGCACGAGCCCCGCCTCGAAGGTGTCCTCGACGTGGTAGTCGTGCCGGGCACGTTTGTTCTGGGCGACGACCTTCCGCCCGGTCTCACGTGGCATGCTCCGACCTTACCGGCGATTCGTCAGACCCTGAGGTAGCGGCGGAGCGTGACGAACGATGCCAGCACACAGATGAACACACCGATCACCATGGTCAGCGTGATCACCGAGGCCACCGAGTCCCAGCCGAGCTGACTGCCGAACGCGAAATAACGCGCGATCTCCTCGAACAGGAAGACCTTCGCGACGATCAGCATCACGGCGGCGATCACCCCGCCCATCAGCCCGGAGATCACGCCCTCCATGACGAAGGGCAGCTGGATATAGAGGTTCGACGCCCCCACCAGCCGCATGATCCCGGTTTCTCGACGGCGGTTGAAGGCCGACAGCCGGACGGTGTTGCCGATCAGCAACGCCGCCGCCAGCACAAGGACGATGGCCACCGCCAGCGCACCGGATCTGAGCTTGTCGAGCAGCCCGAAGAACTGGTTGACCAGGTCCTTCTGGTTCGTCACCTGCGACACGCCGGGCTTGCCCTGCAGCGCCTGCACTATCGGTTGATAGTTGTTGGGGTCCTTCAGCTTGACGCGGAAGGACGTGGGCATGTCGTCGACCTTGGTCGCTTCGACGAGCAGCTTGTTGGCGGCATAGGACTTCTGGAAGTTGGCGTAGGCGTCGGCCTGGTTCTCGTAGATGACCTGTTCGACGCCGGCCATGCCCTGGATCTCGCCCTGGAGTTCCTTGGTCTGCTGGGCGCTGATCGGCTTGCCCTTGCAGCTGGGCATGGTGGGGTTCTTTCCGCACAAGAAGACCGATACCTCGACCTTGTCGTACCAGAAGCCCTGCATCATCGTGACCTGGGCGTTGATCATCAGGCCGATGCCCAGCATCGCCATGCCGACGGCCACGGTGATGACCACCGCGATCGTCATGGTGAGGTTGCGACGGAGGCCGATCCAGACCTCGGAGAAGATGAAGTTCGCCCGCATGTTCTGTCTACTGCTCCCTGTCAGTACGCCTGGCCGTACACGCCACGCGACTGGTCGCGGACGATCTTGCCGTCCTCCAGCTCCACGACACGCTTGCGCATGGAGTCGACGATGGCCGCGTCGTGCGTGGCCATGACGACCGTAGTGCCAGTCCTGTTGATCCGGTCGAGCACCTTCATGATGCCGATGCTCGTCGCGGGGTCGATGTTGCCCGTCGGCTCGTCGGCCAGCAGGATCATGGGCCGGTTGACGAAGGCGCGGGCCATGGCGACGCGCTGCTGCTCGCCGCCTGACAGCTCGTCGGGCATCCGGTGGGCCTTGCCTTCCAGGCCGACCAGCTCGATGACCTCGGGCACCACCTTGCGGATGAACCGCCGTGGTTTACCGATGACCTCGAGCGCGAACGCCACATTCTCGTAGACGTTCTTGTTCGGGAGCAGCCTGAAGTCCTGGAACACGCAGCCGATGCGGCGGCGCAGGTGCGGCACCTTGAAGTTGGACAGGCGGGCCAGATCCTTGCCGGCGACGTGAATCGCCCCGGAGTTGGGCCGCTCCTCCTTCAGAACCAGACGCAGGAAGGTGGACTTGCCTGATCCCGAAGGACCGACGAGGAACACGAACTCGCCCTTGTCCACGTCAACGGAGACATGGTCGAGAGCGGGCCGGTTCTGGTTCGTGTAGACCTTGGTGACATTATCGAAATGGATCACGAGAGCATCACGGCATGCCAGTCTAGGGGTCAGGACGGAAGCGAGGGTGGCACATGCCCACTTCCCGCCACACGCCTATCGGGGACGGCTTTCTTTACTGATGATCGACGTTCCGATTGGCCAGAGCACAGTCTAGGGGGAAGACTGGCATGGAACGTCCATAACGGAAACAAAACGATTGTGCGGCTAGACTTGGGGCTGACATGAGTTGCCAACACCTCGTATGCGCGCAGTGCGCCCACCCCGTGATCGAGGGCCGCTGCCCCCTGTGCCGTGCCAACCGCGAGCGGATGCACAACCACGGCTTCGCCGGGCTGTCACCCGCCCTTATCCTGCTACTGCTGGTCGTGCTGCTCTTCCTGGCCCTGGTGCTCAAGCACCTAAGCGGGCTCTGATTCCTGCCGGCGCATCCAGCGGATCTCCGACTCGATGAACTCATCGATGTCGCCGTCGAGAACGGCGGTCGGGTTGCCCGCCTCCGTGCCCGTGCGCAGATCCTTCACGATCTGGTAGGGGTGCAGCACATAGTTGCGGATCTGCGTGCCCCATGACGTGGTCGAGGCGCCCCGCAGCTCGGACATGCGCTCAGCCTCCTCCTGCCGCTTGCGTTCCAGCAGCTTGGCCTGCAGCACGTTCATCGCCGAGGCGCGGTTCTGGAGCTGCGAGCGCTCGTTCTGGCAGGAGACCACGATGCCGGTCGGCAGGTGGGTGATGCGAACCGCCGAGTCGGTCGTGTTGACGCCCTGGCCGCCGGGTCCCGACGAGCGGTAGACGTCGATGCGGAGCTCGTCCTCGTTGATGTCGATGTGGTCGGTCTGCTCGACGACCGGCACGATGTCGACCCCGGCGAACGAGGTCTGGCGGCGGCCCTGGTTGTCGAACGGGCTGATGCGGACCAGACGGTGGGTGCCGTGCTCGCCACGAAGCGTGCCGTAGGCGTAGGGGGACTTGATCGTGAAGGTGGCCGACTTGATGCCGGCCTCTTCCGCGTAGGAGGTGTCGTAGACCTCGGTCGGGAAGCCCTTGCGCTCGGCCCACCGCAAGTACATCCGCAGCAGCATCTCCGCCCAGTCGGCGGCGTCGACGCCACCGGCCTGCGAGTTGATGGTGAGCAGCGCCTCGCGCGCGTCGTAGGGGCCGGACAGGAGGGTGCGGACCTCCAGCGCGCCGATGTCGGACCGGAGCGAGGCCAGCTCCTTGTCGGCCTCGGTCCTGGTGTCCTCGTCGCCCTCCTCGGCGGCCAGCTCGTAGAGGACGCTGAGGTCGTCGAGGCGGCGCACCAGCCCTTCGACGCGGTTGAGCTCACCCTGCATGTGCGAGAGCTTGCTGGTGACCTTCTGGGCCTGCTCAGGGTCATCCCACAGGTCGGGCGCGGCTACCTGCCCCTCCAGCTCCTCGATCTGCTTGCGCATGGCGCCGAGGTCGAGCACGTCCTGGATGCTCCGCAGGGTGCCCGCGAGCTCGTTGATCTCTTCTGCTGGATCGATACCTGCCACGTTTCCTTAGGGTACGCGACCCTCGCGGGCCCGAATAACATGGCCACGTGCGTAGTTACGGTCGGCGGAAGGTGCTGGCGCTCGCCGCCGGCCTGCTGGCCGCGGCGGTCGGCTGCTCGGCCGCGCCACAACCCGAGCCCAGTCAGGTGGCGGCGACCACGGCGAAGTCCGTGACCCCGACGCCCTCGGCGGAGACCCCGCTGATCACGCCGGCCGACGCGGCCAAGGCGTTCGCCACGTTCACCGCCACGGACGACCTGCTGCGCGCCGGGGGCGACCTGCGGCTGGCAATGGAGCTGACCCGCGACGCGGAGGCGCAGCTCACCTCGTCCGCGTTCCTGTCGACGGGCAACCGGCCGCCGCGCTACACGTGGGGCGCGCCGACGCTGTTCGTCCCGCGGTTCAAGCAGAGTGAGACGGCGGTCTGGTTCACGGTGCTGGCCACGCGCAACGGCCATCCGACGCTGCTGACGTTCGCCAATGCCGACGCCAAGAGCGACGACTGGCGGCTCAGCTCGGCGACGCAGCTGCTGCCGGGGCAGGACCCGCCCCGCATCCAGCTCGACGCGGAGGGCTACGCGACGGTGCTGGCGCCCGACGACAAGAGCATCACCATCAGTCCGCAGTTCATGGGCCCGCTGCACGCCACGGTGGCGGAGGCGGGCGAGACGGGCGTGGCGGCCGGCCTGCTCGAACGGGGCCCCTACACCACGGACGTGGCGGAGCAGATCACCACCGACCGGGAACGCGCCAAGATCGGCGGGTTCAGCTACGACTCGATCTTCAGCGCCGGCGACTACCCGGTCTACGCGCTGCGCATGGTGGGCGGCGGGGCGCTGATCCAATACGCGATGACGCGCACGACGACGACCACGGTGGAGACGGACAAGGCGGATTTCGTCCCGGTGCCTGAGTCGGCCCGCTGGCTCTATCACAACGACAGGGCGCGCCGCTTCCTGAAGACGACGGAGATCAACCAGTACGCGACGGTCGTCCCACCGTCCGGCACCCCGACCCCGGCCGCCATCATCGCCCACACCGGCGCCCTCACCAAGGCCGTAGGCGGCGACCCCTAAACCCATTTCCTTCTTTTACGGCAGGCACGGTGGGCCCCACCCGCCGTACGGGGCTGGGCCCTGTCCAGGGGCACGCTCCTCCGGTGGAGGTGGCTGGGCGCCGTGACGTGCGCATTCTTGGCCCCGGCCGTGGTCGTCCCTGACCCACCGCACGGAGCCGGGACACGCTGCTCCGGTGGAGATGGCCGAGCGCCGTGACGTGCGTTTTCTTGGCAATGGCCGGCCACAGTGGTGATGGCTACGCGTCGGTCTCTCGTAGGCGTTGGAGGGCCTTGTGGGAGGGGGTTCCGGGGGCGGCGGTGTAGAGGACCAGGCGTTGGTCCGCGCCGGCTATGGGGAGGAAGTCGCAGTCGAGTTCGATCGGGCCTGCGATGGGGTGGGTCATGTGCTTCGTCAGGGTGCGCTGGACCTCGATGTCACGGGTCGCCCACAGCTCGGCGAAGAGGGGGCTGCGCTCTTTCAGGTCGTCGACCAGGGATCTGATGTCGGCGTCCCCTGGGTAGCGGCCGGTGGCTCGGAGGTCGGCCACGCATTTGCGGGCGAGTTGGAGCTTGTCGGCCGGCGTGGCCTGATTGCCGAAGAGCCAGCGCAGCGTGTTGCGTTCTCGGGATGGCGTCTCTGACAGGTCGCCGATCAGGGCGACCAGCATGCGGTTCCAGGCGAGTACGTCATAGCCGGCGTTGATCACCATGGCCGGGACGTCAGTGAGGCGGTCCAGCAGGCGCCGGACGTTGGCGGGCACCTCGCGCGCCGGCTCGGGGCGGGCCGGGGAGTGGTCGGCCAACCGGAGCAGGTAGTCGTGCTCGTCGCCCGTCAGCCGCAACACCCGGCCGAGCGCGGTGAGAACCTGGTCCGACGGGTGCGGGCCGCGGCCCTGTTCCAGCCTGATGTAGTAGTCGACGGAGATGCCCGCCAGCAGCGCGACCTCCTCGCGGCGCAGCCCAGGGGTCTGCCGGCGCGGGCCGGGCGCCAGCCCCACCTCCGCAGGCTGGATCCGGCTCCTCCGGCTACGCAGAAAGCCGCCGAGTTCCTCCCTGTTCATCCCAACCATGATGACCCAGCCCGCCCAGGGCTGGTACCGCGAGTCCCAGCCCTGGCGGTGCCTACCCGCCCGATACGGCCCCGGATCAGCATGTCCGCATGACGATCCTGGTAACCGGGGCCCGCGGACACGTGGCCCGGAGTCTCATACGGCAGCTCCTGGCGGCCGGCCGGCAGGTCCGCGCCGCCAGCAAAGATCCCGCCGCCACCCACCTGCCCGCCGGCGTGGACGTGGTCGACGCGGGCAGTGCGGCACTCGCGCTGGCCGGCGTCGACCGGATGTTCCTCTACGCCGACCGGCAGGGGCTGGACGCCTTCCTGGCGAAGGCCCGCGAGGCCGGAGTGCGCCACGTCGTCCTCCTGTCGGCCGCTCTGGCGGACCCTGCGGCCACGGACGCGATCGCCCGCATGCACGGCGTGGCGGAAGAGTCGGTGACCGCCTCAGGGCTCTCCTGGACCGTCCTGCGGCCCGGCGCCTTCGCCACCAATACCCTCGGATGGGCGCCGGAGATCATCGCGGAAGGCAAGGTCACCAGTCCATTCCCTGACACCCACTCGGCCCCCATCCACGAAGCCGACATAGCCGAAATCGCACTGAAAGCCCTGACAGAAGATGGCCACGAGAACGCCGTCTACAAGTTGACCGGCCCCGATTCCCTCACCCAACGCGACCAGATGAACACGATCGCGCGAGTGATCGGCAAGCCGATCGAGTGGCGCCTACAGGACTTGGAAGCCCACCGCCAGACTCTGTCCCGCTGGGGCTCACCGGAAGTAGTGGATTCACTCGTCCAAAACTCCATAGAGGCCATAAACAACCCAGAAACGCCATCAACCACATTCTCTGATCTAACCGGCAAACGCCCAAGAACCTTCGCCCAGTGGACAGAAGACCACAAGCACGCCTTCACAGCCACAAACCAACCAGAGGCCGAGGGCTGAGAAGGCCCCTGGCCAGGGCAAGGCGCGACCACGGCCGGGGCCAAGAAGACGCACGTCACGGCGCCCAGCCACCTCCACCGGAGGAGCGTGCCCCTGGACAGGCCCCAGCGCCGTGCGGCGACTGGGGCCCACCGGGCCTGCCGTAAAGGATCGAAAAGGTTGTAAAAGCGATCAGCCTTCGGTGTGGGGGAGGCTGCTTGAGGCGACTAGCGTGCGGATCGCGCGGAGGGCCACGGAAAGCGTCGCCAGGTCGAAGTTGTCGCTTTCCCAGATCTCCGAGAGCGTCTGACGGGCCCTGTGGACCGCCGCCGAGTTCGCTTCCGTCCAGCGGGCCAGGCGTTCCTCCGGAGACAGCCCAGGCGTGCTGTGGGCCAGCACATCCCGGGTCAGCGAGGCGTGGGCCGCGTACAGGTCGTCCCTGAGTGCCGCCCGCGCCATCGAGTTCCAGCGGTTGTCACGCGGCAGCGCGATCACCCGCTCCCTGAGGAGGGCCAGCTGGAGGCGGTCGGCGAGGTCGAAGTACACCTCCGCCGCCTCGTTGACCGGACGCCCCGTAAGCGACGAGATCTCCACCAGGTCGAACGTCGAATAGGCGGGCACCATGGCCGCCACCCGCTCCGCCAGCTCCATCGGCACGCCGCGGGCCGCGAAGGAGTCGCGGCGCTCCTCGAAGGCCGCCAGGTCGGGCCCGGCGAGCAGCTTCGGGATGTGGGCGAGCAGGCCGTTCACACCCTTGACGAAGAAGCTCACCGAGCCGGCCAGGTCGAGCGGCGGGCGGCGGTTGCCGAGCAGCCAGCGCGTGCCGCGCTCGGCCAGTTTCCTGGCCTCCAGCAGCATCGCGATCTGGATCGACGTGTCGGCCTTGTTGTCCAGCGCTTCCACCGCGCGGTGGAAGCTGGCCAGGTCGAACACCTCGCGGGCGACGAGGTAGGCGCGGACGATGTCGGGCGTCGAGGCGCCGGTCTCCTCGCTGAAGCGGAACATGAACGTGGTGCCCATCGAGTTGACCAGCTCGTTCACCACCGTGGTGGTGATGATCTCGCGGCGCAGCGGGTGGGCGTCCATGTACGGCCGGAACCGTTCGCGCAGCGCCGACGGGAAGTACGACACCAGCCACGAGGCCAGGTAGGGGTCGTCGGGCAGGTCGGAGGCGAGCAGTTCGGCGTCGGCCACCAGCTTGGTGTAGGCCAGCAGCACCGAGAACTCGGGCGCCGTCAGACCCAGCCGGGCCTGGCGGCGTTCGGCCAGGATCTTGTCCGAGGGCAGGAACTCCAGCTCCCGGTTGACCAGCCCGTCACGCTCCAGGCGCCGCAGGTAGCGGGAGTGGATGTGGAGCATCTCGGGGGCCTGGGCGCGGGTCGCGGCCAGCACCACGTTCTGGGCGTAGTTGTCACGCAGCACCAGGTCGGCGACCTCGTCGGTCATCGAGGTGAAGACCTGGTTGCGCTGCTTGTCGGTCAGCTCGCCGTCGCGGACGACCTGGTCGAGCAGGATCTTGATGTTCACCTCGTGGTCGGAGGTGTCGACCCCGGCCGAGTTGTCGATGAAGTCGGTGTTGACCAGCCCGCCGCCGCGCGCGAACTCGATGCGGGCCAGCTGGGTGAACCCCAGGTTGCCGCCCTCGCCGATGACCTTGCAGCGCAGGTCTCCGGCGTCGACCCGCAGCGGGTCGTTGGCCTTGTCGCCCACGTCGGCGTTGGACTCGGTGCCCGCCTTGACGTAGGTGCCGATGCCGCCGTTCCACAGCAGGTCCACGGGGGCCCGGAGGATGGCGCTGATCAGGTCGTTCGGCGCCATCGAGGTGACCGCCGCGGGGATGGAGAGCGCCTCGCGGATCTGCGGCGTGATCTTGATGGACTTGGCCGTACGCGGGTAGACGCCGCCGCCCGCCGAGATCAGCTCGGTGTCGTAGTCCGCCCAGGAGCTGCGTGGCAGGTCGAAGAGCCGTTGCCGCTCGGCGAAGCTGCGGGCGGTGTCGGGGTCGGGGTCGATGAAGATGTGCCGGTGGTCGAAGGCGGCCACCAGCCGGATGTGCCGCGACAGCAGCATGCCGTTGCCGAACACGTCGCCCGACATGTCGCCGATGCCGGCCACGGTGAAGTCGGTGGTCTGTATGTCGGTCCCGATCGTGCGGAAGTGGTACTTGACCGACTCCCAAGCGCCACGCGCGGTGATGCCCATCGCCTTGTGGTCGTAGCCGATCGAGCCGCCGGAGGCGAAGGCGTCGCCGAGCCAGAAGCCGTACTCCTTGGCCACGCCGTTGGCGATGTCGGAGAAGGTCGCGGTGCCCTTGTCGGCGGCGACCACCAGGTAGGGGTCGTCGCCGTCGTGCCTGACCACGTCCGGCGGGGGCACGACCTTGCCGTCGACCAGGTTGTCGGTGACGTCGAGCAGTCCGGAGATGAACATCCGGTAGCAGGCCACGCCCTCGGCGAGCATCTCTTCGCGCCCTCCGCCCGCAGGCGGACGCTTCACGACAAATCCGCCCTTGGACCCAGTGGGCACGATAACGGTATTTTTCACCATCTGGGCTTTGACCAGCCCGAGGATCTCGGTCCGGAAGTCCTCCATCCGGTCCGACCACCGCAACCCGCCTCTGGCCACCTTGCCGAAGCGCAGGTGCACGCCCTCGACCCGGGCCGAGTAGACGAAGATCTCGTACTTCGGCCGCGGCAGCGGCAGCACGCTGATCGCCTGCGGGTCGAACTTCAGCGAGATGTACGGCTTGCGGCGCCCGCCGACGGTCTGGAAGTAGTTGGTACGCAGCGTCGCCTGGATCATCTCCAGGTACGCCCGCAGGATCCGGTCCTCGTCGAGCGAGGCGACCTCGTCGAGCGCGCCCAGGATCTCCTCGTTGAGCGCGTCGGCCAGGTCGGTCCGCACGTCGTCGCCGCGCCGGGGGTCGAGCCGCGCCTCGAACAGCCGCACCAGCAGCCGGGCCAGCCGTACATTGCCCGTCAGCACCCGCTCCATGTAGCGCTGGGAGAAGGCGGAGCCCGCCTGGCGCAGGTATTGGGCGTAGACGCGCAGGATCTCGACCTGCTCCCAGGTCAGTCCGGCCCGCAGGACGAGGGCGTTGAAGTTGTCGGCCTGGACCTCGCCCTTCCACAGCGCGATGAGGCCGTCCTGGAAGAGCCGCTTGAAGTCCTTCCTGTCGACCTCGTCGTTCGGCGTGTAGCGCAGGCCGAAGTCGTAGATCCAGGCGTTCTTGGTGGCGGGGTCGTTGTCCCTGTCGATCTCGTACGGCCGCTCGTCCACGACCTCGACGCCGAGCCGCTGGATCAGCGGGAGCGCCCGCGACAGTGAGATGGGCGAGCCCAGCTTGTAGATCTTCAGCCGCCGCTCGCCCTCGGCCGCGTCGTACGGCTCGTAGAGGTTGAGGCCGATCTCGTTCTCGTCGGCGCCGACCAGCTCCTCCAGGCGGCGCAGGTCCACCACGGCCATCTCCGGAGGGAAGTCGGCCTTGTAGCCCTCGGGGAAGGCCGACTGGTAGCGCCTGGTCAGCTTGGGGGCCTCCGCCTCGGAGGTCTGCTCCGCCAGCGCCGTGGCCAGGTCGTCCTCCCACGACCGGGTGATCGCGGCCAGCCGCGACTCCAGCTCCTGCACGTCGACGCCCGGCGGCGGCAGCTGCCTGCCGCGCTCGCCGCGGATGACCACATGCAGCCGGGCCAGGGCGGACTCGCCGATCATCGCGCTGTAGTCGAGCGTCTTGCCGCCCAGCGCCTTGAGCAGGAGCTCCTGCATCTTGTAGCGCACCTGGGTGGTGTAGCGGTCGCGCGGCAGGTAGATCAGGCAGGAGATGTAGCGGCCGTAGTCGTCGCGGCGCAGGAACAGCTTGACCTGCTTGCGCTCGCGCAGCCGCAGCACGCCGAGCGCGATCGGCAGCAGCTGGTCGAGCGAGGTCTGGAAGAGCTCGTCGCGCGGGAAGGTCTCCAGGATCTCGATCAGGTCCTTGCCGTCGTGGCTGTCGGGAGCCAGCCCGGCCTGCTCCAGCACGTCGGCGAGCTTGCGCCTGAGCACCGGGATCCTGGAGATCGACTCGCTGTAGGCCACGTGCGTGAACAGGCCGAGGAACCGGCGCTCGCCGATCACCTCGCCCTCCGGCGAGAACAGCTTCACCCCGATGTAGTCGAGGTAGGCCGCGCGGTGCACGGTCGCCCGGGAGTTGGCCTTGGTGATGATCAGCAGTTGCTTCTCGCGCGCCTTGGCGCGTACCTCGGGGGGCAGTACGGAGAAGCTCTCCGAGCCGATCTTGTCGTCCCGCAGGATGCCCAGGGCCGCGCCGGGCAGCGCGCGCAGCGCGTCGCCCTCGTCGGTCTGCTCCAGGCGGTATTCGCGGTAGCCGAGGAAGGTGAAGTGCCCGTCGGCGAGCCAGCGCAGCAGGTCGAGACTGTCCTCGACCTCCGCGGGCTCCAGCGGCGGCGGGTTCAGCGTGAGGTCCTCGGCGGTCTGTACGGCCACCCCCCGCATCTTCCTGAAGTCCTCGACCGCCTGCCGTACGTCGGACAGGACCCGCTGAAGGTCGGCCTCCAGCTGCCCGAGCACCTCGGGGTCGGTCTGCCGGTCGATCTCGAAGTGCATCCAGGACTCGACCAGCATCTGGCCGGTGACGTCCTCCTGGCCCCGGCCGAGCATCTTGCCGGTCATGTCACGGCGTACCCGCATCTGCGGGTGGACCACCAGGTAGGTGTTGATGTCATGCCTGGCGAGCTCCATCGTCACCGAGTCGACCAGGAAGGACATGTCGTCGGTGACCACCTCCACCACGGAGTGACCCGGGTCCCAGCCGTTCTCCTCGAGGGTCGGCGTGTAGACGCGGACCATGGCCCGGCCCTGGGGGCGTACCTCGGCCAGCTGCTTCTGCGACATCGCCGGGCCGTACACGTCAACGGGGCTGCGGTCGAGCAGGTCCTCCGGCGCGATGTGCCGGTAGTAGACGCGCAGGAAGGCCAGCGCGTCCTCGGGGCTCACATGGTCGCTGCCCGCCGCGCATCGTTGCGCGGCTCGCTGGAGCAACTCATCCTTGGCCTCGTCGAGCGGCATTTCGCTCTCACTCCTTTGTGAGGGTTCGCCATGGCTTGTCATAGCCAGGCCCTTAGTTCCCACAACAGTGGGAAGTAGTGCAGGCGGGTCCTGCCTCGCAGGTAGGGGGCTCCCGTCGAGCCGCCGGTGCCCGATTTGGTGCCGATCTGCCGTTCGACCATCTGCACGTGGCGGGTCCGCCACTGGGCGGCGGTCTCGTCGTGGGTCAGCAGATCTTCGGCCAGTTGCCACAGGTCGTCGTGCGACCCGCGGTCCCTCGCCACGGCCAGCAGCGTGCCCATGATCTCGTCGTCGGAGACCGGCAGCCCACGCTGGGAAAGGGCGGTGAGATAAGCATCCCACAGTGTCGGCTCGTCGAGCCGACGGCGCAGCCTGGTGAGCTCGGCGTCGTCGGCGTCCCTGAGCCGGCCGAGGTAGCTCGGATCCTTCAGCCCCGACAGGAACTCCAGCTCGCGAAACTGCACCGACTGGAAACCGCTCGCCGGGGCGAGCCTGGCCCGGAACTCCAGAAAGTCCTGGGGCGTCATCGTCTCCAGCACGTCGACCTGCTCGATCAGCACCCGCTCCACCGCGTGCACCCGCTTGAACACGTGCCTGGCCTGCCAGAGCTCGCCCTGGAACATGGCCTCGCGGCCGGCCTCCAGCTCGTGCAGCAGCAGCTTGAACCAGAGCTCGTAGACCTGGTGGATGGTGATGAACAGCAGCTCGTCAGGCGCCTCGGACTGAGGCCGTTGCTGGTCGAGCAATTCGGGCAGGCGAAGGTAGCCGCCATAGGAGAGCCGGCCGCCCTCCTCGCCGAATCGCCTGTCGGGAGGAACGGCCGCATCACCGTCGATGCCCACCGAACACCTCCCCAAGCCGCCCGGTCTGCTCGACCGGGCGTATGCGCCTCGCCGTACCGATATCACCCGAAAAGGGGAAAAAGGTCAACGTGACATCGACATCGGCGGGTCGTCCTCAGCAGCTGAGGGCAGGTGTTTGAGCTCGTCGAGTCGGCTCGGAATCTCGGCCATGTCCTGGAGCTCCGCCTGGCACCTTGCGCATGTGTCGAGGTGGCGCTCGAACTCCTCTAGTTCCTCTTCGTCGAGGACACCGAGGACGTAGGCGGCCACCCCTTCATGCATTACCCGGCTACCCCCTTGTCCTGCAGAAGCACACGGAGAGCCCGGATCCCGTAGTAGAGCCTGGACTTCACCGTGCCCGGCGGAATCCCCAGAATCTCCGCCGCTTCACTTATCGTACGGTCCCGAAGGTAGGTCTGCTCAATGACTTCCCGGTGTTCGTCGGACAGGCTCCGCAGAGCGTCAGCGACCACCATGGCCGAGAGCGCCCGCTCCGAGCCGTCAGGCACCGCCAGCATGTCGACTTCCGGCGGCTCGACCTCGTGAGGCCGAACACTCTTACGCCGGCGACCGTCGATGACGATACGGCGGGCCACTGTCAGTAGCCATGCCCAGATGAGGCTGGGCTCCCATTGCAGTCTTGCCGAGTGACGCCAGGCTCTAACGATCGTCTCTTGAACGACGTCTTCGGCCCATTGAAGATCGTTCCCGGTCGACTTGCGTACGTGGCGCAGCAGAGGGCCGCCGAACTCCTGGTAGAGCACCGCAATGCGGTGTTCCGCCTCGGCATCCGCACTCTCTAACCTGCCGGCGAGATGACCTAGCACGGGGCACATCTTTACACCTTCGTTATCACTCCGGTAGTCACTCCGATAACTCCAGTCATTTCTGACTATTTGGACCCCTTGAGTGAACCGGTCCCCGAAGGCCCGCGTACCTCCGATCATGCACAGGCTTTTGCGCGGCGAACTGCTCATGTTCGGCGGCTTCGCAGTGGCTGCCACGGTCACGATCCTGCTGGTCCTGCCACCAGGGAGCTCCGCAGGATCCACTCAGTACACGCAGTCGGCCGCCGGTCCTCTCGGGCCGGCAGACCGCGACCTGCTAGTCAGAGTACGCCAGGCAGGCCTCTGGGAGATTCCTGTTGGCCAATGGGCCCAGACACGGGCCGAGTCAGCGAGCGTGAAGGAGACCGGGAGGCACCTGGTCGAAGATCACACGAAGCTGGACGAGGCGACTCGCGCGCTCGCCGCGAAACTCGGCGTGCCCATCCCAGACGTGGCCAATGCCGATCAGCAGAGCTGGATGGCCCAGCTGTCCGCGGAGAAGGGTCCCGCCTTCGACAAGGACTTCGCCAACCTGTTGCGAGCCGCGCACGGCAAGGTCTTCGCCGTCGTGGCAGATGTGCGGGCGGGGACTCGCAACACCGAGATCAGGAAGTTCGCCAACACCGCCAACACGGTGGTGCTGAAGCACATGACGCTGCTGGAAGGCACTGGCCTGGTCGACTTCGGCGACCTTCCCGAGCCCCCCACGCCCTCACCGGTTCCACCCGTCGCAACGGCGGTCGATACGAGGAGACAGTAATGAGGAGATCCAGACGCACGGCCGCGGCCGTGTCCGCCCTGGCCGTGATGGCCAGCGGCCTGGTGTCCGCGGCCGTGATCGGCGTCGGTCCGGCGCTTGCGGACCATTGCGATCCGGCACAGCAGGGCAAGCCGTCTCAATCACCGACGCAACAAAGGCGACAGCAGCAGGCCCCGGACAACCAGGACCAGCAACAGCAGCAGGACCAGGGCCAGCAGCAGGACAACAACCAGGATCAGCAGCAACAGGACCAGCAGGGCCAGCAGGACCAGGGTCAGCAACAGCAACAGGACCAGCAGGGCCAGCAGCAGGACCAGGGTCAGCAACAGCAGCAGGGTCAGCAACAGCAGCAGCAAGGCGGCGGAGCCCTCTTGGCCGCGCCGACCCCGGAGCCGCAGGACACCGGCAACGGCCAGGACCAGCAGAACAACAACCAGGACCAGAACAACAACAACCAGGATCAGCAGCAGCAGGACCAGCAGGGTCAGCAGGACCAGGGCCAGCAGCAGCAACAGGACCAGGGTCAGCAGCAGCAGTTCCGCCGCCGGGGCAACAACAACAACCAGAACCCGACGAAGAGCCCGTCCGCGTCCCCCTCCCCCACCGAGAGCGACCACGACGAGGGCGAGTGCGCCGACCTAGGCCCGTTCGTCGAGGACTTCGTCGACATCCGCCAGGTCGGCCGCGGCCAGCTCGCCAACCCCCAGTTCGGTAGGAACGGCTCCAGGGGCACCTTCGTCTCCGCCTGTGGGACGAACGGCAACAAGCACAACAACCCTGACAACTTCATCGTCGCTCCGGGCGTGAGCAACGGCGCTCACCACCTGCACGACTACGTGGGCAACCTGACGACGGACGGGTTCTCGACAGACCAGAGTCTCGCCGCAGGAGGCACCACCTGCCGGTTCGGCGACAAGTCGGCCTACTTCTGGCCAGTGCTCCGCGACCGCAAGGTGGATGTCAACACCAACGACCAGGACGGCAACGTCGGCCAGGTCCTGCGGGCCCGCCAGGTGACCCTCCAGTTCCGCGGCAACGCCACGTCCAGGGTGGTCGCGATGCCGAGGTTCCTGAGGATCATCACCGGTGACGCGAAGGCGGCCACGAACGGCGGGGCGAACGCGAAGGCCGCGTGGACGTGTACCGGCTTCCAGAACCGCATCACTAATAACAAATATCCACTCTGCCCACGCGGCAGCCAAGTCGTCCGTATTCTAGATTTCCCAAGCTGCTGGGATGGACAGAACACCGACAGCGCCAACCACCGCACGCACATAGTGTTCCCGGGCCAGGGTGGCGCCTGCCCGCAGGGAACGAAGGCCGTCCCACAGCTGCGTATGTCCCTCACGTACTCGGTTCCACAGGGACCGTCCTTCGCCGTGGACGCGTTCCCTGAGCAGAAGCACAATCCGGTGACCGATCACGCAGACTTCGCCAACGTGATGTCTGACCAGCTCATGAACTTCGTGGTCAGCTGCATCAACCGCGGACGTCGTTGCTGACGTAGATCGGCCCTCCCGAGTCGCACCCTCAATCGACGACCATGGAGGGAATCGATGCTCCACAGAAGACTGCCCCGGCATGCTCCGAGCAAGCTGGACTCCAGGTGGGTCCGGTTCGGGGTAAGCGCCGTGCTGGCCGCGCTGGTCCTGGCGGGGTTCGCCCTGACCAGGACCGACAGCGGGATCTCAGTGCTCGGCCAAGGGGTGGCTTTCCTCGAGTTCTACGCGGGCGTGTTCGCCCTGGTGCTGCTGAGTGCGACGGTCGGGCTCGGCCTGCTCACCACCGAACGCGTCTTCCTGTCCCCGTCCAACAGGGTCAGGGCACAGCTGGCACACCGGGCCACAGCGATGATCGGGATGGCCTACCTGGTCACGCACATCACCCTCATGGTCAGTCTGGGGCATGCCCCACTGGCCGCGACAGTGGTCCCAATTGCCGGTATCTATGTGGGATTCGGCGCTGTAGCCTTCGACATGATGGTGATCATCGTTGTGTCGGGAATGGTCCGAGGACGGTTCGCGGTGACGGCCAAGCCATGGATATGGCGGACGCTCCACGCCACCGCGTACCTGTCCTGGCCCGTGGCCATCATGCATGGCCTGACCGCGGGCCGTCCTCCGGCGCCTTGGGTGGCGTGGTCCTACATCGCCTGCCTCGCGGCGGTCGGTGGGGCGTTGCTCGTCCGAGTGCTCGCCACCACGCTCAGGCCGGCTCTCCAGCCGGAATGGGTGAAGACGATGGAGGTCGACACCTCACCGGTCGAGCGGCCGGTGGACGTCAACGCGCCGGTTAGCCTCGACGCGGCGCGCAGGAAGTACCGGGAGGCGGGATGAGACCGCACAGGAATGCCCAGGAGGCGCCAGAGTGATCCCGCATAGAGTCCCACGCGTGTTACGCGTGGGCCCGGCCCGGCTGACCGCCGGGCTGGAGCACACCAGGCGGATCGATCTGCCGGCGCACCGGACGCTTCACGGCGAGCCGGTGTTGCGCGATATCGAGACGCTGATCGCCCAGGTGAACGAGGTCGACATGCGCGGCCGAGGCGGAGCGGCGTTCCCCGTCGGCCGCAAGCTGCGCGCCGTCGCCGACGCCGCCGGGGCACGCGAGAGTGTCGTGCTGGTCAACGGCTCGGAGGGCGAGCCGGCCAGCTTCAAGGACACCATGATGCTCATCCGCAACCCGCACCTCGTGCTCGACGGAGCGGTCCTCGCCGCCGAGGCCCTGCACGCGCGCGAGGTCGTCGTGGCGATCGGATCCGGCGGCGAGGTGGCCGAGTCATCGGTCTCCGCGGCCGTGGCCGAGCGCCGCGCCGCCAATGTGGCGGGCGGCCAGGAGAGCCACGTGAAGATCCGGGTGGTCGGCCTGGAGGAGCGGTTCATCTCGGGCGAGGGCGGCGCGCTGGTACGCGGCGTGAACGGCGACGTGGCCATCCCCAACGGCCGCAAGAAGCGCGCCGCCGAGAGCGGCGTGGACGGCCTGCCCACGCTGCTGTCGAACACGGAGACCTTCGCCCAGCTCGCCCTGCTCGCCGAGTTCGGCCCCGAAGGGTACGCCGAGTACGGCACCGCCAAGGAACCCGGCACCGTCCTGCTCAGCGTGAGCGGCGGCGCCACCAACCCCGCCGTCGTGGAGGCGCCCACGGGCACCCCGCTGATCGACGTCCTCGACCTGTGCGAGGCGGAGATCGGCGACGGCGTCCTCATGGGCGGCTACCACGGCGCCTGGATGAGCTACGAGAACGCCCTCTCCGCGGTGATCTCGCGCGAAGGCATGAAGAAGATGGGCAGCGAGCTGGGTGCCGGGATCATCGTCCCGCTCGGCGACTCGACCTGCCCACTCGGCGAGACCACCCGGGTGGCGGCCTACCTCGCCGCCCAGTCCTCGGGCCAGTGCGGCCCCTGCCGCCTCGGGCTGCCCGACGTGG
Organism: Nonomuraea sp. NPDC049028; assembly: GCF_043197735.1. Lineage (NCBI taxonomy): Bacteria > Bacillati > Actinomycetota > Actinomycetes > Streptosporangiales > Streptosporangiaceae > Nonomuraea > Nonomuraea sp. NPDC049028. Next base: position 46,169 of record NZ_JBICTR010000011.1, read on the forward strand.
CGCGGGCACTGCTCGCACTGGTCGAGGGCACCGGGTCCACGGACGCGGTACGCCGCACCGTACGCGCCGTCGAGCGAAGAGGCGCCTGCTTCCACCCCGACGGCACCGCCAGGTTCGTCCTCTCCTCCCTGGACGCCTTCGAGAGCGACATCGCCCTTCACCTGGAGTACGGCTCCTGCGGCCGGCCGGTCCGCGGCGTGCTGCCTCTCCCGGAGCACGAGGACGAGCCCGAGTACCGCCTGGACGTGGACTGGACCCGTTGCGAGGGCCACGGCCTGTGCGCGCACCTGCTGCCGGAATTCGTGGAACTGGACGAATACGGCTTCCCGTCCTTCAAGACCGTGCCGGGCTGGATGGCGAAGGAGGCGCGTCGGGCCGTCGACATGTGCCCCGCGCTGGCCCTGCGCCTCAATGAGTCCATAGCGGTACGGGCGGCGGGTTAATCCCCCGGTCCGTCCGCCTGAGCGCGCTCAGGCGGACGGACCGGGCTCCTCTCGTACTGACCGGGCCCCTCCGGCACCGGCACCGGGCTTGCCTGGTTACGCATTTGTGACCAACCTGGCGGCTTCCGGGGTCGTCTCACCGATCGGTTCACCACGATCACCAGGAGACGACCATGGACCGCCGCGACTTCCTCCGCGCCGCCACGCTGGCACCGGTACTGGGGCTGGTCTCCGTACCGCCCGCGCTCGCCTCCTCCGCCCCCGACTGGCCGGGGTTACGCCGCCGCCTCACCGGCAAGCTCGTCCTGCCGGCCGACGCGGGGTACGGCGCGGCGCGGCGGCTGTTCAATCCCGCCTTCGACAGCATCAGGCCGGGCGGCGTCGCCTATTGCGCGACCCCCGCGGATGTCTCCGCGTGCCTGTCCTTCGTCCGCGCGAACCACCTGCCCGTCACCGCCCGCTCGGGCGGCCACTCCTACGCGGGCTGGTCCACCGGCACCGGCCTGGTGATCGACGTCTCCCGGATGAACTCCGTCAGTCACGCCGCCGGCCGCGCCACCGTGGGCGCCGGGGCCAAGCTGGTCGACGTCTACGACAAGCTGGGCCGCGCCGGCGTGAGCATCCCCGCCGGTTCGTGCCCCACGGTCGGAGTGAGCGGCCTGGCGCTGGGCGGCGGGATCGGCGTGGTCTCCAGGAAGTACGGCCTGACCTGCGACACGCTCGAGTCCGTACGGATCGTCACGGCCGACGGCCGCCTCCTGACCTGCGACGCCGACCACCACCCCGACCTCTACTGGGCGTGCAGGGGCGGTGGCGGCGGGAACTTCGGCGTGGCGGTGTCCTTCACCTTCCGCACGCACAAGACCCGCGACACCACCGTGTTCTTCCTGCACTGGCCGTGGGCCAAGGCCGAGGCGGCGGTCAAGGCCTGGCAGTCCTGGGCGCCCACCGCGCCGGACGAGCTGTGGTCCACGCTGCACCTGACTCGGAACAACGGGCTGGACGTGCAGATCGGCGGTACGTACCTGGGCGGGAAGGCGGCGCTCGACCGCCTCCTGGCGCCACTCGTCGCCCAGATCGGCCGCCCCTCCTCCCGCTACGCCTCCACGACGTCCTACACGCACGCCATGATGGTCATGGCGGGCTGCTCCTCACTCTCGGTCGCGCAGTGCCACCTACCTGGCCAGACCGCCGCGGGCCGCCTCAGCAGGGACACCTTCGCCGCCAAGTCGCATCTGGCCTACCAGAAGCTGTCGGCGGCCGGGATCAGGGCGCTGGTCGCCGGGGTGGCCCGAGCGGGAGAGCACACCGTACAACTGGACGCGCTGGGCGGCGCGGTCGCCCGGGTCCGCCCGGACGCCACCGCCTTCCCGCACCGGGCGGCGCTGTTCGGCGTCCAGTACTACTCGAAAGGCACCGGCCGGGCCTGGCTGCGCGGCATCCACGGCGACATGCGGGCGCATCTGGGCGATCACGCGTACGTGAACTACATCGACCCGGACCTGACCGACTGGCGGACCGCCTACTACGGAGCCAACGCGCCACGCCTGGCCGCCGTGAAGGCCGCCTACGATCCCGGCCGGGTCTTCCACCTGCCCCAAGGTGTGTAAATCGGTCGCCGGACCGGGCCGTGAGCTGGGAAGATCGGTAACATGCGCAACTGGCCGCTCTTCGGGCTATCCGTGACCACCCCCCGTCTCGAACTCCGTATACCGTCGCTCGCGGACCTCGACGAGCTCGGAGACCGAGCGGCCGAAGGCGTACACGAGCCGGGCTACATGCCGTTCCTGTTCCCGTGGTCCGACGCCGAGCCGCAGGAGCGGGCCAAGGCCACCGTCCGCTACCACTTCCGCACCTGGGCCGAGTTCAGCCGGGAGAAGTGGACGCTGGAGTTCGCGGTGGTCTCGGAGGGCCAGGTGGTCGGCGTGCAGGCACTGATGGCCTCCGACTTCCTGGTCACGCGGGAGGCCGGCACGGGTTCGTGGCTCGGCAAACGCTTCCAGGGCAGGGGCATCGGCAGGGAGATGCGCGCGGCCGTACTCCACCTGGCCTTCGAGGGTTTGGGCGCCGAGTACGCGACGACGGAAGCCTTCCACGACAACCACGCCTCACTCGCGGTGACACGCCGCCTCGGCTACCACGAGGACGGCATCATCCTGCACAACCGCAAGGGCACAGTGGCAACAGGCCGCCGCTTCCGCCTACCCCGGTCCGACTGGAAGCCGATGAACGGCATCGAAATCCACAACTTGGACCCCTGCCTACCCCTCTTCGGTCTCTAGCAAGGGCCGGTGACCATCCCCTGGGTGAGGTCGTCCGCGACGGCCTCGGGATCGCGCAGGTCCGCCTGCCCGTACCCACCGCCGCCTCCCGACTCGCAGCGCAGCACATCTCCCGCACTGACCGGCAGCGCGTTGACCTTGAGCATCTCGCGCTGCCGCGGCGTGCCGGGGTTGAGCGTGACGCGCGGCGGCGCGCCGGCCGCGCCCCCGGCCAGACCCCACGCGGGAGTGACCGAGCGCTCGAACCACAGCGACAACGAGGTGTCGCCGATGAACTCGTACTCGCGGACCACGCCGTTGCCCCCGCGCCACTGTCCCTGGCCGCCGGTGTCGGGGCGGACCTCGTAGCGGGTGACGCGGACCGGGAAGAGCGTTTCGAGCACCTCGATCGGCATGTCGCGCAGCGACCCGTTCACGTTGTTGATCAGGCAGGTCTCGCCGTCGCCACCCTCCCAGGCGCCCCAGCCGCCGACGGTGGCCTCCTGCGAGACGTACAGCTTGCCGGTACGCGGGTCGGTGCCGGTGAACTGGACGATGAGGGAGTCGCCGTAGGAGGCCGCGGCGGCTTTGCCGGGCACGACCGGGGCCAGCGCCTTGACGACGAGGTCGATGAGCAGGCCGAGGTGGGAGTAGTAGTACTGGCAGGCGGCGGGCGACTGGGCCGCCAGCATGGAGCCCGGCCTGGTGGCCACGTCGAGGGGACGGAACGAGCCGCCGTTGAGCGGCACGTCGGCGCTGATGAGCAGCTTGTACGCGACGCGGACGGCGGCGACCGCCTGGGCCGCTCCGCAGTTGACCGGCCCGGTCGCCTGGTCGGCGCAGTCGGTGAGGTCGACGTGGACGCGCTCTCCCTCGACGGTCACGGTGACGTTGACCGGCAGCGGGGTGGCCAGGTCGATGCCGTCGTTGTCGAGGAACCCGCCGGCGGTGTAGGTGCCGTCGGGGATGGCGGCGACGGCCTGGCGTTCGAGGCGCTCGGTCTGGGCGAAGATCTCGTCACGGGCGGCCATCACGGTCGCCACGCCCCAGCGCCCGACGATCTCGGCCAGGCGGCGCTGTCCGGTCATCGCGCAGGCGACCTGGGCGCGCATGTCGCCGAGCGTGGCGTGGGGGAAGCGGACGTTCCGGGCGATGACCTCGTGCAGGTCGCGGCAGGGCGCGCCGTTCTCGTAGATCTTCATCGGGCCCATGCGCAGTCCCTCCTGGAAGATCGAGGTGGAGTCCATGGAGCCGCCGGGGTCCTTGGAGCCCATGTCGAGCCAGTGGGCGCGCGAGGCGGCGAACCCCACGAGCTCGCCGCCGACGAAGATCGGGCCGTAGACCGTGACGTCGTTGAGGTGCGTGCCGCCGATGTAGGAGTCGTTGAGCACCCAGACGTCGCCCTCCTGCCAGACGTCACGGCCGAACATCCGCTCGGTCTCGCGGGTGCACACCTCCAGGTTGCCCAGGAAGATCGGCAGACCGCTCGACTGACCGAGAACGTTGTGGTCGCGGTCCATGAGCGCGACGGCGCAGTCCTTGGCCTCGTAGATGACCGGCGTGTAGGAGGAGCGGATGAGGGTGGTGTTCATGTCTTCCGCCGCCTGGAGGAGCGCGCAGCGGATGATCTCTGTGGTCACGGGGTCGATCATGAGGTCACCTTGATGATCAGGAAGCCGTTGGCGTCGACGGTGGCCAGGCAGCCGGGCGGGATGACGGTGGTGGCCGTCTCCTCCACCACGATGGCGGGCCCCTCGATCTCGCCGTCCAGGGCGCTTCTGCGCAGGACGGCGGTGCGGTGCACCTGCCCGTCGAAGATCACATCGCGTACGGCGGGCGGGTGCGTCTCGCGCACCGGAGCCGCGGTGGCGGCCTTGGGGAAGGTGCCGAAGCCGGTGCTGCGCAGCATGACGAACTCGACCGGCGCCTCGGGCGTGGCATGGCCATATCTGCTGGTGTGGGCCTCGGCGTAGCGCCGCGCGATGGCCTGGCGGAAGCCGGGCGCAGCGGGCTCGGTGGCGTCCAGGAGCGGGATCGTGAGCGTGTAGTCCTGCCCCTCGTAACGCATGTCCAGCGCGTGCTCGACCCGCCGCCGGTCGAGGGGGACGCCCTGGCTGTCGAGCGCGGCCATGGCGTCGCGTTCGAGCTCGGCCAGCCGCGCCGCCAAGTGCTCGCCGTCGAGGTCGTCCTGCGCGCGGAAGTACGGATGGGTGAGGTCGCGCCGTACCTCGGCCTCCAGCATCCCCCACGCGGAGAAGGCGCCGGGGAAGCGCGGCACGACCACCTCGCCGATCCCGAGCTCGCGGGCGATGAAGACGGCGTGCATGGCGCCCGCGCCGCCGAAGGCGACCAGGGCGAACTCGCGCGGCTCCACGCCGTGCTCGACCGTGAGCGTACGGATGGCCTGGGCCATCTTGGCGTTGGCGACGTCACATATGCCCTCGGCCAGCTGGAGCGGATCCATGTCGAGGGTCTCGGCGAGCGTGGCGACGGCCGTCCCCGCCGCCTCGACGTCCAGCTCCATCAGACCGCCGGCGAACCAGGCGGGGTCGACGCGGCCCAGCACCACGTTGGCGTCGGTCACGGTCGGCCGGTCGCCGCCCCTGCCGTAACAGGCGGGCCCCGGCACGGCCCCCGCCGACTCGGGGCCGACGCGCAGCGCGCCCGCCTCGGCGTAGGCGATGGAGCCGCCGCCCGCGCCGATGGTGTGCAGGTTCACGATCGGCATCAGGACGGGGAAGCCCTCGATGTGCGCCTCGGCGCTGATGTCCGGGCGGCCGTTGACGACGAGGGAGACGTCGAAGGAGGTGCCGCCCATGTCCACGCAGATGGCGTTCTCGCGGCCGAGCAGGCGGGCCGCGGCGACCCCGCCCATCGTGCCGCCGACGGGGCCGGACAGCAGGGTCTGCAGGGGCCGCCGCATCGCGAAACCCGCGTTGACCAGGCCGCCGGAGGACTGCATCACGTGTACGGGCACGGCCAGGCCGCGCTCGGCGAAGCGCCGCTCGATCCGCGACAGGTAGGTGCGCACGACCGGTCCGGCGTAGGCCTCGAGAACGGCGGAGGAGGTGCGCTCGTACTCGCGCCACTCCCTGGCCACCTCGTGGCTGAGCACGATCAGGACGTCGTCGCCGAGCTCCTGCCTGAGGATCTCGCCCGCGCGGAGCTCGTGGGCCGGGTTGGCGAAGGAGAACAGCAGCGTGACCGCGACGGCGTCGAAGCCCTCGGCCTTCGCGCGGTGGGCGGCCCGTCGTACGGCCTGCTCGTCGAGCGGCTGGAGCTCCGCGCCGCGCCAGTCGAGACGGCCCGCCGCCTCCATGACGTCGGCACGGGGCACCAACGGCGTCGGTTTGCGGTAGCGCAGGTCGAACATGCGGTCGCGGTTGCCGCGGGCGATCTGGTAGACGTCGCGCGCGCCGGCGCTGGTCAGCAGCAGGACCTTGGCGCCCTTGCGTTCGAGCAGGGCGTTGAGACCCTGGGTGGTGCCGTGCACGAAGAAGGAGATGAGGGTCGGGTCGTCGACCACGCGGCCGAGCGCGGCGAAGACGCCCTCGGCGAGATCTCCGGGGGTGGTCGGCGCCTTCGAGGCCAGCACGGCACCGGTCTGCTCGTTGTAGCAGACCACGTCGGTGAAGGTACCGCCGATGTCCATGGCGACACGAAAAGTCATGGCCGCACCGTATGCGGTCCTGGCCGTCCACAGGTGTGCCGGATGCACGGCTTGCGCGCCCACCTCATGCGTCTCGCACCTCCCTGGGCGCTAAGTCGTTTGTGCCATCCCGGCAGGCGCAGGTGACGGGCAGACCTGGCGGCGGTATCTGCCGGGCGGCGTGCCGTACTCGCGCTTGAAGGCGTTGGCGAAGGCGAACTCGGAGGTGTAGCCGACGCGCGCGGAGATCTCGCTCAGGGAGTCCTCCGACTCGCGGAGCAGGCGGGCGGCCGTGGCCAGGCGCCACCACGTGACGTAACTGAGCGGCGGCTGGCCGATCAGGGAGGTGAAGCGGCGGGAGAAGGCCGCGCGAGAGAGCCCGGCCTTGCCGCCGAGCGCCTCGACCGTCCAGGGATGCGCGGGATCGCGATGGATCGCATTGAGCGCCACGCTGATCGACGGGTCGGCCAGGGCGGTGGCCCAGCCGCCGACCTCGCATTGCGTGGGCCCGGTGTCGAGCCAGGCGCGCAGGATGTACAGCAGCAGCATGTCGAGCAGCGAGGTGACGATGGTGTCGGCGCCCAGGCGCGGACTGCCGATCTCGCTGCCGAGCAGGTCGACGGCCGCGCGGAGCTCGGGATGGTGGCCGAGGCGGGCGGGCAGGTGGACCATGTCGGGCAGGTCGCGCAGGATCGGATGGGCCCGGCTGGGGTCGAGCCGGTAGCCGCCGCAGAGCAGGACCGTGGCCGCGCCGGGCCCCTCCATGGAGGCCGAGGCGAACAGGTCCCGCTCCTCCAGCGGGTCGCAGTCAGGGTCGGCCAGCGGGGTGGCCGGGCTGTCGGCCATCGCGTAGCCGTGGCCGTGCGGGAAGAAGACCACGTCGCCGACGCTCAGCTGGACGGGGTCGCCGTCCGGCGGGATGAGCCACGGGGAGCCTTGGATGATCACCTGGAAGCCCGCCGAGCCGGGAGCCGAGGGGAACAACTGGCCCCAGGGGGCGTGCCATTCGACGAGCGCGGATCGGGGCTGTCCGGTGCGCATGATGGCGATCACATCGCTGAGCACGTCCATGGTCGAAGTCTAGCCTGCGAGACGCTCGCGTATAAAAGGCAGATACCCAAGCATTGGCCATCTCGCACCGGGCTCCTACCGTTGTTCCCCATGAGCCCAACCATGAGCGCCGCCCGGATCCACGAGTACGGCGACGCGTCCGTGATCCGCTACGACCGGATCCCGCGGCCCTCGCCGGGGCCCGGGGAGGTGCTGGTCCAGGTGGCCGCCACCTCGTTCAACCCGTCCGAGGTGGGGTTGCGGGCCGGGTTCCTGCGGGACCTGCTCCCGGTCACCCTGCCGTACACGCTGGGCCTGGACCTCGCCGGCACGGTCGTCGAGGTGGGCGCGGACGTACAAGGGCCCGCCGTCGGCGACCGGGTCATCGGCCTCGTGGAGGGGGCGGCGGCCGAGTACACGGTGGCGGCGGCGAGTTCGCTGGTCAGGGCGCCGGAGCGGCTCCCGCTGGCGGACGCCGCCGCCATCCCGGTCGCCGGGCTCACCGCCTGGCAGGCGGTCCACGAGCACGCCCGCGTCGAACCGGGGCAGCGGGTGCTGATCAACGGGGCGGGCGGCGGGGTGGGGTTGTTCGCCGTGCAACTGGCCAAGCTGGCGGGCGCGACCGTGATCGCGACGGCCGGTCCGCGCAGCGCGGCAGCGGTACGACGCTACGGCGCCGACGAGGTCGTCGACTACACCACTTTGTCAGCACTTACTTCGACCCCGTTGCCCGGCGGCATGGACGTGGTGCTCAACCTGGCGGCCATCGGGCCGGAGCAGGCGGCGACGCTGGCCACGCTGGGCGAGGTGATCGTCACCATCGCCACCCCGATCGACGCGCCCCGAGCCACCCACTTCGTGGCCCGCAACGACCCGGCGCACCTGGCCCGGCTGGTGGCGCTGATCGACAAGGGCGAGCTCGTGGTGGAGATCGCCGAGACATACCCACTGACCGGCCTTGACGAGGTTCATCGCCGGGCCGAGGCCGGGCAGACACGCGGAAAAATCATCATTCAAGGGGATAAATAATGATCAAGATTGGCATCATCATCGGCAGCACCCGGCCGGGCCGCAACGCGGACACCGTGGCCGAGTGGGTGCACGACCTGGCCGCCAAGCGCGGCGACGCCGAGTTCGAGGTGGTGGACCTGCGGGACTTCGACCTGCCGCACCTGGACGAGGCGTTCCCGGCGGCCTACGGCCAGTACGAACGCCCCCACACCCGTGCCTGGTCGGAGCGCATCGCCTCGTTCGACGGCTTTGTGTTCGTGACCCCGGAATACAACAGCTCCACCTCGGGCGTGCTGAAGAACGCGATCGACTTCCTCTACGCCGAGTGGGCGGACAAGGCGGCCGGGTTCGTCAGCTACGGAGTCGACGGCGGCGCCCGCGCGGCCGAACACCTCAGGCAGGTGCTCGGCCGGGTCAAGGTCGCCGACGTGCCGGCTCAGGTCACGCTCTCGCTGCACACGGACTTCGAGGGGTTCACCGACTTCAAGCCCGCCGCGCACCGCGAGGAGATGGTCGCCACGATGCTGGACCAGATCGTCTCCTGGGGTACCGCGCTGCGCCCGCTCAGGGCGGCCTGAAGCGGGCTCAAGGCTTGAAGCGGGCTCAAGGCTTGAAGTGGCGCAGCACCTCCGGGTTGGCCATGGCGTCGGGGTTGGCCGCCTGCTCGACCGGGGTGCCGAGGAGGATCTTGCGTACCGGCACCTCTAGCTTCTTGCCCGACAGCGTGCGCGGGATGCCGGGCACCGCGTGGATCTCGTTGGGCACGTGCCGGGGGGACAGCTCCTGCCGCAGGGCCGTACGCAGGGCCTCGACCAGCGAGTCCGACAGCGTGACGCCCTCGGCCAGCGTGAGGTAGAGCAGCAGCCGCCCCTCCTGCCCGAGCTGGCCGGTGTCGATCACGAGGCTGTCGACGATCTCGTCGAACCGCTCGACGACCCGGTAGAACTCGCTGGTGCCCATCCGGACGCCACCCCGGTTCAGCGTCGAGTCGGAGCGGCCGTAGATCACGCAGCTGCCGTCCTCGTTCAGCTTGATCCAGTCGCCGTGCCGCCACACGCCCGGGTAGACGTCGAAGTAGCTCTCGCGGTAGCGGTCACCGTCGGGGTCGTTCCAGAACATGACCGGCATCGACGGCATCGGCTGCGTGAGCACGAGCTCGCCCACCTCCCCCACGACCGGCTCGCCCAGGGGGTTGAACGACTCCACCCGCGCCCCCAGCGACCGGCAGGGGATGATGCCCGCCCGGATCGGATGCAGCACGGTCGCGCCGACGAACCCGGTGCACACGTCGGTGCCGCCGGAGAACGACCCGAGCGGGATCCCCGGCAGCTGCGCGGCCACCCAGGCGAACCCTTCGGGCGGCAGCGGTGACCCGGTCGAGCCGATGCCGCGCAGCGCCTCCAGCCCCTCGGGCGTGATCCCGGCCTTCAGCGAGGCCATGATGTACGGCGCGCCGACCCCGAAGTAGGTCACCCCTTCCGAGGCGGCGATCCGCCACAGCACCGCGGCGGAGGGGTAGGCGGCCGAGCCGTCGTACAGCACCGGGGTGGCGCCCACCAGCAGGCCGCCGATGAGGTAGTTCCACATCATCCAGCCCGTGGTGGTGTACCAGAAGAACACATCCCCCTCGCCGAGATCCTGGTGGAAGGAGAGCGACTTGAGGTGTTCGAGGATCACTCCCCCGTGCCCGTGCACGATGGGCTTGGGCAGCCCGGTCGTACCGCTGGAGTAGAGGATCCACAGCGGGTGGCCGAACGGCACCCGCTCGAACTCCAGCGGCCCTTCCTCCGCGCGCAGCCCCTCCCAGCCGATCACCTCGCCGTGCGGCACGGAGTCGGTGTGCGCGGCGCCGGGCTCGGCCTGCTGCGGCGGCTGCCCCTCCTCGGCCGCCGAAAGGTACGGGATCCAGACGGTCGCGCGGAGCGTGGGCAGCTCGGCGGCGATCTCGTTGACGGCCGCCGACCGGTCGTAGCTCTTGCCGTTGTAGTGGTAGCCGTCGACCGCGATCAGCACCTTGGGCTCGATCTGCTTGAACCGGTCGACGATGCTCGGCACGCCGAAGTCCGGGGAGCCGGCCGACCAGATCGCGCCCAGGGACGCGGTGGCCAGGAAGGCGATCAGGGCCTGCGGGATGTTCGGCAGGTAGCCGGCCACCCGGTCGCCGCGCCCGACGCCGAGGCGGACCAGGCCCGCCCGGACCCGGGCGACCTCCTCGCGCAGCTCGGCGTAGGTCAGCTCCTGGCGGGCGCCGTCCTCCGATATGAAGACGATCGCGGTGCCGTCACGTTCGCGCAGCGCGTTCTCGGCGTAATTGACGGAGCTGCCGGTGAACCATTCGGCGCCCGGCATCGTCCCGGTCATGACGGGCCCGTCACCACGTTCGCCGATGACCTCGAAGTAGTCCCAGATCGACGTCCAGAACTCCGCCGGACTGTCGACCGACCAGCGCCACACCTCCTCGTAGTCCGACCCCGCCCGGCCCAGCCACTCCAGATAGTGAGTCAGCCTGGCGCGCGCGATGACGTCTTCGGTCGGTTCCCAGAGAAGTGTGCCTTCAGCAACCATGTGCCCATCCTGTCGGCCGGTAGGGGCAATGTCATACCCGAACCGCCACATAACTTGCTACCGGCGTAGGTGGTCCACCGCCATACGCGCGGCCGTGCCGATCACCGCGTCGGCGCGCGGCTGGTTGAGCGCGGTGCTGACCGAGCGGGTGAACACCGCCACCGCGTACTGGCCGCCGTCGGGATACTCGACCACGCCCGCCTCGTTGCGGAGTGTCGGGAGCGTCCCGGTCTTCCCGCTGACCTCCACGTCGTCGTACGGGAAGCCGGAGGCCAGCCGGTGCGGCCAGACCTGCAGGTTCAGGACGTTGCGCATCCAGGCGCACGATTCCGGCGAGGCCGCCTGATCACGCCAGATCAGGCCGAACAGCGTAGCCGTCTCGCGCGGCGTGGCGCTGTTGGCGCGCGGGGGGTCGAGCACCCGCAGCCGCGCGACGTCCTCAGGATCGAGGTACGGCCAGCCGTGCCCGGCGTCCTCGGCCATGCTCTCGTAGATGTCCCGGCAGCTCTGCCGCACCCGCGTCTCGGGCAGCCCGAACCCGTCGAGCATCGCGTTGATCTCGTCACGCCCGACCCTGGCCAGCAGCGCGTCGGCGGCGGTGTTGTCGCTCAGCGTGATCATCAGGTGGCCCAGGTCGCGCAGGGAGATCGTGACGTCGTCGAGCATCGCGCACAGGCCGGTGGGCCCGGTCACCCGGTCGGCGGCCCCCACGGTCACCCGGCTCGCCGGATCGAGCAGCCCGGCGTCGGCCTGGCGGCAGAACTCCACCATCAGCGGCACCTTGAACATCGAGGCGGTCGGCAGCGGCACGTCGGAGCCGAGCCCGAACTCCCGGCCCGAGCGCAGGTCGGTCGCGTGCAACCACCCGGTCACGCCCGCCGCGCCGAACAGCGCGGCCAGATCCGGCTCGTTCATGCCAGCATCCCGGGTCTGCGGCTGATGTGCCGCACGGGCGCCGCGGCCTCGTCCGTCATCCCGGCGCTCTCTTTCAGCGTTCGTACGGCCACCGCCGAGAAGCCGGCGACCGCGTCCGTCTCCACTCGCCAGGCCGTGGAGACCCGGGAACTGATCGGCGAGCCTAGCAGCGGGCGCCAGACGATCCCAGGGTGGTCCATCCTGGCCCCGAACGCCACCGCCGCCCCGGCGAGCACCAGGCCGAGCCCGGCGCCCTGATGCACCTGGGCGGGCACGTAGCCGTGGCGGCGGCACTCCGCCAGCGTCACGGCGTGCAGCCCCGGCTCCCCCTCCTTGGGCGGCATCAGCAGCTCGCGGCCCGCCAGGTCGGCCAGGTGCACCTCCCCGGCCACGGCCAGGGGGTCCCCCTCGGCCAGCAGCACGCCCTGCGGCTGCACCAGCACCTGCCCGAACCGCAGCCCCGGCGCGTTGATCGGGTGGCGCACGATGCCGACGTCGATGGCGCCTTCGGTCAGCGCGGCCACCTGATCGGCCGTCCAGATCTCCGCCGGCGTCAGACGTACGTCCGGATTGCTCGCGCGGAAGCCCTCGACCAGGGCGGCGATCACCGCGGCGGCCAGGTCGGGCGGGACGCCGAGCTTGAGCGCCCCGCCCCCGCCGTGGCGGACGAGCTCGCGCAGCCGGTCGGCCCTGGTCACGATCTCGCGGGCCTCGCCGAGCAGCAGGCGGCCCGCCTCGGTCAGCCGGACCTGCCGGGCGGAACGGTCGAAGAGCCGCACGCCGAGCTCCTCCTCCAGGCGCTTGATCCGCTGGCTGAGCGGCGGCTGGGCCATGCCGAGCCGGATCGCGGCATTGCCGAAGTGGAGTTCCTCCGCCACCACGGTGAAGTAGCGCAGATGCCGGACAAGGTCCATGACCAGCAACTATATCCACATTTATATCTATGTGGCGCTCATATCGGTATTGGACACCACGCAGCGGGCTCTGGTGTGCTCGGCCCCATGGGGTCACCAAGGGGGACAATGTTCATGAATCTTCAGCCGGAATCGCCGCCCAGGCGAAAACGCCGCTGGCCGTGGATCACCGCCGCCGTGCTGGTCCCCGCCGTCGCGGCGGCCGGCACCATCTGGGTGCTGCGTACGAAGGGCACTCCGGAGGAGACGGCGGACTCGTACCTGTCCGCCTGGTCCGTCCAGAACTATGCGCGGATGCGGGAGCTCGTCGCCGACCCGCCCGCCGACTTCGAGCGCTGGCACCAGCGCTTCCGCGCCGACCTCAAGCTCACCAGCGCGACCTTCACGCGCGACACGGCCGCCGCGGACGGTGTGATCACCTTCCGCGCCGGCCTCACCGGCCCGAAGAGCTGGACGTACGACGGCAGGCTCAAGCTCGTGGAACGCGGCGGCGGATGGCAGGTCGACTGGACCCCCGCCGCCATCAACCCCTCGCTCAAGCAGGGCAGGTCCCTGCGGCTGGTCACGGAGAAGGCCGCGACGGTCCCGGTGCTGGCGGCCGACGGCAGCCGCGTCGACACCCCGGACGCGCCCGGCTCGGTGCTGCAGCTCGTCGAAGGGCTCAAGCAGACCTATCCGGACCGGCTCGCCGACGGGCAGTCCCGCAGGATCGACCTCTACCAGGGCGAGCGGTTCCTCCAGACCATGGTCAAGCCGGCGGAGCGGACGCCGTTCCACACCACGATCGACCTCAAGGTGCACCGGGCGGGCGCCGCCGCGCTCGACGGCGTGCGCAAGCCGGCCTCGCTGGTCGCCGTCCGGCCGTCGACCGGCGAGATCCTGTCGGTGGTCAACAAGCCGGGCGGGTTCAACCGGGCGCTGCTCGGCAAGTACCCGCCCGGCTCGACGTTCAAGGTCGTGACGGCCTCCGCGCTGGTCGCGGACGGGGCGGAGGCGAACGAGCAGGTCGAGTGCCCGCCCGAGCAGAACATCGGCGGCTTCCCCTTCCACAACGCGGGCTTCCACGACTACGGCAGGCTCTCCTTCCGCGACGCCTTCGCCCACTCGTGCAACACCACGTTCGGCGCCATGGGGGTGGCCAAGCTCGGGAACGGCCGGCTCGCCGAGGTGGCCGGCGCGTTCGGCTTCGGCTCCGCGATCACGCCGGGCGTGCCGGCGGTGAAGGCCGAGTTCCCGGCGCCGAAGGACGACACCGACCTGGCCTCCGCCTCGATCGGGCAGGGCAGGGTGCTGGCCAGCCCGCTCAACATGGCATCGGTGGCCGCCGCCATCGCCGACGGCTCCTGGCGCCCGCCCCGGCTGGTCGCCCAGGAGCTGGTGCCGGACCGCACCCTCCGGCCGCGCCCCTTGGAGGACGGCGTGGTGCGGGCCCTGCGTGAGCTCATGCCCGCCGTCGTCACGGACGGAACCGCCCAGGCGGTGCGGTTCCCCTCCGGTACGGCCGGCAAGACCGGTACGGCGGAGTACGGCTCGGGCAAGGAGCCGCCGGCGCACTCCTGGTTCATCGGCTACCGGGGGGACCTGGCGTTCGCGGTGATCGTGGAGGGCGGTGGCGCGGGCTCCGCAGTGGCGGCCCCGATCGCGGCCCGCTTCCTCGGCGCACTGAGCTGAGGTGCGGCCTGGCCGACGTGCGGCCTGGCCGACGTGCGGTCTGGTTGACGTGCGACCTGGCTGATGTGCGGCCTGGTGGTCAGGTCAGGGGCTGACCGGTCTGCGGTCGACCGGCGTGGTGAGGCCCGCGACCGCGGCCACCACCTCCGAGGCGTTGGACAGATCGGGCAGCACGAGGTCGGCCCCGGCCTCGCGCAACTCGCTCGCCATCGACCGGCCCGAGGCCACCCCGATCATCGCCGCCCCGCCGATCTTGGCGGCCTGCACGTCACGCGTCGAGTCGCCGATCACCACGGTGTTGGCCGCGGTGAACGGCATGCCGAAGCGCGCCTTGGCCCGCCCTTGGGCGACCTGGAGCAGCGTCGCCTTGGGATAGACCTCCTCGCCGTAGCCACCGAGCTCGAAGTCGACGTACTTGTCCAGCCCGAACGCCTTGAGCTTGTGCACGGCGTTGCTTTTGATCGTGCCGGTGAGCACCGACTGGACCACGCCGTCGAGCCCGGCGACGGCCTTGAGCGCCTCCTTGGCCCCCGCCATCACGTGGCCCTCGGTGGCCAGCCGCTTGCGCCGGTCGGCGAAGGCCATCGCCAGCGCGGACAGGAATCTCGGCAGGGTGTCGTCCTCGGTGACGATGCCGTTGACCGCGAGGGTCTCGAAGACGATCTCGGAGTCGGGCCGGCCGCGCGCCGGCGCCAGCTTGAGCAGCGGACGCCCCGTCACGGCGCGGAACGCCTCGGCGTAGGCGTCCCTGGTCACGATCGCGACGTCGACCAAGGTGAGGTCGATGTTCCAGAGCACAAGGCGTTTGATGGCGACCTCCTGTGGGGGATCCAGCCAGGGTACGGCTATCTGCCCGCCCAGGGCTGCCTGCTGGGGGATTCAGGCATAGGTGAGGGCTTGCGCGAGGGTGTCGACGACCGGCAGGCCGGTGGCCTCCAGCTCGGCGCGCGTCGTCATGCCGCCGGTGTAGAGGACGGCCCTGGCGCCCACGTGCTTGGCGGCGAGCCCGTCGTCGACGCTGTCGCCGATCACCAGGATCTCGCGGGCCTCGACGTCGATGGCCTCGATGTGCGCGGTCAGGTGCGCGGCCTTCTCGCCCCCGGTCAGCCCCACCAGGCCGTCGACCCTGGTGAAGTGCCGGGTGATGCCGAAGGACTCGATCAGCGGCACCAGGTGGGTGTGCGGGGCCATCGAGCAGAGCGACTGGGTGCCCGTCCAGCTGGTGAGCGACAGCTCGGCGTCGGCGGCCAGCCCGCAGGCGACGCTGAGACGGAAGTAGTGCTCATGGAAGCCGTTGTCGAGCAGCTCCCACTCGCCCTCGTTGAGCGGGCGGCCGAGCAGCCGCTCGTAGGCGACCCAGATGGGCCGGGTGTAGACCGCGCGGAAGTCGTCAGCGGTCAGCGGCGGCAAATCGTACGACCGGAAGACCTCGTTGGTGGCCCCGACCACGGCGTCGATGTCGTGGAACAGCGTGCCGTTCCAGTCCCAGATGATGTGCTTTGTCATGTCACGATCAGTTTAACGGGCGGGTGTGACATCCCGGTGAACGGCGAAGCCGCAGCCTGTTGGCCGCGGCTTCACCCGTGACTGCGGGTCAGACCCGCACTACAGAGGTGCGGCTAGCCGCAGGCCTTGGCGGTGGTGCCGGCGCCGTTCTGGCCGCCCCGGCCGCCGTTCCACTGGACGCTGGCGCCGCCCCAGGCGCACATGTTGTTGGCCGAGAGCATGTTGCCCCAGTGACGGCCGCCGTTGCCCTTCTTGAAGGCGAACCGGTCGTACCTGCCGTCCGCGGTGTAGACGCTGATGCTGCCGGACGCGGACGTGGCCGTCTTGATCTCGATCCAGTTGGTCTTGCACCTGCCCGACCACCAGAGCTGGATCGTGCCGACCTTGCCGTTGGCCCGGCTGTTGATCGAGCCGGTCTTCACGATCTTGGCTGAGTTGCCGCAGCCGGTCTTGTAGGGGTCCTTGTGGTCGTACGGCTTCGCGGTCGCCTGCGCACTGGCGGGAGAGATCGTGAGCAGGGCCGCCGCCACCGCGCCGACCGCGATGGCCGTCACTCGAAACTTCACTGGAACCGACTCCTTGAGTCCGGGATGGGGTCCGTCTGGACCTTAGCGAGAAGTTTCAAGAAATGGTCAAGGTACTGTGAGCTATTTAACGCGTACCTAACGTGTCTGCAGCAGATCGGGAATCTCCTGCGTGGCGAACCACATGAGCTCGTGCGCCTCGGCGCCGTCCACGGTGAAGCGGGCGTCGTCGTCGCCTCCGTCAGCGGCGGGGAGGGCGGCGACCGCGGCCTGGATGTCCGGGATCGCGTAGAGGTCGTCGACGTGGACCGCGGCCACCTTGCCCAGCGGAACCGGCGCCGTCACGCGTACTCGGGCCCGTTCTTCCAGGTCGGCGCCGATGGAGAGGGTGCCGTCGGGCACCTCGGCGACGACGACCACCCGTCGGGAGGCCGCCTCGACGCCGTCGGCGCGGTCGGCGGCCAGCCGGCGCAGCGAGGCGCGGGCGGCCTCGGTGAGGGCCACGTATTCGAGCTCCTCGGTGTCACCCGAGGCGTACCACTCGGTCAGCGCGGGGGTCACCGCGTAGCCGGTCAGCGGGGCCGGGCCTAGCTCCCCTGCCTCGACCGCTCGGGCCAGCGCGGGGAGCGTGCACGGCAAATAGACGCGCATCACGAACCTTTCACAGCGTGCAAGGGCTCTATCATGCCCGTCGCAACGGAAGTTGGAGCAGAGTCTCGAGTTCCGCGATGGTCGAATCGGCGTCGCGGTGGTGGATGCCCGCCATGCCGAGGCCCCGAGCGGCCAGGATGTTGACCTCGATGTCGTCGATGAACACGCACGCCTCGCCGGGCAGCCCGACCCGGCCGAGCGCGTGCTCGAAGATGCGCGGCTCCGGCTTGCGCATGCCGACCTCTCCGGAGATCACGACCGCGTCGAAGAGCTCGTCCCAGTCGTCCCGGGGATAGACGTTGGACCAGGAGTTGGACAGCAGGCACGTCTTGACGCCGTTGCACTTGACGTCGCGCAGCATGTCGTACATCACCTCGACCCGCTCGAAGCCCGCGAACATCCGCTCCAGCAGCCCCTCGGCCTCGGGCGAGACCCCGTCGACGGTGAGCAGCCGGGCGGCCAGGTCGCGCTCGAACGCGGCCCCGTCGATCTCCCCGCGCTCCAGCGCGTTGACGACGCTCTCCTGCTCGCCGCCGTAGGCCTGGTCGATCAGCTCGCGCATGACGGCTCGGTAGTGACGGTCGTCGATGCGGTCCGCCTCGATCCACTTGCCGATGGAGACAGAGAGACTGGTGGTGAGCACGCCACCCCAGTCGATCAGTACCCCTGTGATCAAGGCTCCTCCTTGGAATCCCGTTCTAGGGTAGTTGAGCGTCGCACATCACCCGCAGACCCACACAAACCCCGGATAAAAGACGGCCAAATTCCCTGGCTATGGTGAGGTTCCATTGAGCTGACCCCATGGAGGGACCGCCGTGCGGACGACGATCCTGATCACCTCGGATGAGTTCAAAGCTCCTGGTACGGAGCTGTTCGACTTCGACCCGATACTCCCCGGCGGGCCGGAATGGCTGACCAAGCCCACGCTGCTCGCCCTGCTCTCCTCGATCATCGTCATCGCCCTGTGCTGGGGCGCCTTCGCCAAGCCGAAACTGGTCCCCCGAGGCTGGCAGAACCTCGGCGAGTACGCCTACGTGTTCGTCCGCGAACAGGTGGCCAAGCCCAATCTCGGCAAGGACGCCGACCGCTGGATGGGCCTGCTCCTCACGATCTTCCTGACCGTGCTGGTCTGGAATCTGATGGGCGTCGTCCCGTTCATCCAGTTCCCGGTCGCCGCGCACATCGACTTCCCTCTCGGGCTGGCGCTCAGCGTGTACGTCGTCAAGGTCTTCCTCGGCGTCAAGCACCACGGCGTGCGCGGCTACCTGAAGGGCGTGGTGTACCTCGAGGGCCTACCCGGCTGGGCCTACGGCATCTACGCCCCGCTGATCCTCGCCGAGACCTTCATCAACTCGCTGTTCACGCACTTCATCCGGCTGTTCGCGAACATGTTCGCCGGCCATCTCCTGCTGGCCTTCTTCAGCTCGGTCGGCTTCTGGTTCCTGTTCGAGCGGCTCACCGTGCTCGGCGCGGGCATCGGCGTCCTAGGCGTGGCGATGACGATACTGATGACCGCGTTCGAGATGTTCATCCAGTTCCTGCAGGCGTTCCTGTTCGCCCTGCTCGCCGCGATGTTCATCGCGAGCGGGCTGAAGGGCTCGCACTGAAGCGCACGCGGGCGGCCTGGTACTAGCGGGCGGCGCGGGCGGCCACCTTGCGGTGTTCCGTGCTGCGGAGCACCTTGGCCGCCTGCGCGGCCGACGCCACGGGCGCCTTGGGCAGCAGTCCGCGGGCCTGCTTGAGCTTGAGCAGCCGCGTCACCGACTGGTCGAGCCGCTCCTGCGAGATCTTGCCCGACTTCACCGCCGCCAGCACCGCGTTGTAGGCCACGGGCAGGTTGTTCGGCATGAGCAGCAGGTCGGCACCCGCCTGGATGGCCCGTACGGGGATCTCGGCGTCGCTGTACTTCTTGCGCACCCCGTCCATGTTGAGGGCGTCCGTGGAGATCACGCCCTGGAAGCCGAGCTTGTTACGGAGCAGCCCGGTCAGGATGGGCTTGGACAGCGTCGCAGGGTCGCGTGACGGGTCGAGCTTGGGGAAGACGATGTGCGCGCTCATCACGGCGTCGACGCCGGCGGCGATCGCGGCCTTGAACGGCGGCGCGTCGATCCGCTCCCACTGCTCCTTCGTGTGCTTGATCACCGGCAGCCCGGTGTGGCTGTCGATATTGGTGTCGCCGTGGCCGGGGAAGTGCTTGGCGGTGGCGGCGACCTTGGCGTCATTGAAGCCCTTGACCGACGCGGCCACCATCTTGGCCACCTCGCCGGGCTGGTCGCCGAAGGCGCGCTTGCCGATGACCGGGTTCCTCGGGTCGATGTTCACGTCAGCGACCGGGGCGAAGTCCAGGTTGACGCCGACCGCGCGCAACTCCTCGCCGGTGGCCCTGGCCACGGCTCGCGCGTTCGCGGTGTCCTTGGTCGAGCCTATGACCGAGGCGCCGGGGAAGTCGGTCATCAGCGCGCCCATCCTGGACACCAGGCCGTTCTCCTGGTCGGTGCCGATCAGGAGCGGCACTTCCTTCGACGCCTGCTGCAGCCCGTTGGTCAGGTCGACGACCTGGCCGACACCCTGGATGTTCGCCGGGAAGAGGATCACGCCGCCGAGGTGGTATTTGGCGACCACCTTGGCCGGGGTCTGCGCGCCGTACCTCGCCTGGTTCTCGCCCGACACGCTGCCGGGGCCCGTGCCGTACAGGACGGGCATGAACAGCTGGCCGACCTTCTCCTGCACGCTCATCTTCGACAGGACGCCCGGCAACCCGCTGCCCTGGCCGGCCGACGACGAGCTCTGCTGAACCGTGGCCGGAGGCGCCACCTCCGGCCGGGTCGCCGGAGCCGCACCCACCGGGCCGCCACCACCCCCGGCGCATGCCGCGAGAGCCATCACGAGGAGCCCGGCCGTGCCTGTCCGTCGAAACATGCTCTCAAAGGTATCCATGCCGCGGGACCCCTGAGCCACACAGCCGACAAATGTCCCCTTCCACCCGGTCCGGTCGGAGCCCCCGCCCCAGCCCCAGCCCTCCCGGTCCGGTCAGAGTCCCAGCTCGACCAGGCCCGGCAGGTGGGAGCGGGCCGCCGCGCGGGCGTGCGCCGCCGTAGCCGCTCCCCGCGCGGCCTGGGCGGCCAGCTGGCACTGGTCGAGTGTGTGCGCCCCCAGCCCGGTCCGTACGGCGGGCAGCGCCGCGGCCCCCATGGACAGCGTGGACACCCCGAGGCCCACGAGCACGCAGGCCATGGCCGGATCGGCGGCCGACTCCCCGCAGACGCCGCACGGCTTGCCGTTGTCGGAGGCGGCCGTAGCGGTCATGGCGATCAGGTCGAGCAGCGCGGGCTGCCACGGGTCCTGCAGCGAACCCAGCGCGGCGGAGTGGCGATCGGCGGCGAAGGCGTACTGGGCCAGGTCATTGGTCCCGATCGACACGAAATCGACCACAGTGACCAGGCTCTCCGCCCGCAGCGCCGCCGCCGGGATCTCGATCATCACGCCCGCCTGCGGGAGCCCCCTGGCGTGGCAGGCGTCGGCGAACCAGTGGGCCTCCTGGGCCGTGGCGACCATCGGTGCCATCACGTGAAGCTCGGCCGCCGCCGCACTGGCCCGCACCGCACCCGATTGGTTCACCGCCGCCGCCACGGACAGCGCTTCCAGCTGGGCGGCCATCACCTCGGGGAACCTCTCGAACAGCCGCACGCCACGCTCGCCCAGGGCCGGGTTCGGCTCGGGCGCGGCGGACGGCAGGAATGCCAGCGGTTTGTCGGCGCCGGCGTCCAGCGTCCGCACCACCACCTTTCCGCCGGGAAACGCGGCCAGTGCCGCCCGGTAGGCCGCCTCCTGCTCCGCCACGGACGGAGCCTCGGTCCGCCCGAGGAACAGGAACTCGGTCCGGTACAGCCCCACACCCTCGGCTCCGGTGGCCAGCGCCGCGTCGAGATCGTCCGGGCCGCCGATGTTGGCCAGCAGCTGCACCCGGAAGTCGTCCCGGGTCCGGCCGGGGCCGCCGGTCGTCATGCGTCGCCGCCTGGCCTCGTGCGCGCTGACGTGCCGGGCGATGTCGGACTCGGTGGGCTCCAGCCGTACTTCCCCGGTGTTGCCGTCGACCAGCACCCGGGTGCCGGCCGGGATCTCCGTCGCGCCCGGACAGGCCACGACGGCGGGCACGCCCATCGCCCTGGACAGGATCGCGGTGTGGCTGGTCGGCCCGCCCGCCTCGGTCACGAACGCGGCCACGGCGTCCTTCGACAGCAACGCGGTGTCGGCGGGCGCCAGATCGACGGCGATCAGCACATACGGCTCACCCGTACCCGGAACGGGTGGCGGGGCCGGCAGGGGGTGGCCCGTGAGGCGGGCGATCACGCGGTCCCTGATGTCGTCCAGGTCGGCGACCCGCTCGCCGAGGTACCCACCCGCACTCAGCAGCATGTCCCGATATTTCGCGAAAGCTTGGTAAACGGCCCGAGGAGCCGCGACGCCCTGGTCGATCAGGGCCTTGACCCCCACCACCAGCCCGGGGTCCTCGGCGATCAGCGCCTGGGCCTTGAGGATCTCCTTGGCCTCGCCGCCGGCCCGGTTGCCCCGGGCCTCCAGCTCCCCCGCGACCTGTCCGAGCGCCGCCACCGCGCGTTCGCGCTCTGGCTCCGGCGGGCCCTCGTAGGTGGAGCCTGCGGGGGGTTCGGGGACGGCCCCGGTCAGCACGTACGCGGGCCCGGTCCCGATCCCCGGGCTGACCCCGGCCCCCCGCAGGTTCATGGTGTCCCGGCGATCGCCGCCAGTGCGTCCAGCACCTCGTCGGCGCCCTCACCCTCGGCCTTGATCACGATGTCCTCGCCCTGCCGGACGTCCAGCCCCAGGATCTGCAGGATGCTCTTGCCGTTGACGGGCTGGCCGGTCACCCCCTTGCTCACGGTGATGTCCATCGGGGCCTTGACGGCGGTCTGCACGAATGTCGCCGCCGGACGGGCGTGCAGGCCCACTTCCGCCGCCACGGTGACCTTGCGCTCGGCCATGTACTCCTCCTTGTCCAACCGGTCCGGACCACCCGGCCCCGGCACCTACCCCACAGCTCTGTTCAGTCCCACAGGAAGAGCTCGTCGCCGGCGTGTACGGGCCCGCCGGTCACGGCCGTCACCGAACCGGCGGGCGCGTCGAGCGCGACCACCGGGCAGACCGGCGAGCGGCCACCGGCCTCGATCGCGGCCGGGTCCCAGGCCACCACGGGCTGGCCCGCACGAACTCTGTCGCCCTCGGCCGCGAGCAACTCGAAGCCCTTCCCCTTCAGCTGGACCGTGTCGATGCCCAGATGCACCAGCACGCCTTTGCCGTCATCCCCGACGATGACATAGGCATGCGGATGCAATTTCATGATTTTCCCGGATATTGGGGCTACGGCCTTGCCGGGTTCCCGCGCCGGATCGATCGCCGTTCCCGGCCCCACCATGCCCGCGGAGAACACCGGGTCGGGCACCGCCGACAGCCCCACGGCCACCCCCTCGACCGGGGCGAGAACAGTCGTCATGGTCTCGCCCTCTAGCCGATGATGTCCTCGATGTCGCTGGCGATCGTGTCCGCCTCGGGCCCGACGACGACCTGCACCACGTTGCCCGCGGCCATGACGCCGTGCGCCCCCGCCGCCTTGAGCGCGGCCTGGTCGACCTTGGAGACGTCACGCACCTCCGTACGCAATCGGGTGATGCAGGGTTCGATGTCGATGATGTTGCCCGCACCGCCGAGCCCCGCGATGATCGCGCTGGCATCAGCCGCCATCCGTCCTCCTCGTAACGTTACGACCAGGCTAAACGTCAGTCGGTCTGGGTCACCTTGTTGAGCCCGCGCGGCGCGTCGGGGTCGATGCCCAGCCTCCGGGCCAGCGCCTCGGTGAGCAACTGCCCCGGCACGATGAGGCCCATGGGCGCGACCCACTCGGGCAGGTCGGGGCCGTTGAGCGCCGCCGTACCCGCCCGGGCCAGCGCCGGGCCGCCGCCGATGGTGAAGGCCGCGGCGCCCGCGGCGACGACGCGCTCGGCGAGCGCGACCGTACCGGACAGGGTCGGGCTGTTCTCGGCGGCGACCAGCAGGGCGGGGGTGTCGGCGTCGACCACGGCGATCGGCCCGTGCAGCAGGTCGGCGTACGACAGGCCCATGGCGTGCAGGTAGCACGCCTCCTTGAGCTTGAGCGCGGTCTCCAGCGCGGTGGAGAAGGCCAGCCCGCGCGCGGAGACCACGGCCCCCTGCTTGTCGGCCAGGCCCTCGACGACCGCGTCGAGGTCGCCCGGCTCGGCGATCAGCTTCTCGACCGCGTCCGGGACCCGCTGCAGGTCGGCCGCGTCCACGTCGGCGCCGAGGCCGAGCGCGAGCACGGCCAGCGCGGCGAGCTGGGTGGTGTAGGTCTTCGTGGCGGGGACCGCCTTCTCCTCACCCGCCAGCGTGCACAGCGCCAGGTCGGCGGCCTGGGCGAGCGGGCTGTCCGGGCCGCCGTTGGTCACGCCGACCGTACTGGCGCCGCAGTCCTTGGCCCAGGTCAGCGTCTCGACGATCTCCTCGGTCCGGCCGGACTGCGAGATGGCGACGGCCAGCACGCCGTCGAGGTCCAGCTTGCGCTTGTACGTCGTCGCGACCGACGGGGCGGCGAGCGCGGCCAGCCGCCCGGCGTGGGCTTCGACCAGGTAGCGGCCGTAGACTGCGGCATTGTCGGAGGTGCCACGCGCGATGAACAGGAGCTGGCGGGTCCGCTCGCCCAGTGCTCTCACCTCGTCGACCCTGGGGAGCAGGGAGTCGAGCGTGGCCCGCAGCGCCTCAGGCTGCTCGGCGATCTCGCTGCGCATCTTGGTGGTCATCATCCCTCAAATCGTTACCGGGCAGACTTGACCCTGTTTTGCGACATGTGGTCTAGTCCGGACTAGACCAGTACGAACCATAGCCCATCGCCCAGGTCAGATCGAGGGGAGGATCCGTGGCGCACATCGATCCGGACAGCCCGGTGCCCAAGTACTTCCAGCTGCGCGAGATCCTGCTGGACCTGATCGACAGCGACGAGCTGAGCATCGGCGCCGCCATCCCGTCGGAGCGCGAGCTGTGCCAGCGCTTCGGCCTTTCCAGGATGACAGTCCGGCAGGCGGTCGACCACCTGGTGTCCGAGGGCCGCCTGCACCGGGTGCCGGGCAAGGGCACGTTCGTGGCCAGACCCAAGATCGAGCTCGCGCTGCAGCTCACCTCGTTCAGCGATGACATGCGGGCGCGCGGCATGGAGCCGGGCTCGCGCGACCTCGACCGGCGGGTCGTACGCGCCAGCGCCCACCTGGCCAAGGAGCTGGGCATCCAGCCGGGCGAGGAAGTGCACTTCATCGAGCGGCTGCGCACCGCCGACGGCGAACCGCTGTCCATCGAGCGCGCGCACATCCCGGTCAAGCTCGCGCCCGACCTGGCCGAGCACGACCTGTCGGGCAGGTCGCTCTACGAGCTGCTGGAGAGCCGCTACGGGCTGGTCATGGACGCCGGCGAGCTGACCATCGACGGGGGCATCGCCGATCCGAGCGACGCCGATCTGCTCAAGCTCCCCCGGGGCGGGGCCGTACTACTGTTGCAGCGCAGATCCTTCTCCGGCGGCATCTGCGCGGAGCTGGGCGTGTCCACCTATCGCGCGGACCGCTACCAGCTGCGCACCATTCTGGAAATGCCCACCAGACGGGGCTGAGGGCCCGACCCGGAGGAACGCCCGGTGAACGAGACCACCGCCGCCAGGCCTTCGCCGTTCTCACGCGTGATGAACGTGCTCCAGCGCCTGGGCCGCTCGCTCATGCTGCCCATCGCCGCCCTGCCCGCGGCCGCGCTGCTGCTCCGCTTCGGCCAGCCCGACATGCTCGGCTCCAACGGCGCCGAGCCGGGCGGCCTGGCCGACGTGGCCGGCTTCGGCTGGATGAACCAGGTCGCCGAGGTGCTGGCCGCCGCCGGTGCGGCGCTGTTCGAGAACCTTCCGCTGCTGTTCGCGGTGGGGGTGGCGATCGGGTTCGCCCGCAAGTCCGACGGCTCGACCGCGCTCGCCGCGGTGGTCGGTTACCTGGTGTTCGACCGCGTGACCAAGGTGATGTTCTTCGGCTCGGCGATCAGGGACACGGTCCTGATCAAGGCGGTCCAGCCCCAGGGCAGCATCAAGGAGATCATCAACTACGGCATGCAGAACCCCACCCAGGTGCTCGGCGGCATCATGATCGGGCTGGTCACCGCCGTGCTGTGGCAGCGCTTCCACCGGATCAAGCTGCCGTCCTGGCTGGCCTTCTTCGGCGGGCGCCGGTTCGTACCGATCATCACCTCGATCGTGGCGCTGCTCCTCGGCGTGCTCATCGGCTGGGTGTGGCCGATACTCGGCGAGTGGATCGGCCACGCGGGCGAGGCTCTGACCACGCTCGGACCGCTGGGCACCGGCATCTACGGCCTGATCAACCGGCTGCTGATCCCGCTCGGCCTGCACCACTTCGTCAACTCGATCGTCTGGTACGTGGTGCCGCAGTGCGAGGTCGGCGGCCAGGTCCTCGGCGGCGACTGGAACTGCTACTTCGGCGGCGCCCCGCACTCCGGCCAGTTCATGGCCGGGTTCTTCCCGATCATGATGTTCGCGCTGCCGGCCGCCGCGCTGGCCATGTGGCGGGCCGCGCCCCCGCACCGGCGGGCGGCCGTGGGCGGCATCATGCTGTCGGCCGGGCTGGCCTCGTTCGTCACCGGGATCACCGAGCCGATCGAGTTCGCGTTCATCTTCGTGGCGCCGGTGCTGCTGGCCGTACACGCTGTGCTGACCGGGCTGGCGATGGCGCTGACCACACTCATCGGCGGGCAACTCGGCTTCGGCTTCTCGGCGGGATTGCTGGACATGCTGCTGAACGCCAGCAAGTCGAACACCCACAACCTGCCGGGCATCCTCCTGCTCGGGGTGATCTATGGGGTGGTCTATTACGTGGTGTTCAGTTTCCTCATCCGCAAACTGAACATCATGACCCCTGGCCGAGAGCCCGAACCAGACGTCGACTCGGGCGAGCCGCCCTCGTAGCTCCTGGGGGGACCGTCATAACTGGTGACCCAGTCCGTTGAGCTCGGCCAGTCGCGTTCGGGGCGGTGGGGGTGAATAAATACCGACGACCACCCGGTCCTCCTGCACCCGTGGACCCGCCTGCGTGGCCCGCGCCCGGGAGGGCCGGTCGTCGCTGTACGTGGCATGCTCGACGGGCAACTGCGGCAGGTCCGCGTCGATCCACAGATTCTCGCCGTCACCGTCGGCGATGCCGTACAGCGCGCGGAGGTCCGGAGGCAGCACGACGCCGAGACTCTCCTCCACCTCGGCAAGGTCCTCCTCGTACCCGAGGATCTGCGCCATCAGCCGCCGGTAGGAGTGGAAGAGCCGCACCGCCTCGTCCGGATCACCAGCGGGAACCGCGGACTCAGGCGCCCCTTCCTGCTCGTCACCCCGATCGGGCAGGACGAAATCTTCATCGATCACATAAAGGCACGGCGGCTTCTGCCGGGAGGACTTCGCCATGCCGCCGCAACCTAGCAGCCGTCCCCGACATACTGATCATCTCCGCACGTTTGGTGGTATGTCCCTGTGCGCTTAGCCATTGATTGCCACACAGCGCCGCAGATGGATTACGGACCGCGACACCCGAATCGACATCAGTGGCTCCGACGATAGAGGCCGCCCGAATTCGTTGGAGACAGCCCATAGGCGACTGGCGCAGGACCGAAATCCCAGATAGCACCGCTCAGCACCACTCCAACTTCCGGTGATCTTTCTCGCCAATCACCTCGAATCGGTGGGCTGAGCGGGAAAGTTGGTGGGTGATGTATTCGGGGGCCGGGCCGGAAACTCCTTGTACTGTCCCTCTCCCCCTATGACATCGGAGGCCCCATGTCATCCCTTCCGCACGCCGCCGTTTCCGACCCGCTCGTGTGGGGACCGCCGGGAGTCGGTCCCGACGAGCGCAAGCTGCGACTGCTCGGGCAGGCACTGGCCGAGGTGCTCTCGGGGCGGCGGCCGCCCGAGAGCGTCGCCGACCGGCTCACCGACCGGGCCTACCGCGACCTCGTCAAGGCGGGGCGGATGATCGAGACGAAACGAGCGCCGTTCGTGGGGAGCCCGCACGTGAAGGAGCCCAAGGACGGCGCGGTCGAGATGTGCCTCCTCGTCCACTGCGGCGAACGCAGCCACGTACTCGCCGTACGGCTTGAGCGGCGCGGCGTCCAATGGCTGTGCACGGACTTCGAAACCGCCTGACAAGACTTCGAAACCGCCTGACAACCGGAAGAAGGCCCCCGCCGACAGGCGAGGGCCTTCTTCCAGAACCGGACCGGTGCGTTATGCCTGGGCGTTCTTGGGATCGCCGTGGCAGCGCTTGTACTTCTTGCCCGAGCCGCAGGGGCAGGGCGCGTTGCGCTCGACGTTGCCGTAGGCGGCGCGCTCGGCCGACGTGCTGCGGACCCGGGTGTGCTCGACCTCGCCCGCCTCACCCGGCGCGGAGTATTCGAGCTCGGCGGGCCGCTCGGGCCCACGCAGGCCGCGCGCGATGATCGAGCGGGTCTCCGCCATCATCGCGTCCTCTTCCTCGACGATCGGGTTCTCCTGAACCTCGACCTCGATGTTGAACAGGAAGCCGACCGAGTCCTCCTTGATGCCCTCGAGCATCGCGGCGAACATCTCGAAGCCCTCGCGCTGGTATTCGATCTGCGGGTCCTTCTGCGCGTAGGCCCGCATGCCGATGCCCTCGCGCAGGTAGTCCATCTCGTAGAGGTGCTCGCGCCACTTGCGGTCCAGGACCGACAGGATGACGCGCCGCTCGAACTCGCGGGTGGCGTCGGCGCCGAGCTCCTCCTCACGCCTGGCGTATGCCTCCAGCGCGTCCTTCTTGATCTTCGTGCTGATGAACTCGGCGCTGAGCTCCTCGCGGCCGCCGGCCTCCTCGACCACGTTGTCGATGGTGACCGTGACCGGGTAGAGCTCGCCGAACGCCTTCCACAGCTTGTCGAGGTCCCACTCCTCGGCGAAGCCCTCGGCCGTGGCGCCCGCGACGTAGCCGTCGATCACCTCGCCGATGAAGCCCTGCACCTGCTCGTGCAGGTCGGCGCCCTCCAGCACGCGGTGGCGCTCGGCGTAGATCACCTTGCGCTGCCGGTTCATGACCTCGTCGTACTTGAGAACTTCCTTGCGGATCTCGAAGTTCTGCTGCTCGACCTGGTGCTGGGCGGAGGCGATGGCCTTGGAGACGATGCCGGACTCGATCGGCTGCTCGTCGGGGATGTTGAGCCTGGTCATGATCATCTCGACCCTGGCCGAGTTGAACAGGCGCATCAGGTCGTCGCCGAGCGAGAGGTAGAAACGCGACTCGCCCGGGTCGCCCTGGCGGCCGGAACGACCGCGGAGCTGGTTGTCGATGCGGCGCGACTCGTGCCGCTCGGTGCCGAGGACGTAGAGGCCGCCGAGCTCGGTGACCTCGTCGTGCTCGGCCTTGACGGCCGCCTTGGCCTTCTCGAGCGCCTCGGGCCACGCCTTCTCGTATTCTTCTGGCGTTTCGAGCGGGTCGAGGCCGCGCTGGCGCAGCTCAAGGTCGGCGCGGAACTCGGAGTTGCCGCCGAGCATGATGTCGGTGCCTCGACCGGCCATGTTGGTGGCGACGGTGACGGCGCCCTTGCGGCCCGCCTCGGCGACGATCGCGGCCTCACGCGCGTGGTTCTTCGCGTTGAGCACCTCGTGCTGGACGCCGCGGCGCTTGAGCGCCTTGGACAGCCGCTCGGACTTCTCGACCGAGGTGGTGCCGACCAGCACCGGCTGGCCGACGTCGTAGCGCTCCTTGATGTCCTCCACGACCGCGGCGAACTTGGCGTCCTCGGTCTTGTAGACGACGTCGGCCTGGTCCTTGCGGATCATCGGACGGTTCGTCGGGATCGGGACCACGCCGAGCTTGTACGTCTGGTGGAACTCGTTCGCCTCGGTGACGGCGGTGCCGGTCATGCCGGACAGCTTCTTGTAGAGGCGGAAGTAGTTCTGCAGGGTGACCGTGGCGAGAGTCTGGTTCTCGTCCTTGATCTTCACGCCCTCTTTGGCCTCGATGGCCTGGTGCATGCCCTCGTTGTAGCGGCGGCCGTGCAGGATGCGGCCGGTGAACTCGTCGACGATGAGCACCTCACCCTCGGCGACGATGTAGTCCTTGTCCTTCTTGAACAGCTCCTTGGCCTTCAGAGCGTTGTTCAGGAAGCCGACCAGGTGGGTGTGCTCGGCCTTGTAGAGGTTGTCGATGCCCAGCCAGTCCTCGACCTTGGCGACACCGGACTCCAGCACGCCGACCGTGCGCTTCTTCTCGTCGACGATGTAGTCGCCGGTGCTCTCCTCGTCGGGCGACTTGGCCTCGACGCCCCTACGCAGCCGCGGCACGATCTTGGCGAACTCGGTGTACCACTTACCCGACTGCTCCCCCGGGCCGGAGATGATCAGCGGGGTGCGCGCCTCGTCGATGAGGATGGAGTCGACCTCGTCGACGATCGCGAAGTGGTGGCCGCGCTGCACGCACTCGTCCAGCGACCACGCCATGTTGTCGCGCAGGTAGTCGAAGCCGAACTCGTTGTTGGTGCCGTAGGTGATGTCCGCCTCGTACTGCTTGCGCCGCTCTTCCGGGGCCTGCCCGGCCAGGATCATGCCGACCTCGAGACCGAGGAATCGGTAGATGCGGCCCATGTTCTCGGCGCCGACCTTGACCAGGTAGTCGTTGACCGTGATGACGTGGACGCCGTTGCCGGCGAGCGCGTTGAGGTAGGCAGGGAGAGTACAGGTGAGGGTCTTGCCCTCGCCGGTCTTCATCTCCGAGATGTTGCCCATGTGAAGGCTCGCGCCGCCCATGATCTGCACGTCGAAGTGACGCTGACCGAGCACGCGGCGGGCCGCCTCGCGCACGGTCGCGAACGCTTCGGGAAGCAGATCGTCGAGGGTTTCGCCGTCCGCGAGCCGCTGCTTGAATTCGTCCGTCAGAGCGCGCAACTCCGCGTCGGACAGGCTCGTGAAGTCGTCCTCGATGGAGTTGACCTGATCGGCGATCCGCTTGAGCTTGCGCAGGGTCTTGCCTTCGCCGGCACGTAGGATCTTGTCGAGAATGGCTGCCACTTTATGTAAAGCTCCTCGCAGGTCTACCCCGGCGGCGCCGCCAGGAGGAGAGGCTGAGACAAACTTCCCCGTTGCCATCGTAGGCGGTTCAGCAACCAGACACAGCCACCGCGACGACGAGAGCGTCGGGCATGTCTGGGAGAATGGGGTTCAGGCAGAGCGTATGCCGGTAAGCCCGTGGTTTGCACCGTTAGCGGGATATCCGGCAAAGGGAAGGATTTGTGATGGTTGAGGGGCGCAAGTCAGAGCACACGGAGAATCTCGGTAACCATGGCGGCCGCGCGTCCTCATGGCTCGCGGTGACCGTGATGCTGCTCGGCACCGTCGTCGCCGGCTATGGGATGACCGCCGCCAACTGGACGCTCATCTGGATCGGCGCCGGAGTGTTCGTCGTGGGCGGAATCCTCGCCCTCGTCTTCGACATCTTCACCGACGTCGTGATCGACGCGCCCAGGGCGGGACTCAACGCGGAAGACCACCGCTGAGCCTCCGGCGAACCTCGGGGACGCCCGAACCTCCGGCACCCTACCCCTCCAGGCCGCCTGAGCCTCCGACACAGACGCGGAAGGCCGCCGCTCGCGTACGCGCGCTACGCGGCGGACCCCGCTCCCGTGCGCGTCACGCGGGCGGACGGACCATCGCCCATCCGGGCATCGCAGCGACCCCTCTCATGCGGGCGTCACACGGCGGGCCTCTCTTATGCGTCTCATGCGGGCGCCACGCGGCGGACCTCTCTCATGCGTCTCATACGGGCGTCACACGACGGGCCATCGCTCGTCCAGGCGTCACAGCGGACGCCCGCCCATGCCGGGCATCAGGCGGCGGGCCATCGTCTCCTCTTTTCCTCCCGTCGGTTTCTGTCGGTGGCCGCCGCTAGCATCGCGGCATGCATAGCCGTACCAATGTGCTGATATGACGGATCTGACGGCCGACGAGGCGCGGCGGCTGATCCTGCGCGCCCAGGGCCTGCTCGGCGCCGACGCCCGCCGAGGCGGCGTGCACGGCATGCTCCGCAGGCTCGGCGCGATCCAGCTCGACACGATCTCGGTCCTGGCCCGCTCCCACGAGCTCGTCGCCTACGCGCGCCTGGGCGCGGTGGGCAGGCCCAAGGTCGAGCGGGCCTACTGGCACAATCCCGCCCAGAGCTTCGAATACTGGTGCCACGCCGCCTGCATCCTGCCGATCGAGCACTGGCCCCTCTACTCCTTCAGGCGGCGCGCCTACCGCAATCGTCGCTACCGCTGGCACGAGGTGCCCGACCACGTGGACAAGCTGCTGGAGCAGGTACGCGCCTCGGGCCCGCTCACCACCTCCGACGTCGGCGGCGCCAAGAACGGCGGCCCCTGGTGGGACTGGTCCGACTCGAAGATCGGCCTGGAATGGCTGCTGGACATCGGCGAGCTCGTCTGCAGCCGCCGCGTCGGCTGGCGCCGGGTCTATGACCTCTCCGAGCGCGTGGTCCCCGCCGAACTCCAGGCCGAGGACCTTTCCGACGAGGAGTGCATCGTACGGCTGGCGGCCATCGCCGGTGCCTCGCTGGGCGTGGCGACCCGGGGCGACCTGATCGACTTCCTGCGGCTCAAGGGGAGGTTCGCCGCCATCCTCGACGAGACGCTGCTCAGCGGGGCCACGGGGCTGGTGCCCGTACGCGTGACCGGCTGGCCCTCGACCAGGGGGCAGACCAACGCGTGGGCCGATCCGGCGGCTCTGGAGTCGGCGCCGCGCGGGCGGCACCGGACGACGCTGGTGTCGCCGTTCGACTCGCTCATCTGGCATCGCGGCCGGACCGAGCGGGTCTTCGGCTTCAACTACACGCTCGAGCTCTATGTACCCAAGCACAAGCGGGTGCACGGCTACTTCACGATGCCGGTGCTGGCCGGTGGCCGGCTGATCGGCCGAGTGGACCCGGCCCGCGACGGCACCACGCTGGTGGCCAGACAGCTCAGCCTGGAGCCGGGCCTCACCGGCGCCAAGTGGGCCGACGCCCTCAGCGACGCGCTGTGGTCGGCCGCCGAGTGGGTGGGCTGCGACACCGTACGAGTCGAACGCGCCGACCCCGCCCTCATCGCCCACTTGGAGACAGACCCCAGATAGGACCTCGGACCAGACCCCGGGAGTGCTCCAGCCGGACCTCGGGTCGGACACCAGGTGTGCCCGACCCCCAGTCCGACCTCGGGCCGGTCGGACCTCGGACCGGGCACACTTCGGACCGGGCACACCTCGGACCGAAAGCCAGGTAGCCCCCGGTCGGACGGACCGGGGGGCGGACCTCGGGTAATCGCCGTCTGAAGCCGGGGCAGGACTGACCGCCACTCCGTCGCCTAATGGGCGGCGAGTGGCGACAAAGCCTCATCGCCTACTTGCGTCCGTTGCCGACGAATCACCGCCACGCCCGCCGAGAGGACGGGTAGGTCGTCGGCAGCCACCACGATCACCGCAGGGCATGCGGCCGGACGCGCCACGCTCACCGCAGGTGCAGACGGTCGGCAGCCGCCACACTCGTCGAGGACGCAGGCAATCTGCACCCGCCGTGTCCCACCGCAGGGACTGGTGGGCACAGCCGTTACGCCCACCGAGGGGCGCGTAGGTGGCCGATAGCCGTCACGCTCACCGCGGGCGTAGACGCTCGTCACCCGGCACGCCCACCGAGGGGGCGGGCGATCCGTAGCCGCCGCGCCCGCCCGAGGGCGATGTCAGGTGATCTCCAGCATGCGCTCGCGTACCGCGTAGACCACAGCCTCCATGCGCGAGTGGAGCTGCAGCTTGTCGAGGATGTTGCGGACGTGGTTCTTGACCGTGTTCTCGGAGATGAAGAGCTGCTTGGCGATCTCGCGGTTGTTCATCCCCTTGGCCACCAGGCGCAGCACCTCCATCTCCCGCTCGGTCAGCCGCGGCACGGGGAGCTGGGGTGGGCGTTCGCTCTCCTTCTTGCTCATGTTCGCGAACTCGTTGATGAGTTTGGCGGCCATGGCCGGATTGATGAGCGACTGACCCTCGTGAACTCCGCGCACGGCGGCGGGGACGTCGTTGATCTGCACGTCCTTGAGCAGATAGCCGGTCGCGCCCGCCTTGATGGCCTCGAAGAGGTCTTCTTCCTCGTCGCTGACCGTCAGCATGATGATGCGGGTGCTCGGCACCGAGGCCTTGATGCCTTTGGCCGCCTCGATGCCGTCGCGCCGCGGCATGCGTACGTCCATGAGCACCACGTCGGGCATGAGGCGGTCGGCCAGTTCGACCGCCTCATGCCCGTCGCTCGCCTCACCGACCACCTCGATGTCTGGCTCGGCGGCCAGCGCCAGAGCCAGGCTCCGCCTGATCAGCTCGTGATCGTCCACGATCAGGACGCGGATCGGCTCGCCTCCTGACGGGCGCGCCTCGCCGGACTCCGTCACCAGGCCTCCTCGATCAGCCTGGAGACCGCCATCTCCGCGCTTCGCTCGCTCATGACCTGACTGAGCTCGCTCACGTCTCCTCCTCGTCGGGGGGCCAGAGCCGTTGGACCGCCAATGATGGCATGTCTCACGCGGTCCTAGGGTGGTCGAGAAGATCTTTTAGCGCTGCGTCACGGCTCTACGAGCCGAAGTACGCCATAGTTGTAGCCGCGCCGGTTGTAAACGACACACGGCTGGCCACTCTCCTTGTCACGGAACAGATAGAAGTCGTGGCCGACCAGCTCCATCTCGAGGAGGGCCTGGTCGATGGTCATGGGTTCCGCTTTGTGGTGCTTCTCTCGTACGATGAGCGGCCCGTCGCCGTCCATCTCGATGGGGACGATGTCGTCATACTGCTTGTCGTCGGGGAGCTCTTCTTCTTCGTCGAACTCCGGTACGACCTCGGCCTTGCGCGGTGGCGCCAGGTCGGCGGCTTCGGGCAGCGTCGCGGTGATCTCCGCGACGGAGGGCGGGGCGTGGTTGCCGTGGTGCACCTTGCGCCGGTCGGACAGGCGCCTGAGCCGGCCTTCCAGTTTGTCCAGCGCCATGTCCAGGGCGGCGAATCGATCGTCGGCGGAAGCCTCCGCGCGAATGGCGGGTCCTCGAGAGTGAATGGTCAGCTCGACGCGCTCTCGCTGGCTGGCGATGCGCGGATTGCGCTCCTTCGACACCTCCACATCAACTCGAATGAGCTTGTTGTCCAGACGCTCGATCCTGGCCAGCTTGGTCTCCACCTGGTCTCGGAACCGATCACTCACTCCTGTGTGCCGGCCCTTGACGATGATGTCCATGCAACAGCCCCCCTTCGTCTAACGACTGAGAAAGAGCGCCCGACGACGTGCTTGCCGGGCGGGGTCTTCCGTCTGCCTCTCTGCTGTCACCGTTACCCTCTTCCGACGTTCCGTCACCGGGTTCTCGGGTGGCACCCGTCCGGCCGACCTGGTCTTCGACCCCACATCCGCCTGCTGAGGATTTCGCGGCTCTGATGCCACTACTGCCCTTCTCTCCTGACGGGGGACATCTGGACCCCCGGGAAGGCAGGACTTACCCCTAAGCCGCACCGTGATCGGTCGACAAAGAGTCGCCTTACGTGGACCGTTTTGCCTGCGGCTGGCATCGGCTAGCAGAGCCGGGACTCCCGGCCCTGCGCAACCACGGACCCGAACGGGTGCCATGTCAGAACGCTATCCGCATCGGAGACGAATGTCAGCCTAGGGATCGGTCAAACGATCACTTTCTGTGATTTTCCTCCGATGTGACTCACGTGACGGATGCCCCTTTTTGCGTACGCCGGGCCACATATCCTCCTCCCACACGGAGGCCTGAGCTGCCCCACCGCTGCCCAGCGGGTAGGCACATGTGACGTCCAAGTGAGAGCAGAAAAATGATCTCTCTTTACTCAGTGTGACCGTAATGGATTGCAAGATCTTCGGCGTGTCGCGGCCACGGTCACCGCCAGCAGGACGTCAACGCCGTGCACCCGGAGTGTCCTGGCGGCTTCGGCCAGTGTGGAGCCCGTGGTCACAATGTCGTCCACGAGTAGCACAGGGGCCGCTGGGCGGGCCTTCGCGGCGGGGGTGACCCGAAGTGAGGCGGCGAGGTTGGCGGCCCGCTGCGTGGCGCTCAGGCCCGCCTGGTCGCCAACCTGACGCGCCTGTCCGAGCGCGGGCCACAGCTCCGCCCGGTGACCGAACGCCGCCAGCTGCCGCACAGCCAGCGCGGCCAGCCTGCCGACCGGGTCGTGACCCCTCGACCGGAGAGCTCGACGGGCGCTGGGCACGGGGACGACCGCCACAGCCACAGGTGTGGCGGGCCGGTCCCCGAGGGGTGTGGCGAGGCGGTTCCCGAGGGGTGTGGCAGGGCGGTCCGCCGCAGCGTGACCGGCGGTGAAGGCCAGGGCATGGCAGGCGGTGAAGGCCAGGGCCGTCGCCAGGGGATGGGCCAGCGTGGTCTGGCCACGCTCCTTGTAGGCGACGATCGCCTCGCGCACGGCCCCCGTGTAGTCGGCGGCCGACCAGCACTCGGGGAGGCCGTCGGGGGCGGGTCTCGGCATGCGGCGGGCCGGGGCGGGGTCCAGACAGGTCCCGCACAGGCGCGGGCCCTTGGTGCCACAGCCCAGGCAGCTCTGGGGAAGGGCCAGGTCAGCAAGGTCGGCGAGAGCGGCGAACACGAGGACCAGCATGCCCGTCGACCCCGACGGTTTCCGCCCACGAACGGCCCCCCGCACGGACGGCCAGTCACCGTCCCCATCAGCCCAAGGACGGCCCCGCCTGAGCGGCGGATCCGTCCCCCCGGAACCCGGTGGTCCAGATGTCCCCTGTCAGGAGAAGGGGCGCCCCTGGCGGGCGGGCAGCTACCGCCCTATCAACCCAGGAATGACCCCCACACGAATGGCGGATCGCCGTCCGGTCAGCACCGGCATGGCGGCCAGTCGCAGCCCGGCCGACTCTGGGGGGAGCTTCCAGCCGACCACGGGAAGCGTCCAGGTGGACCAGGCGGAAGCGTCCGATCAGCCCAGGCGGAAGCGTCCGGTCAGCCCAGGGGGAACAGCGGGGTGTCGGCGTCTGCGGCGATCTTGGAGGTCCAGTTCTGCTTGTCCAGGTTGGACTCCAGGATCTCGTTCTTCTTCTGGGTCCCCGCCAGGATCCGCTCACCCTGCGCGGCCAGCGTCCGCAGTCGCGTGTCCGACGGCAGCTTGGTGACCGTGCCGTCGCCCACGTTGATCTCCTTGACCACCGGCCCGGCCTTGCTCTGCGACAGCACCACCAGGTGCTCGCCGTCGCGCCAGGCCAGGTCCCGGATCTTCTCGTCGTCGACCGTGCTCAATGTCTGGAAATTTCCGAGCATGATGGCGGCGCCGCTTCCCGTGATGGCGCCGACCCGGATCTCGTGCTCGCCGATCGTCACCGCCACCCGCACCCCGTCCCTGGCGATCCGCAGCCGCGTGACGTCGAACCCGTCGAGGCTGGGCGCGGCGATGCGTTCAGGCCCGCGCCCGGCGCCCGGATTGCACCGCAGCACGGCGCCGTTCCGGCGGTCGTACGTCCATAGGGTGCCATCCCGATGCCAGGAAGGCGGCGTGAGATCCGCGCTCGCCCCCTGAATCCACTGCTGCCAGCGGCCGTCCGCCGCCGCCGTGGTCACCCAAATGCCGCCCGCGCTCGACTTGGCGGCGATGAGGTCGGCGCCCTGGCCGACGGAGAAGCCGCCGACCGCCACGGCGAAGCCCGAGTACTGGTTGTTCGCCTGGCCGGCGGGTCCGGCCACGGGCCGGCCGGGGCCCTCGGTGGCCATCGCGTAGACGGCGCCCTTGCTGGTGTAGTAGGCGGCGTTCGAGGAGGTGCCCAGCCAGGGGTCGCTGATGTTGGGCGGGATGGTCATGGCCTCTGAGGAGTAGAACGGCTCGCCGTCCAGCTGCACCTCGATGTACCGGCCGTTGGCCACGTTGTTGCTGGTCAGGCTCCATCTGAGCTGGGCCTGGAGTCCCCTGGTGAAGATGCCGCCCGGGTCGATGGGACCGCTGAGGTTGATCACCACGCGGTCGTCCCCGGCCCGTACGGACTCGACCCGCGTGCCGTGCGGGAAGACGTTCTCCACGGCGCCCTGCAGCGCCTTGCTCGGGCCCTTGAGCAGCCGTTCGATGATCGTCTTGGCGAAGCTCTCGGTGGGCTTGAGCCGCAGCCGGACCCGGTCGACGACGAGCATGTCCGAGTTGGCGCCGCCGCTGCCGGGGGTGCCGTTCAGGTAGTAGAGGTTCGTCGGCCGGTACGCGCGGGTGACGTCCGCCTCGGTGAGCAGGAGGCCGCCGACCAGCGACTTGACCCGATAGTCGCCCTGCTGGTCCTTGACCAGCGTGAACGGTTTGTCGACCCCCCCGGAGGTGGGCACGTAGGTGTCGTCGTTCTCGATCCGGGCGACCTGGGTGCCGGAGAGGGTGACGGTGATCTCCTTGTCACCGATCTTCCCCTCCACGTCGTACTTCACCAGGTTGTCGAGGACCGTCACCGGACCGCCGGGCTTCCACGCCTGCCGCGCCTCAGGAGTCAGGTACTTCGCCAGGATCTCCGGGTCGTCGGCGTAAGCGGCCATGGCGGCCTGCAGGCCCGTCACCACCTGCTCCGGCGACCAGCCGGCCTGCGGCGGGATGGCGACCATGCGCTGGAACGGCTTGTTCATCGGGTCGCCGCCATCGGCCTCGCCGACCGGGAACGGACCGCCCACGGGGATCACCGCGCAGGCCGAGCTCCAGAGGAGAGCCGCGACGACGGCGGCGGCAACGCCGAGCCGCCTGATCCGCAACAAAACCGAAGGACTAGTCCTCGTCATAACCAGCCCCGTCCGCCGAGGCGGGCAGCAGCACCGGCGTCATCTGCCCGCGCCACGTACGCCGCATCTCGATCTCCGGTGGCACCAGCGACAGCGGCGACCCCTTCAGGTCGGTCCCGGCCACCCGGGGCAGCGTCAGCCGGAACTGCGAGCCCTCCCCCTGCTGCCCCCACGCCTGCAGCCAGCCGCCGTGCAGGGAGGCGTCCTCACGCGAGATGGCCAGGCCCAGCCCGGTGCCGCCGATGGTCCGCGCCCGTGACGGGTCGGCGCGCCAGAACCGGTCGAACACCATGGTTTCCTCGCCCGCCTTCAGGCCGATCCCGTGATCTCGTACGGCGACCGCCACCGCGTCCCGGTCGGCGCCCACCGTCACCACGACGTCCCTGCCCTCGCCGTGCTCGATGGCGTTGAACAGCAGGTTGCGCAGGATGCGCTCGACCCGCCGGTTGTCGATCTCCGCCATGCACGGCTCGTTGGGCAGCCGCAGCTCGAAGCGGGTGGAGTGGCGCTCGGCCAGCGCCTCGGAGTCGCCGATCGCGCGCAGCACCACGTCACGTACGTCGACCGGGTCGAGGTCGAGCGTGGCGGCGCCGGCGTCGTAGCGGCTGATCTCCAGCAGGTCGGCCAGCATCGACTCGAACCGCTCCAGCTGGGCCTGCATGAGCTCGGCCGAGCGGGCGGCCATCGGGTCGAAGTCCTCGCGGGCGTCGTAGAGCAGGTCGGCGGCCATCCGGACCGTGGTCAGCGGGGTACGCAGCTCGTGGGAGACGTCGGACACGAACTGCCGCTGGACCTGGGACAGCTCCTCCAGCTGGTGGATCTTCAGTGCCAGGTTGACGGCCATCTCGTTGAACGAGGTGGCCAGGCGGGCCAGGTCGTCCTCACCGCGTACCTTGAGCCGCTCGTCGAGCTTGCCCGCCGCCAGGCGCTCGGCCGCCTCGCGGGCCAGCCGGACCGGGCTGACCACCTGCCGGGCGACCAGGTAGGCGATGGCGGCCAGCAGCACCACGAGGCCCAGGCCCACCACGGCGATGGCGAGCCGGACGTTGGACAGCATCCGCTCTTCCTCGCTGATCGGGAAGAAGTGGTAGACCTCGTAGTTCTCGCCGTTGAGGAGGCTGACCACGCCAGCGATGACCAGCGTGGGCGTGGGCTGGCTCTCACCGGTGAACGTGATGGGCGCGGTGAAGCGGTACGGCTTGTCGAAGATGAACTTCCGCTCGTCGCGCCGCAGGGCCTGCTGCAGTGCCAGCGGCACGTCCTCCGGCGTGACGTTGCCCGAGGCGCGCGATCTGCCGGGGTTGGAGGTGTTGAGCACCAGCACTTCGTAGCGCTTCTTGGAGCCGTTCTCGCCGGAGCCGGTGATGGTGTCCATCACCTCGTCGAGCGGGTCGGCGGGCGCGTTGCCGCTCGCGTCGGAGGTCGACTTGGCCTGGTCGTCGGGCTTCTGGCTGAGCGCGTCGGCGATCTGCACGCGGTCGGCGAGCGCCTCGGTGGCCGACGACTGCTGGCGGCTCTCGATGACCGACCGGTTGATCTGGTCGGACAGGAAGACGCCGAGCACGACCACCACGGTCACGGAGATCACCAGCGTGCTGGTGACCACCTGGAGCTGAAGCGAGCGCCGCCATACACTCCGTGCCCTGCCCGCCGCACGCCGCGTCCGCCGCCGGACCCCGCCGAGAATCTGGCGGAGAGTACGGCGACGGAGTCGTTTCTGGCTAGTCGGGGGCATGGCAGGGTGGGGCGCCGGTCAGGCCGGCCCGGCTTTGTAGCCCACACCACGGACCGTGACCACGATCTCGGGGTGCTCGGGGTCCTTCTCGATCTTCGCCCGGAGCCGCTGAACGTGCACGTTGACCAGGCGCGTGTCGGCCGCGTGCCGGTAGCCCCAGACCTGCTCCAGCAGGACCTCACGGGTGAAGACCTGGCGCGGCTTGCGGGCCAACGCGACGAGCAGGTCGAACTCGAGCGGCGTCAGGTTGATGGTCTCCTCGCCGCGCTTGACCGAGTGGCCGGCCACGTCGATGGTGATGTCGCCGATCTGCAGGATCTCCGGAGTGGGCTCGTCGGTACGGCGCAGCCGCGCCCGCACCCTGGCCACGAGCTCCTTCGGCTTGAACGGCTTGACGATGTAGTCGTCGGCCCCCGACTCCAGACCGAGCACGACGTCGATCGTGTCGCTCTTGGCGGTGAGCATGACGATGGGCACCCCCGACTCCGCCCGGATCCTGCGCGCCACGTCGATGCCGTCGGCCCCCGGCAGCATCAGGTCGAGCAACACCAGGTCCGGGCGCGTGTCCCGGAAAGCGTCGAGGGCTTTGTCCCCGTCTGAGACAAAGGATGGCTCGAAGCCTTCGCCGCGCAACACGATGCCCAGCATCTCGGCGAGAGCGGCGTCGTCATCGACGACCAGCACGCGACCTTTCATGGCCCCTCATTCGTTCTACGCATTCTGGGACATACCCGCACGATCGCTGAAGGTTACCCTTAGTTGGCCCATGCGTGGGACATGAGACCCGCAAAAGACGAGTTTTAGACTTGCATCCGCGACCGCAATCTCAGTCTGCGGTAACGGAACGACTTTCGGCCATCCTTCGATGAGATCCTTGCGCCGGAACGCCCTGGAATGCGGGCGAGTTGCGCCGGCGAATCGTACGCACGACACCAATGCCCCGCCCACCATGCCAGGATTGGGATATGTCAGACGGTCACGGTCCCTCGCCCGAGACGCCACCAGGCTGGGCTCCAGAACAGCCCCCTCCCTACGGCGCCCCGCAGACCTCGCCGTGGACCGCCCCCGGCTTCGAGCACCAACAGCCGCAGCAACCGCCACCCGGCTCCGGTCCGCAACCGCCCTATCAGCAGCCGCCGCCCGGCTACGGCTACATGCCGCACCCGCCCGCACTGCGCCCGGGGATCATACCCCTACGGCCGCTGGGGCTGGGCGACATCCTCGACGGAACGATCAAACTCATCCGGTCCAACCCCAAGGCCGTGCTGGGCCTCTCGGCGGTCGCCGCCCTGCTCGGGGCCGTCCCGATCGCGATCGGACAGGTGTTCGCCTTCGACACCATGCGCGGCGTGCTGAACGATCCGTCCTCGGCGGAGCAGGCGGACGTGACCGGCCTGTACGGCGGCTTCATCGCCCAGTACGGCGGCGCGCTCGTCTCCTACGCGGTCAGCTTCGTCGTGGTGACACTGCTGACCGGCGTGCTGATGCGGATACTCGGCCGCGCCGTGTTCGGCGGCAAGATCTCCGCCGGAGAGGCGTGGCAGCTGACCAAGAGCCGCGTCCCGGCGCTGTTCGGCGTGGTGGGGCTGATGGCCGTCATCATGCTGGTCCCGCTGGTCGTCATCGCGCTGATCATCGTCGCGGTCATCGCGACCGGCGCGGGCGACGACTCGCCCGCCGCGGCCGGCGGCGTGCTCGT
Source organism: Nonomuraea sp. NPDC049028 (assembly GCF_043197735.1). Classification (NCBI taxonomy): domain Bacteria; kingdom Bacillati; phylum Actinomycetota; class Actinomycetes; order Streptosporangiales; family Streptosporangiaceae; genus Nonomuraea; species Nonomuraea sp. NPDC049028. Next base: position 87,646 of record NZ_JBICTR010000011.1, read on the forward strand.
GATCACCGGGCTGCTGCTCATCCTGTACCTCGCCTACGTGCTGTACTTCCGGACCCGCTTCGCGCTCGCGGCGCCGGCCGTGGTGCTGGAGGGAAGGGGCCCCATCGATGCCCTGCGGCGCTCCTGGAACCTCGTGACCGGCGACTTCTGGCGGGTGCTCGGCATCCTGCTGCTCACCTCGCTGCTGGTCGGGCTCGTCGCGGGCATCCTGGAGGTGCCCTTCACCATCGCCGGCACCCTCTTCGGCCTGCTCGGCGAGTCGGCGGGCGCCACCGTGCTGTCCACGGTGCTGATCACCATCGGCGGCACGCTCGGCGCGATGATCACCTATCCGTTCGAGGCAGGCGTCTCGGGCCTGCTCTACGCCGACCGGCGGATGCGCAGCGAGGCGTTCGACCTGGTGCTGCAGACGGCGGCGATCGAGCAGCAGCGTCAGGGCTGGGTGCACGCCTCGGCCGACGAGCTCTGGCACCCGTCCAACTCCGCCAGGCCGTGACGCCGATCGACAGGGGGGAGGCCGCGCGCAGGGCCGCGGATGAGCTCCTCAAGCCCGGATACGAGAAGGAATCACTGCTGGACCAGGCGTACCGGCGCTTCACCCAGTTCGTCGGCGATCTCATGGACGCGGCCACGGGCGGCGGCACGACCGGCGGCATCATCTCCGCCGTCGTGATCGTACTGATCATCGGCGGGGTCATCGCGCTGGTCGTATGGCAGCTCCGCAAGACCTCGCGGGCGAACGCGACGGCGGCGGACGGCCTGTTCGGCGAGCGGAGGATGACCGCCGCCGAGCACCGCCAGGCGGCCGAACGGCTGGCCACCCAGGGCCGCTGGACCGAGGCGATCCAGGAACGGCTGCGCGCCATCGCCCGCGACCTGGAGGAGCGGGCCCTGGTCGACGGGCTGCCCGGACGCACGGCCGACGAACTGGCCGCCGAGGCGGGCCAGGCGCTGCCCGCCTTCGCCGCGGAACTGACGGCCGCCGCCCGCTCGTTCGACGACGTGACCTACGGCGACGTGCCGGGCACCCGGGAGGCGTACACCGCCATGAGCGAGCTCGACGAGCGGCTCCGCCAGGCCAGGCCGGTCCCGCTGGCCGGGAGGACCCCATGAGCGCCAGACCGGTCCCGCCGACTGGGGGAACCTCATGAGCCTCGACATGCGCCCCCAGGAGACCGGCGAATCCTACTCCACCGCCCCGACCGTCCGCTCGACCTGGCGGGCGAGCCGGATGATCGTCCTGCTCGGCGCGCTCATCGTGCTCGCCGCGGTCCTCAGCGTGCTGCTCAAACCGGACTCCCGCCCGGCCCGCCACCTGGATCCCGCCGACTCCTCGCTGTCGGGCTCGATGGCGCTGGCCGCGCTGCTGCGCGACCGCGGTGTCACCGTCGACCGGGTCGACTCGTCGGGGGCGGCCGCCGCGAAGGCGAACGGTGCCACACCGGGCGACCGGCTGCTGCTGATCACCGACGCGACCTACACCAACACCCGCGAGCTGGCCGCGATCCAGGGCGACCGGGTGATCGTCGGCAACGTCTTCGACCTCGACGAGCTGGCCCCCGGCGTAAGGCCGGAGCGGGGCGGCGCCCGCGAGCGCTCCCGCGAGCCGGAGTGCTCATTGCCCGCCGCCAAGGCCGCGGGCAGCGCGTTCATCGGCGGCAGCGCGTTCGCCGGACCGTCCGGCGCCATCGGCTGCTACCCGGCGGGCGACGGATCGACGCTGGTCAGCTACCCCAACGCGGGCGGCACCACGACGGTCCTGGGCAGCGGCGAGTTCATGACCAACCAGCGCCTGGCCGAGGACGGCAACGCCGCGCTCGCCCTCAACCTGCTGGGCTCGGCCAAGGCCGTGACCTGGCTGGTGGCGCCCGAGACGCCGCCGGTGGGCGAGCTGCCCGGCGAGGCCGGTCAGTCCATCTACGAACTGATGCCCGCGGGCATCCCCTGGGCCGTGCTGATGTCGGTCATCACGGTGGCGCTGGTGGCGTTCTGGCGGGGCCGGCGGCTGGGGCCGGTCGTGACCGAGCGGTTGCCCGTCGTCGTGCGGGCCGCGGAGACGGTCGAGGGACGCGGGCGGCTCTACCGGGCCAGACGGGCCAGGGGCAGGGCGGCCGACTCGCTCAGGGCCGGCACGATCGACCGGCTCACGCCCCGGCTCGGCCTCGGCTCCGGCTCGGGGCGGCACGAGCTGGTGGCCGCCATCGCCGTACGGACCGGCCAGGACCCGCAGGAGATCGGCGCCGCGTTGTACGGCCCGCCCCCCGCCGACGACGCCGGGCTCGTCGGCCTGGCACGCTACTTGGACGTCATCGAGAGGACCGTCAGTGAACATTGAGGAGACCGCCCACGTGCCCGGCGGTGACGCGGCCAGGGACGCGCTCAGCGCGCTGCGCGCCGAGGTGTCCAAGGCCGTGGTGGGCCAGGACGCCGTGGTGACCGGGCTGGTCATCGCGTTGCTGTGCAGGGGGCACGTGCTGCTCGAAGGCGTGCCGGGCGTGGCCAAGACGCTCATGGTCCGCACGCTGTCCGCCGCGCTCTCGCTGGACTTCAAGCGGGTGCAGTTCACGCCCGACCTGATGCCGGGCGACGTGACCGGCTCGTTGATCTACGACGCGAAGACGGCGCGGTTCGAGTTCCGCGAGGGGCCGGTGTTCACCAACCTGCTGCTGGCCGACGAGATCAACCGCACCCCGCCGAAGACCCAGGCCGCGCTGCTGGAGGCGATGGAGGAGCGGCAGGTCAGCGTGGAGGGCGACGCGCGCAAGCTGCCCGACCCGTTCGTGGTGTGCGCGACGCAGAACCCGATCGAGTACGAGGGCACCTACCAGCTGCCGGAGGCGCAACTCGACCGGTTCCAGCTCAAGCTGACCGTGCCGCTGCCACCGCGCGACCAGGAGATCATGGTCCTCGAACGGCACGCGCGCGGCTTCGACCCGCGCGACCTGTCCGAGATCAAGCCCGTCGCCACCGCCCAGGACCTCGAAGCGGGCCGCGAGGCGGTGTCGAAGGTGCACGTGGCGCCCGAGGTGCTCGGCTACATCGTGGACGTCTCCCGGGCCACCAGGAACTCTCCGTCGCTCCAGCTCGGCGTCTCACCGCGTGGCGCGACCGCGCTCCTGGCCGCCTCTCGGGCATGGGCGTGGCTGTCGGGCCGCGCCTACGTCACGCCCGACGACGTCAAGGCGCTGGCCAGGCCCGCGCTGCGGCACCGGATCCAGTTGCGGCCCGAGGCCGAGCTGGAGGGCGCGACCTCCGACGGCCTGCTCAACGGCATCCTGGCCTCGGTCCCGGTCCCGCGCTGATGGCTCTGACGGGACGCGCCGGGCTGGTGGCGGCGATCGGCATCGTGGTCGTGCTGCTGGCGCCCGATCCGGGACCCGCGGTCGCGGGCGTCTGCCTGCTGCTGGCCGCCGCGATCATCGTGGACCTGGTGTTCGCGGGCGCGGTCCGCTCGCTGCGCTTCCACCGCTCGGGCGACCGGCTGGTCCGGCTCGGCGGCCAGGCGACGGTCGAGCTGGTGGTGGAGAACCCGGGCGGCAGGCGCGTACGCGGTCTGCTGCGCGACGCCTGGCCGCCCTCCGCGGGCGCCTCACCGCGCTCCCAGCGGCTCGACGTGCCCGCCGGAGAGCGCCGCAAGCTCGTCGTGACGCTCACCCCGACCAGGCGCGGCGACCGCGAGTCCGTGGCGATCACCGTGCGCTCGCTCGGGCCGCTCGGCCTGGCCGCCCGTCAGGGCACCCACCGGGCGCCGTGGTCGGTGCGCGTGCTGCCGCCGTTCCTGTCGCGCAAGCACCTGCCCTCCCGGCTGGCCAGGTTGCGTGAGCTCGACGGCCAGCACCCGGCCCTGGTACGCGGGCAGGGCACCGAGTTCGACTCGCTGCGCGAGTACGTGGTGGGCGACGACGTACGCTCGATCGACTGGCGGGCCACCGCGCGCCGCCACGACGTGGTCGTGCGCACCTGGCGTCCGGAACGCGACCGGCGGGTGCTGATCGTGCTCGACACCGGCCGCACCTCCGCCGGCCGGGTGGGCGACGCCCCGACGCCGATGGCCGGCGCTCAGGCGGGCGCCGGCGGGCTGCTGGTCCGGCCGGAGCCCCGGCCGGTGCCGGGCTGGCCCCGGCTCGACTGGTCGATGGACGCCGCGCTGCTGCTCGCCGCGCTGGCCGCCAAGGCGGGCGACCAGGTGGACTTCCTCGCCTACGACCGGGCCGTACGCGCCTGGGTGGCCGGTGCCTCGCGCACCGAGCTGCTGTCCTCGCTGGTCAACGCGATGGCGCCGATCGAGGCGGAGCTGATCGAGGCCGACTCGCAGGGCATGGTCGCGGCGGTCCTGTCCCGGGCCAAGCGGCGCTGCCTGGTCGTGCTGCTCACCGACCTCAACTCGGCCGCGCTCGAAGAGGGGCTGATGCCGGTGCTGCCGCAGCTGTCCGCGCGCCACCTGGTGCTGGTCGCGGGCGTCTCCGATCCGCGCGTGGCGGCGATGGCGGCCCAGAAGGACACGGCCGAGCAGGTGTACGACGCCGCGGCGGCCGAGCACACGCAGCTGGGGCGGCGGCGCATCACCGCCCGGCTGCGCCGCCACGGCGTCGAGGTGGTGGACGCGCCCCCGGAGGACATCGCCCCGGCCCTGGCGGACGCGTACCTGGCGCTGAAGGCCGCCGGCCGCCTGTAGACAGCCTGTGGTCGAGCTCAGGCGCTGGGGGCCACGTCCGGGGCGCGTTCGAGGTCGCCGGTCTCGTTCTGGCGCAGGGCCCGCCTGCCGAAGACGATCACGTACGCGAGGAAGGCCCCTTCGGCGAGCACCCCGATGCCCACCCGCACCGGGGTCGGCAGCCCGGACGGCGTGACGAACGCCTCGATGAGCCCCGACACGAACAGCACCCCGACCAGCCCGAGCGCCACGCTGACCACCGCCCGGCCCTGCTCCGCCAGCGCCTCGACCCGCCTGCGCGGCCCTGGGTCGATGACCGTCCAGCCCAGCCGCATGCCGACGGCCGCCGCCAGGAAGACCGCGGTCAGCTCCAGCAGGCCGTGCGGGGTGATCAGCCCGAAGAAGATGTCCAGCTTGCCGCGGGAGGCCATCAGCCCGGCGGAGACGCCGAGGTTGGCGGCGTTCGACCAGAGCAGCACGGGAATCGGCAGGCCCAGGAGGATCGCGTAGATGATGACCTGCGCCGAGACCCACGCGTTGTTGATCCACACGTGTCCGGCGAAGGAGGCGGCCGGGTTCTCCGAGTAGTAGTCGGCGAAGTCGTGCTCGACGAGCTGCGTGATCTCGTCGGGCGAGGCGATGGAGGTCTGCACCTGGGGATTGCTCGCCACCCACGCGCCGAGCACCCACGAGACGGCGATGAACGCCAGCGACGTGGCCAGCCACCACCACCTGGCCCGGTAGGCCACCACCGGGAACGACACGGTGACGAACCTGACGAACTCCCGCCAGGCGGGCGTGTGCGCGCCCGTCACCGCCGACCGCGCCCTGGCCACCAGCGCGGACAGGCGGCCGGTCAGCATCGCGTCCGCGGAGGACGAGCGGACGATCGACAGATGCGTGGACACCCGCTGGTAGAGGTCGACCAGCTCGTCGACCTCGGGACCGGTCAGGGAGGAGCGGCGTTTGATCAAGTGCTCCAATCTGTCCCATACCGGGCGGTGTGCGGTGACGAACGCATCGATGTCCACCCGACCATTGTGGCCGGTCATCCATCGGGTCAATGCCGTTAGGCTCCACGTATGTCAGAGGTTGTGACCGGTGACGCCGTCGTCGTCGAGGTACGGGTGGCCCAGATGCCGTCCCGCGCCCTGGCGCTCATCATCGACATGGCGGTCCAGATGACCGTCCTGATCGCCACGTACGTTGCATTGCAAGCATTCTTCCTGGTCACTGACACGGCGCTGTTCGCGGCCGTGTCGATCGTGCTGCTCGTGCTGGTGATCGTGGGCTACCCGGTCATCTTCGAGACGGTGAGCAGAGGGCGGAGCCTCGGCAAGCTGGCGCTCGGGCTGCGGGTGGTCAGCGACGACGGGAGCCCCGAACGGTTCAGGCAGGCGCTGTTCCGGGGGCTGGCCGGGCTGGTGGAGTTCTGGATGTTCTCCGGGGCGCCGGCGTTGATCTCCTCGCTGGTCTCCCAGCGGGGCAAGCGGCTGGGCGACATCTTCGCGGGCACGATCGTGATCTCGGAGCGCGGGCCGCGATCCGACGGGCATCTGATCATGATGCCGCCGCCGCTGGCCGCCTGGGCCGCGACGCTGGAGCTCTCCCAGCTGCCTGAGGAGGTGGCGACGGCCGCCCGGCAGTACGTCTCCCGCTGGCACGACCTGTCGCCGCAGATCCAGCACGAGGTGGGGATGCGCATCGCGGCTCAGGTGGCGGCGTTCGTCTCGCCGGCCGCGCCATCCGGGGTGCCGCCGCACGCGTACCTGAGCGCCGTCCTGGCCGAGCGTCGCAGGCGCGACCAGGTACGGCTGGCCCAGCGCAACGGCATGACGCCCCCGGCCCAACCTGGGCCTTTCCCCCAGCCGGGGCCCTTTGCGCAACCGGGGGCGTACCAGGCGCCTCAGCCGGGGTACCAAGCGCCCTATCCGCCGACGACGCCGCCCACTCAGCCGTACCAACCTCAGGCCGCCCAGCCGTACCAGCCGCAGGCGCCGAGTGCGCCGGAGTCGCCGCCGCAGGCGACTCCGGGTGGGTTCGTGCCGCCCCAGTAACCCGGCGGGTCAGTAGGCGTACTGGGTCTGGGTGTTGAGGACCTTCAGCCGCTTCGCAGCGGCCGGGTCGGTCCGCTGGTCGGTGATGGTCAGCACGTCCAGGCCCTTCTGGATGTCGCTGCTGTAGATGTGGCCGTTGTAGTAGTAGGCCGACCAGGAGCCGCCGAGGTTCTGGGGCTTCAGCGGGCCGCGGTCGAAGTAGCCGATCTCCGCGGGCGCCGACGAGTCGGTGAAGTCCCAGATCGACACGCCGCCCTGGTACCACGCCTGGACCATGATGTCGCGGCCCGCGACCGGGATCAGCGAGCCGTTGTGCGCCACGCAGTTCTCGTCCCCGGTCTGGTTGCGCGGGATCTTGTAGTAGCTCTTGAACGCGAGCTGGCCGTCGGTGATGTCATAGACCGCGTCCGCGCCCCGCTGGGGACCGACCGCCGCGTTGCAGGCGGCCATGACGCCCCCGCCCAGTTCGTCGGTGAAGACGACCTTGGTGCCGGTGTTGTTGAACGTCGCCGAGTGCCAGAACGCGAAGTTCTCGTCGGTGACCCTGGCCGTGACCTTCGGGTGCTCCCTGTCGGAGATGTCCATGAGCACGCCGTCGCCCATGCAGGCGCCCGCGGCCAGGTCCTTGGCCGGGAACACGGTGATGTCGTGGCAGCCGGTCGTGGGGGCGAGCAGGTCCTCCTGCTTCTCGTTGCCGCCGTCGGGGAAGAGCACCGGGCGCGCGACGACCTTGGCGGAGGTGGGCTTGCCGAGCGGCACCTTGACGATCGAGATCCGGTCGTGCGGCGGCTTGCAGTCGGGGTACGACTTGGCGGGCCCGTACGACGAGACGTACAGGTAGACGGCCGTGCTCTTCTTGCCCGGCCGCGTCTTGTCGGGCACGAGCGTGTGCGTGTGCGAGCCGCAGGCGGTCTCGATGGACTTGATGTACTTGGGCCGCTTCTTGTCGCTGATGTCGAAGATCCGGATGCCCTCCCACGCCGACTTCACGCTGGGCGTCTCGGCGTCGGCCTTGCAGGAGTCATTGGTCATCGACTCGTCCACCGACAGGAAGAGCAGGTCGCCCTGGACCGAGACGTCGTTCTGGGCGGCGGGGCAGGTGACGCGGCTGACGACCGCCGGCTTGGCCGGGTTCTTGATGTCGTAGATCGTGAAGCCGTGATAGTTGCCCTGGAAGGCGTAGTCACCCTGGAAGGCCAGGTCGGTGTCGTAGGCTTCGGAGTCCTTGAACGGCCCCTGTTTCGGGACGTTGGCGACGAGCTTGACGTTGGCGCTGGCCTTGACGCCGTCCGACGCCTGGGCCGGTAGCACCGGCAGCACCAGCAACGCCGCTCCCGCCACGATCAAGGCGCGGCCGAATCTGGACACCACGAAGGACCTCCTGGTTTGGGTTGGCACTAGCCGCATCACTATGACAGGAAAAATCAGTAACTAGGGGGCGTCGCGGCAATGATGAAGTCGGTGGGTTCGGTGCCCGTGTTCAGATAGCGGTGCGGCAGCGAGGAGTCGAAATAGCAGCTGTCGCCCGCCTCGAGTTCATGGTTGATGCCTGAGACCTCGACGACGAGCCGCCCCCGCAGCACCATCACGCACTCCTCCGACGGATGCGTCCACGGCTCGGCGGCCGACGAGCCACCGGGCAGCAGGTGCCCCTCCAGGACCTCCAGCAGTCCGCGACCCGGCGACACGCGCGTGTAGGTGATCCCGTCGGCAGGCGACTTGACCCGCACCCTGGCGTCGGCGCGGATCACCGCCACAAGGGCCGGATCCGACTCCTGGAACAGGCTGAACAGCGGCAGCCCCAACGCCTTGGCGATCTTCCGCAGGGTCTCCAGACTGGGGTCGTCCCGATTGCGCTCGACCTGGCTGAGCAACGCGCTCGGCACCCCCGAGGCAGTCGCGAGCTGCGCCACGGTGAGATTACGTTCGGACCGGAGCTCGCGAATTCTGGTGCCAATCATCCGGCGATCCTATCGATGTAGCGTGATTGAAGGTTTATTGAATTCAAGGAAATCAGCTGACAGGCGGCCCGGAATGTTACATATGTTAAACGCTGCCCAATTCCGGGCGGAGTTTCCGTCGCTGGCCGACACTGTGCATCTGGCGACTTGCAGCCAGGGCGCCCTGTCCGCCCAGCTGGCGTACTCGCTGCAGGAGATCGGCTACTCGCTCCGCGACAAGGGCGCTCCCTGGGAGGTGTGGATGGCCGAGGTCGAGTGGGCCCGCGAGCGGTTCGCCCGGCTCATCGGGGCCTCCCCCGGCGAGATCGCGGTGCTCTCGTGCGCGTCGGAGGCCGCCTTCCAGGTCGCCTCGTCGCTCGACTGGTCGAGCCGCCCCGGCATCGTGACCAACGACCTGGAGTTCCCGTCGATCGCGCACGTCTGGCTGGCGCAGGGCGGACGCGGCGCCCAGGTGCGGGTGGCCGCGGACATGGGCGAGTACGTCGAGGCCGGAGCGTACGCGCGGGTGGTGGACGAACGCGTCAACCTGGTGTCGGTCCCGCTGATCACCTACCGCAACGGCGCCCGCCTGCCCGCCCAGGACGTCGTACGGCTGGCGCACGAGCAGGGGGCGCGGGTGTTCGTGGACGCCTACCAGGCCACCGGGGTCACCCCGATCGACGTTCGCGCGCTCGGCTGCGACTATCTGGCCTCGGGCTCACTGAAGTACCTGCTCGGCCTGCCCGGCATCGCGTTCCTCTACGTGCGCGACGGCCTGGAGCATCAGCGCGACCCGGAGCTGACGGGCTGGTTCGGCCGGGTGAACCCGTTCGCGTTCGACACCCGGCTGCTGGACTTCCCCGGGGACGCGCGGCGCTTCGAGACCGGCACGCCGCCCGTGCCGTCGGCCTACGCGGCCAACGCCGGGTTCGATCTCATCGAGCGGGTGGACCCGCGGGCCGTACAGGATCATGTGTCGGAGCTCGTCGAGGAGCTGGCCGAGCGGCTGGCAGCGGCGGGCGAGCGGGTGGCGAGCCCGGCCGGCGCGCGCGGGCCGCAGGTGGCGATAGCGGACGACGACCCCCAGGGGCTGGCCGCCCGGCTGGCCGAGCGGCGCATCGTGACCGCGCCGCGCGGCGACCTGCTGCGCATGTCGTTCCACTACTACAACGACCGGTCCGACGTGGCGGCCGTCGCGGACGCCATCAGCCTCTGCCGCAAGTCCTGAGGCTCCGCCGGTACAACGGAGGCCTCAGGACTTCCGCCAGTACGGCGGAGCCGGGGGGGCTCCGCCGTACCAGGTGGCCGGATCAGTGCCAGGTGGCCGAATTTAGTGCCAGATGGCGGGATCAGCGCCGGGTGGCCGGCTCAGTCGTCGTAGCCCCAGCCCCACTCGCGGTAGGACTGCTGGGTCTGGACGTTCAGCTGATCGGCGTGCACCCGTGCGGCGCCGTCGGTCAGCCGGTCATTGATCTTGATGACGTCCAGGCCCTCGTGGAAGTCGGCGGCGTAGATGTAGCCGTTGTAGTAGTACGCCGACCACACGCCACCGCCGCTGTTGTCGGCGCGGGGGCCGCGCTCGAAGTAGCCGATCTCCTTCGGCGCGGCCGAGTTGGTGAAGTCCCAGATCGAGACCCCGCCCATGTACCACGCCTGGACCATGATGTCCTTGCCCTTGACCGGGATCAACGAGCCGTTGTGCGCGACGCAGTTCTCGCTGTCGGCCTGGTAGCGCGGGATCTTGAAGTAGCTCTTGAAGACGAGCCGGCCGTGCGAGATGTCATAGATCGCGTCGGCGCCGCGGTTCGGCCCGGTGGCCTCGTTGCAGGTGGCCGCGCCGCCGCCGCCGAGCTCGTCGGTGAAGACGACCTTCTTGGCGTCGTTGCTGAACGTCGCCGAGTGCCAGAAGGCGAAGTTCGGGTCGGTGGTCCTGGCCGTGACCTTCGGGTTCAGCCGGTCGGAGATGTCGAACAGCACGCCGTCGCCCATGCAGGCGCCCGCCGCGATGTCCTTCTCCGCGTACACGGTGATGTCGTGGCAGCCGCTGGTCGGGATGAGCAGCCCCGGCTGGGTCTCGTTGCCGCCGTCGGGGAAGACGACCGGGGTGGCCGCGACGGCCGCCGCGGTCGGGTTCTTCAGCGGCACCTTGACGATCGAGATCTTGTCGTGCGGCGGCAGGCAGTCGGGGAAGGTCGCGTTCGGGTTGTACGACTGCACGTAGATGTAGACGTTCTTCTTCTTGTCCCAGCCCTTGCCCGGCACCAGCGTCAGCGTGTGCGAGCCGCAGTTCGTCTCGACGGACTTGATGTACTTGGGCGCGGTCTTGTCGCTGATGTCGAAGATCCGGATGCCCTCCCAGGCCTCCTTGTGATCCGCCGACAGAGCCGTGCTGTTGCAGGAGTCGTCGCTGCGCGAGGAGTCGACGGCGGTGAAGAGCAGATTGCCGTAGACGGTGACATCCATCTGGCTTCCAGGACACACGACCGAACTGACCGGCGTGGCCTTCTTCGGGTTCCGGATGTCGTAGATGGAGAAGCCGCCGTAGTTGCCCACGTAGGCGTAGTCACCCTGGAAGGCGATGTCGGTGTTGATGGTGGCGGCGATCGGCGCCGGCTTGGGGATGTTCAGCACGTGGGTCACGTTCGGGCTGGTCACCACGGTGTCGGCCGGCGGGATGTCGGCGGCCAACGCGGGCAGCGCCGTCAGTCCTAACGCGACGGCGGCTCCGGCCGCGACCAGGGTCCTGCGAAGGGTCAGCACCCTCGGGCTCCTTCCGGGTCATAAGGCACACATAAATGACAAAATTCTGACCCGGACTGTCAGCTCTCGCCTAGCAAGCACTGTGTCAATAAATTTGCTGACTTGCCCTATTTCCTTGGAGTCGGAGAGGCGTCTATAGTGCGACGTCGCGACTCCCCGCGGTCAAGGAGGTCAGGTGCGCTACGCACTAACCGTCGGCACCTGCGCCATCCTGCTCGTCACCGGCTGTTCGGGGGGCACCTCCGCGGCCCCGCCCGCCCCGACCGCCGACGCCACGGCGCCCGTCATCGCTCCCGGACGACCCGGCGAGGAGGCCAGGACGCTGAGCCCGAGCGAGGCCGCCACCGCCGTACCGCCCCAGAAGGCCAACGCGGCCGACGTCCGCTACATGCAGAACATGATCATCCACCACCGCCAGGCCCTCGACATGGCCCTGCTGGCCGCCTCGCGGTCGGCGAACGACGGGGTGAAGCGCCTGGCGTCGCGGATCAACCAGGTGCAGGGCCCGGAGATCGCCATGATGACGGACTGGCTGAAGGCCCAGGGCCAGCAGGTGCCCGACCACCACGCCGCCCACGAGGGCATGCCGGGCATGGCCACGCCGGAGCAGATGGAGAGCCTCAAGGCGGCCAAGGGCCCGGCGTTCGACCAGCTGTTCGTCCAGCTGATGACCGCTCACCACCAGGGCGCGATCACCATGTCGACCGAGGTCATCACCCAAGGCTCGCACCTGCGCGTCCAGGAGATCGCCGAGGACATCTCGGTGAGCCAGGCGGCGGAAATCCGGCGGATGGGCCAACTGCTCTAGCAGCCGGACCCACCAGGAGGGCGCTCTAGAAGCCGCCCCCAGGAATGTGCCCTGGAAACCAGGAATGTTGGCCTAGGAACCGACCCGCCAGGAATGCAGATATTCCTCCTGCTCGCCGGTGAGCGTGTCGATCCCGATCCCGGCGGCGGCCAGCTTGAGCCTGGCCACCTCGTGGTCGATCTCCTCGGGTACGTCGTAGACGCCCGGCATCAGCCGCGCCCGCTCCTCGGCCAGCCAGGCGACGGCCAGCGCCTGCGCCGAGAACGACATGTCCATCACGGCCGCCGGATGCCCCTCGGCCGCGGTCAGATTGACCAGCCGCCCTTCGGCCAGCAACAGCAGCCGCCGCCCGTCCGCCAGCACGTACTCGTCGGTGTTGGGCCGGACCCCGCGGTGGACCTCCTCGGCCAGCTCGTCCAGGGCCCGCACGTCGATCTCGATGTCGAAATGCCCGGCGTTGGCGAGAATGGCGCCATCCTTCATGAGGGCCAGATGCTCGCCCCGGATGACGTCCCGGTTCCCGGTGACGGTGATGAACAGATCCCCTGCCACGGCGGCCTCCGCCATGGGCCGCACCTCGTATCCCTGGAGGGTGGCGTCCAGCGCCTTGACGGCGTCGATCTCGGTGACGAGCACCCGCGCCCCCAGCCCCTTGGCCCGCTCGGCGACCCCCCGGCCGCAGTAGCCGAACCCGGCCACCACGACGGTCCGCCCGGCCAGCATCATGTTGGTGGCCCGCATGATCCCGTCGAGCGTGGACTGCCCGGTCCCGTAGCGGTTGTCGAACATCCGCTTGGTCCGGGTGTCGTTCACGGCCACCACCGGAAACCGCAAGGCGCTCTCGGCGGCCATCTGCCGCAACCGGATGATCCCGGTAGTGGTCTCCTCGCAACCTCCGGAGACCCCGTCCAGGAGATCGGTCCGCTCGGTGTGCAGGATGTTGACCAGATCACACCCGTCATCCAGCACCAGATCAGGCCCCAGATCGAGCGCCTGATGAATATGCCGGTAGTAGGTGGCCCGATCCACCCCGGCCCGCGCGTGAACGGCTATCCCATAGCCGCGCAACGCCTGGGCGACGTCATCCTGCGTGGACAGGGGGTTGGAGGCGGCAAGAGCGATCTCAGCGCCTCCGGCCTTCAACGCCCCCATGAGCACCGCGGTCTCAGCGGTGACATGCAGGCAAGCGGCGATCTTCAACCCGTCGAGCGGCCGGGACACAGCGAACCGCGCCCCCACAGCGGTCAACACCGGCATGGACCGAGCGGCCCAACTGATATGCCGCTCTCCACTCTCCGTAAGATCCACCGCTCCACCCCACACTTCCCCGAAGAAGACGGTCAAGAAGACGCACGTAACGGCGCCCCGCCCCGCATCACCGGAGGAGCGTTCCCCTGGACAGACGCCAACCCCGTGCGGGGTTGGCGCTCACCGTGCTCTGCCGTAAAAAATAGAAATCAGTACCGGTAGTGGTCGGACTTGAACGGGCCCTCGACGGGGACGCCGATGTACTCGGCCTGGACCTTGGTCAGCTCGGTGAGCTTCACGCCCAGGGCGTCCAGGTGCAGGCGGGCGACCTTCTCGTCCAGGTGCTTGGGCAGCACGTAGACGCCGATCGGGTATTCGTCCGTCTTCGTGAACAGCTCGATCTGCGCGATCACCTGGTTGGTGAACGAGTTGGACATGACGAAGCTCGGGTGCCCGGTGGCGCAGCCCAGGTTCATCAGCCGGCCCTCGGCCAGGACGATGATCGAGTGGCCGTCGGCGAACACCCACTCGTCGACCTGCGGCTTGATGTTGCGCTTCTCGACGCCGGGCAGCTTGGCCAGGCCGGCCATGTCGATCTCGTTGTCGAAGTGACCGATGTTGGAGACGATCGCCTGGTGCTTCATCTTCGCCATGTGGGCGGCGGTGATGATGTCGAAGTTGCCCGTCGCGGTGACGAAGATGTCGGCCAGGCCGACGACCTCGTCCAGCGTGGTGACCTGGAAGCCGTCCATGGCCGCCTGGAGCGCGCAGATCGGGTCGATCTCGGTCACGATGACGCGGGCGCCCTGGCCGCGCAGCGCGTCGGCACAGCCCTTGCCCACGTCGCCGTAGCCGCAGACCACGGCCACCTTGCCGCCGATCAGCACGTCGGTGGCGCGGTTGAGGCCGTCGATCACCGAGTGGCGGCAGCCGTACTTGTTGTCGAACTTGGACTTGGTCACCGAGTCGTTGACGTTGATCGCCGGGAACAGCAGCGAGCCGGTCTTGTGCATCTCGTAGAGGCGGTGCACGCCGGTCGTGGTCTCCTCGGTCACGCCCTTGATGCTCTCGGCGATCGCGGTCCACCGCTTGTCGTCGCCGACCGTGCGCTGGAGCAGGTCGATGATGACGTGCCACTCCTCCGGGTCGTCGTCCGTGGCGGACGGGACGGCCCCGGCCTTCTCATACTCGGCGCCCTTGTGGACGAGGAGCGTGGCGTCGCCGCCGTCGTCGAGGATCATGTTGGGGGTCTGGCCGCCCGGCCAGGTGAGCGCCTGCTCGGTGCACCACCAGTATTCCTCCAGTGTCTCGCCCTTCCAGGCGAAGACCGGTACGCCCTTGGGGTCCTCGACGGTGCCCGTGGGGCCGACGACGACCGCGGCGGCGGCGTGGTCCTGGGTGGAGAAGATGTTGCAGCTGACCCAGCGGACCTCGGCGCCGAGCGCGACCAGCGTCTCGATGAGGACGGCGGTCTGGATCGTCATGTGCAGGGAGCCCATGATCCGCGCGCCGGACAGGGGTCGCGCACTTGCGTACTCACGGCGGATGGCCATGAGGCCGGGCATCTCATGCTCGGCGAGCCGGATCTCCTTGCGGCCGAAGTCGGCAAGTGAAAGGTCGGCGACCTTGAAGTCCATCGGGTTTTCCCCTCGCATCACGGAGTTGTCGCGATGAGTTTAGGTGCCGTCCGAGCAAGGTCGCATCTCTACCACCCGAAAACTGACGTAAGAATGTAAGGATGCGCATCACTGAAGCGGCCAGGCGGCTCGGCATGTCCCCGCGAATGCTCCGATACCGGGAAGCTCTCGGCCTTCTGCCGCCGGTCCGGGAGCAGGGTGCGCATCGGCGGTTCGGCACGGACGAGCTCGCGGCCGTGGCTCAGGGGATCGAGCTGGAGAAGCGGTTCGACATCTCGCCCGCCGAATTGGCGTTCGCGTTGCGCGTGCTGAGCGAGCCCGCCGTGGCGGGCGCCGTACGCGATCTCGGGGTGCGAATCGGGCGCATCCAGGCGCCGCGCCGCGCCCTGGACTTCGAGCAGGAGAAGGCGTTGCGCCTCCTGCGAACCTCCGCTCCCGGCCACGCGTCCAAACGGTCATGATGGAACTGCTGATGGCCACCGTGCTCGCCCTCTCCCCGGCGCAGCTGACCGGCGAGGTCAAGGTCTACTTCGCCAAGGGAGACGGCATTCCCGGCAAGGTGGTCGCGGTGACCAGGAAGGCGCCCGATCGCGGCGTCGCCAAGTTCGCGATCGAGCAACTGATCGCGGGCCCGACCAAGGCGGAGCGCGGGAGGGGCCTGCGCTCCGAACTGACCGGACGGCTGCGCGGGCCGTCCGACTGCGGCGCCGACTTCAAGCTGAAGATCAAGGACGGCAAGGCCACGCTGCGCTTCTGCCGGACGGTGTGGGGCAGCGGGGTGGGCGGCGACGCGCGTGCCCTGCACACGATCGCCGCCACGTTGAAGCAGTTCAAGTCGGTCAAGAAAGTGATCACGCTGGACAAGGACGGCCGCTGCCTGTTCGACCAGTCGGACGCGGGCACGTCCTGCGTAACCGGCCACGAGTAAGGGCCGCTAAGCGGCGGAGGCAGGGGCGTGGAGCTGCTGGGCGAGCCACGGCAGGGCCTGCGGCAGCTCCCTGTTCCAGGTGTTGAAGTTGTGCCCGCCGCTGGGCAGGATCAGCGACGACGCCTGCATCGGCGGCTTCACCGCGGCCAGGAACTGCTGCGTCGACCGGTAGTCGCTTTCGCCCTTCTTGCTGCTGGTGACCAGCACGGTGACCGGCGGCGCGGGCAGGCTGGACAGCCGCCACATGAGGTCATTGCGCTGTTCGACCGCCTTGTCCCCGCCGAACAGGTCACCGGTGGTGCCGTCGATGATCGTCTTGTAGTAGCCCGAGAGCGACACGGCCGCCGAGAACGCGTCCGGATGGGTCATGGTGAGCTTCAGCGCACAGTAGCCGCCGGTCGAGCCACCCAGTACGCCCCAGTAGTCCCGCCCGCTCCCCACCCGGTACGAGGCGATCATGTCCCGCCGCACATCAGTGGCGAAGTACGCCTGCACCTGCGGCCCGTTCGGCACGTCGACGCACTCGGTGTCGCGCGGCAGCACCACACTCGGCCGCATCATCACCAGGATCGTCGGCTTGACCTGGTGCTTGGCGATCGCGCTCGCCATCCGCCCAGGCAGGTCGAGCCGGGTCATGAGGTTGCGCGGGTCGCCCGGGTAGCCGGTCAGCGACAGGATCGCAGGGAAGCGCGCCTGCTTGTCGGTGAAGTAGGCCGAGGGCAGGAAGATGTACGCCTCCTCGCTGAGGTGCGTGGTCGGCCCCGGCATCATCACCTGCTCGATCCGCCCGCCCCGTACGGCCCGCTGGGACAGCACCTTGATGCCCGCGCCGACGCCCGCGACCGTGATGGGCGCCGATCCCGTGTCGGTGCCGAGCACGTCGTCCCACGAGCCGTAGAAGCCGAAGTAGGAGTTCCCGATCAGGGCGAGCGCCACCAGCGTTAACAGCTGGTCTCCCGCGAGCACACCCACCCTGCCCAGTACGGCCGGCCAGCCGCGGCCGCTCAGCCGGGGCCACAGCCACACGGTCGCGACCAGCGCCCCTACCGCGAGCACCAGCACGAGAAATTGAAGTTTCACCGAGGTCAGTCCCATATCGCCCTCCACGATAGGCATACTCCGCGCGGCGTAAGCATCGGGTTAAGCCCTTGCGGCAAATCTGTCGGCACGGACCCCGGTTCGGCTCTTCGACCTGATCGCCGGTTGGCCCGGTCTCGGACCGGAATCACCTGATCACCAGCGGCGAGCTAACACGGCCGTTATAGAGCCTCGAATCTAATATGGAGCTGTGAAGAGGCTCGCGCGCCCATGGGTGCCGACTGTCACCGGCTACGCCTCACTGATGATCGGTCTGCTCGACATCATCAGGGCCGTGGCCCCGGGATTCGGTCGCACGAGGATGGGCCAGTGGTCCGATCTGCTGCCCGGCATCGTCACCACGCTCGCGCGGGCGACGGCCCTGATCGTCGGCATCCTGCTGGTGATGCTGGCGCACGGGCTGCGCCGCAGGAAGGCGCGGGCCTGGCGGGCGATGGTGGTGCTGCTGCCGGTGAGCGCGGCCGTAGAGCTCGTCCACCTGCGTCACCTGGTCACGGCCGTGCTCAGCCTGGTCGTCTGCCTGGTGCTGCTGCTGAACAGGCATGAGTTCGTCGCGCTGTCCGACCCCCGCACCCGCTGGCGGGCGCTGTGGAACTTCCTCGGACTCGGCGCCCTCGACCTCGGCCTCGGCTACCTGCTGGTCAGCGCCCACCCGAGGGTCATCGTCGGCGACCCGAGCGTGCTGGACCGGTTCCAGCATGTCGTGTACGGCCTGGTGGGCGTCGAGGGCCCGGTCACCTACACCGACGACCGCGTCTCTGACCTGGTCTACCTCTCGCTGATCGCGCTCGGCACGCTGACCGCGGTCACCTCCCTCTACCTGCTGCTGCGCCCCGAACGCCCGATCTCCGAGCTCACCGAGGACGACGAGCGGCGGCTGCGCGACCTGCTCGGCAGACACGGGCAGCGCGACTCGCTCGGCTACTTCGCGCTCCGCCGCGACAAGAGCGTGCTCTTCTCCCCCTCGGGCAAGGCCGCGATCGCCTACCGGGTCGTCTCGGGCGTCATGCTGGCCAGCGGCGATCCGATCGGCGACCGCGAGGCGTGGCCGGCGGCGATCGACGGGTTCATGGCCAAGGCCAGACGGCACGCCTGGGTGCCCGCGGTGATCGGCTGCGGCGAGGTCGGCGGCGAGGTGTGGACCCGCAGGACCGGAATGTCGGCGCTGGAGCTCGGCGACGAGGCGGTGGTCGAGGTCGCCGACTTCACGCTGGAGGGCCGGGCCATGCGCAACGTCCGCCAGATGGCCAACAGGGTCGAGCGCGGGGGCTACACCTGCCGCGTACGACGGGTCGCCGACCTGACCGGGGACGAGAAGGAACGGATCAAGCAGGCCGCCGTCTCCTGGCGCGGCACCGACACCGAACGCGGCTTCTCCATGGCGCTCGGCCGCTTCGGCGACCCCGCCGACGCCGACTGCGTGGTGGCCACCGCGCACAAGGACGGCGAGATCAGCGCCGTGCTGCACTTCGTGCCGTGGGGGCCGCACGGCATCTCCCTCGACCTGATGCGCAGGGACCGCGACGCCGATCCCGGACTGAACGAGCTGCTGATCGTCAAGACCCTCCAGGCCGCACCCGAGATGGCGATCAAGCAGGTGTCGCTGAACTTCGCGATGTTCCGGGCGGTGCTGGCCAGGGGCGAGCGGCTCGGCGCCGGGCCGGTGCTGCGGGCGTGGCGCGGGTTGCTGGTGTTCCTGTCGCACTGGTTCCAGATCGAGTCGCTGTACCGGTTCAACGCCAAGTTCCGGCCGATCTGGGAGCCGCGGTTCGTGGTCTACCCCAATGCCCGGGATCTGCCGCGGATCGGGGTGTCGGCGTTGCAGGCCGAGGCGTTCATCACGCTGGGCCTGCCCAGCCGCGGCTGGCGCCGCGCCACCCGCCTCATCAGACGCAACACGGCCCCACTCACCTCGTAGCCGCGCACACCCGGGGAGGAGCGCGTCAGGCGGTCGGCGTGTGCGAGCGGTCGAGGTCCGGCTCCAGGTAGATGACCCGAGCGATCGGTACGGCCTCACGGATCCGCCGCTCGGCCTCGTCGATGCCCCTGGCGACCTCGGAGGCCGAGTCGTCGTGCGAAACCGCGATCTTGGCCGCCACCAGCAGCTCCTCCGGCCCGAGGTGCATCGTGCGCATGTGGATCACCCGGTCGACCGCCGGCGTGCTCTCCAGCGCGGTCCGGATCTGGGCCTCCATCTCCGCCGAGGCCCCCTCACCGACCAGCAGCGACTTGGTCTCGATGGCCAGCACGACCGCGATCACGGCCAGCAGCAGGCCGATCATCAGCGTGCCGACCCCGTCCCACACGCCGTCGCCCGTGATGACCGCCATCGCCACGCCGAACAGCGCGAAGATCAGGCCGAGCAGCGCGCCAAGGTCCTCCAGCAGGATGACCGGCAGCTCGGGCGACTTGGACCGGCGGATGAACGTCACCCACGACTGACTGCCGCGCAGCGGGTTGGACTCCCTGATCGCCGTACGGAAGGAGAAACCCTCCGCGATGATCGCGAAGATCAGCACCGCGAACGCCCAGATCGGCGACTCCACATCGTGCGGATGCAGGATCTTGGTGACGCCCTCATAGAGCGAGAACGCCGCACCGATCGTGAACAGCACCACGGCCACCACGAACGCGTAGAAGTAGCGCTCGCGCCCGTATCCGAAGGGATGCGCCTTGTCCCGCTCCCGCTGCGCCCGCTTGCCGCCGAGCAGCAACAGCAGCTGGTTGCCCGAGTCGGCGACGGAGTGGATGCCTTCGGCGAGCATCGAGGACGACCCGGTGAAGAACGCGGCCACGAACTTCGACACGGCGATCGCCAGGTTGGCGGTCAACGCCGCAATGATCGCTTTGCTACCGCCACTCGCGCTCACCGAAAAACTCCACTCATCATGATCATGTCGTTATAGGCCCGAAAAGGGATCCTATTGCGAAATTCTGGCCTTGAGCTCCGTGATCGCCGGCACAGGGGTCGGATCCACGCCATATCCGAGAGCCAGATAGGTGGCCGCGTAGTCGCCCAGGCCGATCAGCGAGGCGATCCGCTCCAGCGGATGCGTGCCTTCGGCGGACAGCTCGGTGACGGGCACGTCGCGGTCGTTCGCCAGTCGTACGGTCGCCTCGCGGCGCCGCGACACCCGTGGGTCCTCCTCGACGTCGCGCAGCATCACCAGCCTGAGCGTGCGGCTGGCGGCGTCGGCGAAGATGTCGCGCTCGGCCATCGGCCCGTCGAAGGCGGCCACCTGGTTGTGGCCGGTCTCGGGCAGCTCGCCGTAGATCGCCGGGTATTTGGCGTTGGTGTTGAGCTGGCAGGCCAGTCGGTAGCCGGCGACCGCGGCGACGGAGGACGAGCCCCAGATCATCGGCACGCTCTCGGCCAGCTCCATGGCCAGCGCCTTGCCCGGGTTGACGAACGACTCGCTGGACGGGCGGCACCGGTGCGCCATGTCCTCCATCGTCCCGGCCACCCGCTCGTAGAGCTCCTCGTCGGCCTTGACCAGGCCGAGCGAGGCGGCGGACACGATCAGCGGGATCGTCAGCAGCCAGAGGTTGGCGCGGGCCTGCCCGGTCGCGGGCACCGCCACGTAGACGGCGGAGGCCTGTCTGGCGATCGCCTCCAGGGGTGAGTCCGCGCTGCCGACCGCGAGCAGGGAGCAACCGCGCCGCACGGCCTCCATGGCCGCCGACAGCGTCTCCTCGGTGCGGCCCGAGCACGACACCGCGATGACCAGATCGGTGGCGCCCACCCAGCCGGGCAGCTGGTGGGAGCGCAGGGTCATGATGGGCATCGGGGCGCCGTTGCCGCAGACCGCGGCCAGGACGTCGCCCGCGATCGCGGAGCCGCCCATGCCCAGGACCACGATCGCGCGCGGGCGTACTCGGGAGATCAGCCGGTCGACGCCCGCCTCGACCGCGGCGCGGTAGGCGATGCGGACCTGGGCGGCCGAGGCCGCCACCGCCACCAGCATGCCGCCCGGATCGCCCTCAGTGAGATGGTGCTGGTCATCGAGCCGCTCGGGCTCCCAGGTCACGGCTTCCTGGCCTCGTCGACGAGCAGGACGGGAATGTCATCCCTGACCGGATAGATCAGGCCACATCCCGTGCAGACCAGCTCCTCGGTCTCGCTCTCCGCGCGCAGCGGTGACTT
Source organism: Nonomuraea sp. NPDC049028 (assembly GCF_043197735.1). Classification (NCBI taxonomy): domain Bacteria; kingdom Bacillati; phylum Actinomycetota; class Actinomycetes; order Streptosporangiales; family Streptosporangiaceae; genus Nonomuraea; species Nonomuraea sp. NPDC049028. The sequence continues at coordinate 108,920 of NZ_JBICTR010000011.1, forward strand.
GCACGCCGGGCAGGCCAGAATCTCCAGCAGCCAGTCGTCGATCTTCACACTGACACCCCTCTAACCATGGCGAGGACCTCGTCCCGTATCGCCGTCATCTTGCTCTCGTCAGCCGCCTCGGCGTTGAGCCGCAGCAGCGGCTCGGTGTTGGAGGCGCGCAGGTTGAACCACCAGTCGGCGCCGGTCACGGTGAGCCCGTCGAGCTCGTCGACAGCCCCCCTGGAGCCGAACGCCTCTCGTACGGACTGGAGGGCCGCGTCCTGGTCGGCGACCGTGCTGTTGATCTCGCCCGAGGCGTGGTAGCGCGCATAGGCGCCGATCAGCTCCGACAGCGGGCGGTCCTGCTCGCCGAGCGCGGCCAGCACGTGCATCGCCGCGAGCATGCCGGAGTCGGCGAACCAGAAATCGCGGAAGTAGTAGTGGGCGGAGTGCTCGCCGCCGAAGACCGCGCCCGTGCGGGCCATCTCGGCCTTGATGAACGAATGCCCGACGCGGGTGCGCACCGGCTCGCCGCCGTGCTCGCGGACGATCTCCGGCACCCCCGCCGACGTGATCAGGTTGTGGATGATCGTCGCGCCCGGGTATTTGCCCAGCTCGCGTACGGCCACCAGCGCCGTGACGGCGGACGGCGAGACCGACTCGCCGCGCTCGTCGATCACCCAGCACCGGTCGGCGTCGCCGTCGAAGGCCAGCCCGAGGTCGGCGCCCGTCTCGCGGACGGCTCGCTGCAGATCGCGCAGGTTGGCCGGCTCCAGCGGGTTGGCCTCGTGGTTGGGGAAGGAGCCGTCGAGCTCGAAGTAGAGCGGGATCAGCTCGATCGGCAGGCCCTCGAAGACGGCCGGAACGGTGTGACCGCCCATGCCGTTGCCCGCGTCGGCGACGACCTTCAGCGGCCGGATGCTCGACAGGTCGACCAGCTTGCGCAGGTGGTCGGCGTAGCCCTGGAGCAGGTCCTTCTCGATCAGCGAACCGGTCGGCTCGGCGGCGCTGCCAAGCAGCTCGGCCGCGCGGTCGCGGATCTCGCTGAGGCCGCTGTCGCCGCCGATCGGCACCGCGCCCGCGCGGCACATCTTCATGCCGTTGTATCGGGCCGGGTTGTGGCTGGCGGTGAACATCACGCCGGGCAGCCCCAGGCTGCCGCTGGCGTAGTAGAGGAGATCGGTGGAGCCCAGCCCGGCGTGCACCACGTCGGCGCCGCGCGAGCGCGCCCCGCGCACGAACGCCGCGGACAGCGGCCCGGATGACTCCCGCATGTCATGCGCGACCACGACCGATCGCGCCCCTGTCACCTCGACGAAGGCCGCCCCCACGGCCTCGGCGGTCGGCTCGTCCAGCTCGTCAGGCACCACGCCGCGAACGTCGTACGCCTTGAAGATCTTGGCGAGGTCGCCCACTCTCCAGCTCCGCCCCTAGGTCGTCACGTGTACGACCGAGCCTACCGGTCGCGATGTTGCTGGGCGGACCGAAGAACGCGCAGGTGCCCCCTCCGCCCGACCTCGACCCCTTGGCCGACCGGCTCGCCGCCACCGGACGGCGCGGGCCTGGCGGCCTCCCTGACGGCGTTGGCCAGCGCCTCGAGGTCGTCGGAGCTGGGCGACGTGCCGTCCGTGGGCAGCCGCACCACTTCCCAGCCGCGGGGAGCGGTCAGTCGCTCGGCGTGTTCGGCGCACAGGTCGTAACAGTGTGGCTCGGCGTACGTCGCCAGAGGGCCGAGAACAGCGGTCGAGTCGGCGTATACGTACGTGAGCGTGAAGACTGCAGGCTGACTGCAGGCGGTGCGGGAACAGCGGCGGACGGGGCTCACGGAGGGACCGTATCTGGTAAGAGTGCGAGGCGCCACTATCTGGGCGCTCTTAACGAGCGTGTCGCCACAATTCGGACACCTGTCGCAGCCTTTCTCCCCAACTGCCCCGAAGCCGCCTCCCCGTACACTTGCCGTGTGAACCAACGGCGTGGCCCCAGACGGCGTGACCGGCACGGTCGCGGCATGCGCGGCCCCCTCGCGCCCTCCCACGTGCCGATCGCCAGATCACGCAGCGAGCGGTTCGACGATCTCGTGCTCGACGCCGTCGACCGGCTCCGGCCGCAGTGGGGCAAGCAGCTGGCGGCGGTGGAGTTCGCGGTCGAGGAGGTGCCGCCGCTGAGCGAGCTCGGCGACGGGCCCCGGCTCGGCTCCGAACCGATCCCGTTCGGCCGCGCCGACGTCGCGCGCGGCCAGGACCCGGCCGCCGTCGTCATCTACCGGCGGCCGCTGGAGGCCCGCGCCCGTGACCGCGACACGCTGGGGGCGCTGGTGCACGACACCGTGGTCGAGCAGGTGGCCACCCTCCTCGGCCTGTCACCCGAGACCGTCGACCCGGGCTACGACGACCGCCGCTGACCACCTGGACCAGCGCGGCGGTCGAAGGTTTGGCAACCCTTGCCTAGTTGCAGAGAGTAGCCATACGATTACCGTGCGTGTTCATTCGTTCCATGCGAAGGAGAGCATCTGTGGGCAGGCACGAGAAGCCCGACAGCCCGAAGGCCGAGGCCCTCGATCCGAAATCCGCCGTAAGCCGAGAAGCCAGCTCCAACAAGGACCAGAACAAGACCTCCAACGGCGCACACAGCGCCGACTCGAAGGACGGAAAGAAGTAGTGAACGACACGGCGCAGGGGGTTGAACGCCTGATCGAGCACCTCGACGAGTTCGACGACATCGGGCCACGCGTCAAAGGGGCGATCCGCGCGGTGCCCCGCCATCTGTTCATCCCTTCGGTCGCGCTCCCCGTGCCGACCACCCCCGACAGCGCGTACATCATCGACCGCGACGCCGACCCGGACGCCTGGTGGGACGCGGTCTACTCGCCCCACTCCATCGTCACCCAGCTCGACGACGGGGCCACCGACATCAGGGACAAGGTGGGCGGCTACTCCTCTTCGGCCTCGGCGCCGAGCACCGTCGCGGACCTGCTCCAGATCCTCGACACCGTGCCAGGCCGCCGGGTGCTGGAGATCGGCACGGGCACCGGCTGGACCGCCGCCCTGCTGTCCCATCTCGTCGGCGCGGAGAACGTGACCTCGATCGAGGTCGACCCCATGGTGGCGGACCAGGCCGCCAAGAACCTGAGCGCGGCCGGCGTGCACCCGCATCTGATCGTCGGCGACGGCGCGGCCGGCTGCCCGGAGCGGGCGCCGTTCGATCGGGTTCACGTCACCTGCGGCATCCGCACCGTGCCGTACACGTGGGTGGAGCAGTGCCGTCCTGGCGGGGAGATCGTGCTGCCCTACTGTCCCGGGTTCGGCGACAACCACGCCCTGCGGCTCGTCGTCGCCCCGGACGGCACCGCGTACGGCCGCTTCCTCGGCTTCGCCTCGTACATGATGATGCGCTCCCAGCGTCCCGTCGCGGACCGCCCGGCCCGTGGCCCAGAGGACAAACACCGCTTCACCACGCGCGTGGACCCCCGCACGATCGCCTACGCTCCGTCCGGAGCGGACCTCGCCATCTCGTCGCTGACGGGCCTGACCTCGAGCGGCAGTGCGGAACCGGACGAAGACGGAGAGCTGTACCGGATGTGGGTGTCCGACCCCGACGAGGCGTACTCCTGGGCGACCGTGGCGTGGCGACCCAACACAGAGGAGTACGAGGTCTACCAGGTAGGCCGGCGGCCTCTGTGGGAGGAGGTCACCGATGCCTACTTCCGCTGGGTGAGCTGGGGCAAGCCCGGCCGCGACCGGTTCGGCATGACCGTCACTCCCCACGGCCAGCAGATCTGGCTGGACGCCACGCCCATCGGGGAAGCACGGATGACGTGGCCGTCGGCTTCGGGAGCGGGGTCCAGGTTCGGGCGGGTGCCAGCGGCTGTTCGGTGATCGGCGACCCGCCCACCATGCATGCGAAAAGGGGTCCCACGGCAGCCCGTGCGACCCCTTCTCATATATCCCATATATCGCTAACCCTTATATCCCTAAACGGCCTCTCGCTTGATCCTTCTGCGCTCCCGCTCGGACAGCCCACCCCAGATGCCGAACCGCTCATCGTGTTCGAGTGCGTACTCAAGGCACTCCGCACGTACTTCGCATGATCGGCAGACCTTCTTGGCCTCTCGGGTGGAGCCGCCCTTCTCCGGGAAGAACGCCTCCGGATCCGTCTGAGCGCACAGCGCACGCTCCTGCCAGCCGAGTTCTTCAGCGTCAAGCTCATCCTGTGCGATGACCAGATCGGTCACTGCACACCTCCCTGCCGCCCGCCCGCAATGGAGCCCCCCATGGAACGCCTTCCTTACTACCCACCCACAGGAAGGCGTAACAACATGGTTGTAATTACACGCGTGTGCCGTACGTGGAGTCAAGCGGCATGCCGGTATCCGGGGAAAGACCAGATCTCGCCCCGGTGTGCATGGCATGTGATGTTCGCACCCCGGCCTCGTCCCTGTTTCCATGGCGTTGGCCTGGGGTGTTGCAACGTCTGGCAGTGGTCCGAACCGTACCAGGGCGGGAGAGACTTCCGCCCGTGGCCCACCTTCTCTCTAGCCGTGCTTTAACGGTCTCTTACCTGCGTGGCTCGTTGGGGCTGTATATGGCCGTGGGGTCGATCGGGTCGTCTCCCTGCCGGGGCGCGTCGCCACCCAGCGCGTCACCACGGAACATCGACTGGTCGAGCCGGACAGTGGACTCCGCCGGGTGGTCGCCCCATCCGGCCGCCTGGGGCTGCGACTGGTGGTGCGGCTGGTAGGGCTGCGGCTCGTACTGAGCCGGCTGAGGCTCGTAAGGGACCTGATGGGCGGGCGCTTGGTGGGCGGGAGGCTGCGTCGGGTAGCCCGGCTGCTGTTGCTGCGGGTGCCCGAAGGGGTCGTCGTACGGCCTGGCCTGCTGCTGGCTCGCGTAGTCGGGAACGCGCAGGTCGGAGGGGGCGCCGGCCGCCGAGTGCTGGTAGGTCTCGGCCTGCTGGTAGGCGTCCAGGAGCTGCTGGGAACGCGGGTCCACCGGCGGGTCGGGCTCCTGGTAGGCGGCCGGGGTGGCGTACTCGTGACCCGAGAAGCCGGTGAAGGGCTGGCCCTGCGGCTGGCTCTGGGGCTGGCCCTGCGGCTGGTCGAAGGCGTTGTGGCCGAAAGGCTGCTGGCCGAACAGGGGCTGCGGCGGGGCTTGGTTCTGCGCCGGGGGTTGAGCCGGGTCGGCGGGCGCCCACGGGTTCGGCTGGCTGTCGACCGTCTGGTAGGCGTTCGCCTGGCTGTCCGCGGGAGCGTAGGTGTTGGGCTGGCTGTCCGCGGGGACGTACGAAGCCGCCTGGCTGTCCAGTGTGCTGAACGGGATCAGCTGGTTGTCCGGCGTGTTGTACGGGACCGCCTGGCTATCCGGGGTGTTGTACGGGACCGCCTGGCTATCCGGGGTGTTGTAGGTGATCGCCTGGTTGGCCGGTGTGTTGAACGGCTGGGAGAAGGCGCTCGGCTGGCTGTCCGCGGGGACGTAGGGGGCGGGCTGGTACTCGGGCTTCGGCTGGTGGCCGCCGTCGGGCGTCGGGAAGCTCGGGTTCGTCTGACCGAAGCCGGGCTGGGGCGTGGGGAAGCTGGGATCCGTCTGGCCGAAGCCGGGCTGGGGCTGAGGCGTGGGGAAGCCGGGGTCCGTCTGGCCGAAGCCGGGCTGGGGCTGAGGCGTGGGGAAGCCGGGGTCCGTCTGGCCGAAGCCGGGCTGGGGCTGGGGCTGGGGGAAGCCCTGGTCTGGCTGGTCTCGGTCGGTCGTGGCGGGGAATGCGACGGTGACCGGCTGGGGGGTCGAGGCCGGCTCAGGAGCGTAGGGGGGCTGCTCGGGCTGGCCGCCGAAGCTGGGCGGCTGCTGGCCGTAAGCGGGCTGCTCGGGCGCGCCACCATAACTCGGCGGCTGCTGACCATAAGCAGGTTGCTCAGGCTGGCCGCCGGGGCCCGGAGGCTGCTGGGCGTAGCCGGGCTGCTCGGGCTGGCCGCCATAGCTGGGGGGTTGCTGGCCGTAAGACTGCTGATCGGGGGGTTGCTGACCGTACGGCTGCTGCTGGCTGGGGGGCTGCTGACCGTAAGGGGCGTTGGGGAACTGCTGGCCGTACCCCTGCTGGGGCTGGACGGCGGGGCGGTCGGGCAGGACCTGTGGGAGCAGGTAGACCAGCGCGATGGCCGTCAGCGCGAGCACCGGCACGCCCCTGATCACGAACTCCGCCGTCAACCGCGCACCGCTGCCCGCGAAGAGCCCGAGGATCAGCGTGATCGCGCCGAACAGGGTGGCGATGCCGAGCATGGCCGCCGCGCCGAACGCGACCGGCTTGGCCTGGGACGACGGTGTGCCGACCTTGGTGAGCAGCACTACCGAGCCGAGGAGCAGCGCCGTGGTGACGGGGCTGGTGAAGTTCGCGAAGTTGCTGAAGGCACGGTCCGCGAAGGAGAGGTCGGCGACCACGGAGCCCGAAGAGCTGACCAGGACCTTGCCGATGGCCACGAGGATGTTCAGTCCGCCGCCGGCGAGCATGAGCCAGGCGGCCGGCTCCCTCAGCCGGGCGACGTCAAGTTTGCTCACAAGTACCCCCATCGGACCCTTTGGCCCGAAGGGAGTTTGCCACATCGATGACTTTGGCGGCGGATGTCCGAGCAACCTCTTACGTGCTAGACGTCCACATAAAGCATGGTTTGCTGGGTTTTTCGGAGACCGAAGCGTTGTAAAGCCGCCTCCCGAGACAGGCGTGTCGGTGGCCGGTGCGAGACTGGTCCGCATGCACATCGTGTCCCTCGCCGGCGGCATCGGCGGCGCCCGCTTCCTGCGTGGCCTGCGGGCGACGGCCCCCGACGCCCAGATCACCGTCATCGGCAACACGGGCGACGACATCACCCTGTTCGGCCTGCGCGTCTGCCCTGACCTCGACACTGTCATGTACACCCTGGGCGGCGGCATCGACGAGGAACAGGGCTGGGGCCGCGCCAAGGAGTCCCATGCCGTCAAGGAGGAGCTGGCCGCCTACGGGGTCGAACCGCAGTGGTTCGGGCTGGGCGACCGCGACTTCGCCACGCACATCGTCCGGTCGCAGATGCTGGAGGCCGGCTACCCGCTCTCCCAGATCACCGAGGCGCTGTGCGCGCGCTGGCAGCCGGGCGTGCGCCTGCTGCCGATGAGCGACGACCGCTGCGAGACGCACGTCGTGGTCTCCGACGAGCGCGGGCGGCGGGCGATCCACTTCCAGGAGTGGTGGGTACGCCTGCGCGCCGCCATCCCCGCCGAGTCGATCGCGCTGGTCGGGGTCGAGACCGCCAAGCCGGCGCCCGGCGTGCTGGAGGCCATCGCGGAAGCCGACGTGGTGATCCTGCCGCCGTCCAACCCGGTGGTGAGCATCGGCACGATCCTTCAGGTGCCGGGCATCCGCGAGGCGCTGCTGGCCAAGACCGTGGTGGGCGTCTCCCCCATCATCGGCGGGGCGCCGGTGCGCGGCATGGCCGACGCCTGCCTGACCGCGATCGGCGTCGAGACCAGCGCCCAGGCGGTGCTGGACCTCTACGGCGCGGAGCTGATCGACGGCTGGCTGGTCGCCGAGGAGGATTTCGGCGTCGCTCTCGACGGGGTCAGGGTGGAGTCGCGACCGCTGATCATGCACGACGCCGACGCGGCGGCCGACATCGCCCGCGCCACCCTCGACCTGGCCCTGGAGCTCGCCCGATGACCCCCATGAGTCCGGCCGGTCGTGTCGAGGTGTTCGGAGTCCCGGGCATCGGTGAGGTGCGGCCAGGTGACGACATCGCGGCCCTGCTCGGCGACGCCGACCTGCGTGACGGCGACATCCTCGTCATCACCTCCAAGATCGTGAGCAAGGCCGAGGGCCGGGTCCGCCAGGCCCCCGACCGCCTGGCCGCCATCGCCGAAGAGACCGAGCGCGTGGTGGCCAGGCGCGGCGACACCGTCATCTCGCAGACCCGCCACGGCTTCGTCATGGCCGCCGCCGGGGTCGACGCCTCCAACACCGCCCCCGGCACGGTCCTGCTGCTCCCCGAGGACTCCGACGCCTCCGCCCAGCGCATCCGCGCGGCCCTGGCGACCCGCGCACGGGTGGGCGTGATCATCTCCGACACCTTCGGCCGCCCGTGGCGCCACGGGCTGACCGACGTGGCGATCGGCGCCGCCGGCGTGACCCCGCTCGAAGACCTGCGCGGCGGCGCCGACACCCACGGCAACCCGCTCAACGCCACCGTGACCGCCCTGATCGACGAGATCGCCGCCGCCGCCGAGCTGGTCAAGGGCAAGCTCGCGGGCGTGCCCATGGCCGTCGTACGCGGCCTGTCCCACCTGGTGACCGAGGAGGACGGGCCGGGCGTCCGGGCGCTGGTCCGGCCGGCCGACGAGGACATGTTCCGCTATGGCTCGCGTGACGTGGTGTTCGCCCGCCGGACGATCAGGGAGTTCTCCGCCGAGCCCGTCGACTCCGATGCCGTACGCCGGGCGGTGGCGGCGGGCATCGCCGCGCCGGCGCCGCACCATACGACCCCGTGGCGGTTCGTGCTCGTGGAGTCGGCGCAGACGAAGGTGAAGCTGCTCGACGCCATGCGTGATGCCTGGATCGCCGACCTGCGGGCCGACGGGTTCACCGAGGAGTCGATCACCAAGCGGGTCAGGCGCGGTGACGTGCTGCGCAACGCCCCCTACCTGGTCGTGCCGTGCCTGGTGATGGAGGGCTCACACACCTACCGTGACGAGCGGCGCAACGCCTCCGAACGCGAGATGTTCATCGTGGCGACGGGCGCGGGCGTCGAGAACTTCCTCATCCAGCTGGCCGTCGAGGGACTCGGCTCGGCGTGGGTGTCGTCCACGATGTTCTGCCGCCCGGTGGTGCGCGAGGTGCTCGACCTGCCGGAGTCGTGGGACCCGATGGGCTGCGTCGCGGTGGGCCACGCGGCGGCCCCGCCCCGGGACCGTCCGCCCCGCGATCCCCAGGACTTCATCCTGACGCGCTGACAGCCAGTCAAAGGCAGTCAAGGGGCCATTTACCGTTAATAAGGTTTCCTTTACATTCGGAGCATCCCCCCATGTAAAGGAGCACTCCATGAGAAGGATGCTCACGTTACTCACCGTGGCGGTGGTCTCGATCGCCGCCATGGTCTACGTCGCCGAGCCGGCCCTGGCGCACGGCTACATCAACTCCCCGCCCAGCCGTCAGGCGTTCTGCGCGCAGGGTCAGGTGCCCAACTGCGGCGACATCATCTACGAGCCGCAGAGCGTGGAAGGGCCGAAGGGGCTGCGTAACTGCCACGCCAACAACGCCCGCTTCGCCCAGCTCAGCGACGAGTCCAAGCCCTGGCCGGTCACCTCGGTCGGCAACTCGGTGACCTTCAGGTGGACGCTCACCGCCAGGCACTCCACCAGCACCTGGGAGTACTTCATCGGCAACACCCGGGTCGCCTCGTTCAACGACGGAGGAGCCCAGCCACCGGCGACGGTCACCCACACCGTGAACTTCGCCGGCTACAGCGGCCGGCAGAAGGTCCTGGCGATCTGGAACATCGCCGACACGTCCAACGCCTTCTACTCCTGCGTCGACCTGAGGTTCGGCGGCGGCGGCGGGAACCCGACCCCCACGCCCACTCCGACCCCCACCCCGACGCCCACGCCGACCCCGACGGTGACCTCGCCGGGTGGCACCTGGGCGCCGAATGTCGCGTACGCGGTGGGCGCGATGGTCACGTACGCCGGGCTGTCGTACAAGTGCATCCAGGCGCACACCTCACTCCCCGGATGGGAGCCGCCGAACGTACCGGCGCTATGGCAGCGCGTCTAGCGCGGAGTTCACGAGCGAGCGAGGGGGTGCCGGGGCTTCCCGGCGCCCCCTCATTACGTGTCTTCCTCAATACGTCGTCGGCTTGCAGGTGGGGTGGCACAGGCGGCGGGCGAGCGCGGCGAGGAAGACGTCGATGATCTCGTCCGGCTGCTGGGCGATGTGCAGGGAGCCGTTCGTGACCGACGTGATGTCGGACAGGCTCGCCCGGTCCGCGTTGCCGAAGGCGATGATGACGATCTGGATGGGCTTGTTCGGGTCCCACTCCTCGCGGAGCTTGCTGATCAGCTGCGGCAGCTTGATGCCGCGACCGTCGTCCTTGCCCGCGGTGATCACCAGGAGCGTGTTGTTCATCTCCGCGCGATACTTGCCCGCGACCTCGTGGAAGCCGCCGAGTATCGCGTCGTAGAGCGAGCTGTCACGGTCGGGATGCGCGGTGATCGTGGTGGTGAGCTGGTCGAGTACGCTCCTGCGGACCAGCTGGCCGCTCTCGGGGCGGTTGATCGGTCCCATGCTGACGCGCTGCTGGTAGCCCTTGGCCTGGCCGAGCCCGACGGCGAACTCCCACAGCCCCATGTACGTGGTGTCGGGGAAGAGCCGCAGCCCGATCTTGGCCGCGGCCAGCGAGACGCCCAGCCGGGTGGTGTCCTTCAGCTTCTCGGCCATGTGCTTGGAGGTGTCGGCGAGCACCAGGATGTTCGTCGGCGGCGCCAGCCTGCTCCACGCCTGCAGTGCCTCGTCGATGTCCTCGGGCGACACCGAGGGCCGGGTCTTCGGGGCGCCCGTCGGGATCTCCGGCCCCGGCGAGATCGGGCCCTGCGCGCCGTCGCCCGAGTGGAAGCCGGCCCGCCGTACCAGATCCTGGGCCTCGGCGCCGCGTAGCCAGTCGGCGAAGAGCGTCGAGGCTTCGGCGACCGTGGGGTCGGTGGCGGTGACGACGTACGGGTAGTCGAGATTGATCGTGCCCTCACGCGGGCGCAGCGCGACGACCGGGTCGGCCGACGGCTGCTGGTTGTGCGTCCACACCGACTGCTCGGGCACGATGACCACCGGCCGCTGCCAGAACGTGTGGTCGTCCACGGCGGCCAGCATCGAGCGGTAGTCGGGCGCCGAACCCGCCTGCGCCCAGCGGACGAACGCGGTCAGCGCCTTGTCGGCCTCGGGCCCGTTGCCCACGACGTCCCTGGCGGCGGCGACCGTGGCGATGCCCGCGCCGACCAGCGACGGGTCGGGCACGCGTACGATGTCGGGCTCGTTGGCGTTGGGCGTGAGCCGGCCCCGGACGGTGGAGGGGAAGACCATCCGCCAGTTCATCTCGGTCTTGCCGACGGAGAAGCGCTGCGCCAGCGACGACCGCGTGGCGAACACCAGCGGCGACGTCGCCACCACGCTCTCCCCCGTGGGCAGCGCGCTCGCGCCCTGCTTGCGGGCTAACCGGATCCAGGCGGAGGAGTCGGCGATCCAGCCGTCGGGCCGCTCGCGCAGCACGCCGGCCCGGTCGCCGATCAGCGTACGCAGCACGGTGGCCGGAGGCTGCTCGGTGACCTGGACGAGCACGCACCGGCCGCCGATCGAGTTCTTGGCGTCGTTGAACTTCCCGGCCGCCTCCATGGCCGCCGGAGCGATGTCCACCGCGGCGGCCACGCTGACCAGAACAGGCTCTCGTGTCGTGCACAGCGCGCCGGCTCCACCGAAGAGCACGACCACGGTGGCGGTGACGATGGCCAGCGCCCCCGCCCCCGCCAGCAGGCCGCGTTGCAGTGCCTTCCTGCGGCGCTGCTCGGCGGGCAGCGCCGCCCGGTGTCGACCCAGCCGCACGGTGCACCTCTCTTCGGGGACTGCCGATTCTTCCAGCGCCGCCCACGACTGGCGCAAGACTCGGTAGAACTTGTTATAACTACGCCATCGGGAGTACCCGCCTGACGCTCTGGCAGACACCGTCGCTCGCCGCCGACGCGGCCAGCCGCTCGTCGTCGGGCCGGCCGTACTCCGTCGTCCGCTGCCGCACCGGCCGGCCGGTGACCTCGACCATCGCGCGCAGCTCGCTGATCGTCTTGTACGAGCCGTTCTCCGACCCGGCCATCCGGCTGATGGTCTCCTCCATCAGCGTGCCGCCGAGGTCGTTCACCCCGCCCTGGAGCACCTGGTGGCACAGGTCGTCCTGGAGCTTGACCCAGGAGCACTGGATGTTGGAGATCGCGCCGTGCAGCAGGATCCTGGCCAGCGCGTGCACGGCCCGGTTCTCCTGCGCGGTCGGGCCCGGCCGGGCGACGCCCGCCAGGTAGATCGGCGAGCTGGTGTGCACGAACGGCAGCAGCACGAACTCCGAGAACCCGCCGCTCTCCTCCTGCAGCCGCCTGATCAGCTTGATGTGCCTGACCCAGTGCACGTGGGTGTCCACGTGGCCGTACATCATCGTGGACGTCGTCGGGATGCCCACCCGGTGCGCGGTGGTGATGACGTCGATCCACTCCTTGGTGGGCAGTTTGCCCTTGGTGAGCACCCAGCGGACGTCGTCGTCGAGGATCTCCGCCGCGGTGCCCGGCAGCGAGTCGACGCCCGCCTCCTTGGCCGCGTGCAGCCAGTCCTCGATGGACAGGTTCGTCCGGCTGGCGCCGTTGATGACCTCCATCGGGGAGAAGGCGTGCACGTGCATGCCCGGCGTCCTGGCCTTGACCGCCTTGGCGAGGTCGAAGTAGGCGGTGCCCGGCAGGTCGGGGTGAATGCCGCCCTGCATGCACACCTCGGTCGCCCCGGCCCGCCACGCCTCCTCCGCACGGTCGGCCACCTGGTCCAGGCTGAGCGTGTAGGCGTCGGCATCGGTCCTGCGCTGGGCGAACGCGCAGAAGCGGCAGCCGGTGTAGCAGACGTTGGTGAAGTTGATGTTCCTGTTGACGACGTACGTCACCTCGTCGCCGACCGCCTGCGCGCGCAGGTCGTCGGCGATGCGGGCCAGCTCGTCGAGCGCCCCGCCGTCGGCCGACAGCAACGCCACGGCCTCGGCCTCACTCAACCCCGCCGGATCCGCCTCCGCCCGCCGCAACGCCGCCCGCACCTCGGACGGCGTATGCCCCCCAGCCGCGCCGGAGTCCAGGCGCTCGCGCAGGGCCTCCCAGTCTCCGTAGACGTTGTCGAAGTCGTCGCGCCGGTCGTTGGTCCGGCCCGTCGTGTCCACCTCGACGTGCAGATCCACCCGTCCAGAAGCCGCGAATCCCCCATCCGGCTCCTGCCACGGCCGCCCCTGGAGCACCGCGTCCTCCCGCGCCAGCCCCGTGACCGGATCCGCCAGCGCCGCCACGTGCGCGAACAGCCGAGGGTCCAGCCACGGCTCCCCCGCCAGCACATACTCCGGATAGATCGTCAGCCGCTCCCGCAGCTGGAACCCCGCCTCCCCGGTCCGTGCCGCCAGGTCGTCGATCTGCGGCCACGGCCGCTCGGGGTTGACGTGGTCGGGCGTCAGCGGCGACACCCCGCCCCAGTCGTCGATCCCGGCCCGGATCATCAGCTCGTACTCGGCGTCGACCAGGTTCGGCGGCGCCTGCAGCCGTACCCGGGGCCCCAGCACGAGCCGGGCCACCGCGATCGTGGCGGCCAGCTCCTGCAGGTCGGCGTCCGGCAGGCCGCGCATGGCGGTGTCGGGCTTGGCGCGGAAGTTCTGGACGATGACCTCCTGGACACCGCCGTACTCGCGCGCCACCCGCCGGATCGCGAAGATCGACTCGGCTCGGTCCTCGATGGTCTCGCCGATGCCGATCAGGATCCCGGTGGTGAACGGCACGTTCGAGCGGCCCGCGTCCTCCAGCACGCGCAGCCGTACCGCCGGATCCTTGTCCGGAGACCCGTAGTGGGCCGCCCCCTTCTCCTCGAACAGCCGCCGCGAGGTCGTCTCCAGCATCATGCCCATCGACGGCGCGACCGGCTTGAGCCGCTGCAGGTCGCGCCAGCTCAGCACGCCGGGGTTCAGGTGCGGCAGCAGCCCGGTCTCCTCCAGCACCCTGATCGCCATCGCGCGCACGTACGACAGCGTGTCGTCATAGCCGTGCGCGTCGAGCCACTCGCGGGCCTGGTGCCAGCGGTCCTCGGGCCGGTCCCCCAGCGTGAACAGCGCCTCCTTGCACCCCATCGCCGCCCCCTGGGCGGCGATCTCCAGCACCTCGTCAGGACTCAGGAACGGCGCGGGCAGCTTGTTCGGCGCCGTCGCGAACGTGCAGTAACCGCAACGGTCCCGGCAGAGCCTGGTCAACGGGATGAACACTTTCCTGCTGTACGTGATGACGCCCTCCCTCCCGACCGCTGCCAATCCGGCATCCCGGATCCGGGAGGCGTGTTCGAGCAACGCGTCAAGGTGCTCATCGCGGGCGTGGAGCAGCACGGCCGCCTCGGTGACGTCGAGGGTCTTGCCGTCGCGGGCCCGGGCGAGAGCACGGCGGAGTGCGGAATCACTTACGAGACTCATACCGGCACACTACGACGGGCTGGGTTCACGACCCGCACCTAGGGGAGGGTCAAAAGGCGCGGTAGTCGCGCACCGGCATTCTCGGCCCGCGCGCGGGCGGCCGCAGCCCGGTGAGGTAGATCAGGACCGTCGCCCGGTGCCGGTGGCCCATGTAGGGCTCCAGCAGCCGCATCATGCCAGGATCGTCGGTCTTCTCGCCGGTCAGCGTGTAGCCCACCAGCGTGGCCAGGTGGAAGTCGCCCACGCTCACGGCGTCGGGATCGCCGAAGGCCCGCTGACGCACCTCCGCCGACGTCCACACCCCGACGCCCGGCAGGGCCCGCAGCAACCGGTCGAGCTCCTCGCTGGTGGCGGCGGCCTCCAGCTTGGCGGCGTGCCAGGCCGCCGTGGCGATCGTCCTGGCCCGCACCGCCTCGGCCCCGGCCCGATGCCAGTGCCAGGACGGCACCTCCCGCCACACGCCCGTCTCGGGCACGACCCGCATCCCGTCGGGCGCGGGTCCCGGCGCGGGCTCCCCATAGCGGTTCAGCAACCACCGCCAGGCCCGCCACGCCTCACGCCCGACGACCTTCTGCTCGAGTACGGCCGGCACCAGGGCCTCCATGACCCGGCCGGTCCTGCCGATGCGCAGCCCCGCGTGCTTCCTGGCCACGTCCTCCAGCACGGCATGCCGCACGCTGAACCCCGAGGCGTCGTCATCGGCCCCGAGCAGCGCGGGCAACGCCTCGAGCAGCCACGCGGCGCCCGGCCCCCATGCCTGCCCGCACACGCTCCCCGCCCGCACGCTCACCCGCAGGGTGCCAGGGCCGTCGGGGGTTCGGGAGGTGCGCCACACGGCACCGTCGTGCGTGGCGCGCCAGGTGGGATCGCCGGTGCCGCGCCGGTGCGGCCCCAGCACAAGGCCCAGATCCAGCACACGCCCAGGCTCCCACCACCGCTCCATCACCCCTACAGTCTGCCGTCCCCGTACGCCTCCGGGCGCCGGTGGCCCTTGTCAGGGGCGCGCGTATCGGCGGCCGGCCACGTGCGGGTTCAGCGGGCGTATTCCTGGAGGCCCCCAGCCCTGTATGGCGGGTGGCGGGTGCCCACCGCTTGCCGTACAGGAAGAAAAAAGGGTTTAGACGTCGCTTGAATAGCGAACAGCGCGCTCAGGAAGCTCGATGCCAGGCCAAATGCGTACACCTGCCTGGAGTTCGTTGCCCGGGCCCACCACCGCGCCGTCGCCGATCACCGCGTCGCACACCACC
Source organism: Nonomuraea sp. NPDC049028 (assembly GCF_043197735.1). Lineage (NCBI taxonomy): Bacteria > Bacillati > Actinomycetota > Actinomycetes > Streptosporangiales > Streptosporangiaceae > Nonomuraea > Nonomuraea sp. NPDC049028. Next base: position 124,379 of record NZ_JBICTR010000011.1, read on the forward strand.
GCGCCCGCGCACACCCGCGCCCCCCGGCCCACCACCGAGTCCGTCACGGACGCGCCCGCGTGGATCACGCAGTCGTCGGCCAGCACGCTGCCCAGCACCGAGGCGCCCGCCTCGACCACGACGCGCGCCCCCACCGTCGAGCCGCCCTGCACCTTGGCCTCCGGCGAGACCACGGCCCCGTCGAGCGCCAGGTATTCGCCGGTCGGGCCGGGCAGCGCGGGCGAGGCCAGCCGGCCGAGCACCAGGTCGCGCGAGCCGCGGACGAACGCGGCGGGCGTGCCGACGTCGAGCCAGTAGGTGCGGTCGGCGTAGCCCAGCACGAGCTCGCCCGACTCGATGAGCCCCGGGAAGGTCTGTCGCTCGACGGACACGACCTCGCCCCTGGGGATCTGGTCGATGACCGAGCGGGTGAACACGTAGCAGCCCGCGTTGATGCGGTTGGTCACCGGGTTGGGCGTCTTCTCCAGGAAGTCGGTCACCCGCCCGTCGTCGTCGGTGGGCACGCAGCCGAACCGGGTCGGATCGTCGACCTCCGTCAGATGGAGCGTTACAGCAGCGGAACGGTCCACATGGGTGCGAACCTGGTCGCCTATGTCGTGGCCGGACAGGATGTCGCCGTTGAGTATGAGCACGGGATCGCCGGGACCCGAGGTGAGCGCCTCGGCGGCGTTGCGGATCGCGCCGCCGGTGCCGAGCGGCGTCTCCTCGGTCATGTACTCGAGCGAGAGCCCGAACGCCTCCCCGTCACCGAAGACGGGCTCGAACATCGAGGCTTTGTAGGAGGTCGCGAAGACGATCCGGCGCACCCCGAAGGATCGGGCACGGGCCAGTTGATGTGCCAGGAACGGCACTCCGGCGGTGGGAAGCAGCGGCTTGGGCGTGCCCAGTGTCAGCGGACGCAGGCGCGTGCCCTGCCCTCCGACCAGGAGGATCGCCTCAAGGTCTGGCAAAGAGCTCTCCATCACTCGGTGAGGTTATCCAACTATTCGATCGCGCGCTGGTAGGAGCTGAGATGCGCCTCCACGGACGCTTCCCAGGTGAACTCGCGGGCTCTGGCCAGACCCGCCTCGCGTAGCTGCAGCCGCCGCTCGGTGGAGGCGAGCAGCTGGCCCAGCTCTCTGGCGATGCTGTCGGCGTCGGGCTCGGTGTAGGCGACCGCGTCGCCGCCCACCTCGGGCAGCGAGGTGCGGTGGGTGGTGAGCACCGGCGCGCCGCAGGCCATCGCCTCCAGCACGGGCAGCCCGAACCCCTCGCCGCGCGACGGGAACGCCACCACGACCGCCCCGCCGAGGAACCCCGGCAGGTCCGGGATGCTCAGGTAGCCCGGCCGCACCACCTTGACGGTGGCCTCGACCTCCCGGCAGGCCTCGTCGACGTCGTCCTCGTGGACCCCGCCGCCGAGCACCAGCGCGGGCGGGTGGTCCAGGCTCTTGACGGCCATGGCGAAGCCGCGGATCAGGTTGGGCACGTTCTTGCGCGGGTCGAGCGCGCCGAGGAAGGCCACGTACGGCTGGCCGTGCAGGCCGCACCTGGTGACCGCGCGGAGCATCTCGGCGTCGCTCGGCGGGTGGAAGACCCGCTGGTCCACGCCATGGTAGGCGACGTCGATGCGGGTCGGATCGGCGGCGAGCACGCGGATCAGCTCGTCCCTGGTCGCCTTGGACGGCACGATGACGCGGGTGGCGTGACGTACGGAGGTGCGGGTGGCGGACCTGAAGAACGAGGCCCGGACCGGGCTGTGCTGGTCGGGCTCGGTGAACCAGGTGACGTCGTGCACGGTCACCACCGTGGGCAGGCCCGCGCGGATCGGCATCGAGTAGTAGGGGGCGTGGATGACCTGCGCCCCCGCCTGGCGGGCGAGCAGCGGCACTCCGGTCTGCTCCCAGGCGAGCCTGGCCGCCCGGTTGGTGATGGCGACGGGGCCCGGCATGATCCGGGCCGAGGGCGCGAGCCGCCCATAGCGGTCGGCGTCGGCGCGCTGGCAGACCACCGCGAGGTCGGCACCCGCCCGGTCGAGACCGGCGACGAGCCCGTCCACGTATCTGATCAACGCCCCACGGTCCGCGGGGACCGCCGCGGCGTCGACGAGCACTCGAGGCATTACGAAGATCTTCTCCCCTCAAGATCAACGTGGGACCTTTCGCCCCCCTCTACGGTTCAGCTTATGACCACTGAGCCCCAAATCGTGGTCCAAATCACACCGAGTCGCGCCGAGCTGCGATTCCCGCCATACCCGCGCAGATCAGGTCGCCAATGACGATGACGATCCGCGATGAAAGAGCCACGGCGATGGCCGGCCCGGCGGGCATCACCGGCGACAGCACGCCCACCATGACCACTTCCCGCACACCGGCACCGGCGGGAACGACGAACGACATGATGCCCAGGGACCACGACAGGGCGAAGGCGCCGATGGCGAAGAGCAGGCCGCTCTGCGGCACGATGAAGTAGAGGTGCACGCCGTAGGAGATCCAGCCGGCCAGGGCCCAGCCGAGCGCGGTGAGCATGCCGCGCCGGGTCAGCCGGCGTTCGAGGGGCTCGCGCTTGAGCTTACGCAGCCCGAACCCGATCAGCCCGTTGATCACCTTGGGCTCCAGCAGCACCAGCAGCACGGGGACGAGGAGCAGCAGCCAGCCGAACCGGTCCCAGCCGAGCGTGGCCAGCGTGACGAGCAGGCCGCTGGCCAGCTGGATCGGCATCATCAGGAAGAACGCCGCCGCGCTGCGCGGGCGGGGCACGCCGAGGTCGCGGCCCATCTCCATCTGGGCCAGGACCGGCCAGACCGCGCCGGGGATGTACTTGCCGAGCTGGCCGACGAAGAACACCTTGGCGGCGGGGCGCAGGGGCAGCGGCGAGCCGAGGTCGGCCAGCAGGGTGCGCCAGGTCATCATGGCGCACAGCAGCGCGGCCACCACCCCGACCAGGGAGGCGGCGAGCAGCGGCCAGCTCAGCCGGGCGAACCCGGCGACCACGGCGTCCCACTGCGACGCCACGGCCCACCCGCCGAACCCGAGGGCGACCAGCAGGAACCCGAACCGCACGGCCTTCCGCAAGCCGGGCGCCTTGCCGGATGTGCCGGGCTTGATGGTGCTCACAGCGGGCGGACCCGCTCGGGCGGCTGCGGGAGGTCGGCGCCCGCCGGGCGCCGGGGCGTCTTCGTCGCCACCCACAGGTAGGTGGGCACGATCGGCAGGAGCAGGCGCAGCACCGCGCGCGGGGTGCGCGCCAGCACGGTTCGCACCACGCGGCCCAGCGCGCCGGGGAACAGCTCGGACCCGGCGAACCGCGTCGGCGTGGCCAGCACCGGGAAGGTGTAGTCCCACACGTGGAAGGCCCGCAGCATCCGGCGCAGCCCGCGCCGGGTGCGGTAGCGCTCGTAGTAGTGGTCGGCGCGACCGAAGGCGCGCACGTAGCGGTCGGCGAGCGCGGGCGGCAGGTAGGACAGGAAGGGCAGCTTGTAGTGCGGCTCCATGACGCCGAGCCGGTTGCCCAGCCCCAGGTAGAGCACGCCGTCGTCGGACAGCACCCGGTGCATCTCGGCGACCACGGCGTCGGGGTCGACCACGTGCTCGTAGATGTGGTTGAACACCAGCACGTCGAGCGAGCCGTCGGGGAAGGGCAGCGCGGTGCCGTCGCCGCAGACGAACGCCACCCGCTCACCGAACCGGTCGGCCGCCTTGCGCAGCCCGGGCACGTCGATGTCGATGCCCAGCGTGTGCTCGGCCCCGGCGCCGGCCAGCTCGTCGGCGATGAACCCGGCCGAGCAGCCGACGTCGCCGACGGTCAGCCCGCCGAGCGGGCCGTGGAAGTGCTCCACCACCGCGATGATCTTGGCGGCCTTGCGCCGGCGTTTCTCCTCGTCAAGCATCGCCGACTGGAACTCGGAGTACTCCAACTGCGCGACCCGTTCCTTACCCACGCCGCCCAACAGTACCCGCGTACGAGAGGCGCCGAACGATCGAAGACCCGATCGTCTGGCTATCCGTGACCGCCCCCGGTTAGCCTTGGCCAATGCTCCGCCGCCTGCTGCGCGTCGTCCTGGCGCTGGTCGCGCTCGGTTTCCTCGGCTACGGACTGGCCAGGAACTGGGGTGAGACCACCGCGGCCGTGACCGCGTTGTCGCCGTGGGCGGTGCTCGGGGCCTTCGCCGCGGTGCTGGCCGGGCAGTTCTGCATGCTGCTCGCCTGGCGTGGAGTGCTGGCCGGGCTCGGGTCGCCGCTGCCGTTGCCGGTGGCCGGGCGGATCATGTTCGTGGGCCAGCTCGGCAAGTACATCCCCGGCTCTGTGTGGGCGTACGCGGCGATGATGGAGCTCGGCCGCGACCACGGCAGCCCGCCGCGCCGGACGTTCGCCTGCATCTCGCTGTCCCTGGTGATCAACCTGGGGGTCGCGCTGTCGATCGCCGCCGCGACGCTGGCGACGCAACAGGCCGTACGCCAGGCGTGGTACCTCCTGCTGCTGGTCCCCGTGATCATCGTGTGCCTGCATCCCAAGGTGCTCACCTGGGGTCTCAACCTGGCCCTGCGTCTGGCGCGCAAGGAGCCGCTCGAAAGCGTGCTGCCCGGCCGTACCGTGCTGGTCGCGGTGGGCTGGACCGCGTTGGGCTGGTTCGTGTACGGCCTGCACACCTGGCTGCTGTCGGGCAGGTGGGACCTCTACGTGGTGGCGACCGGGGCCTACGCGTTCGCCTGGGCCACCGGGCTGCTGACGTTCGTCGTGCCCGCCGGGGTCGGGGTGCGCGAGGGCGCCATGATCCTCGTGCTCTCGCCGCTGCTCGGCACCGGCCCGGCCTACGCGGTGGCGGTGGTGTCGCGGGTGGCGTTCACCCTGGGCGACGCCGTCGCCGCGGGCATCGCCTTCCTGCTGGGCCGTCAGGCGTCGAGGAGCACCGCGGAGTACGACGACCAGAACGGCTCCGGGTCGACCGCCTTGACGCCCGACCGCAACCGCTCGGGCTCGCCCGGGGCGTAGAACCGCTTGATCGCCCCGTGGAGCGCCTCGACGTCGTCCGGCTCGACCAGCAGCCCGTCGACGCCGTCCGTGATGTGGTCGGCGAGCGCGCCGACGCGGGTGGCGATCACCGGCACGCCGTGCTCGTGCCCGAGCCAGACGTTCTGGCTGGCGGTCGCGTTGCGGTAGGGCAGGACGAGCGCGTCCGCCGCGGCGAACAGCTTCGGCACGTCCTCGGCGGCCACGTAACCGGGCCGGAGCTCCACCCGGTCGCCGATGCCCAGCTCACCGATCAACGCCTGGGTCCCGTCGAGCCCGCCCCAGAACTCACCCGCCACGGTCAGCCCGACCCCCTCCGGCAGGGCGCGCAGCAGCAGGTCGAGCCCCTTGTACGGCCGGACGATGCCGAAGAACAGCAGCCGCCCGTGCACCTCGGCGGAACGCTCCCCGGTCGTGGACGGCAGATGCGGCGGCAGCCCGGCCACGCTCACCGGCTTGCCGGTCAGGGACGCCGCCAGCTCCGCCTGCTGGTCGGAGTGGGTGAGCACGGCGTCGACCCGGTTGAGCAGCGCCTTCATCAGCGGCCGGTCGTAGGGCTTGCGCTCGTGCGGCAGCACGTTGTGGCACAGGGCGACGGTCCTGGCCTTGCCGCCCAGGCCGTACAGGATGCCGAGGTAGGCCGGCACCTGCACCGGGCTCAGGACGGCCAGGATCACCCGGTCGGCCGAGCGCAGCCGGCGCCCGCACGCCACCCAGCCGCCGGGATTGCGCCAGTCGAGCCGGCGCAGCGTCTTGGGGAAGGGGGTGCCCTCGGGCGCCGAGATCGTCTGCTGCCCCGGATAGAGGAAGGCCGGGTATTGCGCCCGCCATGACTCGATCACCACGTCGTGGCCGAGTGCCGTCAGCCGGTGCGCCAGCTCGGTGGTGTGCTGCGCCCCGCCCCCTTTGTAGGGATAGGTGGGGCCGACGATGGCGATGCGCACGCTATTCGCCCCGCGAGCGCACGATCAGGTCGGCCAGCAGCGCCACGGACCCGATGAGCAGTCCCGACAGGAAGATCATGACGGTGTTGGCCGGGAAGTAGAACGGATGCTGGATCATGTCCCAGATCCCCTTGACGAACCCGATCGCCACCAGCCACAACGCGGGCGGCATGAGCACCTTGAGCGGGTTGAAGTACATGATCATCCGCAGCACCTGCAGGATGTAGCGGTAGGCGTCGGAGACGAAGCTGAACTTCGACTTGCCCGCCCGCTTGGCGTAGCCGATCGGCATGTAGTAGACGTCGTGCTGGTTCGACAGGAACGACAGCGTGATCGTCGTGACGCAGGAGAACCCGGGCGGCAGCAGCCGCAGATAGGGCTTGGCCACCGACTTGCGGAACGCGCGCAGCCCGGAGTTGAGGTCGGGGATCTTCTGCCCGGCGAGCTGCTCGGCCACCTTGCGGATCACCCACTTGGCCGGGACGCGCAGCAGCTTGTGCGACCCCTCCTCGCTGGTGCGGGCGCCGACCACCTGGTCGACGGTCGTGTCCTTCTCCAGGATCTGGACCAGCTCGGGGATGCGCTCGTTGGGGTAGGTCATGTCCGCGTCGGTCCAGACGACGATCTCGCCCCTGGCCTCCTGCGTGCCGATGCGGCGCACGGTGCCCGACCCGCCGTTGCGGTGGAAGGCGCGGATCCGCAGGTGCTCGAACCGGGGCGCGGCCTCCTGCAGCCTGGCCAGCGTCTCGTCGGTGGAGCAGTCGTCGACCGCCACCAGCTCATAGGTGTAGCCGCTGGAGTCCATCGCCTTGGTGATGCGCTCGACCTCGTCGATGACGTGATCCTGCTCGTTGTAGCAGGGCAAGACGATCGTGACGTATGGCGCTTCTTCCACGGCGTTTCCACTCTGGGGGGTCTCAGACGTGCTCACGTGCGTCGAGGGTACTCTGCCCAGCAGGGAGAAAAGTCCACACACGGGTCAGGCAACGGCCATCCACACGCTGATCCCGAACCCCCAGGTGCCGTTCGGCGCGTCGACGAGCGAGCGCTCGTCCTGCCGGGACACCAGGGCCATGACCTGCGTCATCGGGCCGTACGGGGCGACCTGGCCCGCTTCGGCCGCCAGCAGCACCGGGACGCGGCCGGCGGCGCGGACGCGATCGATCAGGCGGCGCACGTCTTCTTCCTTTGCCGTATTCTTCCCTGCCTCCACCAGGACCTGGGCCGTCGGGCGGTCGCACATGCCCCGGACGACCTGGGTGAACCGGTTGGCCGTCACCCGCTCGACGATCAGCACCGAGGCGTTCGGCGGGATCTTGGCGCACATCGCCTCGACGGCCGCCCGCTCGCCCCGCTCCACCGGGGTGAACGCGGTCCCGATCGAGGTGATGGTCGGTGGCACCAGGACGAGCAGGGCGCCCACGACGCCGATCCACCGGCCGTACCCACGCATGGGCGCCCGGGTGCGCACCCACTCCAGCCCCCACACCGCCAGCAGGATCATCCCGGGGATCACCACCGGGACCAGCCGACGCGCGGCCCACGGATGGTCGGGGGTGATCTCCGGGCGCAGCAGCGTGGTCACCGTGGTCCAGCCGATGACGGCCAGCGGCAGCAGCCACTCGGCCGGGGAGCCGTTCCTGAGCAGCCGCCGCACCAGCACCGCCGCGGCGAGCGTGGCCAGGACGATCGCGGGGATGCCGACGTACCAGCTCACCCAGTGCAGGGACAGCTCCGAGTACAGCCGGGTGCCGTCGACGGGCAGGCCGTTGGCCTTCTGCGTCTGTCTGATGAACTCGGAGGTGAGCCGGTCTTCCTGCGTCGTGGCCACCCGTCGCACGGTCTGCAGCCACGGCCTCACGGCCAGTCCCACCATGACCAGGACGACCAGCGCGGCTCCCACGTCCGGAAGCCACCTGGGCAGCCGGATGCGGGCCAGCCGGGGCGCGGCGAGCGCGCCCGCCAGGGTGAGCAGGAGAACGGCGGCGCAGATGGCCAGCAGCGGATTGACCGACTTGGACAGATAGGACATATACGGCCGCGCCAGCACGTACGCCGCCAGCAGCCCCAACCCCGCACCGGTCGCGAGCCCGGCCAGGAGCGGCAACCCGAGCGCCCCCTGGGGCCTGCCGAGGCGCCGCCAGGCGATCAGCGCCCCGGCGAACGCCAGGACCGGCAGCACGTCACGCAGCCCGTCGATCCTGACCAGCACGGCCAGCCCGAACACCAGCCCGCCCAGCCCCGCCGCCCAGCCCCGCGACCTGTCCTCCCGCGACAGAGCGTCGTGGACCAGCGCCAGGCCGCCGAACAGCAGCACCAGCGAGGGGATCTCGCTGAAGGTGGTCCGCGAGGTGTAGAGGATCGGCAGGCTCACCGCGAAGGCCAGCGCCGCCACCGGCGCCCAGCGTCCACCGGCGAGCCGGCCCACCACCCCCGCCAGCGTGAGCACGGCCAGCGCCCCCAGCACGGCCGGTGTCAGCAGCATGGCGCCGAGCCCGCCGAGCCAGTCACCCGCGGCGAACAGCAGCGGCGGCCCCGGCATGAACTGCGGCACCACCGCCCCGTCCGCGGGGTAGAACCCGATGCTGTCGAACTTGAGCGCCGGATCGAGCCCGCCGAACGCCTCCACCTGCGGGGTGATCGGCAGCGAGCCGTGCCGGGCCAGCCAGATGGCGTACTGCGCGTACGTGGCGGGGTCACGCCTGACGATCAACTGCTCGGTGTGCGTGATCGCGTTGAACACACCCGACCCCACCGCGACGGCGACGACCGCGCCGACCTGCCGCCCGGTCGCCTCGACGACCTTCAGCGGCCCGCGAACGGCGAAGCGGCACAGCAGCCCGATCACCACCACGCCGAGCACCAGCGCGGGCACCGGCTGGTACCAGCCTGCCAGCAGCAGCGGCAGCGCGGCGAGCAGCCAGCCGGCCACGATCAGGGCAGGCAGGATCGAGACCACGGCGAGCACCCGGCCCGCCGACGGCCTGCGCGTCCGGTCCGGCCAGGCGATTCTCATCGGTGATCGCGAGCGTATCCAACGCGCGGGCCCCGCGACGCGGCCACGGGCCTTCGGCGCGTCAGGTGCGTCTGGTGAGCGCGGTGGGACTCCGCGGCACGTCCGGTGTGGGCGCCGGTTACGCGAGATCGCCAGAAACGCGGGTAGCGTACGCGACGTGCCGGTGAAGCGGGAGCGGGAGAACGTACAGGTGGAGGAGGCGACGCCCGTCGGCGCCCCCGCCCGGACGGCCTCGCTGGTGCGGCGGCACGGCTGGTTCCTGGCGATCCTGACCCTGGGCACCGCGCTTCGGGTGATCACGATGCTGGGCTACCGCCCGGCCCTGTGGTTCCCCGACTCCTACACCTACATCGTCACCGTCTTCCATCCGCGCCCCGACCTGGTGCGTCCGGCCGGTTACTCGGCCTTCATGAAGGCGCTCGAACCGTTCCACTCGTTCGGCGCGGTCGCCGCCGCGCAGCACCTGCTCGGCCTGGCCACCGGCGTGCTGGTCTACTGGTGCGCGCGCCGGGCACCCAGGTGGGCGGCGACGCTGGCCACGGTGCCGGTGCTGCTGGACGCCTACCAGATCGAGCTGGAGCACCTGCTCGTCTCCGACACGCTCTTCATGTTCCTGATCGTCGCCGCGGTCGCGCTCACCCTGGCCGACCGGTCCGTGGTGATCGCCGTCGGGCTGCTGCTGGCCGCCGCCACGCTCACCAGGACCGTCGGCCAGCCGCTGATCGTCGTCGTGGCGGCCTGGTTCCTGCTGCACAGGCGGGTCGGGCTGGCCGGGGTGGTGGTCGTGGCCGCGCTGGCGCCGATCCTCGCGTACGGGGGCTGGTTCTACGCCACCTACCACCGCGTCGGCATCGTCGGGGCGAACGGCGCGTTCCTGTACGCCCGGACGATGTCGTTCGCCGACTGCGCCAAGATGGACCCTCCACCGGATCTCAAGGTGCTCTGCGACCCGCGGCCGCCCGATCAGCGGCCGCCCTCGCAGGAGTACATCTGGGCCAAGGACTCCCCGCTCGTCGCGCTGCCCGACATCACCTTCACCCAGCAGACCGACGAGCTGGCGGCCAGGTTCGCCTCGCTGGCCATCCGCAAGCAGCCGCTCGACTACGCCGCCTCCGTGCTGTCGGAGCTGGGCCGTTCGTTCGTCTGGGGCCGCCCGGTCTACCCCGACCACGAGATCTACGACTACTACGAGTTCCCCGCCACCTCGCCGCCGCCGCCTGGCCGGTGGGCCGCGCAGCTGGGCGTCGACCTGGGCAAGCGCTACGAGCAGGGGCCGATCGGCACCGAGGTCGTCGAGCCGTACGCCGGCTGGATGCGCGCCTACCAGGACGTGGCCCGGCTGCCGGGGACCGTGCTGCTGGCCGTCCTGCTCGTCCCGCCCGCCCTGGCGATCAGGCGGCGACGCTCCAGGTCCGTGAGAGGGATTTATCAGCCGCCCGCGTGGCTGCTGCCCTGGTCGACGTCGGTACTTCTGCTGGTGATGCCCGCCGCGGTGGCCGAGTTCGACTACCGGTACGTCCTGCCGGCCGTACCCCTGGCCTGCCTGGCGGCGGCCCTGACCACCCGCCTCGACCTGGGCAAATCCTAAGAGTTTGCCCAGGATATTCCACGATATGTCCAGCTCTGAGTATGCTTTTGCCCGGTAACATCACGCCTGAGTCACGGTCGATTCTCTTGGTCATGGCTGCGGGCACGCCGTCCGTGACCTAGTCTCGTGGCGCAGAACGACCGAGCCGACCGGACTGGGCGAGGGGGCGCATGAGTGACCATTGGAGCGTGTCCGTGGAGGACCGCAGGGTCGCCTCTACACAGCCCGGCAGCCGGATGTCGCGCCGGGCGGCGGCGTCGAACCCTCCTCCGCCGCCACCCGAGGATTTGCCGCCCCGCGGCCACCGCGGCGGCGGTAACGGCGGCGGCAACAAGATGCGCGTGCTGGCCTGGATCAGCATCGCGACCACCTCGCTCATGGTCGCCGGCGCGCTGACCGGATACACGCTCTACCGCGACGCCTTCAGCAACATCAACCAGAAGGGCTTCAAGGAAGACATCCTCACCCCCCGGCCTCCGGACACCGGCGCGCTCAACGTGCTGCTGGTCGGCTCCGACACCCGTGCGGGCAAGGGCAACGCGAAATACGGCCAGAAGCTCGCCAGGACGGCCGACGCCGGCGGCAAGCGCACGGACACGATCATCCTGATGCACATCTCGCCCAACCGGGACCAGGCGCGGCTCATCAGCTTCCCGCGTGACTCGATGGTGCAGATCCCCAGGTGCAAGAACGACACCACGAAGCAAGAGATGCCGTCCCGCCGCGACATGATCAACTCGGCGTACAGCTCGGGCGGGGTCGCCTGCACGATGTCCACGCTGGAGACCCTCACCGGCATCCGCATCGACCACTACGTCGAGGTCGATTTCAGCGGCTTCAAGGCCATCGTCGACGCCCTCGACGGCATCGAGATCTGCCTCCAGAACGGCGTCGACGACAAGAACTCCCACCTGAAGCTGCCCCCGGGCAAGAGCCTGCTGAACGGCGAGCAGGCGCTGGGCTACGTCCGGCTGCGCCACTACGGTGACGGCAGCGACATCCAGCGGATCAAGCGTCAGCAGATCTTCCTGAGCAAGGTCGTGCAGAAGGCCACCAGCAGCCAGCTCCTCACCGACATCGGCAAGCTCACGAGCTTCATCAAGGCCACGGCCAAGTCGGTGACGATGGACCCGGAGCTGGCCAACGACACCGCTCAGCTCATCGACATCGCCAAGAGCGCGCAGAAGATGACGGCGGGCGGGGTCAAGTTCACCACGATCCCGTGGCAGCCGGACCCCGAGGACAAGAACCGGGTGGTCTGGAAGCAGCCCGACGCCAACGACCTGTTCAACGCGATCAAGAGCGACGTCGAGCTGCCCGAGGCCGCGGCGACGACCAGCACCACCAAGCCCAAGATCAACGTCAAGCCGGAGCAGGTCCAGGTCCAGGTGCTCAACGGCACGACGACGCAGGGCAAGGCCCGCGAGGTCGCCGACCTGCTGAGCAAGGAGGGCTTCAAGGTCACGGGTGTGGGCAACTACCTGGCCGCCGACGGCAAGAGTCAGGCCAACACCCAGGTCCGCTACGCCAAGAAGGCGGCCGACGGCACCGCGTACAGCGACGTGCTGATCAAGGCGATGCAGCCCAAGCCGGCCCCGACGGCGGGCAAGCTCAAGCCGACCACCACCGACGTCTACACCCCTCCGGTGCCCGTGCCCTCGTCGACCCCGGCCACGGCGAACCCGCCCGTGATCCAGCTGATCATCGGCGAGGACTTCAAGTCGGTCAAGGTCACCAAACTCCCCGACAGCGTCACCAACAGCACGATCTCCGCGGACAAGCAGAAGAACGTCTGTACCTGACCTCCAAGTTCCCTGTGTAACCGGGTGTTCTCGCACCGCTAGTGAGACAGGAGCCTCGCGGCCGGGATAATGTGTTGCGGTCGGCGACGCGGGTTCGCCCCACGCGATCAAGGACGCGTGCCGCGTGCTGCCTGTCGCGTTCCCCCGACCCCGAGTGAAGCTGAGCGACTCCGTAGTGTCTGACACGAAGCACTCCCCACCGACCACGACTCCCCAGGGCCCCGGTGACGCCGATGAGGCCACCGGTCCCGCGAGCACAGGAGCTCAGTGGCCGCTGCCGGAGGAGGCTTTCTGGAGTGAGAAGACGGATCCGCACGGCACCACCCCGCCCGAGGCGGGGCAAAAGGAGCCCGAGCCGGAGCCGTCACCCGAGCCCGAGGCACCCAGACGGAAGCGCGACCCTTATCTGGACAACGTCAAGTTCGTCCTGATCGCGTTCGTGATCGTCGGCCACTCGCTGGTGCCGACGCTCAACACCGACTCCGCCAGGTCGCTCTACATCTTCATCTACACCTTCCACATGCCGCTGTTCGTGCTCATCAGTGGCTACCTGTCCAGAAATTTCTGGAACTCCAACGCGAAGACCAACAAACTGGTCGACACGTTCGTCGTGCCGTACGTGATCGTGGAGGTCGGCTACGCGCTGGTCCGGCTTGGTCTGGGGCAGAAGTGGAGCCTCACGATCATCGACCCCGCGTGGATCAACTGGTATCTGCTGGCGCTGCTGTTCTGGCGACTGTCCACACCCGTGTGGAAGCGGATGAAGCACCCGATCCCGGTGGCGATCGCGATCTACCTGTTCGCCGGGTTCTCGCAGATCTCCGGTGACTTCAGCATGGACCGGTTCTTCGGCCTGATGCCGTTCTTCGTCATCGGGCTCGTGATGCAGCCCGAGCACTTCGAGCTGCTCGACCGCCGGTGGATCAAGATCGTCTCGGTGTTCGTGGTGCTCGGCGCCGCCGCGGTGTCGATCTTCATCGCGCCCAAGGCGCCGCTCAAGCCCTTCTACTACAAGCACAGCTTCCAGGACATGGACCTGTCCTGGTGGATGGGCCTCGGCGTACGCGCCGGGCTGCTGATCTGCGGGCTGGCCATGAGCTATGCCGTCCTGTCGCTGGTGCCCAGGCGTGAGACGTGGTTCACCGATCTCGGCACCCGCACCCTCTACTGCTACCTGCTCCACGGCATCCCCGTCCTCATCGCCAAGGACCAGGGATGGCTGGAGCTGCCCTGGCTGCACGGCCCGCTCGGGGTGCTGGCGATCAGTGCGAGCTGCTTCGCCCTGGCCATCGTGTTGTGCCTCCCCGAGACGCGCACCGTGTTCAAGTGGGTTCTCGAACCCCGCCTAACCTGGCTATACCGCCGCCCTTCAGGAAGTTAAGCGGCAATTCCCCCTGCATTTACGCCGTTGACCGGGTGACCGCGCAGCATCGTCCGCATGCGGGTTTGCGTCGCCACCACCGTCCACCATCCCGAGGACGCCCGGATCATGCACAGGCAGATCCGGGCGCTGCTCGACGCGGGCCACGAGGTGACCTACGTCGCGCCCTTCACCTATTACAACGTGACGCCCGCGATGGGCGTCACCGCGATCGACGTGCCGCGCAATGCCGGCTACGGCCGGGCGCGGGCAGCGCTCCGGCGCGGCCTCAAGCGCGCCGACCTGCTGATGGTGCACGACCACCGGCTGCTGCACGCCCTGCCCTTCCACCACCCGCCCATTGTCTGGGATGTACGGGAGCAGGTCACCGCCAGGCAGATGGCCCGGGCCGAGAGGCGTCACCACGTGATCACCTCCGCCGTGGTGCCGGAAGCCACCCTGGTGTCGGCGGAGCCTCCACCTCCCGGTGACACCAGGGTGGTGCACATCGGGCGCCTGTCCGCCGAGCGCGGCGTCTCCGAGCTCATCGGGCTGGCCGAGCGACTCGTCCCGCACGGCATCCGGATGGACCTGATCGGCGCCAGTGACCGTGAGATCCGGCCGCTGCTGCGGGACGCGCAGCGGGTCGGGCTGCTCGACTGGTTCGGGTACGTCCCGAACCGCCATGCCCTGCGCATGGCCGAGGGCGCCCTGGCCGGCCTAGCCCTGTCGGAGGAAACCGGTCCGAGGACGCCGACCAAGATCCTCGACTACATGGGCCGGGGGCTCCCGGTGATCACCACGCCGCATGGCTCGATGGCCGAGCGCGTCGGGTGCGGGCTCGTGGTGCCGCTCGACGTGGACGCGCTCATACACGCCGTACTCGATCTCAAGGAGGACCCCGCGCGGCGGGCGGCGCTGGGGGCGCGCGGCCACGCGGAGGCCCGCCTGCGGCACCACTGGCCCGATCACGCGGCGGAGTTCGTGGCCAGGATGGAGAGGTGGGCCGGGGTCAGCGTGCCCGCCCACTCCCTGGCCGTCTAGGAGGCAGGCCGGGATGACAGTTCCCGGCTGGTCGGGCCCCGGCCCGTGAGCTCTTCAACCGCCGCGTCACGCCAGGCTTGGGGGCTGACCGGGGGTGACGGTCAGGCCGGTGGCGCCGCGACGCCGGGCACGAACATGTGGGTTGCGGCCCAGCTGGCCAGCAGGCGGAGCTTGTCCTCGGAGTCGCTGCCGGGTTCGGTGCCGTAGGCCACCAGGGTGAGGTCGTCGGCGGCCAGCGCGAGGGATTCGTAGGTGAGATGGAGGTCGCCCACGACGGGGTGGTGGAAGGGTTTGGCGCCCTTGTGGTGCTGGCGGACGTCGTGGTGGGCCCAGCGGGCGCGGAAGTCGTTGCTGCGGGTGGACAGCTCGCCGATGAGATCGGTGAGGGTCTTGTCGTAGGGGTCGCGGCCGGCCTGGGTGTGCAGGAGGGCGACGGTGTCGTTGGCGGCGCGTTCCCAGTCACCCCAGAACTGGTGGGATCGGGCGTCGAGGAAGATGAACCGGGCGTGGTTGGGGGTGGCGCCGCGGGCGGCTTCGATCATGGGGGCGTACAGGGCGCGGCCGAGCAGGTTGGTGGCCAGGACGTCGCCACGGCCGTTCATGACGAAGGCCGGTGCCTCGGTCATGGCGTCCAGCAGCCGCTGCACATTGGGCCGCACGGTGTGCGGGGCGGGGCGGCGCCGGCGGCGCGGGCCGGGTCCGGCGGTGCGGGCCAGGTCCTCCAGGTGGGTGCGTTCTTCGTCGTTGAATCGCAGGGCGCGGGCCAGGGCGTCCAGGACACTGCCGGAGACCCCGGACAGATCGCCGCGTTCCAGGCGGGAGTAGTACTCCACGCTCACCCCGGCCAGCTGGGCGACCTCGGCGCGGCGCAGGCCGGGCACCCGCCGCCTGCCGGAGGACGGCAGCCCGGCCTGCTGCGGGCTGATCCTGGCCCGGCGGGAGGTCAGGAACTCACGGATCTCGCTGCGGTTGTCCACTTTTCCAGGTTAGGCGGCCTTCCCCCAGGGAGGGGTGCCCTGTCATTACACCTTTAGCCAGTGCCTTCCACCCCGCCTGACCAGCGCTTTTGATGGGTAGTGGCTAATGCCTGAAACGGAGGGCCCGGCCAGGCTCGCGACGGCTTCGAGCCGCGCCCGCCCGCAGGGGGCCGACCGTTTCGAGCCGTCCCCACCTGCGGGAGGCCGGCCGTTTCGAGCCGCGCCCGCCCCAGGGGCGGGTTGGCCGTGCGGACAGAGCATCTGCGAAAAGAGCAATCTGCGAAAAGAGAATCTGAAGGAGTGAAGGTTATGCGTGGTGTGGTGATGCACGCTCCCGGCGACGTTCGAGTGCAGGACCTGGACGACCCGCGGATCATCGAGCCGACCGACGCGATCATCCGCGTCACGGCGACCTGCGTGTGCGGGTCGGACCTGTGGCCCTATCGCGGCGTCGAGGAGGTCCACGAGCAGCCGATGGGCCACGAGTACGTCGGCGTGGTCGAACAGGTCGGCAGCGAGGTCAAGACCGTCAAGCCCGGCCAGTTCGTCGTGGGCACGTTCGTCGCCGCCGACGGCACCTGCGAGATCTGCCGCTCGGGCTACCCCTCTTCCTGCGTCCACCGGGTGTTCGTCGGCCAGGTCGGCACTCAGTCCGAGCGCGCCAGGATCCCCTGGGCCGACGGCACCCTGGTGGCCACTCCCGGCACCCCCGGACCCGACCTGATCCCCAGCCTGCTGGCCGCCTCCGACGTCCTGGGCACCGGCTGGTTCGGGGCGGTGGGAGCCGAGGCCGGCCCCGGCAAGACGGTCGCGGTCGTCGGCGACGGCGCGGTCGGCCTGCTGGCCGTGCTGGCGGCCAAGCAGCTGGGCGCCGAGCGGATCATCGCCATGAGCCGCCACGAGGCGCGCCAGAAGCTGGCCATCGAGTTCGGCGCCACTGACCTCGTCACCGAGCGCGGTGACGAGGGCGTGGCGAAGATCAAGGAACTGACCGGCGGGCTGGGCGCGCACTCGGTCGTCGAGGCGGTCGGCACCCAGGAATCGATGCGGCAGGCCATCGGCTCCGCCCGCCCGGGTGGTCACGTCTGCTTCGTGGGCGTCAACCACGACGTCACCCTCCTCGGGGAGGACCTGTTCTTCGCCCAGGTGCACCTGCTCGGTGGACCGGCCCCGGTGCACCGGTTCCTGCCCGAGCTGATCCAGCTGATCTGGGACCGGAAGATCGACCCCGGCAAGGTCTTCGACCTCCAGCTGCCCCTGGAAGAGGCCGCCGACGCCTACAAGGCGATGGACGAGCGACGCGCCATCAAGGTGCTCCTGACCGTCTGACCCCGGCCGAGACCGGTCTGCTGTCTGATCACTCTGCGGCGGAACCACTCGGCGCGTCGACTGCTGATGGCGCGTTGCCGCGCAGGATGAACGCGATCGTGTCGCCCAGGCTCCGCTCGATCTGCTCGGCCGGAATCGCGCCGCTCACCGCCACCGTGCCGAAGCCCTGCAGCGTGGCGATGACCGGCAGGCTGACGCGATCCACCGGCCCCGCGCGGACCTCGCCCCGGCGCTGTCCGTGCTCGATCAACTCCATGGTCAGGGTCTCCAGGCGCTGCTTGGCCGCGATCAGCTGCTCGGAGGCGGCGGTGTCGTGCTTGACGGAGTACATCAGGTCGAGGAGGGCCGCGTTGGCGGTGGCGAAGCCCACGTAGGCGCCCGCGATGGCGGCCAGCCGGTCGGCGAAGGAGTCGTCGGCCCGTTCCAGTGCCCCGGTCATCGCGGTCGCCAGCCGCTCGTGCCCCTCCATCGCCAGCGCGTCCAGCAGGGCCTGCTTGCTGGTGAAATGGCGGCTCGGCGCGGCCGGACTGACCCCGGCCTCACGGGCCAGCTCGCGTAGTGACAGCGCCCCCGGCCCCTTCGCACGCAGCGTCTGCTCGGCGCGGGTCAGCAGTGCGGCGCGGAGGTCTCCGTGGTGGTAAGGCCGGGTCTTCATGCTCTTCAGCCTAGCCCTGAGTGAGCGACGTTCACATTGTTATCACTGCATACATTGGGGTGTGGCGAAGACATCCGGCTGGAACGCGCTGCCTCCGTCTAGGGCCGTTCGAGGT
Source organism: Nonomuraea sp. NPDC049028 (assembly GCF_043197735.1). NCBI lineage: Bacteria > Bacillati > Actinomycetota > Actinomycetes > Streptosporangiales > Streptosporangiaceae > Nonomuraea > Nonomuraea sp. NPDC049028. The sequence continues at coordinate 142,198 of NZ_JBICTR010000011.1, forward strand.
CGTAGGTGACGTCCGCCAGGCGGATCGTCTGGACCAGCGGGTCCTCGATGATCTTCCGCAGCTCGCCGATCGTGGCCAGCGAGTCCACATAGGCGTAGGCCAGACCGTCGTTCGCGGCTTTGCGGAGGCGGGCCAGGCTCAGGTCGAAGTCGTGCAGGTTGTCGTCGTCGTAGTCCTTGAGGATGCCCACCCAGCGGCGGAAATTCGCGAGGTCCATCTTGATCGCCTCGTCGGGCAGGATCTGGTGATCCTTCTTGGTCGTCAGTTCGGGCATCGGGGCTCTGTCCCACGTCGTCATCCCGCCCCACGTGATGGGAATCGAACTGGGGCGCCGCTCATACACCACCTTGTCGACGGAGCCCCGGTATCTGGCGGTGAAGGCGCTGAGTTCATCGGCGGTAAGTGGCTTGGCGAATTCGATCACGGCCAGCGCATTGAGCCGCTCGGGCAGCCTGGCGAGGACCTTGCGGCTGTCGTCCTTGCGCTGGCTACCGGTGCTCACGTTGGCCAGGGCTCTGCTGAGGGTGGTGTTGGCGCCGTTGCCGAGCGGCAGCCTGCCCACGTGGCCGAAGAAGTCCTGGGTGATGATGTGCTCCGCGCCTCCGTAGCCGGCGACGAACCCGCCGGTGGCCCGCACCGGGTTGACGGAAACGGTGAACGACATCGACAGCGGCGTGGTGGCGCCCGTTTCCCGGACTTCGATGTCATAGCCGGGGTTGTAGATCTTGAAGGCGGTGCCGAGCACGTCCGTCATGCGCATTTCCCGGTCGCCGCGCCGCTGGATCAGGCTGGAGCCGACCGTCGCCCCCAGGACGAGCACGACCAGCGCCGCCAGGACCATCGTGGCCGTACGCGTGAGGCCCCGCCGCACGGCCCGGCGGGTCGCCTTCCGGTCGAAGTCGGGCATGGGCAGCAGATCTTCGTCAGTCATGGGGAACTCCGTAGATATCGGCGAAGGCGGCTCTGGCCCGCCACACGGCGGTCTTGATCGTGGCGTGCTTCTTGCCGGTCATCGCGGCCACCTCGACCAGCGAGAAGCCCTCGAAGTAGACCAGCGCGAGGAGCCTGCGGTGCTGCTCGGGCAGCCTCTCCAGGGCGTCGCGCACGGCCAGCGACTCGGCGTGCAGCGCGGGCACGCCGAGCTCGTCGGGGTCGGGCAGGGCCAGCTCGCGGCGGTGGCGCCGGACATGGTCGACCAGGACGTTGCGGGCGATGGTGAGCAGCCAGGCGGCCGCGTTCTCGCCGCGCCAGCCGAGCAGCGCCCGGGTCGCCTTGACGAATGTCTCCTGGGCCAGGTCTTCCGCGAGGTGGGGGTCACGGGTGCGGCGTAACAGGAACCCGCACACGAGCGCCCAGTGCTCTCGGTACAGCTCCTCGATGATGATGCCCTCCGCGTTCTTGCGATTGTCACAACAGAGCAGACGCGATCGGGGCAGGAATGGTCACACGGCTTTCCGGTTGATGTACTGGACTCATGTCTTCGCATCTGATCCAGGGCCGCACGGTGAGCATGCCCGTCCAGGTGAGAGACGCCACGGTCTGCAGCGTCATGTATCCCGTACGGGCCGACGCCGCCAGGGCGGTGATCGCCTACTCGGGGCTGGACGTGGCCGAGGTGTTCCCGGGCAAGGCCATCTGCGTGCTGGTGTTCGTCGATTACCGGGAGAGCGATCTGGACGCCTACCACGAGGTCGGCGTGGCGTTCCTGGTGCGTCCGCCGGGCGTGGCGCAATCGGTCGGGCTGGGCGATCTGCGGCGGGCCGGGGTGTTCATCCACTGGCTACCGGTCGATCAGGAGTTCACCTTGGACGCGGGCCGCCGCATCTGGGGCTTTCCGAAGGAGCTGGCCGACATCGACCTGCGGCTCGACTCGGCGTACAAACGCTGCGTCCTGCGCAGGGACGGGCGGCTGGTGCTCGACCTGCTGCTCAGACCGGGCCTGCCCGCGCCGGGCGCGGGCGCGCTGGTGCCGCTGGACGCCTTCACGCATCGGGAGGGCGTGACGCGGCGCGTCCCGTGGTCGGTGACGGCCCGGGGCGTCCGCGTACGGCCCGGCGGCGCGCTGATCCGCCTGGGCAACCACCCGATCGCCAAGGAGCTGAGCGAGCTCGGCCTGCCGAAGCGCCCCCTGCTCACCACCACGGTCGCCCACGCCGCCATGACCTTCGGCGACGCGATGGCCATCTAGGCCCGGGCGCTCCACCGTCCGTCGACGCGGCTGATCCGCACCGGGTGGTCGAAGCACTTGCTCACCAGGTCGGTGGTCAGCACCTCGTCCACCGGCCCCGACGCCATGCACTCGCCCTCCCGCAGCAGCAGCGCGTGGGTGGTGCTGGCGGGCAACTCCTCCAGATGGTGGGTCACCAGTACGGTGGCCAGCGCCGGGTGCTCCCGGCGCAGCACGTCAAGGCTGGCGAGCAGTTGCTCTCGGGCGGCCAGGTCCAGCCCCGTGGCGGGCTCGTCGAGCAGCAGCAGCCGCGGCCTGGGCATGAGAGCGCGCGCGATCAGCGCCCGGCCCCGCTCGCCCTGGGACAGGTACGGCCAGTGTGCCTCGGCCTTGCGCGCCATCCCCATCATCCCGATCAGCCGCAGGGCCTGCTCCTCCTGCTCGGCGGTGGGCTGCCAGCGAGGGACGAGCTCGATGGTGTTGGTGGCCCCGGTCAGCACGAGGTCGCGCACCCTGAGATTGGACTCCAGCGAATGGCGTGGATTGACGTGTCCCAGGAAGGAGCGGAGCTCGCGCATGTCGACCCGGCCGAGCCGATGCCCCAGGACCTCGACAACACCTCGCGTGGGGTGCTTCACCGCCCCCAGGAGGTCGAGCAGCGTACTCTTCCCGGCCCCATTGGGCCCCAGCAGGGCCCAATGCTCGCCCGGCCCGACCGTCAGAGAGATCGAGCGCAACAGGGAGGTGCCATCACGCACCACATCAACCTCGACGGCACGCAGAACGGGCCCACCGGCAACAGGATCCATCTACGCAGGCTATCAACAGTCATCAGATGTCTGAGGACTGACCGGTCCTCAGACGATCGGCGGGCGGCCCAGCTTCACCATGCGCCACGCGGTACGCCAGGCCATCGGGCGGCGCTCGCCGGCCGGTGTCCGCAGTCCCTCGAAGAACCCGGTGAACCACGCCTTGATCGCCACCCCGGATCGGCGCTCCCTGATCAGCGTCAGCACCACCCAGTCGAGCAGGTAGAGCGCCGCCAGCGGCCACGGCAGGTTGCGCCGCGCCAGCCAGACCCGGTTGCGCGCGTTGAGCCGATAGAACTCGGCGTGGCGCGTCGGCGGGACCTGCGGGTGGTACATGACCGTCTCGGCGTCGTACTCGATCCGGTAGCCCTCACCCAGCAGCCGCCAGGCCAGGTCGGTCTCCTCGTGAGCGTAGAAGAACTGCTCCGGCAGGCCGCCCACCTGGAGGAAGGCCGAGCGGCGGATCGCCGAGGCGCCCCCGAGGAAGGTGGTGACCGGCGAGGATCGTTCGGGGTCGCCCGCGCGCAGGCGCGGGACGTGGCGCCGCTGGCCGATGCCGCCTTCGGGGTCCATCACCCGGAAGGAGATGACCGCGAGGTCGGGCTCGGTGGCGAAGCGGTCACGGACGTGGGAGACGACCTTCTGGTTGGCGTACCAGCCGTCGTCGTCGAGGAACAGCACGACATCACCGGAGCACTCCTCGACGCCGCGGTTGCGGCCGGCCGGGATGCCGGTGTTGCGTTCGAGCCGGACCGTCTTCACGGTCGCGGACGAGCCCACGGGTGGCGTCGCCGACACCTCGGGCACGTCGGCGCCGTTGCCCACGATCACCACCTCGACGTCGCCGTCGATCTGGTGCAGCGCGGACTCGACCGCCCGGTTCAGCTCCGCGACCCGGTTGCCCATGGTGAGGATGACGCACGATATCTTCAACGGGTCATCGTCCTGACGCGTCGAGAACACGGGCGGAGCATTCTTTCATGATCACCGAGTCTGCTGGTATGCATATTTCCTGATATTGGTGGAGCCAAGCGTATCGGAACCGAAGGTGAACCCCCGCCAAACTGCGGACGTCCGATCAATACGACGAGCGAGGGGCCTCGCCGGTTCCGATGTGTGCTCACGCAAGCCGCCTCGATGCCAGGATGCTGACCAGGTGCAGGACGGTCTGCAGGACCGCGGCCACGAAACAGGCGATGAGCAAAACGCGCGAGGCGAGTAGATCGCCCGCGACGGCGTCGATCACCGCGGCTACGACCGCGAGCATGGACAGCTCGATCGGCTGCACGATCCGGTGGAACTTCGTCGCCCCCACCACCCGCCGGGCCAGGCCCAGCAGCCCGGACCGCAACTCCCCCGCGGACGCCTCGGTGGCGGTCGGCAGACCCCCCTTGGCTCTGGCCACGTCCACGAGGTCGGTCTCGGCCTTGATGAGGATCGCGCCGAGCGCGGCGGCGACGCCGAGCACGGTGTACCAGTCGGGCAGCACGGCCGACGTCCGCCAGCCCAGCCCGATCAGCAGCGCGGCCTCGGTGAAGTAGGCGCCGACGCGGTCGAGGTAGACGCCGACCAGCGAGGTGCGGCCCGTCCAGCGGGCCAGCTCACCGTCGGAGCAGTCCAGCAGCAGATAGACCTGTACGAGCAGAGCGGCGCCCACGGCGGCCCACAGCCCCGGCAGAGCCAGTACGACCCCGGCCACGATCCCGGCCAGCGTCATCACCCAGGTGAGCTGGTTGGGCGTGATGGAGGTCTTGGCCGTCAGCCAGGTGACGTAGATGGACAGCCGGCGCATGTAGAGCACGCCGGCCCAATGCTCACCGTTTCTGCGCTCGAGGTGTCCGGCGGGCTGGGCGACCCGCCGGATCTCAGCGACCGAAGGCCCGGACATAGTCCCCCACCCGATCGCGGACCTCGGACTCCGACATGCGCAGGTGCTCCAGGATCGTGTAGCGGCCGGGACGGGTGGCAGGTGCCAGCGTGACGGCCTCGGCGAACTGCTCGCCGCTCAGGCCGATGTCGGCCGGGACGACGGGCAGCTCATGCTGTCGCAGGCAGTCAGTGACCTGCTTGAGCCGGGCGGCGTCCTCCCTGAGGAAGAAGCAGAAGGCGGCACCGATCCCGGCGAGCTCGCCGTGATTGGAGGTGCCGGGGAAGAGCTGATCCACGGCATGAAGGATCTCATGGTCTCCACCACTCGCGGGCCGAGACGACCCGGCGATGACCATCGACATGCCCGACAGAATCAGCGATTCGGCCAGAACCGTCAGGAAGGCATCGGACTCGATGGAGTCGGTCCGGCCGACCAGCGCCTCGGCCGCCATGCGGGCCATCGAGCAGGCCAGCCCGTCGATGGGCTCGCCGCGCTCCACGTTGCCGAGCTGCCAGTCGTCGATGGCCGACAGGTTGCTGACCACGTCGCCGACCCCCGAGCGGACCAGCGACTCGGGAGCGCTGTGCACGAAGTCGAGGTCGACCAGGACCGCCAGCGGCATCGGCACGCCGAACGTGCCCTTGCCGCCCTCGTACACCAGCGAGGCCGTGGGCGAGCAGATGCCGTCGTGGGAGAGGTTCGTGGCCACGGCGACCATCGGGATGCCCGCCAGCGAGGCGGCGTATTTGGTCGCGTCGATGGTCCTGCCGCCGCCGACGCCGACGACCACCTCGTAGGCGCCCTTGCGCAGGTCGGCGCCGAGCGAGACGGCCGCGTCGACCGAGCCGTCGGACACCCTGAACACCTCGGCCTCGCCGAGCGTGGGCGCGATCAGGCCCTCGATGTGGTCGCCCTGACCGGGGCCCACGGCGACGGCGACCCGGCCGGAGGTCGCCACCCGGGTGTCGGCCAGTAATGCGCCGAGCTCCGCCACCGCGCCCCGCCTGACCATGATGGCCAGGGGCGCGGGCAGCATCCGCGCTAGAAGCGGCATGCCCGCCTCCTCAGTAGCGAACGGCTATGGTACGAGCCTTGGCCAGGTCGTCGTGGTTGTCCACCTCGACCCAGTCGACCTCTCCGATGGGCGCGACGTGGATCCGCTCGCCGCGCGCCACCATCTCCTGGTAGCCGTCCTCGTAGTAGAGCTGCGGATCGCGCTCGAAGGTGGCCTGCAGCGCGTCGGCCAGGCGCTCGGCGGCGCCGGGGCGGATGAGCGTGGCGCCGATGTACTCGCCGTAGGCGGTGGCCGGGTCCATCAGCTTGGTGATCCGCTTGAGGTCGTCGCCGTCGAGGGTGACCTTCATCTCCTCGTCGGCCAGCCGCTTCACGTTGTCGACCGCGAGCAGGATGTCGCTGGTCTCGGGCGCCGACAGCAGCGTCTTCTCGACCGAGACGGGGTGCACGGTGTCGCCGTTGACCAGCAGCGCGCCCTGCGCGAAGTAATCGCGCGCGCACCACAGGGAGTAGGCGTTGTTCCACTCCTCGGCCTTGTCGTTGTGCACAAGGGTGAGCTTGACGCCGTGCCGCTTCTCCAGCTCGTCCTTCCGCTCGTGTACGGCCTGCGCCGCGTAACCGACGACGATCACGACCTCGCGCAGGTCCACCTCGGCGAGGTTGCGCAGCGAGATGTCCATGATCGTGGTCTCACCGTCGACCGGCACCAATGCCTTCGGCAGCGTGTCGGTGTACGGTCGCAGGCGTCGTCCGGCTCCAGCGGCCAGCACCATTCCCAGCAACGTGCACTCCTCAGTCGAGCATCTACTCCGTAGGACCCAAAGGTTAGTTGGCTTTTGGCCCTCACCGGGTAATCGACCGTTAGTCTCGCGTTTCCGTAGCGGTCGCGGCCACCCCCGAGGGAGAGGTGGCGAGCCAGCAGGTGAGGCTCTCCCACCCGAACAGAACCCACAGATACGCGGCGAGCAGCACGAACCCGCCGGTCACCACGCCCACGATCGCCGCCAGTGAGATCACGATCATCCGCCCCTCCCAGCCCAGCCCGTACGTGCTCAGCCACGGCGGCGGATAGGCGCGCTGGCGCAGGCGATAGATCAGGTCGTAGTGGTGGAAGGCCAGCGCGCCGAGCAGCACGAAGATCAGCACCGGTGGCACGTCGTGGGCGAAGCCGCAGGCCGCGATGAAGGTGTATTCGATCAACCGCAGGATCGGCGGCACCAGCCAGTCGATGCGGCCGTCATGCGGATGGGAGCTGCCCGGCCCGGCCAGCAGCAGCGTCACGGCCGGCGCGAAGACCGCCAGCCCGTCGGACCCCGCCACGCCGATCAGCAGCAGCACGCCGATCACGAACGCCCCGGCGATCAGCGGGGGCAGCGGCGGGAGCTGCCCGGACACGAGCGCGCCCATGCCGCGCGACAGCGGCCCGTCGTCGCGGTAGGCCACGACGTTGCTGCTCGGCACGGGTGTCATCTGCACCGAGGTCATCGCGCGGACCTCGCGATCCGGCCGAGGAGCAGGTAGACGGTCGCCACGCCGCCCCAGCCGAGGAGCGCGACGAAGGTGACCCGGGCGTTGTACACGCCGGCGGTGATCGCGATCAGCGCCATCCGCTCCCCGATCGGCAACACGATCGCTTTCTTCATCCACCGGAGGACCTTCTCTCGCTCCATGCGGTGTGCCAGGCGGAGGACTCCCGGCTTGGGTACGCCGTGATGCTCTCCCTCGGCCGAGTTGAGCAGCGAGCTCACCGGCTTGGCACCCAGGGCGCCGGCCCGGTTCGCGTCGGCCACCCCGCCCGCGAAGGAGTAGTTGATCGAATGCCGTACCGTCTGCAGGATCATCGCGGCGACGGCGAGATACCAGATGCCGTCAGGGCCGCCCTCGCTCAGCGGCAGCCCGGCGGCGTAGCCGAAGGCGAGCCCCACATAGACGACATACTCCTTCAGCCGGTCGGCCATGCTGTCGAGCCACGCGCCCAGCGGCGTGAAGGCGCGGGTGTAGCGGGCCAGCTGGCCGTCGAGGCAGTCGCAGGCGAACGACAGGTAGAGCAGCCCGGCCCCGGCGAGCTGCGCCCCGCGGTTGCCCGCCCCGAACCAGACCGCCGACAGCACGGCCAGGCCGATCGAGATGCCGGTGACGGCGTTCGGCGTGAGCTTCAGCCGGGCGGCGGGGCGGATGAGATGGCGAGTCCAGGACGAGACGAGGTAGGTGCTGACGAAGCCGTCGTCCGCCTTGACCGACGTGTCGAGGCGTACCTGGGACTCGTCGACGTCGGCGAGCCTGCTGACCGCGGTGTCCGCCGAGACCTGGCCGGTCACCCGGTCGCAGTGCAGCTGCCCGATCCCGGCGGCGCGTACCTTCACCCCCGATCTGACCAGGCCCACCAGCAGCAGGTCGACCGCCTCGACGGTGGTGACCGGGCCGAGCTTGCCGGTCTCGGCCAGGTCGGCCAGCTCCTCGGCGACGTCGGCCAGCGCGATCAGGTCGGCCTGACCGGCCTGGAGCACGCCGCGGAAGGTGGCGTTGGCCTCGGGCACGAGGTGGAAGGAGCTGCCGGCCGCGACGATCTTGCCGCCCTCGACCCGCACCGGCGGCCGCATCGGCGCGGCCGTGGCGTCGTAGGAGACCAGGGCGCTCGTGTCGCGCTTGGGATGCTCCAGGAGCAGCGAGAGTGCCTCGGTGTGGGTGACGAGGTCGGCGGGCAGCACGGCCAGCGTCCCCGGCGCGGCGCGCGCGAGCTTGGCCACGCCGCGCAGGTCGGTGCTGAGGCCGCCGAGCCCGTCATTCGGCGACACCACCTGGACGTCGAGGACGGACAGCTCGGCCAGCTGGCCGTTGAGCCGGTCGAGCAGCGTGCCGTCGGCACAGGACAGTCTGCAGGCGGGCGTCGTGGCGAGCAGCACCACCGAGGTGGTCGTACTCTCGCGGATCAGTGAATCGGTCACGGCGCAGGTCTCCTCCCGGTCGCGAGGGAGTGCGTGGACACAGCGTAGCGACAGGGCAACGCGATATCACGGAACCGGACCGTTACGCTCCCCCTATGGAATCTCGGCTGCGCTCCGTAGGGGTGGTCCTGGCAGGTGGCGTGGGTCAGCGTGTCGGCCTCAACACCCCCAAGCAGCTCATCAAGATCGCCGGTAGGACGATCCTGGAGCACACGCTCGCCCTGTTCAACGGCTCGCCCGACATCGACGAGGTCGTGGTGCTGATGGCTCCGGGCTTCGCCGACACGGTCAAGGAGATCGTGGAAAGGGGCGGTTTCGACAAGGTCAGTCAGATCGTCGAGGGCGGTGCGAGCCGCCCTGAGAGCACGTGGCGCGCGCTCAAGGCCCTGGGCCCGAGGGAGTGCAACGTGCTTCTGCACGACGCTGTACGGCCCCTCCTGGAGCCCCGGATCATCACGGAGTGTGTCAGGGCCCTGCAGACGCATTCGGCCGTGGGCGTGGCGATCCCGAGCTCCGACACCGTCGTGGTGGCCGCCCCTGGGCCTCATGGCGAGACCATCCACGACGTTCCCGACCGATCCCGGCTGCGGCGCGTCCAGACGCCGCAGTGCTTCCGCCTGTCGCTGATCCGCGAGGCGTACGAGCGGGCCTTCGCCGACCCCGACTTCGACCGGCGGCCGGCCACCGACGACTGCGGCGTGCTGCTGCGCTACCTGCCCGACATCCCGATCCACATCGTGCCGGGCAACGAGAGCAACATGAAGATCACCCATCCGGTCGACGTGTACATCGCCGACAAGCTCCTCCAACTGGCCGCCACCAGCGCGCCCGTTCCCGACCCGAGGGACTACCGGGAGGCGCTCGACGGCCGGACCATGGTGGTCTTCGGCGGCGGCTACGGCATCGGCGCCGACGTCGTCGAGCTGGCCACCGGCCACGGCGCCCGCGTGCACTCCTTCTCGCGTACCCAGAACGGCGTGCGGGTGGAGGACTACGACCAGGTGGCCAAGGCGCTGGCACAGGTGGGCCGGATCGACTACGTGGTCAACACCGCGGACGTGCTGCACATGGGCAAACTCGCCGAGGTCACCGACGAGACCATCGCCGAGACGGTGGGCGTCAACTACCTGGGCCCGGTCAACGTGGCCCGCGCCGCCTACCCGTACCTGCGCGAGAGCGCGGGCCGCCTGCTGCTCTACGCCTCTTCCAGTTACACCAGGGGCCGGGCCGACTACAGCCTCTACTCCTCGACGAAGGCCGCCGTCGTCAACCTCACGCAGGCGCTCGCCGACGAATGGGCCCCCGAGGGCATCCGGGTCAACTGCGTCAACCCCGAGCGCACCGGCACACCCACGCGCGAGCGCGCGTTCGGCGAAGAGCCTCCGCACACCCTGCTCTCACCGCGCGCGGTCGCCCAGACCTCGCTGGACGTGCTCATCTCCGACCTGACCGGGCAAGTGATAGACGTGCGCCTGAACGACGCCTGACCCGCTCAGGCCGGAGTTTCCGGAGGGGATGACCAGGTTCAGCGCGGCGGTCGAGCGAGTCTGCGCGGGCTCGTGAGGAAGCCCCAGCCCCAGGACATGTGCATGGCGGCGTACACGATCGGCAGTCTGGCCTTCACCGCCCCCGGCAGCCCGCTGCCGGTCAGGACGGACCCGGCCACGATCGCGACGGCGTAGCCGCCGGGCGCGATCAGCGCGAGGGGGAAGAACGGCGAGACGAGCAGGCCGAGCAGGATCGCCAGCACCGCGGCGGGGGGCGCCAGGTAGCGCAGGTTGATCGTGCCCTCGTGGGTGCGCGAAACCACCCGGCGCCAGCGCCCGTAGTGGAAGTACTGCTTGGCCAGCGCCTTCACATTGGGACGGGGGCGGTAGGAGACCCGCATGCGCGGCTGGAACCAGACCAGCCCGCCGGTCTGGCGGATGCGGTGGTTCATCTCCCAGTCCTGGGCCCGCTGGAAGTGCTCGTCGTAGCCGCCGACCCGGTCGAGCGCCGCGCGCCTGAACACCCCCAGGTAGACGGTGTCGGCGGGGCCCGCCGTGCCGCCCACATGGAAGGCGGCCGCGCCCACGCCGATCTTGGAGGTCATCGCGCACGCGACGGCCTTCTCGAACGGCGTGATGCCCTCGGCCGCCATGACGCCGCCGACGTTGTCGGCGCCGGTCTCCCTCAGCGTCTCCACGGCGACGCGCAGGTAGTCGGAGGGCAGCATGGCGTGCCCGTCGACCCTGGCGATGATGCCGTTGCGGGAGGCGCCGATGGCGGCGTTGAGCGCGTTGGGCGTGCGACCTGTGGGGTTGGGCACCACGGTCACCCGCCGGTCGGCCGCCGCGATGGCGTCGGCGACCTCTTGGGTACGGTCATGTGAGGGCCCCACGGCGAGAACGACTTCGATCTCACCTGGGTAGCTCTGGGCGAGGACCATGTCTACGGCCTCGCGTAGATGCCGCTCCTCATTGAGGACCGGCATGACGACGGAGATGGGCGGCCAGCCGTGCGTCTCCGCTGGCGCGTGCGGCGAGTCGGGGAACTGCTTCATGGCGGGGCTCACGCTACTGTACGAGCAGGGGAGGACGGCAATCCCGCGGTGGCACGAGGGGGGCAGGGCATGCGCGACCCGGGCGAGGAGGACGCTGGAGTACACGTGGGCGGCGACGCCTACGGTGGCGTCAAGCTCGTGGGCAGGCGCACGCGCAGGCCGCTCAAGAGCGCCAAGGCCCGGCGCCGGAATCTGATCCTCTCGGGTGTGCTGTCCGTGGGCGTCCTGGCCGGCACCGGCGTGGTGTGGGCGGCGCCGACGCGGATCGGCACGGTCGACGCGGGCGTGACCGAGGCGGCCCCCCGCGGCGCCATGAACATCCTGCTCGTCGGCGTCGACAAGCGCGACGACCTCACCCGCAAGCAGCAGAACGAGCTCAAGCTGGGCCGCGAATCGGGCCAGCGCACCGACACCATGATGGTGATCCACCTGTCGGAGGACCACAGCAGGGTCACCGTGGTGAGCCTGCCGCGCGACACCTGGCTGACCATCCCCGGCAAGGGCGATCACAAGATCAACTCGGCCTACCAGTTCGGCGGCCCCAAGCTCGCGCGCCAGACCGTCGAGCAGGCCACCGGGCTGCGGATCAACCGCTACATCGAGGTCAACGTCCTCGGCTTCATCAACGTGGTCGACTCCCTCGGCGGCGTCACCGTCTGCACGCCCGTGCCCATCAAGGACCCCAAGGCCGGGCTCGACCTCGCGGCCGGCACCCACGAGTTGAAGGGCGTCCAGGCGCTCGGCTACGCCCGCACCCGCGCCACCGCCCGCTCCGACCTCGACCGCATCGACCGGCAGCAGCAGGTCATCTCGGCGCTGCTGAACCGCGCGCTCAGCGCCAGCACACTGGCGAACCCGGCCCGGCTCAACTCGTTCGTCAACTCCACGCTGAGCACGATCAAGGTCGATCCCGACGACGACCTGATCGGGCTGGCCACCCAGCTCAGGGATGTCTCGCTGGACAACGTGAAGTTCGCCGACGTGCCGCTGGCCAACGTGGACTTCAAGGCGCCGACCGGGGAGTCGGCGGTGCTCTGGGACAAGCAGGCCTCCCGTGACCTGTTCGCCAAGATCAAGGCCGACGAGGACCTGTCCAAGCCCAGCCCCACTCCCAGTTCGTCCGCTTCGTCCTCTGCCAAGCCCACCATTCCGCCGGATCGGATCGCGCTCAAGGTGCTCAACGGCACGCTCATCACCGGCCTCGGCGCCCGCACCAAGACGGCGCTGGTCGCCGCCGGGTTCAACGTCTCCGGCACGCCGGGCAACACCAAGCGCAAGGACTACAAGAAGACGGTCGTACGTTATGGGCCCGGTCGCGAGGACTCGGCCCGCACGGTCGCCGCGGCCATCCCCGGCGCCGATCTCGTCCAGATGAACGAGGACGGCATCGAGGTGATCGTCGGCAGCGACCAGCCGAAGATCAGTAAAGTGAAGACCTCGACCACGCCAAGCGCCAAGCCCACAACAACGCCTGTAACTAAAACGGCGACCCAGAACATATGTAAGAAATAGGCATATCCGCCAGCCGTTCGGGCACGTGACAGCCATGGTGGTCAGGTCGTGGCGAGAGGAACCGCTCACTGTCTTGCATGCCGTCGGAGACCTCGACGTGGCCGGCGCCCCGCGCCTCCAAGCCGCGCTCGACCAGGTGCTGGCCTCCGCCGACCCCCCGAAACTGGTGCTGGATCTGACCGACGTGCCCTTCTGCGACTCCGTGGGGCTGGGTGTGCTGGTGGCCACCCACAACCACGTGCAGCACGCGCACGGCAGGCTCATCCTGGTCCTCGCGCCCGGCATGATCAGTCATCTGCTGACGATCACGAACCTCGACCGGCACTTCGAGACGTGCTCGTCGCTGCTGGAGGCGCGGGCGGCGCTCGGGGCGGCGGCCTGAGATCGAGCATTTGTGGAAGGTGTGCTAAACGATGTTCATGACATTCGGGTTCATGAAATTCGGCGCGCATCTTCCAGCGGTCTCGTAGGGAGCCAGCACGTTGTTCGATCAGTTCCCCGAGCCTGCCCGCAGTCAACTGGCCACGGCCTTCGACGAGGGCAAGACGCGGCCGGAGTGGTGTTTCACGGAGGGCCCGGCGCGGCTGGCGTTCTGGGCGCCCTACCGCGGCGCGGACCCGGTGATCACCTGGCAGTTCGAGCCCGGCCCCGACCCCGACCGCGCCGCCGGCCTGCTGCGCCGCGGCCTGTCGGAGATGGGTCTGGACAAGATCATCCACGATATCTCCCTCAAACCCGGCCTCACCCCGCTCGTCGACCGGGCCGTCGAACACCAGGCGCTCCTCAGCGCCGGGTTCGTGATGGAGGTCGAGCGGCTCATGCTCGAATGGGCGGCCGGGAGTGACGTACCGGTCGATCCGGGCCGGCTGACCTACCGCCCCGCCCGCGGCCTCGGCGCCGCCCCCATACTCGACCTGCTGGTACGCATCTCGGAAGGGTCGCTCGACTACGACACGCAGGTGGAGCTGGCCACGGCCGGTGCCGAGCACGAGGCCCGGTGGATGTACGACGACCTGGTCAACCGCAAGGGCAAGCCCGACTGGTTCGTCGTCGGCTACCTGGGCGATGACCCGGTGGGACTGGTGGCGCCGGACGATCATTCCATCGCCTACATCGGCGTGGTGCCCGAGCACCGGGGCCACGGCTACGTCAACGACCTGCTGGCCAAGGGCACCGCGACGCTGGCCGAGACGGGCGTCGAACGCATCGTGGCGGCCACGGACGTGGGCAACACCCCCACGGCCAACGCGTTCCGGCGCGCGGGCTATGCGGAGGTCGGCCGGCTTTTCCGCTATTACTGGAGGAGATCTTGAAACTTGGTGTCATGTTCGACCGCGCCCTGCCGCCGGAGGAGCTGATCCCCTTCGCCAAGGAGCTGGACGGCACGGCGGTCGACGACCTGTGGGTGGTGGAGGACCTGGGCTGGACCGGCGCCATCTCCTCGGCCGCCACCGCCCTGGCGGCCACGTCCCGCCTGCGCGTGGGCATCGGCATCACCCCCGCTCCCCTGCGCAACCCGATGCTCCTGGCCATGGAGCTGGCCAACCTGGCCCGGCTCCACCCCGGCCGCCTGGCCGCCGGGATCGGTCACGGCGTACGTGACTGGATGCGCCAGGTGGGCGTCGCGCCCCCGTCACCTCTGGCGCTCCTGGAGGAGACGATCACCTCGGTCCGCGGCCTCCTCCGGGGCGAGACGGTGACCCTGCACGGCCGCTCCGTACACCTGGACGGCGTCTCCCTGGTCCATCCGCCCGCCGAACCGCCTCCGGTCCTGGCCGGCGTCCTCGGCCCCCGCTCCCTCGCCCTGTCGGGCCGGGTGGCGCAGGGCACGATCCTCCCGGAGGGCTTCAGCCCCGAACAGCTCCCCACCCTCGTGAGCCACATCGGCGCCCCGGCCGACCACGAGGTGGTGACCTTCATCCACCTGTACATCGGCCCCGACGCGCGGGAGGCGACCTGGGACGTCGCCGTGGGACAGGCCGGTTTCCTCAAGGTACGGCCGGAGGAGGTCGTCATGGCCAGGGGCTCCGCTTCGGAGGCCGCCGACATGGTGCGGCAGATGTGGGCGGCGGGCGCCCAGACGGTGGCGGTACGACCGTTCGGCGCGGATCCGCTGTCACATGTGACGAAGCTCTTGGCGGCCTTGTAGCGCCTATACCGTCAGGATCTTGGGGCCTGGAGGCTTGGGTACGTCAGCTGTTGTCGCCGCCGCTGCCGAACTCCCCCTCCACCCGCCGCACGATCTCCATGCTCCTGGGCAGGTAGGCGGCGTAGAAGTCCTTGCCGCACTCCAGGTCGTCGAGCGCGGCCTTGATCTCCCTGCTCAGGTATTGCCGGGCGGTGCCCACCGGAATGCGCGGCTCGTAGTACTGCCCGGCGGGCAGCCCCTTATCGGGAATGTCATCGTTCAGGGCGATCTGCTGCTTCTGGGCCTCGAACTCCTGGCCGCCCCGCCGGCTCATGTCCACCGGCCTGAGGGAGGCCACCTGGTGTCCCTTGCTCTTGAGGCAGTCGCCCATGGCCGAGGCCAGCCCGACGAGCTTGGGGTCCACGTTGAGGTCGCGGTCCAGCCGCTGGGCGATCAGCTCGTTCTCCTGCTTGGCCCAATCCTCGTCGGACGTGACGACCTTGCCGGTGACCTGCTTGAGCCCCTGTGATCTGCACGCGGTCAGCGCCTTGCCGTAGGCGGCCCGCTGGGCGGGCGACAGCTGATTTTTGATGGCGAAGTTGGGGCTGTCCGACTCGCGCCAAAGAACACGCTTCTCCCTCTGCTCGGGGTGGACGAAGTCGACAAAGACCCCGAAGCCCTGCTCCGTACGCTCCTTCTTCATCGCCTCGTAGTCGCCCAGATTTGCCCTGTCGGCATCCTCGGAGATCTTCACCTCCGGGACCCAGGCGACGTACTTGAAGCCGCGCTGCTTCATGCAGTCCGCCACGACTGTCTGGATCCGCCGGGGCTGGTCGGTCCTACCGCCGCTCACGACGACCGGGGCCACCGGCGGGGCGGCGGCGCAGCCCGCGGCGAGGCCGAGCCCCACGAGAGCCAGAGTGCATCTCTTGATCATGACATGGAAGGATACACCGTTTAACGAAGCATGTGCAGAAGGCGGCCGAACGGCGGATGCCCAATCAGTCGAATGGCCGATGGCGACGCCCGGCCGCCAAGCCACGATCGCTACATGAGGCGAATCACGGCAATACCCAAGGCCCCCCTGACCGCCTTAGCGCTGGCAGGGCTGACCGGACTAATCGCACTGACTGGATGCTCAATAGAACTGGACGCCAAAGAGGTACACACCGTCCAGTCCTTCCCCTACAGCGGCCCCCAGCTCACCATCAAGTCCTCGCTCGGCGGCCTCCGCATCATGCCCAGCACCGGCGCGACCGTGCAGGTGGAACGCTGGCTCCGCGGCAAGGCGAACAACGAGGGCAACGCGTCGTGGTCTCTGAGGGACGGCACCCTCCGCCTGAGCGCCAACTGCACGGTGGTCTTCGGCGACTGCGGCGCCCGCTACCACGTCAAGGTGCCGCCCGGTATGCGCCTCGTCGTAGAGGGGGACGACGACGGCATCATCCTCCAGAACCTCACCCAGGACGTGGACGTCTCGAACGGCGGCTCGATCAAGGCGTACGACACCTCCGGCAAGCTCCGCCTCCTGAGCGACGACGCCACCATCTCCGGCGAACGCCTCAAATCCCCCAACGTCCGCGTCCGCTCGAACACCGGCGCCATCGACCTGTCCTTCGCCACACCCCCGATCAACCTGGACCTCCTGTCCAAGGACGGCTGGGTGACGGCGACCGTACCCGACGGGGCCTACCGGGTCACAACGAAGAGCCAGGACGGACGCGAGCGGTCGGAGATCAAGAGCACGGAGAGCGACCGGACCATCGTCGCGAGAAGCGGCACGGGAGACGTACGGATCCTCGCCAAGTAGGGCCCCCTCCGACCGGCGGGGCTGTGCGCGCGCCAGAGGCGTAAATTGATTTACACTTATTTCAGTAAGTCGATCTATGTTGTTCTCCGTAAACTGGTTTACGCTAACCCTCTGGATCACGCCCAGCAAGAGAGTCACACATGCGCAAACCAGCCGCCATCGTGGGCAGGGACCGCCAGTGGCGGACCATGGAACGCTTCCTGCTGGACAGCATCCCTCGCATCGCCCTGTTCTCCGCCACCGGATTCACTCCCGACCTCGTTGAGGCAGCGGGCTCTCGCCCCGACACGGTGCTCGTGGATCTGAAGCGGCTGTACGGGCTGAGCTGACCTGATTTCGCGTCGGCCACGATCGGGGCCGCCTCGCGAAATAGGCGTCCGAAGCTTGAACAAAGCGCAGACATCAGCCTTGGTAGAGGCGGTCAAGCCCGACAAGCATGATCCGGGAGTCGGCATCGGCAGCCGTCGTCAACTCTCCCGTGAAACCACATCCCCCGTAACAGGCCAGGACAGTGTCACGCGTGTCATAACCCTTCTTATCGAGCAGTGTACGAGCCCTGGCCAGGCGTTCCAGGTGATGGTGGCTTATCACCTCACCCCATTTGACCTCACCGAGCGACAGGATTTTCCGCGGCAGCCCGGGCTCTTGCCCGGCGAGAACCGCGACGTCGATCTCGATCTGGGTCCGCTTCGCGGGATCACCCACCACTCCTGACCCCACCTCAGCCGGAAAGCCGCCGTACAGCGTTTCCCCCGCGCCCAGCGCGAAGTCCCGGCACAGGGATTTAAAGTGCGGACCCACGACCTGAGCGAGGAATGTCTGCCGCACGGACCCCCACACCCTCTCCGCCCGGTGAATCTCCAGTTCCGGCCAGCGCCGCCGCATGATGGCCTCATAGAACGTGATCAGCGGCTCCACAATGCGATAACGGAACCGCCCGGACCTGAACAGGTCGGGCTCGCGCGCGACCAACGCACAATCCTCAAGAACTTTCAGAGGGTGAGTGATCTGATCGGACCTGCGTCCGACGTAATTGGCGATCCCGCCGTTGGTGGTGTTGCCACTGGCGATGGCGGCCAGCACCGAGTGATACAAAGCGGGATCCCGGATATCCGATTCCTCCGCCAGTAGGTATCTCGCCTCGCGGAAGAGCGGAGTCTGCGGATTCAGAACCGTCCTGATGACCCAATCATCGAAATCCGCCAGGCCCGCCGGCACATCTCCCCGCGTGAACTCGTACCGATAAGCCGGCGTCCCACCGAGAATCGTGTGCACGAGTACGGCCAGCCGCGGGTCCGTGATTCCCCAAAACTCGGCGGCGTCCCTATAGCGAAAGGGGTGGATGACGAGTTCGAGACCGGCCCTTCCGCGCAATGGCGCCTGCCCCGCAAGCAGACCGCCCATCACGGACATCGCCGACCCGCAGAGCACCAATCGCGCCTTACTGTCCCGCCCGCTGCCTCCCGGCCCTAGCTCCCGCTGGATGATCGACGGCAGCGCCGGCGAGGTTCGGGACAGGAATGGGAACTCATCGAGTCGGCCACACCGCCTGGACGATGCGTGCACGAACATGTTCGTTACGAACGCGTTCGTGGTACTGTGCTCTTCATGAGCACGAGCGACAGCGCCCAGCAGCCGTCCCGCAGCCGCCGCGAACGCCCGGCCAAACCCGCGTTGACCAGGCAGGGGATCATCGACGCCGCGCTGACGATCATGCGTGACGAGGGTCTGCACAAGGTGACGATGCGCCGTATCGCCATCGCCCTCGACACCGGGCCCGCCTCGCTCTACGTCTACGTCCGCAACACCGAGGACCTGCACGCCCAGATCCTCGACGCCCTGCTCGGCTCGATCACGGTGCCCGCCCCCGATGCCGGGACCTGGCGCGACCGCCTCAAGGCCCTGCTGAACAGCTACCGCGACGTGCTGTTCCAATATCCGGATATCGCCAGGATGGCGCTCTCCACCCAACCCAGCGGCCCCAACTACATGGCACTGGTCGAGGCGGTGCTCGCCCTGCTCGGCGAAGGCGGCGTGACCGGGCGGGCGGCGGCGTGGGGCCTAGATCTCTTGCTGCTGTATCCGACCGCGTCCGCCGTCGAGCACAGCCCGAGATCGGCGGCCCAGGAGGCCGCCGACCTCTCCGCGCTGGGCGAGCAGATCGCCGCCGCGGATCCAGCTCGCTACCCGCACATCGCCGGACTCGGCGACGAGCTCATCTCGGGCGACGGGGCCAGCCGCTCCGACTGGGCGTTCCACGTCCTGGTCGACGGCATCCTCGCCGCCATCCCCCGCACCCCTCACGCATAGGAGCCAGCATGTCCGCACGTTCCATCGCGATCGTCGGCGCCGGCCTCAGTGGCCTGGTCCTGGCACGCGTCCTGCAGATGCACGGCATCGAGTCCACCGTGTACGAGGGCGAGTCCGCCGCCGATGCCCGCAGCCAGGGCGGCTTCCTCGACATGCACGAGGAGTCCGGCCAGTACGCGCTGCGCGAAGCCGGCCTCTACGAGCAGTTCCGCCGGCTCACCCAACCACAGGGCGAGACCCTGCGCGTCCTCGACAAAGCGGGCACGGTCTTCATCCACCACGAGCCCGAGGGCGGCTATGGCGGGCGCCCCGAAATCGACCGGGCCGCACTGCGCAACCTGCTCATCGAGTCCCTCGACCCCGGCCGTATCGCCTGGGACCACAGGGTCACCACGGCCCGCCGGCTCGCCGACGGCCGGCACGAGCTGACCTTCGCCAACGGCAGGAGCACCACCGTCGACCTGCTGATCGGCGCGGACGGCACCTGGTCCAAGGTACGCCCCTTGGTCTCGCCGGCCACCCCGCGATACTGCGGAATCTCCTACCTGGAGCTGCGACTCACCGATGTCGCGACACGCCACCCTGAATCGGCCACCGTCGTCGGTCCCGGCAGCATGTTCGCCCTGTCCGACGGCAAGGCCCTGATGGGCCACGGCGGCACCGACATCCACCTTGGCGCCTCACTACGGGTGCCGCAGGACTGGACGACCACCTCCGGCGTCGACTGGTCCGACGCGTCCGCGGCCCGCGAAGCCCTGCTCAAGGAGTTCGCCGGCTGGAGCACCGAACTGACCGACCTCATCCGCAACTGTGACGACACGATCGTCCCTCGACTGATCTACGCCCTGCCGACCGGCCACTCCTGGCCCCGGACCCCCGGCGTGACGCTGGTGGGCGACGCCGCGCATGTGATGTCGCCGTACGCCGGCGAGGGCGCCAACCTCGCCCTGCTCGACGGCGCCGAACTGGCGCTGGCCATCGTCGCCCATGGGGACGACGTGGAGGCCGCGCTGACCCAGTACGAGACGGCCATGTTCCCCCGCGCGACCGCCTCGGCCGAAGGGTCCGCCCAAGGTCTGGACATGTGCTTCGCCCCGGACTCGCCGCGCGCCATGGTCGACTTCTTCGGCAGCGCCGGCGTACCCGTGGAGGAGCACTGAGCCGACGGCGGCAGCTACGCTCGCGCGGCGGCGCGCTGGCCGTAGACGTGGACCGTCTGCCCACGGTAGCCGGTGTCGCGCAGGTGACAGTGACCGATGCGTTCGGCCACCGAAAGGGAGCGCACGTTGCCGGGCAGGATGAGGGAGATCACCTCATCGGCGCCCAGCGCGCCGAAACAGTAACCGAGGGATGCACGAGCCGCCTCGGTGGCGTAGCCCTTGCCCCAGTGCTCGCGAGCCAGGCACCACCCGACGCCCAGCCCGGGGAAGCCGTGCGGTCGCCACGGCCCGGCACGACCGACGAACCGGCCCGTGGCCTTCTCGACGAGCGCCCAGTGCGAGTAGCCGCGGATCTCCCGATGTCCGATGAACGTGGCCAGACTCCGCCAGGCATCAGCCGGCGAGGTCCCCACAGTCTCCGCCAGCCCGCCGGTCACCTCGGGGTCGGCGAGCATCCTGGCGTAGTCGTCGAAGTCGTCGCCGGTCAGCGGCCGCATCACCAGCCGCTCGGTTTCGATCACGGTCATGACGAGGAGTATGTGCCACGCGCCCCCGGCGCCTCAACCGGCCACCGCCCCTGCCCTGACGGGTCTCACAGGTTCCTCGCGATGGTGACCTGGGGTCGCTGATCGTAGAAATCGCCCCACGTGCGCATGTCCGGATCTGTGGGATAGCGGTCATTGTGGACCTCTCACCGGGGCCGCCAGGCTTGACGCCGTGAAAGATCTGGTGGTCGCCCTGCTCTCAGGGCCGATCGGCACGCTGCTGGTGCCGGGATACGCGCCGCCGGACAGCTACCGCCCCGGCGTGGCGTACCTGAACCTGCTGCAGGACATCGGCACTCGCGCTCGCCGGGCGGCGTCGGTGTGCGGCGGACCCGGCGTGTACGCAGAGATCAAGCGAATGTGATCCCGGCCGCGTTACGGGAGGCCCCGCCGACCGGGGCTGACCAT
This sequence comes from Nonomuraea sp. NPDC049028, assembly GCF_043197735.1. Lineage (NCBI taxonomy): Bacteria > Bacillati > Actinomycetota > Actinomycetes > Streptosporangiales > Streptosporangiaceae > Nonomuraea > Nonomuraea sp. NPDC049028. The sequence goes on from NZ_JBICTR010000011.1 coordinate 163,418, forward strand.
GGCGTCGGTGTGTACCGGCGCGCTGCTGCTGGGCGCGGCGGGCCTGGTCCGGGACCGGCCGTGCACCACGCACCACCGCAGCAAGGACAAGCTGGCCGAGCAAGCGGCCAGGTCATCAGCGGACCGGGCGATGGCGTTCACGACGGAGAGCCGCGAGGAGGAGCGGGTGCTGGAGGCGGCAATGGCTCAGGGTGCCGCGGACCCCGTGGCGGGGTGGCGGCACGGCCGGGATCGCGCAGCATGGGGGTGTCGGTCGGCCCGAGGCGGACATGCGGGCGAGACCGCTTGCGATCGTCAGCGGTCCCGCCCAGAGCATCATCAGCCGCAGTGCACACCAGACAAGAGGCGGGATTCATCCTTGACGCCCGCCTCAACATCGAGGCATTTGCCGGGAGCTGAGACGTACACCGGCCCTGCGTACTGCGCATAATTCCCCGCGTCGACGTCGGCCCACCACCCACCACCAGCAACCATGATCTTCACCGACTTCCAGGTGGTGGTTCCCGCCGTGGAGCCGTAGCCGTAAGTGAGGGCGCAGTTCTTGTTCGAGCTGGAGTTGTAGTGGACCTCCAGAGTGCCCACCCTCGTACCGGTCTTCGGGATGGCGTAGACGCCGACCCTGGTGTACCCGCTGCCGCAGGGACCGGCCGCACCGGCCGGCGTGGCTCCCACCATCAGCGAGGAAGCGACTGTGGCCGCGCTTACCAGGGCAGCAAGTTTCGTGCGCATCAGCATCCTTGTCCTTCCGGGCCTGTCACTGTCTCTCGCAAGCCCCATGGGTTTAGCCGGCGACCGTACTACATTCAACGTAGTATGGTCAATGCGGTGTGTCGCCACACCCAGTCCGGAGCCGACATCGCCCCAGCCGTCTCAAGAACGGCCCTCAACAGAGGCAAGAGGAGTCAGCCGCTGGTTGGACATGTCCAGAACGCGGACCCGCTGGTCACACCGTCTGTCCGCATTCAAGATCGACATAAGCGTGAATGAGCGGCGGTTATGCTTCCCGACGTCTCGCATCACTTCTCGTACGCTCGCATCAAGCCGATTCCGGCACTTCCACGGAACGGCGACGGACCAGGAACGGAGCTTGGAGGCCGCTGTGGCGATGCCCAAGAAGGGATCACGGCTCATCACCGTCGGCGACACCGCCTTCCGCTGGCGAGTCCGACACAAGCCCACCCAACGCCAGGGCGACAACTGGTCTCCACTCACCTTCACCGTTGAGCGAGCCGAGGAGCCGGGGAACGTTCTTGTGGTGTCTCTCCCCTGCGCCCGGCCGGACAACTGGCAAGGAGAGCGAACAATCGCCATCCGCCCGGTCCTCGTCGCCGGATGCGTCCAGAGAGCCCTCGAACAGGGCTGGAACTCCGGCCAACGGGGCACGCCGTTCACCCTCACCGTTACCGAGGACGAACTACCCGGTCTCCTGAGCGAGCCGCCGCAATACCTGATCCCCTTCCTCTGGGGCATGATCCCGGAAGGTGGCGGCATCGAAGACCTTCCCCGATGCACTCAGATCTGGAGCCGAACCGACCAGCTGCCTTCTGATCAGTAGCGGCAGTGCTCCGGTGCCGGCGTTGTATTGGCGTTGCCTCGTCGTCGCGCTGGTGGGACGATCACAGGCCATGTCGCTCAACGGTAGATCGCAAAAGGATCTGGCGGCCGCGGTGAACGCGCTGACCGCCCGCTGGGCAACGACCTGCTCCGGCGAGTCGGCCGTCATGTCCGGAGTGGGCGCCTGGCCGCTGCTGGCATATCTCGCGACAGCGGCCGATGGCCCAGGACGGGCCGAACTGCAAGACGCCATCGGAATGGACGCCACCGCAGCCGCCCCAGCAGCGCGGGCCGTCCTGGCGGCTCTGAACGCCTCGCCAGCGATCAAGGCGGCATTGGGATTGTGGACCAGGCACGACCTGCCGCTACGGCCGACCTGGGCCGCGGCGCTGCCCGCGGGCATGCGCGGCGAGCTGACAGGAGACACGTCCGCAGATCAGCTCCAGCTCGACGCGTGGGCGGCTCGCCAGACCGATGGAGCAATCCCCACCATGCCCGTCTCCGTGACCGAGGAGACGCTACTCGTCCTGGCCAGCGCGCTCACCGTCCGTACCACCTGGCTCCGCCCATTCACCGAAGGTGCCACTCTCGTCGAGGCGGGCCCATGGGTCGATCGGGAGATCGTCGTGTTGCGGCGCAGCACGCGAGTCCTCAACCGTGTCCAGGTGGCCGATACACCGGCCGGTCCGCTGACCATGTTCCGCGTCATGGGCACAGGCGGGATCGACGTACACCTGCTGCTCGGCCACGATTTCCGGAAGGCCGCCGACGTGCTCACCGCGGGCATCGACGCGCTGGCCAAGCGCTATCCCAGCGTAGATGCCGATGTCCTTCCTGCGCGGAGCCCCGGTCCTGGGATCAACATCAGCGCTGTCCCCGCCTACGAGCCTGACGACCTCCTGACGGTCACCGTGCCCCGGTTCACCGTAACCGCCTCGCTGGACCTGCTCGCCCTGCCGGACGTGTTCGGCCTGGCCACAGTGACCAACCCCGCCCGGGGGCACTTCCCCGGGATCAGTACTGAACCACTTGCCATCGCCCAAGCCCGCCAGAACGCCACCGCCACGTTCCAAGCGCACGGCTTCGAAGCCGCCGCAGTGACTGCAATGGGTGCCATCGCAGCTGGCATAGCACCACGGCCTCCTTACCGAGCCAGAAGAGTCGATGTCGACTTCACGCGTCCCTTTGGTTTTCTCGCCGTCGACCGTCGAAGCCGGCTCATCCTGACCGCCGGCTGGGTCGCAGAACCCGAAACCGAGCACCCAGAAGAGCTCTAAGAACGCTGTGGCCGAGCGAGATCTGAGGGAGGACCGCGCCCGGCACTTCCTCATGATTTGACCCTATAATCGGCTCGACGACCTATGACGACACACGCCGAACCCTCACAAGACGCCTCCGCGCAGCTGGTTGACGTGTTCAAGGCGCTCGCCAACCCCGTACGGCTCCAGGTGCTCCAGTGGTTGCGCGATCCCGAGCACCATTTCCCGATGGAGCAGGCGATCGCCGACCCGTACGAGGTCGGTGTGTGCGTGAGCCACATCCAGGCCAAGACCGGGCTCGCGCAGTCGACCGTCTCCGCCTACATGGCGTCGTTGCAGCGTGCCGGGCTGGTCCGCGCCACTCGTGTCGGGAAGTGGACGCACTACCGGCGTGACGAGGAGCGCATCGCCCGGCTCGTCGACGTGCTCGGACGCTCGCTCTAACAACCTCACCCAACGCTCCCTGCGCTGCGACGTTTTGCCTCATATCGACAATATGCGATACTTCGCTGCGTTCCTGGTCATGGTTGAGGCGGTTCCGTACCGTCGGATAGGCAGGAGAAGACATGGGCGCGATCAATGGGATGGATCTGGGGCGCTTCGGGGTCTGGACGTTCGACTTCGAAGACCAGCCCGCGAGCATGATGCGAGAGTCCATCCAGGAGCTCGAAGAGCTCGGCTGGCCGGCGTTCTGGATCCCGGAGCGGGACGGACGTGAGGCGATGACGCACGCCGGATTCCTGCTGTCGTGCACCGAACGCATCAGCGTCATCAACGGCATCGCGCGGATCTGGTCCCGCGAGCCGCGGTGGACCCAAGGGGCGGCATTGCTCCTGGCCGACGCCTACCCGGATCGCCACCTGCTCGGCCTCGGTTTCGGAGGCGAGCGGCCCGGGACCAAGCCCTTGCAGGCGATGAGCGAGTACCTGGACGAAATGGACGCCACAACGAGCGCCAATCCCGCGCCTCGGGCGCCGATGCGACGCCTGCTGGCGGCGTACGGACCAAAGATGCTGGAAATGGCCCGTGATCGGTCCGAAGGCGCTCATACCTACCACGTGACGGTGCGGCACACGGCACAGGCGCGGGAGGTGCTGGGCGGCAGCCCGTTCCTCGGCGTCGAGCAGGCGGTGCTCCTGGAGAGCGACCCGGACAAGGCGCGGGCGATCGCGCGCGAGCATCTGCACGTGTACTTCACGACGAAGTACAACATCGCCAAGTTCCTCCGCCTGGGCTACACCGAAGCCGACATCGACGGCGGCCGTGGCAGCGACCGGCTCGTCGACGACCTCGTGTACTGGGGCGACCTCGACACGGTCGTCGGCAAGCTGCACCACCACCTGGACGCCGGCGCCGATCACATCGGCATCCAGGTCCTCGGCATCGAACCCGGCCAATCGGCCATGCCGCAGTGGCGCCGGCTAGCCGAGGCGCTGCTGCCCAAGCGCGCCGCCTAGGCGGTGTGCTCCGAACACAGGCAGCCGACCCCCTTCTCGATCCACTCCTGGCCGTCCCACTCAGGATGCCGCGCGATCATCAGGGCCGCCACCTCTGCGGCGATCGTCTCCTCGCTCATGGCGGAGTCGCGGCGTACCCAGGTCTCGTCACGCAGCAACTGAAGATAGTCCCGTACGTCGGCCAGGAGCTGAGGACCGCCCACATCGCCATGGCCGGGCACCACCACCCGCGGGCTTTCGGCGGCCAGCCGATCCATCACCGCCAGCCAGCGGGTGCCCGACACATCGGTGTCATGCGGCGGGAACCAGGGGAAAATGGCGAACTGCCCGGCCTCCACCAGATCGCCGGTGAACATCACCCCCGCGTCCGGGACCGTGATCACCTGATCGCCCTTGCTGTGGGCCCGGCCGGTGGCCCGCAACTCGACCACCCGACCGCCGAGGTCCAGATCATGCTCATGGTCGTAGACGACATCGGGAGTCGCCAATCGGACCCCCTCAAGCCGACGCGCGACCGACTCCCCAAGCCCCTTGAACATCTCGATATAGCCAGGCCCCTTCACCTTCAGGTCCTCGGCCTGCGCCCGGTTGATCAGGAACGTCGCCTCCCCCGCGAACACCTGAGCGCCGAACGCGTGCTCGGGATGAAAATGCGTCGTGGTCAGGTACAGCTTGCGCCCGTTGGCGAAGTCGGCCGCGAACTTCAACACGGTTTCGGCGTTCGCCGTACCCATACCGGTATCTACGACAAGGACCGAATGCGTACCGCCGATGAGACCGATGTTCGGCACCAGCGGCACCCGCCGGTTCGGAATCACCACCAGATCGCGGGCGAGCTCCTGGACGTCAGTGACCTGAACAACGGGGTCGGCCACCACAAACTCGGCCATACGGACTCCTCAGAAGTGGCAGATTTCGGTCTAACCACTCCATCGCGAGACGCTCGGAGGCGTCCAACACCGATTCCGCACGCCCGATGCCGTACGGGTATCGTCGCCGCTGATGGACCTACGCACGCTGCGCTACTTCGTGGCCGTCGCCGAAGAGCTCCACTTCGGCCGCGCCGCCGTACGCCTGCACATGACACAGCCGCCACTGAGCAGGGCCATCAAGCAACTGGAGACCGACCTCGGCGCCGTCCTGCTGCACCGATCACCCACCGGAGTCTCGCTCACGCCGGCCGGAGCAGCACTCTACGACGAGGCGCGCACCCTGCTGGAGCAGGCAGATCAAGCCCGCACCAGGGTCGCGGCCGCGGCGGGCACCGCCACCATGACGATCGGCACCCTCGCCGACAGTGCCGAACAGGCCGGCACCCAACTCGCCGCCGCCTTTCGGCAGCGCCATCCAGGCTTGAACGTCCGCATTCGCGAAGCCGACTTCACCGATCCGACCACCGGACTGCGCTCCGGCCTCGTCGATGTGGCCCTCACCCGGGCACCGTTCGACGAAACCGGCATCACCACCCATGTCCTGCGCTCCGACCCCGTCGGAGTGGTCCTGCGCGCCGACGACCCACTGGCCGGCCGTGACCGCCTGCGCCTGGACGACCTCGCCGACCGCCGCTGGTTCCAGCTACCTGAAGGTATCGACCCCGTCTGGCGGGCGTTCTGGAGCCACCCCATGGGCCTGGGCCAGGACGGTCCGGTGGTACGAACCGTCCACGAGTGTCTTCAGGCGGTCCTGTGGAACGGCACAGTCGGGCTGACCACGCTCGCCCACGCCCTTCCGGAGGGTCTCGTCGCGGTTCCGCTGCTCGACATGCCGCCCAGCCGTCTGGTGGTCGCTTGGAACAGCACCGACACCAGCCCGCTCATCCGCTCATTCCGGCAAATCGCCGCCGCTGTCTATCGCCGTGCCAGCTAGTTAGCGACAGTGGCTGTGGTGCTTGACGGGAGCAGCCACCGAGCCGCAGGTAGCGGCGGGCACCCCGTTGGGGGTGTATTGCGCCCGCGACGGGCGGCAGGCCACCGTGGACACCGCCCGGGGACTTGTGCCATTGCTCTTACCCGCAGCCCTGGGATCCGCGTTTCTGGAGCCCATATTCCGACCACAGTCGCGCCTTCCGGGACAGGCACCCCAAGTCGTACGCCTGGGCCACCCCCGGCATCCGCGCCAGCCGACGGCTCGGCGAGTCCAAGTCGGCCTTGGGCCGCATCGACAGCCGGTACGACTCGGGCATGTCCGACACCCTGGTGGCCGCGACGAGCGCCTTGTTGTCCGCGTACGTCTTGACGAAGTTCCGGTAGGCCGCCCTCTGGTCTTCGTACACGTACGATTCGAGCCCGGGGACCCGCTCGATGACGGCGACGATCGCCTTCCTCTCTTTGACCGTGACCGCCGACTTGTTCGCCTTGCCCCGTCCATGCGCGCAGGCAGGCCAATCCGAGCCCTTCATACATAGAAATACGGATATTTCCGGCACCAACGGAGCATCGACGTGATTCTTTGCCTGGTCGACGGCGAGCCCCACCCCTGGCCGTCGGTTCGCCAAGAGCACGATCCGGGTTCGGTCGGCCGCTCCCCTGACCCGCACGCGGAACGACTCCGGCATGTCTTTGGCACGCACACTCGCCAGCACCTTCTTCTGCCCGGCGAACTCCTGGCGAAAGCTCGCGTACGCCGTGGCCCGGCTCACGAAGCGCACCTCGGTCACCTCAGGCCTGCCATTCAGGAACGTCTCGACGTCCCGCCTCTGCTTCGCCGTGGCGTACCGCTTGTGGCATCCGTCCGCAGACGGCGTACACAGGAAGACCGCGATCTCCCAGTCGTCGCTGACGTTGATCTCCGGGGCCGGGACCGCCTCGGCGGCCACGACCGGCCCGGTCATTCCTGAGAGCGCCACGACGGCCGAGACCGTCAGGCGCCATAACCAGCGCTTCACCGCACTCCTCGCTTGACGATCAGGGGTTCAGATACGCAGCCCAGCATCATCGCCTCGACCACGATCCGCGGATGGAGGGCTGTGATCATGTTAGCGACGTCGTCGTATCCCGCTGCTGTATATAGCTCCGCGGTCAGCCCCAACACCCTCTATCCAGTGACTGCACCAGTCAGTAGGCAGAATCCGCACAAATCACGTTCCCCCAAGACATCTGCTCGCCTGCCCGAGCTGCCGCCGCCAAGCTCGTTGTGGTGGAGGTGATCCCGGCCGCGCTGCTTATCGCCGCTGCAGTCTGGGCGTCGGGTTTCAAGCAGGAGCATGATCGATGTCAGGATGAGGACAGTAGCGATCACGAGCTCATCGGAGGGCGACGATTGACACCGCACAGCGCTCCCAACGACCAACTGCCGATCTCGTCGCAGCAGCGCCTTGTGCTGATCATCGTGGCCAGCGTCGGTGCGATCGTCATGTTGGTGATCGCGTTCCTCGGTCTCGTCGAGATCGCCTGGGCCGGGGTGTGCGGTGGTAACACCTGTGCCAAGGGGTGGCACGTCAACCTCCTGGAGGCGGCACTCGTCCTGCCTCCCATCGCCGCCCTGCTCTTCGCTTATTACTGCTCGTTCTCCAGAGCGGGGATCGTCGGCAGGCTGCTCATGGCCCAAGCTCTGGCCTTCTCGGCGGCTGTGACCGTGTGGTTCGTCGCGGAGCGGATCCTCATACATGTCGAGGACCTCGCCCGCTTCGGATGAATTTCCGACCGCCCACCCCTGGAGATCTTTTCGGCGTGGCCCAAGCACGCCGCTAGCCCCATCGACATGAGCGACGCCGAGCGGGAAACCATCGAACCGGTCATGCCCTGGCCGATAAGTGAATATCCGGAAGAGAAGTTTCGCCTGAGCCCATAACGCCTATGTGCATTGCGGTCGACAATCACAGCGGGACCGGGATGCCCAGCATGCGAACGCGCCTGACAGTTGTGCTCAATGACCGCCGGATCAATACGCGGTGATCGTGGAACGGCCTTCGGGTCGTCGATGCCGCGGGGGAGCAGACGACGCCGTCCGGTACCATCGCGAACGTGCCGAACCCAATGCGCGTTGCGCTTGCAACGTTTGGTGTTGAAGAGTTCGCTGTCCTGCACGCGGCATGCGTCGACGCTGGCCACATTCCCGCTGCGTATGTCTACTGCCGTTCCATGAAGCCCAACAGCAGCACGGATGCCCATGCCGCTGCGGCGATCGGTCAGATCGTTACTGCGTTGCCGCCTGGGATGGATTTCCTGCTACCAGGTAATCCGGAGGGACTGGCGTACGAACTGGCCGGATACAACCTGGACCTGCTGGTGGTCTATGGCTTCAACTGGAAGCTTCCCGCTGCCGTTCTTAAAACGCCTCGGCTGGGCGTGATCAATATTCACACCTCGCTGTTGCCCAAGTACCGGGGTCCGGCGCCGGTGCTGTGGGCCATCCGCAATGGCGATTCCGAGATCGGGCTAACGATCCATCGAATGGACGAGCGATTCGACAGTGGTCCGATCCTGGCTCAGCGCGGCGGTATCCCGCTCGATGAGGATGTCACGCCCCAGTCGCTGTGGCCGCGGATCCATCCTGTGCTCGCCAACCTGCTCGCCAGCGCCATGGATCAGGTGGTACGGCGTGTTCCCGGGGTGCCGCAGAATGAGGCCGGCAAATCCACCGCCGGATTCATCGAGCCGGAGTTCTCTGTAGTGGACTGGTCTCGGTCAGCGCGAGAAGTGCACAACCAGGTGCGGATGTACGCGTTCATAGGTCGTGATCATGCACCGGTGGCCCGAGTGGGCGGCCGAGATTTGCGGGTATTCCGCACATGCTTGGAACCAGCGGAGGGTTTGCGGGTCGAATGCGCAGACGCCCCGATCTGGATTGTGGACTCGACTCCCGCAATGCCTAGCTAAGGCGCTGACGCAGCGCGGCCGCTCGGGGATCGGTGAAACTAGCGAGCAGGTCGAGAGCCCGTCCCCGGAGCGTCTGTGCCTCCTCCGCGGAACCAATATGGTCCAACGCATCTGCAAGGCGGTGCAGCGTCTGGGCCAGGTTCCACCGGTCGTCCAGGTGCTGGTGGGTGCTGGCGGCCGTGCGATAGAAGTCGGCGGCCTCTTCAAAACGACCCATTTGCTGATAGGCCTGCCCAGCACCATCGAGCGCGAAGGCTTCCCGGCTGCGGTCGCCGAGTCGCCGCTGGATTGAGGCGGCCTGCTGATAGGCCACCAGCGCCGCCTCGGGCTGTCCGGCGGCGCGCTGCACATTCCCCAACTCGACCAACCAGTGAGCCCGCCACACCTGGTTGTCTTCATCTTCCGCGATGCGGAGCGCCTGATCGATGGAATCGCGGGCGTTTGCGATGTCGCCGAGTTCTCGCTGCGCCCAGCTCAGGTGGTACAGCGCATTGCCCTCGCTGGCTCGGTCCGCGAGGTCACGGAACACGGAAAGCACCTCGACCAGGATGTCGATCGCTGCCTGTGGTTGTTGTATCTCGCAAAGAGCCTCGGCGAGGTTGCTCCGCATCAGCGCTTCCCAGCGGCGTTCGCCGAGGCTGGAGAAGATCTCACCAGCCTGCTCAAAGAACGATCGGGCATCGTCCAGTTGCCGACGGCGCAGCCCGAGCAAGCCAAGCGTGTTGAGAGACACCGCTTCACCGAACCGGTCGCCTATGCTTCGGCGGATGGCCAGCGCCGCCAAATGGTTGGTCTCCGCTTCCTCGAGCCGACGAGATTGGAAGTACGCCCTACCAAGGCTTTCCAGGGCATTGGCCTGGCCACTGCGATCGCCGTCTCGCTCAGCGGAATCGACTCCGATGCTGCTGGTGGTGAGCCAGTCGTCGAAGGCGTTCTGGTGCATGAAGATGGCGCCGAGGACGGCAGCAAGCTGCCACGCGCTCTTGTGCAAGTTCGCCTCGGCGGCGGCCTGGGTCGCCGCGACGAGGTTCGCCCTTTCAATCTGATACCACCGCATTGCGGTGTCGTAGCTGTCGAAAGCGAGCGGTGCCACGTCGGTCGGGACCGGCTCTCTCAGCTTGTACCGGTCGAATGGAGCGATGCGCGTCTGCGCGGCGTCGGCGGTGTGCAGGTACCAGCCGAGAACACGTTGCGATGACTCGGCCCGAGTCTCAGGCGATTCGAGATGGCGGACCTGGTCGACAGCATAGGCGCGCAGCAAATCGTGGAACTCGTACCGCCCCGGCGCCGGCTGTTCCAACAGGTGCGCACCGACTAGAACATCGAGTTGCTGACGGGCTTGCAGGGCGCTGATTCCGGCAATTGCTGCGGCTGCTGGTAGCCCGAACTCGCTTCCTGGATGCAGGCCGAGGAGACGGAACAGCCGAGCCGCCGGTTCCGGCAGCGCCCGGTAGGACCAGGCGAACACGGTTCGGACCGCGTCGGCATCGTCGTCGCCCTCGGCGGTGAGAGCGTCCCACAGGGCTGACTCGTCTCGCAGATCGGCGATCAGCTCGACGAGCCGCATCATCGGCCGGCTCGCCGCACGTTCGGCGGCGATACGTAGCGCGAGCGGGAGTCGGGCGCAAAGCCTGGCCAACTCGACCAACTCGTGGCGTTGGTCGAGCTTTCGGTATCGAGCGATCAGGGTCGACAGTAAAGCGACGGCGTCCTCTTCCGGCAGAATGTCCAGGCTGAGGCGGAAGGCACCATCGCGGGCGACCAGGCCAGACAGCCGGCTCCGGCTGGTCACCACGACCAAGCACGTGGCCGCGCCCGGCAGCAACGGCCGAACCTGACTGGCGGTCGCCGCGTTGTCCAGGATCACCAGCATCCTGCGGGTGGCCAGCAGCGACCGGTACAGCGAAGCTCGGTCCTCCAGATGAACCGGTATCGATGTCGCGGGAACGCCCAGGTCACGGAGGAATCGGTCGAGGACCTGTTCCGGTATTGCGGGCTGACCAGGGTCGTAGCCGCGCAGGTTCACGTACAACTGGCCATCGGGAAAGTGGGCGCGGACGCTGTGCGCCCAATGCAGCGCCAAGGATGTCTTGCCCACTCCGGCGGTGCCGGTAATGACAGTGACGGCTGGAGCGAGCGGGTCCTCGTGGTTTTCGGCTATCACCCTGCCGAGCGTTTCCAGATCGGCATGTCGATTGACGAACCCTCGCACATCACCGGGAAGCTGCGAGGGCGTCACCGCGAAGGAAGGCGCGGTCTGGTGGAAGTGTACCCCGCCATGTACGTCCCGGGCCTGGACAATATCGCCCGAGCCGGACGCCTCCAGCCGGTTGACATGGCGTGCCACATCATCCTGGCTGTCGAACTCCTTACCTGGCATCACGGTATCCCTGGTCAGACTCTGCGACAGCTACGGTTGACGGGGGGCTGGAAGGGCCGCGACATGGCTGACGAAGAACGACTCCAAGGGCTGACCCGCCTCGTACAGGTCTTGGATAAACCGCTGGCAGCGCACGATGAGGTCGCGGTCGACGAATCGGCGTACCGACTCCAGCACTCCATCGTTGTCGTAAATAGCCTCGTACATCACGGCGTCACCAAGGGTGTATATCTCTGGGAGCGGGGCGTCATTCTCGAAGTCCGCGACCTGGTCCGGAGTCACAACTCGCACGCTGCCGCCGCATTGATCGCGGACCCTTAGCGCGTGCAGCTCCCATTGCAGGTACGGGGTGATCGGTTCTTCGACGACCCGGACTCGGCGGGCGACGAACCCGTGTTCCTCGATGCGGCGGTGATAGTCGGCCATATCGGCGCGTCCAGCCTCGAGAATGCGCAGCGATTCTTCCCATTCGCCTTTTGCGAACGCTTCCCAACTATCATATCCAGGCTCTTTGAAGGTTTGCTGCCGCTCCAGTTTCCAAAAACCCAGGTCGGCGATCGCCCAGAAGTTCTGCTCAAAGTCAGCGTAATAGGCGTGCAGCTCCATTCGCTCGCCGACGGCGCCGTCGAGCAGGTTAGGCATCAGGAATGTCCGCTTTCGCCGCGAGGATCGTCTTCCGTGGGATGATAACCAGCCGTTCGCCGGGGTCGACGCTCACTCCATGAGGGAGGCGACCGTTGTACGACTCCGTAAGGTCCGACCCGATGACCGCGACGTCACCATTGTCAAGCTCCCAGATATCTGGGCAACTAGAATTGCCGGACGTCTGCCCGAGTTCGTGGGATGACTTTCCTATGCGCCTAAGGAAAGATGCGGTTGGATTCGCTTCCCATTTTTCGGCCATGACATTTCCCCTGAGAGATCGTGACCGCTATTACTCGTAGCGAGAGTAGCGTAATCGATGTGCGAGAGGCAAACGTTCTCATCGTGGGTCTACATCCATAGCTACCTGGGATTGCCTTAGCATGCAAGCAGAATTGCATCACAAGTACCCAATACGGGAGTTATGGCGACAGACCAGCAAATGTCAGCCGTGACCGCGGCAACCTTGGCGCCCAAGGCAGCCGAAGGACTTGCCGAGGTCGCAAGGCGGCGCTCGAGGCGCTGGTCGGGTTGGTGCGGCTCACATTCGAAGGTCGCGGTTCCATGTAGTCCGCGCTCGCCGATGCCGAAGCCGATCCGAAAAATGAAGCCAGGGTCGCGGCCCTTCGCCAGGAGTTGGCGCAGGCCGCTACAGGGGATCCTGCGTTCGAGACGGAACTTCGAGGCCTCTGGCGAGCTGCTCCAGTCGCGTCGACCGGGTATGGGCCCCTGACGGAACCACTTCCCGCACCGGTTGGTCAGTCGTCCAATTCCTCCGACGCCACCGTCTCATCCGCGGGCGGGGGCTGGATGTCCGCCTTCATCCCCCAGTCCGACAACCGGAGATCCTCCTCGAAGGCGTAGTACGGCTTTTCTCCGGCGGACTTGTCGAGGCTGTCGTTCGGGTCGTGCCACGCACTCCATGCCCTGCGGACGAGCTGGTCACGGCCGATCCACAACCGCCAGGACACCTTCCAGCTGGCGTACTTGCCCGTGGGCTTGCTGCGGAAGCCGATGCGCATGCCCGGGTTCACCTTGTGGAGTTGCGCGAAGGTGATGGTGCCCTCGTAGAGGGTGGTGCGCACACCGTCGTAGACCCCGGTGGCCCGCTTGCGCGCGGTGGTGGCCAACACTGCTCTTAGCGTGGCAGGGTCGCTGAGGCTGACATGGTGGCCGGACTTCAGAACAAGCTGGCATGGCCACTCGTACGTGACCCAGCTCTTGCCCGGCGGCAGCGGCCGGTCAGGGTCGGGCTTGGCGTACAGCTGGTAGCCGCGCTTTCCGATGCAGACGTTACGGGTACCGTCGCGTCCCAGGTTGAAGTTCGTCAGGTCTGTGGCCACGATCTTGCCCTTTTCACCAGGAGAACCACCACGGCCATTCGTCGCCTCATCACGTAGGGATCTTCGCAGCGACAGATCTCGTCGAAATCACATCTTGATCGGCGACTGGACCTAGCTAGTGCGGGTCCACGATGGATCCCTTGCCCGGCTTGGTGGTGATGAGCCCTCGTTTCCTGAGGGCCTCCATCGCCTTGCGGACAGTGACGCGGGCGACGTCGAACTCTTCTTGTAGCTTCACCTCGGAGATGAGCGTCAGGGTCGGGTAGGTCCCGTCCTCGATGCGCTCCGCCACGACGTTGGCTATCTGCTCCCACTTGTAGAGCCGCGGGTCCCATTCGATCACAGGACGACCTTAGATATCCCTGGACCTGATGCATAGAACAGGCAGGCCTAGCGATGGCATGGCTCCGGGGACCGACGCTGGCGGTATGGCGTCGGCGAGTGGCGGTCGGGAGCTCCAGCGGGTGGAGCCTCTCGTCGTGTGCACCCCGGCTTGTGGTGTCGCGGGTGCGCACCAATCGGCACCCACTCATCGGCGCCCCCGCCACGCAGTGGAGCCGCAGCTGTACGCGCCTACACCTGCGGCTGCGAGATCGTCACTGGTCCCGGTAGCGGGCTATCCTCGGCAGCCTGCGAGCCAATTCCTGCTCGTCGTCGAAGTCCCACTGCTCTCCGTGGGGGATGCCGCCGAGCGCCGGAATCAACGGGAAACCGCTTGAAACGCCGCGTGCACTCACAGCTTCGCCGAGCCCGTCCGGATCCTTTCCGGTCACCTGTTCGTAGGCGTGATACGCCACGTGGGCCAGCTGCTCGAACTCAGGTCGCTCTTCCCTCATCTGCTCCGGATCTTGGCGCTGGCGCTTGGTTGAGCTGCCATATGACTTCTCCAGCTCCAACAGGTGCAGCACCTGGGGCTGCTCGATCAGCCGATCAGGGCAGTCAGTGATGGTGTCGAACGTCTTACGCCCCAAGCTGATGAGCCAGCTCACGAAGTACTCGAAGCCGTCGAGCGAACCCATGCCGAACACGAACCAGTACGTTGCATAAAGATCGATGGTGCAGCCGCGGTTGTGTGTGATCGTCCACCAACTGTCATAGTCGATGATCTCTTCGACCGGGCGGCGAGAGAGCTCGTCTTCCAACCACGCGACACGCGTTTTCCTCGTGTCGGTCTCACGTCCGGAACGCTCGATCAGGTCCCAGAACTCATCGACATCCATGCCGCGTGATGCTGACACCCCTCGGCCACCTTGTAAGATCACGGATCAGGCTGAGATTGAAGATCAGCCAGCGTTCCGGCGAACCCGGCCCGCCCCACAAGAAGCAGCGGGTCTCCGCACGTCAACGCTTACTTCAACAACTGCCGGGCGATCACCATGCGCTGGATCTGGTTAGTGCCCTCGTAGCCCTCGATGGACAGGTTCGCGCCTCGTCTACCACGCCGCTATGGGCCGGCGATTACTCGTCCGCGTGCTCAGCGGTGACGAAGCTGCCGAGGTTGGGGACGGTGTAGACCCTGCCTGCGTTTCTGAGGCGTTCCATGGCCTTGCGGATGGTAGGGCGGGCAACGCCAAACTCCTCCATCAGCTTGACCTCGGAGATCTTGAACTTGGGCCCCCACTCCCCTGAGTCGATCCGCGCCTGGAGAACTTCGAGGATCTGCTCCCAGCGGGAACGATCCTCATCAAACTCCCACATACGGGTGTGCTCGACATATCTGGCCACATTACAAGGCTAGAGGGGAGCTTCACGGCCCTCCCAAGCGGATCATGAAGCTCCATGGAGCTTAATGGAATAGACAGGCACTTACAGGCTGTCGTACTCTGGCGGTATGGCGTCGGTGACTGGTGGTCGAGAGCTCCTCCGGGTGGAGCTTCCCGCCGTGTGCGCCCCGGGGGGTGTCGCGGGGGCAGCCCGAGCGGCACCAGTCAGTCACCAACGCCGTCCCCGATCATGCGGCGCGAGCCATCGCGGGCAGCGTGACGATCCCCTCACGACAGTGACAAGAGACCAAGAGATACGGAGAGCGCGTGACCGACCTCGAGACCTCCCACGGCCTCCACCCAGCAACTCCCCGAGCGGACGTCACCCTCGTGGACTGGTATCCGTGGTATCCGAGCAGCACAGTCACTCGCGTACGCGCCTACACCTGCGACTGCGCACCAGTCGTCTACGAACTGTGCGCCGCGGGCGGACACACCTACATACGGCGCTGCGACTGGTCCACCTACCCCACCTCGATCATGGAGAGCGAACGCATGATCGACCGTCGCGCCCAAGACCTATGGATGCGCATCATGAGCGGCGAGGCGAGGTAAGCGACACGCGGCACCCGTGGCACTGTCCGTCACCACGACGGCACGGGCTCGTCCTCCGGCAGAAGGTCATTGAAATCCAGGAGATCACGACATCCGCGCGCCGAGAGGCCGTTGGTGAGTGACGCCTGGACCTGGGCGGACAACCCCGACGCCGAGCATGTCATCGCAGGGCTTCCTCCGACGGTCATCTTTGAGGTTGAGCGGCTTGCCGACCAACTCGCAGTCCTCGGGTGGCCGCAGTCTCCGGGTTTCGTCTGGCTGAGGATACGGCGAAGCGGCTTTTTGGCTGGGGGTTTGGGGGGCCGCGCCCCCCAATGTCACAGCCCGAGCCCCAGGCGCGAAGCGCCCCAACGAGGACCACGCCTGTAAAGCCGGGGGTTTGGGGGGTCGCACCCCCCAATGTCACGGCCTGAGCCCCGGCGAAGACGATGCTTGTAGGGCTATTTGAGGAGTTGCCGGGCCATCACCATGCGCTGGATCTGGTTGGTGCCCTCGTAGATTTGGGTGATCTTGGCGTCGCGCATCATCCGTTCCACCGGGAAGTCCCGTGTGTACCCGTACCCGCCCAGCAACTGCACCGCATCAGTGGTGATCTCCATTGCCGCGTCCGATGCCGCGCACTTCGCGGCGCTCGACAGGAACGTGAGGTCCTTCTGTGGCTGGCCGTGCATGGCCAGTTCGGACTTGGCCGCCGCGTGGTACGTCAGCTGCCGAGCCGCCTCCAGTTTCATCGCCATGTCCGCGACCATGAACTGCAGTCCCTGGAAGTCCGCGATCGGCCGGCCGAACTGCTTGCGTTCCTTGACGTACCCGATGGCGTAGTCCAGCGCCCCCTGCGCGATTCCCAGGGCCTGGGCGGCGATGGTGATGCGGGTGTGGTCGAGGGTCGCCAGGGCGGTCTTGAAGCCGGTGCCCGGGTCGCCGATCATGCGGGAGGCGGGGATGCGGACGTTCTCCAGGATCACCTGGCGGGTGGGAGAGCCCTTGATCCCCAGCTTCTTCTCTTTTGGCCCGAAAGAGACGCCTTCGTCGGATTTTTCCACGATAAAAGCGGAAATGCCGCGAGGGCCGGCCGTCGGGTCCGTGACCGCCATCAGCGTGTAGTACTCCGAGACGCCCGCGTTCGTGATCCACATTTTTGTGCCGTTGAGCACATAGTGGTCGCCGTCCAGCACCGCCCGGGTGCGCATGGCCGCGGCGTCCGAGCCGGCCTCCCCCTCAGAGAGCGCGTACGAGAACATCGCGTCCCCACGGGCCACCGGCGCCAGGTAGCGGGCCTTGAGGTCGGCCGAGGCCGACAGCAGCAGGGGCACCGTGCCGAGCTTGTTCACCGCCGGGATGAGTGAGGACGACGCGCAGGCGCGGGCCACCTCCTCGATCACGATCACCGTGGCCAGCGCGTCCGCCCCGGCGCCCCCGTATTCTTCCGGGACGTGAACGGCGTGCAGGTCAGCCGTCACAAGCGCCTTGTAGACGTCCCAAGGGAACTCCTCGGTCTCGTCCGTCTCCGCGGCGCGCGGGGCGATCTTCTCGTCGGCGAGGGCTCGAATCGTCTCCCGGAGCATGTCGTGCTCTTCGGCGGGCGCGTACAAAGGGAAGTCCATGGCGAAATACTAGGACGTCCGACCATCTTGTTACTAGGCGGTACAGTTTGCGGAAATGCCCAGGTGGCACAGAACGAGGTAGCGCGGGCCGGTAACATGCCTGGCACTCGAAAGGAGCTCTCTCGTGCCATATCGCCTCACGGTGATCGGGACCGGATACCTGGGCATCACGCATGCGTCCTGCATGGCGGATCTAGGATTCGACGTCCTGGGCCTCGATATAGACGCCGACAAGGTTCGCCGGCTCAACAGCGGTGAGCTCCCGATCCACGAACCGGGGCTCGAACCCGTTCTCCGCCGTGGACTCGACTCCGGCCGCCTGCGCTTCACCACGTCCTATGAGGAGGCGGCGGCCTTCGGCGACGTGCACTTCGTCTGTGTGGGCACGCCGCAGAAGCGCGGCGAGTACGCCGCCGACGTCTCCTACATGGACAGCGCCATCGAGTCGCTGGCCCCGCACCTCAACCGTGAGTGCCTGGTGGTGGGCAAGTCGACGGTGCCGGTGGGCACCGCGGAGCGGCTCGCCGACAAGCTGGCCCGGCTCGCCCCGGCCGGGGCCGAGGTCGAGCTCGCCTGGAACCCCGAGTTCCTGCGCGAGGGCTATGCCGTGGAGGACACGCTCAAGCCCGACCGCATCGTGATCGGCGTGCGTTCCGAGCGGGCGGAGAAGGTGCTGCGCGACGTCTACCAGCCGCTCGGGGAGATCCCGATGGTGGTCACCGACTTCGCGACGTCCGAGCTGGTCAAAACGGCCGCCAACGCGTTCCTCGCCACCAAGATCTCCTTCATCAACGCGATGGCCGAGGTCTGCGAGGCCGCCCACGCCGACGTCACAAAGCTGTCGGAGGCGCTGTCGTACGACGACCGCATCGGCGGCCGATACCTCAACGCCGGGCTCGGGTTCGGCGGCGGCTGCCTGCCCAAGGACATCCGCGCGTTCATGGCGCGGGCGGGCGAGCTGGGGGCGGACCAGGCGCTGACGTTCCTGCGCGAGGTCGACGCGATCAACCTGCGCCGCCGCGCCCGCATGGTGGACCTGGCCCGCGAACTGGCGGGCGGTTCCTTCCACGGCTGTACGGTCGGCGTGCTCGGTGCCGCCTTCAAGCCGAACTCCGACGACATCCGCGACTCCCCCGCGCTCGACGTGGCCGTGACGATCGGCCAGCAGGGCGGCCAGGTGACCGTGTACGACCCGATCGCCCTGGACAACGCCCGAAAGGCACACCCCGAGCTGCACTACGGCGAATCGGCCCTGGAGGCCGTCCGAGGGGCACACGTGGTGCTCCTGCTCACGGAGTGGCCGGAATTCGTCGACCTGGACCCGGAGGAGCTCGGCCAGGTGGTCGCGGCCCGCCGCATCGTCGACGGCCGCAACGCCCTGAAGACCGAAACCTGGCGCTCGGCGGGCTGGCACTACCGCGCCCTGGGCCGCCCCTAAAGCACCCCAAGAACCCCAAAGCGCCATAAAGCACCAAGACCACGCTTGCCGGCCGAAAGGCAGCCGCCCAACGGCCGGCCGGCGAGGTGCTAACCGCCCAGCCGAGCCGCTTCGGCGCGCAGGCGTTCGCCCTTGGCATGGGCCTGTTCCCTCAGCTCGCCCTGGAACTCCTCCATGCGTTCCCGCAGCTCAGGGTCCGACACCCCCAAGATGCGTACGGCCAGCAGCCCCGCGTTACGCGCCCCGCCCACCGCCACAGTGGCCACCGGCACCCCGGCCGGCATCTGGACGATCGACAGCAGCGAGTCCATCCCGTCCAGGTACTTCAGGGGCACCGGCACCCCGATCACCGGCAGCGGCGTCACCGAGGCCAGCATCCCCGGCAGGTGGGCCGCGCCCCCCGCGCCGGCGATGATCACCTTGACGCCGCGCGCCGCGGCCTGACGGCCGTACTCGATCATCTCCGTCGGCATCCGGTGCGCGGAGACCACGTCGGCCTCGAACGGTACGCCGAACTCCGCCACCGCCTCGGCCGCGGCTTTCATCACCGGCCAGTCGGAGTCACTGCCCATCACAATGCCGATCATGACGACACCCGCAGAGATCTCACGTGTACTCCCCCGTGGTCAGGTAGACGGCGGCGTGCCTGGCACGAGCGCGTACGGTCTCGAGATCGTCGCCCACAGCGGTCACATGGCCGATCTTGCGGCCGGGACGGACCTCTTTGCCGTAGAAGTGCAGTTTGATGCCGGGGTCGTGAGCCATCACGTGCTCGTACCGCTTGAACAGGTCGGGGTCGTCGCCACCGAGCAGGTTGGCCATGACGACGACGGGCGCGCTCATCGACGGCGAGCCGAGCGGCAGGTCGAGCACGGCCCGCAGGTGCTGCTCGAACTGCGACGTGCGGGAGCCGTCGATCGTCCAGTGGCCGCTGTTGTGCGGCCGCATGGCCAGCTCGTTGACCAGCAGCCCGTCGGCCGTCTGGAACATCTCCACGGCCAGCAGCCCGGTCACGCCCAGCTCGTGCGCGATCTGCAGCGCGATCCGCTGGGCCTCGGCGGCCTCCTCCGGGTCCAGGCCGGGGGCGGGCGCGAGCACCTCGACGCAGATCCCGTCCTGCTGCACGGTCTCCACGACCGGGTAGCTGACGCCCTGTCCGTGGGGCGAGCGGGCGACGAGTACGGCCAGCTCCCGCTCGAACGGCACGAACGCCTCGACCATCATCGGCACACCACTGCTCAGGGCCTCCGTGACCTCCGCGGGGGTCCGGCAGACCCACACCCCGCGCCCGTCGTAGCCGCCCCTGATCGCCTTCAGCACGACCGGCCACCCGTGCTCGGCGGCGAAGGCGGAGACGTCCTCGACGCCCGACACGCGGGCCCAGGCCGGGCAGGGCGCGCCGAACGAGGTCAGCCGCTCGCGCATCACGGCCTTGTCCTGGGCGTGCACCAGCGCGTCGGCCCCGGGCCGCACCGCGTAGCCCTCGGCGGCCAGCGCCCTGATGTGCTCGGTCGGCACGTGCTCGTGGTCGAACGTGATCGCGTGACAGCCCGTGGCGAACTCGCGCAGGTCGGCCAGCTCGCGGTAGTCGCCGAGTCGCGTGTCGACGATGACCCTGGCGGCGCTCTCGTCAGAGGTGTTGGCCAGCACCCGCAGTTCGACGCCAAGCGCGATGGCGGACTGCTGCGTCATCCTGGCCAGCTGGCCGGCGCCGACCATGCCGACGACCGGCCCGATTGGACTGTTTGCACTCACGCCAGCTGAGCTTACCCAACCCGCTCAGGCGGGGCCGCGCCGCACGCCGACCGTGGTCAGGCCCTCCGCCGCCTTGATGACGCTGGCCAGGACGATGATCTCGGCGTCCTTCTTCAGCGGGTGGGCCAGGGCCGACGCGCCCGCCTTGGGGCGCTGCCGGTAGACGACGCGCAGCGCGTCGAAGGCGAGCATGGTGTCGGCCGACAGGGGGAGTGCCATCGTGGGCTGCTCGGGCAGCTCGACGTCGATGTCGAGCCGGTCCGGCCGTACCCGCCCGGGAAGCGCGGCCAGCTCGTCCCGCAGGCCGCGTACGGGATCCCCGGCCGGGAAGCGCACGCCCGCCACCCCGGCCGGGTCGGTGAGGTAGGTGAGGTGACGCTGCGCCACCACGCGGGCCTGGCTGATCAGCCCCGCGTCGGGGGTGATGGTGGTCGGCGTCTCCGGCGCCGCGCCGCGCGCGGGGATGGGTCCCGCGCCGAGCCGCCAGCGTCCGCCCTCGCGCAGGAACACGAAGTACGCCGGCGACGGCTTGCTCGCCAGAGCGGCGAACCAGTCGCCCTCGCCGGGCAGGAAGAAGCTGGGCTCGCTGTAGAGAGCCGGGCGGCCGTTCCGGGTGCCCTCACAGGCACGACCGCCCAGCGTCCTCTCCACCCACGTGGTCAGCTCGGCGACGGCGGCGCAGTCCCGCCGCTTCCATGCCTGGTCGAGCTGGCCGAGCAGCTGGAACGCCTGTTCGGCCGTCGCCGTGTCGACGCTGTGGGCGGCCGCCGGAGCGGAGGTCGGATCCTCGGGGGGCGCCACCGTGGCGACGCCTGTGGTGCCGCAACCGGCCGCCATGACGGTCAGGCCGGCGAGCAGGACGAGCAGTCGAAGCGGCACGGGTGAACCCCGAGGGTCGTGGCCGTCTGCGACGGCGGTCCGTCTGAGCCCATCGCCGGTACGTACCGGCGATCTGCCACCGCAGCGTAACGCCCCAGATTCGTAATTGTCGGGCATAAGGCGATTTTTGTAAGCGTGTTGATAGGGGTGGGATGTCATCCGCCGTGGCCCACCACCAGCCTGACGGCCGGTACGCTGAAGTGGTCATGACCTGATTTGCGCCACGACCGGGAAGGGCCGAGTAGCAGACGTGAACTTCGCCAAGGGGCTCTACCAGCGGTTCTCGTCTCTCCTGCATGAGCTGACGAAGTTCGGGACCATCGGTGCCATCGCGTTCGTGGTCGACACCGGCCTGTACAACGTGTTCCTGGCGCTCGGCATGGGCCCGCTGACCTCCAAGGTGGCGGCCACGGTCATCTCGGCGACGTTCGCCTACCTGGGCAACCGCTTCTGGACCTTCCGGCATCGCGAGCAGAGCGGCCTGGGCCGCGAATACTTCCTGTTCTTCCTGCTCAACGGCATCGCCCTGCTGTTCGGGTTGCTGACCATCGGGTTCACCAAGTACACCCTGCACCTGCACGACCTGCTCAGCCTCAACATCGCCAACTTCGTCGGCGTCGGCCTCGGCACGCTGTTCCGCTACTGGTCGTACAAGAAGTGGGTGTTCCTGGAGGCCACCGAGCCCATCCCCACGGAGCTGCCCGGGGTCAAGCAGGACCGCTGACCACGCGGGTCCTGTCGTTCTCCTCTGCGTGGCGCAGGAAGATGGCGAACGTCGCCGGACGGCGCCGTACGAGCTCCAGACGACCCCCGTCGGCGGCGGCCAGCGCGCGGGCCAGGGTCAGCCCCAGGCCGGTGCCCCCGGCACCGCTGACGTTGCGTTCGAAGACCTTGGGGGCGATGTCGTCGGCGATGCCGGGGCCCTCGTCGGAGACCTCGGTCACCACGTAGTTGTCGCCACTGGTCGTGGTGACGGTGACGGTGCCGCCGCCGTGGCGCAGGGAGTTCTCCAGCAGTGAGGCGATGACCTGGCCGAACCCGCCGGTGGTGGCCAGCGCCCTGAGCCCGCGTGAGCCTTCGAGCAGCAGCGAGCGGCCCTCGCCGCGGAAGACCGGCTCCCACTCGGTGACCTGCTGGACCAGGACCTCGTCGATGCCGACGGGCTTGGCCTGGGCGTGCCGCTGGCGGCGGGCGGCGGCCAGCAGTTCGTCGATCACGGCGGTGAGCCGCTCGGCCTGCACGATGGCCGCCTCCCCCTCCTCACGGACCACCTCCGGCTCCTCGCTGGCGGCGACGATCTCCTCCAGGCGCATGGTGAGGCCGGTCAATGGGGTGCGGAGCTGGTGGGAGGCGTCGGTGGCGAACTCGCGTTCTCTGGTGAGCAGGTCGGAGATGCGGGTGGCGCTGCGGTCGAGCACCTGAGCCACCCGGTCGAGCTCGGGTATGCCGTAGCGATGTTTGCTGGGCCGGGCGTCCCCGGACCCGAGCCGGTCGGCGATCTTCGCCAGGTCCTGCAAGGGCAGCGTCAAACGGCGTGACTGCACGATGGCGAGGCCCACCGCCACCGCCAGAGCCGCGACGGCCAGGGCCACGATCAGGAGCAGGCGTGCTCGAACATCCTGCTCCACCTGGTCCCGGTCGCGGCTCACCCGGACATAGATCCCGTTCTCGGACTGGGCGTCCGCGGTCATCTCGTGGCCGGGCGGCGGTGGGGTGCCGACGATGGTCGCCTTGGGCTGGGTGGCGCGCTCGTAGATCTGGATGTAGCGGTCGGGGTACTTCTGTTTGAGTTGCTGAGGATCGAGAGGTGTGTCCTGGATGCGGGCGTACTCGACCTCCCCCACCAGGCGCGTCGCCTCCGCCCTGAGCTCCTGGGCCGCCTCGTCGACGATCAGACGGCTGACCACGATGCCCAGGGGGACCCCCAGCAGCAGGACCGCGATGACCGCGACGAGCAGGGTGGATGTGAGCAGGCGTCGGCGCATCTCCTACTCGCGTTCGAAGCGGAAGCCGACTCCTCGGACGGTGGTGATGTAGCGAGGCTTGGCCGCGTCGTCGCCCAGCTTGCGGCGCAGCCAGGAAATGTGCATGTCCAGGGTCTTGGTGGACCCCCACCAGTTGGTGTCCCACACCTCCCGCATGATCTGCTCACGGGTGACGACCTTGCCGGCGTCGCGGACGAGCACGCGCAGCAGGTCGAATTCCTTGGTCGTAAGATGCAGCTCCTTCTCTCCCATCCAGGCTCGGCGGGAGTCGGCGTCGATGCGGACGCCCTGCACCACCGGCGTCTCCGAGGTGCCCCGGCGCAGCAGCGCACGCACTCTGGCGAGCAGCTCGGCGAGCCGGAACGGCTTGGTGACGTAGTCGTCGGCGCCGGCGTCGAGGCCGACGACGGTGTCGACCTCGTCGACGCGGGCGGTGAGTATCAGGACCGGGGTGCCGTGCCCTTCGGCGCGGATCCGGCGCGCGACCTCCAGCCCGTCCATTTCTGGCAGGCCGAGGTCGAGAACGATGAGGTCGATCCCACCCGACAGGGCCCTTTCCAGGGCCTGCGGGCCGTCGGGGCTCACCTCAACCTGATAGCCCTCTCGGCGCAGCGCACGCGCGAGCGGCTCGGAAATCGAGGTGTCATCCTCGGCGAGAAGTACGCAGGTCATAAAGCGATCGTAGGACCTTAGGCGATCGTTTCCCGGTCACAGCGCGCGGTTTGACTCGTCGTTGACCTATCCATTGACCTGGGCAAACACAGATAAATGTCAGTTAGTCCCGCTTAA
Source organism: Nonomuraea sp. NPDC049028 (assembly GCF_043197735.1). Classification (NCBI taxonomy): domain Bacteria; kingdom Bacillati; phylum Actinomycetota; class Actinomycetes; order Streptosporangiales; family Streptosporangiaceae; genus Nonomuraea; species Nonomuraea sp. NPDC049028. Next base: position 187,638 of record NZ_JBICTR010000011.1, read on the forward strand.
ATTACCGCACTCGTCGGAGACAAAGGCGATTCCCGATCTTGCAGAATCGCAAAACCTTCTGTAGCGCCCGGCGTGTCGCGAAAACGCGCGCGCCCGCCGGGAGTACCGGCGGGCGCGTGGGACGGGCTCGATGGAGATTCACTCATCCGAGGAGGGCGGCTCGGCGTAGCGGGCGAGGTAGAGCTGCTCGCCCAGCGCCCTGATCAGGGACAGCTCGGTCTCCAGGTAGTCGATGTGGAGCTCCTCGTCCGCGAGGATGTCCTCGAAGATCCGCGCGGAGGTCGCGTCGCCCTTCTCCCGCATGAGCTGGATGCCCGGCCGTAGCCGGGACACGACCGACAGCTCCACCTCCAGGTCGGCCCGCAGCTGCTCCTCGACCGTCTGGCCGATGTGCAGGGTGCCTAGGCGCTGGTAGTTGGGCAGGCCCTCAAGGAAAAGGATGCGATCGGTGAGGCGCTCGGCGTGGCGCATCTCATCGATGGATTCGGCTCGGGTGTGCTCGGCGAGTTTGGTGTAGCCCCAGTTCTCCTGCATTTTGGCGTGCAGGAAGTACTGGTTGATCGCGGTCAGCTCCGCGGTGAGCTGCTCGTTGAGCAGCTCGATGATCTGGATGTCGCCCTGCATGAACGGGCTCCTCGTGCTATGCGGTTGTGAGTTCCTCAGACCGCTTCAGGATCGCACATATCTTCCTGACACAAGTCGCGCAGTCGCCCCCGGCGCCCGTGGTGTCGCGGATCTGCTTGGCACTCCTCGCGCCCGCGGCAATGCAGTCGTGCACCTCGTTCTCGGTCACGGCACGACAGACACACACGTACATGCGGGGAAAAGCCTCTCACGTCGAAGGGGACACCAAAGGTTAGGCACACCTAAGGTAACCCACTTCGGTAAGGCTTGCCTATGTTAGGTACGACACAGATCAGTGACCCCGGGCGATCCACCCCTCCAAGTGCGGCGCCTCGGCCCCGATCGACGTCGAGTCGCCGTGGCCGGTGTGCACGACCGTCTCGCCGGGCAGCCCCAGCAGCCGCCGGGCGATCGAGTCGACGATCGTGTCGAACGACGAGTAGGACCGGCCGGTCGCGCCGGGCCCGCCCTTGAACAGCGTGTCGCCGCTGAACAGGACGCCGAGGTCGGGGGCGTACAGGCAGACCGCCCCCGGCGCGTGGCCGGGAGTGTGGAGCACCTCCAGCGCGATCCCGCCGACCTCGACCTTCTCGCCGTCGGCCAGGGGCTCGTACGGCACCTCCTGGCCGTACACCTGGTCCCAGAGGACCTGGTCGGCGGGGTGCAGCCGGATCGGCGCCCCGGTCAGCTCGGCGAGCTCCTTCGCGGCGTTGATGTGGTCGTTGTGCGCGTGCGTGCAGACGACGGCCTTGACCGTCCGCTCGCCGACGCGGTCGGCGATGGCGCGCGCGTCGTGCGCCGCGTCGATGACGACCACCTCGCGGGCGTCGCCGACCAGCCAGACGTTGTTGTCGACGTCCCACGTGCCGCCGTCGAGCGAGAACGTTCCCGAGGTGATGACCCTGTCGATCATCTAGAGGACCACCACCGAGCGCAGCACCTCGCCGCGGTGCATCTTGGCGAAGGCCTCCTCGACCTCGTCCAGCGCGATGGTCTCCGTCACGAACTTGTCGAGCGGGAGCCGCCCCTGCAGGAACAGGTCGATCAGCATGGGGAAGTCGCGCGAGGGCAGGCAGTCGCCGTACCACGAGGACTTGAGCGAGCCGCCGCGCCCGAACACATCCAGCAGCGGCAGCTCCAGCGCCATCTCGGGCGTCGGCACGCCGACGAGCACGACGGTGCCGGCCAGGTCGCGGGCGTAGAACGCCTGCTTGTACGTCTCGGGCCGGCCGACGGCCTCGATGACCACGTCGGCGCCGAAGCCGCCGGTGAGGTCGCGGATCGCCTCAACCGGGTCGTTCGCCCGCGAGTTGATCGTGTCGGTGGCGCCGAAGCCGCGGGCCCATTCGAGCTTGTTGTCGTCCACGTCGACCGCGATGATCTTCGCGGCGCCGGCCAGCGACGCGCCCAGGACCGCGGCGTCGCCCACGCCGCCGCAGCCGATGACGGCGACCGTGTCACCCCTGGAGACGTTGCCCGTGTTGAGCGCGGCCCCGAGCCCGGCCATGACCCCGCAGCCGAGCAGCCCGGCCACCTCGGCGGGCGCGTCGGCGGAGACCTTGGTGCATTGCCCCGCGGCGACCAGCGTCTTGCCCAGGAACGCGCCGATGCCCAGCGCGGGCGAGAGCTCGGTGCCGTCGGCCAGCGTCATCTTCTGGGTGGCGTTGTGGGTGTTGAAGCAGTACCACGGGCGCCCGCGCAGGCAGGCCCGGCACTGGCCGCACACGGCCCGCCAGTTGAGGATCACGAAGTCGCCGGGCGCGACCCCGGTGACGCCCTCGCCCACCGCCTCGACCACGCCCGCGGCCTCGTGCCCGAGCAGGAACGGGAAGTCGTCGTTGATGCCGCCCTCCCGGTAGTGCAGGTCGGTATGGCACACCCCACAGGCCTTGACGGTCACCACCGCCTCCCCTGGTCCGGGGTCGGGCACGAGCACCGTCTCGACCGATACTTCCTGGCCCTTACCTCGGGCGATGACTCCCTGCACTTCATACGGCATGGCAGCCATCTTGTGTCAAGGGGATGATCTCCGCAAGGCGTAGGGCTGCACCATCCCGATCCCCCGCGCCGGCCGGCGCCGGATCCTGCGGAGCTCGAAGCCCGTGTCGCCGTCGAGACCCTCGGCCAGTTCGGCGTCCACGACGATGGTGCCCGGCCGGGCGATGGCGGTGAGCCGGGCGGCAAGATTTACCGTCGTGCCGAAGACGTCGCCCATCATGGGCAGGACCGGCCCGTAGGCCAGGCCGATGCGCAGGTCGCCCGGCTCCACCAGGTCGAGCGCGATCGCCGCCGCGTCGGCCGGGGTGTGGGCGGTGAACAGGACCTCGTCGCCGAGCGTCTTGACCAGCCGGCCGCCGTGCGCGGCCACCACGTCGGAGGCCCGCGCCTCGAACCCCTCGACCAGCGCGGCCAGCTCCCGCTCGTCGAGTTCGCGGGCGCGCCGGGTGAAGGAGACGAGGTCGGCGAAGCCCACGGCGATCGACACGCGGGCGGGGATGTTCTCCTCGTCGAGGTCGGCGACGGACAGCAGCCGGGTGCCCGCGGCGGCCAGTTGGGCCCGCCAGACGTGGATCAGCACCTGCTCGAAGTCGGGCAGCAGTAGCCGGGCCGTGTCGAGCACCCGGCCGAGGTCGTCGTCGGACGGCCGCTCGCCGGGCGGCAGCATCGCGCCGATCATGATCTCGGCCTGCCACTGGGCCAGCCTGGCCGTGGTCTGGCCGAGCGCGCGGGCCATCCGGATGACGGTCGGCTCGTCGAGCAGGCCGTTGCCGAGCATCCTGCTCACCCGCCGCAGCGCGTCTACGTCACCGTCGGAGAAGGCCACCGCGTCGTCGGCGAGCGAGGCGAAGCCCAGCGCCCGCCAGATGCGCTCGGCCAGCGCCGGCGACACGCCGGCCTCGGCCGACACCTCCGCCTTGGTGTGACGGGCGGGCATGCCGACCAGCAGCCGGTCGATCTCCTCAGCGGTGGGCCTGTTCAATGGCCGTCGATATCTCCGTCGGAGGCGTCCTCCAGGAGGCGGAACAGGTCGGTCCTGACGTCCTGGATGTGGGGGATGTCGCGCAGGGCGATCTGCCCCCGGTCACCCGCCGACTCGACGGTGAGCGTGCCGCAGCCGAGGATGCGCTCGAAGAAGGTCTGGTCGGAGCTGACCGTGTTGACCTTGGCCATCGGGATCTCGTCCGTCGACTTGTTGAGCACGCCCGTGCTGATCGTGAAGCGGTGGGTGGTGAGCACGTAGCCGGTGTTCTTCCACTGCAGGTACGGCACGAACGACCAGACCGTCAGCAGCAGCACGGCGACGACGCCGACGGCGATCCTGGCGTAGTTGGCGTACTCGAAGCTGCCGGGAATGAGGAAGAGCGCCACGCCCGAGGCGGCGACGATCAGCACGAGCGCGATGAAAGGCACCACGAGCCGCTTCCAGTGCGGGTGGAACGACCTGATGCGTCGCTCACCCTGCGTCAAGTGGTGGTCGGGGAGGGTCATGGGCAAATGGTGCCACCTCCGCGCCCTCGGGGCTACGAGGACGCGCGAACGTGGACGACGTCGCCCGCGCTCAATGTGTGCCGCTGGCCGTTGGCGGTCACCTGGAGGTGTCCGGCCTGGTCGATGCCGGTCGCCTGGCCGGTCAGCACCTGGTCGCCGGGCAGCTCGATCCGTACCTGCCGCCCGATGGTGGCGCTCGACGCCTGGTAGGCGGCGCGCAGGCCGCACGCGTCGGCGTCGCCGCCCGCCTCGGACCAGTCGCGGTAGTGCCGCTCGACCTCCCTGAGCACGGCCCTGAGCAGCGGATCCCGGTCCACGCACGCGGCCTGCTCGATGGCCAGCGAGGTGGCCGTCTCCACGGGGAGCTCCTCGGGCTTGAGCGAGACGTTCAGGCCCATTCCGATGACCACGGCGTCCTCTGCCCGCTCGGCCAGGATCCCGGCCAGCTTGCGCTCGCCGATCAGCAGGTCGTTCGGCCACTTGAGCCGTACGTCCACCTCGGCCAGCCGGCGCACGGCCGAGGCCGCCGCCACGCCGTACAGCAGCGCCAGCCACCCCTGCGCGGCGATGGGCACCCGCGGGCGGAGCAGGACGGACACGGTCAGGCCTGAGCGCGGCGGCGCGATCCAGGTGCGGCCCAGCCTGCCCCGGCCGGCCACCTGCGACTCGGCGACCAGGATCCGGCCCTCCTCGGCGCCCTGTCTCGCGGCCTCGGCGAGATCGGCGTTGGTCGAGCCGGTGCTCTCGACGACGCTCACGCCGGTCCACAGGCCGCCGGGGCGTACGAGGGCGCGGTTGAGCGCCACCTCGGACAGGGGCGGGCGGTCGAGGTCGGAGTAGCGCGAGTCCGGCATTCCTCCATCTTCGCCCAAGCTCGACTGTCCTCTGGCGCCCCACGCGGGTGAAGATGGGGAGATGAGCAGACGTCTGGATCCGCGCAACTGGGCCTCGTGGCGGCCGTTCGGCCTCGGGCTGCGCAAGCCGAACAACTATCTGGAACTGCTGAAGGCGTTTCGATCGGTCAAGGGCAACAGGCGTTACGCCTGGCGGATTCTCCAGCAGGGCACGTGCGACGGGTGCGCGCTGGGCACGCGGGGCATGCGCGACTGGACCATGGACGAGATCCACCTGTGCAACATCCGGCTGCGGCTGCTGCCACTGAACACGATGCCGGCGCTCGACGTCTCGCTGCTGGGCGACGTCTCCGGGCTGGCCGGTAAGAAGAGCGCGGAGCTGCGGGAGCTGGGGCGGCTTCCGTACCCCATGCTCCGGCGGGCGGGAGAGCCGGGCTTCCGGCGGATCTCGTGGGACGAGGCGTTGGGGGTGGCCGCCGGCGGGCTGCGGGACGCGCGCTTCGGCGCCTACCTGACCAGCCGCGGCATGCCGAACGAGAACTACTACGTAGCGCAGAAGGCGGTCCGCGCGCTGGGCACCAACAGCGTGGACAACGCGGCGCGCATCTGCCACTCCCCCTCGACCGTCGCGCTCAAGCAGACGATCGGCGCGGCGGCCACCACCTGCTCCTACACCGACTGGATCGGCTCCGACCTGATCGTCTTCATCGGGTCGAACCCGTCCAACAACCAGCCTGTGGCGATGAAGTACCTCTATCACGCCAAGAAGGCCGGCACCCGTGTGGCCATGGTCAACGCCTATCGCGAGCCCGGCATGGACCGCTACTGGGTGCCGTCGAACGCCGAGTCGGCGGTGTTCGGGACGAAGATCACTGACGAGTTCTTCGGTGTGAACGTGGGCGGCGACATCGGCTTCCTCAACGGCGTGCTCAAGCACCTGATCGAGAACGACTGGGTGGACAAGGCGTTCGTCGACCAGCGGACCTCCGGCTTCGAGGAGGTACGCCAGGCGCTGGCGGAGCAGTCGTGGGAGGCCCTGGAGGCGCTGTCCGGGGCGAGCCGCGACGAGATGCTCCGGCTGGCCCGGCTGCTCGGCGAGGCGAAGTCGGCGGTGCTGGTCTGGTCGATGGGCATCACGCAGCACGCCTTCGGCGAGGACAACGTCCGGTCGATCGTGAACCTGGCCCTGGCGCGCGGGTTCCTGGGGCGCGACAACTGCGGGCTGATGCCGATCCGCGGGCACAGTGGGGTGCAGGGCGGGGCCGAGATGGGCGCGTACGCCACCGGCCTGCCGGGCGGCCTGCCGATCACCCCAGAAAACGCCGCAAGATTTACCGATATTTGGGGATTTGAGGTGCCGACGGCGCCGGGTCTGACGGCGACCGACATGATCGACGCGGCCCACTCGGGCGACCTCGACGCGCTCATCTCCTCGGGCGGCAACTTCCTGGAGGTACTGCCCGATCCCGGCTACTGCCGGGAGGCGCTGTCCCGGCTCAAGCTCCGGGTGCACATCGACATCGTGCTGTCCTCGCAGATGCTCGTGCCGTCCGAGGGCGACGTGCTACTGCTGCCCGCCCAGACCCGCTACGAGATGACCGGCGGGGTGACCGAGACGTCCACCGAGCGCCGGATCATCTTCTCGCCCGAGATCGAGGGTCCCCGGATCGGCGAGGCGTGGCCGGAGTGGAAGATCTTCGGCGAACTGGCCGCCCACACGAACCCCGAAATTTCGGCAAAAGTCCGTTTCACCGGGACGCCGCAGATACGTGCGGAGATCGAGCAGACGGTGCCGTTCTACCAGGGCATTTCCGACCTCAAGGCTTTCGGGGACAACGTCCAGTACGGCGGGCGCCACCTGTTCGCCGACGGCCGCTTCAACACCCCTGACGGGCGCGGCGTGTTCTCCGCCGTCGAGCCGCCCGCGCTGGAGCGCCCCGACGGCACGTTCATGGTGGCCACGCGGCGCGGCAAGCAGTTCAACAGCATGGTCCACGAGCGCCTCGACGGCTTCAACGGCGCGATGCGCGAGGCCGTGCTGATGAGCCCCTATGACGCCGACCGCCTCGGCCTGCCCGACGGCACTCCGGTCGAGCTGCGTTCGGGCGAGCGTACGTACGGGGGCAAAGTCCTCCGCGCGCCCCTGATGCCGGGCAACCTGCAGATCCACTGGCCGGAGGGCAACGTACTCCTCGACGAGACCAGGCGCTCGCCCCAGGCCAGGATCCCCGACTACAACGCGCTCGTCACCGTGCGGCGGCTATGACCGACCGGCTGACCCGCGTGGGTCCCACCACTCGCATCCGCGTCCGCGAGCTGTCCGGCTCCACGGTCCGCGACCGGCGCGACGACCTCGCCACCGAGGAGCCGCTGGAGATCCGCCTCACCGCGCTGGACGGGACACGCAAGACCGTCGCCATCACCATGCGCACCCCCGGCCACGACTTCGAGCTGGCCGCCGGGTTCCTGCACGGCGAGGGCCTGGTCAAGCCCGGCGGCATCGCGGCCATCGCGTACTGCACCGACGAGGACCTCCCGCCGGAGGCCCGCTACAACACGGTCACCGTACGCCTGCACGGCCCGATCCCCGACCTGCCGTCGCTGGACCGCCACTTCCTCACCTCCAGCGCCTGCGGCGTGTGCGGCTCGGCCAGCCTCGACGACCTGCACGACCGCTGCGCGCCGCTCCCCCGCGGCACCCTCGCCCTCACCCCCGAGATCCTGTACGGCCTGCCGGACGCGCTGCGGGCGGGCCAGGGCGTCTTCGGCAAGACGGGCGGCCTGCACGCGGCCGGGCTGTTCCGCCCCGACGGAACGCTGGTGGCGCTCAGGGAGGACGTGGGCCGGCACAACGCGGTGGACAAACTGGTCGGCTGGGCAGCACTCGGCCAGCGGCTCCCCCTGACCGAGCATGTGCTGATGGTAAGCGGCCGGGCCAGCTACGAGATCATGCAGAAGGCGCTGGCCGCGGGCGTGCCAGCGGTGTGCGCGGTGTCGGCCCCCTCGTCACTGGCCGTTGACCTGGCCAGGGAGTTCGGCATGACGCTCGTCGGGTTCCTGCGCGGGCAGCGGTGCAACGTGTACGCGGGCCAGGAGCGCGTATTAGTGGAATGAAGCGTTCCGTTCTGCTACTGTTGGAACAGAACAACTCGTTCCGACAAGGAGCCTGAGATGAGCGTTCACCCCTTCCGCGTCGAGATCCCCCAGGCCGACCTCGACGACCTGCGGACCCGCCTCGCCATGACCCGCTTCACCGACGAGATCGCGGACGCCGACCAGGGTGTGGGCGTGGCGCGGGTCCGCCGCCTGGTCGGCCGCTGGCTCGACGGCTTCGACTGGCGGGCCCAGGAGGCCAGGCTCAACGCCTACCCGCAGTTCACCACGGAGATCGACGGGCAGAACATCCACTTCATCCACGTCCGCTCTGCCAACCCCGACGCCCTCCCCCTGATCCTGACCCACGGCTGGCCGGGCTCGATCGTCGAATACCTCGACGCCATCGAACCTCTGTCGCGGCACTTCCACCTCGTCGTGCCCTCGCTCCCCGGCTACGGCTTCTCCGGCCCGACCACCGAGCTGGGCTGGAACAACCAGCGCATCGCCCGGGCCTGGGCCGAGCTGATGTCCCGCCTGGGCTACGACCGTTATGGCGCGGTGGGCAACGACGCGGGCTCGATGATCTCCCCCGAACTCGGCCGGCTCGCCCCCGAGCACGTCGTCGGCGTCCATGTGACGCAGCTGTTCTCCTTCCCCTCCGGCGACCCGGCCGAGTTCGCGAACCTGAGCGAGGAGGACCAGGCCGGGCTGGCCGTACTCGACTGGTTCTGGAAGGAGAAGGGCGCCTTCAACGTCCTGCAGTCACAGCAGCCGCAGACGCTCGCCCACGCCATCACCGACTCACCCGCCGGGCTGCTCGGCTGGCTCGCCCAGCTCTTCGACGAGGACCTGGACGACGACTTCGTGCTGACCAACGCGGCGATCCACTGGTTCACCGGCACCGCCGGCTCGGGCCTGCGCCTGTACTGGGAGAACGCCCGCATGGAGACGCCGAAGGAGCCCACGACCGTGCCGACGGCGCTGGCCATGGCGGAGGGCGACTTCAAATCCATCCGCGCCTTCGCCGAGCGCGACCACACCGGCATCGTCTCCTGGAAGACCCTCGAAGCCCCGGCCCACGGCCACTACACGGCCCACACCGCCACAGAAGCCATCACCACCGACATCAAAGCCTTCTTCGACGGCCTTGGCTGACGTCAGCCGGTGTTCTGCAGGCCCGCCGCCACCCCGTTGACCGACAGCAGGAGCAGGGTCGACAGGCGTTCGCGTTCGTGGTCCGACAGGGTGCCGGTGCGCATGGCCGTCAGCGCGCGTAGCTGCAGGTGGGACAGCGCGTCCACGTACGGGTCGCGGAGCTGGACGGCGCGGGACAGGACTTTGCGGTTCTCCAGCAACCGGGTGTGGCCGGTGACCTGCAGCACCAGGCTGCGGGTCCGGTCATACTCCTCCATGACCTGGCGGGCGAAGTCCCCGCGGCCGCCGAGTGCCAGGTAGCGTTCGGCGATCGATCTGTCGGTCTTGGCCAGCGACATCTCCGCGTTGTCGAGCAGCGCGTTGAACAGCGGCCACTCGGCGTAGGCCGCCTTCAGCTCGTCGAGTGAGGCGACCGCGGCCAGGCCGGTGCCCAGGCCGTACCAGCCGGGCAGGTTGACCCGGGTCTGGGCCCAGGCGAAGACCCAGGGGATGGCGCGCAGGTCGTCGAGCGAGCGGGGGGCGCCGAGGCCGCGGCGGGCGGGGCGGGAGCCGAGGCGCAGGGAGCCGATCTCCTCCAGCGGGCTGACCAGGGCGAACCACTCCGGGAAGCCGGGGGCTTCGGTGAGCGAGCGGTAGGCCTGCTCCGAGGCCGTGGCCACCTGCTCGGCGAGCGAGCGGAAGCGGTCGGCCGCGGCGGCGGTGCGGGAGCCGACCGAGGGCGAGGAGGCCATCAGCACCGCGTTCGTGACCTGCTCCAGGTGGCGGCGGGCGATGGCGATGTGGCCGTAGCGGGCGAAGATGACCTCGCCCTGCTCGGTGACCTTGAAGCGGCCGGCGACCGAGCCGGGCGCCTGGGCGAGCACCGCGCGGTTGGCGGGGCCGCCGCCACGGCCGAGCGCGCCGCCGCGGCCGTGGAACATGCGCAGCTTCACATCGTGCTTCAGCGCCCAGGCGGTCAGCTGCTCCTGCGCCTCGTACAGGCGCAGCGTCGCGGCGGCCGGGCCGAGCTCCTTGGCCGAGTCGGAGTAGCCGAGCATGATCTCCATGCGCCTGCCGTTGGCGGCCAGCCGCTCGCGCATCGGCGGCAGCTCCAGCATGCCGGACAGCACGTCCGGGGAGTTGGCCAGGTCCTGGCCCGACTCGAACAGCGGCACCACGTCGAGCACGGGCGCGCGCTTGCCTAGCGCGTGCTCGGCCAGCTCGTATACGGCGGCGATGTCGTCGGCGGAGCGGGTGAAGGAGACGACATAGCGGGAGCAGGCCGTGACGCCGAACCGCTCCTGGATCCAGGCGATCACCCGGATCGTGGCCAGCACCTCCTCGGTGCGCTCCGACAGCTCGCCGCCCGCCCTGATCTCCTCCAGCGCGGCCGCGTGCACCTGGGAGTGCTGGCGTACCTCCAGCTCGGCCAGATGGAAGCCGAACGTCTCGACCTGCCAGATGAGCTGCTGCAGTTCCCCGTACGCCTGACGCGCGGCGTGGCCGGAGAGCGAGTCCTGGGCCAGGCGCAGGTCGGCGAGCAGTTCGGCCGGGGCGCGGTAGGCGAGGTCGAGGTCGCGGCGGAGGGTGGCGGCGATGCGGGCGGCCACGAACATCAGCCACTGCCGGTGCGGCTCGCTCGGCGAGCGGGTGGCCATCTCCGAGACCACCTCGGGATGGGCGTCGACGGCCGCGGCCAGGGCCGCCCTGAGCTCCGGCGACGGGGGCGCGAACTGCTCGGCCGCGGTGAGTGTGCGGGCGATGCGCGTGCAGGCCGTCTCGAGGGCGGTCAGCACGTGGTCGGACTGGATCTGGACGGTCTCGCGGGTGACCTTGGCGGTCACGTTGGGGTTGCCGTCGCGGTCGCCGCCGATCCAGCTGCCGTAGCGGATGAAGGGCCTGGCCAGCGGCGGGCGGGTGCCGGTGCCCTCGCCGAGCGCCGCGTCGAGCGAGCGGTAGACCTGCGGCACCATGCGGAACAGCGTCTCGTCGAAGGCGGCCATGGCGGTGCGTACCTCGTCGAGCGGGTCGAGCTTGGTGGAGCGCAGCTGGGCCGTACGCCACAGCAGGTCGATCTCCTCCAGCAGCCGCCGGCGGCTCTCGGCGCGCTCGGAGGCGCCGCGCCCGGCGGCGTTGTACTCGCTCAGCTGGCCGCTGACCCGCTGGATCGCGGTGACGACCGCGCGCCGGCGCGCCTCCGTCGGGTGCGCGGTCAGGACCGGGTGCAGCTCCAGCCCCTCGACCAGCTCGGCGACGCGTTCGTGGCCCAGCTCGTGTACGGCCTGCGCCAGCGACTCCCGCTCCACCCGGTCCTCGGTGTCACGTTCGCGCAGGATGCGGATGCGGTAGTGCTCCTCGGCCAAGTTGGCCAGATGGAAGTAACAGGTGAACGCGCGGGCGATCTGTACGGCCCGGTCGATCTCCCACTGCGCGACCATGGCCGTGATCTCGTCACCGGTGACCTCGCCCCTGCGGGCGGCGATCACGGCCTTGCGCAGGCGTTCGACGTCGGCCAGCAGATCCTCGCCGCCCTGCTCGGCGATCACCTGCCCGAGCAGCTTGCCGAGCAATCGCACGTCCTTGCGCAGCTCATCGGGCATCTCGGTGACCGCGGCACTGCGACGCTCAATCCCCTGGTCAATCATGCTTCAAAGGTATCCACAAGCGTGGAATGTCCGTAAGGCGGTCTCACGTATTGGACTAGACCAATGCTCAGGTGGGCCGGGACACCGCGGCGAGCAGCTCGGGGAGGCGGGGGAAGCCGATCTTCGCGCCGAGCCGCCGGCCCAGCACCTCGGCCAGCAACCCGTAGAACGGCGCGAGCACCGACACCCAGAGCAGTCCGAAGAGCAGCGGCACCACGAACGGCACCGACAGGAGGGAGATGCCCAGCAGCGCGCCCACACCGGAGACGAACGCCTGCCCGCCCTGACCGGGCGCGGCCCCGCTGAAGGCGTTCATCCGCTCGGGCATGGTGTAGGGGATGACGACGCTGGTCACGGAGCCGACGCCGAATCCGGTCCCGAGCGCGCCCAGGCCGATGAGCACCGCCGGGACGATCCCCTCCGGGTGGCCGGCGAACAGCCCGGCGGCGACGGCGATCAGCGTGAGCAGCGGCGTCGCGACCAGCGCGCCGGCCAGGTGGCGGCCGGCCAGATCGGTGCTGAGGCCGCGTTCGGAGCCGATGGTCACGGCGTTCATCCAGAGCGAGCGGCCGTCGATGCCGAACGAGTTGGCCGACTGCAGGGCGATCATCATCCCGGCCGACGCGGTGAGCAGAATCGGCGTTGACGCCCCGGCGTCTCCGGAGCGGGTGACCGAGAAGCCCAGCACGATGGCCACCAGGACGGAGGAGAACCAGCCGACCCGGTAGCGGGGCTCGCGCATGATGTACTTGAGCTCCTTGGTGACCACGGCGGCCAGCGGCCCGCTCGGCACGAACCGGTCGACCAGGCCGCTCCCCCTGCGTACGGAGGCCGCGCGCGTGGAGGAGTCGGGTGTGACCAGGGCCCGGCTCAGCGCCTTGATCCACAGCCAGCCGACCACCACGACCACGAGGGCCACGACGACGAGCTCGGCCAGGCCGGTCAGGCCGCCGTCGGCCATCGCGTGCGCGGCCATGCCCGAGGGCGTCCACCTGAGCAGGGCCGCGACTTGGCGCAGCATCCCCGCCGGGTCGCCGATGTTGCTGTTGAGCAGCAGGTTCGGCAGTTGCGCGAGCAGCACGACGAAGATCGCGGCCACGGCCAGCAGGTCCCGGCCGCGCCTGGTGCGCAGGGCGCTGGACAGCGCCGTGGTGACCAGCCGGGAGGCGACCAGGCAGAGCGCGAACTGCAGGAGCACCGCGACGATCCCGAGCAGCACGCCGCCGACGCCGGTGGCGAGCCCGGCCAGGGCGCCCGCCGTGATGATCAGGGTGGCCAGCGGCCAGACGCCGGTGGCGGAGGCGGTGAACATGCCGACCGCGAGCCGGTGGGTGGGCAGCGGGAACAGCGACAGCCGCGCCGGGTCGAGCGTGTCGTCCAGGCCGAACGCCAGCAGCGGCACGACCATCCAGCCGATGAGCATGACCGAGAACACCACGACGACGATCGACGCCGCGACGTCGTGCGGCGCCAGCCGGAGCAGGCTCATGAGCAGGAAGCCGATGACGCTCACGAACACGGACATGATGAGGGTGAAGATGAAGCCGAGCTTGCGTTGTATGTCGCCGCGGAGGTTGCCGGCCAGCAGCCGGAGCTTGAGCTGGGCGAAGAGCGCGACGGTACTCACGCCGGCTCCTGCTTGCCCCGGCCGAGCCAGGTCAGACCCGAGTCGCCGTTGTCGCGCGGACCGCCGACGAGCTCCAGGAACGCCTGGTTGAGGCTGCGTCCGGCGCGTACCTTCTCCAGCGGGCCCTGGGCCACGATGTGCCCGGCGCTCATCACCGACACCCAGTCGCAGAGCCGCTCGACGAGGTCCATCACGTGACTGGAGAAGATGACGGTCGAGCCCGAGGCGGTGAAGCGCCGGAGCACTTCAGTGAGCGTGTTGGCGCTGACCGGATCGACGCCCTCGAACGGCTCGTCGAGGAAGAGCACGGAGGGGTTGTGCAGGAGCGCCGCCGCCAGGCCGATCTTCTTGCGCATGCCGGTGGAGTAGTCGACGACGAGCTTGTCGGCGGCGTCGGCCAGGTCCATCACCCGCAGCAGTTCCTCGGCGCGCTGCTCGACGTCGGCCTTGGCGATGCCGCGCAGCCTGCCGTTGTAGAGGAGTAACTCGCGGCCCGACAGGCGTTCGAACAGCCGCAGCCCCTCGGGCAGCACGCCGATGCGGGCCTTGACCTCGACGGGATCGCGCCACACGTCGAAGCCGTCGATCTCGGCCTGGCCGCCGTCGGGGCGGAGCAGCCCGGTGATCATGCTCAGGGAAGTCGTCTTGCCGGCGCCGTTCGGGCCGACGAGCCCGGCGAAGCTGCCCGCCGGGACCACGAGGTCGATGCCGGCCACCGCGATCTGCGGGCCGTATCGCTTGAACAGGCCGTGCGTGTGAACCGCCTCCGTCATGGATCCACTGTAGGAGCCGGGTTAATGTTGCGCGCATGACTGCTGCCGAGGCCGTACCGGACCCGCCGGACATTCACACCACCGCCGGGAAAATCGCCGGCCTCGAGCGCCGGCTCGACGAGGCGGTCCACGCCGGGTCGGCGGCGGCCGTGGCCAAGCAGCGCGCCAAGGGCAAGATGACCGCGCGGGAGCGGGTGCTGGCGCTGCTCGACGAGGACTCGTTCGTGGAGTTCGACGAGTTCGCCAGGCACCGGTCCACGATGTTCGGGCTGGAGAGCAGGCGACCGTACGGGGACGGCGTGATCACCGGTCACGGCACGATCGACGGGCGCCAGGTATGTGTGTTCTCGCAGGACGTGACCGTGTTCGGCGGCTCGCTCGGCGAGGTCTACGGCGAGAAGATCGTCAAGGTGCTCGACCTGGCCCTGAAGACCGGCTGCCCGATCATCGGCATCAACGAGGGCGGCGGCGCCCGCATCCAGGAGGGCGTGGTCGCGCTCGGCCTCTACGCCGAGATCTTCAAGCGCAACGTGCACGCCTCGGGCGTGATCCCGCAGATCTCGCTCATCATGGGCGCCGCGGCCGGCGGGCACGTCTACTCCCCCGCGCTGACCGACTTCGTGGTGATGGTCGACCAGACGTCGCAGATGTTCATCACCGGGCCCGACGTGATCAAGACCGTGACCGGCGAGGAGGTCACGTTCGAGGAGCTCGGCGGCGCGCACACGCACAACACCAAGTCGGGCGTGGCCCACTACCAGGCCACCGACGAGAGCGACGCGCTCGACTACGTCAAGGCGCTGCTGTCCTACCTGCCCTCCAACAACCTGGACGAGGCGCCGGTCTTCGAGGGCGCCGGTGACCTGGAGCCGGATCCCGAGCTCGACCTGCTGATCCCCGACTCGGCGAACCAGCCCTACGACATGCACCGGGTGATCGAGCACGTGCTCGACGACGGTGAGTTCCTGGAGGTCCACGCGCTGTTCGCGCCCAACCTGGTGGTCGGGTACGGCCGGGTCGACGGTCAGGCGGTGGGCGTGGTGGCCAACCAGCCCATGCATTTCGCCGGGTGCCTGGATATCAACGCCTCCGAGAAGGCAGCCCGTTTTATTCGAACATGTGATGCTTTTAATATCCCGATCCTGACTTTTGTAGATGTCCCGGGATTCCTCCCAGGGACCGATCAGGAATGGAACGGAATCATCCGCCGCGGGGCCAAGCTCCTCTACGCCTACGCCGAGGCGACCGTGCCACTGGTGACGGTCATCACCCGCAAGGCGTACGGTGGGGCGTACGACGTCATGGGGTCCAAGCACCTGGGCGCCGACGTCAACCTGGCGTGGCCCACGGCGCAGATCGCGGTCATGGGCGCGCAGGGCGCCGTCAACATCCTCTACCGGCGCGAGCTCACCGCGGCGGGCGACGATGCCGACGCCGAGCGGGCCAGGCTGGTGACCGAATATGAGGACACGCTGGCCAACCCGTACATCGCGGCCGAGCGCGGCTACGTCGACGCGGTGATCCGACCCGCCGAGACGCGGGCTCAGGTCGTCAGGGCGCTGCGGGCGCTACGGAACAAGCGGGCCTCGCTGCCGCCGAAGAAGCATGGGAACATCCCGCTATGAGCGCCTATCTGCGGATCGTTCGTGGGGACGCCACGCCGGAGGAGATCGCCGCCCTCGTGACCGTTCTCGCGACACGGCAGGCCGTGCCGGAGCCGGCGGTCATGCCGCGAAGTCAAACATGGCGAAACCCGGCGAGAGCGATGCGTAAGGCACCCGCACCGGGGAAGTCGGGTTGGCGGATGAGCGCCCTGCCTTAGATAGATCCTGGGAATCGGGTGTCAAGTTCTCGAGGAGTTGGGACTATCTAGAGAAAGTAGGCGTATATAGTCAGCCGATCAACTAACCGCGGCCTGGAGGACACATGGCCATCCCAGACCTCATGCCGCATGCTGTGGCAGCGAAGTACGCCGTCCTGGTGGACGTCGGTTATCTCTATGCTGCCGCAGGCGAAGTGCTGCTGGGCGCCAAGGAGCGCAAAGAATATCGAGTGGCCGCCGATGAGCTGATCCAGAGTCTACAGAAACATGCGCTGGAACGTATATCTGGCGAACTTCTGCGGATCTATTGGTATGACGCCGCTCGCGACCGTGTGCCGACCGTCGATCAGCGGGTCATCGCCCAGTTGCCCTGGGTCAAGGTACGGCTTGGCAACCTGAACGCCCGTGGCCAGCAGAAGGGCGTGGACGCGCAGATCAGGAGCGATCTGGAGGCCCTGGCCCGGCATCATGCGGTGACTGACACGATCTTGCTCGCCGGAGACGAGGACATGGTCCCCGCGGTGGAGGCGGCGCAGGCGTACGGGGTGCGCATCCACTTGTGGGGCGTCGAGCCGCCGTACGGCACCAACCAGGCCGAACGGCTGGTTTGGGAGTCGGACACCGTGGAAGTGATCACTGCTGAATTCCTGAGGCCCTTTTTCAGTCGTGCTCCGCAACCCGTTCCGGTCGCCCCGCCGGTGACCGCTCCGTCGCCCGCGCAGGTGTTCGCCGGGCGCGCGCCCGTCAAACCGCACGTCAAGCCCGGCCAGGTGGCCAAGCTCGGGCCCAGCCGGCCACGCGTCGAGGACGTGGGCGAGCACGTGGCACAGAAGTGGATCCTCACCCGTGGCCGCGACAACATCCGCGACCTGCTGCCGGGGCCGATCCTGCCGACGGTCATCGACACCGAACTGCTCATCGAGGCGGAGAAGGAGCTCGGCCACTCGTTGCGGCCGTTCCCCGAGGCGCGGGTGTGGCTGCGCGACGGGTTCTGGGCGCGCGTCTACCGGGAGTTCGACCTAGGTGTGGGCGTCTCGTCCAAGTGACGTCTGATTTCCGCTGGTCGGCGGGTTTGACCTGCTGACCAGCGATTTAACGATCAGGTCCGATTCCCGCCAGTCGACAGGCCGGGCGAACGCATACGCTCGGTGTCATGTCACCACTTGAGCTCGACTTCGACTCCTGCTACCGGGCGGTAGCCGCCCGGGACGCCCGATTCGACGGGCGCTTCTACACGGCGGTGACCTCGACGCGGATCTACTGCCGTCCGATCTGCCCGGCTCGCACGCCGGCCTCGCGCAACGTGCGGTTCTACCGGCACGCGGCGTCGGCGGAGGCGGCGGGCTTCCGCCCGTGCAAGCGCTGCCGCCCGGAGCTCTCCCCCGGCGATCCGGGGTGGGACCTGCGCGGTGACCTCATCGGGCGGGCGCTGCGGCTGATCGATGACGGGGCCGCCGACGAGCGTGGCGTGGCGGGGCTGGCCACGCGGCTGCACATCACCGAGCGGCACCTGCACCGGCTGTTCGTGGCCGAGCTGGGCGTGGGGCCGCTGGCGGTGGCCAGGACCAAGCGGCTGCTGCTGGCCAAGCAACTGCTGACCGAGACGCGGCTGCCGGTCACCGAGGTGGCGTTCGCGGCCGGGTTCGGGAGTGTGCGGCAGTTCAACGCCACGATGCGGGAGACATACGGGTTCACACCGAGCGAGCTCCGCGCGACCGCGGGTGGCCCTTCAGCCCCCTCCGTTTCCGCGCCGCCGACGGTCGAGGTGGTGGCCGGACCCGCGACGCTCCGGTTGCGCCTGCACCGGCGGGAGCCGTACGACATCGCGGGCGTGCTCTCCTTCCTGACCTCGCGCGCGATCCCCGGCCTGGAGGTGGCCGGCCCGACGTCCTACAGCCGGGCCGTCCCAGGCGGGACGATCACGCTCATCCCCGAGCCCGGCCACATCGCGCTCGACGTCGCCGTGGACGACACCCGGCAGCTGGCCCGCATCGTGGCCCGCTGCCGCCGCCTGCTCGACCTCGACGCCGACCCCGACGCCATCGCGGCCGCGCTGGGCGAGACCTCACTGCGCCCGCTCATCGAGTCCCGGCCCGGCCTGCGGGTGCCGGGCACGTTCGACGGCTTCGAGCTGGCCGTACGCGCCGTCGTGGGCCAGCAGATCTCCGTCGCGGGCGCCCGCACCCTGCTCGGCCGGATCGTCGAGCGAGCCGGGCGGCTCACCGAGCGTCCCGGCCTGACCCACCTGTTCCCCACCGCCGCGGAGCTGCTCGAGGCGGACCTCGCGGGGCTGGGGCTCACCAACCGCCGCGTCGCGACGCTCAAGGAGCTGGCCATCGCCGTCTCCGAGGGCCGGATCGACCTCGACGGCGGTCAGGATCCGGGCGAGGCCGTGGCCGAGCTGCTCGACGTTCCCGGCATCGGCCCCTGGACCGCCAGCTATGTCGCGCTGCGCGCGCTGCGGGACCCCGACGCCTGGCCCATCGGCGACCTGGTGCTCAAGAAGCGCATGGCCTGCCTGGGCATTCCCGACGACCACATCGAACGGTGGCGGCCCTGGCGGGCCTACGCCGCCCTGCATCTCTGGAGCTCCTCATGATCGACGCCCAAGTCATGCCGACCCCGATCGGCCCGCTGTCCCTGCTGTGCCGTGATGGCGTGCTGGTCGCGGCCGGCTTCACCGCCGACCCCTCGGACATGTTCGTCCGGCTGTCGCCCGCGCTGCAGGCCGAGGGCCTGGACGTGGTCGACGATCTCGGCCCCGCCGCGCAGGCCGTACGCGACTATCTGGACGGCGACCTCCTGGCCCTGGACGCCATCCCGGTCGAGCAGCCGGGCACGGCCACCCGCAAGCGCCTCCACCAGGCGCTCCGCGAGGTCAAGCCGGGCACCACGGTGACGTACGCCGAGCTGGCCGAACGCGCCGGCATGCCCAGGACGGCGGCCCGCGCGGCCGGGTCGGCCTGCGCACAGAACCTCATCGCCCCCTTCGTCCCCTGCCACCGGGTGCTGCCCGGCTCGGGTGGCTATGGCGGCTACTACTACGGCGTACCGGTCAAGGAGTGGCTGCTCGCCCACGAGTCCGGCCGGCTCTAGCAACTCCCCGTCATGGTGCGGCAGCGCTCTGTACGATTGGGTGGATGGCCGGAGCACACGAATACAGGGGCGAGCCGGAACGGACGCCGGCTCAGTTGATCCTGGGATTTCTGGACGCACGCGACATCTCGGTGCCCGAGGAGGCTCGGGCCCGCATCCGCACATGCACGGATCAGAGCCTCCTCGACCGCTGGACCGTCAGGGCCGTGACCGCGCTGAGCGTGGACGAGCTGTTCAGCTGAGCCCCCGCTCTCAGCGGCCCTGTGGCGTTGTCATCAGGTGGCCGGGGCGAGTTGGCGGCGGGCCTGCACGCCGGCGAGTCCCGCCACCGCCAGCCCGGTCAGCCCGAGCAGCGCGGCGGTCCAGGCCGGAGCCGTGTAGCCGAAGCCCGCGTCGATGGTCAGCCCCGCCGCGAACGACCCGATCGCGTTACCCAGGTTGAAGGCCCCGATGTTGGCCGCGGAGGCCAGCGTCGGGGCGCCCGCGGCGGCGTCCAGGACCCGGGTCTGCAGCGGCGGCACGGTTGCGAAGGCAGCCACCCCGAACAGGGTGATCGTCACGATGAACGCGACCTGGTTCCCCGCCACCAGCGCGAGGACCACGCCCAGCAGCGTGAGCAGGGCCACCGAGCCGTAGATGCTCGGCATGACGGCGCGGTCGGCCAGCCGGCCGCCGATCAGGTTGCCGACGACGAGCCCCACCCCGAACAGGGCCATGACGACCGGCACAGCGCCGGGAGAGAATCCGCCCACACTCGTCATGATCGGCGAGATGAAGGTGATCACCGCGAACACCGGCGCGAACCCGAACACGGTCATCGCCAGCGCCAGCCATACACCACCCTTGCGGAAGGTCGCCAGCTCGCGCAGCATCCCACCGCCTTCGGGCCGCGGCTGGGCGGGCACCAGGGCGAGCACGCCGATCAGCCCGGCGACGCCGATGGCCACCACGACCCAGAACGTCGCCCGCCAGCCGAACGCCTGCCCGATCCAGGTGCCGAGCGGCACCCCGAGCACGTTCGCCAGGGTCAAACCGGTGAACATGAGCGCGATGGCGCTGGCCCGCTTCTGCGGAGCGACCAGGTCGGCGGCCACCACGGATCCGACGCCGAAGTAGGCACCGTGCGCGAACGCCGACAGGAACCGGCCGACCATGAGCACACCGTACGAAGGCGCGAGCGCGGAGAGCAGGTTGCCCACGATGAACAGCACCATCAGCGACAGCAGCATGGTCTTGCGGGACAACCGGCCGCCGAGCATGGTCAGCGGCGGCCCGCCGATGGCCACGCCCAGGGCGTAGCCGGACACGAGCAGGCCGGCGGCGGGGATCGTGACGGCGAAGTCCGCGGCCAACTCCGGCAGCAGCCCGTTGATGATGAACTCGGTGGTGCCGATGCCGAAGGCGCTGATCGCGAGGGCGAACAGGGCGAGTGGCATAGAATACTCCTCAGACGACGTTAGTCAGCGTAGACATTATTTGCACACGCCGACTAACTGACCATACAACCTTGTCCGGGAAGGTGTCACATGCCGCTAGCCGATGACGCCGTCGAGGCGCGCGCCCAGGGCTGGCGCACGCTCGCCGCGCTGCACGCCAGAATCGAGGACCGGCTGGAGCGGGCCCTGCAGAAGGAGCACGAGCTGAGCGTGAGCGAGTACACCGTGCTCGACGTGCTGGGCCGCCAGGACGGCTGGCACATGCGCATGCAGCAGCTCGCCCGCGCGGTCGTGCTGAGCCAGAGCGCCACCACCCGCCTGGTGACGCGGCTGGAGAACCGTGGGCTGCTGTCCCGCTACCTGTGCGATGACGATCGCAGGGGCATCTACACCGAGGTCACCCCGGCCGGCCGCGAGCTGCTCGCCCAGGCGAGCCCCACCCACGACACCGTGCTCAAGGAGGTGCTGGCGGAGGCGGCGGAGCTGCCGGAGCTCGCCCCGCTCGCCGCCGTCATCGCCTGAGGCACCATCTACGGTTTGACGTTGCTCTGCACCTCACCCACCGGCACGTCGCGGGTCACTCCCACCTCGACCGGCGCGAACTGGACCGGCACCGCCTGGCCCGCCACCGTCACCGGCCACACGGTCGTCACGGTCAGCTGGTAGACCTGGCGCGGCTGGTCGATCGACGAGCGCAGATACTGCACGCCGCAGGTGAACGGGGCGCCCTTGGCGTACGGCTTGCCGGTGGCCCCGCACTGCTCACGCACCTCGGCCCGGTCCTTGCCGGTGCCCGCGTCGATCTTGATGTCCTGGAGAGTGGCGACCACGGTCGCGCTCATGACGCCGGGCAGCGTCGCGGTCGCCGTACGCCGCGGCTGACCGATGCCTTCGAGCCACACGAACGTCGGCAGGTTGACGAAGCTCTTGGCATCCGGGCTCAGCTTGACCGTCGGCTGGGGCACGGTGATCGCTGCGCGCGCGATCTCGGCCAGCTGCGCGATGGTGATGCCGGAGGGCGGCGTCTGGTTCGGCGGTACGAAGACGAACAGTTCCAGCCCGGCCCAGCAGGTGGCGCCGTTGGGGTCGGACGCGTCGTAGGCGGGCGTCCACCAGTTCCCCGGTTGCCCCTTCTTGTCCTTGAACTGCTGGACGAACTTATTGAAACTGTCCTCGTCGGCCTTCACCCTGGCGAACTGGGTCTTCGAGTCCGTCTGGAACTTGAGCATCTCGTCGGCGCTGAGCCCCGGCTCATACCAGCAGGGCCGTTTGATCCGATAGCCGTCGCTCTTGCCACCCTTGCCCACGTCGCCGCTGACCACGATGCCGGAGTGCGTGAGCTTGACGGACGCGGTTCTGCCCTGCTGGCCGGTCCTGACGTCCGTGGTGGATTGGGGGCCGGGCGTGGGCGTGGCCAGCAGGAGCGACCCTGCCATGAGCACCGGGATCAGGGGATTCATCAGCTGCACCCTTCTTTGTCCTGGCGGAATTCCCTGATCCGCCACACACCGTCGTCGCCGCGATGCGCGAGCACGGTTTGGAGGTAAGGAGCGCGCACCCAGTCGGGCTGGGGCGCGACCGCCTTGCCGGTGGGCGTGGAGACGAGGCGTACGCCCCGCTCGTCCACGCAGGTGTCGACCTGGGCGCCCTTGCCCATGACCGACGTGATCCGCAGTCTGGAGAGACGCGCGACGCCGCGCGCCGACTCCTGCCGGTCGGCGAACCCGCGTACCCATTCGCCGGCCTGCGGAATCACAGACGGCTCGACATGACGCAGGTAGCCGGTGTCGCCGGTGACGACCGCCTTCCACCGCTCCACGTAGTAGTCGGCGAAGAGCCGTTGCAGCGCACTGGCCGACGGCCCCTTCTCCACCTTGACCTTCAGCTCGTCGCCGACATCGACCGTCTTGCCCTGGGTGGACGTGGGAGCGGGCGCCGCGGTGGTCTCGCCGGTGACGGGGGCCGCCACGTCGCCGGGGGTGTACGGCCGCTCGGGCGGGCCGCAGCCCGCCGCGAGCAGGAGCGCCAGCATTACCGCCATCCGCCTCATGCCGTCGACTCCCTCACCATGTGGATGCGCCACGACGGCAGCAGCTCGTCGATCAGCGCCTCGGTCTCGGGCGCCATCCCGCCGCCATAGGGGTGGGAGGACGAGCGCCTGGTCAGCCCCTCGACGACCGTCCGGAGCCGCAGCACGTCCCCGGTGGCGTGCGTGGCCCGCAGCAGGTCGCGCCAGAGCCCCTCGTCGTCGGTGGCCAGCAGCAGGGCCGCGCGTACGGCCGCGACCGCGGCGTCCGGCTCGCCGTGCGCCAGCCGCAGCTCGCACAGCCGGTGGGCGGCGTCGGCGACCCCGGCGGCGACGTCGTACTCAAGGTCGTCACCCGCCAGCCACGCGTATCTCCCGGGCGGCCGCCCGCTCAGCAGCGGGCCTCTGACCAGGACGAGCGCCTTCTCCAGGAGTACGGTCCGCGCCGTGGGATCGCCGTGCGAGCGGCGGACCAGCTCGCGGAAGAGCGCCCAGTCGGTGCGTACCGCGGGTCCCAGCCGCAGCCTGCCCGCCTCGTCGACGTGCAGGTGCTCGCGGCCCAGCCAGTCGACGACCCTGGCGATCGTGGCGTCCCTGACCATGGGTTGCACGCCACGCGGCCACAGGACGCCGCCCAGCACGACGGGGTGCACGCCACCGGGATGCGTGGCCAGGTAGACCAGCAGCTCGGTGGCCAGCGCCATCCGCCCCTCTTCGAGCGGGTCGCGGCCGACGATCTCGATGGGGCCGAGCATCCTGATCTCCACCGCGGGTGGCGCCAGCTCCTCCAGCGGCTCCGCCTCTGGCACCGCCTCGCCGTCGAGCTGCTCCGCCGTACGGAAGAGATCGATCAGCGCCTGGTAGTGGCGGCGCGGCAGCAGTTGCGCGGTCACCTCGAAGCCCAGCTCCGCGATCTTCGCCTTGCCGTCCTCGGTGATCTCCAGGGTCCAGGTGGCGTGCGGCACGTCGCCCGTCACCACGTATCCGGCGGTGTCCTTGCGGGCGAGCAGCGCCAGGCGGCGCGCCTCCTCATGGGTGGGGGCCACGGCGGACAGCAGGTAGTGGGCGTCGCGCGGGCTGCCGGTGACGCGCCCGGTGAGCACCTCCTGGCGCGGGGCGGCGGTGGCCTCCAGCTCGGGCAGCACCTCGGCCAGGCTGCCCACGGCCCGGATCCGGTCGGGCGCGATCGCCGTCAGCTCGTCGCCGAAGCCGACGAGCGTGATGCGCATCCGGTCGGACCAGCGGTTGGTCGCCAGCTCCACGGCCAGCGCCGCGAGCGCCGCGGTGGTCTGCGGGCCACGGATGTTGATCAGGCCCTGCGCCGCCTCCAGGTCGATCAGCACCCGGCCGCTCTCGTCGGCGCCGAGCGAGACCAGTCCGGGGTACGGGGCGCCGCCGGGCTGCTCCTCCAGCAGGCGGCCCTCATGCGCGGCCAGCCGCCACACCTGGCCGCCGTCCTGGGCGATCCACGGCGCGGGCGCGTCGCCGTCAGGCGGGTGGATCCACAGGTCGAGGTTGCGTGGCGACAGGTGAGCTGCGTAGACGGTCGGCGGCGTGCGGCCCTGCGTGGCCAGCTCCGCGCCGAGCAGCCTGAGCCCGATGTCGAGGATGCGCGTGCCCGGCGCGTCGGCGCCCAGCCTCAGCGCGACCTCGGCCTTGGCCGCGTCGTCGCGCGGCCGGACGATGCGGCGGCCGAACGCGCGCCGCCACAGCTGCTCACGCCGCCGCCTGGCCAGCACGACCAGCAGACCGGCCGCGGCCAGCGACGCGGCGGCCAGGTAGTCGGTCAGGTCGACTCCTGGGCTCTGCACCACGGGCTGCTCGGCTCCGGTCTCGTGTCGCGCGTGCGCCGGGCCCTGCTTGACGCTGGAGGTCTGGCGCGCCTCGTCGGCGACTCGCCGGTGTTCGCCGTGCGACCCCGCCGGGTGCTGCTTCAGCGTCTGGGCCCGCGCCTGGTTCACGGGTACGACGTGCGCGTGGCGCGCGTCGTCGGGCATGTCGAGCACCCAGCCCGGCCTGATCAGGTCGGCCATCCGCAGGCGGGTGCCGTCGGGCTGCTCCTTGTGCTGGTTGAGCCGGTAGATCTCCGGATATCGGCGCCCGTCGCCCAGGCACTTCTCGGCGATCTCCCACAGGCTCTCGTGGTGCCGGCCGTGGGGCGGCTGGACCACGTACACCTTCTTGGTGGCCTGCGCCCGCACCGGCTGCTCCACGATCGGCGCGGAGTAGGCGACCGTCGTCATGGGCGGCGCGGTGGGCGGCGGCGCCGCCAGCTTGATGATGGGCACGACCATGGCCCCGGCGGTGAACAGCACCAGTACGGCCGAGACGAGCTTGTTGGCCAGCGCCTGGGACCCGCCCGAAAGCGGCACCCTGGCGGGCATGCCCACCCTGCGTACGCCCGCGTAGACCTCGACGATCACGCACGAGAAGAACTGCAGCCAGGCCAGCCACACGAACAGCACCAGGACGGCCATGATCGTGCTCGGCCCCACGCGGCTGTTGAGCACGTCGAGATCGAGCAGTTCGGGAGAGATCGGCGGCCCGACGAACGTGAGCAGCGCGTACGGCACACCGCCGACGATCGCCACGAGCACCGCGAGCGCGCCGAGGCCGGCCAGCACGTCGCCCACGCTCCGCCTGGCCGGGATGCGCACGGGCGCCTGCCCGGGCCCGTGCGGCCGGCCCGCTGGACGCGCTGGGTCTCGCGTCGGCATCGCCTCTCCCTTCTCCGTGTTCAGGGTCCTGCGTGGTGGTGTTCTGATCCATCGAGTGAGCGGAATCGGTCTGGCTCACCTGGCCTGTGGCCCGGCCGTGGCCTCGCCCTCCATCTCGGTGCCGGGGAAGCCGATGGCCTGCAGGAAGAAGGCCGTCCACCGCACCTTCACGGAGACGGTCACGCCGTCCTGTCCCTGCGCGACGGTGCACGTGCCTCTGGTCACGTCGGCGCTGCCCGCCGCCGCGATCACCTCGTCGGCCCGGTCGCACACCTGGCCGTCGCCGAGCAGCCGGATCTCGCCCGTCTCGTGGAGGTGGTCGGCGTCGATCTGGTCGGCGCCCGCCCGCGCGGCCTGCTCGGCTACGTCGGCGGCCCGCAGCCGCGCGTTGATCGCCCCGCCGCCGTCGACGAGCAGCCCCGCCAGCAGGAACACCGCCACGGAGAACAGCACGGTGAAGACCGACATCGTCCCGCGGTCGCGGCGGCTCGTTCGGCCCTCTTGCATCGCTCCAGAAACACCGCGGCTCATTCGGTCCTCCTGAACTGTTCCAGGGGCACCACCGAGGTGCCGGTCATCCGTTTGGTGCCGGAGAACCCCAGGAAGCTCAGGTCCAGCTCGCAGGTGACCTCGGCCTGCACCTGGCCGCCCTCCTCCCACTTGGAGCCGGCGAGGGACACCGCCGGGCTCTGGCATCGCCCGTCGAGCGCGGCCTTGACGCTCCTGTCGGCCGCGTCGCCCGCGTCGCCGAACGACCGCCGCACTGAGGCGGCCCGCGCCGCGTCCCGTGCCGCGCCGTTGACCTCGCCCTGCGCCTCGACCAGCCGGCCCGCCCCCGCCAGGAACATCAGGAACAGCAGGAAGATGGGCGCCAGCATGACCGTCTCCACGGCCATCGAGCCGCGCTCACGCCACCGGTTCTGGCTCGTCCGCAGCCGGTTCTGGCTCGTCCGCAGCCGGTTCTGGTTCATCCGCAGTCGTCACCCCCGTCGTCCGGGCGGAAGCACTCGACGGGACCGCCCGAGGTGGCCGTGATCGTGAACGTGAGCTCCGGCAGGAGCGGGATGACCTGTACGGCGCTGCCGGTCACGGTGACGAAGCGCTCGTCGGGCTCCTTCTCCGCGGTCGTGACCGCGGCGTTCGAGAGCAGGCGGGGTCCGATGGCCCGGACGATGTCGGTGGCCTTGGTCGAGGCCGCACCCTCCCAGTCGCCCGAGTCGAAGGGGGCCGACCGGGCCACCCTGGCGCCTTCCTTGGCGGCCGCCTCGGCCACCTGACGGCCGTGGAACCAGAGCGCCACCTGCACGATGAGCAGCACGGCCGCCAGGATGACCGGCATCAGCAGGGCGAGCTCGATCACGGAGGCGCCGCGGTCGCGTCGTGCCCGGCGGCGCCGCCCCGGAGGTCGGCTTGGTCGCCGAGGTTGTCCGCGCGGGCGCCGGGCACCTGTCACGTGCGCCCGCCGGTCTGGCCGAAGCTGGTTTGGAGCTCGCTCTGCTTCCCCTCGACCAGCTGCTTGATCAGCGTGGCCAGGCCGAGGGCGACGCCGGCGATGATCGCGGAGATGATCACCCACTCGACCGCCGAGGCGCCCCGGCTGGGGGCGGTGCGGGCGCGCTGGATACGCACGCTGAGGCATGCCTGCAGGTAGATGACCCAGGGATGATTCATTAGGACCCCAACATCTTCATAGCGGCGGGATAACTGAGAAAGATCACGAAGCCCGCGCAGAGCAGCAGCTGGGCGACGAGCATCGACTGGGAGCGCTCACCGGCGCGGCCCTCGATCTCGGCCAGCTCGCGGCGGCGCAGCGTGGCGGCCCTCGCGGTCAGGGAGGCACGTACCTTGGCGCCGTCGTCGGCGACCAGGCCGAGCGCGGCGGACAGGTCGCGCAGCTCGTCGACGTTGATCTCCTCGCCGAGCTGGCCGAGCGCCTGCCAGGGGGTGATGCCGACGATCCTGGCGCCGGCCAGCGCCTCGCGGATGCGCGACATCGCCCAGTTGGGCTGGTCACCGCTGACCGAGACCGCCATCATCAGCGCCTCGGGCACGCCGCGGCCGCCCGCGAGGTTCATCGAGACCAGGTCGAGGAAGGCGCCGACGACGTGCCGGAAGTCGCGCCGCTTCGCCGCCGCGTCACGCCGTACCTGAACGTCGGGCAGGAAGAAGAAGACCAGCGACACGAGTACGGCCGACCAGAACGGGATGGTCAGGGACGTGCCCCACTCCATCAGCACCAGCCAGCCGAGCAGCACCGGGAACGCCAGCAGCCCGGCCGACGCGAGCAGCGCCTTCGTGGCCAGGTAGCCCTCGAACGACCGCCCGACCAGCGCCAGGTCGGCCTTGACCGACCGGACCTCCCACCCTCGCGCGTGGTAGAGGCGGGCCAGCCGGACGCCCAGGCCGCGGCGGAAGGCGGAGACCTCCTCATCGGGCAGGGCGAGCTGGATGCGCGGCGCGTCGGCGTCCTCGCGAACGGCCTCGATCGCCAGCAGCCGCGACACGAGGCCGGGGCGGGCCGGGAACAGCGCCCGGAGCAGCAGGAACAGGCCGAGGCCCAGCACGCAGCCGGCCAGCACACCCTCAACCATGACCGCCCCCTCTCTCCGTTGCCGCCCTATCCATGACCGTCTCCGACGAGCAGGCGGGTGGGCTTGCTATCCATGACCGCCTCCTACGAGCAGGCGGGTGGGCTTGTCGAACCGGGCGAGGCGCCGCATCCAGGCGAATCCGGCGCCGAACAGCCCCGCCACGACCGCCAGCACGGCCTGGCCGAGGAGGCCGCGGTATTCGCTGACGTAGGAGGGGTTGAAGACGACGAGC
Organism: Nonomuraea sp. NPDC049028; assembly: GCF_043197735.1. NCBI lineage: Bacteria > Bacillati > Actinomycetota > Actinomycetes > Streptosporangiales > Streptosporangiaceae > Nonomuraea > Nonomuraea sp. NPDC049028. The sequence goes on from NZ_JBICTR010000011.1 coordinate 215,800, forward strand.
AGCCCGGCGAAGACCAGCGCGGTGATCACCACGATCTGGACGCTGCGCCTGGTGGCCCGGCGTTCGGCCTCGACGCGGCGGCGCATGTCGAGCTCCTCGCGGGCGGACACCGCCAGCGCCCCGAGCACGTCGCGCAGGCCGGGGCCGCGCAGCTTGGAGTTGAGTATCAGCGCGGCCACCACCAGGTCGGCCGAGGGGTCGTCGAGCTCGTCGGCGAAGAGCGCGAGCGCCTCCGGCAGCGCCATGCGGGTGTGGAGGCGGTCGACCAGGGCGCGCAGGTGCGGTTTGAGCGTGGGCGCGGCGGCCCTGATCGACGACGGGATGGCCTGTTCGAGCCCGGCCGCGCCGGCGATCGTGTCACGCAGCGACTCCGTCCAGGCGGCCAGCCCTTCGAGGCGGCGCATCGCGGCTCGTTCCTCGGCGGCGCCGCCCGACAGGCCGCGCCAGGCGAACACCAGCAGCACCGTGCCCACCGCCGCGACCGCCCAGCCGGTCACGACCAGCACCAGGGTGGCGGCCACCGCGGCGATCGCGGTGCGGGTGGTGAACGTCTTGAGCAGCTCGCGCTTGGGGCGGGCGGGCCGGACGCGCATGCCGTACAGGGAGAGGAAGAACAGGAACAGCCCGCCGCCGACGAGCGCGCCGGCGAGCAGGGCGAGGGGATCGAGGTCGATCACAGCCAGCCTCCGGGGTTGTATCCGTGGGCGGCGAGCTCCTCCAGGCAGGAGACGGGGGCGTGGGGCAGGGCGGTGCCGTCGGGGCCCGGGATGAACACCTCGCTCGACAGGACGCGGCCGTCGCAGCCGTTGACCTCGCGGATGCTGGAGACGTAGCGCCGCAACGTGCCGCCGCGGCTGTAGTCGTTGCGCTTCTCGACGAAGACCACGAAGTCGATCGCGCCCGCGATGAGCATGTGGGTGGCGTCGATCGGCAGCCGCTCGCGGGCCTGCAGGGCGTAGGTGGAGATGCGGTTGAACACCTCCATGCTGGAGTTGGCGTGGATGGTGGACAGGGAGCCGTCGTTGCCCTGGGTCATCGCGTTGAGCATCGTGACGATCTCGTCGCCGAGCACCTCGCCGACGATCACCCGGCTGGGGTTCATCCGGAGCGACCTCCTGACCAGCTCGGCCATGGTGATCTCGCCTTGGCCCTCGGAGTTGGGCAGGCGCTGCTCGAAGGCGACGACGTTGGGGTGGAGCTCGGGGAACTGGTCGAGGCCGAGCTCCAGGGCGCGTTCGACGGTGATCAGGCGCTCGTGCGGCTGGATCTCGTTGGCCAGGGCTCTGAGCAGGGTCGTCTTACCGGCGTTCGTGGAACCGGCGATCATGATGTTCTTGCGGGCGCCGACCACCGCGCTGAGGAACCTGCCCACCTCCGGGCTCAACGTGCCGTTGCCCACCAGATCCGACATGAACACCTTGCCCAGACGGGCGCGGCGGATCGAGACGGCCGGCCTGAGCGTGACGTCCATGACGGCACTCAGCCGCGATCCGTCGGGCAGGCGCAGGTCGAGCTGCGGGTTGGCGGTGTCGAACGGCCTGCTCGACAGCCCCGAGTAGGCCGCCAGGATCTGGATCAGCTCGATGAGCTCGTCATCGGACTCGGCGACCGGCTCCTGCATGAGCTCCTGGCCGTCGGCGTAGCTGACGAAGACGCGGTCGCAGCCGTTGATGTCGATGTTCTCGACCTCGGTGTCGTCGAGCAGCGGCTGGAGGCGGCCCACCCCGAACAGCGCGGCGTGGATCCCGGCCGCTAGCGCCTCCTCTTCCTCGACCGTGGGAGGAGTGCGGCCCAGGCCGATCTCGCTGCGCGCGTGCTCCTCCAGGACCTGGGAGATCAGCGCCCTGGCGAACTGGCGCTCGTCTTCGCCGGTCATCGAGACCAGGCCGTTGACCTGGTCGAGGCGGCGCTGGTGGGCAAGGCGGTCGCCGACTTCTTGGCGGAAGCGCTTGACCAGGGAGTGATCGATCACGGGCTGCTCACTTTCGCGAGGACGCGTGTCGTACTCCCGGTTGTACGTAGCGGACCTCTCGCGAGGTTGAATGCCATGCCGAAATTCATAGGTTGCTCACCAGCCGTCCCGCGAGATCGCGCGCCGTACGGATGAGCAGACAGCGGTCGAGGCGCCCGCCCCACTGGCCGCGCAGCAGCTCAGCGCCCTTGGGGTCGTGCGCGAGGCCGTGGACGAACTTGACGCTCGGACCGACGATCCTGCGTACGTCGTCGATCGAGGAACGGTAGTTGCGCGGGTCGGCGATCACGGCGACGCCGTGGGCCTTGGTGATGGACAGGCGTTCGCGCAGGTGGGCGACGTGGTCGAGAGTCGCCCGGGTGAGCAGCACGACCTGCTCGGCCTGCGCCATCAGGTCGCCGAGCTGCGGATGGCCGCCGAGCCGGCCGCAGTCGGCGATCACGTCGGCGTTGGGGATGGCGGCCAGCGCCCTGCCCAGCGGACCCCACAGCCAGGTGAGCCCGGCCGCCTGCTCGCCGTGGGTGAGCCCGGCCAGCACGTCGAGGCCGCCGACGATCTTCTGGGTGTGCTGATGGATCTGCGCGGGTTCCAGGCCGCGCCGGGCGGTCGCGGCCAGCGTGAGCAGGCCCTTGCCGGGGTTGAGCACGCCGCCGTCGGCCGCGGGCAGCCGGTAGGCGAGATCGCCGCCCGCGGGGTCGCATTCGGCGAGGAGTACGGGACGCGGCCACACCGCCGCGAGGGCCGTCGCGGCAGTGGTCACACCAGGCGCGCCCTTGTCGGCGGCCAGTACGATCAGCGCCACGTCAACTTACTCCGGGCAGGTCGGCCACGGCGATCTCACCGCTGGAGGCGTATTGGACGATGGTCTTCGCCGCCGGGGCGTCGACGATCACGGTGATCAGGATGGATCCGCCGGCTCTGCCTCCGTCGCTGACACTCTCAACGAGGGCGCTCTGTGCGAGTACGCGGCTTTCCGCCTGGTCGGTGCGGCCGGGGACGTACACGACCTGGACCCGATGGCTTCTTTCCAGGCCCGCCGGGAACTGCCCCGGTTTCAGGGAGAGGCCCACCTTGGCCTTGCCGGGCACCAGCTCGCTACTGGCCCTGACGCCCATGTTGTGGGTCAGCAGGGTGCCGGGCACGATCGTGACGGCCGCGAAGCTCTTCACCACCTCGAACCGCTGTGACCAGGAGACGTAGTCGAGACCGGTGTTGGCGATCTGCACCTCTTCGAGCGCGGCCGCGGTGAACTGCTGGCCGGCGCCGATCTGCTGGGTGACCCTGATCGCCGAGACGCGGTCGCCGCTGCGCAGCACGAGCAGCGTCGTGGCGAGCGCGCCGCCGAGGATCAGGAGCACGGCGAGAGCGGCCAGGGCGGGTTTGCGTTCGCGGGGTGGCACGGGGAGCTTGCGCGAGGCAGGGCCGGACAACCCCGCCGTGTTGACGGCAGGCTTTTCACTGGTCCTCATGGGTGGGGGGCTCCCATTGTGAATTGTCGAATTCACGCCATTATGTGCACCCGCCGGTGGGGGCGGGGCTGGAATGCGAGGAACCATGCTCGTTTCGCAGGTGGCGTGGTGTCAACAAGAAATAATCAATGCCTATTGTTTACAGTGAGTTGACCTGGGTGGTTTTTCGGGATAAGCGCGGCGATGGCGGGACAGAGCGGGGTTTTTTCGCAGCTGAAGGTTGCTGACGTGGGGCGATCCCTTGCGTCCCTTTTCTCACAGCATTCCCTCCCTTAACACGCGATGGGCGACCATGCCATAAATGGGCATCCAAATCAGTCACTTTCCACAGGCCGTAATTACCGTCCGCGGTTATCCACAGGTCAGCCCATCCATGCCATTGCCGACAACCGCGGGACCTACCCTTTGTTCTGGCGTTACCTTTGCGCCCAGGCCCGATCGAGGAGACGGCACATGCGGATCATGCTCACCGTGCTCGGCGAGCAAGGCGATCGTGACGTTGTGATCGAGGGTGACAACGGCGCCACGGTGGCGAGGGTGAGTGAAGCCCTCAGCGGTCAGGCGCCGCTGGCCGAGGTCGTCCGTCTGCCCAGGGCGCGAGCCCCCTACGGCATGTCGGCTACCGAGCCCGGCGCCCGCCCCTCGGCGCGGCACACCCAGTCCGGCGGCTCGTCCGAGTCCAGCCGGTTCGACGCCCCCCACCCATTTGACGTTCCAGGCGCCCGCAATGCTGATCGGCGTGACATCGGCGGCGCGTCCATCCGGGATCGGGGCGACAGGTCGGGCGATGAGCTTGGCAGGTTGGGTGACGGGCTTGGCAGGTCGGGCGATGGGTTCGGCCGGGCGGGTGCCGTGCTCTGGCGCAACGGGCGGCCGCTCGACCCGCGCTCCCTGGCCGGGGCGGTGCTGCGCGACGGCGACAAGGTCACCCTCGACGCCCATCTCGCCCGCGCCACGATCATCCAGGAGCCCGGCGGTGTGGCCGAGGTGCGGGTGGTGGGCGGTCCGGCCGCGGGCGCCGTACACCGCCTGGGCCTCGGTGTGCACGTCATCGGATCCGACCCGATGTGCGCGATGACCGTCGCCGACCCGTCCCTCGCCCCCGAGGCCGCCATCCTGCGCGTGACCCCCGACACGATCACGGTCGAGCCGGCCCGGCACCGCGCGCCCCAGCAGGCGCAGCGACTCAAGCTCAAGGGCCGGTGGGCCGACGAGGTCGCCGAGCTCACCGCCCGGGTCGCCGAACGCGAGGCGGCGGAGGCGGAGCCCGTCCACTACGAGCCGCCCGAGCTGGCTGCCCAGCCACTCACCGAAGCTACCGACTGGGCCGAGCACACGCTTCTGACCTGCGGCTCCTCGGTGTTCACACTGACCGCGATCGAGCCGCAGGACGCGCACCTGGCGCCCCTCCCGGAGGGCGGCGTCGCCTACAACCGGCCGCCGCGGCTGCGCAGGCCGGAGCCCGAGCGCACCTTCGAACGCCCCCTGGAGCCCACCCGCGCCGAGGGGATGCGCCTGCAGTTGCTGGCCGCGCTCCTGCCCGCGGTGATGGGCGTCACGCTGGCCTACGTCATGCGCCAGCCCTACTACCTGCTCATCGCCCTGATGACCCCCCTCATCATGATCGGGCAGTGGTGGAGCGACCGCCGCCACGGCAAGAAGCAGCACAGGAAGGCCGCCAAGAAATACAAGGAGCGGCTGGAGGCGTACGAACTGGCGGTCGAGCAGGCCAGGGCGGAGGACGAGCTGATCCGCCGATCCGACGCGCCCGACCCGGCGCAGGTGCTGCTCACCGCCACCGGCCCGCGCCGACGGCTGTGGGAGCGCCGCATCCACGATCCCGACGCGCTGCGGCTCAGGGTCGGGCTGGCCGACCTGCCGGCCAACCTGGAGCTGTCCGAGGAGAAGGGCGGCGCGATCTCCCCGCCGATCTGCCGGTCCGTGCCGGTGGCCCTGGCCATGCGCAGGCTCGGCGTGGCCGGCGTCACCGGTCCGCGCGACACCGCGACCGGCCTGGCCGGCTGGCTGATCGGCCAGGCGGCGACCCTGCACAGCCCCCGTGACCTGGCCATCGTGGTCCTGTCCGCGCACGCCGACGGCGAGCACCGCTGGGGCTGGGTCCGCTGGCTGCCGCACTGTGCCCCGCGCGGCGGCGAGGACTGCGTGGCCCTGGTCGGCACCGACCCGGAGTCCGCCGCCCACCGCGTCGCCGAGCTGGCCGCCCTCATCGACGAACGCCAGAACACCGCCATCCCCGAACTCGGCAAGATCCCCACCGGCTGGGACGACCTGGGCGGCCCGGAGACACCGGCTCTGACCTCCTATGACGTACGCCCCTACGACGTCCTGGTCGTGCTCGACGGCGCCCAGGTCCTGCGCGGCCTGCCCGGCATGCCGCAGATCCTGCGCCAGGGCCCCCGGTCGGGCGTCTTCACCCTCGCCATCGACGACGACCAGCGCCTGCTCCCCGAGGAGTGCGCCACCGTCGCCGCGTGCGCCGCCGACGGTCAGGTGCGCCTACTCGGCGGCGGTCTGGAGGTCATCGGCCCGGTTCTGGCCGACCTGGTCTCACCGTCGTGGTGCGACCGCGTGGCCAGGGCGCTCGGCCCGATCCGTGACGTGAGCAGGGACGACCCGGCCGGCTACCTCCCCGAGGCGGTCCGTCTCCTCGACCTCCTGCGCCTGCCCGCCCCCTCCGGCCACGACCTCGCCACCCGCTGGCACGGCCACGGCTCCACGAAGGCGGTCATCGGCATCGGCCCCGACGGCCCGTTCTCCGTCGACCTGCGGGTGGACGGTCCGCACGGCCTGATCGCCGGCACCACGGGCGCGGGCAAGTCGGAGCTGCTGCAGACGCTCATCTGCTCGCTGGCGGTGGCCAACCGGCCGGACCAGCTGACGTTCGTGCTGGTCGACTACAAGGGCGGGGCCGCATTCAAGGAGTGTGTACGGCTGCCGCACACGGTCGGCATGGTCAGCGACCTGGACGGCCACCTGACGCAGCGGGCCCTCGACTCCCTGGCCGCCGAGATCCGGCGCCGCGAACGCCTGCTGCTGGCCGCGGGCGCCAAGGACATCGACGACTACACCGGCGAGCCGCTGCCCCGGCTGGTGCTGATCATCGACGAGTTCGCCGCCTTGGTGGCCGAGCTGCCCGACTTCGTCAACGGTCTGGTCGACATCGCCCGCAGGGGCCGTTCGCTGGGCATCCACCTGATCCTGGCCACCCAACGGCCGGCGGGCGTGGTCACGGCCGACATCCAGGCCAACACCTCGCTGCGGATCGCGCTGCGGGTCACCGAGCCCGCCGAGTCCTCCGACGTCATCGACCTGCCGGACGCGGCGCACATCTCCAAGTCGACGCCTGGCCGGTGCTACGTGAAGTCAGGGGTGGGGGCGGCGGCGGCCGTACAGACGGCCAGGGTGGGAGGCAGGAGCCCGGTGGCAAGCACCTCGCTCAGAGCCGACCCGACGGGCGCGGGGGCGACACTCGGTCCGAGTGCGATGCTCGGCCCAGGCGGCTTGGCGGGTGCGGGCGGTCAGCTGCGAGTGGTCGACGTGGACTGGCGGTCCTTGGGCAGGGCGCTGCCGCCACTCCCGGAGCCTCCGGAGGGGTCGACGATCACCGACCTCACCGTCCTCGCCGACGCGCTCATCGAGGCCGCGCGCCTGACCGGCGTACCAGAGCAACCAAGCCCTTGGCTGGAGCCGCTGCCCTCGGCCGTGACCCTCGACGAGGTCACCACTGCCTTGATGACTGGACCGCTTGCCGGGTCGCCGACCTTCTCCGGATCGGCGACGAACACCGGATCGGGGACATTCGCCGAAGTCGGTCCGCTGGCCTTCGGGATGATCGATCGGCCCTGGGCGCAGGATCGGCGCCCGCTCGCGCTGGACCTGGCCCAAGGCGGCCATCTGCTCATCGCGGGAGCGGCCCGCAGCGGCAGATCCACCGCGCTACGGACGATCGCGGGCGCCATCGCCGCACAAGCCTCCCCTGCCGACGTCCACCTGCACGCCATCGACTGCGGATCGGGCGCGCTGCTCCCGCTGATGGCCATGCCGCACTGTGGCGCGGTCGTCACCCGCGACCAGCTCGACCGCGTCGAACGTCTGCTGTCCCGCCTCCGCGCCGAGGTGGGCCGCCGCCAGCAACTGCTCGCCGAGGCCGGACACGCCTCACTGGCCGAATACCGCCAGGCGGGCCACCGCCTCCCCTGGCTGGTGCTCATGGTCGACCGCTGGGAGGGCTACGTGGCGGCCTTCGAGGGCTACGACTACGGCCGCCTCACGGAGTCGCTCCTGCAACTCCTCAGAGAGGGTCCGGCGGTGGGGCTGCGGGCGGTGGTGACGGGTGACCGTTCGTGTCTGCTCGGCCAGGTCTCCACGGTCTTCGATGACCGCCTCCTTCTCCGCCTGGCGGACCCGGCCGACTACGGGCTGGCCGGCCTGCCGATGAAGGGCCTGCCCGCCTCGATGCCCGCCGGCCGCGCCCTCTCGATCGGCGAACACGGCATCATCGAGAGCCAGATCGCCCTCCTGACCCACGACCCGTCGGGCCCAGCCCAGGTAGCCGCCCTCCAGTCCCTCGCCCGGGCCGCGGCCCCGCTCCGCAGCGTCCCGACGTACGCGTCCACGTCGGCACCCGGGAGAGCCACCCCCCAGCCCACTGCGACCTCCTCTGCGACATCTGCGACAATCCACCGCGGAGCCCTGGTGGGCGCCCCAGACGGCGCGTCAAGCGGCACCTCGGGCGGCACGTCAGGTGACGGCTTCCGGGGCGACCTGCCAGAGGAATCGGCCGGAAAAGGTCGGTCGACTCGGCTGGGACGCGGCGCGTGGCTCTGGGAGGGCGAGCCCCCGCTTCGGGTCGACGCGCTTCCCATGCGCATCACCGCCGGCCAGGCCATGGACCTGGAGCCGAACTTCACCCATCCCTCGCCGCTGTGGGCCCTGATCGGCGCAGGCGGCGACGCCCTGGCTCCGATGGGCCTGGATCTCCTCGCCCACGGCCCCGGCGCCGTCGTCGCCGGACCGGCCCGCTCCGGTCGCTCCTCGGTGCTGGTCACGGCCGCCAGGTCGCTCATCTCGTACGGCACGCCGGTCATCGCCATCGCTCCCCGGCGTAGCCCCCTACGTACGCTGGAGGGCGCCCTCGCCATCCTCGGCGGCGACGGAGCGGGCCTACAGGAGTTGCTCGCCGACCGCGAACGCTACGTGGTGATCGTGGACGACGCCGAGCTGATCAACCCGGACTCCCCTCTCGGGACGGTCCTGGAAGAGGTCCTCCGATCAGGCCGAGACGGAGACCACGGCCTCATCATCGCGGGCGCGACAGGCGACCTGGCGACGGCCTACCGCGGCTTCGTCGCCGAAACCCGCAAGTCGCGCACCGGCGTGCTCCTGTCGGTACAGAGCCCGGCCGACGGCGACCTGTTCACGGTCCGCCTGCCGCGCGGCGCCGTCGGAGGCCCACCGGGACGCGGCCTGCTGATCACCATGGGCAACACGACCCCCATCCAAGCGGCCATCTCGGACACCGGCCCGCCGTAGAGCCAGGCGGATTGGACCTCGACCTGCCGTAGAGCCAGGCGGACCGGACCTCGACCCGCCATAGAACCAAACAAACCGGACCTCGGTGATCCGGCAGGGCACCGCCTCCACAAACGACCAGGAGCCCACCGCCCGCATCGCCGCCGAAGCTGATCCTCTCCGGCGCCGCCGCTCCCCACCCCCCGACGGAACGCCGGCCCCGCTCACGCGAAGTCCAGGAGGGTCCGCAGAGTTACGTCGCGTACGGCCGCGACGATCCGAACGGCGAACCCACCATAGCCATCAAGGGTGCCCCTCCCCACACAACCCGTTACTCGCACACTCTGCCCGGCCCTCCTTCAAGCGCCTTCTACCTGGGCTGACACCGCTCGCGTGCACTTGGCGACAGCCTCCTTTACGACAAGTCGCTTCGGGGACTTGCGAGGGGGCGGGTACAGAGACCATATTGCACTGATCTGTCCAAAACGTGCTACCGTCGCGGTATGGCGCGACCGAGGGAGTTTGAGGAGGAGCGGGCGATCGAGGCGGCCATGCGGGCGTTCTGGAGCGCGGGCTACGAAGGGACCTCGACCCAGGACCTCTGTGAGGCCACCGGACTGGGGCGGAGCAGCATCTACAACACGTTCAAGAGCAAGCATGATCTGTTCGACCAGGCCCTGCGGCGCTACATGGACAGCAAGACCGCCTGGCTGATGGAGTTGCTCGAAGGCGATCTTCCGGTTCGGGAGAAGGTGCGGACTCTGTTGTGGCAGGCCGTCGATGTTGAGACTGGCGATCCGGTCGGGTGTTTGGTGGTCAACTCGCTGGTGGAGTTGGCGCCGCGAGATCCGGCGGTGGCCGAGCAGCTTCGGCGGGACGGTGAGCGGCGGCTGGCGGCGCTCCGGGCGGCGTTTGAGCTCGGACAGAGCCGTGGCGAGTTGCAAGCCGGTAAGGATCCGGTCGCGCTGGCGCATTTCGTGGTCGCGGCGATCAGTGGCATGCGGGTGATGGCGCGCGGGGGGTCGAATCGGGGAGCGCTGGAGTCGGTCGCGAAGACCACGCTCGACGCGCTTTTCTGACGCCCGGATCGCTCCACTCGCGCAGCTGACACCCCGGGACACGCCCCACGCGAGCAGCTTGACGCAGCTGCGCGCGAGCAGCCGGATGCGGCCCGACGTAGCCCGGGACGGCCCAACGCGGGCAGCCCCAGGCGGGTCGCCCCAGGCCGGGCAGCCTCAGGCGGGCAAGCCGGGGCGGGCAGGGGCAGGACCAGGCGGGCAGGCCGGGGCGGGCAGCCCGGGACGGCACACGCGAGCAGCCCGGTGCGGCCCCCCGCGGGTGGCCCCACGCCGACGGCTCTACGCGGCGCCCACGCGAGCAGGCTGGCGCGGCTGAACATGAGCAGGCCGGACAGGGTTCACCGCTCCAGACGAGCATGCGTCGTTTCGCGTCTCTTGATTTTGCACTGTTCTATCCAAAACTAGGAGGAGTTCCAATGCCGTTGGCCGTGTACATCCTGGGATTGTCGATATTCGCCCAGGGCACTTCCGAGCTCTTGCTCGCCGGGCTGTTGCCCGAAATGGCGGCCGACCTGGGGGTATCCGTTCCTCAAGCGGGGCTGCTGATCTCCGGGTTCGCGCTCGGGATGCTGGTGGGGTCGCCGGTGCTGGCCGTGGTGACCTTGCGGTGGCCGCGTCGTACGGCGTTGCTGACGTTTCTGGCGATCTTCGCCCTTACGCATGTCGTGGGGGCGGTGACGCCGAGCTACGGGGTGCTGTTCGGGACGCGGGTGGTCGGAGCGTTCGTGTACGCGGGCTTCTGGGCGGTGGCGGCGGTGACAGCCGTGGGGCTCGTCCCGGAGGGCGCGCGGGGCAAGGCCATGAGCATCGTGGCGGGCGGACTTACCGTGGCCACCATCGTGGGGCTGCCCGCGGGGACGGTCATCGGGCAGCAATTCGGGTGGCGGGCGGCGTTCTGGGCGGTCACGGTGCTGTCGGGCCTCGCGGCGGTAGGAGTGGCGGCCACGATTCCCGGCGGGCGGCCCGAGCCGGGGAGCGTGCCGCAACTGGGGCAGGAGCTGCGGAACATGCTCAACTCGCGACTCTGGCTCTCATATGGGACGACGGCGCTGGCGACCGGCGCGGTGCTGGTCACGTTCAGCTATCTCGGCGCGATGCTCGTCGACACCACCGGACTGGCGGCGGGGTGGGTTCCCGCGGTGCTGGCGTTGTACGGGGTGGGGTCGCTGATCGGCATCGGCCTGGGTGGTCGTCACGCTGACGCGCGGCCTTTTACGACGCTGTACGTGGGTGTAGCGGGAGTTGTTGTTATCTCGGCAGGTTTGGGAGTGTTCGCCGGGACGCCGGGGGTGGCCATCGGGCTGATCTTCCTGCTGGGGGCGTTCGGGTTTTCCACGAATCCGGCCTTGAACACGCGGGTGTTCACCGTGGGCAAGGATGCTCCGACGCTGGCCGCCGCCACCAACTTCTCGGCGTTCAACGTCGGGATCACTGTGGGGCCGTGGGTGGGCGGCCTGGCGATCGGAGCGGGGTTCGGGTATCCGGTGGTGGCCTGGATCGGAGCCGGGCTTGGGGTCGCCGCGCTCGGGACCGTGGGGCTGTCCGCTGTACTGGACAAGAGGCTGATGCGTATGAGCGCCCCGGCCGCCCCCGAAGCCGTCAGCCGATCCGGTCGGTGACTACGCCGTCGGTTTCGCCGCCCCAGACGTCGTCGTCCTCGGTCAACCAGGTGCCGCCCTCACTGGTGCTCTCCTGGGCACCGGCGCCGGCGCCGCCCATGGGCATGAACGGCATGCCCATCCCGTTCCCGGCGCCTGCCTTGAGCCCGGCCTGGGCGTTCGGCACGGCAGAGGCCATGCCGCCGCTGCCCCCGGTGCTCGTGAGGGGACCACCCGATGAAGGAGAGGAGGAGTTCGGGGAGCTCGGGAAGTTGGCGTTGGGGCTGGTGCTCGTGGGGTTGGAAGTGGGGGTGGGGGTGTTGGTCGGGTTCCAGTCCGAGGGGCGCTGGAAGTCCTCCAGTTGGGTGGAGGTGGGGGTGTTCAGGCCCTTGGTGGGATCGGTCAGCCCCTTGGTGGGGTCTGTCATGCCCTTCGTCGGGTCTGTCATGCCCTTGGTGGGGTCCGTGACGCCGCCCGTGGGGACATTGGCACCCTTTGTCGGATCTGTCGCCCCTGGGTCCGTGGCGCCCTTGGTCGGGTCCGTGGTGCCGTTGCCGTTCGGGTCGGGGGTCTGCGTGTCGGTCGGCAGCCTGGGTGTGGTGGGGGTGTCGACGCCGTTGCGGTTCGAGCCGTCAGAGCCGATGCCGCCGTTGTCGCCCAGGCTGCCGTTGTCACCCGTGCCGTTGTAGCCGCCGGTGCCGTTGTAGCCGTTTCCCGATCCGCTGCCCGGGCCCCCGGGGTTGGAGAAGTCCGTGTTCAGGGGCGTGACGGGAGGGGGTACGCCGGCGGGGTCCTTGATGTCGGGGACCTCTTTGTGGAAGGAGTCCGGCAGTTGCTGGTAGGTCAGCGTGAGGTCGTCGTTCAGGAGGCGCAGGTGCTTGCCGGCGAGTTCGTCCTGGGAACCCCACTCGACGCCTTTGTCCATGGTGCGATACCAGCCGGGGCTGGAGTCGTCGAAGGTGAAGGTGTTGTCGCTCCAGGCCAAGCCCGACTTGTCCATGAACTCCTGGTGCTCGACGAGCCTGTCACCGAGGGACTGCAGCGGGCGGCCCATCCAGTTGAGCTTGTCCGACAGCTCGCGGACCGTCGCGTGCAACACCCGGAGGGCCTCCTGCGCCTCGACCGACGCCTTGCCGTCCCAGCACTTGGCCATCTCGACGTTGATCTGCTCGATGACCTTCTGAGCGCCGGCCAGGGTCGAGCAGGCGTCGAGGTAGGCGTTGCCCGCCTGCTTGACGGCCGTCGCGTCCAGGGACTTGACGAAGTTCTTGACCTCGGCGACGCTCCTGCCGTCGTCGTCCACCTCAAGAGGCGGGCACGACGTCTTGATCATGTGCGTCTTCTTCTGGACCTTGAGCTGCTTGTCCTCGGCCATGGGGGCTCCTACACGTCCTTCGAGCCGATGTGCGCGATGTCGACGCGCTCATAGTTGCCCGCGCCCGCGTTGATCAGCTCGATGGCGATCCGCGTCTTCTCAGCGACCTCGCGGTATGCCTCGGTGAATTCCTTGTGACCGTTCTGGAGCGTGGCGACGAAGGTCTGGCCGCCTTCCCAGCGCTTGATCTGCTCGACGGCCACCTTCATGCCGACGAGGTTGGCCTTCATGTCCAGGTCGTTGACGGACCCGGGCTTGTCCCCGGCGAACTTGGCGAATTCCTCGGTGAGCTGCTCGGCGAGCTTCTTGAGCTTGCTGGCGCTGTACGTGACGCCCTCGCGCTCGGGATCGAGCCCGGCCCAATCCGACTCCAGACGCCAGCCCTGGGCCGGCGGCGGACTCAACTTATCGGGATCTGACACAGCAACCTCCCCGAACACCACTGGCCACAAACTTTACTCGTATATCACGATCTCATGCCCCATTTGGGACATAACCCCCCGCCGCTTTCATGCTCCTATGCTGTCCTCAGGCCGGACCGAAACGGAGTGGCATGCAGACCCGCAAGGATCTCTACCAGGCACATCGGCTCATGACCCAGCGCCTGGGTATGGCCCTGTTGCAGGGCGAGCCAGACCTGCCCGAGTCGCCGATGCGGCGGCACAACGTGGCGACGTTCGCCGGGATCATGGTCGGCGTTCTCATCATCGCGGGTTTCGGCATCTGGGGCATGCTCAAACCGGGCGGGGCGACCAACCTGAGGGACGCCGGTCAGCTCATCGTCGAGGAGGAGACCGGCGCCGCCTACGTCTACAGCCAGCAGACCGGCCGGCTGCTGCCCGTGGCCAACTATGTCTCGGCCCGACTCCTGCTGGACAGCGACGCCATCAAGGTCAAGACGGTGTCCGCGGAGTCGCTGGCCGGGTTCGCGCGCGGCGGGCAGGTGGGCATCGTGGGTGCTCCCGACTCGCTGCCCAAGCCCGAGCGGCTCATCAAGTCGCCCTGGTCCGCCTGCGTGGTGGAGGCGACGGACCCCTCAGGGGGGCGCAGGTCGTACGTGACGCTGGTGGGCGGGACCGACGTCGGCGGCAGACCCGCCGGGAACGACGCGCTAATCGTCAGCGACGGACGGCAGAACTGGGCGCTCTGGGGCAACCAGCGCATGGCCGTGCGGAACGTGGACCGGCTCACCGACCAGACGCCCCGGCGGGTGCCGATCTCGTGGATCAACGCCATCGCCGAGGGATCGGACTTCGCCGCGCCGCCGATCCCCCAGCGCGGCCGCAACATCCACGGCCCCGGCGGCACGACGTTCAAGGTCGGGCAGGTCTTCAAGGTCGCGGCGGTCGCGGGGGCGCCCGCGCGCTGGTACGTCATGCTCGCGGACGGCCTCGCGCCGATCACCCAGACGCAGGCCACGCTGCTGATCCAGGATCCGGCCAGCCAGACGGCGTACGGCAAGCAGCACGTACGGGAGATCCTGATCGACGCGGCGAACGCCAACGCGGCGAAAGTCTCGGCCCAGCGGATCACCGGCGGCGGCATGCCGGCGACGATGCCGCGTTTCCAGGTGCCCGCCGGCTCGGCACCGCTGTGCATGGTCTACGCCAACACCGTGAAGGGATCCGTGAAGGGCACGCTCACGGTCGGGAGCCGGATCGACATCCCGACGCCGGGGTCGAGCGGCAACCCGGAGCGGTTCGACCAGGTGATGCTGCCCCCGGGCGCGGCGGCCCTGGCGGGGCTGCTGCCCGGCGAGAACCAGCTCTCCAACGTGCAGCAGTTCTACCTGGTCACCGACCAGGGGAAGAAGTACCGGCTGGCCACGCCCGACGTGCTGACCAAGCTGGGCTACGACGCCTCGAACGTGGCCCCGCTGCCCGCCCACCTCCTGCGCCTGATCCCCGAAGGACCGACGCTCGACCCGGCGGCCGCCAGGACGCCGGTCTCGGACACCCCGGCCATCCGCCCGACGGGCTCCTGAACAGGAGCCCAACCTGCTCGTAAACAGGGGGTTTCCTAGACGCAAATACTTGTAAACATTAGTATCAAAGGTGCAGTTAGTACTTTGTGATACCTGGGGGGCTCATGGGGGACAAGGCCGATGGATATGAGGTCATACCGCCGGACCTGAAGAAGGCCATGGAGACCTGCGCCCAGCAGGCCCCGATCGTCCGCAACGCCATGATCGCCTTCGGGCCCGCGAAGCTGCACAAGAGCGACTTCGGCCTCGCGCCCGGCGCCGACGAGCTGGGCGCCGCGTACGTCGACGGCACCGCGGAGAACGAGCATAAGGACAAGCGGTACGAGTCCGTCTACGGCTACCTCGGCGACCTGGCCGATGCCCTGGAGTTCATCGCCACGGCCCTTGAGGTCTCGGCGTACAACTACAAGGCCGCTCACCAGGCCAGCGACGTCGGAGGCACCAGATGAGCCAACACGGCAGCATCAACCCGCTCGAATGGGACTGGACGGCCTGGCACTTCGAGATCAACTGGGGCTCGCTGCTCAACCCCGCCCCACTGCTCGACACCATCAGGTCCATGTGGCGCGCGCTCCCCACGCTCATCGGCGGTGATGAGACCGAAGGACGCCTCAAGGCCGCCGCCGCGGCGCACGACAACCTCGCCACCAACCTGAACAAGGTGTTCGAGGTCCTTGACGCGCGCGCCCATGGCCAGCACGACGGCTACGTCGACAAGATCGTGAAGGAGTGGAAGGGCAAGGCCGCCGACGACTTCAGGAAGGTCTGGGGCCTCGTACTCAGGCACGACAACCGCGTCGCGCTCATAAAGAGCTGCACGGAGATCGCCAACATCCTGAGAATGGTCGCCGAATCGGCCGCCCACACCAGGAAGGCCATCATCGAGCTGCTCAAGACGGCGATCATCTGGTACGTCGCCTTCTATGCCCTTCGGTGGGCGGCCGGCATGTGGGGCGGCTGGCTGGCCGCGGGGGCCGCCTACATGCGGACGACGAAGATCGTGCTGCTGGCGGCCCAGGTCCTCACCAGGTTCGCGTCCGTCCTCAGGGTCTGCGCCGGCGCCCTGAGAGTCCTGCCCGTGGTCGGCCGGCTGAAGTGGGTGGCCAAGCTCGGCAGCGCGACACGTACCGCCACGGCCATGACGAAGACGGAACTGACGGTCGCGAAGTTCAAGAAGTACTCGGCCTACGCCGAGAAGTTCGGCGCGGCGAGCTTCAAGACGTACGCCAAGACCTCCGGCAGCGTGTACGGCGGAGTCATCGGCACGCAGATGGCGGGCCAGGGCATCAGCGGCCACAGCATCTTCAACCTCAGCCCCATGACCTTCACCCAGGCGGCCCGCATCAGCGCGGGCGCCACGCTGGCGGGCACCTTCGCCCCCATGTCCGGTTTCTTCGGCAAGGGATTCGTTCAGGGCGAATCGGCGGCGAGTTGGGCGGCGACCCTGACCAAGTCCGGCGCCGCCGTCGGAGAGTCCGGCATGGCCTTCGGCGGTTTCGTCGCGATGCGGAACTGGGCGTACGAGCAGGTCAAGCACAAGCTGCCCGGAGCCAAGATCGCGGGGAAGCCGGGCAACTTCCACAAGCAGCTCTGGGGCGCTATCCCCACCTCCGCTTTCCGCGTGTGGCGGTCCCTGGCCACCAACCCGGACTACGGCGACCTGCCCAAGTCGGATGTGCCCGTCGCCAACGGCCACGCGACTCCGCCCGCGCGGGTCGGCACGGCGAAGGTCGGCTATTGGCCGGTCGACAACGGCTCGCTGGCCGACATCGCCAAGAAGGTGTACGGGGACCCGAACCGGTGGCCGGAGATCTACAACGCCAACAGGGACATCATCGGTGACGACCCGCGCAAGCTGAGGCCCGGCCAGGTGCTGCGGATCCCGCTGGACGAGTGAGAGTCAGACCTCGGCCGTCTTGCCGGGGCTGCCGGAACCGCCGGGCAGCTTCCCGGTCAGGGAGTCGTCCATCTTCACGGTGAGGCCGCCCATCTTCTCGTCGTACGCCATGCCGGCGTCGGAGAAGGGCGGCATGCCACCTGACTTCATCGCGCTCATCTCGGTGGGGATGGAAGCCTCCAGCATGGGGAAGAGCTTCCCGGTCATCTCGGTCTGCTGCATGGACATGTAGAGGACCATGCCGAGGCCTGCGACGATCAAGCCCTGCTTGGCGATCAGCTTCCTGATGGACTGCAGGGTGAGGGAGCCCCGCACGGCTACCAGCGCCTCGCCCACGGCCTTGGTAAACGGGGTGGCGGACGAGAGCAGCTTGTACACAGCAAAGCCCATCATGCCGACGGCCGCCAGCATGACTACCCCGGAGCCGACGTAGTAAGCCTTGGACGCCGAGTGGACGGCCTCCCCAGTGTCGTTACGCGTCTCCTTGAGGGACTTGACCCCATTCTTGAAGGCCGTGTGGATGCCCTCGAAGGTGTCGAAGGCCCCGCCTTCCCACTTGCCCGAGGTCTTCAGCTGCTTCTTGAGCTGGTCCAGCCCGTCGTCCAGCTCGTCCAGCTCGGACATCAGGCCAGCGTGGTCGACACTCTGCCAAGCCTTGGCGGCGTCCGCCATCGCCCCGGGGTTCGACACCAGCGTGCCGATGCCGGCGGCGGCGTAGAAGGCCCATGGCTGCTGGATCACGAAGGCGGCGGAGGACGCCATGGCCGCCGCCGCCAGGTAGAGCCCCGCGCCTAGCTCACTCATCTGGAATCCCGCCCAATCACTTCAGGTGCGATCTCATCGTCGCCGCCCCAGACGCCCTCGTCCTCGCCGAGCAGCGCGTTCTGGCGCTCGTTCTCCTTGTCGCCACCGGTCCCGGCGCCGCTCATCGGCATCATCGGCATCATGGGCATGCCGTTCGTACCGTTCACGCCTCGCAGGCCGGCCGGTACGGCACCCGCGCCCGCGCCCACGCCTCCGCCGATGCCCGTGCCGAACCCGGTGCCAGTGCCGGTGCCGCCGCCACTGCCGATGCCCGAGCCGGGGCCGGTCCTGGTGGCGGAACCGTTCAGGTCCGGGGACAGGGTGCTGAGGTCCGGGTTCTTGACCTGCGGGGTGTTCAGCGAGTTGGGGTCGAACTGGGACAGCTGCGTCCCGTCGGGGAGCTTGCTGTCGACGTCGGGCAGCTTCGGGTCGGGGATTTGCGGCTGGCCGTTGAGCGCCGAGTCGATACTCGGCACCTTCATGTCGGGCTGGTTCCCCAGGGAAGCCGACGGCAGGTCCGTCTTGGGCAGGTTCGTCGAGGGGAGGTCGCTCGACGGCAAATCAGTCTTCGGCAGGTCGGTCTTCGGAAGGTCGGTCGAGGGAAGGTCCGTCTTGGGCAGACCGGTATCGATCCCCGGCGGCTTGCCTCCGCCGGACATGTCAGGCAGCCCGGCGCCGGTGTTCGGCAGGCCGGAGTTGCCGAGGTTCCCGAGATTGCCGAGGCCGTTGGGCCCGCCGCCGAGGCTGTTCGGGTCGAAGCCGATGTTCTTGACCCCGTCGCCGTTGGCATCATCGGCCGTCTGGTAGTTCCTGGCGGCCTGCTTGAGCGCGGTCTTCCAGCTCTGCAGCGCCTTACGCCCCTTGGCCAGCGCGTCCGCCTGCCGTTCGATCGCCTTTTCGTGGACGCTGCTGGCGCCGATGCCGATCACCCCGAAGTGCGGCCACTGGACGCGAAGGTTTTCTGTCTTGCCCTCTAGCTGGGAGAAGAACCCAGCGTGTTCGTCTATCGACTCGCTGTTTCTATCGAGCGCACTGGCCTTGAACGAGACGCCGGACGTCATCGACGGCAGTTGCCCACCGTTCTGCAGCTGCGCCAGCGCGGCCGCCTGGCTGGAGTTCTGCGTCGAGTCGCCCATCCCACTCCCTCTAGCCTGGTCAGCAGATGACCGGGTCGGTCACGTCGTGCGCTGAGTTCCAGTCGTCCTTGTCCGCGGGGAGCCAGGTCATCCGCTCGAAGTCCCCCTGGTCCTGGCCCGCGCCGGCGCCGGACATCGGCATGAACGGCATGCCGGACATGCCGTTGCCCGAGGTCCGCATGGCCGCCGTGAGCCCTTGGCCCGGGGCGCCCATGGCGCCGTTCGGCGAGCCGAGCACCGAGGGGACGCTGGGCGGCGTGCCAGTGGGTGAGAGGACACCCACCGGGTTGGGGGCGATGGTGCTCACCGGATTGCCGGTCGGGGTGATGCCGGTCGGGGTGATGACCGGCGTGGTCGGCGAGTAGGACGACACTTCCGTCCCGTTCGGGTCCAGGCCGCCCTTGGGGTTGTCGCTGCTGGTCTTCTCGTCCTGGCCGAGCACCGGCGGGACCGTCTGGTCCTGCTTGCCGGAGTCACCGGTCTGCGAGGGGTCCTGGCTGCCGGTGCCGTCGCCCGGCGTGGTGCCGCTCTGGTCGCCGGTGCCGTTACCGCTCTGGTCGCCACCGTTCTGGTCGCTGCCGGGCTGGCCGTTACCGTTCTGACCGTTGCCGGTGTCCGAGCCAGGCTTGCCGCCCGAGTCGGAGCCGCTGTGGTCACCGGAGCTCGAGCCGCCCGTGCTGCCGCCGCGCGAGCCGTCGGAGCCCGTACCACCGCTGCCCGTGGAGCCCGTACCTCCGGAAGAACCGCCGTAGCCGTCCGACGACCCGTTCCCGCCGTTCCCGCTCCCGCCGGCGTTGATGCCCTTGCCGGTCGGGTATCCGGGGTCGCGGTACGAGCCCGTACCGCCCGGAATCGAGACGGCGGGCAGTTCGTAGGACACGTCGTGCGGGACCTGCACGTTGTAGAGATCAACGATCTTCTTGTTGAGCTCCTGCATCGCCTTCTGGGCCTCGCGGTCCGCGGCGGCCTTCGCGGCCTTGGCGTTGGCGGCCTCGTCCACCATGATTTCAGAGCTGGGGACGTCGTTCTGGGAGCTCTTGTTCGCCGAGATGCCCTCGACCTTGGCGATCGTCTCGGGGAGGTAGCTCGCGTACTGGCGCAGGGCGGAGCCCATCATCTCCAGCTTGGTGGACAGCTCGCCGCCGGAAGCGTGCAGCATCTGCAGCGCGTGGCGCGCCTTGCTGGCGTCGGGGCCCTTCCACACAGTGAGGATCTTGCCCGCGTGCTCTTCCAGCGCGTTGACGGCCGACTCGATCGCGCTCGACGCCTTGTCGTACGCGAACCCGGCATCCTCGATCTGGGTGGGCTGGGTGTTGTTCAGCATCGTCAGGATCTCGTCCCTGGATGCGTTGACCGTCCCGCCCTCTGGCATCTTGTCGAACGACAGGATGACGACGACCTGCCGGCCGCCCTTGCCCTCGGCCATCAGCCCTTGCCCTCGTTGGCCTTGTCGCCGGCGCCATGGTTGGCGGCGCTCGCCTCGACGGCGGCGATCACGTCCTTGTAGGCGTCGACGAATTCCTTATAAACCTGTGCGAACTTCTTGCCGCCGCTGTTGGCGCCGACGGTCTGGCTGAAGGCACTGGCGTCGTGCCACGTGCCGATCTGCGCCTCGGACAACTGGCAGTGGTCCAGCAGGCCGTTCACGGAGCCGTTGGTGTAGCCCTCCGCCGAGCCGGGTCCCGTCATGCCGCCGAGGTACGACTTGAGCTCTTCGGCGATCGCCCGCATCTGGGTGGGGGAATGCTCCCGCCCCGCTCCCGAGTCGAACAGATCAGGATCGATGTACAGAGGGTCTTGGCCCTCCATTGCGTCCTTCTGGGTCATCCCCATCCCCCTTAGAAAAAGGAACCCGGCCGGCGCTTCGAGGCACCGGCCGAGGGAGGCACGATCGCCGCGACGAACTGCTAGTCGGTCCAGATGTTGATGTTGCGCCGCTCAGCGGTCTCGTAGTTACCCTTGGCGATGCTGACGGCCTTGGCGGCTTCGAACAGCTGCTTGCCCATCTCCACCTCAAGGGCGTCCCACTGGGCCTTCTTGCCGTCGAAGAACGTCTTCGCCTCACCCTCCCAGTCGGTGCCGAGGGTGGTCCTGACGTCGTTGTAGAGGTCGTCCGTCGCCTTGTCCAACTCGGTGACGATCGACTTCAGCTGCTCGTACGCCGCTTCCATGTTGGGGAAGTGGGCGTAGGTGTAGTCCTCTGGGGTGAACGTGTCGGCCATGAGTGTCTCCGTCCTACCTACGTACTGGGGGCTTAGCGCGACGCGTTGATCAGCGAGTCGATACGACCGCCGACGCCGGCGGAGTTGAGCCCGCTGGAGATGTCCATGTTCTGCTGCGCGGCGTTGGAGTACACGCCCGCGTTGATGTTCAGCTTGTCGTAGATGTCCTCGAGGATCTTGATCACCTGGCGGAAGTCGACGTCCCAGGCGTCGAGAGCCTTGCCGAACTGCCCGGCGGCGCCACCCTTCCAGCCCGCGGCCATCAGGTCGCCCTTGATGGTCTGCACCCGCTGGCGCATGCCCTCGATGTACTGGGCAGTGACCTCACACTGGCCGGCGGCTTTGGTGAGCTTCGACGGAGCGGTACCCATAAGTGTTGCCATTGGACCTCCAGGTCAACAAGGTCTGGTTCTGTACGGCGGCGCCGTAGGTCCGGTCAACCCGGGTACCCCCGCAAACAACATCAAATGGCATGCTAGCCCCCATCTGCCCCAGAAATAACAGATACTTAACATAACGGCTAGATCACTGTTAGGCGACTTTTAGGTAAACGCGCAGGTAGGCAGCTCGGCGATTTCTGACTCCGGCCGCTGGCCTGCGGTCGCGGCTGGTCGTAAACCTCACAACCTGTACGGCTCAGCAGCCTCACGGCTACGCTTTTGTCGCTTCTGTGTTGATTGCTGGGAGGGCGACAGGGTGGCCGATTTCGGGAGTATGGGGCGGCCGAGCATCGACAGTCTGCTCAACTGGAGCTCTCCCCCGCCGCAGGACGGGCCGGGTGAGGTTGAGGTGGGCGGCGCGCCCCCAGGCTCCGTCGACGGCAATACGACCGTCCTTATCGCGGGTGGCGGCGACTCTCCGCGGCCGGATCAGGCGGGTCCCGTCGACGATCCGTCGATCCCGCCCGACCAGGTAGGGCCGGCGAACGACCAGATCCCGTCCGATCAGCTAGGGCCCGCCAACGACCAGATCCCGCCTGACCAGGTAGGGCCGGCCAACGACCAGATCCCGCCGGATCAGGTGGGGCCGGCCGACGGTCAGAGCGATCCGACGGTGGCCGAGATCCAGTCCGACCAGCTGAGCTTCGGGCCCGAGTCGGTCGACGACGTGACCGACGGCGAGCCCGGCTCCGTCGATCCGCAGGCCGCCGAAGGTGACCCGGCATGGGAGCCCTCGGACGCCGACGAGAGCGGAGACCCGAACGATCCCGACGCGTCGGACGACGCGACCGAGGACCCAGATGCGCCGCAGAGCCAGGACGACACCGGGAACCCGGACAACCCGAGCGACCAGGACGGCACGGACACCGGCGATCAGGGCGACACCTCGGACCCGCAGCAGACCGACCCCGGCACCTCCGACGGCCAGCAGGACCCCTCCGGCTCCGAGACCGACCCCCAAGACCAGACGGACCCGAACGGCCAGCAAGACCCCGCAGACCCACAGACCGACCCGAGCCAGACCGATCCCGGCCAGACCGACCCCAGCCAGCCCGGCGGCCAGGACGACACGACCGTCCCCGAGACTCCCTCGACGGACCCGCCGGCCGACGGCGGCGCCGAAGACCCCAGCTCCAGCCTCCCGGAAACACCGGAAACACCCACTCCCGAGACGCCGAGCACCGAAACGCCCACCCCCGAAACGCCGAGCACTGACATGCCGGCTACCCCGACCCCGGAAACGCCCAGCGCTGAGACCCCCGGCACCGGAGGCGCCGACACACCGTCCATCCCCTCTCCCGGCTCCTCCGGAGGCGGCGGTGGCGGAGGCGACCAGGGCGACGGCAAAACAGACGGCAAGACAGACGGCAAGGACGGTAAGACAGGCGACAAGGACACCGGCGGCACCGCGAAGGACGACAAGTTCGCCGGAAGCGAGCTCGGCGGCGGCTGGCGCAAGGCCCGCCCCGAGGTCATGGAGAAGCTCGGCAAGCAGATCGGCCCCAGCAAAGGCGGCGACGGCGACACCCCGGGGGACCACATGGGCGCCGCGGAGAACACCGCCCGGAACATCGACATCGGCTTCCCGGGCTTCGGCCTGATGGGCGCGATGGCGTTCACCCCCGCGTACCATTCGGCCCGCACGTCGGCCGCCGACTATCTCAAGAGCGCCAAGAACCAACTGGGTGTCTGGGACGAGCAGCTCCACCTGGGAGCCGACGTCGTCCGTCAGGCCAACGACAAGAGCACCGCGAAGAATTGATCTCAGGGGCGACATGGATCTCTACTCGAACGGGTCGACCTACTACTCCATGGCGATGGGTTTGTGCCTCTATGGCGCGGTCCTGCCGTCCAATCCCGCACTGAAAATGATCTGCAAGTACACCGGGACGATAATCGGCACGATGTACTCCAGCCCCAGCGACATCCGCGAAGCGGCCAGGAACACCCGCGGCATGACCACGACGGTCAACAACGCGGCGGCGTCCATCAAATCGGCCCTGGACACCATCGACCATGACGACTGGGAGAAGATGGCGCGTCCGGACGTCGACAGCGCGGTGAAGAAGTTCACCGCCGAGGCCGAGAACAGCTCGCAGTCCTACGAAGGGCTCGCGGGAGCGCTCGACCAGCTCGCCAAGCATTCCTTCCAGATGTCCGTGGCCAGCGTGTCCGTAGCCACAGTTCTGGTCGCCCTCTCCCATGCCAGCGCCGCGGGCAAGCTCTTCCCTCCCGCCACCGCGGCGACGGAGCTCGCCACCACCGCCTCTGGCGGGGCGGCGCTCGCCACGCTGAGGACGATCGCGGGCAACGCCATGAAGGTCTTCGTGGCGGCCGCGAGCGTCGCCGGAGCGGCGGCCATGTACCTGGGCCAGAGCGCCTCGCAGAACATGAGCAAGGCCGTCACGCCCACGGATCCCAAGTCGGTGCCGGCGTTCGAGCAGGTCTACATCCCCAACCTGCCGACCTTCGGCAAGGACGGCCAGCCCCTCGGCATGAAGAAGGACGCCTAAAGGTCAGAGGTCCAGGCGGCGGCGGATGCGGTCGAGCTCGCCCATGACGTCCTCGAACGTCCGGTTGTAGGCGGACTCGGCCTCCTTGATCTTGCTCAGGGCGGCGTCGGGGTCCTCGACGTACTTCATCGGGTTGTCCTCGTCGCCGAACGCCTGGCCCATGGCCTCGGTGACCTGGTGCTGCAGGTCCGCGGTCGCGGCCTGGAGCTGCTCCTTGATGAGCTCGGCGAGCTCGCCCGAGCTCAGCCGCATCGCCTTGGGATGCAGCTGGAGCTCGCGCAGCCCCTCACTGCCGTACTCGATCGTGACCAGGCCGTCGTCGTCCTGGGCCCGCCCGACGAGGTCGGTCATGTTCTTCTGGAGCTCTTCGATGCGCGCGAACTGCTCGTCCGCGCCCTTGAGAAGCTTCTCGATGTCGATGTTCGCGAAGTCCCCAAACTCCTGCATCTTCACTCCACTCTCACAACACTGTTAAATCGCGCAGCAACCTATCACCCGGACAAACCGCGCACCCAGGAATAGACCTCGAGAACGCCCAGCGCGAGCGGGAAGAGCTCGACGATCAGGATGACGTCCACGATGTCCGCCGCGCGGCCCCAGAACGGCGACGGCTTGCCCGTCGGCAGCCAGAGGCCGATGCCGACGGCGGTCAGTGCCAGCCACAGCATGCCGATCGCCACGGCCACGGCGCCGATGACGCCGGATTTCGGGCCGAGGGTGAGCGCGAGCAGGCCGAACGCCGTCAGGCCGACGGTGATCAGCCACAGCCGCTGGCGTACCCCGCGAAAGACCCGGGCCCGCATCATCAGCGTCAACCCGAGCGTCCCGGTCATGAGGGAGGCGATCCAGCCGCCGTACGTGGCCAGCAGCACCTCGGAGACCAGCGCCACCAGACCGACCGCGATGATCATCCCGGTGGCGTAGCGCTGGGCGATGACGGTCCGCTCCTGGATGGCCGCGCTGTTCAGGCGCTGGTTGTCGGCCCGCAACTCCTCCGCGGTGGTGGGCATGGCCGGGAGCGGCACCTTGGCCAGGCGGAACGACAGCGTGGGGACCAGCGGGCTCAACGCCAGCAGGATCGACACCGTCACCGCGGCCACTCCGGCGGGTGGCGGTCCCCACACCATGACCACGGCCGCGCCTATCGCCCCGAACGTCGTGGCGATGGCCGTACCGAGGAATCCCGGTACGCCGTCGGAGATCAGCGCGCCCGCGATGGTGGCCACCAGCGCGGTGCAGGCGAGCGCGGCCAGCAGGTGGGGAGCGCCGACACCGGCCAGGGTGCCGCCGCTGGCCGGCGCGAAAAGGCCCGCGATGAAGCCGTACGGCAGCGCCCCGTGCCCGATCAGGGCGCCCGCCAGGGAGTCGCCCACCGCTCTCGACAGGGCCGCGCCGGTGGCCACGACCACGAGCGCCATCAGCCCGGCCACCACCGTGACGACCAGCGCGGGCGCTCCGGACAGGGCCAGGGCGATCGCGCCGAGGACCAGCAACCCGAGCGCGCCGCTCGCGCCCATCATCCGGGTGTGCCTGGTCTCCCAGGTGCCCGACGAATTCTTGACGCCGGTCGCGACCACGTCGGCCACGTCGTCGTACAGCGCGGGCGGCAGGATCGCCTCGCGCGGCCTCAGGTAGAGCACCTCGCCGTCGAGAATGCCCAGCGCGCCGAGGCTCTGGCCCAGGTCGAGCGGGGAGCCGCCGAGCCGCTGCAGCGTCCAGCCGGGCGCGGCGGCGGACTCGCCGCCCAGCTCGTCCAGGGCGCGCAGCAGGCCGGGCAGTACGTGCGGCAGCGGGATGTCGGCGGGTAGCGCCAGGTCGGCCTTGCGCCGCGGTCCCACGATCGTCACGTGGCACAGCGCGGGCAGCGGCACGTGCACCTGGGCGAGCGAGCTCACCTGCATCGGCCCCTGCGGATGCGGGGGTCCCTGCGGGTGCGGCGGGCCTGGCAGGCGCGGGGGACCCTGCGGATACGGCCCTTGAACGGCCGGTCCGTGGACCATCGATCCCATGGCTGGTCTCCGTCCCACGAGCATCATGGACAAGAGAGAACATATCGGGTCGCTTCTGGTAAGAAGGTCAGCAACCGATACGGAGGACCATCCCACGGTGAGCATTGTCGTTGTCCGGCGGCCCGAACGCCGTCCCAGCCCCAAGCCGCCACGCGGGGAGATCCTGCTCGAATCGCCGCCTGAGATCCCCGAGGTCCAGGGGCAGGGCTTCATGCTGGTGCTCACGTACCTGCCCATGGTGGCGGGCGCCGCGGCGATGGCCCTGATGTTCACCGCGGGCGGCAACGCCAACCCGATCATGTACGTGGCGAGCGGCATGTTCGCGGTGTCCATGCTCGGCATGACGCTGGGACAGATGGGCCGCCAGTCGGGCGAGCGCAAGCACAAACTCAACGGGGCCCGCCGCGACTACTTCCGCTACCTGTCGCAGGTGCGCAAGAAGGTCAGGCGGGCGGCCAAGCAGCAGCGCGAGGCGCTGGAGTGGAGCGGCCCCGAGCCCGACGCGCTCTGGTGGATCGCGATGGGCCCCCGCCTGTGGGAACGCCGGCCGCGCGACGACGACTTCAGCACGGTACGGCTCGGCACCGGCGTACAGAAGCTGGCCATCCAGCTCATACCCCCGGACTCCAAGCCGGTGGAGGACCTGGACGCGCTGTCGGCCGGCGCGCTGCGCAGGTTCGTCAGGGCGCACGCGACCGTGTCGGAGCTGCCCGTGGCCGTGGCGCTGGGCTCGTTCGCGCGCATCAAGCTCAGCGGCGACCCGGCGGCCATGCGGGAGCTGGTGCGGGCCATGATCGGCCAGATGGCGGTGTTCCACTCGCCGGACGACCTGCGGATCATGGTGTGCGCCGGTCAGGAGTGGATGGGCCACTGGGACTGGGTCAAGTGGCTGCCCCACGCGCTGCACCCCGACGAGGTCGACGCCGCCGGACCGGTGCGGCTGATGGCCGAGAACATGAGCGAGCTGGACCGCCTGGTGGGCGCCGAGCTCAAGGAGCGGGCCAGGTTCCGGCCCGGCTCGCCCGCGGACGCCCTGCCGTACCACGTGCTCATCGTCGACGGCGGGCACGTGCCCCACGACTCGCAGCTCGGCACGGACGCCATCCAGGGCGTCACGGTGATCGACCTGTCCGGGGCCACGGGGCCGGTGGAGGAGAAGGCCATGCTGCGGCTGGAGATCCAGCCCGACGGCTTCCACATGATCAAGCTGGACCACGCCGGCAAGGAGAACAAGACCCGCCTCGGCAACCCCGACAAGCTCGACTACCTGCGGGCGGAGGGGCTGGCCAGACAGCTCGCGCCCCTGCGCGCCTCGGCCACCAGCGGCGGCGAGGTCGAGGACGTGCTGGCGGTCAACACCACGCTGACCGACCTGCTCGGCATCGGCGACCCGATGCGGCTGGACCCGGCGCTGACCTGGCGGCCACGGGCGGGCCGCAACCGGCTGCGGGTGCCGATCGGCCTCGGCGCCGACGGCCGGATGGTCGAGCTGGACATCAAGGAGTCGGCGCAGGGCGGCATGGGCCCGCACGGCCTGGTCATCGGCGCGACCGGCTCCGGCAAGAGCGAGCTGCTGCGTACGCTGGTGCTCGGCCTGGCCGTCACCCATTCGTCGGAGATTCTGAACTTCGTCCTGGTCGACTTCAAGGGCGGCGCCACCTTCCTCGGGCTCGACACGCTCACCCACGTCTCGGCGGTCATCACCAACCTGGAGGACGAGCTCCCGCTGGTCGACCGCATGTACGACGCGCTGCACGGCGAGATGGTGCGCCGCCAGGAACTGCTGCGCTCGGCCGGCAACTACGCCTCACTGCGGGACTACGAGCGGGCCCGCGAGCAGGGCGCCGCGCTGGCGCCGATGCCGACGCTCTTCGTGGTGCTGGACGAGTTCAGCGAGCTGCTGTCGGCCAAGCCGGAGTTCATCGAGCTGTTCGTGATGATCGGCCGGCTCGGCCGCTCGCTCGGCGTGCACCTGCTGCTGGCCTCCCAGCGGCTGGAGGAGGGCCGGCTGCGCGGCCTGGACACGCACCTGTCCTACCGGATCGGCCTGCGTACGTTCTCCGCTATGGAGAGCCGCGTCGTGCTCGGTGTGGCCGACGCCTACGAGCTGCCGTCCGCGCCGGGCAACGGCTTCCTCAAGTTCGACACCACCGGGATGACCCGGTTCAAGGCCGCGTACGTCTCCGGTCCCTACCAGAGCGACCCCCGCAGCGCGACCGCCGAAGGCGACGACAAGACGATCCGCCAGGTCGTCGAGTACGGCCCGGCCTACGCGCCGCTCCCGATCGTGGAGGAGCCGGCCAAGGAGGTCGCCAAGCCGGACGACGAGCGGGGGCCGCGGAGCAGCCTGCTGGACATCGTCGTACAGCGTCTGGCCGGTCAGGGCCCCGCCGCGCACCGGATCTGGCTGCCGCCGCTCGGCGAGCCGCCGACCCTCGCGCACCTGCTGCCTCCGCTGTCGGTGACCCCGGAGCTCGGCCTGTCCACGCCCGGCTGGGACGGCAGGGGCCGCCTCGCCGGAGTCGTGGGCATCATCGACAAGCCGTTCGAGCAGCGTCGCGACCCGTACTGGCTGGACCTGTCGGGCGCGGCCGGCCACGTCGGCGTCGCGGGCGGCACCCAGAGCGGCAAGAGCAACGTGCTGCGTACGCTGGTGACCAGCATGGCGCTCACGCACACGCCGCGCGAGGTGCAGTTCTACTGCCTGGACTTCGGCGGTGGCGCGCTGGCCGCCCTGGACGGCCTGCCGCACGTCGGCGGCGTGGCCACCCGCATGGACGCCGACCGGGTACGCCGGACCGTCGCCGAGATCGCCACCGTCCTGCAGCAGCGCGAGCGCGACTTCGCCGCGAGCGGCATCGACTCGATCGCCACCTACCGCCGTCTCGTGGCGGCCGGAGAGTACGAGGGCGACGGCTGGGGGGACATCTTCCTGCTGATCGACGGCTGGCTGACCATCCGCCAGGAGTTCGAGGCACTGGAAGGGGTCATCACCGACCTCGCGGCCCGAGGGCTCGGCTACGGCATCCACATCGTCGCCTCCACCAACAAGTGGTCGGAGTTCCGCGCGGGGATCAGGGACCTGTTCGGGACCCGGCTGGAGTTCAAGCTCGGTGACGCCTACGAGTCGGAGGTCAGCCGCAAGGCGGCGCTGGCCGTACCGGAAGGCGTGCCCGGACGCGGGCTGACCAAGGAGGGCATGCACTTCCTGTCCGCGCTGCCGCGCATCGACGGGGTGCGCGGCGCCGACGACCTGTCCGCCGGAGTGCGGTCGCTGGTGGAGGTCGTACGGGCCTCCTGGCAGGGTCCCACCGCCCGCCCCGTGCGGCTGCTGCCGTCGCTGCTGCCCGCCACGGCGCTCCCCGAACCCGCCCTTACCGGGCCGAACCGGATCGCCATCGGCATCGACGAGGCCGCCCTGGCGCCGGTCGCGATCGACTTCGAGGCGGACCCGCACTTCATCGTGTTCGGCGACACCGAGTGCGGCAAGTCGAACGTGCTCAAGCTCATCATGGAGGGCCTGGTCGCCAGGAAGACGCCCAAGGAATGCATGATGATCGTGCTCGACTACCGGCGCGCCCTGCTCGACACCGCGGTCACCGACCACCGCATCGGGTACGCGGCCTCCAGCACCGCGGCGGCCGAGCTGATCCAGGACGCCCGCAGCGCGCTGCTCAAGCGGCTGCCCCCGGCGGACCTCACGCCGGAGCAGCTCAGGGAGCGCAGCTGGTGGCAGGGCTCCGACCTGTACATCATCGTGGACGACTACGACCTCGTCGCCACCTCGAACAACCCGCTGGCGCCCCTGGCCGAGCTGCTGCCGCAGGCCCGCGACATCGGTCTGCACCTGATCATCTCCCGCCAGATGGGTGGCGCGAGCCGGTCCATGTTCGACCCGGCCGTCCAGCGGCTCAAGGAGATGGCCAGCCCGGCGCTGATCATGTCGGGCAACAAGGACGAGGGCGCGCTGTTCGGCAATGTGCGGCCGCAGCCGCTTCCGCAGGGGCGCGGCTTCTACGTGGACCGGAGGTCGGGTGCGCGCCTGATCCAGACAGCCTTCCTGGACGCGCCGTAGGTTGTCACCCGTGTCACATGTGCGCTACCGGCTGACCGGCACGTCCTTCCCGGGCACCGTGGAGCTGACGGTCTGGGCTGACGGGCGGGCCCGGCTGGAGCACGCGCGAGCGGGCGGGGTCCGGGCCTGGACCGCCGAACTGGACCAGGCCGTGTGGCCGTGGCTCGTGGACGGCCTGCGCTCGGCGGGCTTTCCGCACGTGGCGGCGCCCACACCGCTACCGGGCTCCACGCTGCGCGAACTGACCGTGGACGGTGAGGACGGACCGGACGGGGCGCTGGGCGGGTCGTTGCTGTTCGGGTGGCGTGATGGTGGCGAGGTGAGGCTGGAGCCGGTCCTGCGGATACTCGACGCGCTGGTGTACCAGGTCGGCGACGGTGCCGTCCGGGAGACGGCGAACGAATTGCCGAGGCTGGCCCACCGCTCCACTCCGGACCGCGCGCTGCCGCCGCCGGATCCCGGCGCACCGGCCGCCGCCGCCTTCGGGACCGTCGGCGGGCGGCCGGCGTACGCGCTGTCCCGTCCCGGGCGCACTTTCAGCCTGTACGGCCTACCGTACGGCGAGGACCTGGGCAGTGCCACCGTCACCGACGCGCCCACCCGGGCGGTCGCGCTCGGCACGGCCGGTGGCCGGGAGATCGTCGCGACCGGCGGCGACGACCTGGTCATCAGGGTCTGGGACACCGGCACCGGACAGCAGCTCCACGCCACGACCGGCCACGACGGCCCGGTCCTGGCGCTGGCCGCGTCCGGTGGGCTGATCTACACCGGCGGCGCCGACGGCGTGCTGCGCGTCTGGGACGCCGCAGGGTCGCTGGGCGCGCTGGCGGACCGGCACGAGGGCTCGATCAACGCGGTGTGCGTCGATGGCACGCTGCTGGTCACCGGCTCCGACGACGGGGCTGTGCGGCTCACCGACCTCTCGGACGGCCGCACCCTGCACTCGCTGCCCGGCCACCCGGGCTGGGTGAACGCGGTCGCCGCAGCTGACGGACTCGTCGCGTCGGCGGGCTCCGACCGGTTGATCCGGCTCTGGGACGCGAGCACCGGGCAGGAGCTGCGCGTACTGGAGGGGCACGAGGCGAGCGTGACCGGGCTGGCCTTCCTCAGCGTGGCGGCGCGCCCGGCGCTGGCCTCCTGCGCGCTGGACGGCCGGGTCACCGTCCACGACCCGCACACCGGAACACTCCTGGCCACCTGGCACTCAGGCCAATGGGCCACCGCCATCACCACCACCCCCGAAGGGCGGGCCACCACCGCGACCGGTGCCGTGTCGGAGTGGCTGGTTACCGCGGGTGATGGGGTGCGTGTCTGGGCGGTCGATGGCACCCTGTCGCGGGAGCTCACCGGCGCCGTCGCGACCGCGGTCGCCAGCGACGGGGCGCTCGTGGCCGCCGGGTCCCCTGGCGGCACGCCGTGGTTCTGGCGGCCGGCCGATGGCAGTTTCCTGCCCGAAACGCCCACAGCCTCCGGGGACGGCGGTGTCACAAGCCTGGCGTTCGACGGCGGCAACCTGGTCTGCGGCACCGACAGCGGCACCGTCCGCGTGCATCATCCGGTGGACGGCGTGGTCGCGGTGCCGACCCCGCACACCGGTCAGGTGCTTGCCCTCGCCCTAGACGGCGATCTGCTGGTCTCGGGTGGCATGGACGGCACGGTGAGGACCTGGGACGCGGTCTCGGGCCGGCCGCTGCGCCGCCTCACCGGCCATACGGCGGGCGTCACGTGCCTGGCCACGGGCCGAATCGGCGGCCGGGTCGTGATCGCGTCCAGCGGGTACGACCGGGCGGTCAGAACCTGGGACGCGGCGACGGGCCGGCCGCTGTCGGTGGTGCACGGGCATCCGCTGCCGGTGTACGCGCTGGCGTTCGGCACGGCCGGCGGCCGGGCCGTACTCGCCGCCGGAAGCTATGACGGGCTGGTGCCGGTGCGCGACGCCGAGACGGGCGAGGACGTCGTTGTACTCGGCGGCAACCCGGGCACGGTCCGGTGCCTGCGCTTCCACGAGCCCGATGTGCTGGCCGTGGGCTGCGACGACGGCACCGTACGGCTGTGGCGCCTGCCGGACGGCGAGCGGGTCGGCGAGACCCGGCTGGGGGACGTTCCGCTCGCCCTGTCCAGCGATCTGTACGCGGTCACCCATAACGGGCTAAGCCGCCTAATGCCCCCAGAATCGCAGTGACCCATAACGGGCCGAACCGCCCCACGTCTACGGCGGGCCGAGAACGTCGTCCACGCCCAGCTGATCGAGGACCTTGAGCGCCAGCTCGACGTATGACGCCTCATAGTGGAAGTCGAACGGCCTACTGCCAGGTGCCCCGTCGCGGTGTCCGATCGTCACACCGCGGTGTCCTGAAGGCACGAACTCCGCCCGGACGAGCAGCGCCGAGCCGTCCGGCAGCACGAATCTGCCGTCGACCAACCGGCTGAGAGCCGCCCGCACGCGCCTGCCGAAGTAGCCCAGGTCCGCCCGCGACATGTCGGAACGGTAGGCGAACTTGACGGTGTACTCGGTAACGCACCGCACCACTCCGTCTTTTGGTTTGAGGGTCAGGTCGCGACGCTGGATGGACGCGACCCTCGGGTCACGTGCCCCCATGTTCACCGGCTGGACCTGCCTGCCCGCGGCCACCAGCTCGGCCGGTCGGAAGGTGCGCGGTTTCCCGCCGTGCGGCGCGGCCCCCCAGTCGGTGACCGCCTCGCTCACCCTTCGCGCGTCCCATGCCGCCTGCTTGTGCGCGGCTACGGCGTCCGCCTTGGGAGCCGCTTCGGTCGAGGCGGCCTCGGCCGTCCGCGGTGGGCCGAGAACGTCGTCCATGCCCAGCTGATCGAGGACCTTGAGCGCCAGCTCGACGTGTGACGTCTCATAGTGGAAGTCGAACGGCCTACTGCCAGGTGCCTCGTCGAGGTGTCCGATCGTCACACCGCGGTGTTCCGCAGGCACGAACTCCGCCCGGACGAGCAGCGCCGAGCCGTCCGGCAGCACGTATCTGCCATTGACGAACCGGTCGAGACCTGCCCGCACGCGCGTGCCAAGGTGGCCCAGCGGCGACGTATCGGAACGGTAGGCGAACCTGACGGTGTACTCCGTGACGGGCCGCATCACTCCGTCACGTGCCTTGACGGTCATGTCGCGACGCTCGATGGCCGCGACCCCCGGGTCACGTGCCCCCATGTTCACCGGCTGGGCCCGCTTGCGCGCGGCCACCAGATCGGCCGGGCTGAAGGTGTGCGGCTTCCCCCCGTGCGGCTCGGCCCCCCAGTCGGTGACCGCCTCGCCCACCCTTCGCGCGTCCCATGCCGGCCCCGTGTTGTGCGAGCCCGTGTGCGGGGGCTCCCCAAGAGCCTTGGGCGGCCCCGCGGGCTGCCCGGATCCCGGGTCGTCGTACAGCCGTTCCACGAGCTGGGCGAAGTCCGCACCATCGAACGCCCGGCCGCGCCATTCCCCCGCCTGCTTGGCCCGCAGTTCGGTGGTGACGCGGCCGAAGTCCACGGCTCCCTCGGCCAGTACGGGCGAGTGCTCCGCCGCGTAGCTGAACACGGCCGAGGCGCGGCGGACGGCGGCCTCGCTCGGGGGCTCGCCGAGGAACTCTCCGGCCGCCCTGCGCAGGGCCGGCGCTCCTGCCTCGCCGGGATGCGGCTGTCCGCCGGTGTAGGCGAACCATTCAGCGAGCCTCGACAGGCCCTCGACGCTCCTCGGGTCGGAATGGCCGCGGCCCAGGACCGCCTCGGTCTCCGCCTTGAGCCACGCCGCGTCGGGCAACCCCGAGTCCGGCCCCCTGCCGAGGAACTTGACCAGGCCGTGCAGGCGGCGCAGGTCTCGTACGGTCGGGGTGTCCACGACGGCACCGTAGAGCGAGTGGGCGGCGTCGAAGAGTTTGGCGGTGTAGTCGACGTGGCGCTGGGTGACCCGATCGCCGAACAGGGAGTGGGCGCGATCCAGCACCTGCACGTGGTCGAGCAGGTCACCGCCTCTATGGGGGAACTGGACGAGCAGTTCGCGCAGGTAGCGGGGAAGACGCAGCGTCTCGGGGGTGTGGACCGGCCGGGTCCACTCGTCGACCGGCTGCCGGAACCCCGCGTCGCCCTCGGCGAAGCGGTCGGAGCGGGGCAGCAGGTCGGAGAAGTGCGCCAGGTGATGGTCAAGCAGCGTCGCCCGTGGCGGGACCTCGTGGCCCGCGTGATCTAACAGGATGTTTCCGGCCGTGCGCACGCGGGACGCGTCACCCATCAGGTTGGCGCCTGGTTCGAGGCCCCGGTCGGTGAGCGTCCTGCGGCCGTGAGTCTGGTATTCGCGATACTCGTCCGGAAGCCCGAGATGGTGTCCGATCTCGTGGGCGTGGAGGTGCGGGTCGGTGTTGGCGCACCAGTTAACGATGTCGGGATGGCCGCCGGCGCGGAAGCCCACCACATTGGTGTCGGTGGGCCGTGCGTGGCGCACCTCCTCGAATTCGAGCCGGACGTGCAACTGGCTGCCGTCGGAAAGCCGGTGCTGGTGGTTGTAGTACAGGTCCATGCCGTCGAGGGCGTTGGACTTGAGCCGCATCACCTGCTCGGCCGTCATGCCTTCCTTGGCGACGTACCGAATCTTGATCGTGAACTCGGTGACCCGCCGGACCTCGCCACCGTCACCCCGGATCGCGAAGCGGCGCGCTTCCACGCGGGCACTGGCGTCGAGATCCGGGTACCCCACGCGGTTCTCGATCCGGTGGACAGTCGCTCTGCTCCTGAGGTGGGCCCACTCGCTCGCCCTGGCCGCCTGCCTCGGGTCGATGACGTTGGCCATCACACCGCTGTTGACGCTGTCGCCGTGGACGGGCAGGAGCGGCGTCCGATAGTCCGGGTTGAGCTCCTGGCTGCGTGCCGGGTGCGCCTTCATCTCGCCGGAAGCGTTCTGCGGCGAGGGCTCCACGGCCCGCGGCGGGACGGCTCCCTCGAACGTCCGAGGCCGCTCACCGAACGCCGGGGCCGCCGCCCGTGGCTCCACGATCACGGAGCCGGGGGGCGCGTCCAGCACCGAGACCGTGCCGCTGGCGTTCCTCGCGATCTTCTCGAAGGCGAACTCGACGCTGCTGTACCAGTCCGTGTGCCCGAGCGCCCGGAACTCCTGCCGCAGCGCCTCCACGCGTGGCCGGAGCGCCTCGATGTCGGCCTTGCTGAGCGGGTTGGGCGCCCAGTCGGCCATCTCGCCCTTGTCGCGGAAGAAGTGGCGGCTGAAGGGGTTGTTCGTGTCGGGTAACCGCCCGGAGAAGGTCTTGTCCCCGTCGTAACCCTTGACCCTGCCGTCGATGCCCTCCAGGAAGTCCTGCTGGACGCGCTTCGGGGAGAAACGATCGTGGTTGCCGGTCAGCGCGTCGAGCAGGCCGAGGAGGATCCCCTCGCGGGTGTTGTGCAGCCGCGACAGATGCCACTTGCCGTCGGGACCGCGCTGGACCGGCACCTGCTTGCCGTCGACCCAGTCGATCAGCAGCCGCCGCTCGCCGATGATGTGGGTCGCGGCGACGTCGGCGCCGACCGCGCGGCCGAGCCGCGAGCTGAGATGGTCGCGGTCCCGCCGATCCGTCCCGGAGAACTCCTTGTCGACGGCGTGACTGCCGTCGGCCAGCCTGACCTTCTCCACCTTCACCGTCTCGCCGCCGGCGCCGGCCAGCGGTTCGCGCGCGACCACCCCGCGACGGGCGCTCTCGGCGAACGTCGCGTGGTCCCTGAGCCGGACGGGTCCGGTCTCGGCCGGGCGCGCCCAGTTGATCAGGTGGTCGATGCTGCGGCGGAAGATGTTCCGCTCCTCGTACGGGTGCGGCCGGGCTTGCTCACCGTCGGCCAGGGCACGGGTATCGCCGGCGTCAGCCAGCCTCGTCCGCCCGTTCGCGTCCGCGTCGTCCGGCCCCGTGCCGTTCCGTGGGCCGTGGTCGCCTGGATCGTCGAAGCGCGCGTGCTCGTCCAGCCCCCTGGGCCCGGGGTGGCCGCCGCCCGGGCTCCAGCTCGCCCAATGCGCGTCGGCGCCGCCCGCCACGCCCGACGACAGGCCCTTCAGCACCAGCGTCCAATCGACCGACCCGTCACCGCTCCACAGCTCCGTGCCCAGCACGGCGCCCGCGTTCGCCACCCCTGACTGGCCCATCAGCATCCACAGCGAGCGCGTCGGGAACGCCCACGCCAGCCCGGTCAGCAACCCGCCGGTCAGCGCTCCGGTGGCCGCCGACGAGCCCACCTGCCGCCAGTCCACCCCCTCGCGGCGCGACTGCGTCAGCTGGACCAGGAGGTCCATCCCGCCGAGCAATCCGCCGAACAGCGCGATGTTGATCATCAGCCGGCGGGCGAACTGGCGTACCGTCCACCGCGCCGCCTGCGCGCGTACGCCGATCAACCGCACCGCCAGGCCGCCCGCGGGCGACACCAGCGCCCACGTCAGCCACGCCAGCTGCACCACCAGCAGCAGTACGGCCAGCCGCATCATCCGCTTGGTGAACTGGAGCTGCACGCCCAGCTCGTTGCACGCGAACGCCAGGTCCACCAGGGACTGCACCAGAGCCGCCTGGCGACCGCCCACCTCCTTGGACACCTTGCGGGTGAACGCCCGCAGCGCGGGCCCGTCCCACCCGTCGGCGTACAGCCGGATGCCGTCCCCGTCGGCCCCGGCGGCCACCCTCCGGGCCGCCTTCACCAGCCCATCGGCGAGCCGGAACAGACCGCCCTCATCGCCTTTGGGCCAGTCCGTCCCCAGCACCCAGCCCGCCCACGGACGGACCCAAGCGGGCACGGGTATCCCATCGAGCAGCACGTACGTCAGCCCCGAGTGTCGTTTTCGGCTGCCTCGTACGTGTTGGCGTTGACGTGCATCCCGTCCCGTACACCTTCCAGCTCGTCGATGTAGTCGTCGAAGCCGTTGAAGATGGCCTTTATCCGATCGGGGAAGGTCTTCTCGAACTCCGCGCCGTACTGGTCGTCACCCATGGGCCGGCCCTCGGCGACGAACACCTGGCGCAGCTCCTCACGCACCTCACGCACGTGATCGGCCTCCTCCCGCGCCATTTCGGCCCCGTGCCGGATTTTTGCCCACTGCGCGGTGTAGCCGTCATGCTGCCCCAATAGTTTCTCCTTCCTCAGGGACATCCCCGATAACTGTCCACTATGCTCATGTTTCGTGCACTTCGCAGCAATACGTCTGGGGGTCCGATGAGCGGCTGGGTCGATGTGCACTACCAGGCGCTCGAAGAATGTGGGAGACGGGCCCGCAAAGTGGCGAACATGTTCGACCTGGACGACGCGTTCGAGGGCACCAAGTCCGCCGCGCCGACCGGGGGGACCTCGTCGAAGACCTTCGGCGACCTCAAGGACTCCGGTGGCCTGGCCACGGACGTCGACAAGGTCTGGCGGGCGCTCAAGGACGAACTGCAGGCGGGCAAGAGCCGCCTGAGCAACGTCGAGAAGGCCATCGACCAGGTGGAGACCAATCTGCGCAAGGCATCGAAGGCCTCCGGCGGATGAGCGGCGTCGGCGACCTGCCCGGTGGTGACCGGCTGGCCGCGCTGCTCGCCAAGGTGACCGGCAATCCGCAGGCGATCAGGAGCACCGCGAACGCGTGGCGGACGGCCGCCGGTCACGTCGCCAGGTCGACCAACTCCCTGACCAAGTCCGTCGGCGAGGTGGACAAGGCCTGGCAGGGCGGCTCGGCCGACGCCTTCACCAAGCACATGGCCGCCTACCCGCGGGCGAGCACCGGTCTCAATGACGCGCTGTCGGCCTGCGCCGACGCTCTTGACAAGGCGGCCACCTCGCTGGAGGACGCCCACGGCAAGGTGAACGCCCTCTGCCAGGACGCGGTCCAACGCGCGGCGGAGTACAAGACCCAGTACGCGAAGCTGAACCCGAAGGCCACCGCCCAGGACGCCGAGGACGCTCTGGCCAAGACGACGATCGTCAGCGGCAACGTCACGAAGGCCGAGGCGCTGGTGGAGAAGGCCGAAGGCGACCTGGAGGACGCCAAGAAGGCGCTGGCCAAGCAGCTCGGCGCGGACGGCGAGTTCGGCTTCTTCACCAAGGTCCCCCAGCCGGACGGGGCCGACTTCGAGCCGGGCGACCGCAAGGTCGAGTGGGTCAGGACGCCGTTCGAGGACAAGCGCACCTCGCTGGAGTCGGCGGCCGCCGCCGGTGGCAGCGACGGCGGCGGAGCGAGCGGCGGCGCCGGCTACGCCTACAGCGGCGGCGTCTCCTCGGCCGGCAACACCCCCGCGCCCAAGGCCGAGGTCGTGGACTGGATCAAGGAGGCCCTCCGGGTCATCAAGTCCCCGGAGATGGCCGACGAGCTGCGGAAAAGGGGGCTGCTGGACAAGCTCCAGGACCTCGACCCGAACGACCCCAAAGCCATCGAGCGGATCTGGACCATCATCTACCACGAGTCCGGGGGCAACCCGAGCGCCATCAACAACTGGGACATCAACGCCAAGAACGGCGTGCCGTCGCAGGGACTGATGCAGACCATCCCGCCCACGTTCGACCACAACAGCCTGCCGGGATACAAGCAGATCCTGGAGCCGGTGGACAACATCATCGCCGGGGTCCTGTACACCTACGACCGGTACGGATCGCTCGCGAACCACCCGGGCATCGAGTCGATGGAGCAGGGCGGCCCGTACCGGCCCTACTGAGTGGTCTGCTCGGGCTCCACCCAGTCGAACTTGTCGGAGCCCGGAGGCAGCTGACCGGGCTTCGCCGGCGCCTGGAACGACGGGAACTTCGCGGCGTTGATGGTCGCCTGCTTGAAGTCGATCTCGGCGCCGTTGCCCGGCGTGATGTAGCCGAACTGGTGCTCCTTCTTGATCACCGTGGACATGACGTCGCCCGCCCCGCGCAGGCCCGACACCAGCGTCAAGGTCAGCACGGCCACCGCGCCGTTGGTTCCGGAGGCGATGAACTTCTCCAGCAGCCCGCCGTACAGCTTGGTGTGGGGGAAGGCCTGCAGTTGCTTGGCGAACAGCAGCAGAGTGGCCGTCGTCACGCCCAGCGTGGCCAGCTTGACCCAGTAGCTCCGGTACCCCGCGGCCACCTCGTCGACCATGCCGCCGACGTCGCCGAGCACACCGCGCAGCGCGCCGATCTCCCGGTGGAAGATCCACACGACCCGCTCGAACTCCTGCTGGTCGAGGGCGATCCAGCCGCTCCGCGACGTGGCGACGAGCTGGGGCAGCAGTTGCTTGACCCCGTCGTCGAGCCGATTGGAGATGCCGTTCTTCCAGTTCGCGGCCGCCTGTGCCATGCCCGGCTCGTTGGCGATGGCCGTACCCGCGACGATCACGGCGGGGACCAGCCAAGCCGACATCCGGCCCAGCCGCTTGATCGACTCCAGCACCTTGGGCCCGATCGGCTCCGGCATCTGCGGAGGCGGGCCGAAGGTGGGCGGCTTGTAGGGGTTGTAGCCCGGGGTGTTGGGCGGGTTGTAGCCGGTGTACCTGTAGGGCGAGTAGCCGGAGTTCGCGGTGGAGGGCGGGTTGTAGGCGGGGTGCGGGAAGTTGCGCAGGTTCCCGTATTCGCTCATTTGCGGTACCTCACGGCGCTGGCCTTCTCGGCGGCGCGCCAGTTGCGCTCGCCCTGCGCGAGCGCCCCCGACCAGCTGTCGATCGTCTTCTCCGCCTCGCCCAGCGTGCTGTCGGCCCACCGGCACATGCCGTCGTAGGTGCCGCCCAGCACCATCTCCCCGAGTACGCCGAAGCCCGGGGACTCGACCCCGACCGTACCGACCAGGCTCCTGACGAAGGACATGGCCACCTTCAGCTCGTCATCCACCCGATCGCGCAGGTGACCGATGGCCGTGGAGGTGACGTAGATCTCCTGTCCCGGCGCAGCCGCTTTCATCGTCATATGTACGAATTCTTCCTGATGTCGGGTCTCGTCTCCCCGCTCTCATGGCACTCTTCATGATCAGTTAGACGACTGGACGGCTCCCGATTGGCGTTCGTTAACCTGCTGCCGGTGGCGTGGGGCGCATGGATTCCAGTGACCCCCGCCTCGTGGAGCTCGACCGGCTCGTACAGGCCAGCGAACGGACGATGCGCGAGCTCGAACAGGCCACGCGGGAGCTACGTCAGCTGAGCGGCTCGGGTGAGAGCCGTGGCGGAACGGTATCCGCCCGCGTGGACGCCGACAGCCGGCTGGTCGACGTGCAGATCACCCACCGGGCCATGCGGCTGGATCCGGAGGAGCTCGGCCGTGACGTGGTCGAGGCCGTACGCGCGGCTCAGGAGGACCACGAGCGGCAGGCCCGCGACCTGCTCGGGCTCGGGACAGTGCCCGGCGAGCAGGATTTGCTGGGCACCTTCAAGCGCGACCTGGACGAGCTGCAGGACGCCTACGCCCGCGAGACCGGCGAACGGCTCGAAGGGATGCGCCGCACCCAGCGCGCCTGGGAGGACTGACCCCCGGACAGCAGCGGGGCCGGTGAGGAGTGATCCTCACCGGCCCCGCTTTTCGCGCTGTCTCAGCCGCAGTTGCCGTACGGGGCGCTGGTGCTGCCCGAGGCGGTGCTGCCCGAGTACTTCACGCACTTGCCCTTGGCGGGAAGCTTGACCGGACCGGCGTAGTAGTCGAACATGCCGGAGTCGGTCTTGCTCCCCCCGCCCTGCACGTCGAGGGTGGCGCTGACCTGGCTCTTCACACCCACGTTCGTGGTCTTCATGGTGACCACGCAGTTCTCACCACTGCCGCTGTTGTAGAGCTGGTAGGTCACCCCGCCCGCGAACGAACCGCTGCGCTGCACGCTGAACCCGGATCCGCACACCTGCGTCGGCGTGTAGGGGTTCGTCTTGGGCGGCGTCGGCGTCGGCTTGGCGGTGGTCTTGGTGGGCGTCGGCTTGGCCGTGGTCTTCGTCGGCGTCGGCTTGGGCGACTGAGTGGTCGGCTTCGGCGTCGGCTTCTGAGTGGTCTTCGTCGGCGTCGGCTTCGGCGCCTCAGTCGTCCTCGTCGGCTCCGGCTCCGGCTCCTTGGTCTTGCTCGGCTCCGGCGTCGGCTCCGGCTCCTTGGTCTTCGTCGGCGTCGGCGTCGGCTCCTGCTTCGACTCGGTCGGGGTCGGCGTCGGCGTGTGGCGTTTCCTGCTCTTGCGCTCGGTGGCGGCGGGCTGCGTCGCCGTCGGCTGGGTGGCGGGCTGCGTCACCGTCGGCTGGGTCACCGGCTGCGTGAGGATCGGCTGTGGCGTCGGGACCGTGCTGAACTCCGGAGCCGTGGGCGCCTGCGAGGGATAGTCGGTCGGCAGCACCAGCGGGACCACGTCCGTCGGGTCGGGGCTGGCCGACGCCCAGGGCACCGTCACATCGGCCTGTGACGGCTGCGGATCGGGCTGGCCGGGCTGCTGCTGCTGTTGCTGCGTGGAGGAGTCACCGCCGCCACCGCCGATCGCGAGGGTGCCACCGCTCTTCGTCGCCTCCGACGCGGAGTTGGAGACGGGCTCCAGCTTGGCGTAGTGGCCGGCGCCCCACAGCCCCACGCCGGACAGCAGCATGACGGCCGTGACGGCCGCGGCGAGCCCGATGGGGAACGACTTGCGCCGGGGGGCTGCGGCGCCGCCCTGGGCCGGTACCTGCCACACCTGCGCGGGCGGCTGCCCGCCGGGCGGCCCTTCCCACGTGGCTCCCTGCTGCTGCGGCACGGGCGGCGGACCCCACGTCTGCTGCGGGACCGGCACCCCTTCGAGCGGCTGCTGGTGCTCGACCGGCACCTGCAACGGCGGGAGCTGGATGGTCTGCGGCGGGAAGAGCTCGTCCTGTGGCGCCGGGATCGGCTCCGGCGGCGTCACGGTGGCCACGACGCCCACGCGCGGCGCGGCGGCCCCGCTCTTGTCCCCAAGGAGCTGCAGCAACGCCGTGTACGTGGTCGGCCGCTGGGTGACGTCCTTCGACAGCGCGGAGAGGACCACCCGGCGCAGCGGCTCGGCGAGCGCGCCGACCTCGGGCTCCTCGTTGAGCACCGCCTGGGCGTCGTGCCCGAAGGGCGGCTGCCCGGTCGCGGCGAAGACGATCGTCGCGGCCCAGGCGAACACGTCGGCGTAAGGGCCGTAACCCAGTCCGCTGAGCTGCTCGGGTGAGCGGTAACCCAGCTCGCCGACGGCCTCGCCGAGGTCGATGTCCGTCACACGCGGGCCGTCCGCGGCGAGAAGTACGTTGTGCGGGGTGAGCCCGCGGTGCGTGACCCCGGCGAGGTGGACGGCGGTCAGGGCGGTCAGCACGCCCACGGCCACCCGCTCCAGGGTGTCGCCGTCGAGCGGCCCTTCGGCCGCCACCGTTTCGGCCAGGCTGCGGCCCTCGATGTGCTCGCGCACGATGTACGGCTGCTCGCCGTGCATGCCGGCGTCCAGGGTCCTGGCGACGTACACACTCGAAATGCGCTGGACGCCCTTGTACCGCTCGGCGTCCTGCGGCCCCGCGTCCGGAACGGCCGGGAGCAGCTTGATCACTCGGGTGGGTCCGTCCTCGGACTCCTTGCCGAGGTACGCGACTCCGCGCGGGCCCTCGTCCAGCCGTCCAAAGAGGGTGTGAGCTCCTAAACGCTCTGGATCACCCGGCTGCAGAGGGTGCATCTCTTTCCCTTCACCTCAAAACGCGATCTACAGTACATTCAACCAAACCTGTCACTTTTGCATCAGTAGTTTCGGACGCAACCTGACATTTAACCGTCAGGACATCAAGCCGCCGGACGACCGGGACGCCATCCGCGCCGTCGACCCAGCGGGACGAGCAGCGCGCAGGCCGCCCCGACGGCGGCG
The DNA here is from genome assembly GCF_043197735.1 of Nonomuraea sp. NPDC049028. Taxonomy (NCBI): domain Bacteria; kingdom Bacillati; phylum Actinomycetota; class Actinomycetes; order Streptosporangiales; family Streptosporangiaceae; genus Nonomuraea; species Nonomuraea sp. NPDC049028. Next base: position 258,656 of record NZ_JBICTR010000011.1, read on the forward strand.
ATGGCCAGCGCGCCGACCGTCACCAGGAGAGAGATGTTCGTCGCGTGCTCGTCGGGCGCCGGGACCTTGGCCACCACGTCGGCGGGCAGCGGCGAGGGCGGTGGCGCGGCGACCACCGGGGCGCCGGCCGGGTCGAAGGACAGCGTCGCGGTGACGGCCAGCAGCGGGTTGACCATCCCGGCTCCGGTGCCCGTGCCCACCGAGCCGTCGGCCGTGGCGGTGATGCGCTGGCGTACCTGCTCCTGGTCGAGCTTGGGGAAGCGGGCGCGGACGAGCGCGGCGACCCCGGCCACATACGGCGCGGCGAAGCTGGTACCCTCCAGGCCGCGCATGTAGCTCTTGCCCGTCCACGGGGCGGTGATGTCCACGCCCGGCCCGAGCACGCCGACCGGCGTGGCCGTGTTGGAGGAGTCGGCGCGCTGGCCGTTGCTGTTGGCGGAGCCGACGGCGAGCACGCCGTCGTAGGCCGCGGGGTAGGCGGGCTCGGGCGGCCCGTCCTCCTTGGTGATGTTGCCGGCGGCGGCCACGACCACGATGTCCCTGGACAGCGCGTACTGGATGACCGCCCTCAGGTCGGGATGGTCGGCGGCCCGCACCGAGACGTTGATCACGTCCGCCTTGCGGTCCACCGCCTCCTTGATCCCCTTGACCAGGTCGGCGACCTCGCCCTCCTCGCTGTTGCTCTGCTTCACCGAGATGAGCTGGGCTTCGGGGGCGACGCCGTGGAAGGGGACCCCCGCGAGGTAGCGGCCGGCGATGATGCCCGCGACGGCGGTGCCGTGCCCCACGCAGTCGCGGTAGCCGGTGTGGGTGATGTCGATGAACTTGGAGATCTGGATCTGCGGGTGCTGGTAGTCGACGCCGCTGTCGACGACGGCGACCTTCACGCCCGCGCCCCGGGTGAGGCGCCACACGTTCTTGATGTCGAGCCTTCGCTGTGCCCACGGCTCGGTGCCGGGCAGCTGCGTCGTCCCCTTGCGCGGCTTGCACTCGACGGGCGCTGACCTCTCCGCCGGCACCGCGGCGAGGGCGGGGGCCGAGGTGAGCTGCAGGGCGAGCACGCCCGCCGCGAGAGTCCGTCCGATCATGGCGGAAGAGCGTAGCCTGCCAACCTGAACGTTGTCGTGAACGAAAGGAAGCCCCGGCGCTCAGGCCGGGGCCCCTCCGCGAGACTCAGCGGGTCGCGGACTCGATGTTGCCCCGGTAGGTGTTGATCACCCGGGAGGCCTCCTGGAGCTCTTCCGTCATGCGCTGGAAGGCCGTCCGGTAGTTCTGCCAGGCCCCTTGGAAGCGCTCGGCTCCCGGGCCCGTCCAAGCGGTGCCGACCTTGGCGGCCTCGCGGTCCAGCGCGGTCATCGTGGTGCGCACCGCCTCGGACTGCTGGGTGAATTGGGTGGCCATCTGCTGCATTTCCGCGGGGTCGCCACCGAGCAGGCTCTGGCTCATGCATACCTCCTGGATCGACTGAAAGCGCCCTCAACATAGACGCGTCACTCACACCTCGCTCCTGTTATGCCGAGCGGCTATGGTCTTCCAGAGGAATATTCGGATCTAAGGAGCATCCGGCCATGCGCGAGGTTGTGGTCACCGGCGGTGGCACCGGGATCGGCTACGCGGTCGCGGCGGCGTTCGTCTCCGCGGGCGACCGGGTCACGATCACCGGGCGGCGCGAGCATGTGCTGAAAGAGGCCGCGTCCCGGCTCGGCGCCGACTTCCTGCCCTTCGACGCCGCGAACCCCGCCGCCGTGAAGGAGGCGGCCGGCCGTCTGCCCGAGCGGGTCGACGTCCTGGTCAACAACGCGGGCGGCAACACCAACCTCGACCGGCGGCAGTCCGACGACCTGCTGGACGTGGCCGAGGGGTGGCTGGCCAACCTCAACGCCAACCTGCTGTCCGCCGTGCTCGTCACGACCGCGCTGCTGCCGCGCTTCGCCAAGGGCGGGCGGATCATCACGATCGGCTCGATCGCCGCCCGCGGTACGGGCTCCGGCTCGTACGGCGCGGCCAAGGCGGCCGTCGAGGCGTGGACCGCCGACCTGGCCGCCCAGCTCGGCCCCCGGGGCGTGACCGCCAACGTGGTCTCCCCCGGCCTGGTTGTCGACACCGAGTTCTTCCGCGGCCGCCTGACCGAGGAGGGCATCAGGGCTCGCGTCGAGAACACCCGCAACGGCCGCCCCGGCACCCCATCTGACGTGGCCGACACTGTTCTGTTCCTCGCCACTCCGGGTGCGCGGCACCTGACGGGGCAGGTGCTCCATGTGAACGGCGGGGCGTACTTGGGTCGCTGAGGGTCGGCCGACAACAAGCACTTACACTCCGTTCAGTGTCTGTCGTCGAAGGGCGTCGGAAGGACGTAGGTCGGTGCAGAAGGTTCTGATCGCCAATCGGGGTGAGATCGCCGTCCGGATCGCGCGGGCATGCAAGGACGCCGGGATCGGCAGCGTGGCCGTCTACGCCGACCAGGACCTCGACTCCCTGCACGCGAAGATCGCCGATGAGGCGTACGCGCTGGGCGGCCAATCCCCCGCCGAGACCTACCTCGACATCGGGAAGCTGCTGGAGATCGCCCGGCGCTCCGGCGCCGACGCCGTCCACCCCGGTTATGGTTTCCTGGCCGAGAACGCCGGCTTCGCCCAGGCCGTCATCGACGCGGGCCTGATCTGGATCGGCCCGCCGCCCGCCGCCATCGCCGCGCTCGGCGACAAGGTCCAGGCCAGGCACATCGCGCAGAAGGTCGGCGCGCCGCTGGTCGCCGGAACCAAGGACCCGGTGTCGGGGGCGGCGGAGGTGGTCGCCTTCGCCGAGGAGCACGGGCTGCCCATCGCGATCAAGGCCGCCTATGGCGGCGGCGGCCGGGGCATCAAGGTCGCCCGCCGACTGGAGGAGGTCGCCGAGCTCTACGAATCGGCCGTACGCGAGGCGACCGCCGCGTTCGGCCGCGGCGAGTGCTTCGTGGAGCGCTACCTCGACCGCCCGCGGCACGTCGAGACCCAGTGCCTGGCCGACCGCGACGGCAACGTGGTCGTGGTCGGCACCCGAGACTGCTCACTCCAGCGCCGCCACCAGAAGCTCGTGGAGGAGGCGCCCGCGCCGTTCCTGTCCGAGTCGCAGGTCGAGATCCTCTACACCAGCTCCAAGGCGATCCTGCGCGAGGCCGGCTACGTCGGCGCGGGCACCTGCGAGTTCCTCGTCGGCCAGGACGGCACGATCTCCTTCCTGGAGGTCAACACCCGTCTGCAGGTCGAGCATCCGGTCAGCGAGGAGGTGTCGGGCCTCGACCTGGTCCGTGAGATGTTCCGCATCGCCGACGGCGGGACACTCGGCTACGCCGACCCGCGGCCGCGCGGCCACTCGATCGAGTTCCGCGTCAACGCCGAGGACGCCGGCCGAAACTTCCTGCCCGCTCCGGGCACCCTCACCGTCATGCGACCGCCGTCGGGTCCCGGAGTGCGGCTCGACTCGGGGTTCGAGGCCGGGATGACCGTGCCGCAGACGTTCGACTCGCTGGTGGCCAAGCTGATCGTGACCGGCCGTACCCGTACGGAGGCGCTGGAGCGCTCGCGCCGCGCGCTGGCCGAGTTCGAGATCGGCGGCATGCCGACCGTGCTGCCCTTCCACCGCGCGGTCGTGTCGGACCCGGCCTTCACCGCCGAACCGTTCGCCGTCCACACCCGGTGGATCGAGACCGAGTTCGACAACACGATCCCGCCTTACTCGGGCGACGGCTCCGCCGACGAGCCCGCCGCCCGGGAGTCGGTGACGGTCGAGGTCGGCGGCAAGCGCCTCGAAGTGGTCCTCCCCTCCGGCCTCGCTACGACCGCCAGAGGCTCCGCGCCGCCCGCGGCCAGGAAGCCCAGACGCGGCGGCGCGAACAAGCCCGCGGCGGGCGGCGACGCGCTGGTCAGCCCGATGCAGGGCACCATCGTCAAGATCGTCGCGGCCGACGGCGACACGGTGGCCGAGGGCGACGCGATCGTGGTGCTGGAGGCCATGAAGATGGAGCAGCCACTGACCGCGCACAAGGCGGGCACCGTCACGGGCCTGACCGCAGCGGTCGGGCAGACCGTCACGTCGGGCGCCACGATCTGCGAGATCAAGGACGCCTGACGACGTTTTACGTCGCTCGACGTCGCTCGACCTCGCTTGACGTCGCTCGACCTCTCGCTTGATCGTGCCGGAGTCTCGAAGAGACTTGACCACGCCCCGCGCTCGACCGACTCCGTACGGGTAACGTGCGCTGTAGAGGAACTTTGTCGAGTGCCCGTTCGTCATCCTGGGCGAAGGAGGCTTGCTGCCAATGACCCATTCGCTGCGCCGAGCAGGGGCCGCGATCGCGGCTCTGATCGCCGGTCTTTTCGTCGTCCTTGCGCTGTCCCCTGCCGCCAACGCGGCGGCCGCACCCCCTGACGCATCGAGCGTTGTGTCCTATTGGAAGGACAAGAAGGATCCGCTATTCGTGCAGTCGGGCTCGCCGCTGACCTCGGACCAGCAGTCCGAGATCCGCGACACGTTGAAGGGCTCCAAGAGTGACATCTACGTCGCGGCCCTGCCCGACGGCACATTGACGACGGCCAACGCCAAGCAGTACCTCGACACCCTTGGCACGGCCACCGCGGCCGCCAAGAACGGGGGCCGGGTCACCGTGGCGGTGCTCGACGGCAACTCCCTGTTCGCGGAGTCCAACTTCGGCAAGCCTGGTCTCACCAACCGGCTGTCCCAGCTGGCTGTGCGAAACCACGACGACGTCGTGTCCGGCATGAATGACTTCGTCGAGCGCATCAACCTCGCCTCCGAGGGCAAGAAGGCCGCGCTCGACTCCGGCCCGGTGGGCGGCAGCGGCGGCGGCAGCGGCGCGCTGATCGCCCTGGGCGCGCTCGTCGTGGTCGGCGGCGGCGGCTACTTCGTCTACTCCAAGAACAAGAAGAAGAAGCAGGCCATCCAGGACGCCAAGGACCTGGCCGCGGTCAAGCAGACCGTGGAGGAGGACGTCACCAAGCTCGGCGAGGAGATCACCGCGCTGGACACCGACGTGGCGCTCTCCGGCCAGAGCGGGCAGCACATCACCGAGTGGCAGCAGGCGCTCGACTCCTACGAGAAGGCCAAGACGCAGCTCGCGGCGGTGCAGCGGGCCGACCAGGTCCGCGAGGTGACCCAGACGCTGGAGGACGGCCGCTACGCGCTGGCCGTGGTGAAGGCCAAGGTCAACAACCAGCCGGTCCCCGAGCGGCGAGCGCCTTGCTTCTTCAACCCGCAGCACGGCCCGTCCGTACGTGACGTGCGCTGGGCGCCGCCCGGCGGCGCGGTGCGCGACGTACCCGCCTGCGCGAGCGACGCCGAGGCCGTGGAGCGCGGCTTCGACCCGCAGATGCGGGAGGTCATGGTCGACGGCCAGCGGCGTCCCTACTACGACGCGGGCCCGGCCTATCAGCCCTACGCCTACGGCTACTACGGCGGCTTCGGCGACATCATGACCGGCATGTTCATCGGCACGATGATGGGCAGCATGCTCGGCGGCGGTTTCGGCGGCTACGGCGCCGGTTACGCCGAGGGCTTCTCCGACGGCGGTGGCGGTGGCGGCGACTTCGGTGGCGGCGGCGACTTCGGCGGCGGAGGTGGCGGCGGCTGGGGCGACTTCGGCGGCGGCGGCGACTTCGGTGGTGGCGACTTCGGCGGCGGCGACTGGTAAAGCGACCAGCGAGTGACCGGGCGCGTTCCCTTCGGGGGGCGCGCCCGTTTTTTACCGGCGGCGTCCCTCTGGGGGCGCCCGTTGTCTCACCGGGCGCGATCCCTTTCGGGGCGCGCCCGGTTTCGTGGAAGCCGGGTCAGATCCCGATCTGCGCCTCAGGCTGCATCAACCGCCGGGCTGCCTCGGTGATGGATCCTGACAAAGACGGATATACCGCGAAAGTGTGGGCCAGCTGATCCACCGTGAGCCGCTGTTGCACCGCCACCGAGAGCGCCAGGATCAGCTCCGACGCGCGCGGCGCCACCACGACCCCGCCCAGCACGATGCCAGTGTGCGGACGGCAGAACAGCTTGACGAAACCGTCGTTGAACCCCTGCATCTTGGCGCGAGCGTTGGTGGCCAGCGGCAGCTTGACCACGTTGGCCTCGATCTCGCCGGCCTCGATCGAGCGCTGTGCCACGCCGACCGCGGCGATCTCCGGATCGGTGAAGATGTTGGAGGCCACCGTGGCCAGCCGGAGCGGCTGGACGGCCTCGCCCAGCGCGTGCCAGACCCCGATGCGGCCCTGCATGGCGGCGACCGAGGCGAGCATGAGCACGCCGGTGCAGTCACCCGCCGCGTAGACGCCCGGCGCGGAGGTGCGCGAGACCTTGTCGACCTTGATGAAGCCGTTCCTGTCGAGCTGGACCCCGGCCTCCTCCAGGCCGATGCCGCTCGTGTTGGGCACCATGCCGACCGTCATCAGCGCGTGGGAGCCCTCGGCCGTGCGGCCGTCTTCGAGCGTGACCACGACGCCGTCGGCGGTCCGCTTGACGGAGGCGGCGCGGGAGCGGCCCATGACGTTCATGCCGCGGCGCCGGTAGACCTCTTCGAGCACCTCGGCGCCGTCGGCGTCCTCATTGGGCATCATCCGGTCGCGGCTGGAGACCAGCGTGACCTCGGCGCCCAGCGAGCGGTAGGCGCCCGCGAACTCGGCGCCCGTCACCCCGGAGCCCACCACGATCAGGTGCTCGGGCAGCGCGTCGAGGTCATAGAGCTGACGCCAGGTAAGGACACGCTCGCCGTCGGGCTCGGCCCCCGGCAGGATGCGCGGCGTCGCGCCGGTCGCCACGATGACCACGTCGGCCTTGATCGCGCGGTCGCCCGCCTTGACCAGCTGCGGGTCGACCAGCCGCCCGCGGGCCTTGATGATCTCGACGCCCTCTGCGGCGACCCTGGTCTCGATGTCGGCCGACTGGGCCTGCGCCAGCTCCTTGACCCGCTTGTTGACCAGCGGCAGATCGACGCTCGCCACGCCGACGTCGCCATCGAGCCCCCCGGTGAATCCGACGCCCAGCGAGGGCGCGTCGAGGAGGGCCTGTTTACGCACGGAGGTGGCGATGAGCGTCTTGGACGGCACGCAGTCGGTCAGCACGCACGCGCCGCCAGGCCCGTCCTGTTCGACCATGGTGACCTGCGCGCCTAGCTGCGCCGCCACCAGAGCCGCCTCGTAGCCGCCTGGTCCGCCACCGATGATCACGATCCTCGTCACGTGCCTATTGTCCCGCATGGCGCGCGCTGACGACGAACGGGGCGGCCGGTCGCGCGCTACTCTTATCAGCTGTGCCTGTATACGCGGCCTACGGCAGCAACATGGACCCCGAGCAGATGGCCATGCGTGCCCCTCATTCCCCGATCCGGGGCGTGGGCTGGCTGCAGGGTTGGCGCCTGACGTTCGGCGGCGAATACTTCGCCTGGGAGGGCGCGCTCTCCACCATCGTCGAAGACCCCGACGAGCACGTCTTCGTGGTCCTCTACGACGTGCCCGAGTTGGACGCCAACTCCCTCGACCAGTGGGAGGGCGCGGTCCGCGGCCTCTACCACAAGGTGCGGCTGCGGGTGCAGACGCTCGACGGCGAGCAGGTGGCCTGGTTCTACGTGCTCGACGGCTATGAGGGCGGCCTGCCCTCCGCCCGTTACCTGGGCATCCTGGCCGACGCCGCCGAGCGGGCGGGCGCCCCCGACGACTACGTCAAGGAGCTGCGGGGACGCCCCTGCAAATCGATCGGCGACTAGCTGAGCGGCTGGTCCTTGGTCTCCTTCAACGCGAAGACGTACACCAGTGTGGAGACCAGGGCGAGCGCCGACATGTACCACGGGAAGAGTCCCGCGTTGCCCGCGTCCTTCAGCGCCGTGCCGATGAGTGGCGCGGTGCCGCCGAAGATGGCGACGGTCAGCGAGTACGGGAAGCCCGCCCCCGCCGCCCGCACCCGGGTCGGGAACAACTCGGAGTTGACCGCGGCCGAGACCGAGGTGAAGCAGCCGAGGAAGATCATGCCGAGGCACTGGATGAACAGCAGGCTGGAGAAGGAGTTCGTCAGCATGCCGAGCAGCGGCACCGGCAGGATCGTGAACGCCAGGCCGAAGGTGATCAGCATGGGCCGGCGCCCGACCCGGTCCGACAGCATGCCGAGCAGCGGCTGCAGGACCATGAAGAAGACCAGCGCGATCGTGCTGACCGTGAGCGACTGACCCTTGTCGAAGCCCACGTTCTGCTGGGCGTAGGTCGGCAGGAAGGTCGTCCAGGTGTAGTAGGCGACCGTGCCCGCCACGGTGATGCCGACGATCAAGGCGGCCTTGGTCGGATAGCGGACCAGGAACTCGAACAGGCCCGGACGCTCGGTCTTGCCCTCCTGGATCTCGCTGACGACCGCGCTGGTCTCCTCGGCGCCCTTGCGGATCCACAGGCCCACGAGGCTGATCACCGCGCCCACCACGAACGGGATGCGCCAGCCGTACGAGCTCATGTCGGCTTCGGCGAGGTTGGCGGCCAGCAGGGCGGCCAGGCCGGAGGCGAAGAGCTGGCCGATGGTGGTGCTGACGTACTGGAAGCTCGAGAACAGCCCGCGACGCCCGGGAGGGGCCGACTCGACCAGGAAGGTGGTCGCCGCGGCGAACTCACCGCCGACCGAGAGGCCCTGGATCAGCCGCGCCAGCGTCAGGATGATCGGCGCGAGCACGCCCGCCGCCTCGTACGTCGGCGTGATCGCCAGCAGCAGCGAGCCGCCACCCATCAGGATGATCGTGAAGGTCATCGCAGACTTGCGGCCGAACCGGTCGGCGAACGCGCCCACCAGCAGGCCGCCCAGCGGGCGCATGAAGAAGCCGACCGCGAACACCGCGAAGGCGCTCAGCACCGGGACCAGACTGTTCGTGCCGGACTTGGGGAAGATCTGCTCGGCGAAGTAGACGGTCAGGAAGCTGTATGTGTACCAGTCGAACCACTCGACGACGTTGCCGATGCTGGCCGCCATGAGCTGTCGGACACGGCTTTTGGGGATGCCGAGTGGCGATGGCGCCACGGGGGAGGTCGCCACGGGGGGCTCCTTTGCTGACAACTGCGATGATGGCCTACTGTGCATTCGGGCGACCGAAACAGTCAAATGCCTGGCAACATATTTACAAACCCGACATAGAGACGGCTCCCCGTGGATGTTCTCGACCGGCGCCTGGTCGCCGCTCTCCAGATCAGCCCCCGCGCGTCGTGGGGCGAGATCGGCAGGGCCGTCGGCGAGCACGAACGCACGGTCGCGCGCCGGTTACAGCGGCTGATCGCCGACGGCATGGTGCGCGTCACCGCGATCTATGACGACCTGCGTTCGGGCCACGGCCGGCCCGTGCACCTGCATGTCCAGGTCCGCCCCGGTACGGCGGCGCAGGTCGCCAAGGCGCTGGCCGACCGGCCCGACACGCGCTCGGTCTACTCGCTGACCGGGGCGGCCGACCTCGCCTGCGAGCTGGTCGCCCGGTCACGGGAGGAGCTGCACGACATCCTCACCGCGGAGATCAGCGAGATCGACGGGGTGCTGCAGACGCAGACGCAGGTTGTCCTGCACACCTTCAGGACGGTCGCCGAGTGGCACGCGCCCTACCTCAGCGAGCAGGAGGCAGCCCAGCTGCGTCCGCCCCCGATCCTCGAAGTCCTTCCCGACGAGGACGGTCTTTCGCCTCTGGAGCAGGAGATCGCCGAACTGCTGGCCGGTGACGGCAGGATCGCGTTCACGGCGATCGCCGAGCGGCTCGACATCTCCGTGCCGACCGCCCGCAGGCGGGTGTCCTCGCTGCTCGAACGGCGGCTCCTGCTGCTGCGGGCCGAGGTCGAGCCCGCGCTGCTCGGCCTGGAGGTGGAGGGCAAGCTCTGGCTCAAGGTACGGCCGCACGGGCTCGACCTGGTCGGCCAGCGGCTCGCCGCGCACCCCAGCGTGCGTTACTGCGCGGCCACCTCGGGCACCCATTCCCTGATCGTCCAGGTCGCGGTGGCCCATGAGGCCGATCTCTACCGTTTCCTGACGGGTGTCGTCGGCCCGCTCGACGAGGTCACCGACATGGACGTCACCCTCATCACCCGCGCCTACAAACGCGGTCACCTCCACAAGTCCGGCCTGCTCACCCTGGAGAGGACACCATGACGCCCGCCGAGAACGAAGTCGCCGAACTCTGCGCCGAACTCATCCGCGTCGACAGCAGCAACTACGGGGACGGCACCGGCCCCGGCGAGCGGGCCGCCGCCGAGGCCGTCATGGCCAGGCTGGACGAGGTCGGCATCGAGGCCACCTACATCGAGAGCGAGCCGGGCCGGGGCAACGTCATCACCCGCGTCGAAGGCACCGACCCGTCGCTGCCCGCGCTCCTGGTCCACGGCCACCTGGACGTGGTGCCCGCCAACGCGGCCGACTGGTCCGTCGACCCGTTCGGCGGCGAGGTACGCGACGGCTACATCTGGGGCCGGGGCGCGGTCGACATGAAGGACATGGACGCGATGATGCTGGCCGTACTCCGCCAGCTCACCCGCGAGGGCCGCAAGCCGCGCCGCGACCTCGTCTTCGCCTGGGTCGCCGACGAGGAGGCGGGCGGCAACTACGGCGCCAAGCACCTCACCGCGCACCACCCGGAGCTGTTCGAGGGCGTCACCGAGGCGATCAGCGAGGTCGGCGGCTACTCCCTGGAGGTGGACCCGTCCCTGCGGCTCTACCTGATCGAGACCGCGCAGAAGGGTCTCGGCTGGATGAAGCTCATCGCCGACGGCACCGCCGGGCACGGCTCGATGCTCAACACCGACAACGCGGTCACCGAGGTGGCCAAGGCCGTGGCCAGGGTCGGCGCCCACGAGTGGCCGATCACCCTCACCCCGACGGTCCGCCAGTTCCTCACCGAGGTCGCGGACGCGTTCGGCCTGCCCTTCGACGAGGACGACCCGGCGCCCATCCTGGACAAGATCGGGCCGCTGGTCCGCTTCGTCGGCGCGACGTTGAGCCACACCGCCAACCCGACCCAGCTCAACGCCGGCTACAAGTCGAACGTCATCCCCGGCCAGGCCACCGCCGTGATCGACGGCCGCTTCCTGCCGGGCCACGAGGACGAGTTCTTCAAGACGATCGACTCGCTGATCGGGTCGAACGTCCGCCGCGAGTTCGTGCACCACGACATCGCGCTGGAGACCACGTTCGACGGCGCCCTGGTCGAGTCGATGATCGCGGCGCTGAAGGCCGAGGACCCCACGGCGCGGGCCGTGCCGTACTGCATGTCCGGCGGCACCGACAACAAGACCTTCTTCGCCGACCTGGGCGTCCGCGGGTTCGGGTTCGTGCCGCTGCGACTGCCCGGGGACATGGACTTCGCGTCGATGTTCCACGGCGTGGACGAGCGGGTGCCGGTGGACGCGCTCCAGTTCGGGGTACGGGTGCTCGACAGGCTCCTCCTAAACTACTGACGTGAGCAACGACCCCTACTCCCTGGCCAGAGCCGCCGCCGAGGCGCTGAAGAGCGCCTGCGGCCTCGACACCTTCGACGTCGCCCTCGTCATGGGGTCCGGCTGGGTGCCGGCCGCGGACGCGATCGGCGAGACGGTCACGGAGATCCCCTTCACCGACCTGCCCGGCTTCTCCGCTCCGGCCGTGGCCGGGCACGGCGGCAAGATCCGTGTTCTGCGCACCCCCGGTGGGCGGCACGCGCTGGTCTTCCTCGGTCGCAGCCATCTGTACGAGGGCCGCGGCGTCGACTCCGTCGTCCACGGCGTACGCACCGCCGCCGCCGCGGGAGTCGGCACGATCGTGCTGACCAACGCGGCCGGCGGGCTGCGCCCCGAGACGCAGCAGGTCGGCGACCCGGTGCTGATCAGCGACCACATCAACATGACCGGGGCCAACCCGATCACCGGCACCACGTTCATCGACCTCACCGAGGTCTACTCGCGGCGGCTGCGCGCGCTCGTGCAGGAGGTGGACCCGACCATCGCCGAGGGCGTCTATGTGGCCTTCCGCGGCCCCACCTACGAGACGCCCGCCGAGATCCGCATGCTGCGCACGCTGGGCGGCGACATGATCGGCATGTCCACCGTCCTGGAGGCCATCGCGGCCCGCGAGGCCGGTCTCGAGGTGCTGGGCGTCTCCCTGGTCACCAACCCGGGGGCGGGGCTGGCGGACGAGCCGCTCAACCACGAGGAGGTCCTCCAGGTCGGCCGCGCGACGGCCGCCCGCATGGGCACCCTGCTGGCCAAGATCGTGGACCGTCTGTGACCGACGACCCGGCACCCTCGTCCCCCGCGGCCGGCGACGCCTCCGCGACCGCCGAACCGACCGCAGACGCCCCCGTGTCCGCCGACCTGGTTCCGGCGGCCCGTCTCTGGCTGGCGCAGGATCCTGATCCCGAGACCCGGGCCGAGCTGTCCGCCCTGCTCGACTCCGGCGATATCGAGGCGCTGCGCGACCGCTTCGGTGCCGGGCTCGAGTTCGGTACGGCCGGTCTGCGCGGTGAGCTGGGCGCGGGCCCCAACCGGATGAACCGGGTGACCGTCATGCGGGCCGCGGCCGGTCTGGCCCAGGTGCTCGGCCCCGGCAGGCACGTCGTCATCGGCTACGACGCCCGCCACAAATCCGACGTGTTCGCTCGCGACACCGCGGCCGTGCTGACCGGCGCCGGACTGCACGCCTCGCTACTGCCCTGCCCGCTGCCGACTCCCATCCTCGCCTTCGCCGTACGCCACCTCGGCGCCGACGCCGGTGTGATGGTCACCGCCAGCCACAACCCGCCCCGCGACAACGGCTACAAGGTCTACTGGGGCGACGGCTCCCAGATCGTGCCGCCGATCGACGCCGAGATCTCCGCCGCCATCGAGGCGGTGGGCCGCGTCGACCAGTTGCCGCTCGACGCGCCCGGCACGCTGACCGAGCTGGGCGAGAGCATCATCGACGACTACATCGACGCGGTGACCGCGCTGCCGCTCGGCGACGCCCGCGAGCTGCGGATCGCCTACACGCCGCTGCACGGCGTCGGGTCGGGCACGCTGACCGGGGCGTTCCTGGCCGCCGGGTTCGAGACCCCGATGGCCGTCGAGGAGCAGCGCAACCCCGACCCCGCCTTCCCGACGGTGGCGTTCCCCAACCCGGAGGAACCCGGCGCGATCGACCTGGCCGTGGCGCTGGCCAAGAAGATCAACGCCGATCTCGTCCTGGCGAACGACCCCGACGCCGACCGATGCGCCGTGGCCGTGCCGCTGGGCGACGGCTCCTGGCGCATGCTGACCGGCGACGAGGTGGGCGGCCTGCTGGCCGAGCACGTGATCACGCACACGTCCGGCGATCGCCTGGTGGCCACCACGATCGTCTCCTCGACGCTGGTGAGCAAGATCGCCGCCGCTCACGGTGTCCGCTACGGGGAGACGCTGACCGGCTTCAAGTGGATCATCAAGGCGGGTCCCGGGCTGGTCTTCGGCTACGAGGAGGCGATCGGCTACAGCGTCGGCTCCGACGCCGGGCTGCCCGTACACGACAAGGACGGCATCGGCGCCGCCCTGACCGTGGCCGGCATGGCCGCGGCGGCCAAGCGCGCCGGGCGGACCCTGCTCGACCTGCTCGACGACCAGGCCCGGCGCTACGGGCTGCACGCCACCGCGCAGCTGTCCGTCCGGGTCGAGGACCTGTCGCTCATCTCCGGCGCGATGGCCCGGCTGCGCGCCGACCCCCCGGCCGCGCTGGGCGGCCGGGCGGTCGAACGGGCTGACGACCTGAGCCTGGGTGACGGCGGGCTGCCGCCCACCGACGGGCTGAGGTACGCGCTGTCCGGTGGCGCCCGAGTGGTGGTCCGGCCTTCGGGGACCGAGCCCAAGCTCAAGTGCTACCTGGAGGTGGTCGTTCCGGTGACCGGTCCGGTGGCGGATGCCCGAGCGCTGGCCGTACGGGAGCTCGACGCCCTGAAGGCGGACGTCGGCGCCGCACTCGGCCTCTAGGCACCGCTTCAGGAGCTCGGCCTCCAGGCATCCGCCCTCTCAGGCACCCGCCTCCTTACGCACCGACCCTCCGGCGCCGCCCCCTCCAGGCACCGCCCGCTCCGGCACCCGTCCCGTCGGGCGCCGGAGCGGGGGGCGCCGGAGGGGGTCAGGTCAGGCGGAACTCCAGGTCGGTGTCCCAGTTGTTGAGGTCGGGCTCGACGCGGGGATCCGTCTGGTAGAGCTCCAGGCGGCAGCCCCACAGCTCGGTGTCGCCGTCGCGCGTCATGTCCCACTTGAGGCCCTGCTCGGTGCCCCAGGTCAGGAGGTTCTCGATGACGCCCCTGAGCTGGTCGGGGTGGCCGTGGTGGCGTACCGTCGCGTAGCGCCCGGCCGGCAGGTGGGCGGCGAAGATGTCCCTTTCGGGGGTCACCGGGGCCGCGACCGGCACGCCCGCCTCGACTTCCAGCCGGTCGGCCGGCATGTCGATGGCGAGGTACCTGAGGAACGGCGCCCCGGCGGGTGCCACCCCTCGCTCGGCCAGCCAGCCGATCAGCTCACCGATGCGGTCGGCCACCAGGCCGAAGGTGGTCATGCTGATGGTCCCGCGGACCCCCACGTAGGGGCGGTCGGGATGGTCAATGATGTTCGGCATTGTTTGCCCTCCTTCACTCACCTATACGAGGCGGGCCCGCGAAACTCATCGGCAGGCCGAAGAGCGGGAACAACCGCGGGTCCAGATACGTGGTCGTCCCGCTGACCCGGTCTCCAGAGACCTCGACGACCAGCAGCGCGAACGGCTCGCCCTTCAGGTACTGCCCGAACGCCGGAGAGCCGTTGGCCGTGCCCGCCGGGACCAGGCGGGAGCCGCCGCAGGGCGCGTCCGCCGCGAGCATGGCCTTGCGGATGTCCTCTCTGCCCCGCAGCCACCACGCGAACGGCGGCATCGACATCGTGGCGTCCTCATGGAGCAGCGCGACGAGCCCCGACACGTCATACCGCTCGAACGCGTCCACGTACCGGGCCAGCAACCGCTGGTCCACCTCGCCGCCACCGGCAGGCACCTCGGAAAGCGTCGCCCTGGCCCGCTGCAAAGCGCTGTTGACCGAGGCGACGCTGCCCTCCAGCAGCTCCGCCACCTCGGCCGCGCTCCAGCGCAGCACGTCGCGCAGGATCAGCACCGCCCGCTGCCGTGGTGGGAGGTGCTGCAGCGCGGCCACGAACGCCAGGCGTACCGTCTCCCTCTCGACGGCGAGCTCGGCGGGATCGGAGGGGAGCACCCGGCGGTCGGGAATCGGCGTGATCCAGGCCTGGCCGGGCAGCGGCGGGCCGAGGTCGGGGCCCGGTGACCCGGCGGGGCCGAGGTCCATGGCCCGCGCCCGCCGCTGAGCGCCCCGCAGCATGTCGAGGCAGACGTTGGTGGCGATGTGGAACAGCCACGAGCGGAGCGGCGCCCGGGCAGGGTCGTAGCGGTCGAGGCCGCGCCATGCCTTGACCAGCGTCTCCTGCACCGCGTCCTCGGCCTCGAACCCGGAGCCCAGCATCCGGTAGCAGTAACCGGTCAGCTCGGCACGGTGCCGCTCCAGCTCCTCCACTAGACCGGGGTCACCTCGATCTGGAGCTCCGTCACCCATTCGGCCAGGTCGTCCGGGCAGTGCAGGGAGATCTCCCTGGCCAGGCCGCTGGACCGGTAGCCGTTCGCCTCGATCCAGTGCGCCAGCGCCTGGAAGGTCGGGCCCACCTCCTCCATCGGGCCATGATGGATGATCGTCGCCGCCGTCTCGATGCGCGGCAGAGTGACGAACTGGACGTCGTACTCGTCCTTCTCTTCCGCCGTGAAGGGGAACGCGACGTGCACCATCACCGCGCCGTCGTCTTCGGGGATGTAGTACGCGATACCGGGACCCGCTATGGTCACCCGCGCCGACTCCAGCCGCCCGCATAGCTCGACGAACAGCGGCTTGATGACCGGCCCGATGTCCTCGCCCTCGTAGCTGGCGGCCCGCGCGCTGAGTTCGGCGACCCTGGTCGCGGCGATCTCCTTGAGCACGACCTCGTCCGTGTGCATGTGCCCCTCCGTCTCGATGGTCCGGAGCCTCGCCTCGACGCCGCGCAGCCTGGCCAGGTCGGCGCTGATCCGCGCCTCCAGCTGGGCGCGGCGCAGGCGTACCATGCCGTGCAGTTCTTCCGTGCTGACCTTGTCATCGAGGATCGCCCTGACCTGCTCCAGCGTGAAGCCGAGGTCCTTGATCGCGACGATGCGGTTGAGCCTGGACAGCTGCGCCGCCTGGTATGAGCGATAGCCGGTGACGGGGTCCACGTGCGCGGGGCGCAGCAGCCCGATCGCGTCGTAGTGGCGCAGCATGCGCACGGACACGAGCCCGAGCCTGGCGAAGTCTCCGATACTGAACATGACCCCTCCAGGTGTAGGGCCTGACACGGTGTCAGGGTCAACAACCTCGGCCGGTCAGCCCAGCACGACCGTGGCTCGACCGGGTCAGCCGATCACCACCGTTAGCCGATCACGACCGCCATCACCACGAGCGCGATCGCCGCGGCGAGCACCGCGAACGAGTCGATCGCCCAGCTGGCGCGCGCGGGCGGGGCCTCCGCATCGCGGCGCCTGGCCGACTCCGCCCGTTCGGTGATCTGCTGCCCCACCCAGTCGGCGTGCGTCTTCCCGGCGAACGCCTCCGCGGCCGCCTGCTCCGCCTTGCTCAGCGTGGGCTCGGTCTTGAAGCGACCGCGTTCCTGCCTCGGCGTGGCCCGGCGCTGCGCCCTGGCCCGCTCGCGCGCCGTGCTCATCGGCGTCCACAGCCGCAACACCTGCTCGGCGCCGTAGCGGACGTTGATGGTGTGGGAGACCACCACGTCGTTCACCGACGCCCACGGCACGAACGTCGAGCGGAGCGGGTTGCGCCCCACCAGCCCCTCCTCGGTCACCACGGTCGCGGGGCGGAGCGCGACCAGGTAGACCACAGCGGTGAGCGCGCCCAGCACGGCGCCCGCCACCAGCGAGGGCTTGCCGTTGTAGCGGGCGGTCAGATCCCAGATGTTGAAGGCGACGAACGCCAGCCACACCCAGCCGAGCACGAAGGCGGTCTTGGACCGGTAGGTCTCTTTCACGGCTGCCACTTCATCCGCGCGAATCCGGGCTTGATCACACCGTTGATCAGCGCCAGCCGCTCATCGAACGGGATGAACGCCGACTTCATCGCATTGACCGTGAACCACTGCAGATCATCCCAGCCGTAGCCGAACGCCTCCACCAGCTTGTCGAACTCCAGCGACACGTTGGTGCGGCTCATCAGCCGGTTGTCGGTGTTGACCGTCACCCTGAAATGCAGGCGGCGCAGCAGCCCGATCGGGTGGTCGGCGATGGAGTCGGCGGCTCCGGTCTGCAGGTTGGAGGTGGGGCACATCTCCAGGGGGATGCGCTTGTCGCGGACGTAGGCGGCCAGTCGGCCCAGCTTGGCCGAGCCGTCCTCCGACACCGAGATGTCGTCGATGATCCGCACCCCGTGGCCGAGCCGATCGGCGCCGCACCACTGGATGGCCTGCCAGATCGACGGCAGCCCGAAGCCCTCGCCCGCGTGGATGGTGAAGTGCGCGTTCTCCCGCTGCAGGTATTCGAACGCGTCGAGGTGCCTGGTGGGCGGGTAGCCGGCCTCGGCCCCGGCGATGTCGAACCCCACCACCCCGCCGTCCCGATATCGTACGGCCAGCTCGGCGATCTCCATCGACCGCGCCTGATGCCGCATCGCGGTCAGCAGCGTGCCGACCTTGATCCCGCGCCCCTCGGAGCCCTGCCGGAACCCGTCCAGCACCGCCTCGACCACCTGATCGAGGCTGAGCCCCGTGGTGGTGTGCTGCTCGGGCGCGAAGCGCACCTCGGCGTAGACGACCCCGTCGGCCGCCAGATCCTCCGCGCACTCGGCGGCGACGCGGGTCAGTGCCTCGCGCGTCTGCATGACGCCGACGGTGTGCTGGAAGGTCTCCAGGTAGCGTTCGAGCGAGCCTGAATCGGCCGCCTCCTCGAACCACTCGCGAAGGTTGTCGGCGTCGGTCGTGGGCAGTTCGCCGTAGCCGGAGTCGCGAGCCAGCCCGACGATGGTCTCGGCCCGCAGGCCGCCGTCGAGGTGGTCATGCAGCAGCACCTTGGGCGCCCGTTGGATCTCGTCAAGCGTGGGCCTCATCCGCCCATGATATGCGTCTTCCGCCGACGAACTCCCGGCTCCAACTGGGCCGACATCGGCCCGTGTCGCCGCTCACCCCACGGCTTTGAGGATCGCGTCGAACTTCTTGGTGAGCTTGATGGCGGTGGTCTTGTCGGCGTTCACGAAATAGACGCTCACCAGCCGGTCAACGCTCTCCACCAGTCCCTCCGCCACGGCGCCGTCACGGTCGCACACGATCGCGCCGTCAGCGGCCGACGATTCGCGCACCTTGCCGTCGTACCCGGTGCACGACTCGGTGAATTCCTGGCGAACGGCGGCGACGTCCTTCCCGCCGACGGTGTCGGTCCTCAGCACCAGCGGATCCGACCCCGCCTGCGGAGCGTCCGCCGCCGTGTAGAGACACACGCTCGCCTTGACCGATTCGAGGGTCTCCAGCGGGTGGTCGTCCCTCTTCTCCTTCAGCTCCCAGCTCAGCCCCGTGGCTTTGGAGAGCTCTTCCACGGTGAGCGAGCAGCCGCTCGCCGTCTTGGTTCCGCCGCTTCTGGCCGTTTCCGCCTGGGGTCTACATCCGGCGAGCAGCACAGCGGCGATGGCTAAGCCGAGCACGTACGCGCGAGCGGCGGTCGGACGTGTCATGGCGGAGCCTCCAGATCACTTGGGCGCCCCGGCGGCCGGTGCCTCCCGTATTGCGTTCTTTCAGCCCATTAATAGAGGCATCGGCTTACATCCCTCTTGATCAACGCTTGCCACGCGCTCCTCTGGGAGGCGGTCAGATATGGCGTGGAGGACGACTTCCAGTGCCTGGGAATACGGAAACCGTCAATCCTCGGCGCGGTTGGCCCCGTCCGGGGAGAAGGCGGGCAGGCAGACGGCGATGTACTCGGCGCCGTCCGGGCCGGTGCTGTAGCGGATCTTCTCGCCCGGGTCCGTGACGATGGACTGGCCCGCCGTGACCTCGGTCGTGCCGTCGGCGTGTTCCACCAGGAGCGTGCCGCGCAGGACGACGGTGTATTCGGTGAACGAGGGCGTTTGTGCGGGCTCGTCCCAGCCGGGCGGGGCGACCATGTGGGCGATGGAGATCGCCTCGTCGCCGCTGTTGACGCGGCCTACGTGCTCGTCGATGAGCTTGCCGCCGGGCACCGGGATGCGGGTAGCCGCTTCGATCTTTCTAACCACCAGGTCAGTGTGCCACGTCGATGACCAGCCGGTCGGGATCGGACTGCTCCTTCAGCTCGAACGCCGCCTGATGGTTGAGCACGAGGCCGACACCGACGCGGCCCTCGAAGTCACCGGTCTTGACCACATGCGTCACGTTGCCGAGGTTGGCCGGGAAGATGGGCCCGCCCTTCCAGGTGGGCCTGCCCTTGGCGTCGTGGGCGTCGGCGGGCGCGAGGATCAGCTGGAGGTACGCGCCACCGGGCAGGTCGAACTCCTCGCCCGAGCCGTCCTGCAGCAGTTTGTCTACCCATTTGACGTTGTAGCCGGGCATGGAGCCCTTGATGTCGATCACCACGCGGTCGTAGGTGTCGTGGGCGGCGTAGCGGACGTTCTGCACGACCGCCGGGTCGCCGATGTTGTGCTGTACATCCACCTCGACCGTGCTCGTCGGCGCCGCCTTCCGCGTGCCCGTGTCGACAGAGATGGAGGACGAGGAGGTGGACGTGGACGTGGACGTCCGACCGCGTGACGTCGATGGGGTAGCGACCCTCGGTGGGGCGGTGGGCTCGG
This sequence comes from Nonomuraea sp. NPDC049028, assembly GCF_043197735.1. NCBI lineage: Bacteria > Bacillati > Actinomycetota > Actinomycetes > Streptosporangiales > Streptosporangiaceae > Nonomuraea > Nonomuraea sp. NPDC049028. The sequence goes on from NZ_JBICTR010000011.1 coordinate 278,490, forward strand.
CTGACGCGCTCGTGGTCGCGCCGCTCCCAGTGCCGCCTGGCGAGGCCGTACCGCACGCGGTCAGTACGAGGAGACAGGCCAGAGCGGCGGCGTGGGCCGGGCGGCGTCGCGACGGATGCCCGAGCGCGGGTGGCGGGCGCATAGCAGATTGATTCCCCAGTTCAGAGGATCACAAGCGGCGCGGCGCGCGAGTGGCACGAACATGGGCCACCCATAGCCGACGCGTGGGGAGCGCAAAGAGCGAGAAGGCCCCGCGCGGTACGCGGGGCCTTCTCAACGAATCGGACGTCTAGGTCGTCAGACCGTCTCGTACACCTTCGCCTCTTCCTGCGGGGCCGCCACCGGCTTGCGCACACGCAGCCCGGTGGCCGAGATCGCCACCCCGACCAGCGCCAGCACCAGCGACACCACGATCGCCGAGCGGAGCGACTCGATCGACAGAGTGGTGCCGTTGGAGGTGAGCACCGCCGAGACCACGGCGAGCACGATCGCGCCGCCCACCTGGCCGGAGGTGTTGAGCAGCCCGGAGGCCAGCCCCTGCTCGTCGTCGTGCACGCCGTTCGTGGCCTGGATGTTCAGCGGCGCGAAGGACAGCGCGAACGCGATTCCCAGCAGCAGCATGCCGGGAATGACCAGACCGCCCAGGCTGGGGTGCTCGTCGATGCCCAGGAACATCGCGTAGCCACCGGCCAGCGCCGCCGCGCCGATGATGGTCAGCTTGGTAGTGCCGAACCTGTCGGCGAAGTCGCCCATCTTGGTCGAGGTGATCGCGACGAGCACCCCGGCGGGCAGGAACGCCAGCGCGGTGCCGAGGGCCGACCAGCCGAGCAGGTTCTGGAAGTACTGCATGGCCACGAACTGGAAGGCCACGTAGGAGCCCATCAGGATGAGCAGCCCCAGGTTCGCCCGGACGAGCGAGCCGGAGCGCAGGATGCCCAGCCGGACCAGCGGGTGCCTCATCCGCAGTTCGGCGAGGACGAACAGGCCGAGCAGCGCGGCGACGGCGACCAGCGAGCCGATCGTGCGCAGCGAGGTCCAGCCGGCCTCGGGCGCCTGGACGACGGTGAAGACGAGCAGCAGCATCGAGGCGGTGATCAGCACGGCGCCGATCAGGTCGTGGCCGCCTTCGGCCCGCTCCTCCTGGCCGCGCGGCAGCACCCTGAGCGCGGCGATCAGCGCGATGATCGCGACCGGCACCGGCATCAGCAGCGTCCACCGCCAGCCGATCTCCGTCAGCAGGCCGGACAGCACCAGCCCGAGTGAGTAACCACTGGCGCCACACGCGGTGAAGATGCTGAGCGCCTTGTTGCGCTCAGGCCCCTCGGGAAACGTGGTGGTGATGATCGAAAGGGCGGCCGGCGCGGTGAAGGCGGCGCCCACTCCCTTGATGAACCTGGCCGCGATCAGCAGAGCGCCGTCGTCCACCAGACCACCGAGCAACGACGCGACGGCGAAGACACCCAGCGCGACCAGGAACACCCTGCGTCGCCCGAGCAAGTCGGCGGTCCTGCCGCCCAGCAACAGAAGACCGCCATAACCGAGCACGTAGCCGCTGACAACCCACTGCAGAGAAGAGGTAGAAAGGCCCAGGTCGTGCTGGATGGCGGGCAGCGCCACGCCGACCATCGACACGTCAAGGGCGTCAAGGAAGATCACTGCACAGAGCACGGCGAGCGCGCCCCAACGGGATGAGTGAGAGGACATGGGTCAGTACACTACATGCATCCGCATCTAATGCAAACGCATTTAATTCCGTTGCATCAGTTTTAGCGAAGTGGTAACCTCCGCGACATGGACGAGGAGTTCGTGGTCGGGACCTGGCACTACGTCCTGGCGAAGCACGCCAAGGCGATGTGCTCGCTGGAACGCGAGCTGGGTGACAAGCACGGCCTGGGGCCGAGCGAGTTCGAGGTGCTGGACCGGATCGTCCATCACGACAAGAAGCTGCGGATCCAGGAGCTCTGTGACGAGGTTCACCTGAGCCAGAGCGCGCTGTCCAGGGTCGTGGCGCGGCTGGAGAAGGCTCAGCTGGTCTCGCGCGGGGTATGCGACCAGGACCGCCGTGGCGTCTTCGTCTGCATCACCGAGGCGGGGAGAGCGCGCCACAAGGAGGCCCTGCCGACGCAGCGCGCCGTCCTCGCCGACATCTTCGCCGACGCGCCCGTCCTCGTACGCTGAAGCTGCGGCACAAAGCACCGACGCCCGAAGCCGCCGGCGCCCGTGTACTAGGCCGTGATCCGGTCCAGCACCAGAGGCAGCACCTCGGCGCTCCCCGTCCCGACCTCGTAGCCGCCCTGCAGTGCCGCCAAGGCCCGCTCGAAGCGACCCGTCTCGTCCGCGTGCAGCGTCATCAGAGGCTGCCCCTCACGTACGAGGTCGCCCGGCTTGGCATGCAGCATGATGCCCGCCCCGAACGACACCGGATCCTCCTTACGAGCCCGCCCCGCCCCCAACCGCCAGGCCGCCAGCCCGACGGCATAGGCGTCCAGGCGTGACAGGACCCCTGAGGCAGGCGACTCGACCACCATGGTCTCCGCCGCCCTGGGCAGGATCGCGTCCGGGTCGCCGCCCTGGGCGGTGATCATCCGGCGCCAGGCGTCCATGGCCGAGCCGTCCGCCAGCGCCCGCGCCGGGTCAGGACCGGAGATCCCGGCCGCCTCCAGCATCTCCCGCGCCAGCCGTACGGTCAGCTCCACGACGTCCGGCGGCCCGCCGCCCGCCAGGACCTCGACCGACTCCTCGACCTCCAGGGCGTTGCCCACGGCGCGGCCCAGGGGGCGGTCCATGGCGGTGAGCAGGGCGACCGTGCGCACGCCCGCGTCGGTGCCCAGCGCGACCATCGTCTCGGCCAGCTCGCGGGCCCGCTCCGGCGTCTTCATGAACGCGCCCGAACCCACCTTGACGTCGAGCACCAGCGACCCGGTGCCCTCGGCGATCTTCTTCGACATGATCGACGACGCGATGAGCGGGATCGACTCGACGGTGCCCGTGACGTCGCGCAGGGCGTACAGCTTCTTGTCGGCCGGGGCGAGGCCCGAGCCGGCGGCGCAGACGACCGCGCCCGCCGAACGGAGCACCGAGAGCATCTCGTCGTTGGACAGCGAGGCCCGCCAGCCGGGGATCGACTCCAGTTTGTCCAGCGTGCCGCCCGTGTGGCCGAGGCCGCGGCCCGAGAGCTGCGGGACATAGGCGCCGCAGGCGGCCACCAGCGGAGCGAGCGGCAACGTGATCTTGTCGCCGACGCCGCCGGTGGAGTGCTTGTCGGCGGTGGGCCGGTCCAGCGCGGACCAGTCCATCCGCTCGCCTGAGCGGATCATCGCCTGCGTCCAGCCGGCGATCTCGCGCCGGTTCATGCCGTTCAGCAGGATGGCCATGGCCAGCGCGGACATCTGCTCGTCGGCGACCTCGCCGCGCGTGTAGGCGTCGATCACCCAGTCGATCTGGGCGGCCGTCAGCTCGCCACCGTCCCGCTTGGCGACGATGACTTCGATGACGTCCATAGACATCAGGCGGACCTCGACAGGTCGTCGGGGCCGAAGGCGTAGGGCAGGATCTCGGCCATCCGCTTCGGTCCGTCCACGGTCTCGACCAGCAGCTCCTCGCCGCCGAACTCGAAGAGCAGCTGGCGGCAGCGCCCGCACGGCATCAGGAGCTCCCCGTGGCCGTCCACGCAGGTGAAGGCCACCAGCCGGCCGCCGCCCGAGGAGTGCAGCGCCGAGACCAGGCCACACTCGGCGCACAGGCCAAGGCCGTAGGAGGCGTTCTCGACGTTGCAGCCGGTGATGACGCGGCCGTCGTCAACGAGCGCCGCCGCGCCGACGGGAAACTTGGAGTAGGGCGCGTACGCGTTGTGCATGGCCTCGATGGCCTCCGTGCGCAGGCCGTCCCAGTCGACGTTCAATGCTGTTCCCCCCGGCGATAGCGCACGCCGTCGGCCTTGGGCATCCGCAGTCGCTGCGAAGCCACCAGGAGCACGAGCAGCGTGAGCACGTGTGGTGTGATGAAGACGAATTCGTTCGGCAACTTGTCGACGGTCAGCCACAGCCAGATCAGCACGATCGTGCCCGCGGCGGCCGCCGCGATCAGGTTGTACTCCCTGGCGCCCCTGGTGACCATCTCCGCCGGCTGGTCGGACGACAGCAGCGCGCGCACCTTGGTGCCGATGTAGATGAGCAGCAGGATGGCACCGAACAGGAAGAACGCCGTGACGGCCCCGGAGCTGCGCAGTTGCAGGCCGCTGGCGTAGCCGAACAGCGAGGCGCCCGCGGCCAGCCCGCCGGGCCGCCAGTTGCCGAAGATCATGGCGGCCAGGCCGATGAACCCGCGGCCGGCTGTCTGGCCCTCGACGTACTTGGTGGAGATGAAGACCAGGAACACGCCGCCGAGCCCGGCGAACGCGCCGGAGATGACGACGGCCACGTACTTGATCAGGTAGACGTTCACGCCCAGCGACTCGGCCGCCCACGGGTTCTCGCCCGCCGAGCGCAGCCGCACGCCGAACGCCGTACGCCAGAGCACGAAGAACGTCAGCGGGAGCAGCAGCACGGCCAGGATGACCAGTACGTTCACCTCGTGGGTGAGCCCGCGCAGGATGCCCGCGACGTCGGAGATCAGGAACCAGTGGGTGCGCTCCAGGCTGCCGAGCCAGTCGGGGCCCGCCGAGAACAGCGGCAGGCTGGGCTCGGGCGCCTCCGACGACATGGCCGGCGAGGTGGTGATGCCCGCGCCCGCCGCGGCCGCGCGGGTGCCCTCTCCGTAGAGGACCTCGGACAGGAAGCGGGTGATGCCGGGGCCGAGCAGGTTGATGGCGACGCCGCTGATGATGTGGTCGACGCCGAACGTCACGGTCGCGACCGCGTGGATCAGCCCGCCGAGCGCGCCCGCGATCAGCCCGGCGACCAGCGCGGCCATGAAGCCCCACTGGTATCCGGCCCAGCCGGCGAACCAGGTGCCGAGCACCATCATGCCTTCGAGGCCGATGTTGACCACGCCCGCCCGCTCGGCCCACAGGCCGCCGAGCCCGGCCAGGCCGATCGGCACCGACAGCATCAGGGCGGCGTTGAACGTGCCGGACGAGGTGATGTCGTCCTGCCCGGAGACGACGCGGACCACCGACATGACCAGGATGAGCACGGCCACGCCGATGAGCGCCAAGTGGTACCGGCTGACCTTTGTCATGCTGTCACCTCAACGGGAGTGTTCCTGCCGAGCTGCTGAGCGGCCCGCCGTTCCTCGCGCCGCAGCGCGATCCTGCTGGTGATCTCGTTGGCGATGACCACCAGCAGCACGATCGTGCCCTGCATGATCATGATGACCGACGGCGGCACGTTGGCGAACTGCAGCGGGCCCTGCGCGTGGTCCAGGAAGCCGAACAGCAGCGCCGCGATCGCGATGCCACCGGGTTGGTTCCGGCCGAGCAGCGCCACGGCGATGCCCAGGAAGCCCAGCCCCGGGGTGAAGTTGGAGCCGAAGGAGTGCTTGTCGCCGAGGATCTCCGGCATGCCGATCAGCCCGGCGATCGCGCCGGAGAGCACCATCGCGGAGATGACCATCTTCTTCGGGCTGACGCCGGAGGCCAGCGCGGCCGAGGCGTTGAGGCCGCTGGCCTTGACCTCGAAGCCGAACCGGGTCCGCTCCAGCAGCACCCAGAGCCCGATGCCCAGCAGGACGGCCACCAGGAGGAAGCCCCACAGACCGCCACCACGGGGCGCCGGCAGCCCGAACATCTCGAACAGGACGTTGAGGTTGGGGAACCAGGCCGACTCGGGCAGCGCGGGCGTCGTGGTGGTGAGCACGCCCTTGGCGCGCTCCCCCGTGAAGGGACCGCGGACGAGGAAGGCGGCCAGGTTGATCGCGATGTAGTTCAGCATGATCGTGGAGATGACCTCGTTCACCCCCCTCGTCACCTTCATCACGGCGGGGATCAGCGCGTAGAAGCCGCCCACGACCATCGCCACCACGATGATCACCGGGATCTGGATCCAGGCGGGCGCCACGAACGTGGAGCCGACGTACGCGGCGCAGATGGCCGCGATGCGATATTGGCCCTCGACGCCGATGTTGAAGAGGTTCATGCGGAAGCCGACGGCCACGGCCAGGCCCGCGATGTACAGCGGCACGGCCCGGTTGAGCATGGTCGTGATGCCGTTGACCACCGCCCGCTCGGTCTCGCCGAAGTCGAAGAAGGCGGCGAACGCGGCCTCGGGGCTGGCCCCCGCCGCGATGATCGCGACGCTGGAGATCAGGATCGCCAGGATGATGGCGGCGACGGCGCCGGCGACGGTCAGTAGCGCCCGGTAGAGCCCGGCGGGCATCACGTCTCCTCAGTGCTGGTGATGGCGCCGGTCATATAGCCGCCCAACCGCTCGGGTGTGACGTCGGACGGGTCGAGGCGGGCGACGAGCCGCCCGCCGTAGATCACCCGCAGCGTGTCGGACAGGCCGATGAGCTCGTCGAGGTCGGCCGAGATCAGGAGTACGGCCAGGCCCGCCGCCCTGGCGTTACGCAGGTGGTCCCAGATCGCGGCCTGCGCGCCCACGTCGACGCCGCGGGTGGGGTGGGCGGCGATGAGGAACTTCGGCTCACCGCTCATCTCCCGCCCGACGATCAGCTTCTGCTGGTTGCCGCCCGACAGGGCCAGCGCCAGCGTGTCGACGCTCGGTGTGCGGACGTCGTAGTCCTTGACGATGCGTTCGGTGTCGGCCCTGGAGGAGCGCCGGTTGACCCAGATGCCCTTGCGCGCGGGCGGCCTGGTCTGGTGGCCGAGCACCCGGTTCTCCCAGAGCGAGGCCTCCAGCAGCAGACCCTGGCGGTGGCGATCCTCGGGGATGTAGCCGATGCCCGACTCGCGGCGTTTGAGGGTGGACCACGTGCTGATGTCGGCGCCGTCGAGCGAGATGTGGCCGTGCACGGGCCGCATGCCCATGATGGCCTCGATCAGCTCGGACTGGCCGTTGCCCTCGACCCCGGCGATGCCCAGGATCTCGCCCTTGTGGATCTCGAACGACACGTCGTCGAGGAGCAGCCGGCGGCCCTCCGCGCGGAGTTTCTCCACGTACAGGGGGATCGAGGTGCCCTTGGGCACCGGACGGAAGCCGTCGGCCTCCATGGTCAGGCCGGACACCGTCAGCGCCGGCTCGTCGGTCACCGTGGACTCGCGCGTCTCGGGCGTGGGCAGCTCGCTACCGACCATGAGCTCGGCCAGCTGCCGCGCGGTGACCTCGCCGGGGTCGACGCTGGCGACCGTGGTGCCGCGCCGGATCACGGTGATCGCGTCGGCGATGCTGAGCACCTCGTCGAGCTTGTGGGAGATGAAGATGACCGTCAGCCCCTCGGCCTTGAGCTCGCGCAGGTTGTCGAAGAGCTCGTCGACCTCCTGGGGTACGAGCACCGCGGTCGGCTCGTCGAGGATCAGGATGCGCGCGCCACGGTAGAGGACCTTGAGGATCTCCACTCGCTGCCGGTCACCGACGCCGAGGTCTTCCACCAGCCGGTCGGGGTCCACCCGCAGGCCATGACCGGCGGCCAGCTCGCTGATGCGCGCGCGGGCCCCGGCGGAGTCGAGCCGGCCGCCCTTCTTCGGCTCGGCGCCGAGGACGATGTTCTCCAGCACGGTGAAGTTGTCGGCCAGCATGAAGTGCTGGTGGACCATGCCGATGCCCGCGTTGATGGCGTCGCTCGGCGTGCGGAAGGCCACTTCCACACCGTTCACCTTGATCGTGCCCTCGTCCGGCTTCTGCATGCCGTACAGGATCTTCATCAGGGTGGACTTGCCCGCGCCGTTCTCCCCCACGATCGCGTGCACCGTGCCGGGTTCGACGGTGATGCGGATGTCATGGTTGGCGACGACGCCGGGGAAGCGTTTGGTGATGCCCTCCAGCTCGACGGCGGGTTGCACCGCGGCGAGGGTGTCGGCGTTCACAGATCGCTCACCGCTCCTCAATCGCTCCGCTCACTGGTGTCTCCAAGAGCGGATAGGCCGAAGGCCCGGGGTCGGTCTGGACTCCGGGCCCTCGGTCAACGTTCCTACCTCAATTACGGCTTGGACGGAACCGTGATTTTGCCGTCGATGATGTCCTGCTTGGCGGCGTCCAGCTTGTCCTTGATGTCGTCGATCTCGCCACCGGTGGTGGCCAGGCCCACGCCGTCGACCTTGAGGTCGTAGATGGTGTTGCTGCCACCCTTGGCGCCACCCTGGAACGCCTTGACGAACTCGAACACGCCGACGTCCACGCGCTTGAGCATCGAGGTCATGATGACCGACTGCAGGTTGGCCTCCTTGACCGTCTGGCGCTGGTCGGAGTCGACGCCGATGGCCTTCTTCTTGGCCGCGGCCGCCGCCTGGAACACGCCCAGGCCCGAGTCGCCGGCGGCGTGGTAGACGATCTCCGCGCCGTCCTGGTACATCTTCTCGGCCGCGACCTTGCCCTTGTCGGGGGCCTTGAAGCCGCTGAAGTCACCGTCGGGGCTGAGGTACTTGACGTCGATCTTGGCGTCCTTCTTGACCGACTTCACACCGGCCTCGAAGCCCGCCTGGAACTTCTTGATCAGGTCGTTCTCGACACCGCCGACGAAGCCGACGTGGCCGCTCTTGGCCTTGGTCGCCGCGGCGACGCCCGCCAGGTAGGAGCCCTGCTCCTCGGCGAACAGCAGGCCGGTGACGTTGGCCGCGTTCGAGGCGGAGTCGACGACCGCGAACTGGATCTCCGGGTATTCCTCGGCCGTCTTCTTGATGTCGTCGCCGTAGGCGAAGCCGACGCCGATGATCGGGTTGTAGCCCGCGTCGGCCAGCTGGCGGAGCAGCTCGCCGCGGTTGGAGCCGTCGGCCGCGGGGCTCAGCTCCTTGATGTCGGCCTTGAGCTCCGTCTTGGCCTTCTCCAGGCCCGCGTAGGCGGCGTCATTGAAGGACTTGTCGCCACGGCCGCCGACGTCGAAAGCGAGGCCGACCTTGAGCGCGCCGGCCTTCGGCGCCTCACTGCTGGCTCCGGAGGTCGGCGCCGCGCTGGACGTGGCGTCGCTTCCCGTGCCGCCGCTGCCGCCACAGGCCGCGGCCGCCATCAGCATGGCACCCGCTATCGAACCGGCCGCCATCCTGCCGAATCGCTTGCTGAGCAAGGCGACTCCTTTCCATTTCCCCGCCGTCAAACTTCGTCGCAGGCGCGAAGAAATGTACGGCAACCCTGCACGGAAGATAGTTGGTTGACCAGGGCGGACAAAACCGGCACACAGGGTCGCAACCGCTCCGTTATCGACATCACTCGTGTCCGTGACCTGAATCTGCGGATGCGGTCCGAGGACCGGCTCGGGAAGCTTTACCCAACTTTGGACACCGGGGGGCCCTTGCCGTCAGGTCGATCATGGCAGAGATTCCTGATCAACGGTGGATTTTCATCCTGGAGCCCTACATGCATCCTTGGAAGGCCATGATCATGCCCATGGCCGCGATCCTCATCGCGGCCATGGGCGCGGCGCCCGCCACAGCGGATACACCGACCGCCCCGGCTGCGGCCCCGGCGATCAAGATCGAGAACGCTATCAAGATCGAGAACAACGCCACCCAGCCCGTCTTCTCCCGCGCCGACGCCGTCAAGCAGACGGTGTACGTCGAGGTCGCGGGGACCGACAGCGACAGCGACGGCCTGCCGGACCGCGTCGCCGTGGACATCCTGCGCCCGAAGGAGACCGACGAGGGGCTGAAGGTCCCGGTCATCATGGAGGCCAGCCCCTACTACGCGGGCGGCAACGACGTGCCGAACCACGTGGTGGACGTGGACGAGAACGGCAACCCGCTGCCGACCCTGCGCTCGTACGCGAACAAGCTGGCGGCCGAGCCGTTCGACGGCTACTACGACAACTACTTCCTGCCCCGCGGCTACGCGATCGCGCTGGTGGAGAACCTGGGCAGCGGCCGCGCCACCGGCTGCCCCACCACCGGAGACCGCAACGAGACGGCCGGCCCGAAGGCCGCGATCGACTGGCTGAACGGCCGCGCGAAAGGGTTCACCCCGGAGGGCGCGCCCGTCTCGGCCACCTGGTCGACCGGGAACGTGGGCATGATCGGCGTCTCCTACAACGGCACGCTGCCCAACGCGGTCGCCTCGACGGGCGTCAAGGGGCTGAAGACGATTGTGCCCATCGCCGCGATCTCCTCCTGGTACGACTACTACCGGGCCAACGGCGGCGTGCTGGCGGCGGGCGGCTTCCAGGGCGAGGACGCGGACGTGCTGGCCAAGTACGTGCTCACCCGCGCCGACGGGCAGAAGGTCTGCGGGCCCGTCATGGACTACCTGACGGCGACGCAGGACCGGGTGAGCGGCGACTACAGCCGCTTCTGGAACGCCCGCAACTACCTCAACGACGTCGACAAGGTGAAGGCCAGCGTCTTCGTCGTGCACGGCCTCAACGACTGGAACGTCAAGACCAAACAGTTCGCCCAGTGGTGGTACGCCCTGTCCAAGCGCCACGTGCCGCGCAAGATCTGGCTGCACCAGGGCACCCACATGAACCCCTTCAACCTGCGCACCGTCGAATGGCTGCGGCAGTTGCACGGCTGGTTCGACTACTGGCTGTACGGCATCGACAGCGGCATCATGCGTGAGCCGCAGGCGGACGTCGAAATCGCCCCCGGCGAGTGGGGCACTCACGCATCGTGGCCACTTCCGGCCACCAAGCCAGTGGCCCTGCACCTCGGCTCCGGCTCGAAGCTGAACGTCTTCCCGCAGTACACGGCCCGCGAGTCCTTCGTCGACCAGAAGACCCGCACCGCCGAACAGTTGGTGGAGGCGGCCCCGGCCGCGGATCCCAACCGCCTGGCCTACCTGACGCCGGAACTGCCGGCCGCCGTCCGGATCTCCGGCACACCGACGATCTCGCTCCGAGCCGCCCGCGACAGCGGCTCCTCGCCGTATTTGACGGCCCTGCTGGTCGACTACGGCACGGGCACCAGAGCGGACGGAACCCTGGTCGCGACAGGCGAAACCCTCTGCTACGGCCAAGGCGTCCCGGGCGACACGGGCTGCACGACGCTGCGCAGGCTGGGCACGGCAACAACGCCCTACAAGATCGTCTCAAGAGGCTGGCTGGACATCAGGAACCGCCACGACCCGGCACGAACAGAGACCGTCAAACCGTCCCAGGAGTACACCTTCACCTGGGACTTCCAGCCAAAGGACTACCGGTTCGACCAGGGCCACAAGATCGGCCTGATCATCACGTCAACGGACAGGGACTACACGCTCCGCTACCCGGAGGGCTCGAAATTCACTGTCAACCCGGCCAAGTCATCCTTGATCCTGCCGGTGGTCCGGCCATAGGGCGGCCGGGGCCAAGAATACGCACGTCACGGCGCTCAACCCCGTAAACCGGAGGAGCGTTCCCCTGGACAGAGGCCAGCCCCGCCCAGAAGGGTGGGGCTGGCCCATGCTTGCCGTAAAGGAAAATCAAGCACGTACGGTGGGGCGGGCCCGTGCCGACCGTAAGACTCAGGCGAGAACGGAATCGACGACGGGTTCCCAGAGCGCGGTCAGGGCGGTCGCGGCCATGAGGCGGACGCCCATGCCGATCGCCGCCTCGTCGATGTCGAAGGTCCCCTGGTGGATGTCGTACGTCACGCCGCCCGGCGAGCGCGTGCCCAGCCGGGCCAGCGCTCCCGGGATCGACTCGAGGTACCAGGCGAAGTCCTCGCCGCCGAGCGACTGCTGCGTGGGCACCACCGCGCCCGGCCCCAGCGCCCGCTCGACCGCCTCGGCCAGCATGTCGACGCTCATCTCGTCGTTGACCACGGGCGGCACACCGCGCGTGTATTCCATCGTCGCGTCGATCCCGTAAGCGCCGGCGACCGACTCCAGCAGCGACTTGATCAGGTCGGGGGCCGCGTGCCAGGCGTTCTCGTCGAGGCAGCGCACGGTCCCCTCGGCCACGCCGTCGTCGGGGATCGCGTTGGCCGCGGAACCGGCCTGGACCTTGCCCCAGACCAGGCTGAGCGAGGAGCGCGGGTCCACCCGGCGCGAGAGCGCGGCGGGCAGTTCGGTGAGGATCTTGGCGAGGGCGAAGACCAGGTCGGCGGTGAGGTGCGGGCGGGCCGTGTGGCCGCCCGGACCCGACACCTTGATGGCCAGCTTGTCGCAGGCGGAGGTGATCGGGCCGGGCTTGAGCCCGACGTGACCGAGGTCGACGCGCGGGTCGCAGTGGAGGCCGAAAATGCGCTCCACGCCGCTGATGCCGCCGTGCGCCATGACCTCGAGCGCGCCGCCGGGCAGTTCCTCGGCGGGCTGGAAGATCAGGCGGACCCGGCCGGGCAGCAGGCCCGCGGCGGCCTGCTGGGCGAGGAAGATCGAGGTGCCGAGCAGGATCGTGGTGTGCACGTCGTGGCCGCACGCGTGGCAGGCGCCCGGGACGGTCGAGCGGTAGGGCACGTCTTTCTCGTCGTGCAGCGGCAGCGCGTCGATGTCGGCGCGCAGCGCGACCGTGGGGCCGTCTCCGCTGCCCACGTCGCAGATCAGGCCGGTGCCGCGTGGCAGCACCGACGGCACCAGACCGGCGGCGGTGAGCCGCTCGGCGATGCGCTGAGTCGTGCGATATTCAGCGAAGGCCAGCTCAGGATGCATGTGCAAGTCGCGGCGGAAAGCCACCAACTCCTGATCGGTCTCCGTCAGGAACGCGTCGAGTTCCCCCCGAAGCTCACGTCCCCGCATGAGTCACCGTCCCGTCCAATTGCCATGTGATCGTCAACTGCCCGAAGTCACACGGCTTATAGCGCCGTAAATCGTCCTTTGGCCTCGCTGCGGCCGACTGTCCGGTCAGAGCAGCCGTCCGGCGAAAATGCCGCACCCACAGGTTTCGGTGCCAGAGATCGTCAGCACGGGGTTGTGATCCCCTCCTGAGGACAACCCACTGCGGAAACACGGCGGTCGGCCATGAACCCGAAGGCGATGTTCCAACTTTATCTCTTGCGTGTGGCTTCGCGCCGACAGAAACCCCGAAAGCCAGGCGGCTGCATGCCCGTAACCGCAGGTCGTCACACTGAGTGAGGGCGCAGATGGCCCGGAAAATAGTCACAAGGGATCATTAGATGGTGACCCGTGGACACGACTTCCAAACGTGGTCTGCGCTTTCGAATCCTGTCACCTCCCGTCATGGTCATGACACTCCGACGATGGATGCTTTCGCGTAAAATGCGTGTTTCACTCGCAATATGATCACTAAAATCCCGTTCGGGGAGAAGTATGCCGGGTTGAGCATCTTCGAGCCGAGCGAGGGGACCCTGGTGGTCGTACCCTCGCTCTCTCTTCCGCAGGACGAGCTGCGCCGCATCACCGGAGCCAGATGTTACGAGGAGCGCCTGCTCTTCCTCCTCCTCACGCTCCGCGAGCCCGGCGTCAAAGTGATCTACCTCTCCTCCGCGCCCATCGATCCGGACATCATCGCCTACTATTTCGGCTTCCTGCCTGATCCGGATGACGCCGCCAAACGGCTGCGGCTGATCACACTCGACGACCCGCACTCGCAGCCGCTGACCAGGACCCTGCTCTCGCGACCCGAGATGGTCGAGCAGGTACGTGCGGCGATCGACGGCGACGCGTGGATGGTGCCGTTCGTGCTGAGCGAGCTGGAGGAGGAGTTCGCCGCGCTGCTGGGCATTCCCGTGTACGGCCCGGCCACGTCGCTCGCCTATTACGGCTCCAAGAGCGGCTCCCGCGAGATCGGCCAGGAGGCCGGCGTGCCGATGGCCCGCGGGTTCGGAGATCTGCACTCCCTGGCCGAGATCGAGGACGCGATCGAGGCGCTGCCGGGCCAGCGGGTGATGGTCAAGCTGAACGACGGCTACTCGGGGCTCGGCAACGCCATCGTGCCCAAGGGCGATCTGCCGGGGACGAGCTTCTCCGCGTACGGCGAGACCTGGAAGAGCTTCACCGCGAAGATCCGCGAACGCGGCGCGGTCGTGGAGGAGTTCATCGAACACCGCCCGCTGCACTATCCCAGCGCGCTGGCCCGCATCACGCCCGGCGGCCGGTACAGCGTCGTGGCCACCCACGACCAGGTGCTCGGCGGCGCCAACCAGGACGTCTACCAGGGCTGTACGTTCCCCGCGGCGCCGGAGTACCGGGCCGAGGTGGGCGCGTCGGCCGAGCGGATCGCCCGCGTCATGGCGGAGCGGGGCGTGGTGGGACTGTTCGGCATGGACTTCTTCGCGCTGGAGACCGACGCCGGATACGCGGCGCTGCTGTGCGAGGTCAACCTGCGGATCGGCGGCACCACACACCCCTTCGGCGCCGCGGTGCTGACCACCGGCGCCTCCTACGATCCGGGGACCGGGCTGCTCATGGCCGGTGACCAGCCCAAGTACTACACCGCGACCGACAACTGCGCGGCCGGCTGCCTGCGCGGCCGCTCCCCCGGCCAGGTCGTGCGGATGGTCGAGGCGCTCGGGCTCGGCTTCGATCACACCCGTCGTACGGGAAACGTCTTCCACCTGCTCGGGGCGCTCCCCGAACACGGCAAGCTCGGCTTCACCACGATCGGCGACTCCCGCGAGGAGGCCGACGAGCTGCACCGGCTCACTCGCCGCGCGCTTTGCGGAGCCCCTTCCAGCCGATGAGGGCCAATACGATCGCGAGTATGAGGTTGACCGCGATCAGGATGCCGTGCACCACGTAGAAGCTCGTGGGATGGCCGTCTGCCAGGTTAAACCCGAGGTTGATCCACTCGAACACCATGAACACGCCGAGCACGATGAGGAATCCGGCGATCTTTCGCGACATGACCACTTCTCTAGTATCAGGTGCCGATCATCAGGGGATGTGTCGGCACATGTGCAATGACACGAAGCTACGCTGAGACCGCCATGCTGATGAAACCGGTGCCCGTCTCGGCACTCCTCACGGCACTCCTCGCGACGGTCGCGCTCACGGGGACCGCCCAGGCCACGCCGACTCCTACCCCGACTACCCCGACGCCGAAGCCCGTCGGCGGGGATCTGCTGGGCAGTCACGGTTTGGTGAGGCCCGCCGGCATCAAGGCACCGCCGAAGTCCAAGGCCACCTCGTACGTCATCGCCGACCTGGAGACCGGCGACGTGCTCGCGGCCAAGGACCCGCACGGGCGCTACCTGCCGGCCAGCACGCTCAAGACGCTCACCGCGCTCACGCTCATCCCCAAGCTGGACAAGAACCTCAAGGTCAAGCCCAGCCGGAACGCGGTCGACCAGGAGGGCACCGCCGTCGGCCTGACGACCAAGCCGCTCTACAAGGTCGACGACCTGTTCAAGGCGTTGCTGATGTCGTCGGGCAACGACGCGGCGATGGCCCTGGCCGAGACGAACGGCAGCCTGCCCAAGACCATGCGTGACATGAACGCCGAGGCCAAGCGCCTGCAGGCGAACGACACGGTGGCCAAGACGCCCAGCGGGCTGGACAAGCCGGGACAGAGCAGCTCGGCGTACGACCTGGCACTCATCGCACGGGCCGGCCTCGGCAACCCCGACTTCCGGCGATATATCAGTACAAAGGTTGCCAAGTTTCCGGCGCCCAAGAACTACTACGAGATCAGCAACCACAACAAGCTGCTGTGGCGCTACCAGGGCATGATCGGCGTCAAGAACGGCTGGACGTCCAAGGCCCAGGCCAGCTTCGTCGGCGCCGCGACACGTGGCGGCCACACGATCATCGTGACCATCATGCGGCACGAGGGGTACTTCTGGGAGGAGGTGGCGAGCCTGCTCGACTGGGGCTTCGCCGCCCGGGGCAAGGTCACGGCGGTCGGCCGGCTTGTCGACCCGCTGCCGGTCGAACTGCCCGCGCAGCAGGTGACCACCTCACCGGTCGTCACCGCGCCACCGGTGACGGCGCCGCTGCTCGACTCGGCCGCGTCGAAGCAGACCGACACCAGCCGTACGGTGGGTTCGATCGTGATCGGGGGCGGGCTGCTGTTCGGCCTGACCTGGCTGGGTTACGGCATCCGCCGACGGCGCAGCTCACGACGCTGAGGCCGGGGGACCCCATTCGAGGGGGTCAGGTGACCTCGTTCGAGGGGATGGGCGAGGTCGACGGCATGGGCGTGTTCGACGGCATGGGCGTGTTCGACGGGATGGGCGAGGGTGCGGGCGGCGGGCAGAGCCCGGCCGTGGCGGTCCAGGCGGCGACGTACAGGACGAACCTGGCGGAGAAGTTGATCCAGACCAGCAGCCCCACCATGACGGCGAACGCGCCGTAGATCGGGTTGCTCAGCGTCTGCCCCAGCAGCAGCGACGCGACCTGCTTGAGCAGCCCGAACCCGATGGCGCCGAGCAGCGCCCCCCTGGCCAGCACCCGGAAGGGCTGGGTGGCGCGGCCCACCCAGCCCAGCAGGATCAGGAACAGCACCCAGTCGGCGGCCGCGCTGGCCAGCAGTCCCACCAGCCAGAGCGTGCCGGTGGTCACCGGCGCGCTGCCCAGCCCGAGAGTCTCCGCCATCCCGGTCGTCGCCTGCGTGGCGGCCCCGCCGACCAGCACCGACACGATCATGGTCACGCCGAGCAGGATCAGGGAGATCAGGTCGCGCAGCTTGGCGACGAAGAAGTTCGGCGGCGGGGCCGTGGTCATCGACATCTCCCACAGCGCCCCGCGCAGCGCGTCCACGGCGCCCAGCCCCGCGTAGAGCAGACCGGCCAGGCCGATGATCCCGGCGGTCGCCCTGGCCTGGGCGATGGCCTGGAGGTCGATCTGGTCGGCGAGTCCCGGCAGCTGGTCCTTGATCGCCGACTCGAGCGTGCTGATGGCGTTCTGGTCGTACGACAGGACGTAGCCGAACAGCGCGTACGCGAGCGCGACCAGCGGGAAGAACGACAGGAACGCGAAGTAGGTCACCGCACCGGCCAACCGATCGCCGAACCGCAGCTGGTAGCGCTGCACGGTCCTCATCAGGTGGTCGATCCAGAGGCGGCGCACCCGCCAGGACTCGATGACGCGGCCACTCCGGGCCTTGGCCGACTCGACGCGTGCCATCACCTTCGCCAACACCGCCGCGCGCCGCCTTCCGAGGTGCCCCGCCGTCGCCATGCACCTGCCCTGGCTACCGCTCTTCTACCACGGAGCCCGGCACTCAGGAGTTACGCGCTTGTGACGACGGCGCGGGCGGACTCCGCGAGCCTGGCGAGCACCTCCGTGACGTCGTGGTGCAGCAGCCTGCCGCCCCGCTTGACCACCCGTCCGCCGACCAGGACGGTGTCGACGGCGCTGGTGTCGGCGTTGAGCACCACCGCCCCGATCGGGTCGTGCGCGGCCGCCATGCCCAGCGTGCCGGTACGCAGCAGTACTAGGTCGGCCTGCTTGCCGACCCGCAGCGAGCCGACGGTGTCACCGAGCCCGACCACCTCGGCGCCTTCGATGGTGGCCATCCGCAGCGCGTCACGGGCGCGGAACCCCATCCCTTGCCCGTCCGGGCGGCCCCGCTCCAGCGTGAACGCGGTCCGCATCAGGCTGAACATGTCACCAGGCGCACACGTCACGCTGTCGATGCTGAGCGAGGTAGGGATCCCGGCGGCCCGCGCCCGCCCACTGATCGGGTAGCCGATGCCGAGGGTCATCTCGTCGATCGGCGACACGGACACGCCGCCGCCGCTGTCGGCGATGAGCTTGAGCTGGTCGTCGCTGTAGTGGTTGGCGTGCACGTACGTCGTGCGCGGCGCCAGCAGCCCGTTGGCCTTCAGGAACGCGAGCCCCTTGGTGGAGCTCTCCCTGCCGTGGCCGCCGAGATGCGCGGTGACGGGCAGGTCGAGCTCGCGGGCCAGCCGCCACTCGGCCAGCGCGTCGTCCTCACTGACGATCTCCGGCCCGAGCGCGGCGATCGCCATGGTCACCAGACCCGCCGTGCCGAAGTGCTCGTCATGGACCCGGTGCCCCTCCTTGTGCAGGTTCTCCCGCGGCCCGCCGTGGCAGTAGCCGAAGATCGCCCTGATGCCCGACTCGCGCAGCGCCCGTACGGCCGAGTCGGTGTGCTCGGGCGTGAACTGCACGTGCGACCAGTCGAGCAGCGTGGTGATCCCGGCGTCCAGGCACTCCAGCGCGCCGGCCAGGTTGCCCGCGTAGACGTCCTCGGGCCTATAGCCGGGAGCCAGCTCGCCCAGGATGCGCTGCAGATAGCCGCCGAACGTGATGTCCGGCGCGATCGCCCTGATCCCGGCCTGCCAGGTGTGCCGGTGGCTGTCGACGAACCCCGGCAGCACGATCATCCCGGTCGCGTCGACGACGTCCGCCCCCGGCACCTCGGGCAGGTCCGGCCCCACCTCGGCGATCCGGCCGCCCTCGACCCGCACGTCCACCCGCCCGAGCACGACAGGCTCCGGCTCGGTGTCGACGACGATCCCGTTCTTGATCAAAGTAATTGCCATGCTGAAAAGCTTAATAAGAAGCTTTTCAGAAAGCAATACATCGCCAAGTATCCTCGACCCATGAAGCACGATGACGTCGACGCGATGGTCCCCCGCTGGCAGAACTCCGGCCTGTCGTCATCGCTCATCGCCGACCTCGAACTGAGCAAGCGCATGTCCCGCCTCAACATGCTCTTCGAGACGGCGATCAAGGCCGAACTGGCGGACCTGGGCCTGACCTATGCCGAGTTCGACGTCCTCGCCGCCCTGGCCCGCACCGGCCCCCCGCACCAGCTCAAGCCCAGCGAACTGTCCAAGGGCCTCTACCTCACCTCGGGCGGCACGAGCAACGTCCTGCAGCGCCTCACGGCATCGGGCTACGTGGAGCGGGCGGCGAACGAGGGCGACGCGCGCAGCCGCTGGGTTCAGCTCACCCCCGAGGGCCTGCGCCTGGCCAACACCGCCCTGGAGGTCTCGGGGAAGGCCCACGAAGAGGTGATGGCGGGCGTCCCGGAGGAAACGGTACGGAAGGCGGCGGACGCCCTCCGGGAGGTCCTCCTGGCCGTGGGCCGCCGCCGCTTCCGCTGATCACCCGCGTCCGCGTACCTGGCGCACGCCTGGGAGCTCCCGCCCGCACCCGGGATCGCCGGCCCACGCCTGGGATCGCCGATCCCAGCCTCAGCGGTGCTCTGCCGATCTCGGGCGCCCTCCGTGAGCCTGAGGCCATGACGTACTCGACGGAACGGAAGATCGTCCTCATCACCGGAGCCAACAAGGGCATCGGCTACGCGACCGCGCGGCAACTCGGCCGGCAGGGGCACGTGGTGCTCCTCGGCGCCCGCGACGAGGAGAGAGGACGGAAGGCCGAGGCGAACCTGGCCGGCGAAGGGCTGGACGTCCGGTACGTCCGGCTGGACGTCACCGACCTCGCCACGGTCGAGGCCGCCGCGGCGTACATCGACACGGAGTTCGGCCGCCTCGACATCCTCATCAACAACGCCGCGATCAGCCGCGACCGCCCTTACCGGCCGAGCGAACTGCCGGTGGCGGAGCTGCGCGAGGTCTACGAGACCAACGTGTTCGGGGTCGTCGCGGTGACCAACGCGATGCTCCCGCTGCTGCGCAGGTCGGCGGCCGGGCACATCGCCAACGTGTCGAGCGGGCTGGGCACGATCGCGTTCCTGACCGACCCCGACTCACCGTTCAGAGACTATGGCCGCCTGCTCGGCTACAACTCCTCCAAGGCGGCTCTGAACGCGATCACCCTGATCTACGCGAACGAGCTGCGCGACACTCCGATCAAGGTCAACGCGGTCTCACCGGGCTTCTGCGCCACCGACCTCAACGGCCACCGCGGCGTCCTGACCGCGGACGAGGGCGGCACCCACATCGCCCGCCAGGCCACCACCATGCCCACGACCGGCGCCTTCCTCAGCGAAGATGGCGGCGTCGTCCCCTGGTGATCCCTGTCTTGACTAGTGATCGCCGGCAGGCGCCCGCGCCGGAGAACACGTCGTCCAAAGAGCGGAGACCGGGAGGCAGGAGAGCCCGTCACCGAAGCTCAACGACTCAGGCCCGCAGTAGAGAACGAACCCCGCCAGCATGCGATCACCCAAGCGACGCTTGAGGAGCCGCAGTCCGCGAAAGTCGTCGCCGCGAACGGTCTCCGCCGCCTTGACCTCGATGGCGACGATCTTGCCCGCGTTGTTCTCGAGCACCCCGTCCACCTCGTACTGGTCTCGGTCTCGGTAGTGATAGAGGCGAGCCGATGTCCCGGCCCAGGTCAGCTGCTTGGTTATCTCACTCAGCACGAAGTTCTCGAGGAGTCCGCCATGAGTGGCGTCGGCGACGCTTCCGCTGGTGAGGTATCCAGCCATGCCGGAGTCGACGAAGATCACCTTAGGCGTGGCAACGGCTCTCGTGGTCGCGTTCGACGACCAACCCGGCACGAGGCGGACCACGAAGATGGTCTCCAGAATCTCCACATAGCTGCGAACGGTCGGGCTCGACAGACCCAGCTCGCTCGCGAGCCGACTCATATTGAGCAGCCCTCCGGTCTGAGCCGCCAGCAAGGCGACCAACCGCCGCATGTCGGACGCACGCTCGATTTCGGCGACCTGTTTCACGTCCCGGGCGATCAGGTCCGCGAGATAGCCGTCGAAAAACCGCTCACGTCGCCGAGGGGTCGTCCGCTTGACCGCCTCTGGGTACCCGCCGCGAGCGGCCAGCGCGAGATAGTCCTTCCGGCGTAGACCGATCGATTCGGCGCGTAGATCTCCGCCCATCGCGAATGCCGCGTCGATGAAGCCGTCCTCGTGGCCGTCGATCTCCCCCTGTGAGAGCGGCCAGAGCTCGATGGTCTCCGACCTGCCGGGCAGCGAGTCGGGGAGGCTGCGCAGGGCGAGGAGGCGCGCGGATCCGGTGAGCAGGAATCGTCCAGGGCGCGGGTCACGATCCACCACGTGCTTGATGGCAAGCCAGAGATCGGGAACCCGCTGCACCTCATCTATGAGCATCAACCCGTCATGGCGCACGAAACGGACCGGATCCTTGTTCGCCGCCAGACGGGTGACGGGGTCGTCCAGGAAGCGGGCGACGCTGCCGGGGACATGGCGCAGCACCCGCTCGGCAAGGGTGCTCTTACCGACCTGGCGAGCACCATTGACGACGACGACACGGGTGTCCTCAAGTGCGTCATACACCAGAGAAGCCGCACGCCGGGGCAGGTAGTCGACCGCTTCCCTCATGCGGGCACTGTAGCCCAGCCTTTAGATCTGCCGAAGGTCTGCCTTTAAATCTGCCGACTCTTTCCCTTTAGATCTGCCGAAGCCACACCCTGGCTCCGGGGTATGTCAGAGGCGCGGCAGGAAGCCGACCCGGTCGCGGACCTCGGCCATGGTCTGGCGGGCCACCGCGCCGGCTCGTTCGGCGCCGATGGCCAGCAGCCGGTCCAGCTCTGCCTCGTCGGCCAGCAGCTTCTCCGTGCGCTCCCGGATGGGCGTGAACGTCTCCACGACGGCCTCCGCCACGTCCTTCTTGAACGTCCCGTAGCCCTGCCCCTCGTAACGCGCGACCAGGTCGGGGATCGGCGTGGCCGTGAGCGCGGACAGGATGCGGAGCAGGTTGGAGATCCCGGGCTTGCCGTCCTCGTCGAACAGGACCTCCGAGCCGGTGTCCGTGACCGCGCGCATGACCTTCTTGCGCAGCGGCCCCGGCTGCTCCAGGACGTCGAGGATGCCGGCCGGGCTGGAGGAGGACTTGGACATCTTGGCCGTCGGGTCCTGGAGGTCGGTGATCTTCTCGACCTCCTTGAGGATGTACGGCTCAGGGAGGGTGAAGGTGTCGCCGAAGCGGTGGTTGAAGCGCTGGCCGAGGTCGCGGGTGAGCTCCAGGTGCTGCTTCTGGTCGGCGCCGACCGGCACGCTGTTGGCCTGGTAAAGCAGGATGTCGGCGGCCTGGAGCACCGGGTAGGTGAAGAGCCCGACGCTGGCCGCGTTCTCCCCGAACTTGGCTGACTTGTCCTTGAACTGCGTCATCCTGGCCGCCTCGCCCATGCCCGTCAGGCAGATGAGGATCCAGGCCAGCTCGCTGTGCTCGCGCACGTGCGACTGGACGAACACGGTCGAGCGCTCGGGATCGAGCCCGGCGGCGAACAGCTGCGCGGCGGCCACGCGGGTGCGGCGGCGCAGCGCGGCGGGCTCGGTCGGCACCGTGATCGCGTGGAGGTCGACGACGCAGTAGAAGGCGTCATGAGTCTCCTGCAGCGTCACCCATTGGCGGACCGCACCCAGGTAGTTGCCCAGGTGGAAGGAGTCTGCGGTGGGCTGGATGCCGGAGAGGACACGAGGTCTGGCCATAGCAGCCAATTGTGTCAGGAATCCAGCTCGGGCGGCGACTCGACCGCCGGACGGCGCTTCACCCTCACCCTGGCGATACGGCGTCCGTCGAGCTCGATGACGGTCAGCTCGAACCCGGGCACCTCCACCATCTCCCCGACGGCGGCCACGTGGCCGAGCATGGACATCACGAACCCGCCCAGCGTCTCGTACGGCCCGTCGGCCAGCCGGATGCCGGTCTGGGCGGCGAAGTCGTTGAGATTCGTCAGGCCGTCGATCTCCATCTCGCCCGCCGGGAGGACCACGGTGTCGCCTTCGACGTCGTACTCGTCCCTGATGTCGCCGATGAGCTCTTCGACCAGGTCCTCCAGGGTGACGATGCCGGCCGTCCCGCCGTACTCGTCGACCACGATGGCCAGGTGGTGGCCCTCGTCGCGCATCTCCGAGAGCGTGGTCAGCAGGCGTTTGGAGGCCGGTACGAACTTGACCGGCCGGATCGGCACCAACTCGCTGATCGGCTCGATCCGCCCGGTGAGCACCGGGTCGAGCAGGTCCCTGACGTGCACGAACCCGATGACCTCGTCGTACGACTCGCGGTAGACGGGGAAGCGCGAGTGCGGCAGCCCCGAGGCCAGCACCGCCGCCTCCGCCAGTGTGGTGTCGGCCTCCATGAACTCCACCTCGGTACGGGGCAGCATGACCTCGCGGAGCTGGCGCTTGCCGGCGGCGAACACCTCCGCGATCAGCTTGCGCTCGTCGGCGGTCAGGTCGGTGTGCCCGACGACCATGTCGCGCAGTTCCTCGGTGGTGACCTCCTCCCGGTCGGCCTGCGGGTTGCCGCCGAGCAGCTTGACCACGCCGTCGGTCGACTTCGACAGCGCCCAGATGATCGGGCGTGACAGCATGGCGACGCGATCGAGGAAGGGCGCCACGACCAGCGAGAGCCCTTCGGCCCGCTGCAGGGCCAGGCGTTTGGGCGCCAGCTCGCCGAGCACGAGAGAGACGTACGAGATGGCCAGCGTCACCAGCACCAGCGCGAGTACGGGAGCGACGGCGTGGGGCACGTTCCAGCGTTCGAGCACGGGCACGAACTGCATGCCGAGCCGGTCGGCGCCGAACGCGGCCGACAGCATGGTGGCGACGGTCACCCCGATCTGCACGGCGGACAGGAAGCGGTTGGGGTCCTGGGCGAGCTTGGCGACCCGCTCGCCGCGGCGCCCCTTCTGAGCGAGCTTGCGCACCTGGCTCTCCCGCAGGGAGACCATCGCCATCTCGGCGGCGGCGAAGAAGCCGCCGACGAGGATGAACAGAAGGACCAGCGCGATATTGGCCGCGAGGGTGTCAAACATGGTGGTTGGCAGCGTACTCGGCACGTTTCCCGCGTATGCTGAACACCCAGCCCGACAAAATTAAACATATAACCACAGGAGCAAACATGAGATTGCTGGTCACCGGGGGCGCCGGATACGTGGGCAGCGTCGTCGCGGCGCAGCTCGTCGAGGCGGGGCACGAGGTGACCGTGCTCGACGACCTGTCGACCGGCCACGAGGACGCCGTGCCCGAGGGGGCGCGGTTCGTCCACGGGTCCATCACCGAGGCCCACGACGCGCTGGCGGGCGTGGAGGCGGTGCTGCACTTCGCGGCCAAGTCACTGGTCGGCGAGTCGGTCGAGAAGCCCGGCCTCTACTGGTCGCACAACCTCGGCGGCACGCTGGCGCTGCTCGACGCGATGCGAGTGCGGGGCGTGCGCGGGATCGTGTTCTCCTCGACCGCGGCCACGTACGGCGAGCCCGAGCGCTCCCCCATCCTGGAGAGCGACCCGACACGGCCCACCAATCCGTACGGCGCCTCGAAGCTGGCCGTCGACACCGCCCTGACCGCCTACGCGGGGCTGCACGGGCTCGGGGCGGTGAGCCTGCGCTACTTCAACGTGGCCGGCGCGTACGGCCGCTTCCGCGAGCGGCACACCATTGAGACCCATCTCATCCCGAACATCCTCAAGGTGGCCACCGGCGAGCGTGAGTCGGTCAGCGTGTTCGGCACCGACTACCCGACCGCCGACGGCACGTGCGTGCGCGACTACGTCCATGTGGCCGATCTGGCGGTCGCCCACCTGCTGGCCCTGGAGGCGCTCACTCCCGGGGAGCACAAGATCTTCAACCTGGGCAGCGGCGCCGGCTTCTCCGTCCAGGAGGTGATCTCGGTCTGCCGCGAGGTCACCGGCCACGACATCCCCGCCGTTCTCGGGTCGCGCCGGGCGGGCGACCCGGCCGTGCTGGTCGCCTCGTCCGAGAAGATCCGGCGCGAGCTGGGCTGGAAGGCCGAGCGCCCCTCCCTGCGGGACATCGTCTCTGACGCTTGGGGAGCGCTTTCCGGGAAATAGGTATAGGAAGTCCCGATATGTGCTGTGATATCGAAATGTGAGGAGCTTTTCACCAAGGGTCACGAAGATAGTCTTCGGCGTCCTCGTCGTGCTGGGTAGCCTCGCGGCGGCGGCGGGGGTGTTGTTCGCCACCTCCCCGCCGAATCCTCCCGCGGAAATCACCATGTGCCCGTAGGCGAACAAAAGGGAAATAGGCCGCAAATCGTACATATAACCAAAAAGACGCGCACCCAGAAACGGACGCGCGCCTTGTCGGGGACGAATCAGATCAGGCCGAGCGAGGCCACCGCGTCGCGCTCCTCGGTCAGCTCGCGGACGCTGGCGTCGATGCGCTCGCGGGAGAAGGTGTCGATCTCCAGACCCTGGATGATCTCGAACCGGCCCCCCGCCGCCCGCACCGGGAACGACGAGATGAGGCCCTCGGGCACGCCGTAGGACCCGTCAGAGACGACGGCGGCCGAGGTCCAGTCGGTGCCGTTGACCCAGTCGTAGACGTGGTCGATCGCGGCGTTGGCCGCGGAGGCGGCGGACGAGGCGCCACGGGCCTCGATGATGGCGGCGCCGCGCTTGGCCACCGTCGGGATGAAGGTGTCGCGCAGCCACTCCGACTCCACCTGCTCGGCCGCGATCTTGCCGCCGACCTCGGCGTGGTAGAGGTCCGGGTATTGGGTGGCGGAGTGGTTGCCCCAGATGGTCATGTTCTTGATCTCGGTGACCGGGACCTGAAGCTTCGCGGCGAGCTGGGACAGCGCGCGGTTGTGGTCGAGGCGGGTCATCGCGGTGAAGCGGTCGGCCGGTACGTCGGGCGCGTTCTGCTGGGCGATGAGCGCGTTGGTGTTGGCCGGGTTGCCGACGACCAGGACCTTGATGTCGTCGGCCGCGTGGTCGTTGATCGCCTTGCCCTGCGGGCCGAAGATGCCGCCGTTGGCGCCGAGCAGGTCACCGCGCTCCATGCCGGCCTTGCGCGGCATGGCGCCGACGAGCAGGGCGACGTTGGCGCCCGCGAACGCGACGTTCGGGTCGTCGGTGATCTCGATGCCGGACAGCAGCGGGAAGGCGCAGTCGTCGAGCTCCATGGCGGTGCCCTCGGCTGCCTTCACCGCCTGCGGGATCTCCAGCAGACTGAGCTTGACCGGGACGTTCGGGCCGAGCAGCTGCCCCGACGCGATGCGGAACAGCAGTGCGTAGCCGATCTGACCGGCGGCTCCGGTGACGGTCACCTTGACGGGCGTGGCCATGGCCTTCCCCTAACTCGCAGGATGAATCATTGACTTTCGGATGCTACCCGTTCGTCATCCGCAGGAGACCATCGAGGGTGTTTCCTGCTCGGGAGTGAAGTCCACGTTGGCGAAATGCCGAGCCAGCAGGCTCTTGACGACGCCCTTGCGGTAGAGCGAGGCGATGATCCCGTTGGCCGCCTTGCAGGTCTTCGCGTCTCCGTGCTTGATCCCGATGGCGTAGCGCTCGTCGTTGAGCTTGGCGCCGAGGATCTTGAAGCGCTGGTTCTCGCGGCTGGCGAAGCCGGCCAGGATGAGGTCCTCGCCCGGCACCGCGTCGACCTCGCCGCTCTTGAGTAGGTCCATGCACCGCGCGTAGTCGGTCGCCGTGACGAGCTCCACCTTCACGCGGGCCTGGACATTGCGGACGGACGGACTGTCGGGGGCGCAGATCTTCTTGCCCTCCAGGTCGTCGATCGACTCGATCGAGTCGCCGTCGCGGACCAGGAGGTCGTGGTGGGCCACATAGTACGGGCCGGCGAACTCGACGCCGCTCTTGTCGATGGAGTAGGTGGCGATCACCAGGTCCACGGTGCCGCCCTCCAGCGCCTTCTCCCTCTCGAACTTGGGAATCTTGACGAACTGGGTCTGCTTGGCGCCGAGCTGCTCCGCGACGAGCTTGGCCAGCTCGATGTCGAAGCCCTCGAAGCCGCCGCCACGTTCCAGGGAGACGCCGGGCAGGTCGCCCTTCACGCCGATCACGATCTTCTTCGTCTGCGCCACCTTGTCGGCCACCGAGGCGAAGGAGTCCGGCGGGGCGGGATGGGGCGAGGGCTCCTCGCCGAGCGCGAGCTGAAACCAGTTGTTCTGCACGGCCACGATCGAGGCGGCGGCGATCAGCAGGATCGCCACAGTCAGCGCGACCCACCCCGCGCGGCGGCCGCGCGGGGCGGGCGGGCCGGGGTCCGGGGTGGCCACGGTCGGCCGCTCGTCCAGGATTCGGGGCGGTGGCGGCGTGGAGCCGGTCGCCCACGGGATCGGCTCGCCGCCGGTCACGGAGGACTGCTCCGGCGGATGCATGAGCTGCGCCTTGGACGGCGAGCCCGTGCCGAGCGTCCCGGACGACACCCTGATGAACGGGGTGGTGTCGTCGCTGGCAACCTGCACGCCCCGGGTCAGCACGGCCGTGGAGGCCCCGACCGTCTCGGGCTGGCCGAGCAGCCGCAGCAAAATCTGGTCGGCCGAGGGCCGCTCGTCGGGCGACTTCGACAGCGCCGACCGCACCACGCCGCGCAGCGGCTCGGGCAGCATGGACACGTCGACCTCGTGGTTGAGGATCCGGTTGAGCACCACCGCGATCGAGTTGCCCTCGAACACGGTCTCCCCGGTGGCCGCGAACGCGATCGTCGCCCCCCAGGCGAACACATCGGTATAAGGCCCGACATCGTCCCCGGCGATCTGCTCGGGGGCCATGTAGGCGGGCGTACCGATGGCCCGGCTGGTGATGGTGCCGCTCGAGTCGATGATCCTGGCGATGCCGAAGTCGACCACGCGCGGCCCGTCGGCGGCGATCAGCACGTTGTCGGGCTTGAAGTCGCGGTGCACGATCGAGGCGTGGTGGATCGCGGTCAGCGCGGTCGCCGTCCCGATCGCCAGCCGGTCGAGCGCCGTCCCCCGCAGTGGGCCGTCGTCTTCGACGATGTCCCTGAGGGCGCGCCCGTCGATGTACTCGCTGGCGATGTACGGCGTGTCGCCGTCGAGATCGGCCTCGATCACCCGGGCTGTGCAGAACGACGCCACCCGCTGCGCGGCCTTCAGCTCCCTGGCGAACCGCGACCTGGCGATCGTGTCCCCGCTGAACTTGACATGCAGCAGCTTGATCGCAGCCTGCTCACCCTCATCGGTGACGCCCAGGTAGACGATGCCCTGGCCGCCTTCCCCAACCCGGCCGACCAGCCGGAACGACCCCAGCTGGCCGGGGTCGCCGGCGACCAGCGGCGAGATCTGCGGCATTCATCTTCCCCACGTTCAAACAAAGCCCAACGACGCAAACTTTACGACGCTCAGTAAGCTCTCAGGGAACCGTTAACCGTTCGTGACGTCACGGTTTGTCGCCAGGAGCAGTATGGCCACCCGCCATCACCAGGGTGAGGAGAAACGCCGAATTACCCCAGAATAGGGCGAAACTACGAGAAGCACCGAGGAGGCTCGGGATTATGGCCCGTGCGTACGACATCGTGCTGTTCGGCGCGAGCGGCTTCACCGGCGCGCTCACCGCGGCCTACCTCGCCAAAACGGCCGGCCCCGAGGTGCGCTGGGCACTGGCCGGCCGCGACCGGGCCAAGCTGGAACGACTCGGCCTCGACGTCCCGATCCTGATCGCCGACGCCACCGACCCCGCCTCGCTGGCCGCGATCGCCCGCTCGACCCGCGTCGTCGTCACGACCGTCGGCCCCTACCTCCGGTACGGCGAGCCGCTCGTGGCCGCCTGCGCCGAGGCGGGCACTCACTATCTGGACCTGACCGGCGAGGCCGAATTCGTGGACCGGATGTACGTCCGCCATCACCGGCGGGCCACCACGACGGGCGCCAAGCTGGTGCACGCCTGCGGCTTCGACTCCATCCCCTACGACCTGGGCGTGCTCTTCACGGTCGACCAGCTGCCGGAGCACGTGCCGCTCAAGGTCAGCGGGTTCCTCAGGAGCGAGATGCGGGCGTCGGGGGGCACGCTGGCCTCCGGGATGACGATCGTCTCCCGCCCGCTGCAACTCCTGGAGGCGGCAGCCCGGCGACGCGCGGCCGAGCCGCTGCCGCCCGGTCGCCGGGTCAGCTCACTGCCCGGTGGCCTGCGCTATGTCGGCGGTTGGGCGCTGCCGATGCCGAGCCTGGACCCGCTGATCGTCGGCCGTTCGGCCCGCCTGCTCGACCGCTACGGCCCCGACTTCACCTACCGCCAGTACTACGCCGTCAAGACCCTGCCCGCCGCCCTCGCGGTGGCGGCGGGAGCGGGCACGATGGCGGCGCTCGCGCAGATCCCCCCGGTACGCGACTGGATGGCGAGCCGCGTCAAGCCCGGCGACGGGCCCACCCCCGAACAGCGGGCCCGCAACTGGTTCAAGGTCACCCTCCTCGGCGAGGGCGGCGGCCGGCGGGTCGTCACCGAGGTCGCGGGCGGCGACCCCGGTTACGACGAGACGGCCAAGATGCTCAGCGAGGCGGCACTCTGCCTGGCCTTCGACGACGTGCCCGAGATCGCGGGACAAGTCACCACCGCCTCCGCGATGGGCCGCCCGCTGATCGAGCGCCTGTGCCGGGCCGGCATCACGTTCAGTACGCGAGAGCCCGCGAGGTGAAGGACGTCCGCAGGAACGGGTTCTTGAACTTCGGGAAGGCCACGGTCAACGGGTCACCGTCTGAGGTGTAACGCATGTCCGGGTTGTTCTTCAGCCAGTCGAGCCAGGCCACCGAGCAGAACTGCTTGCAGTCGCCCTTCTTGTCCATCGCCCTGATGCGCGGGATGCCCAGCGGGTCGAAGGACTTGCTGAACGGCGCGGGCGCGGGCGTGTAACCGGCCAGGAAGACACCCTTGTGGTCATAGGTGACGTCGCCGAGCTTGCCGTGCATGGCCCACTTCTTGTTGTGCGGCTGGTTGCCGTACGGCAGGGCGATGGTCACCGGCTTGACGAAGGCCAGGGAGCTGATCATCGTCTGGACGGTCGCGATCTGCTCCTCGACCTCCTTCTGCGACCGGCCCCGCAGGTTGATGTGGTCGCGGGTGTGGTTGCCGAGGTCGAACCCGTTGTCCTTGAGCCAGAGCAGCATCTGAGCCTGCTCGTCGCGCACGGTCTTGCCGAACATGTCGCGCGTGATGTACATCGTGGCCACCGGCCGGAAGCCGGGATTCTTCGCCGCCACGTCACGCAGGATGCCGATGGCGGTGTCGGGCGCCAGGTTGCCCATCTCGTCCAGCGTGAGCTGTGAGGGCGAGGAGTCGTCGAAGGTCAGCACGACCGCGTGCTTGCCCGCCGGGATGTCGATCTTGCCGGTGACGTACTCGGCGGCGGTGATCGGCACGTACCCGTCCTTGACCAGCCGCTCGAGATCTCCCCTGAACTGCTCGGGAGTCCGGTCGTCGGTGGTCGCCGGATTCTTGATCACCCGGTGGAACATCAGCACCGGGATCTGCCCCAGCTCGTTGGCCTTCACCTTGGCGGCCAGCGCCAGCTGCGCGGCCTTGGCCTGCTTCAGTTTGGCCGCCGTGTTGGCCGCGTTGTTCACCGGCTTGGCGACCGGCTCCGAGCCACAGCCGCACACGACCGCCGTGACCGCGATCAGTCCCACCCCACTCAAAAGACGCAATCGCATCCGAACCCCCTGGGCCACCTATGACTCTTACCAGGGACTCTTACCCATCTGATCAACTCCGTCACGCTCTGTGAGGGCCAAGAGATGTTCTAGAGAAACGGAAGGGCCGCCCGAAGGCGGCCCTGCATCGACCGGGTCGGTGGAGGTGGGGTCACCGGGCCAAAAGGGACATGATCATTCCCTTGAGCTCGTCGTTCGCCAAGATCAGCGAGGTAAGGACGAGCACGAATCCGAACACCCCGAGCGTGATGACGTCCGTCCTCTTGCTGCGTACGGCGAGCCCGCCGTACCCGGCGAAACGGAGCGCGGCGGCCACCATGACGGCGGCGCCCAACGCGAACCCGCCCCACCGCGGGTCCACGAGGAAAATCAGCGCAACGCCGACGACCGCACCCGCCAGAACCAGCGGGTACGGCCCCCAACTCTCTCCAGAACGACTCAACGTGCCTGCTTACGGCCGCATTCGCATTCGCTGCGGACCTCCGTTGGCATCGTGCCTCGCTCTCTCCAGCCCAAGCTCATCGCTCCTCTATCGGCTTCCATTTCTGGTCACGCTCACCGATGTACTCACTGTCGGGGCGGATCAGTCTGTTGTCGGCATGCTGCTCGATCACGTGCGCCGTCCATCCGGCCATGCGGCTGATCGAGAAGACCGGTGTGAACAGGTCCGTCGGAATGCCCAGATAGTGATAGACCGATGCCGCGTAGAAGTCGACATTGGGATAGAGGCCCTTCATCTCGAAGACGACCTCCTCCATCTCCTTGGACATCCGATAATAGGTGTCGTCGCCGGTGGATTCGGCGAGTTCCTGCGACATCCTGCGCAGGTGCGTGGCCCGCGGGTCCTCGGTCTTGTAGACGCGGTGGCCGAAGCCCATGATCTTCTCGCCGGCGGCCAGCTTCTCCCGTACGGCCTGCGCCACGCCGGTGGGCGAGATCGATTCGAGGGTCTTCATGACCTGCTCGTTCGCGCCGCCGTGCAGGGGGCCCTTGAGCGTCCCGATGGCGGCGACGATGGCCGAGTGCATGTCCGACAGGGTCGCGGCGCAGACGCGGGCGGCGAACGTCGAGGCGTTCATGGTGTGGTCGGCGTGCAGCACCAGACAGGTGTCGAAGAGCTCGACCTCGCGCTGGGCCGGAACGCGTCCGGTCACCTGCAGGAGGAAGTTCGCCGCGATGCTCATCGCCGGATCGGGCTCCGGGACCTCGGCGCCGTTGCGGGCGGCGTGGTAGCGGGCGACCAGCAGGGGCTGCTGCGCGGTCAGGCGCGCGGCCTTGCGCAGGTTCGCTTCGGGGGCGATGGAGTCCTTGTCCGGATCGTCCGCCGCGGAGAGGGAGACCAGGGAGCGCAGGGCCTCCATCGGTTTCTGCTTCTCGGCGATCTCCGGGATGTTCGCGGAGACGAGCGCGCCGAGCTCGCGGCCCCGCACCAGCTCATCGCCGTACCTGTCCAACTCGTCCCGGTTGGGAAGCTTGCCGCACTGCAGCAGGTGAGCGGTCTCTTCGAACGTCGCGCGGCCGGCCAGATCGTGGATGTCGTATCCACGATAGAAGAGACGACCGGCCTTCCCGTCAATGTCGCTGAGCGCTGTGGACGCGGCTACGACATCGGCCAGGCCTTTCGTGGGCTTGTCCGCCATGAGTGTTTCCTCCGCATATCTCCGCCCGAAGTCTACCCGTGAGCAGGCAAAACCGTCCGCGAAGGTCCAGACCAATTTCACGCTGGATTCTCCTTATGGCAAAGGCGATTCCGCATCCCCTCGTTTGGGTAAGCCGGAGCTGTAGTAATAGTTACGGCGGGCTACCTGGGGAGGAACTGCCGTGGAGGGGCCGTTCATACGCATCGAGGACACCGGCGAGGTGGTCCCGTTGCGCCCCGAGATCACGACGGTGGGGAGGGGCCGGGGCGCGGACATCCGGCTGACCGACCCGAGTGTGTCTCGACTCCATGCCGAGTTCGTCAGGCGAGGACCCTACCTGTACGTCGTTGATCTGGGCCTGTCCCGCAACGGCACACGGGTGAACGGCAGGCCGATCGCCCGGAGGGTGCTGGACGACGGCGACGTCGTCTCCTTCGGCGCGGCGCGCGGTCGCATCGGCGGAGTCCCCCGTGAGGACTTCACCCCCGAGGTCGAACTGCGCAGGGCCGCTGCGCCCGAGCTGACCAGGCGCGAGGTCGATGTGCTGACCTCGCTCTGCAGGCCGGCGCTGTCGGATGAGGCGTTCGTCGCCCCGGCGACTGCACGTGAGATCGCCGACGACCTGGTCGTGACCGAAGCCGCGGTCAAGCAACACCTGCTGCGGCTGTACCAGAAGTTCCGGATTCCCGAGGGCACCAACCGGCGCACACGGCTGGCCAACGAGGTCGTCGCGCTGGGCCTGGTGCGCCCGACTCCTGTGGTGCCACCACAGCGGTCGGGGACGTCGGCCGAGCAACAGCAACCGACGGCGGCCGGACGCAGGGCTTCATAGGTGCAGACCCCGCTACCTGTGGTGGGCCGCTGAGCGCGGCCCACTAGAGGAAACGGATCGCGACCGGCGCCACGGCGAGGGGTTCCGGCAGCGCGAGCGGACCGGAGCCCGGCGTCACCGTGCCCAGAACGCGCGCCCCTGAGGCGCCCGTGCAACTGGGCACGGTCGACGGCAGACCGTGCGCGGTGAGCCAGCCGAACAACGAGAAGGCGATCGCCTCCTTCGCGTCGGCGGGCACGCCGAGCTCGTCGCTGGTCACGAGCCGCGTGTCCGGCACGCGTGCGCGCAGCATGCCCATGAGTGTGGGATTGCGCACACCGCCGCCGGAGACGATCACGGTGTCGAGCCCGTGCCGCCGGATCTCGGCCGCCACGGTCTCCGCGGTGAGTGCGGTCAGCGTGGCGACGAGGTCGGCCTGCGGAAGGTCCGCCTTGACGTACCCAGGTGTGAAGAGCTCTTTACCGGTGGATTTCGGCGGTTCCTTCGCGTAGTACGGCTCGGCGAGCAGCTCCGCCAGCAGCGCCGCGTCGACCGTCCCGGCCGCGCCGAGCACCCCGTCCTTGTCGTACGGGGGCGCGGCGGCGTCGATGAGCGCGCACGCGGGCCCGGTGTCGTAGGCGATGGCCGGCTCCCGCACGGTCAGGTTGGCGATCCCGCCCAGGTTCAACGCCCCGGTACGCCCCGGCAGCCCGGCCATGAGCAGCAGGTCGAGGTAGGAGACGAGCGGCGCCCCCTGCCCGCCGGCGGCCACGTCGCGCACCCGCACGTCCGAGACCACGGGCAGCCCGGTGCGCTCGGCGATCCAGGCCGGCTGGCCCAGCTGCAGGGTGCCGAGCACCCGGCCGCCCTCCACCCAGTGGAAGAGCGTCTGCCCGTGGGAGCAGATCAGGTCGGCCGCCGGCCCTTCGGCCGCCGCCTCGGCGAACGCCTGGCCGATGAGCGTGTCCAGGGCGCACACCTCGCCCAGGTCGATCTTGTTGGGGGGCAGCGCGGCCACGATACGGGCTCGCAGGCCGGGCTCGTACGGCCGCTCGCCGGTGTGGACCAGCGTGCCGGTCAGCACACCGCCATCCAGCGACCAGTCCACGACCGCACTGTCTATCCCGTCATGGGACGTGCCCGAGATAAGACCAAGAACCCGCATCGCACTCCGTTCGCCTGCTTCCCCCGAAGGGACTCCAACCACGACGGACCGTCATCTTCCGCTCCCCCGGAAGGGGTCTCCCCCCAAAGGACACCAGCCACGACGAACCGCCTGCTTCTCCTCCCCCGAAGGGGGTATCCCACCCAAGGGACACCCGCCACCACGGACCGTCACAAAGATCGAGTCGGTCGTGTTGACAACCCTCCGAGGAATCACCGCACTCAGAGCACCCGGAACCCGTTGCTCGGCTTGCTGGTCCGGTTGGCCCGGTCGACGGCGACCACGTAGTAGTGATCCCCGCGCTTGCCCTCCGGGTCCACCCAGTGCACCTGCCGGTCACCCGGCAGCACCGCGACCAGGTTGCGGGCGTCGGCGAACGCACCAGACGCGGCCTTGCCGGGGAACCGGAAGATGGCGAACTGGAAGGGCTCGTGCCGATCCGTCGAGACCGCGCGTACCTCCACCCCGCCGTGCTTCCGCAGCGCGTACGCCAGCACCGGCCGGTGCGGCGCCTCGCCACTCGCCAGCCTGGTCAGCACCGGGGCCAGGGCGGGCCGGGTGTAGTGGTCGTTCACGGCCGTGCTGATCGAGCCGATCCGGTCGGCCCGCAGGTCGTTGGCGTTGTACCAGATGTCACCGCTGACCGGTGGATTGTCCCGGTTGAGCGTGAGGTGCTTGGACAGCTCGGCCGGGTTCTGCCATTCGGGCGCGGTCTGGGCGGGGTCGCCCGCCTTGTAGGCGGCCTGGCCGATCCAGAGCAGCGTGCCGGTGCCGTTCGCCACGTCGGACCACCACGGGACGAGCTTGGCGTAGTCGGCCGGCGGCTGGCCGATGTACCAGTAGAGCTGGGGTGCGATGTAGTCGAGCCAGCCCTTCTTCACCCAGCCCCTGGTGTCGGCGTGCAGGCTGTCGTACGACTGACCGCCGCTGGTGTCGGAGCCGAGCGGGTCGCTGGCCTTGTTGCGCCAGATGCCCGACGGGCTGATGCCCCAGGCGATCTCCGGCTTGACCGCGCGCACGCGCTGCTGCATCTCCGAGACCATGAGGTCGACGTTGTTGCGCCGCCAGGTGGCCAGGTCCGGGAAGCCGGCTCCGTACTGGGCGAAGGCGGCGCTGTCGTCGAAGGCCGTGGTGTTCGTCGGGTAGAAGTAGTCGTCGAAGTGCAGGCCGTCGATGTCGTACCGGGTGACCGCGTCCATGATCGCGTCCTGGCAGAACTTCCGCACCTCGGGCATGCCGGGGTTGTAGTAGAGCTTGCCGCCGAACGGCAGGATCCAGTCGGGGTGCTTGCGTCCCGGGTGGTCGGGGTGCAGCTTGGCCGGGTCGGCCTGCATCGAGACCCGGTACGGGTTGAACCAGGCGTGGAAGGCCAGTCCCCGCTTGTGCGTCTCCTCCACGATGAAGCCCAGCGGGTCGTAGCCGGGGTCCTGCCCCTGGGTGCCGGTCAGCCATTGCGACCACGGTTCGAACGGCGACGGCCAGAACGCGTCGGCGGTCGGCCTGATCTGCACGAAGACGGAGTTCAGCTTGCGCTGCACGGCCAGGTCCAGCCAGGCGAGGTATTCGGCCTTCTGCTGTTCGACGGTCAGCCCGGTCTTGGAGGGCCAGTTGATGTTGACCACGGAGGCGATCCACATGCCGCGCATCTGACGCAACGGCGGGACGTAGTCTGCGGCGAAGGCGGGAAGCGGTACGACGGAGGCGGCAGCGGCGAGGGCGAGGCCCTTCAGTAACGTCCTTCGGCTGGGCATGGGGGGTTTGGCCTCTCGGAAGTGGTTGTGTCGAGGGCGACGATGACAGAAAATTACCTTCAATTCAACAATCGTGAAGGAAAATGCCGCATGTCCCCTGACCTGTACCGACTAGCGATGACAGTGCTCCAGCCAGGCTATGAAGGCACGTCGGCTCCCGACTGGTTGCGCAGGGCGCTCGGCGAAGGACTCGGCGGCCTGGTGCTGTTCGCCCGCAACAACCCCGGGCAGCAGCTCGTCCAGCGGTTTCGCGCCGAGAACCCGGGCGCCGTCGTCGCGATCGACGAGGAGGGCGGAGCGGTCACCCGTCTGGAGGTCGCCTCCGGCAGTTCCTTCCCGGGCAACCGGGCGCTCGGCGTGGTGGACGACGTGGCCCTGACGGAGCGCGTGGGCCGCCAGATCGGCCGGATGCTCGCCGAAGCCGACATCACGCTCAACTACGCGCCTTCCGCCGACGTCAACGCCAACCCCGCCAACCCGGTGATCGGCGTCCGCTCGTTCGGCCCGACCGCCGACCTGGTCTCCCGCCACACCGTGGCCTACGTCAACGGGGTACAGGGCGCCGGGGTCGCCGCCTGCGCCAAGCACTTCCCCGGCCACGGTGACACGGTCACGGACTCGCACCTGGCGCTGCCGACCGTACACGCCTCGCGCGACTTGATCGATGAGCGTGACCTGCCGCCGTTCAGAGCGGCAATCGCGGCCGGGGTGCGCTCGGTCATGTCGGGTCACCTCCTCGTCCCCGCCCTCGACCCGTCGATGCCCGCGACGCTCAGCCGTACCGTCATGACCGAGCTCCTCAGGGGCGAGCTCGGCTTCGACGGGATGCTGGTCACCGACGCGATCGAGATGCGGGCGGTGGCCGCGATGTTCGAGCCCGGGGAGATCGCGGTCCGCGCGCTCGGCGCGGGCGTCGACGCCATCTGCGTGGGCCTGTCGACCGAGCGGAGCCTGCACGACATCCGCGACGCCATTGTGGCCGCCGTCCGCGCTGGTGTGCTCCCCGAGGAGCGCCTGGCCGAGGCCGCCGCTCGGGTCCTCGCCCTGTCCGACTGGTACGCCGGGCAGTCGGCGCTGCGTGACAAGGCCCGCGCCGACGTCGACGAGAGCGTGGGCCTGGAGGCCGCCAGGGCCGCGCTGACCGTGACGGGGACGGCCACCTTGACCCGGCCGCCGCTGGTCGTGGAGGTCAACACGCGCTTCAACAAGGCGGTGGACCCCTCGACGCCGACCGGCATCACGGCGGCGCTCAGCACGCTGCTGCCGGGGACCACGCGGATCCAGATGGAGCCGGAGGGTGAGCTGCCGCCGTTCGACGACCGGCCGGTCGTTCTCGTGGTGCACGACGCTGCCCGTTATCCGTGGGTACGGGAGACGGTGGCGCGGGCCGTACAGGTGCGGCCGGAGGTGATCGTCGTGGACACCGGCATCCCCGGTACGCCCGACGGGGCCGCGCACCTGGTCACGCACGGCATCTCGCGCGTCTCGGCGCAGGCGGCGGCCGAATGGCTGACCCGGTGACCGGGCGCCTCCGTCTATCGACGGGCTGGCTGTTGGCGTCCTGGCTGCTGACTGGCTTGCTGCTGACGGCGTCGCTGTTGACGGCGTGGCTGCTGACCACGTGGGCGGACTGGCTATCGACGGGCTGGGCGGGCGGATGAACGAGCCGGCCAACCCCGTGGCCGCCGTCCGTGCGGTGCTGCCGTCCCTGACGCCGGCCGCGCAGGCCATCGCGCACATCATCCTCGCCGACCCCGGCGTGGTCGTCCGGAGCACGATCACCGAGTTCAGCGGGGTGTCCGGGACGAGCGAGGCGACGATCGTACGCACTGCCAGGGCGCTCGGCTTCGCCGGCTACTCGCAGATGCGCTTCGCCCTGGCCGCCGCTGTCGCGAAGGAGCCCGAGCGGCTGGTGCCCGGCGACCTCGGCCCCGACGACCCGCTCACCGACGTCATCGCCAAGGTGGCGCGGGCCGAGTCGGAGGCGCTGGCCGACACGGCCGCCCAACTCGACCCCGAGCCGCTCGGCGAGGTCGTCACGGCCATCGCGAGGGCCCGGCGGGTGGACGTGTACGGCGTGGCGGCCTCCGGGCTCGTGGCGGCCGACATGTCCCAGAAGCTGCTGCGGATCGGGCTGTCCAGCCACCCGTTCAGCGACGCCCACCTGGCGCTGACCAGCGCGGCCCTGCTGCGGGCGGGCGACGTGGTGGTGGCGATCAGCTGCGGCGGCGAGACGCCGGACGTACTGGACCCGGCCCGCACTGCTGCGGAGGCGGGGGCGCTGGTGGTCGCGATCACCAACAATCCGCGGTCGTCGCTGGCCGGACTGGCCGACTACACGCTGGTGTCGGCGGGTCGGGAGACCGCGTTCCGGCCTGGGGCGCTGGCCAGCCGGATCAGCCAGCTCCTGATCGTCGACTGC
The DNA here is from genome assembly GCF_043197735.1 of Nonomuraea sp. NPDC049028. Lineage (NCBI taxonomy): Bacteria > Bacillati > Actinomycetota > Actinomycetes > Streptosporangiales > Streptosporangiaceae > Nonomuraea > Nonomuraea sp. NPDC049028. The sequence goes on from NZ_JBICTR010000011.1 coordinate 316,423, forward strand.
ATCTTCGTCGGGTTGGCGCAGCGCACGTACGACACGGCCGACGCCGCGATCCGCGCCACGAAGGAGGCTACGGACCGGTATCGGCGCCGGTAGTGCGGTTATCACCCAGGGTCCGTCACACGACTGTCTCGATCTTTGTGACGGTCCGTGGTGGCTGGGGTCCCTTGCGAGAGAGACCCCTTCCGGGGAGGCGAAGCAGGCGGTCTGTCGTGACTAGGGTCCCAGAGAGACGCTCCCTCCGGGGAGCGGAAGATGACGGTCAGTCGTGGCTGATGTCCCAGGGAGAACCACCCCGCAGGGGAGACGAGGATGACGGTCTACCTGGGATAACGGGTGATCGTGCTATCGTCGTCACCCACGGTGATCATGGGCGGCGAGCGGCTCGGCCAGGCACTGTGACAACACGCGGTGGGCGGACTCAGGCGGGCACGGTGAGCGCGGTGAGCACGGTTCGAGAGGCCACGTTCGAGGTGCTGCGGCGGTTCGGGCTGACCACGATCTTCTGCAATCCGGGCTCGACCGAGGTCGCGCTGCTGACCGGGCTGCCCGACGACCTGCGGTTCGTGCTGGCCCTGCATGAGGGGTCGGTGGTCGGCATGGCCACCGGGTGGGCGATCGGGCACGGGGCGCCGGCGCTGGCCGTGCTGCACACCGCGGCGGGTCTGGGCAACGCGGTCGGCGCGATCGCCACCGCGCGGGCCAATCGGGTGCCGCTGGTGATCCTGGTCGGGCAGCAGGATCGTCGTCATTTGGCGTTGGAGCCGTTCCTGACCGGGCGGTTGGAGGGGCTGGCCGGGGACTATCCGGTGTGGGTCGACCAACCGGTGCGGGCGCAGGATGTGCCGGGTGCCGTGGCGCGGGCCTACCACGAGGCGGTCACGTTCCGAGGGCCCGCGCTGGTGGTGGTGCCGTTGGACGACTGGGCGGCGCCGTTCCAGGACGAGACGATCGCGGCGCCGACGCGGCTACTGCGGCCGGCCGCCGTGTCGGACGAGTCGCTCGCACCCCTGGCCGCGCTGCTGTCCGAGGCCCGCTCTCCGGCGATCGTCGCGGGCGCCGGCGTGGGCACTGGCGCGGACATGGGCGTGGTCGCCTCCGGACCGTCTCGTGAGGGCGTGGTCGCCTCCGGGCCGTCCGGTGAGGGCGTGGGCGTGGCCGCCTCCGGGCCGTCCGGCGAGAGCGTTGCCCTCGCGGGCTCAGGTGTTCGGGAGGCAGGGTGGGCGGCGGTGGTGGCGCTTGCTGAGCGGCTGGGGTGTCCGGTCTGGCAGGAGTCGTTCGGGGCGATGGCGGGGTTCCCGCAGGACCATCCGCAGTACGCCGGGGTGCTGCCCGCCGATCGTGCTCGGCTGCGCGCGGCGCTGGCGGCGCACGACGTGGTGCTCGCCGTGGGTGCCCCGGTCTTCCGTCAGTACCCGTTCGACACCGGTCCGCTGGTCGAGCCCGGTACCACTGTCGCGCTGGTCACCGACGACCCGGCCGAGGCGCACCGCAGTCCGGCCGACCTGGCCTATCTCGCCGCGCCGGCCGCCGTCTGTGAGCGGCTGGCCGTACTCGTACCCGCCAGGCCCGCTCCGCTGCGGCCCGCGCCCGATGGACCCGAGTTGCCCCCGGAAGGGGAGGTTCTGCGAGCCGCGCACGTCCTGCACCAGCTCGCCAGGCGGCTGCCCGCCGATGCGGTGCTCGTGGAGGAGACACCGTCGTCGCGTCCGGACCTGCACCGGCTGGTCCCGGCCCGTAACCCGCTCGGCTTCGTGTCGGCCGCCATGGGCGGACTGGGGTTCGGCGTGCCTGCGGCGGTCGGTCTGCGCATGTCGCTGCCCGACCGGCCGGTGGTCGCGGTGGTGGGCGACGGCTCGGCGCTGTACGGGGTGCACGCGCTGTGGAGCGCGGCCCACTACCGGGTGGGCGCGCTGTTCGTGGTCCTCGCCAACGGCCGGTACGCGATCATGGACCGGCTGGCCGACAAGGCGGGCGGCAAGGCGCCGTGGCCCGCGTTCACCGAGGTCAGCATGGGCGGGATGGCCCGGTCGCTGGGCTGCGCGGCCAGGCGGGTGGACACGGCGGAGGAGCTCGCGGCGGTGCTCGACGAGGTGATGCCCACGCTTGTGGACCGCGAGGAGCCCCTGCTGCTTGAGGTGACCGTCGCCGTGGACCCCGACTTCCAGCCGTAAGAAGCTTCCAGCCGTAAGAAGAATGCCCGGCCTGCGACCCGATCAGGCGAGTTCGCCCGCCCTGCGGCCCAATCAGGCGTCCTCGCCCGGCCTGCCGACGAGGTCAGGCGCGTTCGGCGGCCTCGACCACGTTGGAGAGCAGGAGGGCGCGGGTCATCGGGCCGACGCCGCCGGGGTTGGGGGTCAGGAAGCCCGCCACCTCCGCCACCTCGGCCGCAACATCACCGGCGATCTTGCCGTCCACCCGCGAGACGCCCACGTCGAGCACGGCCGCGCCCGGCTTGACCATGGCCGGGGTGATGAGGCCGGGCACCCCGGCGGCGGCCACCACGATGTCGGCGTGGCGGACGTGCGCGGCCAGGTCGCGGGTGCCGGTGTGGCAGAGGGTGACCGTGGCGTTCTCGCTGCGCCGGGTCAGCAGCAGGCCGAGCGAGCGGCCCACCGTGATGCCGCGTCCGACCACGGCCACCTCGGCGCCCTTGATCGGCACGCCGTACTCCTGGAGGAGCAGCACGATGCCGTGCGGCGTGCAGGGCAGCGGCGCGTCGACCATGTGGACCAGGCGGCCCAGGTTGACCGGGTGCAGGCCGTCGGCGTCCTTGGCCGGGTCCATGCGCTCCAGCAGCGCCATCGTGTCGAGGTGGCGGGGCAGCGGGAGCTGGACGATGTAGCCGGTGCACTCCGGCGAGGCGTTGAGCTCGTCAATGGCCGCCTCGACTTCGGCCTGGGTGGCGTCGGCCGGGAGGTCCACGCGGATGGAGGCGATGCCGACCTCGGCACAGTCGCGGTGCTTGCCCGCCACATAGATCTGGCTGCCGGGGTCGTCGCCGACCAGCACGGTGCCGAGACCGGGGGTGATGCCACGCTCTCTGAGCGCGGTCACCCGCGTCGTGAGGTCGGCCTTGATCCTGGCCGCGGTCGCCTTGCCGTCGAGTTTCACTGCGCTCATGTCTCGCCATCCTTCCATCAACTGCCATCAGCTGAAGCCGGGGGTTTGCTCTCACGGTCCCGTCTGGCTGAAGGGAGGCCGGTAGCGTGTGGCTGGTTGATGACAGCCCAGCCCGCAGCGCCGCGTGCGGCGATGTTGCGGGCCGCGATGGGGTCGGCGTGCCCAGCGAGGCCACACCTTTGGCAGACGAACCGGCCCCGCGCCGGACGATTCGCCCTGCTGATATGCCCGCATTCCGGACACGCCTGCGAGGTGTAGGCGGGGTCGACCAGCACGAAGGCGATCCCGGCGCGGGCGGCCTTGTAGCGGGTGAACGCGGCCTGCTGGGCGAACGCCCAACCGTGCAGGGTGCGGCAGTGCCTCGATGACCTTGAGATCTTCCGGCCGGCCCGTGCAGGGCACGGCGACACGGCCGGTGGGGGTCCACAGCGACACAGTCCCGGCGTCACGATTCCAGCTCATCAGCCGGGCGTCGTAGGGGTGGCGCCGTGCGGGCGAAAGAGGTGGGCGCGTTTCTGCCAGGTGGTCGGCCTGGGCCGAGGTGGGCGTGAGCCGCAGTTGCACGACTGTGGGCAGGCCGTTGCGTTTGGTGGCGGAGCGGCGGATCGCCATCGAGCACCTCCTGTCACAGTGCCCTCCCCCACCGCACACATTACCGAACGTGACCGAGCCTTCCCATACTGTTTTCGAAGGGAGGGTGGCGCTTCCTCCCGGCCCCGAAGGAACGGGTCTCCGTCGCCACCATTCAGATGAGTTCGCAGAGGCGGTGATGACATCGTTGTCATGGATCTTAGAACAGCATAAAGTGACGAAGCCGCCCATATCTCCTTAAAGGAGTCGTCTTGCCTGCTCACTTGCTGTCCGCAGAGTCGACCGACCTGTTCGTCGGCACGGCGAAGCGTCCGTACCAGGTGCTCAAGGTCACGCTGGAGCCGGATGGGCAGGAGACCCCGCTCGACGTTCGCGGACCCGGGGTGTCCTGCGCGGCGCCGGTGAGCGTGCCGGCAGGGGTGGGCCCGGTCACCGTCGAGGTGCCGCTGGAGGTCAGCGTGCCGTACGGGAGCGTGGTGCCCTGCATCGTCACCTTCGGCGACGCGGCGCTCGACGTCGAGGTCACGGCCGAGGAGCCGGGCTGGACGATGTACATGGTGTCGCACTTCCACTACGACCCCGTCTGGTGGAACACGCAGGCCGCCTACACCAGCCCCTGGGAGCTGCTCTCGGTCGACTCCACGACCCGGCCGCTGTGGGAGCACAACGCGTTCGCGCTGGTCGAGGCACATATCGAGCTGGCTTTGCGCGATCCCGACTACCGGTTCGTGCTGGCCGAGGTCGACTATCTCAAGCCGTTCTTCGACACCCATCCCGAGCGCCGGGCCGACCTGCGCGCGCTGCTCGACGAGGGCCGGGTGGAGCTCCTCGGCGGGACGTACAACGAGCCGAACACGAACCTGACCGGCGCCGAGAGCACCATCCGCAACATCGTGTACGGCATCGGCTACCAGCGCGACATCCTCGGCGGCGACCCACGTACGGCCTGGCAGCTCGACGTGTTCGGGCACGACCCGCAGTTCCCCGGCTACCTGGCGGCGGCCGGGCTGACCGGCAGCGCGTGGGCCCGGGGGCCGTTCCACCAGTGGGGCCCCATCAGCAAGAACTTCAGGGAGGCCAAGAACGACGCCTCCCTGATGCAGTTCCCGAGCGAGTTCGAGTGGATCTCGCCGTCGGGAGAGGGCGTGCTGACGCACTACATGCCCGCTCACTATTCGGCGGGCTGGTGGATGGACTCCTCGCCGTCGCTGGAGGAGGCGACGCGGGCGACGTACGAGCTCTACCGCTCGCTGAAGCCCGTGGCCGCGACCCGGAACATCCTGCTGCCCGTCGGCACCGACTACACCCCGCCGAACAAGTGGGTGACCGACATCCACCGGACCTGGGCGGCCCGATACGTCTGGCCCCGGTTCGTCTGCGGCACGCCACGGGACTTCCTCGACGCGGTGCGTGGGGAAATATCGGCATTCAGCCCGCAGACCCGGGATATGAACCCCATCTATACCGGCAAAGACGTCTCGTACATCGACACCAAGCAGGCCCAGCGCGCGGCCGAGGTGGCGGCGCTCGACGCCGAGCGGCTGTCGGCGTTCGCGTCGCTGCTGGGTCTGGGCGGCTATCCGCACACCGCGCTGGACAAGGTGTGGCGGCAGCTGGCGTACGGGGCGCACCACGACGGGATCACCGGCTCCGAGTCGGACCAGGTCTACATCGACCTGCTGACGGGCTGGCGCGAGGCGCACGACCTGGCCGCCGACGCCCGCGATCGCGCGCTGGACGCGCTGCTCGGCCAGATCTCGCTCGACGGCCGCAGCGTCGTGGTCACCAACACACTGCCGTTCGCGCGTGACGGACTGGTGCGGGTACGCCTCGCGCCGGGTGAGCGGGTAGAAGGCGAGATCCCGGCGATCGAGGAGGACGGCACGCTGGTCTTCCTGGCCAAGGACGTGCCGTCGATGGGCTGGCGGACGTACCGGATCGTCGAGGGGCCGGCCGACACCTGGCAGCCGCTGCCCGGGACCGCCATCTCGAACGACCGGTGGCGCGTCGCCGCCGATCCGGCGCGCGGCGGCGGTCTGGAGTCGGTGTTCGACCGCGCCTCGGGCCGCGAGCTGCTGTCGGGGCTCGGGAACGAGCTGCGGCTGTACGACGAATACCCGACACACCCCGACATGGGCGAAGGGCCGTGGCACCTGCTGCCGACCGGTCACGCCACCGGCTCCGGCGAGGCCGCCGCAGTGGCCGTACACGCCTCGCAGAGTCCCCTCGGACAGCGCCTGACCATCACCGGCCAGGTGGGCGAGGTGTCCTATGAGCAGATCGTCACGCTCTGGACCGGCTCGGACCGGGTCGAGTTCACCACCCGCGTGCTCGACTACACCGGCGCCGACCGGCTGCTCCGGGTCCGCTTCCCGGCGCAGGTGGCGGGCGCGCTGCCGGTATCCGATGTGGCGGGCGCCGTGGTGGGGCGCGGGTTCGCGCAGCCCGAGGTCGACACCGCCGAGCACCCGTGGACGCTCGACAACCCGGCCAACACCTGGTTCGGGCTGTCCGCCACCGCCAAGGTGGATCTGGGCGAGGCGGGCGCGCGGGCGCTGGGGGTCGCCGAGGTGGTGGTGCCCACTCTGGAGGACGCGCCCGGGGCCCGTTCGCTGGTGGTGGCCCTGGCCCGCGCGGGCGTGACCGCCACGACCTCGTCCGCCTCCGGCTCCCGGTACGGCTGGCTGGACGTCGACTCGAACCTGCCGGACGTACGCATCATCTTGGGCGGCCCGGACGCCAACCCGCTGGCCGCCGAGCTCCTCGACCGCAGCGACCCGGCCTTCCTCGACGCGCTCAAGTCGGGGGCGCCGCTGGTCTGGGTACCCGCCGAACGGCCGCTGGCCGAGGTGTGGCAGCCCAGCGCCGACCTGCGTGACGTACGCGCGCTGCCCGCGCTCATCGTCGCCGGGCCGGTGGAGGAGCTGGTCGCGGATCTGGCGGATGCCGTGATCTCCGCCGTTTGCCCGGTGGGCGAGGAGGTGCTGGAGTCTCGTACGGTCGCGCTGCTCACGTACGGGTTGCCGGGGTTCGCGGTGGATTCCGCGGGGGCGTTGCATCTGTCGCTCATGCGGTCCTGTACCGGGTGGCCGTCGGGGGTCTGGCTGGATCCGCCTCGGCGTACCGGGCCTGATGGGGCCGGGTTCCAGGTGCAGCACTGGACGCACGAGTTCTCGTACGCGCTGGCCGGCGGGGACGGCGACTGGCGGGCGTTGCGGCTGCCGGCGGCGGGACAGGAGTTCATCACGCCGATGCTGGCGCGGGAGGTCGCACCGGCCGCCGACGGCACGTTGCCGCAGGTGCACTCGCTCCTGCGGGTGGAGCCCGCCCGGGACGTCCTGCTCGGCACCATCAAGGCCACCGGCAACCCGCACGCCCACGGCCTGTCCTCCACCGGCGCCCTGGCGCCCACCGACGGCGTCACGATTCGGCTTGTGGAGTCGACCGGGCTCGGTTCGCGGGCCGTGATCGAGTCGCCGGTTCTGGACCTCGACGGGCTCATTCGCGCCGACCTGCTGGAACGGCCCGGCGATCCGGTGACCACGCTCGACCTGGCCGGGGCCGAGGTCGCCACCTATCTCGCCCCCGCCCCGCCGCGGCCCCCGCGCCCCGACCTGGGTGCCACGGCCGAACAGGCCCAGCCCGTCTACAGCCGCTACTGGCTGCACAACAAGGGGCCCGCGCCACTCGGCTATCTCCCGGTGTCGATCGCCGTCACGCCCGGTCTCGTCACACCCGTCGCGGCCTCACAGGGGGCCATCGAGGTGTCGGTCGTGGTGTCGTCCCATCTCGTCGACGCGCCGCACGAAGGCGTGGTGGATCTCCGCGTCCCGGCCGGCTGGACCGCCACGCCCGCCCAGCGCGCCTTCCGCCTCGAACCCGGCGGCCACCTCCGCTTCCCCGTCACCGTCACACCCGCCCCCGGCCAGGGCCTGTACTTCGTCTCGGCCCGCACCTCGGTGGGCGGCCAGCTGGTGGAGGACGTCGCCACGGTCGCGCTGAGCGAGGTGCCGGAGCTACCCGTCGAGGGCGCCGTCCCGAACATGCGCGAGGCGTTCAACGGGACCCAGGCCACCGAGGGCCGCGCGACCGGCCTGTCCGTCACCGCCCTCACGGAGTCGCTCTCCCTCCGCCCCGGCGACCGCACGTCTCTGGTCGTACGGCTGGCGAACACCACCTCCGACGAGATCCGCGGCGAGTCCCAGCTCGCGGCCCCATGGGGCTCGTGGGAGCTCCTGCCCACGGTCATCCAGGGCTTCACTGTGGCGCCGGGCGAGACTGTCGACGTGTCGTTCCCCGTGGAGGTGCCGTACGACATGGCGGCCGGGCACTTCTGGGCACTGGCCAAGGTCATGTGGTACGGCCGCTGCCAGTACGCCCCCGCCGTCCGCTTGGAGGTAACCCGATGAACCACGCTCTCACCGATACGGCGGGCGGTCCCGTACGGGAGCGGCCCGCCGCGACCGGGGCGGGCACCGCGCCTGGCATCGGCGCGGTGATCGGCTGGGTCGGCGGGCGGCCGATCTCTCGCGAGCCGCTGGACCGGCGGGTCCGTGAGCTGCGCGACAGCCCGCTCAGCGCGGCGCTGCCGCTGCCGGGCAGCTCCGAGGACCGGCAGCTGGCCAGGTGGCTGACGCAGGTGATCCTCACCGAGGCGCTGTGCGAGGACGAGGCCACGGCCCGCGGGCTGTCGCCGGTGGAGGTCGGGCGGCTCGACCCGCTGGCCGCTGTCGAGCTGGGGTCGATCAACGCCTCCGCGTACAACGGGAGCCCGTGGGTCCGCGCGCTGTTCGAGCATCTGACCGCCACAGTCGAGGTGCCGCCGGAGTGGCGGTCGCAGGCGACGGCGCAGGGGGCGGCGCCTGGTACGGCACAGGGGGTGGCGCCTGCGACGGCGCAGGGCGCGGCACAGGGGGCGGCCTGGCATGTCGTACGCCATCGGGTGTTCGCCGACCGCGCCGAGGCGGCCGCCGCCACGGTCGACGACCTGGAACCGCTGGGACCGGTGACGCTGAGCTCCCTGCCCGCGGCAATCGCCGACGCCATCCCGCGCCGGCCGTACGGGATGCTCGTCGGTCCGGTCGAGGACGCCCTGGGCTGGCACGTAGCGGTGGCCCAACCGGCGCCCACCCCAGCCCCCTCCCCCGGTGCGGTCTCGCAGCGGGAAGCCGCGCGGCGGCGGATGTTCGCTCGGTGGCTCGACGAGTCGCGGGCCGCCAAGGTCGAACTCGTGCCCGGACTGGAACATCCTGGCGACCCCCGCCAGCCCGACAACCACCACAAACACTGATGGCCCGCGTACTCGCCATCGACATCGGGGGAACCAAGCTCGCCGCCGCGCTGGTGGACGAGACGGGTTCCATGCTGCGTTCCGCGACCCGGCCCACGCCGCGTACGGACGTTATGGTCGCTCTGGCGGCGCTGATCGAGGAGGTGACCGGGGACGGTCCGGCGCCGGAGGCGGTCGGGATCGGCTGCGCCGGGCCGCTGGACCTGGCCGCCGGGACCGTCAGCCCTGTCAACATGCCCAGCTGGCGCGGCTTCCCGCTGCGTGACGAGGTCCGCGCGCTGACCGGCCTGCCGACCATGCTGGCCGGTGACGCGCAGTGCATGGCGCTCGGAGAGCACTGGCTGGGGGCGGGGCGCGGGAGTTCTTCGCTGCTCGGGATCGTGGTGTCGACCGGGATCGGTGGCGGACTGGTGATCGACGGCGTCCCGCTCCTGGGTCCCAACGGCAATGCCGGACATGTCGGCCACATGACCATCGACCCGTACGGCGAGCGCTGCGAGTGCGGCGGGCGCGGCTGCGTCGAGCACTACTCCAGCGGCCCGAACCTGGCCCGCTGGGCACTGGCCAACGGCTGGACCCCGGGCCGCCCTGACGGGCTGGACGGCCCGGCCGACGCACGGAACGGCGCGGCCGACGCGCGGGCGCTGGCGCGGGACGCGGCGGGTGGGGATCCCGTGGCGGTGGCGGCGTTCGAACGGGGCGCCAGGGCACTCGCCGGCATGATCGCCTCGACCGCGGCGGCGGTCGAGCTCACCAAGGTGGTCATCGGCGGCGGCGTCTCAGCGGCGGGACCGGTCCTGTTCGACCCGTTGGCGCGGGCGCTGGACGACGTGGCCGGGCTGGCGTTCGTCAGGGCGGTGAAGGTGGAGCCGACCACCCTGGGAGTACGGGCCGGACTCGCCGGAGCCGCGAAGCTCGCCTGGAGCCAGTCCCGTACAGCCGCCTGAGATGTTCAAGTACGGCCGCCTGAGACGCTCAGGCGGCCGGGCGGGCTACTCGCGCTCGGCGGTCTGGGCCGCGCGCCGCTCGATGATGCGGCGGGTGAACGGGATGACCTCCACGACGCGCGCCCCGAGGTAGGCACCGAGGAAGGCGAGCACCACCAACATGACCGGGCTGGTGGCGATCCCGTTCATGGTCACGAAGGCATACAGAACCGAGTCGAGCGGCGCCATAAGGAGTACTCCCGGGGAACGGACGAGCGGCAAGGCCCACAGCGTAACCGGACATTACTTATGCTTGTGCGCAAAAGGGCGGGTTCATACCGCCCTTTGCCCAGGAGCGTCAGTGGAAGAAGTGGCGCGTCCCCGTGAAGTAGAGCGCCACGCCCGCCTTCTCCGCCGCCTCGATGACCAGTTGGTCGCGGACGGATCCGCCGGGCTCCACGACGGCCTTGACGCCCGCCTCGATCAGCACCTCCAGCCCGTCGGGGAACGGGAAGAACGCGTCCGAGGCCGCCACCGACCCCTTGGCCCGCGCGTCGGCGCGACTCACCGCCAGGCGGCACGAGTCGACCCGGTTGACCTGCCCCATCCCAACGCCCACGGTCGCCCCGCCGGACGCCAGCAGGATGGCGTTGGACTTGACCGAGCGGCAGGCCCGCCACGCGAACGCCAGGTCGGCCAGCATCTCCTCGGAGACCGGCTCGCCCGCCTTGAGCTGCCAGTGCTCCGGCGCGTCGCCGGACGCGTCGACCCGGTCGCTCTGCTGGACGAGCAGGCCACCGTCGATCCGGCGGAACTCGGCGGGGTTGGCCGGGCCCGAGGGACAGATCAGCAGGCGGACGTTCTTCTTCTGCGTCAGTACGGCCAGCGCCTCGGGCTCGTAGGACGGCGCCACGACGACCTCGGTGAACACCTCGGCGATCTGCCGGGCCAGCTCGGCCGTGACGGCCCCGTTGACCGCGATGACGCCCCCGTACGCCGAGACCGGGTCACAGGCGTGCGCCTTGCGGTGCGCGTCGGCGACGTCGGAGCCGATGGCGATGCCACACGGGTTCTGGTGCTTGATGATCGCGACGCAGGGCTCGACGAAGTCCCAGGCCGCCCGCCAGGCCGCGTCGGCGTCGAGGTAGTTGTTGTAGGACATCTCCTTGCCGTGCACCTGCTCGGCGTTGGCCAGGCCGTCGAGGCCGCCGCTGTAGAGGGCCGCGGACTGGTGCGGGTTCTCGCCGTAGCGCAGGGTCGACTTGCGCTTCCAGGTGGCGCCCATGAACGAGGGCCAGCCGTCGTCGACCCGGTAGGCGTTGGCGAACCAGGAGGCCACGGCCACGTCATAGGAGGCCGTGTGGGCGTAGGCGATGCCCGCCAGCCGCCGGCGTTCGGTCAGCGTGAAGCCGCCCTCGCCGAGCGCGGCCACCACGTCGCCGTAGAAGCGCGGGTCGACCACGACGGCGCAGGTGCTGTGGTTCTTGGCGGCGCCGCGGATCATCGCGGGCCCGCCGATGTCGATCTGCTCGACACACTCCTCGTCGGACGCACCGGAGGCGACCGTCTGCTCGAACGGGTAGAGGTTGACCACCACCAGCTGGAACGGGTCGATCTCCAGCTCGTCGAGCTGGGCCACGTGGTGCGGCTTGGTGAGGTCGGCCAGCAGCCCGGCGTGTACGCGCGGGTGGAGCGTCTTGACCCGGCCGTCGAGGCACTCGGGGAACCCGGTCAGCTGCTCGACCTTGGTGACGGGGATGCCGTAGGAGGCGATGGCGGCGGCGGTGCCGCCCGTTGACACGATCTCCACCCCCGCGCCGTCCAGAGCCCTGGCCAGCTCCTCCAGCCCGGACTTGTCGTACACCGCGATCAGCGCGCGCCGGATGGCGATGCGAGTCACTTCGATTCCCCTTCTGATTGGTTACCGATGCGGACGGTCCGTCCGCTGACCGTCCAGCCCTCGCGGACCATCCGGCCGACGATCTCGACGAGCAGGCGGCGCTCGACGGTCTTGATGCGCTCGTGCAGGACCGCCTCGTCGTCGTCCGGCAGTACGCTCACGGCCTCCTGGGCGACGATCGGCCCGCTGTCGACACCGGCGTCGGCCAGCATGACCGTGCAGCCCGTCACCTTGACCCCGTGGGCGAGCGCGTCACGCACCCCGTGCGCACCCGGGAAGGAGGGCAGCAGCGCGGGATGGGTGTTGAGCACCGGGAACGCGTCGAGCGTCGGGGCGCCGATGATCTTCATGAAGCCCGCCGACACCACCAGGTCGGGCTCGTAGGAAGCGATCCGGTCGGCGAGCGCGATATTCCACTCCGACCGCTTCTCGTAATCACCCAGTTTTTCGACGAAAGTAGGGACGTCAGCCCGCGACGCCCGAGCCAGTCCCTCGATGCCGTCTCTGTCCGCACCGACAGCCACCACGCGGGCGCCGTAGGACGGGTCGGCCGAAGCGTCCAGCAAGGCCTGTAGGTTTGTTCCAGAGCCGGAGACGAGGACGACGAGCCGCCCAGCCTTTGACACGCGCACTCCAATGAGAAAACCGGGGTGGGGTTGCAAGCGTATCCGCTCTTCGTCCGGCGACGCAGAGGAGGTCAGGTGTCGACACCGGTGCAGGCACCGGCGGGTCAGCATCCCGCGGATTCCGCGGGGCGCCGAGCCATCTGGTTGGCCATCGCGGCGCTGGCCATGACGTTCATGCTGCCGCTGGCGGGGCTGGTCATGGCGGTGTTCGCGCTGATGGCGGGCATTCGCGCGCTGCCCCAGCTGAGGAAGGCGCACAAGCCGCCGGGCATCGCCGTGGGCGGCATCGCCATCTCCTCGGTGGCCCTCACGTTGTCGGCCCTGGCCACCGCGATGCAGCTCTATCTGATGGACGAATACTCCGCCTACCAGAACTGCATGAAGGGCGCGGGCACCGTCTCGTCGCAGGGTGAGTGCTTCACCCAGTTCAGGGACGCGGCCCAGAAGAAGCTCCCACCGGACGTACTGGAACTCCTGGGCGCGGTGCAGCCCTAGCCCGGCCCCATCACAGTGATTCCAGGCCGCGCATCGCGATGTTCACGGCCCGTCCGGTTGACGCCAAATACTCCTGCTCCGCCTCGCCGTACATCTCCAGGCTGGCCATCCCGGCCGCCTGCACCGCACCCATGAACGCGCCGGTCACCGCCGCGGCGCTGATGGGGTCCAGCCTGTCGGGGAATGCCGTCAGCAACGCGGCGGCGATCCGGCGCTGCGCGTCGAACATCATGTGAAGGGCCTTCGCCTGTACGGCGGGCACCGTCGCGAGCAGCCTCTGGTAGAGATCCTTCAGCTCGGGGTCCCCGGTCCACGGCCCCTGGGTGAGGTAGTGGGCGATGGCTTGGTCGTAGGTCCTGCGCAGCACTTGCTGCAGCGTGTCGTCCGGGGTGCGGTCGGCGATCACCTCCAGCGCCAGCCCGTAGAACCGCTCGACGTCGGCGAACAGCACGTCCTCCTTGCTCGGGAAGTAGTTGAAGAACGTCTTGGTGGCCACGTCCGCCGCGGCGGCGATCTGTGCGCCGGTGGTCTGTTCGTAGCCCTGCTCGGTGAACAACCGGATTGCCGTACGGATGAGCAGGTTCCTGGTCTGTCGCTTCTTGCGTTCGCGCAGCGTCTCCTCCATAGCTGCAATCTTACACTAGAAGAAATTTACACGATTGTATTTTTGCGCTAAGTGGTGGTATCCAGGGTTCATGAGCCGAAGAGCGTTACTCCCTCGCCTGGCGCCCGCCATCGGGCTGTTCTTCCTGGCGCCACTGACCGCCGAGTACCTGATGGGCAACGCGCCGATCACCCACATCCAAAATCTGCTGGGCCTGGCCCCCCTGTACGGCGGCGGCGCCCTCCTCATCCGTGAGTTCGCCCGCCGTACCGGACGCGGCTGGCCCGCCATGATGACCCTCGCGCTGGCCTACGGCATGATCGAGGAGGCCTTCGTCACCCAGACGCTGTGGGACTCGAACTGGGTGGTCGGCGCACACACCCTCGAATACGGCTTCATCCCCGAGCTCGGCCTGGCCGGACCATGGACGCTGTTCATGGTCGGCGTGCACACGGTCTTCAGCATCAGCGCCCCGATCGCGGTCGCGGAGACCCTCGCCGGCTCGCGACGCACGACGCCATGGCTGGGCAAGATCGGCCTCACCGTCGCAGGCGTGCTGTATGTGGTCGTCGCCCTGGGCAGCGGCGTCGCCCAGGCCGTCTTCGGCCGCCATGCCTCCGCGCTCCAGCTCATCGGCGCCGGAGTCGTCATCGCCGCGATCATCGTCGTCGGCATCCGCCTCCCCAGGCGCACCACCGACGTCACCCTGCTGCCCGGTCGCGCCCCCAGCCCGTGGGTCGCCGGTGCTCTCGCCATGGTCGCCGGAGCGGTCTTCGTGCTGCTGTACGCGGTCGATCCCAACGGCTTTACGCCCTGGCTGGCGGAGGCGATTCCCCTCCCGGCGTGGCTCAGCGTGGTCAGCTATCTGACCCTGTTCGTCACCGTTGCCACCGTGGTGGTCCGCTGGTCACACCGCGCCGGCTGGTCGCAGGCCCACCGGCTGGCGCTCGCCGGCGGCGCCATGCTGACCTACGCCTGGCACTCCTTCCCCCAGAGGAACATCACCCCGACGGTCCCGCCCACCCAACCGACCAGCCTGGCGGAAGACCTGGCCGGCAACGCCATCCTCACCGCAGGCGCGGTGGCCCTGCTGATAGTCGCGGCCCTGCGGCTCCGTCGGCCGGCGGACACCAGCACAGAACAGGCCCTTAGTCGCGATCCCAGGCGTAGGGATCGACGTAGATGACATGGCCGCCACGATCGTCCGACTCATCGACGATGTCCGTACGCGGTGGCCGGTCCCGCTCCGGCAGGATCGGCAGGGCCTGGGCCAGCGTCTCCGCTGCGGCCGAGGCGTGCTCGTCCTGCCAGTCGTCGCGAATGACCGGAATGGCCTGGGTGTCGGCCTCGGTGGCGTCCATCCAGTGGCCGGGCAGGGGCCGGGCGTCGGCCTCGGCCAGGCCGACCTTGCTCGCCGCCCGGGCAATTGCGGCGCCCGCCTTGCGTACCGGCACGGCGGCCTTGTCGAGCGGGGCGCGGGCTCGCCGGTTGAGCAGGAGGACGTTGGCCACGCCCGCGGAGATACCCGCGGCGACCCCCACCTCCAGGCCCACCGACAGCGCCACCTCCCACGGCGACGGCCCGACCGTGGCCAGCCGCCCGCCGCCGATGGGGCCGCCGGACAGCGCGGCGAGCAGCGCGGCGACCAGCCCGGTGGTGATCCCGGTGAAGAACCCCCACAGCGGCGCGGCCTCGTACGACGGCGACGGCGCCATCCTGGCCACCACGATCCCGGCCACGGTCCCGGCGGCGAACGGCAGCGCGATCACCGCCATCGTCCAGCCGGGCACGGGACCGCTCTCGGGCAGCGCGCCGAGCAGCGGCAGGCTCGGCACCGTGCCCAGTTGCACGCCTGTGGGCGCGACCAGGGTGTCGGCGCCGACGGCGAAGCCCGGCCCGGCGATGTAGGAGGCGGCCCAGATGACGGTGTTGAGCAGGTAGAGGGCCTGGACCAGCAGGAGCAGCACGCCGCCCACGAACCCGGGCGCGAGCACGTTGGACAGCTCGCGTACCTGGCCGAAGTTCACGATCAGGGCGGTCAGCACGAGGGCGAGCCCGGCGACGAGCAGCACCGCCGTGGCGACGGCCGTGCCGACGGTCAGGGCGCGTACCCGCTCGGGCAGCAGGCGCAGCATCGCCCGCCACGGGCCGATCGTCCGCGCCGTGGCCAGCGCCCCCGCGCAGAACGCCAGCGCGAAATGGCTGACCAGCGCCTCGCCGATGAACGGCTGGGTGATGTCGTTGCGGGCGACGAGCGCGATGAGCCCGGCGAGCAGGGCATAGGGGGCGGCCAGGGAGACTCCGGCCTGCGCGACCAGGACGAGCTGGGCCCGGCGGCGCGCGCTGGCCTGCTCGCGCGGGCTGTTCTTGGGCAGCCGTGCGGGCAGCCGCAGCCGCAGGTCGGCGTCGCGCGCCATCCACCGCCCGGCGCGGTAGAGCAGGACGGCGGGCAGGATCGTCAGGCCGAGCGGGAGCAGCCCCACCTTCCCACCGGGGATCGCGAACCCGGCGTGGTGGGCGGCCAGCCACACCTGCGCCGCCGTACGGAACACGCCCGGCAGCCCCGCGCCCAGCGCGCCGCGCGGCGCGGCGATCCACCCGACCAGGGTCAGCGTGGTGAGTACGGCCAGGCCGACGCCCAGCGTGATGGCGGCGGCGAGCATCCCGGACACGGGCAGCGGCCGGCGCGTCTCGTCGTCATCACTCGAGACGCCGGGCAGCCGACCTAGTACCGATTCGAGGAGCGCCGTCACAAGTAGTTATTTTCTCAAGCTTTACCAACCAACGCTTGGTTGACGCGCCGCGCGCGGGGCTTTCCCTCTCCCATTTTTCGCCCTCTTTGGGGGGTCTCCGCGGTTTCACAGGGGACGCCACCCATCGGCTCGGCACAAAAAAGACGCCCCGCCACGAAACGGGCGGGGCGGTCTTCAGCCGGAAATCAGCGCGACTGCATGATCTCACGCATGAGGCGCGCGGTCTCGGACGGAGTCTTGCCGACACGGACGCCCACCTTTTCGAGGGCCTCCTTCTTCGCCTGCGCGGTGCCGGCGGAGCCGGAGACGATGGCGCCGGCGTGGCCCATCGTCTTGCCCTCCGGGGCGGTGAAGCCCGCGACGTAGGCCACCACGGGCTTGGTGACGTGCTGCTCGATGTAGGCCGCGGCCCGCTCCTCGGCGTCGCCGCCGATCTCACCGATCATCACGATCGCGTCGGTGCCCGGGTCGTCCTGGAAGGCCTGGAGCGCGTCGATGTGCGTCGTGCCGATGACCGGGTCACCGCCGATGCCCACCGCGGTCGAGAAGCCGAAGTCGCGCAGCTCGTACATGAGCTGGTACGTCAGCGTGCCCGACTTGGACACCAGGCCGATGCGACCGGCCGTGGTGATGTCGGCGGGGATGATGCCGGCGTTGGAGGCGCCGGGCGAGGCGATGCCGGGGCAGTTGGGACCAATGATGCGGGTCTTGTTGCCCTTGGCGATCGCGTACGCCCAGAACTCGGTCGAGTCGTGGACCGGCACGCCCTCGGTGATCACCACGCAGAGCGGGATCTCCGCGTCGATGGCCTCCTTGACGGCGTCCTTGGTGAAGGCCGGGGGCACGAAGGCGACCGACACGTCGGCGCCCGTCTGCTCCATGGCCTCCTTCACCGTGCCGAACACCGGCAGGCCCTCGTGCGTCGTGCCCGCCTTGCGGGCGTTGACGCCACCGACCACGCGGGCGCCGGAGGCGAGCATGCGGCGGGTGTGCTTGGTGCCCTCACCGCCGGTCATGCCCTGAACGATGATCTTGCTGTTCTCGGTCAGCCAGATAGCCATGTCACGCACCTACCGCAGCGAGCTCGGCGGCCCGCTTGGCCGCGTCGTCCATCGTGTCGACCAGCTCGACGCGCGGGAGCGCGGCGTCGGCCAGGATCTGCCGCCCGAGCAGGGCGTTGTTGCCGTCAAGCCGGACCACCAGCGGGTGGGTCACCGCTTCGCCGCGGCTCTCCAGCAGCTTGAAGGCCGAGATGATGCCGTTGGCCACCGCGTCGCAGGAGGTGATGCCGCCGAAGACGTTCACGAAGATCGACTTCACGCTCGGGTCGGAGAGGATGATCTCCAGGCCCGCGGCCATGACCTCGGCAGAGGCGCCGCCGCCGATGTCCAGGAAGTTGGCGGGCGACGGCTTGCCGGGGAACGCCTCGCCGGCGTAGGCGACCACGTCGAGGGTCGACATGACCAGGCCTGCGCCGTTGCCGATGATGCCCACGTCACCGTCGAGCTTGACGTAGTTGAGGTCCTTCTCCTTGGCCCTGGCCTCGAGGGGGTCCTCGGCGTTCTTGTCGGCGTACGCCTCGTGCTCCGGCTGGCGGAACGCGGCGTTGTCGTCGAGCGTGACCTTGCCGTCGAGCGCCTTCACCTGGCCGTCAGCCGACAGGATCATCGGGTTGACCTCGACCAGCGTGGCGTCCTCGTCGACGAACGCGCACCAGAGCTTCTCGATGAGCTCGGCGGCGCCGTCGAGCGCCTTCTCGGGCAGCCCGCCCGCGGCCGCGATCTCCCGCGCCCTGGCGCGGTCGATGCCGTCCAGCGCGGAGACCGGGATCTTGGCCACCTTGTCGGGCGAGGTGTGCGCGACCTCTTCGATCTCCATGCCGCCCGCGGCGGAGCAGATCGCGAGGAAGGTACGGTTCGCGCGGTCGAGCAGGAAGGAGAAGTAGTACTCCTCCGCGATCGCGCTGGCCTCCTCCACGAGCACCTTGTGGACCGTGTGGCCCTTGATGTCCATGCCCAGAATGGCGGTGGCCTTGTCAACGGCGTCGGCGGCGTCATCGGCCACCTTCACGCCACCGGCCTTGCCACGGCCTCCGGTCTTCACCTGGGCCTTGACGACGACGCGGCCGGTCAGCTGCTCAGCCGCCGCCCGTACCTCCTCCACGGTGTGAGCGACAATGCCGCGTGGCACCGGGATGCCGTAGTCAGCGAAGAGCTCCTTCGCCTGATGTTCGAACAGGTCCACGAGGGTCCGTCCTTGCTTATCCGACTGATGTTCGACGCTTGTCCGACTGAATGTTCGACGGCCCGGGCCACCCCGTGCGTGCGTGCCGGGCGTTTCCGCCAGTGAAGCCTAGCCCCAAGCTTGACCTGACCAGGTCATCGGGTCTCAGTTATCCCGTTATGTGACAGTGATCTCACTTCAGCACGATATTTCGGGACATCTGAAGAAGGGCACCCACATCTATGAGGCGATGGATCGCCGGCGCGGTGGCAGTTTCCGCGCTGGCCGTGGCCGCTCCCGCGTACGCGCAGGCCAAACCGGCGGACCCGGTGGCGGCGCTGAAGAAGCAGTTCGTCGCGGGGCAGGGAGTCAAGTTCGCCGAGCGGACCAGCATCAAGGTCGGCGATGAGTCCTACACCCAGGCCGACAGGCAGGGCGTGATCGGTTTCGACGCCAAGGGCATCGCGGGCGCCGAGAACACCCGTACTCCGATCCTCACGCCGGAGGAACGGGCGCGGCTGAAGAAACTGGCGGCGAAGGACACCTCCATCGCCGACTCCGTCGAGCTGCTCACCGAGCGGATCTACCTCGTCAGCGTGGGCAAGCGCATGTACGTCAACGGCGGTCTGTACAGCACGCTGGTACCCGAGAACAAGAGCTGGGTCGGTATGAACGGCAGCCCGTCCTCGGCCGCTTATGGCGACCAGCTCATCAACGTCTTCGAACCGGCGACGCTCAAATACCTGTTGGCCACGAAGAAGACGGTAAGCGGCGCCCAGTATCGCGGCTCGGTCACTTTCGCCGAGCTGTACAAGCTGTCGCCGACGTTCCGCGAGCAGATCATGGTGAAGCCGACCGGCAAGCCCGCCAAATCCGTGATCTCCTGGCGCCTGACACTCGACGGGCAGAAACTGGTGAAGCGGCTGGCCATCTCGTGGTCCATGAAGGTCACCAAGAAGATCACCTTCAACGCCACGACCGAAAGCCGATACACCGAGTGGGGCACCGCGGTGAACGTGACCGCGCCTCCTGCCGACCAGGTCGAGGACATCAAGGACCTGGCGAAGAAGGCCCCCGAACCGCTGGCCGCCATCGACAGGAACTACGTCAGCGTTCCGCCTGACGACGATGGAAACACCCCATAGTCAGAAATTTCCACAAAGGGGCCCCGACGGTGTCGGGGCCCTTCTGCACGAAAAATCCACATATTTTCCTCTCTGCAGACAATCGGTTGAGATATCGTCGTGATCTTCGTTTGGCAGGATCCTCCCGCTTCCGTAAATCAAGAGACGAGGGCATTGATATGAAGCGCATCATCACAGGGCTGGCTTTAGCGTCGGCCGCCACACTCCTGGCAGCCGGGCCGGCACAGGCGGCACCGGCCGCCAAGGACCCGGTCGCCGCGGTGAAGAAGCAGTTCGTCGCCGGCAAGGGTGTGAAGTTCAGCGAGCGCACCACCGCCATCCAGGGCCGGATGCGGGGCATCATCACCCGTCGGTCGGGGGCGTACCAGTTCAGCAAGACGGGCGTCGCCGCGTCGGACATCACCGGCAAGTTCAATCTCAAGATGATGGGATCGGGCGACGACGAGGACAAGACCCTCAAGGCCCTGTCCAGGCCCGAGCGGACGATCACGGTCGGCAAGACGTCGTACCTGTCCGGCGGGCTCTGGGTGGACCTGCTGCCCGCGGACAAGACCTGGGTCAGGATGCGCAACGTGCCGTTCTCCGGCCTGAGCGGCGTCTACGGCCAGCCGCTCAACCTCACCGAGTCGGCCACGCTCAAGACCCTGTTCAAGAGCGCCAAGCCGGCCAAGGGCGGCTACGCGGGCAAGATCACCGTGGGTGAGCTGCGCAGGATCTCCCCGTCCTTCCGCGGCAACCTCATGCTCGGCGCCGCCAGCAAGAAGACGTCGAAGATCGCCCTATCCTGGAAGCTCACCGTCGACGCCAAGGGCCTGCCTTCCCGGCTGGTCACGACGATGCCGCTGGCCGCGCTCTCCTCGAACGTGGACGACGAGTCGGCCCTCAGCGTCGAGACCCTGTACAGCGGCTGGGGCAACGCGGTGAAGATCACCGCGCCGCCGGCCGACCAGGTGACGGACGAGCTCAAGGACGGCACGGACAGCACGGACGAGATTCCGTCGCTGACGGTTCCGCTCAGCAGCATCGCGAAGTAACCACCGAACCGCTGTACGGCTTCACCACGAGAGAACCGAGCTCACGCTCGGCTCTCTCGTAGGAGCCGGGCTCGCGCTCGGCTCCACCGTAGGACAGACCGGCTCTCGAAACTCGAGATCGCTTCTCTCTCAGCAGCGCGCGGGGCCGGTGATGAGCAGGGCACTCATTCGGCGAGGCGCGAGTCCCGTACGGCGGCCCATTCGAGCGAGTGCCTGATCCCTTCCTCGATCGAGTAGCGCGGCCGCCACCCCAGCAGCCGGTGCGCGAGGTCGCTGCGCGTGTAGGCGCCCGCCACGTCGCCGGGCCGCCGCTCGGTCTCGACCACCTCGACCGGCCGCGTCACCACCCGGTTGAACGCGTCGACCAGCTCACGCACGGTCGTCCCTGAGCCGGTGCCCAGATTGATGACCGATTCCGCCTCGGACAGGTCGTCGAAGCGCTGCAACGCGGCCACGTGCGCCGCCGCCAGATCCCAGACGTGGACGTAGTCGCGGATCCCGGAGCCGTCACGTGTGGAGTAGTCGGTGCCGGTGATCTCGAACGGCACGCCTTCCTCGTACGCGCCGATCATCTTGCCCAGCGCGTGGCTCGGCCGCCGCAGCTGCAACCCGGTGCGCATCGCGGGATCCGCCCCGATCGGATTGAAATAGCGCAGGGACAGCACGTTGATCGGCCGGGTCGCCGCGATATCGGCGAACATCGCCTCGCAGACCGCCTTCGTCCGCGCGTAGGGGCTCTGCGGGTCGAGCGGCGACCGCTCGTCGACCGTATGATCGTCCCCCGTGCGGTAAATCGACGCCGAGGAGCTGAAAATCATCCGCTCGCACCCGTTGCGCAGCAGGTGATCCACGAACTCCAGGCTCTTGGTGACATTCGCCCGGTAGTAGCCGACCGGATCGGCCACCGAATCCGGCACCACGATCAGCGCGGCGCAATGAACGACCGCCTCGATGTCGGGCTGCTCGGCGAATATCTTGTCGACCAGCGCCCCGTCGGCGATATCGCCCTCGTAGAAAGTCCGGCCCTCGGCGAACTCCCGCCGCCCCGTGACCAGGTTGTCGAGAATCACCGGCGTGATCCCCGCGTCCAGGCACGCCGACGCGATCGTGCTCCCGATGAACCCCGCCCCACCCGAAATCAGTACCCGCATCCCGGCACCCTATTGGGTCCTCCGCCGAGCCCGGCGTCATTCGCGCCGACTCGGGTGATCGTGGCTTTACGCGCGGCTAATGAGGTGCGGTCGTGATCATTTGTCGGCAAGATGGCGCCTCATGAAACTCATGATCACCGCACTCGCGGCCGGCGTCGCCGTACTCGTCTCGTCCGCCCCCGCTCAAGCGGCGCCGAAGAACCCCGTCGCGGCGTTAAAAGCGCAGCTCGTGGCCGGGCACGGGGTCCGCTTCACCGACACCAGCGCCTTCGTCGGCGCCGTCAACAAGGATCCGCTGGTCCGGCGCACCGGCAGCATTCAGTTCGGCAAGAAGGGGATCACCGGCTGGGACATCACCGGGAAGTTCTCCAGTCCGTTGTACGACGGGCACAACACCACGCCCGAGCGGACCATCGCGATCGGTGACGTCGCGTGGGTGTCGGGCGGCACCCTGAGCGAGGACATGCCGAAGGGCAAGACCTGGTTCAAGACGTACAGCAAAATGAACCTCAGCACCATGAGCAGCTGGTTCGGCCAGGTAGTGAGCCCGGCCGAGCCCGCGACGCTCGCCGCCCTGGTGAAGAACGGCAAGCTCAGCGGATCCACCTACCGCGGCCAGATCACCTTCAGCAAGCTCTTCAAGATCTCCCCCTGGTTCAGCAGCTCGATCCCGATGCGCTCCGACACCGAGGCCACCGTCACGTACGCCCTCAAGGTCGACGCCAAGGGGCTCCCCAGCCAGTTGACCACCACGTGGCAGGCCACGGACTTCCTGGACATCTCCTGGTGGGAGGACAAGGCGGTCACGACCGAGACCCACTACACCGGCTGGGGCACCAAGGTCTCGATCAAGTCGCCGCCCGCGAGCAAGGTCACCACCAAGCTCAACGACTGAGTCAGGCGCGCCGGGGCCGTAAACCAGGACCCCGAGAGGCGTTACGTGATCGTTATCGCCAGGCGTCCACGTATGGCGTCTTTTGGTTGTCTCACTTATGAGACGCCTGATGCGTAGACATAGTCCTGGAGTAACCCTTGAATCCCCTCCCCCGGATGCTGGCTCTGGCCGCCCTGATCACCACGGTGGCGGCCTGTAGCACGGAAGGAACGCCTGCCCCGGTGGCTCAGGTCGCCGCCGCCACCCCGGTTCACGCGGCCGGCGCCGCCGTGCCACGGAAGGCCGTACCGAAGAGCCCGGTACAGAAGGTCGCGGCGAAGAAGGCCAAGCTGGAGATCGCCGACATCACTCCCGAAGGTGAAGCCAAGGAGAAGGTCGGCGTCGGCTTCCCCATCATCGTGACGTTCGACCGCAAGGTGACCGACAGGGCGGCGGCCGAGACCGTCCTGCAGGTGCAGGCGGACCGGCCGGTCGACGGCGCCTGGCGCTGGGTGACCGACCGCAAGGTCGTCTACCGCACCAAGACGTACTGGCGGCCGCACCAGAAGGTTCAGCTCAACGCCCGCCTGAGCCAGATTCCCGGCAACGAGGCCGCCAAGGATGTCAGCCGCCGCTTCGCCGTCGGGTACTCCAACATCTCGGTGGTCAACACCCGTAGCCACGTGATGAAGGTCAGGCGCGACGGCAAGCTGGTCAAGTCGATCCCGATCAGCGCGGGCCGCGGCGGCATGGTCAAGAACGGCGTGGACGTCTACCTGACCACCAGCGGCACCCACCTCACGATGAACAAGAAGCCGCTGGAGACCATGACCTCGGCGTGGATGGGCGTCACCGACCCCAAGGACCCTCAGTACTACAAGGAGGAGATCCCGTGGGCGGTACGCATCTCCGACAGCGGCGAGTACGTGCACCAGAGCGCGGGCTACTACCAGTATCTGGGCCGGTCCAACCAGAGCCACGGCTGCGTCCGTGCCACTCCGGCGGGTGCCAAGTGGTTCTACGGCATCGCCCAGCGCGGTGACGTCGTCAAGATCACCGGCACCAAGCGCAAGCTCGACTGGCGCAACGGGTGGAGCTTCTGGCAGCTCAACTGGACCGAGTGGAAGAAGGGCAGCGCCCTCCCGAAGGACGCCCAGCAGAAGAGCTGAGCACCCCACGGGCCGGAGCTTCCCGGCGGGTCGGAGCCTTCCAGCAAGTCTTCCGGCAGGTGGAAGGCTTCCGACAGGTGAGCGCGGCCGGTCAGATCCTGATGCGGCCGGTCAGACCTTTTGGGGTCAGAGCTTTTCCAGCGGAGCGTAGGCGAGGAGCAGCGTCTTCTCGCCTCCGCTCCCGAAGTCGATCTTGACCTTGGTCTTCTCCGCCACCCCGTCCACGGACACGACGGTGCCCAGCCCGAACGCGTCGTGCGTCACCCGATCGCCCGGTGCCAGCGTGGGCACCGTGCGGGCGCCCTTCTTCGGCGCCGCCGCCTGCGCGGGCTCGCGCCGGGTCGCCGCGCTCCAGGCCGACTTCTCCGGCGGGGTACGCCAGTCGAGCAGCTGCACCGGCACCTCGTTGACGAACCGCGAGGCCGGGTTGAAGGACGGCGAGCCCCACGAGCTGCGTACGGCGGCCCGCGTGATGTAGAGGCGCTTCTGGGCCCTGGTGATCCCCACGTAGGCCAGCCGGCGCTCCTCCTCCAGCTCCTTCGGCTCGCCCAGCGAGCGGATGTGCGGGAAGACGCCGTCCTCCATCGCCGTCAGGAAGACGACCGGGAACTCCAGCCCCTTGGCGGTGTGCAGGGTCATCAGCGTGACCACGCCCTGCCCGCCGTCGGCTTCAGGGATCTGGTCGGCATCGGCCACCAGCGACACCTGCTCCAGGAACTCCACCAGCGTGCCCTCGGGATTGGCCTCCTCGAACTCCGAGGCCACCGAGATGAGCTCGTTGAGGTTTTCCAGCCGGGACTCGTCCTGCGGATCCTCCGAAGCCTCCAGCTCGGCGCGGTAGCCGGTGGCGACCAGGACCTCCTCCGCGAGCGCCGACGGCGGCATGCCCTCGGCCTTGCCGATCATCCCCTCGATCATCGCGACGAACTCGCGCACCGCGTTGAGCGAGCGCGTCGCCATGCCGTACGCCTCGTCGGCCCTGCGCAGCGCGTCCCAGAAGGAGATGCGCTCGCGCGAGGAGAGCGCCTCGAGCATCGCCTCGGCCCGGTCGCCGATGCCGCGCTTGGGCACGTTGAGGATGCGCCGCATGGACACCACGTCGGCGGGGTTGGCCAGCACGCGCAGGTAGGCCAGCAGGTCCTTGACCTCCTTGCGCTCGTAGAAGCGCACGCCCCCGACCACCTTGTAGGGCAGGCCGGTGCGGATGAAGATCTCCTCGAACACCCGGGAGGCCGCGTTGGTGCGGTAGAAGACCGCGACGTCGCCGGCCTTGACGCCCTCCTCGTCGCTGAGCCGATCGACCTCCTGGGCCACGAACATGGCCTCGTCGTGCTCGTTGTCGGCCACGTAACCGACGATCTTGGGACCGTCGCCCTGGTCGGACCAGAGGTTCTTGGGCTTGCGCGACTCATTGCGGGCGATGACGGCGTTGGCGGCGGCCAGGATGTTCTGGGTGGAGCGGTAGTTCTGCTCCAGCAGGATGGTGCGCGCGTCGGGGTAGTCGCGCTCGAACTCCAGGATGTTGCGGATCGTCGCGCCGCGGAAGGCGTAGATCGACTGGTCGGCGTCACCGACCACGCACAGCTCCGACTGGTCGGCACCAGAACGGACCAGCTCGCCGTCGGCCGTGTGCAGGTCGGGGCGGCCCACCAGCTCCCTGATCAGGATGTATTGGGCGTGGTTGGTGTCCTGGTATTCGTCGACGAGCACGTGCCTGAACCGCATCCGGTAGTGCTCGGCCACCTCCGGGAAGAGCTGGAACAGCGTCACCGTGTTCATGATGATGTCGTCGAAGTCCATCGCGCCGGCCTCGGTGAGCTTGCGCTGATAGCTCTTGTAGGCCTCGGCGAGCACCTTCTCCAGGTGGGAGCCCGCCTTGTCGAGCGCGGTCTCGTAGTCGACCAGCTCGTTCTTGAAGTTGCTCACCTGGGCCGAGAACGACCGCGGCGGGTAGCGCTTGGGGTCGAGGTCCATCTCCCTGCACACCATCGCCATCAGCCGCTGCGAGTCGGCCTGGTCGTAGATGGAGAAACTGGAGGGGAACCCGAGCCGCTTGGCCTCGCGGCGCAGGATGCGCATGCAGGCGCTGTGGAACGTCATCACCCACATCGCCTTTGACCTGGGCCCGACGAGCCGGTCGATGCGCTCCTTCATCTCGCGCGCGGCCTTGTTGGTGAAGGTGATGGCCAGGATCTCGCCCGGATGCACCTGCCGCTCACCGAGCAGGTAGGCGATGCGATGGGTGAGCACCCGCGTCTTTCCTGATCCCGCCCCCGCCACGATCAGCAGCGGACCGCCGTGATGGATCACGGCCTCCCGCTGTTGCGGGTTGAGGCCATCGAGCAAGGGGTGGTCAACAGAGACTTGGGTCGGCACGCACCCAGGTTAAGACTCTCCACCGACAAACGGCGCCTCGACGCCTGGAATCCCACCCCCAAAAACCGACAATCCACTCCGAACCCCTGGAACCACGAACCCACCCATCAGCCCCCGCCCTCCGAAACCCCCTTCCCACCGGCCGCCTGGAACCCCGGCCCCAAACCCGTGGCGACGGATCCAGCAGCCTGGAATGTCGGCCGTGAACCGCTGGTTGTCGTCAAAGAACGATCCGAAAGGGAGAAGATGCTCGCCGACAACGAGATCAACCGGGTACTCGTCGTGACCGCCCACCCCGACGACGCCGACTTCGGCGCCGCGGGCACGGTCGCCCTCTTCGGTGATCGGGGGGTCGAGGTCACCTACCTGCTGGTCACGGACGGCGACGCGGGCGGCAACGAACGTACGCTCGACAACACCGGCATGGCCGAACTGCGCAGAGCCGAGCAGACGGCCGCCGCCAAGGCGGTGGGCGTCACGGACGTCCGCTTCCTCGGCCACGCGGACGGCACGGTGGTGCCGTCGCTGGCGCTGCGCAAGGACATCGCCAGGGTCATCCGCCAGGTACGTCCCGACCTGGTGATCACCCATCACCCCGACCGCAACTACCAGTTCATCGCCCCGAGCCACCCCGACCACCGCGCGGTGGGCGGCTCCACCCTCGACGCCGTCTACCCCGACGCCCGCAACCCGTACGCCTTCCCCGAGCTGGTCAAGGACGAGGGCCTGGACGCCTGGACGGTCCGCGAGGTCTGGCTCATGGGCGGCTCCACCCCCAACCATTGGACGGATATCACGGAGGCGATCGACCGCAAGCTGGCGGCGCTGCAGTCGCACGTCAGCCAGGTGGGACACGTCGAGGGCTTCGCCGACTTCGTGAAGAGCCGCTTCGCCGCATGGGCCGAACAGGCCGGCTTCGGCGAAGGCCACTACGCGGAGGGCTTCCAAACCGTCACAACCGCCTGACCCACCCTCTGGAGCGTCCCTCTGAGGCAGGTCGGGGTCTTCTCATTTGGTGGGCGCGGGGTGCTTTCCGGCGATTCGGGCGAAGAGGTAGCCGAGGGAGTTGGTCGCCAGGTGCAGCATGGTCGGGGCCGTCAAGCCGCCTTGGCGGCGTAGTTCGCAGAACAGGACGCCCGCGGCGGCCGTCGACACCACACTGCCCGCCACCACGCGGGCCGTGTCCAGACGGCCAGGGGTCTCACCGGCCGCCAGGGCGCCGAGTGCCGGGTTGGCGCGGGACATGTCGATGGCCGGGAGGATGTGCCACAGCCCGAACAGGGCTGATGACGCCGCCGTCGCCGCGACGGTCCCGTGGGTACGGCGAAGCGTGCCGTACAGGGCGCCGCGGAAACCCATCTCCTCCAGCAGAACCGTGCCCAGAGGGACCTGCACCAGCGCCTCCTCCAGGACACGTGCGCGCGACAGCGACAGGGCGCGGTCGTCCTGGAACAGCGGCCGGGTGCGTGGCATCGCGACCCCGGCCGTGTAGACGGCGGCGACACCCGCCGCCAGAGCGCCGCCGATCGCCGCGCCCCTTGGCCCGTGCTCGAACCCGAGCTCCTGCCATGACACCCCGGACCGTCGCGCCATCGCCACCAGGGCGGCCGTCGCGGCGACGGAGGTCAGGGGGGCGAGGCGGGGCGCCACCCGGTTGTTGAGGACGTTGGCCGCGGCCAGCACGGCGATCGAGCGAAGCAGCACTCCCGCAGACTACGTCGCCCTCGTCCACCACGGACTGGCCGCACCGCTCGACGCTAACTGGCGGCTGGGCTGCGCCAGCCGGAGGGGAAGCGGGAGCGTCGGCGCTCCTCCGGGGTCAGGCCGCCCCAGATGCCGTCCGATTCCCCTGCCGTCAGCGCGTAGGAGCGGCACTCGGTCAGGACCTGGCAGGTGGCGCAGACCGCCTTGGCGCGCGCCTCCTGGTCGGCGGAGGGCGCGAGCGGGAAGAACAGCTCAGGATCACTGGATCTGCAGGCACCCCCGCGCAGCCAGCCGATCTCTCCCAATGGCATGGGGCAACGGTATGCCGACCTCATGATCGGCCGCATCATCCTTTGGGTTGACACGCGAGTACATCCCCAGCAGGCCCTCGCCCCACCCGCCACGAACCCGACAAAAGATCAGCAGGCGCCCACTCCGCCGTTGAGGCCGTTGGCGAAGGACTGCTGGCGTTGCTGGGCCGTGCCGTGGGCACTGGGGTTGAGCCAGTCGTCCGTGGGGTCGCCCGCCGCCTCCAGGTTCAGGATCAGCTCGTTCTCGTCCCCCGGCTCCGCCCGCAGCGCGCCCGAGCTGACGAGCGACGACAGCGTGCCGCCCGCGTAGCAGTCGGCCTGCAGCTCCGCCTGTACGTTCAGGTCGAAGCCGGACCGCAGCTGGGCCTGCACCGAATGCCCGAACTCGTGGGGGATGATCAGGTAGACCGAGCCGTCCCCCATCTCGCTCCAGAGCGACTCCATCCAGTCCTGGTCATAGGCAATGAAATGCCCGTCAGGGCAGTAGAAGGCATTGTTCGGGACGGCGGGCTGGCCGCCGCAGTTGGGCCCAGATTTCCCGGAATAGGGTACGAAGTCGGCAATAGGGCGGTAAGTACGGCCGAGGGCGCTGAACTGCTGCTTCCAGAACGCCTCCGTCAGCTCGCGCGCCGTCCGTACGTCACCCTCGAACGTGTCGGCCCCTGACGCGTCCATGGAAGCGGGCCGGGACAGCCCGCACGCGGCCAGGAGTAACACCAGGACGAGGGCCAGGGCTCTTCTCAAAGGCGTCACACGTCCCAAGTGTGCACCGGCTCGTTGCCGTGCATCCGCTCTATGTACTCAAGCGTCATCGCCCGCAGCGCCTCGTGCCGGTCGCCGCCGTGCGCCTGTACCCGTTCCACCTGCCAGGTCGCTCCGGTACGACCCGACAGACACCGGCCCTCGATGACCCCGAGCAGCCGGTCGGCCACGCGCCGGTCCACGCCCCACTTGTCGAGCCCCTCGTGGGCCAGCGGGAGCAGGCGGCGCAGGATCAGCTCGCCCGCGGGCACCTCTCCCAGCCCCGGCCAGTAGAGACGCGCGTCGAGGCCGTGCCGGGCCGCGCTGTTCAGGTTGTCCTCGGCGGCGGCGAACGACATCTGGCTCCAGATCGGCCGCTCGGCATGCGGGAGTACGGCCATCAGCCCGTAGTAGAAGGCCGCGTTGGCCACGATGTCGACCACGGACGGCCCGGCGGGCAGCACCCGGTTCTCCACCCGCAGGTGCGGGGCGCCACCGGCCACCGCGTACACCGGCCGGTTCCACCGGTAGATCGTGCCGTTGTGCAGGGTCATCTCGTGCAGTTCCGGGATGCGGCCCTGCTCCAGCACGGCTCGCGGGTCCTCCTCCTCGCAGAGCGGCAGCAGGGCCGGGTAGTACGAGACGTTCTCCTCGAACAGGTCGAACACGCTGGTGATCCACCGCTCGCCGAACCAGACGCGCGGCCGTACGCCCTGAGCCTTCAGCTCGGCGGGACGGGTGTCCGTGGCCTGCTCGAACAGCGTGATCCTGGTCTCGCGGTGCAACTCCTTGCCGAACAGGTACGGCGAGTTGGCGGCGACGGCCACCTGCGCCCCGGCGATGGCCTGGGCGGCGTTCCAGTGCGCGGCGAACTGCTCCGGGCTGACCTGCAGGTGGAGCTGCACGCTGGTGCAG
Organism: Nonomuraea sp. NPDC049028; assembly: GCF_043197735.1. Classification (NCBI taxonomy): domain Bacteria; kingdom Bacillati; phylum Actinomycetota; class Actinomycetes; order Streptosporangiales; family Streptosporangiaceae; genus Nonomuraea; species Nonomuraea sp. NPDC049028. Next base: position 346,371 of record NZ_JBICTR010000011.1, read on the forward strand.
GCGGCCTCGGGCGCGACGCTGTCGGCGTGGGTGTCGAGGCGTTCTATGGCCTCGATCGACAGGTGCAGGTCCTCACCACGGGCGGCGAAGATCTGCTCGTTGAGCAGCCGGTAGCGCGGGTTGGCCGACAGCGTGCCCTCGCCGATGTCCTGCTCGCGCAGCGTGGGCAGGATGCCGATCAGGACCAGGTGGCCGCCCTCGGACTGGGCGCGCTCCTCGGCGTGGTTGAGCCGGGCCCTGACGTCGTTCTCCAGCCTGAGCAACCCGTCGGCGCCCAGTTCCTGAGGCTCGATGTTGATCTCGATGTTGAACTGGCCCAGCTCGGTGGCCCAGTCGGGCTGCGCGATCGCGGCGAGCACCTCGGCGTTGCGCATGGCCGCCTCGCCCGCGGCGTCCACGATGTTGAGCTCGATCTCCAGCCCGGCGAGGGGCCGGTCGACCTCGAAGCGAGCCTCGCGGAGCATCTGGGCGAAGACGTCCAGGCATCGTCGCACTTTTTCCCGATATTTCCGACGATCGTCCCGACTGAACACGACGACCGGCACGTCCCTGCCCATTCTGGAAATGTCGCATGCCAGAGCCAACTAAGCCAGCATGTCCGCCCGCCAAAACCGACACACGCCGCCTTTGGCCCAGAAAACCGCTAGATCAGATGCTCGCCCAAAAGCTAGACCAGACGTCGGGCCGTGGCCCAGCGGGACAGTTCGTGCCGGTTCGACAGCTGGAGCTTGCGCAGCACCGACGACACGTGCGTCTCGACCGTCTTGACCGAGATGAACAGTTCCTTGGCGATCTCCTTGTAGGCATAGCCGCGGGCGATCAGCCGCAGCACCTCGCGCTCGCGCTGTGTCAGCGAGTCGAGCTCGGGGTCGATCGACGGCGCCTCCGACGAGGCGAACGCGTCGAGCACGAACCCGGCCAGCCGCGGCGAGAAGACCGCGTCGCCGTCGGCCACCCGGCGGATGGCGTCGGTCAGCTCGGTGCCGCTGATGTTCTTGGTCACGTAGCCGCGGGCGCCGCCGCGGATCACGCCGATCACGTCCTCGGCCGCGTCGGACACCGACAGCGCCAGGAAGCGTACCTGCGACCCGGCGCCGAGCACCCTGCGCAGGACCTCCTGCCCGCCGCCGCCGGGCATGTGCACGTCGAGCAGGACCACGTCGGGAGCGAGCTCGGCGATCGCCTTGACCGCCGTCTCGACGTCCTCGGCCTCCCCGACGACCTGGATCGAGTCGCCCAGCTCGGCCCGTACGCCGGAACGGAACAGCCGGTGATCGTCGACGATCAGCACCCTGGTCATTGCCTCTCCACCTTCATCGTCAACATCACTTCCGTGCCCTCACCGGGCTCGGTGCGCACCCTGGCGGCGCCGCCGTGACGCTCCATTCTCCCGATGATGGACTCCCTGATCCCCATTCTGTCGAGAGGCACCGCGTTGAGGTCGAATCCCTTGCCACGATCCTTCACGAAAATCGTGACTTCTTCGCCCTCTACCTCGGCATAGACGGAAATGGAGGGACTGCCGGAGTACTTGGCGGCGTTGACCATCGACTGCCTCGACGCCTTCAGCATGGCGCCGAGCTTGCCGGCCGAGTCGAGCTCGATGTCGCCCACGCAGACTACCTCGATCGGTACGCCGTGCGCGTCCTCCTCTTCCGCGGCGATCCTGCGTACGGCCGCGGCGAGCGTCGCGTCGGCGTCCTGGGCGGGCTGGTAGAGCCAGTTGCGCAGGTCGCGCTCCTGTGCGCGGGCCAGCCTGGTGACCTCGCGGGGGTCGTGCGCGACGCGCTGGATCAGCGTGAGCGTGTGCAGGACCGAGTCGTGCACCATCGCCGCGACCTCGGCCCGCTCCTCCGACCTGATGCGCTCGCGCCGCTCCAGCTGGAGTTCCTTCCACAGGCCCGCGAGCCAGGGCGCGGCGATGACCGCCAGCCCGCCGACCACCACCACGGTGAACAGCAGGCCGGGCTTGGCCTTGGACAGCTCCCCCTGAGCGGCCAGGAAGCCCGCCGCACCGATGACGACGAGCGCGATGCCGAGCAGCGTGCGGACCCGGTTCTTCCTGATGCTGTTCGTCGCCCCGCTCACCCAGTTGCGGCGGCGTTCGGGATCGGCCTGCTGCCACAGGATGAGCGCGCCGATGCCGCCCACGGCGAACGGCAGGATGGCGATGCCCCCCTTGGAGGCGCCGGTCAGCCAGCCGAACGCGAACAGCGCCACGCCGATCGCGCTGAACGCCGCGAGCTGGCTCCAGTCGCGCTGCGGCGGCTGCCCTTCGTACGGCACGCGAGGCGTGATCATCCAGAGCACCGCGTACGCCACCCCGCCGACCCCGCCGACCACGCTGAGCAGTACGAACATCAGCCTGATCACCACGGGATCGAGCTTCAGCTGAGCCGCGAGCCCTTGTGCCACGCCACCGAGCAGCCGGCCCTCCATGGGGCGCATCATCCGGCGGTAGGGCGCGTCGCCACCGGCTTGGGCAAGAGTCTTCTGGTCAGCCATAACATCGCCATCGTCACATGAAGGCCGCGTTAGGGACATCAGGGAACAACCCCCGGGTCGGGTCAGGGGTCTCCCGGATGCAGACGGCGGGCCGGTGGGGCCACGATAGTGGCATGACAGAAGCACCACCGAAGGAACCGGCCGCTCCGCCGACCGCGCTGCGACGCAGCAGCGAGGGGCGCTTCCTCATGGGAGTCTGCGCCGGGCTCGGACGCTACACGGGGATCGACCCGGTGGTGTTCCGCGTGGCCTTCGCGGTGCTGCTCTTCGGCTCCGGGATGGGGCTGTTCCTGTACATCGCGGCGTTCCTGCTGATGAAGGAGCCGAACGGACGGCCCGGATACATCGAGCAGTGGACCGGGCGCGACTTCGACGCCGCCACCGTGATGGCGCTGCTGACGGCGGTGCTCGCCGCCGGGCTCGGCCTCAACCTGGCCACGGTCTGGCTCGACTCGGGCACGCTGGTGGTCGGCATGCTGCTGGCCATCGGGCTGCTCGCGGCGCACACCAACGGCGTGGACCTGCTCGGCCTGGTCCGGTCGATGCCCGAGCGGCTCACCCGCCGCGCCCAGCCGGGCGAGCCCGAGCCGTACCTGAACGACATCACATATTCGCCCATCTCCGGCCAAACCGCGCCTACGACTGGCTACGCGCGGCCCCGCCCGGCCGCCGCGCCGTACACACGCGAACCGGTGACGGAGACGGACCGGGCGGCAGAGACGCCGACGGAGAAGGTGGCCGCGTCGCCCGCCGGATCGGAGCCGCCGACCGCCCCGACGCGCGTCAACCCCGTCCCCGCCGACGTGCCGATCGACAAGCCGGTCGAACCGACGCGAGCGCCGATCGACAGGCCGGCCGATGAGCCGGCTGCCGTTCGCGCCGAGCCATACGAGAGGGCAGAGCCATACGGGAGCGCGGAGCCGTACGGGAGCGCGGAGCCGCACCGGAGGCCCGCCCCCGAGCGGCCGCCCCAGCCGCCCCAGCCGCCCGCGCCGCCGCGCTTCCGTGCCGAGCCGATGACCGCCCTCAGCTACGGCGAGCCGTTCGCGCCGAACGGCCCCTTCCAGCCGCTCGACCCGCGCAAACGAGCCGGCGGCTACTCGCCGTACGACCCCGCCCTGTACGGCAGGCCGACGCCCCCGCCCCGCCAGAAGCAGAAGCGGCCCAGATCGTTCATCGGCGCCATGACCATGTTGCTGGCAATCATCATTGGAGGGATCGTCGTGGCGGTCCAAGCCAGGTCCGCCTCGGGGGTCAGTCCCACCCTGGTCGGCGGCGCCGTACTCGTCACCATCGGCGCCGGGCTGCTCATCGCCGCCTGGTGGGGCCGAGGCGCGGGCCTGGTCGCGGCCGGCACCATGGTCGCCCTGCTGATCGGTCTCGGTCTGATGGTCGGCGACCTGCCGCGGAATGTCGGCGACTTCGTCTGGCGGCCGACCACCGTGGCGGAGACGAACCGGATCTACGACGTGGGCGTCGGGGACGGCCGGCTCGACCTGTCCGAGCTCAAGCTCACGCCGGGGGCGAGCCTGACGGTCAACGCCAAGGTCTCGATCGGCGAGCTGATGGTGATCGTGCCACCGACGGCGCGGGTCGAGGTGCACGCCACCAACAAGGTCGGCGACATCAAGGTGGACCAGTCGCTCAGAGGCGGCGTAGACGTCAAATTCGACAAGGTGCTGGAGCCCGACACGCGCCCGAAGGGCGCCGTCCCGACGATCGTGCTGAACCTGCGGGGCGGCATCGGCGACATGGAGGTGCGGCGTGGCGCGTGAGGTCGACAAGCCGCGCCGCGTGCACCGGACGGACTGGATGGCACTGCTGAGCGGCATGCTTTTCGTGGTGCTGGGCATCCTGATCCTGACCCATAAGATCACGGACCCCCTGGTCCTGGTGTCTTTGGTCATCATCGGGCTGGGCTTCGCGGGGTTCGTCGCCGTAATCGCGCGGGTGATCCGCGGCAAGTAACCCTTGACCGGGAAAAACACCGGCGTACGTTGGCCTTGTCCGCCTTTCCCGCGCTCCTCTGGGAGGACGTATGCCTCGGACAGCCATCACCGTCGACGGAGTCAAGTACGAGGAGGAAGTCGAGCCGCGGCTCCTTCTCGTCCACCTGCTACGAGATCGTCTGGGCAAGACCGGCACCCCGGTCGGCTGCGACACCAGCAACTGCGGCGCCTGCACCGTCATGCTCGACGGCAAGAGTGTGAAGAGTTGCTCGGTGCTCGCCGTGCAGGCCGACGGCTGCGACGTCGTCACCATCGAGGGCCTGGGCGCCAACGGGTCGATGCACCCGATGCAGCAGGCCTTCCACGAGGAACACGCCCTGCAGTGCGGCTACTGCACCCCCGGCATGATCATGGCCGCGATCGACCTGCTCAGGGACAATCCGGACCCGTCGGAGGACGCCATCAGGGAGGGCCTGGAAGGCAACCTCTGCCGGTGCACCGGCTACTGCAACATCGTCCGCGCGGTACGCCGGGGCGCGCAGGAGATGGGCCAGGCGGTGAAGACACCATGACCGAGGTCGGCAAGGCGAGGAAGCGCAAGGAGGACAGGCGGCTGCTGACCGGGCGTACCCAGTGGACCGACAACCTGCGGCAGCCGGGGATGCTGCATGTCATGTTCCTGCGCAGCCCGATGGCGCACGCGCGGATCACCGGGGTCGACGTCTCGGCGGCACGCGAACTGCCGGGTGTCGTGGCGGCGTTCAGCGGCCAGGACTTCGCCGCCGAGCAGGGCAGCCTGCCGTGCGCCTGGCCGGTGAGCGAGGACATCGTGATCCCCGACCACCCGCCGATGGCCGTGTCGGAGGTGCGTTACGTGGGCGAGGCCGTCGCCTGCGTGGTCGCCACCGACCACTACCTGGCCGCGGACGCGCTGGAGGCGATCGAGGTCGACTACGAGCCGCTGCCGCCCGTACTCGACATGAACGAGGCGCTCACCCCTGACAGCCCCAAGGTGCACGAGGCGGGCAACCAGGCGTTCACCGCGAAGATCACCTCGGGTGACATCGAGGCGGCCTTCAGGGACGCGCCGGTGGTCATCGACCGGACCTATATCCAGCAGCGGCTGATCCCGAGCGCGATGGAGCCGCGGGCGGTGCTCGCGACCACCGACGGCGACTCCTTCACGCTCTGGTCGGCCACGCAGATCCCGCACGTCCTGCGCGTCATGCTGGCCGTGGTGACCGGCATCCCGGAGCACAAGATCCGGGTGATCGCGCCCGACGTGGGCGGCGGGTTCGGCTCCAAGCTCCAGGTCACCGCCGAAGAGGTACTGTGCCTGCTGCTCACCAAGCGGCTGGGCAAGCCGGTCAAGTGGACGGAGTCCCGCTCCGAGGGCAACCTGACCGTGCACCACGGCCGCGACCAGATCCAGCACCTCAGGCTGGCGGCCGAGGCCGACGGGCGGATCCGCGGGCTGCAGGTGGAGCTGCTGGCCGACATGGGCGCCTACCTGATGCTGGTCACGCCCGGCGTGCCGCTGCTCGGCGCGTCGATGTTCAACGCCATCTACAAGATGGACGCCTACGAGTTCGGCTGTACGGGCGTCTTCACCACGAAGATGCCGACCGACGCCTATCGGGGGGCGGGCCGGCCCGAGGCGACGTACGGCATCGAGCGGATCATGGACGAGCTGGCCGCCGAGCTGCGCCTGGACCCGCTGGAGGTACGGCGGCGCAACTGGATCAAGCACGAGGAGTTCCCGTACACCACCATCTCCGGACTGACCTACGACTCGGGCAACTACGAGGCGGCGACGGACAAGGCGATGGCGCTGTTCGGCTACGACAAGCTGCGCGCCGAACAGGCCGACCGGCGCGACCGGGGCGACCCGGTCCAGCTCGGGATCGGGGTGAGCACGTTCACCGAGATGTGCGGGCTGGCCCCGTCCCGGATGCTCGGCGCGGCCAACTACGGCGCGGGCGGCTGGGAGCACGGCTCGGTACGCATGCTGCCGACCGGCAAGGTCGAGGTCATCACCGGCACCTCCCCGCACGGCCAGGGACATGTGACGGCGTGGAGCCAGATCGCGGCCGACGCGCTCGGCGTGCCGTTCGAGGACATCACGGTGCTCCACGGGGACACGGCGATCGCGCACAAGGGCATGGACACCTACGGCTCGCGCTCGCTGACCGTCGGCGGCATCGCCGTGCTCAAGGCGTGTGACAAGGTCAAGGACAAGGCCAGGAAGCTCGCCTCGCACCTGCTCGAGTGCTCGCCCGACGACCTGGAGTTCGCCGAGGGCGTGTTCAAGGTGAAGGGCACCGACTCCCAGAAGACCATCCAAGAGCTGGCCTACGCCGCGTTCACCGCCCACGACCTGCCCGAGGGCGTCGAGGCCCGGCTCGACTCCGACGCCACCTTCGACCCGGAGAACTACTCCTTCCCGCACGGCACCCACCTGTGCGCGGTGGATGTGGACACCGAGACCGGCATGGCGAAGATCCGCTCGTACGTGGCGGTCGACGACGTGGGCACGGTGGTCAACCCGATGATCGTCGAGGGCCAGATCCACGGCGGCATCGCGCAGGGCGTCGCGCAGGCGCTGTACGAGGAGGCCGTCTACGACTCGGAGGGCAATCTGCTCACCACCACGATGGCCGACTACCTGCTGCCGACGGCGATGGACCTGCCGGACTTCGTCACCGACCGGACCGAGACCCCGGCCACCAGCAATCCGCTGGGTGCCAAGGGCGTCGGCGAGGCCGGCACGATCGCCTCGACCCCGGCGGTCGTCAACGCCATCGTCGACGCGCTGCGACCACGCGGCATCCACGACATCCAGATGCCATGTACACCCGAGCGGATCTGGAGGGCGCTGCGATGATCCCGGCCCAGTTCGACTACGTCCGCGCCGGCTCGCTCGGCGAGGCCGTCCAGGAGCTCTCCGCCGACGAGGACGCCAAGGTCCTCGCCGGTGGCCAGTCGCTCCTCCCGCTGCTCCGGCTCCGGCTGGCCTACCCGTCGAAGCTGGTCGACGTGGGCCGCCTGCCCGAGCTGACGGGCGTGCACGACCGTGGCGACCACGTCTTCATCGGCGCGATGGCCACGCACGACGAGGTGATGCGCTCCGGCGTGGTCAACGCCGACTGCCCGCTCGTGGCGCAGGCCACCGCGACGGTCGCCGATCCCGCCGTACGCCACCGCGGCACGTTCGGCGGCTCTCTGGCGCACTGCGACCCGGCGGGTGACCTGCCCGCGGTGGTCCTGGCGCTGGAGGGCGTCTTCGTGGCCAGGTCGCCCGAGGGCGAGCGGGAGATCCCCGCCGCCGAGTTCTTCGTCGACTACCTGGAGTCGGCGCTGCGGCCGGGAGAGGTCCTGGTCGGGGTGCGGCTGCCGAAGCTCGGCGCCGGCTGGGGCTATCACTACGAGAAGTTCCACCGGACCGCGCAGTCGTGGGCCATCGTCGGGGTGGCCGCGGCGGTCAAGCGTTCCAACGGAGCGATCGCGGAGGCGCGGATCGGCCTGACCAACATGGGCCCGACGCCCGTACGAGCCCACGCGGTCGAGACCGCCCTGCGGGGCAGGCAGCTGAGCGATGACCTACGGCAGGCGTGCGAGGAGGCGGCGGCCGACACCTCTCCGCCCTCCGACCTGCATGCCCAGCCCGACTATCGCCGGCACCTGGCCAGGGTGCTGACCCATCGCGCGATTCTGCACGCCGCCGGGTCTCCCTGATCGGTTCGAGGGGGCGCCCTTTCGGGGCGCCCCTTCTCAGTCGTAATGTCGCAATCAGCGGAGAGGAGCGGATCCATGGCGATGCGGTTCGAGCATGAGTTCAGCGTTCCGGTGCCGGTCGAGCAGGCGTGGGCCGTACTGCTGGACGTCGAACGGGTCGCGCCATGCCTGCCCGGGGCCTCGCTCGACCTCTTCGAGGGCGACGAGTTCACCGGCCGGATGAAGGTCAAGGTCGGCCCGATCACCGTGACCTACCGTGGCGTGGCCAGGTTCGAGAACGTGGACAAGGACGCCCATACGCTCACCATCGAGGCGTCGGGCAAGGAAGCGCGCGGCGCGGGGACGGCCTCGGCGACCGTCAAGGCCACGCTGACGCCGGACGACGGGTCCACCACGGTCCGGGTGGAGACGTCGTTCAACGTGACCGGCCGGCCCGCCCAGTTCGGGCGCGGGGTCATGGCCGAGGTCGGCGCGAAGCTCATCGACAAGTTCGCCGCCAACCTCGCGCAGTTGCTGACCGAGCCGGCTCACGAGACGCAGTTGGTGACCGAGCCCGCCCACGAGGCGCCCGCCGTGCCCGTAGCGGTACCCGCGGAGCCCCTGGAGGGTGAGCCGCGGCTGAGCGTGGTGCCCGGTCCCGAGGAGGACGTCCGGCCCGCCGGGACGCTGCGTACGTCGCGCACGCCCGATGAGGAGGCGCTCGACCTCCTGGAGATCGCCGGGACGCCACTGCTGAAGCGCTTGGCGCCCGTCGCCGGGGCGATCGCGGGGCTGCTGTTCATCGGCTGGCTGATCAGACGTCTCATGCGCTGACATCGGCCGGCTGATCAGACGTCTCATGCGCTGATATCGGCCGGCTGATCAGTCGCGCTGATATCAGCAAAGACACCATCAAGTCCGGACACTTCGCCCGAAGCCGGGGCAGTTCATCCCCACATGTCTTATTTCGGGGGACATTCGGGGGAGATGAGCATGCCGGACTGCACTGTTGTCGTGATCACCTACAACGACGCGGCCCGCCTGCCCAGGGCCGTGCGATCCGTACTCGGCCAGTCGCTACACGACCTCGAAGTGATCATCGCCGACGACGCGAGCACCGACGACACCCCCCGGGTGGCGAGCGAGCTGGCGCGGTCCGATCCCCGCGTCCGCTACCTGCGCCGGCAGGTCAACAGCGGAGGCTGCGGCGCGCCGCGCAACGACGGTCTCGACGCGACGACCGCGCCGTACGTGATGTTCCTCGACAGCGACGACGAGCTGCCCAGGCACGCCTGCAAGAGCCTGCTCGGCGAGATCGAGCGGACCGGCGCCGACTTCGTGGCCGGGCAGATCTCCCGGCTGCACGAGCGGAACGGCCGGCTGACGCCCTACTACCCGTCGCTGTTCGCCAGGCGGCGGGTCGTGGCGGGCATCGGCGCGGAGCCCGAGCTGTTCCTCGACTGCTTCAGCACCAACAAGCTCTACGACGTGCGCTTCCTGCGCGAGAACGGGCTGCGCTTCCCGGAGGACATCCACTACGAGGACCACGTCTTCGCGGCTGGCCTGTACGCCGTGTCGCGCCGCTTCGCGGTCGTGCCCTGGGTGGTCTACCACTGGCACCGCGCGTCCGACGACCGCTCCATCTCGCTCAACATCAAGGAGATGGACAACGTACGGCATCGCGTGGCGGCGGCCCGGATGAGCGACGACGTGCTGCGCGCCCACGACGCCGCCGACCTGGTGCCCGACCGGCAGTACCGCTTCCTCAGGCAGGACCTGCGCGTCTACCTCAACCCGCTGCCCAGGCGCGGCCGGGTGTGGGCCAAGGAGTTCGCCGCCGTCGTGCGGCCGTACCTGGAGGAGATCCCGCTTGAGGTGTTCGAGCGGATCGAGCCGATGGTCCGGGTCTGCTGTCATCTCATCCTCGACGACCGGGTCGACGACCTGCTGGTGGCCGCCCGGTCACTGCCCGACCCGTGCGCCGCCCCACGGGCCGCCGTACGCCATGAGGGGCGGACGTACTGGGGCACGGCGGTCACGCCCGGCATGGACATCACCCGGCTGCGCATGGCCGAGCTGCCCTATACCGCGGCCCGGCTGCGGCACGAGGTGACCGAGATCGCCGGGGACGGCGAGCGGATCCGGATGAGCGTGCACACCTACGACCCTTTCGGGGTGCTGCCGGTCGACTGGACGGCCTTCCTCCAGCTCGGCGGCCAACGCGTCCCCATCGATCCGGTCCCGTCCGGTGACGGCGGCTACGTGAGTGAGATCACCTTCACGCCCACGGCCTCATGCGAGCCGCGCATCGGGTTCACCAGGAACTGCGACGGCCGCACCACGATGGACCGGCTGATGGCCCCGCCCGACATGGAGCCGATCGCGCTGCAGCTGGCGCGTACGGTCACGGCCGAGGGCAACGCCGCCTACCTGCGCGTACGCGTCCCATCGGTCAGGTCACGGCTCCACCGGATCAAGCGCCGGTTGCTGCGGCGGTTCAGCACACCGGCGATGAAGCTGCGCTTCTACAAGACGGTGATCCGCCTGCTCCCGCCCCGCCCTGACCTGGCCCTGTTCGAGGCCGACGTCGGCAAGGGCTACACCGGCAGCCCGCGCGCCATCTACGAGGAACTGCGGCGGCGCGGCCTGCCGATCCGCGTCTTCTGGTCGGTGGCCAGGTGCCGGGCGAACTTCCCCGCCGACGCCCGGCTCGTCCGCCGCGGCGGCTGGCGGTACGTATGGCTGCTGGCCCGCGCGGGCATCTGGGTCGACAGCCACGGCTTCCCGCTCAACTACCCGAAACCACCCGGTACCCGCTATCTCCAGACCTGGCATGGCCAGGGCATCAAGTCGGTCGGCTTCGACGCGCCCGACCTGCGCGCCGACTTCGACCGCCCGCGCACCGAGTGGCGCGCCGCCGTCGCCCGCTGGGACGCGCTCGTCTCGCCGAGCGCCGAGTTCTCGCGGGTCTTCCTGCCCTCCAACGGCTACACGGGCCAGGTCCTCAGGTACGGCACGCCGCGCTGCGACGCGCTGGTGCGCCAGGAGAGCAGGCACGACGTCCTGCAACGGCTGGAGATACCGCCCGGCAGGAAGATCCTGCTGTACGCGCCCACCTATCGCGACGGGGCCAAGAACAGCGGCCGATCGGTCCGGGCGGACCTGGAGCTGATGGCCGAGGAACTGGCCGGCGAGTGGGTGCTGATCCTGCGGACGCACCCGGTGGAACGCTTCAGGACCCCGCAGCACGTCAGGCACTTCGTCCGGCCCGCCGGGTCGTACCCGGAGATCAACGACCTGATGCTGGCCTCGCACGCGCTCCTCACGGACTACTCGTCAGTGATGTGCGACTACGCGCTGACCGGCAAGCCCATGGTGTTCCTGATCGACGACTGGGACGAGTACCGGCTGACCGAGCGGGGCGTCTACCACGACCTGCCGGCGATAGCCCCCGGGCCGTGCGTCACGACGACCGAGGAGGTGGTCGAGGCGCTACGGGAGCTGCCGGCCGTACACGCGGCCCATGCCGAGCGGTACGCGGCCTTCCGCGAGCTGTGGTGCGCCGACGAGCGTGGGGACGCCGCCGCGCGCGTCGTGGACGCCTTCTTCGGGCATCGGGCGGCGTCGTGACCGTGGTGTTCGCCTGCATGGACGCCGACACGCTGGGGGGCATCCAGCAGGTGACGCACACCCTGGCGCAGGGGCTGGCCGAACGCGGCTACGACGTGCACGTGGTCAGCCTGCACCAGGCGGCGGCGCCGTTCCGCTACGTCGAGGAGCCCGGCTACCGGCGCCACGTGATCAGCCCGGAACCCCTGGGACCGCAGAGCCCGCGGGCACGCAGGCGGGCCGACGAGCGGCTGGCCGCCCTGTTCGGCCCGATGCGGACGGGTTTCGCGGTGCTGACCTCGCCGGGGGTGGTGACGCGGCTGACGTCCGTCCTGCCCGGCTCGCTCCATCGGGTCGGGCAGTATCACGGCTCGTACGAGCACGCCCGCGGCTGCTGGCACCTCGGCTCGATCCGACAGCACTACCCCAAGCTCGACCAGGCGGTCTTCCTCAGCGAGGACGACGCCTGGCGCTTCTCCGAGGACGCGCTGCTGCCCAACACCTGGGCCCTGCCCAACCCGCTGGCGCGCTGGCCGGAGGAGGTTTCCGGGCTGGAGACGCCCCGGGTGCTGGGGGTGGGGCGGATGGAGGGGGTCAAGCGGTTCGACCGGCTCATCAGCGCGTTCGCCAGGGCCGGCGCGCCGGCGCCGTGGGAGCTGCACCTGATCGGCGACGGTAGCGAGCTGGAGCGGCTGCGCGCGCACGCCGTGCGTGAGGGGGTCGGGGAGCGGGTGGTGTTCAGGGGCCGCGTCCCCGCCGCCCGGATGACGGGCGAATACCTGGAGGCGGCGATCGTGGGGCTGACCAGCGAGCACGAGGGGCTGCCCATCGTGCTGCTGGAGTCGGCGGCGCATGGGGTGCCCGCGGTGGCGTTCGACGTGTCGGGCGGGGTGCGGTCGGCGGCGCCGGTGCTCGTCCCGGCCGGGGACGTCGGCGCGTTCGGCGCGGCGCTGGCCCGGCTGATGGGCTCGGCGTGGGAGCGGCGGCGCCTGGGCGCCGCCGCTCGGGCACGGGCCGCCGCCTTCCGGCTCGACCACGTGCTGGACCGCTGGGAATCCCTGTTCGTCCACCTGACCAGGTGACGGCCAGGTTCATCACCGCGCTCTGTTACCGCGCGCGCTGTTGTTACCGCGCGCGCTGGGCCAGCTCGGGCGACTCGTTACGCGGCTGCGGAATCCCGGCGAGCAGTTGCTGCTTCGAGGTGAGCAGCGCGGCGACCGGGCTCGGCTCGCGCAGCCGGTTGATGCGGTCGCGCACCATCTTGCGCATCCGGTTGGCGCGCCGCTTCTGCATCGTCTTGTGGCAGGTGACCAGGTGCTCTTTGGACGCTGCCGGCGCGCCGGACAGCTCGTAGCCGTTGGCCTCCAGCCGGTCGCCGAGCACCTGCTCGCACAGCGAGATCTCCCAGTCCTCCAGCCGCTTGGCCCAGCTGCCCACCCTGGCGCGGGTGACCTCGCCGTGCGTGTTGCTGTGCCAGACCTTGTGCGCGGGGACCGCCACGGTGGCCGCCTCGCGCGGAGAGACCGTGCTCGGGTCGAAGTCCTCGTCGAGGAAGTGGCAGAGCTTCTTCATCTCGGTCGCCGGGTCGTCGGTCAGGTCCTCGTACCGCAGCTCGTAGTAGGTGTCCTCGGGCAGCATCCGCCGCAGCCTGTTGCCCGCGTCGATGGCCTCGGCCCAGGTGGAGATCGCGTGGAAGGAGTCCAGCGTGTACCAGGGCATCTCCTTCAGTGACGAGACGCAGTCGCGGCCGTCCCTGATCAGGTGGATGAACTGGGCGTCGGGAAAGAGCCTGAGCAGGATGTCGACCTGCTTGACGTAGCTCGGCCGCTTGTCTCCCCAGCGGGCCTTGTCGAAGCGGTCGGCGTACATGCGGAAGGTGGTGCCGAGCACCGAGCCGAGCGTCCCGGGCCCGTCCACGACCTGCTGGACGAAGTCCTCCCTGTCGATCTTGAGCTCGCGGAACTTGGTGCTGCGGTCGCCCGCGATCCACTCCGCGAGCGCGCGGCGGCGCTCCTCGACGCGCAGGTCGCCGAACGAGCGGCGCCGGTGGTAGACGGGCACCAGGAACCTGGTCTCCGGCGGCACCGCGATCCGCGGGTGCGAGTGGAGCATGAGCTGCAGCATCGTGGTGCCGGAGCGCGGACAGCCGACGACGAAAATGGGCCGGTCTGACATGAAAACCCCCGAAAACTTAGACGAGAACGTGCTCTCGGCTCCTCGTGGAGGGCACGCTGTGCTTGCGCGTGAAGAGCCACATCCGGTGGACGAGCCAGACCTCGTTGACCAGCAACGAGACGCTGGCGACCGCGGAAACCGGGATCAGCGCCACGGTGCCCACGAGCGGCGCGACCACGAACACCGCGGCGTGGAACTCGATGCCGCTGATCAGGTGGGCACGGATACGGCGGCGGACCATCGCCTTGTTGATCCGCCGCATGAGGCGACGTGACCGGCTCATCGGCGGCCTCTGGCGCGGGATCCGCACCTCGGGCTCGTCCTCTTCCTCCGCCCGGGCCTCCCCGTCGGCCTCCCGCTCCGCCTTGACCGTCTCGCGGACCCGCTTCATCTGCGGCGCGTTGACGTACCTGAACAGGTCGACCACCGCCACCGCCGCGCCCATGACGATGTAGCGGACGTCGCCGGTGATCGCGTACTGGCCGTAAGCGAGGCCGGTGGCGCAGCACACCACCCTGATCCGGTCGCCGACGTAATCGAGCCACAGGCCGAAGGGCGTCCCCGAGCCCTTGAGCCGCGCTATCTTGCCGTCAAGGCAGTCCACCATGAAGCTCAGATAGAACATGGCCGCCCCCGCGGCCAGCAGGTCCATCGCGAGACATACGGCGGACACCATGCCGAGGACCAGCGAGACCACCGTGAGCTGGTTGGGTGTCAACCGCGTGTGGTTGGCCACCAGCAGAGCGGCCCGGCAGGCGACCGGGTCCACGAAGTACACGGTCCACCAGGAGTCTCTCCGCTTGCGTGTCGCGTAGACGTCATCCAGCGAATAGGTCCTCATGGCTTCCAAGCATGGCGACGCACCGCCGTGATCCAATTACTCTCTGGAACTACTGGGCGATGTCCATGCCGGTTCTTGACCATCCTGGCACCGACAGCCGCCAGACCTTCTGCGCCTCGGCATCGCGAAAGCACGTCTTGAGCACCAGGCCGCACAGTTCCACGCGGGCGTGCAGCCGCCAGCTCGGGCCGCCCTCTTCGAGCCGTGCCGGGTCGATCTCCACCGAGACGCCCTGCCCGCCCGTACGCCGTACCTCCAGCGGGACCCGGCGCTCGCCGTCGGTCAGCCACATGCCGATCCGGTTCGGCTCCCGCGCCACCCGGTGGAGGACCACCTCGCCGCTTACCTCGAAGCGGCTCCCCGTCCAGCCGCACTCATGGACCGTGGCCAGCAGCTTGACCTCGTCGCTCGCCTCGAAGACGGCGTCGGGGATCTGGAGGGTCCGGTCGCGGAAGTAGGGGTAGTCGCCGTACCAGCCGATCTCGTGCGGCACGATGGGGGTGCCGTCGACCGAGTCGCGCCTGAACCTGCGCACCACCCGCAGCTCCTCGACCAGGCCGCGGCTCAGCAGGTGGAGTTCGAGCCGGCGCAGCGACGCCACCTCGCCGAGAGCGACGGGGCTCAGCCCGGCCAGCCACTCCTGCGAGAGTTCGAGCAGCGGCCCGACCTCGTCGTCCTCGGCGTACTCCAGCGCCTGGAACAGGAACAGGAGGTCCTTCTCCAGCACCACGCCGTCGAAGGCGTCGGCCAGCTCGGGCTCCTGCTCACTGAGGAAGGCCCGGACCGCGCGGATGGCGGCCAGCCGTTCGGCCAGGTTCGGCAGCTCCATCCGCCGCTGGGTGATCGAGCTCTCCCCCTCCTCGCGCTTACGCCAGTGGTAGACGATGTCGGGGAGCACGTCGACGCCCTTCGCCAGTACGTGCGCCCGCATGCTGAGCGGCACATCCTCATAGATCCCCGCCGGGAACTCCAGCTCGTGCGCGCGCCAGAAGTCCTGCCGGTAGACCTTGTTCCAGACCGTGCGGTCCCTGATCAGGGACCGGCGCTCCCGGATGTGCGCGCCCCGCGCGGGGCGCCTGAACGCCTTCTCGTGCATGGACGACACGGCCAGCTCGCCCTCCCTCAGGCGCAGCACCCCGCCGCACGCGAAGTCCGAGCCGCTCTCCCGCAACGACTCGACCAGCAGCTCGTACGCCTTGGGCGGCACGACGTCGTCGCTGTCCGCGAAGGCCAGATAGGTGCCGCGGGCCCGCCGGATCCCCGCGTTGCGCGCCGGACCTGGGCCCTGGTTCGGCTGGTCGAACAGGACGAAGCGCGGATCACGGGCCACGAACTCACGGGCCACCCGCGCGCTTCCGTCCAACGAGCCGTCGTCCACGAGGATGACCTCGATGTCCTCCAGCGTCTGAGCCGCCAGAGATTCCAGACATTCGCCGATATACGGCTCCACGTTGTAGATCGGGACGACGACGCTGAGCATGGGCGTCATACCGAGAAGCTCCCTTGGGGTCGGGGTAGTAGGGGTCGAGGGCAGCATGCCCTGGCCATCACTCCGGCACGACGTTCGATGCCGCACTCTGATCAGCTCTTTGCCGGATGGATCCGCTACGTTGTGCAATGGATCGAGCGCGCTGAGTAGGGGGAAGCCGTGCTGAGACCCGTACACGACCATGAGCTGCCCGCCATCCGCCGATGGCGCAACCACCCGAGGGTGCGGGCGGCGAGCTTCACCACCCACGTCATCGCCGAGGAGGAGCACGCCCGGTGGTGGGCCGGGGTGAAGGACGATCCGGCCAGGCGGGTGCTGATCTACGTTCACGACGGGACCGCGGCGGGGGTGGTGACGTTCTCCGAGCTCGACCCCGCCGCGCGGAGCGGCGAGTGGGGGTTCTACCTCGATCTGGCCGGGCTGGAGCCGTCGGGCGCGCTGCTGCCGGCCTGGATCGGGCTGGAGCGGGCCGCCATCGACCACGCTTTCGGGCCGCTGGGGCTGACCACGCTGCGTGGCGAGGTGCTCGCCCGCAACGAGGCGGCCAGGGGGCTGCACCGGCGCTTCGGGTTCGCCGAGGTCGCCGTCCACCGGCGCGACATCGACGGCGTCCGCCGCGACGTCGTCACCGTGCAACTCATCAGGAAGGACGACTCTTTGAGGAAGGACCACGCATGATCTCCATCGCCGGGCGGGCGATCGGGGCGGGACAGCCCCCCTTCGTCATCGCCGAGATGTCGGGCAACCACAACGGCCGCCTGGAGCAGGCTCTGGCCATCGTCGACGCGGTGGCCGACAGCGGCGCGCACGCCCTGAAGCTGCAGACCTACCGCCCCGACACGATCACCGTCGACGCCGACGGCCCCGCCTTCCGCCTGGGTGACGACCATGAGCTGTGGGGTGGCGAGCGGCTCTACCGGCTCTTCGAGCGGGCGCACACGCCGTGGGAGTGGCACGAGCCGATCTTCGCCAGGGCTCGCGGGCGGGGGCTCATCCCGTTCTCCTCGCCCTTCGACCCCACGGCCATCGATCTGCTGGAGAATCTCGGCGCCCCGGCCTACAAGATCGCCTCTTCGGAGATCGTGGACCTCCCCCTGATCAGGCTCGCCGCCGCCACGGGCAAGCCGCTGATCATCTCCACCGGCATGGCGTCGATCGGCGAGATCCACGCCGCCGCGGAGGCCGCCCGCGAGGCGGGCTGCACCCAGCTCGCCATGCTGGCCTGTACCGCCTCCTACCCCGCCGCGCCCGCCGAGAGCAACCTGCGCTCGCTGCCGCTGCTCGCCGGGCTCACCGGCGCGGTCGTCGGCATCTCCGACCACACGCCCGGCATCGGCGCCGCGCTCGCGGCCGTCGCGCTCGGGGCGTGCCTGATCGAGAAGCACGTCACGGTGGACCGGGGTGACGGGGGTGTCGACTCGGCGTTCTCGCTGGAGCCCGCCGAGCTCGCGGCGCTCGTGGTGGAGAGCGAGCGGGCCTGGCAGTCGCTGGGCAGCGCGGTCATCGGGCCGCGGGCCTCCGAGCGCGAGGGGCTGCGGTTCCGGCGGTCGCTGTATGTCGTACGGGATGTGCGGGCGGGCGAGCCGGTGACAGAGCAGAACGTCCGCTCCATCCGGCCGGCCGGGGGGCTGCCGCCGGCGGCGGCGGCGCAGGTGATGGGCCGCCGCTTCGCCAGGGACGCCACGCTCGGCACCCCGCTGACCTGGGACCTGGTCTGACGCGCCCTGGTTTCACCGGTTTTGACGGGCGCCCGGTTCACTGGTCCGACGGGCGCCCGGTTCACTGGTCCGACGGGGGCTCGGTTCAGAGGAGGGCGAGGAGCGCGTCGGCGACGCGTTCCCTGCCGCGGCCGTCGATCAGTCCGGCGCCGCGCCTGCCGTACTCCTCGCGGGCCGCCGGGTCGGCGAGCAGGCGGGCCAGGACGCCAACGGCCGCCGCGTCCGGGGCCGGTCCCAGCCCCGCCGCGAGTCCGCCGCCGACCAGCGCCTCGTAGCCGATCAGCTGGTTGTCGGCCACCCAGCTCAGCGCGGTGGGCACACCCAGGTGCAGCAGCTCCCAGACGGCCGAGCCCGCCGCGGTGATCACCAGGTTGGCCTCGGCCATCAGGCCGGGCAGCCGGTCCGTCGGCGGGATGACCGTGACGGGCCCGTCCACCTCGAACGACACCGGGCTGACCACGGTCGCCCGGAATGGCAGCCCGGTGGCACGCAGCGCCCCGGCCCAGGCCGGCGCCACACCGGCGCTGTCGGTGCCGCCGAAGAAGCACAGCACCAGCGGCCCCTCCGGCCGGGCCGGGCGGCGGCGGGCGGTCCCCCGCATCAGCAGGACGCTGTCCCGCAGCAGCACATAACGAGCCCCCGCCAGCCGCCCACCCCACGGCCCATCCGCAGCCTGCCCCGAGTGTCGGAAGGGGCGCAGCTCGGCGCCGAGGTTCTGGTCGAGGTAGAGGTCCGCCTCCTGGCCCAGCGGGTCGCCGTCGACGATCGCCAGCACGGCCGTGCCCGCCGCCCGCAGCGCCGCGCCCGTACCGGGAGCCAGCACGTACGAGTCCAGCACCACCGCGTCCAGCCCGAGCACCCGCACCAGCTCGGCCAGCGCGCGCGGCTCCGAAGGCGCCGGGCACAGCGGGAACGCGCGCTGCCGCAACTGCGACTCCGCCCACGCCGACCCCGCCACGCCCCCGAGGAACAGCACCTCGGCCCCCCGCCCGCACAGTTCCTCGGCCAGCGCCACGCAGCGCATCAGGTGACCGACCCCGCTCGCCACGCCCGCGTCGCAGCGGAACCCCACCCGGTGCGTCACGCCTCCTGCAACGCCTTCTGCGCCACGTGCGCGTTGAGCTCGCACACCTCGGGCCGCTCCCGCAGCCAGCCGACCAGCGACCGTACCGGCACGCACCGATCGCCCAGCTCCGCGACGACCCGTGAGATGAGCCGCCAGTCGTCCTCGGTGTCGAGCGTGACCCGCAGGTCGGCCGCCGACGGCGCGTAGGCGAGGCCGAGCAGCCGCGACTCCCCCGGATGCGTGTAGAGGTAGGAGGTGACATGCGTGCGGTGATGCGCGGTGGCCTCCAGGTCGGCCCGTTTCAGCGCGGCCAGCCCCGCGATCTCCACATCGAGCCCGCGCGGCAGTGTGCGCGCCAGGCTCGTGCTCAGATAGTCGAGGCCGGGCACCGCGCGGAAGACCAGCGCGGCCTCGCGGATCACCACCGGATCGAGCAGCGGGCAGTCCGCCGTGAACCGCATGACGGCGTCGCCCGGGCGACCCCGCAGCACCTGCGTGAACCGGGTGAGCACGTCGTCGACCGGCCCCCGGTGCCAGAACACACCGAGCCGGCGGCACTCCGCCACCACCACGTCGTCGACCGCCTCCGTGGTGGTCGCCACCACCAGATCGTCGACCGCGGCCGCCTCGCGTACCGCACGGACCACCCAGCCCAGCACGGAGCGGCCCCCGAGATCGCGCAAGACCTTGCCCGGCAGGCGCGTCGAGCCCATGCGCGCCTGGATGATTCCGACAATTCGCACGGAAGCCCCATTCCCCTCTGTGACCGTGTGTCATCGAACGATCGCGCTATGCTACCGGGCAGCTCGGATGACTACGGCGGGGGGCCGCGTGAGCATTCTCAGTGGATCGTCAATTCTGATCACCGGAGGCACGGGGTCCTTCGGCAAGGCTTTCGTCCGGCACGCGCTGGACCACCTCGACGTGCGCCGCATGGTGGTCTTCTCGCGCGACGAGCTCAAGCAGTACGAGGCACGTCACCTGTTCGACGACGACCAGCGGCTGCGCTGGTTCATCGGCGACGTGCGCGACAGGGATCGCCTGGCCAGGGCCATGCACGGCATCGACTACGTCGTGCACGCGGCGGCGCTGAAGCAGGTCGACACGGCCGAGTACAACCCGTTCGAATACGTGAGGACCAACGTCTCCGGCTCCCAGAACGTGGTGGAGGCCGCCATCGACTGCGGCGTGCGCAAGGTCGTCGCGCTCTCCACCGACAAGGCGTCCAGCCCGATCAACCTGTACGGCGCCTCGAAGCTGGTCGCCGACAAGCTGTTCGTCTCGGCCAACCACTACGCCGCCAGCCACGTCACCCGCTTCGCCGTGGTCCGCTACGGCAACGTGGTGGGCAGCAGGGGCTCGGTGGTGCCGTTCTTCCTGCGGCTGGCCCAGGAGGGCGGCAGCGTGCCGATCACCGACAAGCGGATGACCCGGTTCTGGATCACGCTCGACCAGGCCGTCCGATTCGTGGTCGACTCCTTCGACCTGATGCAGGGCGGCGAGCTGTACGTGCCGCGCATCCCCAGCATGCGCCTGCCCGACCTGGCCCAAGCACTGGCGCCCCGGAGCCCGGTCTACGAGATCGGCATCCGGCCCGGCGAGAAGCTGCACGAGGAGATGATCGGCCCCGACGACGGCCGCAGGACCCTGCGCCTGAGCGACCGCTATGTGGTGCAGCCGACGATCGCCAGCTGGGGCTACGTGCCCCCGCAGGGCGGCGAGCTGCTGCCGGACGGTTTCGCCTACCGCTCCGACACCAACGACCGCTGGCTGTCGGTCGAGGACCTGCGCGCCATGGTGACGGTGGGCGTCTGATGCTTCCCTACGGACGGCAGTCGATCGCCGACACCGATGTCCAGGCCGTGACCGAGGTGCTGCTCGGCGAGTGGCTGACGACCGGGCCCATGGTCGGCTCGTTCGAGGCCGCGCTGGCCCGGTGGACCGGCGGCGTGCCGTGCCTGGCGGTCACGTCGGGCACGGCGGCCCTGCACGTCGCGTACGCGGCGGCCGGGGTCGGGCCGGGAGACGAGGTGATCACGTCGCCGCTGACGTTCGTGGCGACGGCCGCCACCGCCGCCATGCGCGGCGCCCGGGTGGTCTTCGCCGACGTGCAGCCCGACACGGGCAACCTCGATCCCGCCTCGGTCGAGTCACTGGCGGGCGACGCCACCAAGGCGATCACCGCGGTCGACTACGCCGGCCACCCCGCCGACTACGACGAACTCCGCGCGATAGCCGACCGGACCGGAGCCGTGCTGATCGGCGACGCCGCCCACTCCCTCGGCTCGCGTTACAAGGACCGGCCGGTCGGGGAGCAGGCCGACCTCACCACGTTCTCCTTCTTCCCGACCAAGACCGTGACCACCGCCGAGGGCGGCGCCGTCGCCGTACGCGACCATGACCGCTATGTCCGCGCCGCCCGTTTCCGTAACCACGGCCTGGTCCGCGACCCGGCCGAGCAGCGCGATCCCGGCCACGGCGGCTGGCACCAGGAGGTCCACGACTTCGGCCTCAACTACCGGCTACCGGACGTGCTCTGCGCGCTCGGCCTCAGCCAGCTGCGGCGACTCGAAGGCTTCCGCGCGCGGCGGATCGAGCTGGTCGCCCGCTACAACGCGCTGCTCGGCGACCTGCCGGGCCTGACGCTGCCCGCGCGGCGCCCGTACACCACGCCGTGCTGGCACCTCTACCCGGTCAGGGTCCGCGACGGCCGCAGGCGGGAGGTCTACGAACGCATGCGGGCCGAGGGCATCGGGGTGCAGGTCAACTACATCCCGGCCTACTGGCATCCGGTCTTCGAGGACCTCGGCTACCGGCGCGGGATCTGCCCCGAAGCCGAGTCCTACTACGCCGAGCAGCTCTCACTGCCGCTCTTCCCCGACCTCACCGACCAGCAGCAGGACGAGGTCGTCGACCGGCTGCGGGCCATCCTGGACTGACGGCCGTCTCATCGTTCGGCGAGCATGAGGCAGCCGTCGTCGCCCCGGTCAACCAGGAAGCGCCGCTCGGCGACCGTCACGATCGGCCGCGCCCGAGTACGTACCAGCGGCCGGATCTCCCGGCCCTGGTCGATGACGAAGTCCCAGCGCGACTCACGACCGACGACCTCGTCGATGTCCACCAGCGACACCCGGGCCCGGAAGCTCTGCCCGGCCAGCGTGACGGGGAAGTACATCTCCTCGCCGTCGCTCCTGCGCACCAGCCGCAGCACCGGATCGCCGTCGCCAGGGTCGCTGAGCTCGCCGGAGAAGACCAGGTCGTCACCGTCCACCCGGCACTCACCGATCAGCGCCTCGGCCCGGCGCAGCCGCAATCCCCAGGCCCCGCCACCGCCGCGTACCGGCACCAGCCACACGCCCGCCCTGCGCTTCGGCGCGGGCACCAGCGGCGGCAGCCAGCGCGATCCGACGACCTTCGCCTCCAGCTTCAGCCGGGGGCCGCGCAGCCGTACCCGCAGATCCCAGTGCCCAAGCCGGGCAAGCTGCGCGCGGCTCAGCGTCGCCGGGTCGAACGCGAACGCGAAGGAGAACCCGTGCTCGGCCACCGCAGCGCCCTCCTCCTGCTCGACGCTCGCCCAGGTCGGTGAGACGCGCTGGTCGGACAGCGCGACGATCTCGCCGGTCCTGCGCTCCTGCAGCCACACCTGCACACTCGTACGGCGCAGGTCCGAGACGTCGAACCGGCCGATGCTCACCCGGCCCGTGCCGCCGAGCTCGCCATCGCGCCACTCCAGCTCGACCAGCCGGGCCGACAGCTTGAGCTCGGCCGACACCTCCGACAGGTGCCTGGGCATGGCCGGGTGCCGGCCGTACCAGCGCTTGCGCAGCAGGCCCGGAGGGCTGACCCGCGGAAGCAGCCGGCCCGCGCGGTCCTGCTCGAAGACGCGCGCCAGCTCGTCCAGGCGACGTCCGTGGAGCAGGTGCACCTGGAGCCGCTGCGCGAACGGGATGCTCTGCCACGCCTCCGGCGCGACGCCGTCGAGATAGCGAACGACCAGGTCGACGAGGCCGGGATCGGCCGCGGCGCCCATCATGGCCATCGCCTCCACCGCGACGCTCATGTCGATCTCGAGCGTGTCACGGTCGAAGTCCGGCTTGAGCGCGGGCGCGCCGGTGGTGAGCAGCGCGGCCGTCTCCAGCACCGACAGCAGGCGGTCCCGCAGGTTGGCCGGCTCCAGGCGGCGCTGGGTGATCGAGGTGCCCTCCTCGTCGCGCTGCCGCCAGTGGTAGACGATGCCCTTGATCACGTCGACCGACGAGGCGCCCACGTGCGCGGCCATGGCGACCGGCTGGTCCTCGTACATGCGCTCGGGGAAGGCCAGGCCGAGGGCGTTCCAGAAGTCGAGCCGGTAGACCTTGTTCCACAGCATGCGGTCGCGGATCAGCAGCGGGTGGCGGGTGATGTGCGTGCGCTTGCGCGACTCGGCGAACGCCTGCTTGTGCGCCCACGAGGGTACGAGCAGGTTGCGGTGCAGCCGCATGACGTTGCCGCAGGCCAGATCGGAACCGGTGGCCTCCAGGGAGGCGACCAGCCGCTGGAACGCGCGGGGCGGCACCTTGTCGTCACCGTCGACGAAGGCCAGGTAGCGGCCCGTGGCCCGGCGGACGCCGATGTTGCGGGCCCGCCCCACCCCCTGGTTGGCCTGCCGGATGAGGCTGATCCGCGGGTCGGCCGCCATCCGGGCCTCGACCACGGCGGCACCGCCGTCGGTGCTGCCGTCGTCCACGCAGATCATCTCAAGGTCCTGGAGCTTCTGCGCGGCCAGCGAATCCAGGCAGGGACCGATGTACTTCTCAACGTTGTAGAACGGGACGATCACCGAAAGAACCGGCACGGGAACTCCTCTTCGTCAGCCGGACAGCAGGCGCAGGACCCGGCGGGCGACCCTGCGCGGGCGGGCCAGGCGGCGCGAGAGCCGGTAGCCGAGCGTCCTGCGGTAGGCGGCCGACTTCCGCTGGCTCTTTCTCAGCCGGCCCCTGGCCCGCAGCAGCTCGCGCTCGCGGTAGGTGAGCTTGGTCTCCAGGCGGGACACCCTGGCCAGCGCGGCGGTCAGCTGGTCCGCCAGCCGGTCCCGCGCGCCGAGCAGGTCCCGGTACGTCGGAGCGGCGTCGCTCAGCTCGGCCGGCTGCCCAAGCTCGGCGTCGAGCTTGCGGGCCAGGTCGAGATCCGCCTGGTCGCACGGCCGGTTCGCCATGCCGCAGAGCGTCAGCGTCAGCTGCTCGGCCTGCCGCGGCCACGGCCACGGGTGGTGGTGACCGGCGGCCAGCAGGCGTACCGCGAACCGCCACAACACGCGGCACAACACCACGCGGTCGGCGGGCCGGTCAGGCGGCGCGGGCAGGGCATGGATGGCGGCGAACCGATCGCCGTCCCAGACCAGGTTGTCGGCCGCGGCGTCGCCGCCCATCTCGACCCAGTCGCCCAGCACGGTGAGCAGGTCGCGGACGGCCCGTACGTCCTCGCGGGCGCACGCCTCGATCAGGACCTCCTCCACGACGCGGCCCGCCGGGATGGCCCGCTCCACGCCGTCGGGCAGCCGGCGGGTGGCGCCCCAGATGACCTCGTGTACGGCGTGACCCTCCTCGAACAGGCCGAGCGGCAGGTCCGCGTGCGCTGTGGGCGGGCCCTCGAACTGGCCGATTGGCGGGTTGGGCGCGTCCGAGGGTTTGGTCGCCATGGCCACCCATACCGGGGCGAGCTGCTCGCCGAGACCGTGGCTGAACACCAGCCGGGTCAGCCGCAGCGGGTCGGCCACCAGCATCCTGTCGCCGCCACGGGCGCTCAACGGCACCGTGAGCGCGTCGGGCAGATCGCAGCCGAGCAGTTCGCGGGCGAGCAGCGCGCGGGGCGCCGCGCGGCCCGGATAGGCGGCGTAACACCTCTCGGGGGTCAGTCCGGCCGCCACCAACGCCTCGTCGAGGGCGCCGGGCCCGTCGGGGTAGCCCTGGTCGAACCCGTGCGGCTCCCAGTGCTCGTCGCCGCCGTCCCGGTCGGCTGGCCTGGCCTCGACGAACCGGTCGATACCCAGGTCGTTGCTCACGCTCAGGACGAACCGCCCGCCCGGCGCGACGAGGGCGGCGAGCGCGCCCACCGACTCGCGCCAGGGCGGCGCGACCTCCTCGGCCGAGTGCGTACGCCGCAGCCCGTCGAGCGCCAGGACCAGGTCGTACGGCTCGGTCTCGGGCAGCGCCGACAGACGGCCGCAGTGCACGGCCAGATCGGGGTGGCGCTCGGCGAGGGCACAGGCGTCGGGGTAGGAGCGCAGCAGCACGGCCACCGACGCGGCCCGCGCCACCACCTCGTCCACCAAGCCGCGTGGATGCGGCCCGACCAGCAGCACTCTGGCCCTCGCGCCCTCGGCGGCTTCTTTGGCCTCGCGGCCCTCCCGGCCCTGGCCGCCCTCGCTGTCCTGGCGGCCCTCGCCGGTCTCGATGGGGAGCAGGCGTCTGACCAGTTCCAGGGCCACGCCCCGCCAGTCCGTGACGCCGGACGTATGGGATGAGTCCGACCACAGCAGCATCTCGCCGCCGATCAGCCGGACGTTCTCGGGTGCCTCGTTCATGCGCATCGCGCCCGCTTCCAGCCGAACATTCGCCGTAGCTCCTCCGGTGTCGCCTGATACTCGAATCCCAGCTCCTGCCGGGCCGCCTCCCTGGCCGCCTCTGGGTCGACGCGCACGCCGTGCAGCTCGGGCCAGAGCCGCATGCGGCGGGCGGTGCCGCCGTACTCGGGCCGCTCGTCCTCCAGCTGCATCGGGTCTCCGTAGACGGCGACGTCGCAGCCCACGGAGGCGCCATAGAACAGCGCGCTACCGAGCCGGTTGGACGCCACCCGGCGATGCCGCCGCAGCTCGGCCAGCTGGCCGGACAGGAAGTCGCGTCCTCTGCCGTCCCACCGCGAACCGCGCTCACCATGGCAGATGACGCGGAAACCCGCCGACCGATAAGCCCGCCGAATGTCCGGATTGGCGAATTCCAACCAGTAAAGACAGATTGTCACCGGCTCCGTCTCCACCTCGGCGATTTCGGCGGCCAGCCGGGCATGGTCACCGCTGACCGAATGCTTTTCCCAGCCGTGGAAGGGATACCAGATCGTACCCTTCCTTTCGGGGACCGCGGCCTTTCCCGGCTCCATATCTAGAAGGTAGATCCACGGCGCGCCGATGACATAGTGACCACGGCGGCCCATCGACCAGCCACGCCGCCTGAGCACGTCGGACCAGACGAAACGGGGGTAGCCGGGGCTGCACCAGTGGTCGTTGGGCGGGAATCCGTGGAGATAGTTCCAGCCGTGCTGCAGGAAACCCTGTATTCGCCGGGGAGTGTCTTCCGCCATTTCACAGTATCGGCCGAGTATGCGGGAGTGCCCGTACCAGTGATTGGATTCGTCCATCATTCCCCCTGTAGCGGTTGACGCGCCCCATGCGACATTCTCAGCCCGGCACAGCGGGCACTCGCCGTTATACGGTTCTATTACTCACGACGGGTGCTTGGTTTCTGTTGACGGACGATCACGGCTACACTACGTGGTTGTCCGAAGACAGAAAGTGAGCAGAGATGAGCCAGCTCGACCGCCTGCGCGGCGTCTTCCGCGCCTCGCTGAGCCTGCCGGCCGACCGGGACGTCGACGGGCTCGAATACCGGGCGATCCCGCAGTGGGACTCACTGGCCCACATGGCCCTCGTCGCCGCGATGGAGGACGAGTTCGGCATCATGATCGACACGGACGAGATGATCGACATGAGCTCGTTCGCCAAGGCCGCCGAGCTGCTGGAGAAGCACGGTGCCGACGCCGTCACCTGACCTCCGGGTCGCGCTCGTCACCGGCTCCACGCTGGGCATCGGCCGGGCCGTCGCCGCGCGGCTGGCCCGGACCGGTCACGAGGTCGTCCTTCACGGGCGCGACCGGGAGCGCTCCGCCAAGGCGGCGGCCGAGGTGGCCGCCGAGACCGGGGGCCGCACCGACACGGTCCACGGCGACGTGGCCGACCCCGCCGCGGTGTCCGCCATGATGCGGGAGATCCACCGGCGGCACGGGCGACTCGACGCCCTGGTGATCAACGCGGGCGGGCACGCGGCGAGCCTGCTCGGCATGATGCACAGCGACGTGGTGAGCCGGCTCTTCCACGTCAACGCGCTGGGCGCCACCCACACCCTGCAGGCCGGGGTCAAGCTGCTGCGCAGGGGCACCGACCCGGCCGTGGTCCTGGTCTCCTCGGTCATGGGCCGCAAGGGGGCGCCGGGCCAGGCCGTCTACTCCGCCACCAAGGCCGCCATGCTCGGCCTCACCCTGGCCGCCGCCAAGGAGCTCGGGCCCCAGGGCATCCGGGTCAACGCGGTGGCACCCGGCTACATCCAGACCGACATGCTCTCCACGCTCGACGATCGGGCCCGCGCCGACACCGTCGCCGCGACCCCGCTCGGCCGCCTGGGCACCGCCGGCGACGTGGCCGCCGCGGCCGCCTTCCTGCTCTCCGCCGACGCCTGCTTCATCACCGGCCAGGTCATCGGGGTGGACGGCGGGCTGGTGCTGTAAGTCTCCGACACGATGGACGGGCGGTCTGCCATGAACGCTTCTCTACACTCCGGACACTCCGGCGCACCCCAACCCGCCGACGGTCCCTCACCGCACAACGGCGAGGAGCTGACTCCTCGGGAGGGCCTTCCGCACCCGGACGCACGGATAGTCGTCGCGGGAGAGCCGGGGGTGCTCACCGGTGACGACCTGGCGGCTCGGATCGCGAGCACCACGCAGGCGCTGGCCGCGCTGCCACCCGGCCCGGTGTTCTGCGGCATGCGTAACGACCTGCCGTCCGTGCTGCGCTACCTCGCGGCGTTCCAGGCGGGAAGGCCCATCGCGCTGCTGGACCCCGACCTGCCGCCGGGCGCGCTGGCCGAGCTGGCCGCCAGGTTCAAGCCCGCCGCCCTGCTCGGCTTCACGCGGGCCGCCGACGGCCTGCGGCGTGCCCGGGGCGGCACCCCCGAGCCCCATCCGGACCTGGCCGTCCTGCTCGCCACCTCGGGTTCGACCGGCAACCCCAAGCTCGTGCGGCTGTCGCGGTCGGCCGTGTCGGCCAACGCCCACGCCATCGCCAGGGCCCTGGCCATCGGGCCCGGCGAGATCGCGCCGACCAGTCTCCCGCTCTACTACAGCTACGGCCTGTCGGTGCTCAACAGCCATCTCGCCGCGGGCGCCACCGTGGTGCTGACCGACGCGGGCCTGCTCGAACGGTCCTTCTGGACCATGCTCGACGAACACCGCTGCACCTCACTGGCCGCGGTTCCCTACCAGTACGAGATGCTGCGCAAGCTCCGCTTCGACCCGGTCGAGCACCCCGCTCTCACCACCATGACCCAGGCGGGCGGGCGGCTGCGGCCCGACCTGGTCACCGAGTTCGCCGCCAAGGCCCAGCGCTTCCTCGTCATGTACGGCCAGACGGAGGCGACCGCCCGCATCTCCGTACTCCCCCACGACCGCCTGGCCGCCAAGCCGGGCTCCGTGGGCCCGGCCGTCCCCGGCGGTCGCCTGACCATCGACGACGGCCAGGTCGTCTACCAAGGCCCCAACGTGATGATGGGCTACGCCGACACGGCCGACGACCTGGCCAGGGGCGACGACCTGGGCGGTGTGCTGCGCACCGGCGACCTCGGCCACCTCGACGACGAGGGCTTCCTCTACATCACCGGCCGGATGAAGCGCATCGCCAAGGTCTTCGGCGTACGCGTCAATCTCGACGACATCGAACGCCTGCTCCGCGACCGAGGCCCTGTCGCGGCCACGAGCGGCGACGACCGCGTCACGGTCTGGGCCGAGGGCCTCGACGCCGACGGATGCACCACGCTCGCCCGGCGGCTGGGGTCCGAGCTGCGGCTCCACTGGAGCGGGTTCGACGTACGCGGCGTGGACCGGCTGCCGCTGCTCGGCACCGGGAAGATCGACTATCCCGCTCTGGAGGCCCGCACATGAGCGTCTTCACCTTGTCCCAGGACGCGAAGGAGGCCGCGCTGCTGCCCGAGCTGGTCGCGCTGACCGAGCGGCATCGGCGGGCGTGCCTGCCGTACCGCCGGATTCTCGACGCGATCGGGGCGGTGGGGCCCTACGAGCGGGTGGCGGATCTGCCGTGGCTGCCGGTGCGGCTGTTCAAGACGCACGAGTTGCGCAGTGTGCCGGAGAGCGCGGTGTTCAGGGTGCTCACCTCCAGCGGTACGACCGGGCAGCGGCCCAGCCGCGTCTACCTCGACCGCGAGGCGGCGGCCGCGCAGCCGCGCATGCTGGCGGCGACACTCCGGGCGGTGCTGGGTGAGCGGCGGCTGCCGATGCTGATCGTCGACAGCCGCTCGGCGATAGGCCCTGCGACGCTGAGCGCTCGCGGGGCGGGCGTGCTCGGCATGATGCACTTCGGCAGGGACCACACCTTCGTGCTCGACGAGGGTGGCGAGCTGGATGCCGAAGCGGTCAAGGGCTTTCTCGCGCGGCACGGTGGTGCGCCCTACCTGATCTTCGGGTTCACGTTCATGGCGTGGTCGCACCTGCGTGAGCTGGGGCTCGACCTCTCGCAAGGCGTACTGATCCACTCCGGGGGCTGGAAACGGCTGGCGGAGCAGGCCGTCGACAATGCCACGTTCCGCCGGCGACTGGGCGAGGAGTGCGGGCTGCGGCGCATCCACGACTTCTACGGGATGGTCGAGCAGATCGGCACCGTGTTCCTGGAGGGGACAGACGGAGACGGGCTCTACTGCCCCGATTTCGCCGATGTCGTGATCCGCGATCCGGAGACGTGGCAGGAGGCGCCGCCCGGCGTGCCGGGGCTGATCGAAGTGGTCAGCACACTGCCCACGTCCTATCCGGGGCATGTGCTGCTGACGGAGGACCTCGGCGTGGTGCACGGGGTGGACGACGGGGTGTGGCCGGGCAAGCGGTTCTCGGTGCTCGGGCGGCTGCCCAGGGCGGAGGCGCGCGGCTGCAGCGACACTTCGGCGCGGTCGGCGGCGTGATGAGACCGGGGGTCGGGGTCAGGTTCCCGGATTGCCGGGATATGTCGGTCGAAACGCTGATCGAGCAGGTGTCCGGGGGTGAGCCGCTCGCGGTGGCTGATGAGCGGATTCGTGGGTTCCTCACCGCGTTCGGCAGGCGCCTGCTGAGCCCGGAGCTGGCGCGACGTCATCCGGAGTTGGCCTCACTGGGCTTCTTCCTGCGGCCCAGCGAGCTGACGCGGATTCTCGACGGGCCCCGGGGCGATCACCTGCGGGCGCCGCGCGGCCTGGTGTTCCACGTCCCACCCGCGAACGTCGACACCGTCTTCGTCTACTCCTGGGCGCTGTCGGCGCTGATGGGCAACCGCAACGTGGTACGCCTGTCGCCGCGCGCGGGCGCCGTGGCCGAGACGATCACACGGACGCTGCGAGAGTCGCTGGCCGACGCCGATCCGGTGGTGGCCGCCACGCAGCGCATCGTCACGTACGACCGATCCGACGCCATCACCGCGGCCCTGTCAGCGGCGTGCGACCTGCGGGTCATCTGGGGCGGCGACGCCGCGGTCGGCGAGATCCGCCGCCATCCACTCGCCCCGCACGCGCGTGACCTGACCTTTCCCGATCGGACGTCGTTCGCGGTGCTCCGGGCGGCGGCCTGGCTGACGGCGTCGGCCGCCACGCGGGGGGCGGTCGCCGAGGGGTTCGCCAACGACGCCTACTGGTTCGACCAGGCGGCCTGCTCGTCCCCGCGCACCGTCTACTGGGTCGGCTCGGCCGCCGACTGCGACGCGGCGCGCGAGGAGTTCACCGCCTGGCTCGCGCGGGCCGTGGCCAAGCGGGGGTGGTCCGTGGACGCCGCGATGGCGGTCGAGAAGCGGGTCGCCACGTACGGGCTGGCCGCCGACGGCGACGCCCATGCCATCGACTTCCACGGCAACGCGCTGGCCAGCGTCACCCTGGCCGCTCCCGAGGCGGCGCCACGACGGTGGCTGGGCGCCGGGACGTTCGCGCACGCCCGGCTCGATGGGCTTGGCGAGCTGGCTCGGCTGGTGGAGCGCCGGGATCAGACCATGACGCACTTCGGGTTCGTCCCGGCCGAGCTGGAGTT
Source organism: Nonomuraea sp. NPDC049028 (assembly GCF_043197735.1). NCBI lineage: Bacteria > Bacillati > Actinomycetota > Actinomycetes > Streptosporangiales > Streptosporangiaceae > Nonomuraea > Nonomuraea sp. NPDC049028. Next base: position 377,518 of record NZ_JBICTR010000011.1, read on the forward strand.
GCTGGCGGGGGCGCTGGGCGGGCGGGGGGTCGATCGGATGGTGCCGGTCGGGAGCGCGCTGAGCTTTCACCGGGTTTGGGATGGAGTGGACCTGACCGCCGAGTTCACCCGTCTGGTGACTGTCATCACATGACGATCGGGGCAGAGCAGAGCGTGGCGATCGCATGACGATCACAGCGGCAAAGAGGGTAGTGACCTCGCCGGTGGTCGGGCGGCGGGGGTGGTCCGGCTGGGTTCCGGTGGGGCTGGTCGGCCTGGTGGCCGTGGCGGCGCTCGTCTGGCGCGGGGTTTCCGTCCGGGACATTGCGGCTTTCGGTGGCTATATCGGTATCGGCGTGCTGGCTCCCGGGACGCTGCTGTGGCGGGCGCTGGCACGGGGGCGCGGGTCGCTCGCCGAGGAGCTGGCCGCGGGGCTGGCGCTGGGGTACGCGGTCGAGGTGCTGGCCTACATCCCGGCGCGCGCGGTCGGGCTACCGCTGCTGGTGCTCGTCTGGCCCGTTACGGTGATCGCCGCCTTCGTCGCCGTACCCCGGCTACGACGGCACTGGCGATCGGGGACGGCGGGTCGCGAGTGGATGCCCCTGTGGTGCGCGTGGGCCCTGGCGGGGGTCGTCTGCTATCTCGTTGTCTGGAGCACCCTGTCGTTCTACGGGGGCCATGGCCTGACCTGGCCTGGCAACTCGACTCCCTACGTCGACATGCCCTACCACCTCGCCCTGCTCGGCGAGCTCAAACACCACATGCCCCCAACGGTCCCGACGGTCCTGGGTGAGCCGCTGTCCTACCACTGGTACGTCTATGTCGAGATGGCCGCCACCAGCTGGGTCACCGGGATCGAACCACAGACCCTCCTCTACCGGCTGTCGATGCTGCCGATGATGGTGGCCATGGTGGTGCTGGTGGCGGTGCTCGCCAGGCGGCTGACCGGGCGGTGGTGGGCGGGCGTGGCGGCGGTCTTCGTGACGTACTTCGCCTTCAGCCCGGAGCTGTACCGGGGAGCGAGCAATCTGTTCACGTCGCGGTCGATGTTCACGGTGTGGACGAGTCCGACGCAGACGTTCGGGGCGTTGCTCTGCGTCCCTGTGGTGCTGGTGCTCGTCGGGTACCTGCGCCGGGAGCGGACCGGGTGGGGCGGGTGGGTGCTGGTCGGGGTGCTGTCGGCGGCGCTGACCGGGGCGAAGGCGACATTCCTCCCGCTGTTGCTGGGTGGGCTGGTGCTCGTCCTGGTCGTCAGGCGGTGGACACGGCCCGCACTCGTAGGTGTCGAGAACACCCCGACCGAGCCGTGGTCACGACCCGCACCCGTGGACGTCAAAAACACACCAACCGAGCGGTGGTCGCGGCCCGCGCTTGTGGGCATCGGGATCATGCTGGCCGGTCTGGCGTTCGCGCAGTTCGTGGTCTTCGGGGGTCAGCGGCAGGGGCTGGTACTCGCGCCGTTCGCGAGCATGCGGCCGGTCTGGGGACTGGTGATGGACCTCGGACCCAAGCAGGTCGCCAGGGCCTCCGTATGGCCGATCGCCGGGCTGATGGGGATTCATCTGATCTGCCTGGCGTGCGTGTGGGCGGGAGTGCTGGGCGTGCTGGCCAGGCGGGCGGTCCTGCGGGATCCGGGCATGCTGCTGTTGCTCGGGATCGGGGCGGGGGGCATCGGCGCCGTCGTGCTGCTGGGGCATCCGTCGGCCAGCCAGTACTACTTCCTGGAGGGCGCTCGGCCCTACCTCTCGATCGCGTCCGTGGCCGGGATGGCTGCGTGCGGCCGGGAGCGCGGATTCGCCGCCGCCAAGTGGTGGGCGGCGCTGGGGGCCGGGCTGGCCGTGGGGGTCCGGGTGCTGCTCGGACCGGACGTGCCGGTCCACGGACTGTTCCCCCTCGCGCTGCCGTACCTCGTGCTCGTGGGGGTTGTCGCGGCCGTCGCGCTGCGGCGCGGGCCCGTAGTGCTGGCGGTGGTCGCGGTGCTCACCGGCTACGCGGTGCCGGCCACCTTGACCCAAGGGGTCGGGCCGTCGAGCCACCACGAGGCGCCGCCGCCTGTGCGTATGGTGCCGCAGGGTGCACTGGAGGCCGGGCGGTGGCTGCGGGACCACTCCTCGCCCGACGATGTGGTGGCGACCAACGCGCACTGCCGGCCCGTGGGCTGGAAGGTGTGCGACAGCCGCCATTTCTGGGTGTCCGCTTACAGCGAGCGCCGGGTGCTGGTGGAGGGGTGGGCGTACGCTCAGAGCACGATGTCGCGGAGTGAGCCGTTCGGCATCTCCTACCTGGCCCTGCCGTTCGCGGACCAGGCGCGGCTGGCGGCGAACGACGCGATGTTCCGGCAGCCGTCGGCGGAGAATGTCGCGCGGCTCGTACGCGAATATGGCGTCAAATGGGCGTTCACGGAGAATGACACGGCCCTTGACGGCTTCGCGACGCTGCGTTTCCGCAGCGGCCAGTGCTCGGTCTACGAACTCCGCGCCGGGTAAAAGTCTGTCCAGCTCCAAGAATGGTGCGGAGAAACAGCCCGCGCATCAATGGACGGCAGCAGCAGCATTCCCCTATGAACACGCGTTCCGCCATGGACAGGAGCCCGGCCGTTCTCGGCGAACCGGTCACCTTGGCGACCGTGGACATCGTCATTCCGGTGCTCAACGAGCAAAAGGCACTGCCCGGTTGCATCAGGACGCTCAACGCGTTCCTCGGCGATTCCTTCCCGCTGCCGTGGCGCATCACGATCGTCGACAACGGGAGCATCGACGGCACCTGGCGGGTTGCCCAGGGGTTGACGCGCGAGTTCCCGCAGGTGCATGCCCGCAGGCTGGAGACCAGGGGCCGTGGTGCGGCGTTGAAGGCCGCCTGGCGCGACAGCCCGGCCGACATCGTCGCGTACATGGACGTCGACCTGTCGACCGGGCTCGGCGCGCTGTTCCCGATGGTGGCCGCGCTCGCCAGCGGCCATTCCGAGGTCGCGATCGGCACCCGGCTCGCGCGCGGCGCCCGTACCCGCAGGTCGCTGCGGCGAGAGCTGGTCTCGCGCGGGTACAACGCCCTGCTCCGGTACGGTTTCGGCGTCGGCTTCAGCGACGCCCAGTGCGGCTTCAAGGCCGCCAGAACGGACGTGATCAGGCCGCTCCTGGACCGCGTCGAGGACGACGGCTGGTTCTTCGACACCGAGTTGCTCCTGCTGGCCGAGCACAACGGCCTGCGCGTCCACGAGGTGCCGGTGGACTGGGTCGAGGACCTGGACTCGCGCGTCCGCATCATCAGGACGGCGGTCGAGGACCTCAGAGGGCTGGCCAGGGTTGCGCGGTCGATGTCCACCGGCAAGGCGGCGCTGAAGTTGACGAACGAGACGGAGCCCACGCCCACGCACCCGGACGCGGTCGTCGCCCGGCCGCGCGCGGTGACGCTGGCCAGGTTGGGGTCGTTCGCCCTGATCGGCGGGTTCTCGACAGTCCTCTACGCGCTGCTCTATCTCCCGTTGCGTGAGCATTGGCCCGCCGCGGCGGCCAACCTCGCCGCGCTGCTGCTCACCGGCTTCGCCGGCGCCGAGGCCCGCCGCTGGACGGTCAACGTGCTCGGCGGTCACCGTACGGCGCCACGCGTCCGGACCGTGCCGGCCTTCCTGGCCGACTACGCCATCACCACCATGGCGGTGCTCGGCCTGCCGCCACCGGGCGGCCGCGTGTTCGAGGCGACCACCGCCGTCGGCACGTACTGCCTGCTCACCCTGCTGCGCTTCGCCGCACTCGACCGGTGGGTCCTCCCGAAGAGATGAACGAGATGCGAGCAGAAGAGATCCGCCGCATGACCGCGCTCGAAGACAACCACTGGTGGTACCGGGAGCGCCGGGCCATCCTCCGTGCCGAGGTACGCCGCCTGCGACCGGGCCGGGCGCTCGACGTCGGCGCGGCCGGTGGCGGCAACACCCTGGTCCTCGTCGAGGAGGGCTGGGAAGCGACCGCCACCGACTGCTCCGAACTCGCGGTGGAGGTGGCCAGGGGTCGCGGGCTGCGGGCCGTACAGGCGGACGCGCGTGACCTGCCGGTCGAGTCCGGGAGCGTGGACCTCGTGACCGCCTTGGACGTGCTGGAGCACATCGAGGAGGACTACCTGGCCACCGAGCAGATCGCCAGGGTGCTGCGGCCGGGCGGGCGGGCGCTGATCGCGGTCCCCTGCGACATGTCGCTGTGGTCGGCCCACGACTATGCCGTCGGCCATGTACGCCGCTACTGCCGCGATTCGCTGACCGGCGTGGTCGAGAAGGCGGGCCTGCGCGTCGAGCGGCTGTGGAGCTGGAACGTACTCCTGCGCCCGCTGATCGCCCGGCATCGGCACTCGTCCACAGGCAGCGCCCTGCGGCCGGTGCCCCCGCTGGTCAACGCCGGCCTGTCCGCGGTCGTCAGGCTGGAGAGGTGCCTGCCGGTCGGTTCGCTCAGGGGCGTGACGCTGTTCCTGCGTGCCCGCCTCGAGAGTTAGGAGACCGGCGTGTCGCTCGATCGGAGCCTGCTGCTCGAGGACGCGGGGCGGCTGTACGCGGACGCGCCCCGGGCCCTGCGGCTCAAGCAGCGGCTGCGGGTGCTGGTCTGCCCGTTCGAGGAGACGATCGGGTACGTGCCGGACGGCGCGAGCGTGCTCGACATCGGGTGCGGCTCCGGGCTGATGCTCGGCCTCATGGCGGCGCGCGGGAAACGCGTCCAGGGGCACGGCTTCGACCCGTGCCCGGTCGCGATCGGGCTGGCCGGGCGGATGGCCGTCCGCCTGCGCGACAGCGGCTCGACACTGCGCTTCGAGCACCGCGACGCCCGCTCGCCGTGGCCGGCCCGCTCCTATGACGTGGTCCACATGCAGGACGTCATCCACCATGTGCCGATTCCGGCGCAGCGGGCGGTGTTCGACCGGGCCTGCGCCGCGGTACGGCCCGGTGGCCTGCTCGTCTACACGGACATGAGCGCGCGGCCCTTGTGGCGCAACGCCGCCTGCCGGATCCACGATCTGATCGTCGTCCGCGAGTGGATCCACCCGGTGCCGATCAGCACGATCGAGGACTGGGCGGCGGAGAACCGGCTCGCTCTGGAGGTGTCCCGCACCGCGCACCGCGTCATATATGGGAACGATCTAAGAGTCTTCCGGCGCCGACTTTGGCCATAAGCTAGCGCATGTGGTGATTCACGGCATACTTGCGGCGTCATTAGCACTGACGTCACTCCCCGCGACGAGCGCTCACGCGGAGATCGATTGCAGCCGGGTCAAATGTCTGGCCCTGACCTTCGACGACGGCCCGAGCGTCCATACGCCGAAGCTGCTCGACCTGCTCAAAAAGGAACGTGTCAAAGCCACCTTCTTCCTGGTCGGCGCGCAGGTGGAGAAATATCCGAGCATCGTCAGACGGGAAGCCGCCGAAGGCCACGCCATCGGCAACCACACCTATTCGCATCCGTCGCTGCCCACGCTGCTCGACAACGAGATCCTGGCCGAGATCCAGAACACCCAGGAACTCATCAAGGAGCAGACGGGGACGCTGCCGAAGATGTTCCGCCCGCCGTACGGGGCCACCGACGACCGGGTGCTGGGCCTGGCGGGGTCGCAGAACCTCTCGCAGGTGCTGTGGACCGGCACGACGCTCGACTGGAAGCTGCGTAACGTGGCGAAAATCAAGGCGGCCGTGTTCAGGTTGGCCAAGCGCGACGGCGTGATACTCATGCATGACGTGGTGCCGCAGACCGCACAAGCCATGCCGGCGATCATCAAGGAGCTCAAGAAGCGCGGCTACCACCTCGTCACCGTGCCGACGCTGGAGCGCGGCAAGGGGATGGAAGCCGGGGTGAGTTACCCCTGAACCGCCTGGATCGGGAGTCATGCAGATCGAAATCGCCAAGCGCCGGCGATGGGTGCCACTCGGAACGTTCGTCGCTATTCAGGCCGTTCTCGCCTGCTGGTGGGCGGCGTTCTATCCCGGGCTGTTCAGCCGCGATTCGGTCCTCTACCTAAGCCATACCCTCGTCGGTCCCTGGGTGAGCGACCACTCGGTCCTCTACGACTCGCTGCTGTGGCTCAGCTTCAGGACCACCGGTGACCTTGGCGCGGTCACGTTCCTGCAGACCACGGCCATGGCGGCGGCGCTCACCTACCTGACGGAAGCGCTCAAGAACCTCGGCGCGCCGCGCAGGTCGACGACGGTGGTGGCGGTGCTCCTGCCGCTGGTGCCCACGGCCGGCGCGTTCACGGTCACGCTCTGGAAGGACGTGCCGTTCACGATCTGCGCGGTCGCGATCACGGCCGCCTGCGCCGCGATGGCCGCCGACCGTACCGTCACCTACCGCAGGCTGCTCGGGCTGGGCCTGCTGATGACCGCCCTGGGGCTGTTCCGGGCGAACGGCTTCCTCATCGTGGGCGTCGCCATCGTCGTGCTGCTGGTGGTCGTCTCGGCCATGCGCGTACGGCTGGCCCTGGTCGGCACGGTGGCGGCGGCCATCCCGCTGCTGCTCAACAACCTGCTCTTCCCCCAGCTCGGCATCGCTGCCCCGTCGAAGACGTACGTCTACCACACGGCCTTCGGCGACATCGCCGTCGCGTACCGGGACCATCCGGAGCTGTTCACCGAGCAGGACAAGACCCTCATGACGGCCGTCGCGCCCCTGACCAGGTGGACCGAGGGCGGCAATTGCTACACGATCAACCCGCTGATCTGGCGGCGCGACTTCAGCTGGCCGCAGGCCGACGCGCACGCCGGTGAGCTGCTGGACCTCTGGAAACGCCTGCTCCTCGCTCAGCCCGCGATGGTGGTCGACGCCAGGCTGTGCCGGGGCGCGATCGCCTGGAAGCTGTTCGGGGACGACACGGTCCAAGGCGGGCAGACCTACCGGTTCTCGCTCCGCCCCAACGCCGACACCTACGTGGGACCCAACAAGGTGCCCGACTTCCAGGGCCGCTGGGTCTACTCGCTCAGGCCGATGTCGCAGGAGCTTTACCAGCGGGCGAGCTCGTGGCTGGCCACCGCCGAGCAGCCGCAGTATGACTGGCTGCTGTGGCGGGGCGCGTTCTGGTGCTACCTGTCCTATCTGGCTGTGGCCCTGGGCGCGCTGGCACAACGCAACCGCTACGTGATCGCCGTGGCGGCGCCGGTGATTGGGCAGCAGCTCGCCATCCTGGCCAACATCTCCGCCCAGGACTTCCGGTACATGGCCTCACCGATCCTCATCGGCGTCCTGCTGGTCCCGCTGCTCATCGCCTCCATCGGCCGGCTCGTCCGGCGCCTGCCCCCTCGGGAACCGGCATCGGCCTCGCCCTCGGCCGAGCATGTTGACACGCCGGCTTAGCTCGTCAGCCGGCGGCCGCGTGACGGGCGTCGTAGCGCTCGCGGGACTCCGCCACGCTCGCGCTGTGCCTGATCGACCAGTCGGTGAACGTCAGCATCGCCTCGTGGAGCTCCAACGCCATGGGCGTGGCCGCGTACTCGACCATGGGCGGGACGGTGGCGTAGACCGTACGTTCGAGCAGGCCGTCACGTTCGAGAGCGCGCAGGGTCAGGGTGAGCATCCGGCGGCTGATGCCCTCGATGCGTCGTTCCAAGTCGGTGAACCTGACCGGCCCGTCCGACGCCGCCACGAGGATCTGGATCGCGTACTTCCCGGCGATCCGGTCGAGGACCTCGCGCGGCGTTACAGCGGTGTTCTTGTGAAGCATGTCGCTGATGGTCACACATCATGACCCACTGTTACAACCCTTCGTCAAAGCCGCTTCACGCCAGTCGTGAACACTTCCCGCGTGATCGGTGAAGGAGAGGTGTGAACCCAAGGACCGAGAGGTGATCGCGATGTCACGGGCGCTGCCCGCGCAGATCGGCGACGCCGTGATCATCGAACAGTCGTGGGGGGAGCCCGAACGCTTCTCCGCCATCTTCGACCGCTATTACCCCGAGATCCACGACTACGCCGCACGCAGGCTGGACAGCGCCTTAGCCGACGACATCGCCGCGGAGACGTTTCTCATCGCCTTCGACAAGCGCACCGGCTACGACCTCGCACGTCCCGACGCGCGGCCCTGGCTGTACGGCATAACCTCCAACCTCATCGCCCGGCACCGCCGCGCCGAAGTACGCCAGTACCGGGCGCTGGCCAAAGCAGGCACGGAAAAACCCATGGAGGACCACGCCGACCGAGTAGCCGGGGTGGTGGACGCGGGCGCGCGCAAATCCCGGCTCGCCCAGGCCCTGGCCGAGATCGCCGACGGCGACAGGGATGTGCTGCTCCTGATCGCCTGGGCCGAGCTCACCTCCGAGGAGGCGGGCAGCGCGCTCGGCATTCCAGCAGGAACGGCGCGCTCACGGCTGCACAGGGCCCGCAGGAAGATCCAGGCCGTACTGGGAGAGGACGCGTCATGAACGATTTGGAGACGCTGCGCGAGGCCTGGGATCGCCCGAATCCCCCCTCGCCCGCCGCGCAGTCAGCGGCCAGGGCCGCCCTCTTGGCGCGAGCCGCCAGGCCCCGCCCCAAGCGCGGGTGGGCGATGCGGGCGCTGGCGGTGGCCGCCTCGGCGGTGGTGATCGCGACGGGGGCAACCGTGTTCCAGTCCGTGGGAGGAGGAGAAGGACAGCCGACACTCCCCGCCGCCAACGCGCAGGTGGTGCTCACCAGGATCGCGGCGACGGTACAGAAGAAGGACTTCACGCCGCCCCGCGACGATCAGTGGATCTACACCGAGATGCGGGTGCGGAGCCACGGCAAGGGCCTCATGGACAAGCGGCTCACGCCGCGGACGCCGTTGACTAGCACGATCAAGGAGTTCTGGACGCGCGCCGACGGCAAGCGGGTCGGTTACATGACGGGTGGCAAGCTGATGACCACCAACCCCGGAGAGCGGACGCCGGAGAACACCTACTCGATGGTGGCCGCGCTGCCCACCGACCCCGACAAACTGCTGGCCAAGTTCCGCAAGATACACGCTGTGCGGGGCGGAGATCAGGACGACTGGATCTTCCTGCGGTTCTCCGTGACCCTGGAGCAGAACGTCCCCCCGCCGGCCCAGGAGGCCGCCATCTTCAAGGCGATGGCCAAGCTCTCCGGCGTGACGGTGAACGAGTCGGCGGTGGATGACGAAGGCCGTCCGGCGCTGTCGGTCTCTCGCGTCTCCGACAAGTGGCTCAAACGCGAGGTCCTGCTGGACCCGTCGACGTACGCCTTCCGAGGCAGGCGCGAGACCGCAGTGGCGGATTACGAGGAGCGAAACCCGCGACTGGGAGAGAAGGTGTTCACCGTCAAGGACGGCAAGTCCGTTCCGGTCCCCTCGCGTTTGCTGTGGAGCGTCGAGAAGGGAACCGTCTGGCTGGCGTTCACGCGCACCGTCGTGGGCGTCGTCGACCGGGCCGGACAGAAGCCGTAACCGTTCGACGAGCTTTACCAGTCCGCGGCTTGGAGCAGCCGCAGGGCGGCCTCGGACGCCGAGCCCGGTTCGGCGTTGAACACGGCCACACGCTGCCCTTCGTCGTTCGGCAGGGCCATGAACTCGGCCATGAGCGCCATAGTGCCCACCATGGGGTGGTGGTAGGTCCGCGTGTCGGTGCCGCAGTCGCCGACGGAATGCGCGGCCCACAGTTTCGCGAACTCCGGGCTCCCGACCGTCAGCTCGCCTACGAGACCGGTCAGGCCCGGGGCACCGGGATAGCGGCCCGCGATCAGCCGAAGGTCGGCGACGGTGGAGCGCGCCTTGCGCGTCCAGTCGCCGTACAGCTCGCGCATGTGGGGGTCGAGGAACAGCATGCGGGCGATGTTGGGGCGTTCGGCGGGCCGGCTCGGCGCGTCGAAGTCGAGGTGCCCGGCCAGCAGCGCGTGCGCCATCGGATTCCACGCGAGCACGTCGAGGAAGCGCCCCATGACCAGCGCGGGTACGTCCCTGAACGAGTCGATCATGACTTGTACGCCCGGCCGTACCCGCTCAGGCTTGACCGCCCGGCGCCGGGTCCTCGCCTTCGGCCGGGCCAGTGAGTAGAGGTGGGCGCGTTCGGCCTCGTCCAGGCGCAGGACGCGGGCGACGGCGTCGAGCACGGCGTCGGAGGCGTTGGGGCTCTGGCCCTGTTCGAGACGGGTGTAGTAGCCGGCACTCACCCCGGCGAGTTGAGCCAGCTCCTCACGCCGCAGGCCAGGCACCCGGCGGCGTCCCCCGAACGTGGGAAACCCGGCGTCCTCGGGCTGCAGCCGCGCCCGCCTCGACCGCAAGAATTCGCCCAGTTCACCATGTACGTCCATATCTCCCAGTGTCACGGACCAGCGGCCGTGGAGCCTGCACCTGCCAGGTGTACCCCCGGCGGAGGGCTGGATGAGGCTCACCGTCGGCCGCAGTCTGGTTCCCGGTTCGCTTCAGACGGAACGGGAGAAATAGTGAAGATCATTGTGATCGGTGCGACAGGGACCATCGGCAGTGCGGTCGCCGAGGCGTTGGAGGCGCGCCACCACGAGGTGGTACGCGCGTCGCGCCGAGGCCCTGTACGGGTGGACATGACCGACGCCGCGTCGATCGACGCCCTCTTCGCGCAGGTCGGCCAGGTGGACGCGGTGGCGTGCTGCGCGGCGAGCGGCGGCCTGTCACCGCTGGACACGCGCTCGGACGCGGACTTCTGGGGCGACGGGCTCGAAGGGAAGCTGGTCGGGCAGGTGAACCTGGTCCGGCGGGCACTCACTCACGTGTGGGATGGCGGATCGGTCACGCTCACCAGCGGACGGTTCGTGGAGCCTGTCCCGGGGAGCTCGCTCGGTTACCTGGTCAACTCGGGCTTGGAGGCGTTCGTACATGCTGCCGCGATCGAGATGCCGCGAGGAGTTCGCCTGAACGCCGTCAGTCCCGGCTGGGTATGTGAAACCCTCCTCGCTCTGGGCATGGACCCCGCCGCTGGGGCGCCGGCGGCGGACGTTGCGCGCGTCTATGTGGACGCCGTGGAGGGCCCCGCCCACGGCCGCACCCTTTTGGTGAACGCGCCCTGAGCACTCCACCGGACTCTTTGAACGGCATCGAAGTTGGTCGGCGCTTGGGCAGCCCTATCGCTATCGAGCCTGACCGGCGAGGAGCTTCTTCCAAATGTTCTCGACCTCGCCAAGAGGCCGCGGGGTACTTTCCCTGACAACGGGGACAGACTCCAGCCGGTCCGTCTGTCGTATCCACGCGAGCCCGCCCGCGACACAAAGCTCGTAGATGCGGGCCTTGCACTCGCACGTGTGCCGCAGCACCCGAACCCAATCGAAGCGCGGCACCGGTTTGCTCCAATCGACCCGTCCGGCACCGGCTCGACGGGGACCAACATGCGGGCCATGAAAGTCGGGCAACTCGGTCATGGTGCTCTGACTCCTCGTAGACCGGATGCTGAGAGGACCATTCGGGATCCCAAGCATCGGCGGCAAAGCGCTCTTGTGGCAGGGTAGAGCAGGTGTACTACCCCTGACTAGCCTCTGGGGTAGCTATGGCCTGTTTAGGCTAGTCGCATAGCGTGCTGAGGTGATTGACAGAGAGGGTCCGGTGCCGCCGTACCGGCAGATTGCGGCAGCTGTCCGAAAGCGCATTCAGTCGGGGGAGATACCGCCGGGCCGACGTATCCCAAGCTTGGTGGAGCTGGAGGCCGAGTTCGGCGTGGCCCGCGACACCCTTCGCAAGGCAATACAGGTACTCAAGGACGAAGGCCTGGTAGAAACGGTCCGCGGGATGGGCGTGTACGTGAAGCCGCTCACCGGACCCGATACCGACCCTGACCTGCATCACTGAAGCGTCTGAGTACTGTCCGGACATCGGCGTGGAACGTCGCCGGTGACGATCCAAGCGGTTCTGCCAGCCGATATCGGCACTTGTCGTACGCGTTCAGTTCCTGGGCAGCTAGCGGCCGACTGAGCTGCTTGATGTGGCGCGCCAGCTGACCCTGCTGCGAATCGGCCCCGTCACCGCAATCGCGCCGAGCTCCGACCTCGTCGCTTGGAGTCGCCTCGGGTCCTCGTACGCGCCGACCGAGTTGGACACCGCGCTTGAGACCGGACGCTGATCGGGCTTCGAGCGATGATCCGGCCGGCGAAGATCTCGCGCTGTACCGCGCCAGGATGGCCGAGCGACCCGGGAACGGGAGCTGTCCCCCTGGCAGGAGCACCGTCGCGACTGGGTGTGCGCCAACGACGCGTGCCGTCTGGACATTCTCGATCGGCTCGCGTCCTCGGGGCCGCTGCCGTCGCGCGATCTTCTGGACACCTGCAAGATGCCGTGGGAATCACTGGGTGAACCAACAACCGCAACGTTACGCAGTTTGTGGATCTTCGATTTGGTCTTTGGGCAGGGTGCTTGGTCGGCGGTCACTCCGGTCCAGCGAGGAGCGCAGCAGCGTCTCGACACGAGCTTCCAGGCCCCGCCCGGCCGTGTGAAGGCTCGGCACCGGCGCCTCGGACGGTTCTCCCGGATCAGGGTCGTCGACCGGTGTGGGCGATGATCGTTGCTGCGAGGGGCGACACGATCGCGAGGGGCAGCGCGTGGCCGAGACCGCGTACCGTGACCAGAGTGGCGTTGGGGATGGCGTGCGCCAGCCGGGTGGCGTGCGGGGGCGGGGTGATGGGATCCTCCGGCGCGTCGATCACCAAGGTGGGCACAAGGACGTTCGCGAGTTCGGCTCCGCGCTCCATGCCCGACTGGTCGGCCAGGGCATGGGCGGCGGGGCTGTGCCAGGTGCCGCTGTGGGCGGCGATCCTACGTTCAAGATCGGCGAACTCCTCGTCGTCGAAGAGCAGGACGTCACCGTTGAGGACCCTCCAGTGCTCGACGCGCCACCGCAGCTCCGTCTCCGGGTCGCGCTCTTGGCCGAGCTCCGCCCACAGAGCGAGCAGCCGGGGGTCGGGCCCGGGCAGGTCGTCGTCGGAGATACCGGGGTCGGTGGCCGCTCCGCCGAGCAGCGCGGAGCCGAAGATCGTGGCGCTCATCAGCCGGTCCGCATGGTCGAGGAGGAGCAACTGGACCAGAGTGCCGCCCAGCGACATCCCGACCACGTGAGCGCGTTCGATCCGCAGCGCGTCGAGAATCGCGATCGCGTCGTCGGCCAGCGCACGGATCGGGTAGGGACGCTCGTGGAAGCCATGGGTGGAGCGTCCGGTGTCGCGGTGGTCGTAGCGGACGACGAAGTGCTCCCGGGACAGCAGCTCGACCAACTCGTCGGGCCAGCCCAGCCCGCTTGTGTTGGCTCCCATCACCAGCAACAGGGCGGGACGCTCCGGATCGCCGGCCATCTCCGCCCAGAGCCGATAGCCGTCCGCGACATCCACGAAGATCTCAGTGCGGCGAAGTCCGCCGGTCTGCGAGTCGGTCACGCGGGCCATGTCTCACTCCTCATAGGTTGGACCCGCCCCGGCCACGGTGCGGACCTGGGCCGGCCGTGGCAGCTCGGCCGAGGCGTACCGTCGGCGGCCGGAGACGTCGCGGGCCGGTTGGTCGACCAGGCCGAGCCGGTGGTGATGTCGCACGGTCTGCACCGTGGCATCGGCGAAGGCCGCGGCCTGGCGGATCGTCAGTGCGCTGGTCATATCTTCAGGCGCCCTCCACGGTCAAGGGCGGCGACCTCGCGTACGGCCTCGGCGATGGCGCGGAAGTCCTTACGCAGGATCGCACCGTGGTTGCCGGCGACCTTCGCGCTGATGTGGATGTTGGGGTTGCGGGCGGTCACCGTGTCAAGGCTGGTCCGCATCCGTTCTTGCTCGTCGCTGCGGCTTCCGAAGGACGTACCCGAAGCGACTACATACCGCGCCGGGACGGTGATGTTGTTCAGCACGGGGCCGAGCGCGCGCTCGCGGGAGATCACGCCGAGCTCGATGTTGCTGTTCGCCTGCTGGTCGGCGGTCATCCGCGGGGCCATACCGAAGGGGCGCAGCAGCGGCCATAACCAGCTCATCCGTCGAAACAGCTTGCGGATCCGCTGTTCCATGGCCTCGTCGAGCCAGTCGTGCGGGTACGCGCCGTCAACCAGGACCGCGCCCACGCTACGCTCGGGATTCCGGCTGGCCCAGTGCGCCGCGACCGCCGCGCCGTAGGACCAGCCGACCAGAAGCGGCCGGTGCACACCCCTGGCCCCGAGAACGGCATCGACATCGCGGATGTTCGTCTCGAATGAATAGTCCGCCGAACGCTGCGATTTGCCGCGGGCCCGCATGTCGTAGGTGATGTGCCGCCACCCCGTCCCCAGTTCGGCGATGACCCTACGCCATTGCGGCTGAATGCCGAACTGGCCGTTGAGGTAGACCACCGGGACACCGGGACCGCCGGTGTCGGTCACGGCCAGCGCCGTGTCGTCGACCGGCACCATGCCGGTCCAGGTCGCGTTGGCCGGGTTTGAGGTTGTCATGGGTGCTCCTTCGCATCTGTGAACGATGTACCGCGATCGTGTTCTTCGCCGTCCAGCGGCATGCCGTGGTGGCAGGTACGGGCAAGGATGTCCGGGACGTCATGCGTACGGTCGCGACCACGCCGGCCGCGACCGTACGTGAAGATCGATCGAGCTATTCCGCGCTGGACGTGCCGGCGACCAGCGGCAGCGAGACCGAAGTGCCGGCCAGGTCGACGGTGACCTTGGTCCCGGTGCCGGGTTCGGCGTCGGTGATGTCGTCGTTGGTCCCGGTCAGCACCAGGCCCAGCCGGTGCCCCGCCTTGAACTCGTAATCCTGAGGCAGCATCGACCAGGTGATCTGGTACGGCTTGCCCGGCGTCAGAGGTGTCTGGCGGCTGAGCGACTTGTGGTTCTGGGCATCCAGGATTGCGCGGGTGACCACCTGGAAGCCGGCGGTCACCGTGTTGTCGGCGGCCCTGAAGTAGCAGCCGTCGTCATCGGCCGTGCTCTCGCCGACGCAGTCCTCGCCGCCGATGAACTTGAGACCTTGCCCGCCGGCGGGATCGACGCCGTGGATGCGGGTGTCCTGGCCGTAGTCGACGAGCAGGACGCCCAGGTTGGCGGTCGGCTTGTCCAGCTTGAGGCGCAGGCTCACCGACGGCGTTCCGGACAGCCGTATCGCGCTCTTCAGCGGCGGGGTCAGGTAGGCAAGCCGGTTGGCGTTGGTGGTGGCAGGATCGCCGGCCATCGCCACCTCGGTCTGGGCGGTGTCGAGGTAGCTGCCGGTTCCGGTCGATGGCTTGCGGCCCAGTGAGCCGTCCTGCCCCGGTCGCAGGGTCACCGTCCGCGTCGGCGTCGGCCAGTCGGCCTGAGTGATCCAGCGGTCCGGGCCGAGCTGTACGTCAACGCGCGGCCGGCGCATGACGTCGTTCGGCACGCCCATCAACTCGTGGTCGAACCACTGGTGCAGGGTGTCGACCCACACGTCGCGGCGGGCATAGAACGGGTCGAGGTGCCCGTACTGCGTCACCCACACCTTGCGCTGCACATTGCGCGGCAATCCGGCCCACCAGGTGGAGAACTGGTCGGCTCGCACGTTCCGGTCCTGCATTCCTACTACCGTGAATACGCTGGCACGCACGTTGCGTGCCTTCGATATCGGCCCAGTCCGATAGTCGCGCTCGCGCCAGAAGGCGTTGTAGTTGCCCGTCTCGTCGTCCGAGCCGGCGGCCAGTTGCCGGCGCACCGCCGCGCATTTCTCCTCCGGATCGAGGTCGACCCGGTCGGCCTGCCACTCCGGCCCGCCTTTGAACCAGGTGAGGGTGCCGTTCGCGCGCCACATCCCGTATCCGCTGCTGAACCCCGCGACCGGCACGATCGTCTCCAGCCCCGCCACCCCGGTGCCGGCGACCCCCATGGCGAGGGCTCCCTCATACGACTGGCCGATCATCCCGGTACGCCCAGTGGTCCAGGTGGCTTTCACCGGATCGCCGTTGTCGTCGTAGGCGGTCGCCCGGCCGTTCAGCCAGTCGATGACCGCCTTGCCGCCGAGCACGTCGGACGCGCCGTAGGAGGTGGGGCAGCCGTCCGACAGCCTGGTGCCGATCATGTCGACGGACACGAACGCGTACCCGCGCGGCACGAAGTAGTTGTCGTAGAACAGCGGAAACTTCGTCAGGTTCCCGTCCGCGTCGTACTTCTTGTGGTCCAGTTCGAAGCCGACCCCCGGTTCGTCGTAGTACGGGCTTTCGTGCATGATCACCGGGACCTTGAGCCCGGAACCGGTCTCTTTCGGCCGGATGATGTCCACCCGGACCAGGTCCTTCTTGCCGTCGCCGTCGCTGTCGACCGGCGACTGCACCCGAACGTGCTCACGGATGGCGTCCTGGTAGGAGAAGACGGGCTGCGTGAGCCCGCCGGAGATCTCGACCGCCGGCTCCGCCGTCGCGGACGCGGCTGGAGCCCCGGCGACTGCGAGTGCGGTCGCGAGTACGACGGTGGCGAGGGAACCTCGCCGTTGTGAGATTGACATGTGTGCCCCCGTTAAGCGGTGTCGATGGGAGAAAAGCAGGGAGGCCGGATCCGCCCGGCACAGCGGGGGCGGGTCGGATCACGGCGCGATACCCGGCGGTGGGCGCCGGCCAGGCGGGCGTCGAGGGCCGCGGTCAATCGGTGGTTCCGGGAGCGGGTACGGCGTGTTCGGCGGCGCGGCTGACCTGCTCCCAGGCGGCCCAGGTCGCCATCCGCCGGCGGGAGATGTCGAAGGCCAGGTCGTAGACCATGCTGCCGAGCAGCAACCGCTGCGGCGGGTCTTCGCTGTCCACCAGCTTCAGCAGCGCCTCGGCGGCCAGACGTGGCTCACTGTCGATCGAGCCCTCGGCCCACTGCTTCTCCAGCTCGGCGCGCAACGGGCCGTACTCCTCCAGAGGCGACGTCGTCGTCATGCTGGTGTACAGGTCGGTCCAGTAACCGCCGGGCTGGACCAGGGTGACCTTCACGCCGAACGGCGCGGCCTCCATTGCCAGCGCCTCGCTCATGCCCTCCAGCGCGAACTTGCTCGCGCTGTACATCCCGGTGCTCGGGAAGCCGCCCAGCGCGGCGATGCTGGAGATCTGCACGATGTGCCCGGATCCCTGGCCACGCAGGTGCGGCAGGACAGCCTGGCAGACCCACATCGCCCCGAAAAGATTGACCTCCAGCTGGGCGCGCGCCTCGGCCTCGGTGAATTCCTCGATCATGCCCGAGGACATGGTGCCTGCGTTGTTCACCACGATGTCCAGCCGGCCGAAGTGCTCGACGGCGGTGTGCACGGCGGCGAACACCGCGTCGCGGTCGGTCACGTCCAGGACAAGGGTGAGCAGCCGGTCTCCGTGCCGGTCGTCGAAGTCCTGTCGGGTGATGGTACGGGCGGCGGCGACCACTTGATCGCCACGCTCCAGCGCGGCGACAGCGAACGCACGACCCAGGCCGCGGCTGGCTCCCGTGATGAACCAGGTGCGGGAAGAGGCGGTATCCGCGGTGCGCATATGCAGAACTCCGATCGGTTGCACAGGTTTCCGAGACGATCCGTCTCGTCTCGACAAGCAGTGACTATATTGGCTCCCCATTACTGTGTCAAGACGGACCGTCTCGTCTCGTTTGTTTGCCAGGTTGGACGGATTCCTCTCCGGCGCGGCCCACCAGAACGAGGCCTCACGGCGGGCATCCTCACCCCGGCCTTCGAGCTGGTGCAGGAGGTCGGATACGCCAAGCAGAGCGTCGAGGGCATCACGACCCGGGCCGGTGTCGGCAAGCAGACGATCTACCGCTGGTGGCCCTCCGAGAGGCGGTTCGGCCTGGCGGCCATGGCCGCCGTCGGCGTGTGCGGCCTCGTGGTGACCTGGTGGTCCGACCCGCTGGACAAGTCCGCCGTTCCGGAAATGGCCCAGATGTCGCCCCTGGTGTTCAGCGCGCGCGGCATCGCCCCGATCGGGTGCGCGGCCTTCGCCTTCGTCCTCGGCGTGACCGTGGGCGTGCTGGTACGCCGTACGCTGCCCGCGATGGCCCTCACCCTGGTCGCTTTCGCGGCGATCCAGCTGGCCATGCCGCTGCTGGTCCGGCCCCACCTGATGCCCCCGGTCACGTCGACGTTCGAGCTCGGCCGGACGAACGTGAACGGCCTCGTTCCGCAAGGGCAGGAAGGCGGCGGCGTGCAGATCTTCCTGAGTACGTCGGCCGTGCCCGGCCACGCGGGCGGCCCAACAAAAAGGGAATTGTGCGCGTCATAGCGATCAACACCTCTCAGGAAGGTCGTCGACATGGACGCCACCCCCAAGAAGCTTTTCGCCATCGCCACGACAGCCGCCATCGCTCTGTCCCTGGCCGCCGCCCCCGCCTCGGCGGCGAGCAGTGCGAGCAGGTCGCGTCTGATGAACGCGGCCACCGGACTCTGCCTGGCCGTAGGCAAGAGCGAAGTGCGGGCCGGCAAGAAGGTCATCCAGTGGACCTGCTCCACCAACAAGGACCAGCAGTGGATCTACCGCAAGGGCAAGGTCATCAACGCCAAGACCGGCATGTGCCTGGCGATCGCACGCGGCGTCCAGGTCAAGGGCAAGTACGCGATCCAGTGGCCGTGCACCGACGGCGGAACCGAGCAAGAGTGGATCTACGACGAGCACCAGCGACTGCGTAACCGAGCCACCGACATGTGCCTGGCGGTCGGCAAGGCCGAACGCAAGCCGGGCAAATGGATCATCCAGTGGACGTGCCGGGACTCCGCCGACCAGGCCTGGCTGATGCGCTAGCACCGTGGCCGGCGTCGGCGGCCGACTTCCCGGAAAATTCTGCGAAGAAGTCCGGGAGGAAGTGTCGGATCGGGGCGGTGGTGTTCGTAGCAGGGGTGAGGCCGCCCGCAAGGGGCGGCGCCAAGGCAAAGGAGCCGCGACCATGAAGCTGACGACCGTGACTCAGGTCCCGGGGGTGAGCCGTAGGTGCACGGCAGTGGCATCCTGACCCCATGGCTGCTGGAGAACGAGATGACCGGCCGGCCGGGCGCCCGCGGTATGCGACGGCCTGAAGTCCCTACCACCGAACGACGCTGTCTTGACACCACAGGAGATGATCTTCAGATGCGTTACCTGGTTTCCGTGATCGATGACAAGAGCAATCCCGGCAGCACGGACAGGCAGCCTGCCATCAGCGCGTTCAACGAACGACTGATCGCCGAGGGCTACTGGGTTTTCGCGGGCGGACTCGCGGACACCGACGCGGCCACGGTCATCGACAACCGGGGCGAGCAGGCGGTGTTCAGCGACGGGCCCTTCGTGGAGTCGAAGGAGTACCTCGCCGGCGTCTGGGTGTGGGAGGCCCCCGATCTGGATGTGGCGCTCAAGCTCGCCGCCGAGGCGTCGAAGGTCTGCGATCGGAAGATCGAGGTGCGGCCGTTCCAGTGAGCGACATCGAGGAGGCGATCACCCGGGCCCACCACGACGAGTGGGCGCGGGTGGTGGCCGCACTGACCAGACGCTTCGGCGACCTCGACATCGCCGAGGAGGCAGCGGCCGAGGCGTTCGCGACCGCCGTCGAGCGGTGGCGGGCCGACGGCCTGCCCCCCAATCCGGGCGCGTGGCTGACCACCACCGCCAACCGCAAGGCCATCGACCGGATCCGGCGCGAGAACAAACGCGACGACAAGCATAAGGAGGCCCAGATGGTGTACGACGTCAACCCGCCCGAGCCGCTGGGCACCATCGACGACGACCGGCTCCGGCTGATCTTCACCTGCTGTCACCCGGCGCTGGCGATGGAAGCGCGCGTGGCGTTGACGCTGCGCATGGTCGGCGGTCTTACCGTGCCCGAGATCGCCCGTGCCTTCCTGGCGCAGCGGACCACCTTGGAGCAGCGGATCACCCGCGCGAAGGCCAAGATCAAGGCGGCTCGCATCCCCTATCGGATGCCGTCCGCCGACGATCTGCCGGCTCGTGTCTCCGGTGTCCTGGCCGTCCTGTTCCTCGTCTTCAACGAGGGCTACCTGGCCAGCGGTCCCGACACCGATCCCGTACGACACGACCTGACCACCGAGGCGATCCGGCTCACCCGCCTGATCCGCGTGCTCCTGCCGCAGGACGGAGAAGTGGCCGGCCTGCTGGCGCTGATGCTGCTCATCGAGGCCCGCCGCCCCGCCCGGGTCTCGGCCGGCGGCGAACTGGTCCCCCTGGCCGAGCAGGACCGCGGCGCCTGGGACGCGGAACTGATCGCCGAAGGTCATCGGCTGGTACGCGAGCGCCTGGCCGCTGCCGCCGCCGGGGTGGCTCCGGGCCGCTATCAGATTCTCGCGGCGATCAACGCGGTGCACACCTCCGCCCGCGACATCCGCGACACCGACTGGTCGCAGGTCCTCGCCCTCTACGACCAGCTCGTCCGCCTCGACCCCTCGCCGATCATCGCCCTCAACCGGGCCATCGCCGTGGCCGAGCTCGACGGGCCGGAGGTGGCGCTGGCCATCGTTGACCGCCTCGCCGAGGCGTTGGCCGGCTATCACGCCTACCACGCCACCCGCGCCGACCTGCTGCGCCGGCTGGGCCGAAGTCAGCAGTCACGCGCGGCCTATGACCGGGCCATCGAGCTGGCCGGCAACACCGGCGAGACCGCGTACCTCACCCGCCGCCGCGACCAACTGCGGTAGCGCCCGCGTTTGAAGCGCTCCATGCCGGAGATCCCGGAAAGTCGCCCGCCAACGGAGACGCCGTCCCGGCCGGCCGATCGTCGCCCTGATGCCCCGCGAGGCACCATAGGCCGACAAAGCCGGCCGTCGAGCTCTTTGAGGTCGACGGCCGGCTTTAGACGCACAAGCGCCGGTGGAGATACTTCGCGCTGCCGATCCTGTACGGCGACCGCCTGGTGGGCGAACTCGACGCCACCACCGACAGCGGCGGGCCACCGAACGCCTAGTTCTTGCTCCAGATCCCCGCGTAGACGTTGTCCTCGACGTTCGTGACGATGGGGTGGTAGCCCAGCCCCTTCAGCTCAAGGGACTTGAGCTTGTAGGTCACGCTGGACAGCTGCAGGTACTCCTTCAGACCGGTCGAGTTGGCCTTGCCCCACACGGTGGTGTAGAGCTTGCCGGGCTCGACCGCCATGGCGACAGGGCTCAGACCCTGCTTCGCCCGCGCCAGGAGCTCCTTGCCGCGCTGCTCCACGGTCTGGCCGGTGGTCACTTGAAGGGTTCCCGTGACGGCTCCGGCAGCCCAAACGGCCGTGTAGAGCGGCTTCTCGGCCGTGCCGTACACGTCCAGCGAGGAAATCTGGTAGCCGGCGGCGCCGAGCTGGGTGTTGACGGTCGCCAAGGCTTCCTTGGTCAGGTTGGTCTTGGACTGGAGCTTGCGCGTGGTCTTCTCGAAGACCGCCGCGAAGATGGCGCCCGTGCCCGTACCCGTACCAGTGATCATGGTGGGCTGGAAACCCAGCTGCTGCTGTTCGGCGATGCGCTTCGGCAGGTCGGTGACCGACAGGTCCTGCAGGACGTTCACCTTGCGGGTGGCGTCCTTGACCCATACGGAGGTGTACTCCGGGTTGGCCGCGTTGGTCACGCTCAACGCCGAGGGAACATAACCCGTACCCAGCAACTGCTTGATGCGCTGCAGGTGCGCGTTCTCGGTGAGTCCCTGGAGGGAGAGCCAGCTCAGCGGCAGGCTCTGGGCAGTCTGGACGGTCTTGGCGGGCTGCTCGGCCATCGCGGGAGACGAGAGCGCCAGCAAGGGGGCCGTGGCCGCCGCGAGCACCGTGGTGACAGCGACGATTCTCGGAGTGTTCCTCATGGTCCTCCTTAGGTAAAGGTTGTCCCAAAATCGGGACAAGAAGTGACCATAACAAAGAATGAGCGCATCTTGACCATCTGTCACCATGATCGTGACAACGATGTGTCAAGAAAGCGGGTGCCGAACGGCCGCATCCAGAGGAACCTTCATGTTTTGGCCGGTCACCGTCGTGCCCGACCTACGCTCCCAGGTCTGAGCGGCTCGTGCGCGATTGGGGTGCCAGCTTGATACTCGGAGATCGCCCAGATCCCTCCCGCCCGGCGACAGGAGCCGACCGTGGATCTACTCCTGCGCGCTGCCGTCGACTTGGTGGCCGCCTATCGCGAGTCGCCTTGCACCTCCAGGTCGAATCCGTGTCTCCTCAGCTGGTAGAGGCGCAGGGATCGCTGCGGGAGGAAGCCGAGCATACGGATGAGCGGCCAGGAGATCACCGTGTAGACCAATTCGATGGGCATGAGCCCGATGAAGGCCCACAGGGGTGAGGTCGCGAGTAGCAATGTCGCGCACTGCCGCGCCAGGTAGCGCGAATCGAGCAGGTCGTCGCGTGCCCACCAGCGGTAGGCGTAGGGAAGGCGCTTGTGGAACAGGCGATACAGCGCCCAGTGCCACAGTGGCGGACGTTCGCGCAGGCGCAGTGCGATACCGCCACGTACGACGTCGAGCGAGTCGCGCAGGGTCGGCCTGGTCTGCTCCGGCTTCGCCAGGTCCAGCAGCGTGCCGATCAACTCCTCGCCCCGCGTCTGCCGATATCGGAGCGGATAGGCCCGCGCCAGGAGCCGGCAGCGGCGCTCGTAGGTATCCATGATCACGTCCCGGGTTGGAGTCGGGCGCCGAGGCGGCGCTGCGCGGTGGCGGCCAGGCGGGTCAGGCGGGCGGTCTCCTCGGTCAGGAGCTCGGCGCCCTGACCGGTCAGCTCGTAGTAGCGGCGGTGTCGGCCGTCCACGACCTCTTCGCCGACCACACGGGCGAGCCCCGCTTCGGTCAGGCGATCAAGTGCGCCATAGAGGGTGCCCGCGCCGAGGCGTATGCGGTCCTCCGACAGCTCGCGCACGGCTTTGATCACGCCGTAACCGTGCAACGGGCCTTCGGAAAGGGCCAGCAGCACGAGATAGCTCTGTTCACGTAGCGGCATATCCGATATATATCGCTAACCGTACTATCGGTCAAAGAGGCAAGCGGCCCCAAACTGAGCGCTTCGCCTGCCTCCGGCCTTGAACCGGTCTGCTGCGGGTTGGCTCTGCCAGGTCGGGTCCGAGTGACTAGGCCGGCGATGCCCTGGCGCGACGGCGAACGTGGTCGGTGGCGGGCTGAGCGGCCCCAGCAGTCCGCGTCGGCGGACAGCAGCATCAGGTAGGCCAGGGCACCGATGCCACTGTCCCTGACCGCCGCCCCCGCCTCGTTCGTGATCCGGGACAGCATGTTATGAGGCACCCGCGGACCCACCCGTTGGGCTACAAGCTCGGGCCTAGGACGTCACCAGCGGCAGTCGACAGTCGCCGCCCGTGACGGGACAGATGTCCAGGGAGTACTCCCGGTCAGCGAGAATCCGCTGAAGGGATGCTTCCACAAGCGAGCTCTGGAAGTCAGTGCGAATGCGGCGTGCGACCACCACGATGGTCACCTCCGAAGCGCCCGCGAGCAGCAGCGTGGCGGCTGCGGACTGCGCGTGACCGGCCGTGCGACAGGCACATCGGCCCGACGGGCATCCACACTGCAGCGGTAGCACCGGCATGACCTTGGCTTCGCAGGCACGCAGCCCGATCAGCGCTGCGACATTACTCCCACTCGATGGTGCCCGGCGGCTTGCTCGTCACATCGAGCACCACCCGGTTCACGTCGCGGACCTCGTTCGTGATCCGGGTGGAGATCCGGGACAGCACGTCATAAGGCACCCGCGACCAGTCGGCCGTCATCGCGTCCTCCGACGTCACCGGCCGCAGCACCACCGGATGCCCGTACGTACGCCCATCCCCTTGCACGCCCACCGACCGCACGTCGGCCAGCAGCACCACCGGGCACTGCCAGATCTCCCGGTCGAGACCGGCGCGCGACAGCTCCTCGCGGGCGATCGCGTCGGCCTCGCGCAGCAGGTCGAGGCGCTCCCGCGTGACCTCGCCGACGATGCGGATGCCGAGGCCGGGGCCGGGGAACGGCTGGCGCCAGACCATCGCCGCCGGCAGGCCGAGCTCCTCGCCCGCCCGGCGCACCTCGTCCTTGAACAGGGTCCGCAACGGCTCCACGAGCTTGAACTGCAGGTCCTCCGGCAGGCCGCCGACGTTGTGGTGTGACTTGATGTTGGCGGTGCCCGTGCCGCCGCCGGATTCGACCACGTCGGGGTAGAGCGTGCCCTGCACCAGGAAGTCGACGGGGCCGTCGGCCATGATGGCGCGCTGTTCGTCCTCGAAGACCCGGATGAACTCGCGGCCGATGATCTTGCGCTTCTCCTCGGGGTCGCTGACGCCTTCGAGGGCCTTGAGGAAGCGGTCGGCGGCGTCGACGACGCGGAGCTTGACGCCCGTGGCGCGGACGAAGTCGCGCTCGACCTGCTCGGCCTCGCCCTTGCGCAGCAGGCCGTGGTCGACGAACACGCAGGTCAGCCGGTCGCCGATGGCTCGCTGGACCATCGCGCCGGCCACCGCCGAGTCGACGCCGCCGGACAGCGCGCAGATCGCCCGGCCGTCGCCCACCTGCCGGCGGACCGCCTCGACGGCGTCTTCGACGATGTTGAGCATGGTCCAGGTCGGGCGGCAGCCCGCCGCGTCGAGGAAGTGCTTGAGCACCGCCTGGCCGTGCTCGGAGTGGAGCACCTCAGGGTGGAACTGCACGCCGTAGAGACCGCGCCCGGCGTCCTCGAAGGCGGCGACGGGCGTCTGCTGGGTCGAGGCGGTCACCGTGAAGCCCTCGGGAGCGGTGGCCACGCTGTCGCCGTGGGACATCCAGACCTTCTGCGCGGCGGGCAGCCCGGCGAAGATCACGCCCTCGCTGAGCACGTCGAGGTCGGTGCCGCCGTATTCGGCGACGCCCGTCTGGGCGACCTCGCCGCCCAGCGCCTGGGCCATGGCCTGGAAGCCGTAGCAGATGCCGAACGTCGGCACCCCTGTCGAGAACAGCCCCTGGGGCACGGCGGGCGCGCCCTCGGCGTAGACCGAGGAGGGCCCGCCGGACAGGATGATCGCCTTCGGCTTCTTGGCCAGCATCTCCTCGACCGGCATCGTCGAGGGGACGATCTCGGAGAAGACGTGGCACTCACGGACCCGCCTGGCTATCAGCTGCGCGTATTGCGCGCCGAAGTCGACGACGAGCACTGTGTCGAACTCAGACACCGAGAGGACCCCCCAAAGCGAATGCGGTGCCCCAAGTGTATCGGGGGGTGGCCCCAGAGAATGCTCCCGACCAGCCCGGGGCTGATCCTAGAGGATGCTGCCGATCAGCCCCAGCGGCGGCGAGCCCAGGTCGAACAGGGCCTTGTGGAAGCGCTGCAGCGTGAAGCCCGCGCCCCATTCCTTGCGCGCCTGCTCACGCAGGTCGAGGATGAGCAGCTTGCCCCAGGTGTAGCGGCCGTAGGTGGGGTCGAACGTGGCCCGCCTCGCCTCCGACAGCGCGGCCGGTCCGGCCAGGTGGGTGTCGGACCCGAAACGCCTGGCACCGTCCTCGACCGTCATCTGCCCGGTGTGTACGCCGATGGCGCAGGCCAGCCGCGTTACCCGGATCAACGCCTCCATCCAGACCCCGATCTCTACACGCGGATCCTGGGCCTCGAACCCCTCTTCGACGCAGAGCTCCTCGGCGTAATGCGCCCAGCCCTCGGCGAACGCCATCGAGTGCAGCAGCCGCCGCACGTCCGAGCCGGCCCGGCGCAGGGCGCGGCCGTGCGAGAAGTGCCCGGGAGCGACCTCGTGCACGTTGATCGCGGGCAGCGTGGTGTCGCTGAACACCTCCAGCCACTCCTCGGCGTCCTGCGCGGGCCAAGCGGGGTCGGGCGGGGTGATGTGGTACCAGGAGGGGCCCTCCGGTTCGCCGGGAGAGTTCCACGACATCATCGCCATCCCCCAGCGGCGCGACGGAGGCGCCAGGCCGACCAGGCACTCGCCGTCGTGGTAGGGCACCAGGTCCTTCTCGCGGGTGAACGCGAGGGCCTTCTCGGTGCCGATCCTGGCCGCCTCGATGACGCCGTCGGCGTCGGGGTGCTGCTTGACCAGCTCGCGTACGACGTCCAGCGGCGCCTCGCCCCGCCGCCCCAGCTTGGCGCAGGACTCGGTGAGCAGGGCCATGAGCCGGTCGCGCTCGGCGTCGGCGCGCTCGGCCAGCCTGCCGAGGTCGACGGAGAGCCCTTCGGTGTCGCCCATCAGCCGGGCCAGCGCGTCGCCGCCGAGCGACGCGTCGGGGTCGCCGACCGCCGCCGCCCGCTCGATGTGCGCGACCAGCAGGCCGTGCGCGTCGAGCGCGGCCTCGTCCGTGACACCGGCGGACAGTCCCTGTACGGGTGCGACCAGCGACCTCGCGACGGGCGCGCTGACCCGGTCGAGCGCCGCGATCGCGTACGTCACCGCCTCCGGCCAGCGCGCCAGGTGCGCGGCCTTGGCGGCCTCGCGCTCGGCCTGCGGCGCGTAGTCGCGGTCGTAGCAGGCCAGGTCGAGGTTCGCCAGATGCGGCAGCGGATTGCTCCGGTGCAGCTCCAGCTCGCCGTACTGGGTGCGTAGGCCGTCCTCGAAGACACGCAGATGCGCCGAGTCGTACGGGTCGGCGGGTGCGGCGCCCTCTCCAAGCCGCGCCAGCCCGGCCCGTACGCCTTCCGGCGACAGGTCCTGGATCTTGCCGTCGTACTCGTGCCTGCCGCCCGATTCGCGGGCGTCGGCGACGTTCAGATCCGTGATGGCGCGGAGCCTGGGGTCGAGTTCCGTCATGCCGCCGACGCTAGCGCACAGGAGCCCAGAAAGGACCTGGCCGATCAGCCGCCGTGAAGGGCCTCGATCGCGTCCAGCAGGGCTTCGAGCGTGGTGTCGTCCGTGGCCGGGGCCATGACCGTGACGCGTAGGTGGCGGACGCCGTCGAGCTCAGCCGAGGTGAGGTAGAAGGCGCCGTCCGCCATGAGGCGTTCGCGCAGGTCCGCGTGGTCGGCGTCGCCGTACCGGAAGCAGACGATGTTGCTCTCCGGTTCGTACGGCAGCGCGAACCCCGGCCGCCGGCGGGCCAGCTCCCAGAAGCGGTGGGCCGTGGCGTACTGGCGTGCGACGTACTCGCCCAGGCCGCGCTCGCCGCGCCAGGCCAGGTTCAGGAAGATCTTGAGCCCGAGCTCGGCCTTGGTGCACTCGACCGTGCGGCCGATGAGATCGAAGCCGCGCTCGCCGTAGAACAGGTAGCTGGCCTCCTGCTTGAAGGCCGCGTCGAGGTCGTTCTCCCTGCGTACGAGGACGGCGGCGGCCAGGGCAGAGGTACGGAGCATCTTGTGCGCGTCCCAGATGACCGAGTCGGCCAGCTCGATGCCGTCGAGCAGGTGCGCGTGGTCCTCGGCGAGCAGGGCGGAGGCGCCGTGCGCGCCGTCCACGTGGAACCAGACGTCCCGCTCGCGGCACCACTCGCCGATGGCGCGCAGGTCGTCGTACAGGCCGGTGCCCGTGGCGCAGGCGGCCGCGACCAGCGCCATCACCCTACGTCCCGAAATATCCGGCAATTTCGTGATGTCTATGCGTCCGAGGTGGTCTGTCGCCAGCGGCACCATAGCCCGCTGCCCCAGCCCGAGGATCGACGCCGCCCGCGACACCGAGTAGTGCGCCGACTCAGGCGCGAGGATCACCAGGTCGCCGGGCACACCGTCCTCCCATGCCTCGGGTACGGCCCGCGCCCGCGCAGCCAGCAGCGCCGTGAGGTTGGCCAGCGAGCCACCATGGGTGAGCACCCCGCCACCCTCCGGGAACCCCACCTTGGCCAGCATCCACCTCAGCACCTCGAACTCCACCGTGGCCGCCGCCGCGCCCATCTCATAGATGGCCATCGGGTTGTTCGTGGCGCCATGGATGAAGTCGGCCAGCGCGGCGGGGAAATCGGGCGAGGCGCTCTGGTGGCCCAGGTAGGCGGGGTGGTGCAGCCGGGTCCCCTCGCCGAGGAAGGTCCGCAGGAAGTCCCGGTAGGTCTCGGGCGTCATGCCGCCCTTGGCGATCAGCTCGCCGAGCCTCAGCCGTTCGGCCAGCTCACGGGGTGGGCGGCGGCTGATCGCGGGCTCGTCACCGCGCTGGCTGCGGTCCACGTAGGCCGCCAGCTCGCCGACCGTGATCCCGGCGGCTGCGGTGAACTCCTCGATGTTCCACATACCTCGAAATACTCGTCAATTGGGTGGCGTACGACTAGCCTTGCCGAATTGAGGGGCGGTAATCGTGCATAACGCCGAACTGGATTCGATCGACCTCGCGATCCTGGCCGAGTTGCAGAAGGACGCCCGGCTGCCCAACAAGGATCTCGCCGAGCGGCTCGGCGTCGCGCCCTCCACCGCGCTGGAACGCGTACGTTCGCTGCGCCGCCGCGGGGTCATCACCGGCTTCCGCGCCGCCGTCGACACGGCCCGGCTCGGCCGCCCGCTCCAGGCGCTGCTCGCCCTGCGCGTACGGCCGCACACCAGCCGGATCGTGGACCCACTGCGTACGTTCGTGCTGGGGCTGCCGGAGACGATCACGCTGTTCCACGTCGCGGGCACCGAGGACTTCCTGGTGCACGTGGCCGTGGCCGACGCCGACCACCTGCACCGGCTGGCCCTGGAGCGGTTCCTGATCCGTACGGAGATCGTGCACCTGCACACCACCCTGATCTTCAAGACCGAGCACCAGCCCGTCCAGCGGCCGGCCGAAATGGGCTGAGGGAAGATCGCGACAGGTGTGACAATAATCCGCATGTCGCTCCGGATCACCACGCTCGCCGAGCGTCCCGAGTTCGTGTCCGCGCTATGGGAGATGGATCACTCGTGGCGGGTCTTCATGTTCAACGACCCGATCGCCGACCTCTTCTATCCCGTCGCGGCGACGGACTACGCCGATTACGTGCTGGTGGCCGACGACGACGCCGAGCCCGGCCGGATGGTGGCCAGGGGCTGCATGATCCCCTTCCCGGCCGGCGACTTGCCCGATGACGGCTGGGACGGGGTGATCCGCCGAGGGTGGCTGGCCCGCAAGCTGGACCGCCCCCTTGACGCCGTCTCCGCGCTGGAGATCACCGTCAGGAAAGACCTGCTGGGCTCGGGGGTGTCGCCGGCGATGGTGGCCGGGATGCGGGACCACGCGGCGCGGCTGGGGTTCCGGGAGCTGGTGGCGCCGGTCCGGCCGAACCAGAAGCACCTCGAACCGCACACGCCGATGACGGAGTACGCCTTCAGGTCCCGCGAGGACGGCCTGCCGCACGATGCCTGGCTGCGTGTGCACGTACGGGCCGGCGGGGAGATCGTCAAGGTCGCGCCGCGCTCGATGGTGATACCGGGCACGCTCGCCGAGTGGCGCGAGTGGACCGGCCTGCCGTTCGACCGGACCGGGCCGGTCGAGGTCCCTGGGGCGCTCAGCCCGGTGTACTGCGACGTCGCCCAGGATCACGCCGTCTACATCGAGCCGAACGTCTGGGTCAGCCACCGGCTGGGCTGACGCGACCCCCCGGAGGTTCGTCACACCCACCGTCTCGATCTCTGTGACGGTCCGTGGTGGCTGGGGTCCTTTGAAGGAATACCCCCTTGCAGGGGGGAGAAAAGGAAGACGGTCCGTGGTGGCTGGGGCCCTTTGAAGGAATACCCCCTGCAGGGGGGAGAAAAGAGGACGGTCCGTGGTGGCAGAGGTCCCTAGAACGGGACCCCCTGCGCGAGAGCGAAAGAAGACGGCTAGGAGAGGGTCACCCGCTCGCCCGGCTCCAGCAGGTGCGCGCGGTCGCCGAGCCCCGCGAGGGACTTGATCAGCGTGTCCCGGCCCTGCGTGAAATGTCCCCAGTGCTCGAAGTGCAGCGGCACCACGTGACGGGCGCCCAGGATCTCGGCCGCCTCGGCCACGTCGTCGCTGGTCAGCGTCAGGTACGCGTCGCCCACCAGCGGCGTCCGCGCCCCTCCGGCGAACAGCACCGCCACGTCCACCGGCCCGACGCGTGCCGCGATGTCCCTGACCACGTCCAGGGAGGCGTTGTCGCCGCTCACGTACACGGTCGGCAGTGCCTCGCCGCTCAGTACGAACCCGGTCACCTCGCCCACCAGGTGCTCGCTCCCGTCGGGCCCGTGCTGCGCGGGCACGCCGGTGATCCGCAGCGCGCCGCCGCCGGGGCGTACCAGCTCGGTGTGCGTCCAGTTCGGCAGCGCCCGCACCGGCTCGCCGATCCGCTCGGCCGCCGAGCCCGTCGACAGCACCACCGGCGCCAAGGACAGGAAGGCGCGCCCGGCCTTGTCGAGGTTGTCGGGATGCTGGTCATGGGAGAGCAGTACGGCGTCCACGGTCCCGGCGTCGTCCGGCCCGAACGCCGGTCCGGCCGTCTTGATCAGCGCCCGGTTCCCGATCGGGTAGTCGCCGGGCGGGTCGAATGTGGGGTCGGTCAGCAGCCGCACCCCGCCGATCTCCAGGACCGCGGTCGGGCCGCCGACGTAACGAATCTCCATGGAGATCATGACACCCGCGCCGCACGCGGTATTCCGCCCCGCATCCCTCACATACCTACTTAAGGCGCAGCCTCTTCATCGTCTTGAGCGTGGTGACCAGGGCGCCCGCCCATTTGTCGTACGTCATGCCGAAAGGCGGCTCGAATCCCAGCCACGTGGCCTGCGAGGCGACCGTCTGCGCCTCGGTGTAGCGGAGGAGGCCCTCGGCTCCGTGCCGGCGGCCCAGCCCGGACGCCTTCATGCCACCCATCGGCGCGTCATAGGAGGCGTACGCCGAGCCGTACCCCTCGTTGATGTTGACCGTGCCCGCCTTGATCCGGGCGGCGAGCGCGCGCCCCCGCGCGAGGTCGGAGGTCCAGACGGAGGCGTTGAGCCCGTAGATGGTGTCGTTGGCCAGCGCCACCGCTTCGTCATCCGAGGAGAACCGGTAGAGGCCGACCACCGGGCCGAACGTCTCGTTGCGGCAGAGCCGCATCTCCTCGGTGATCCCGGAGAGCACGGTGGGCTCGTAGAACAGCGGGCCGAGGTCGGGCCTGGCCTTGCCGCCGGTCAGCACGGTGGCGCCGTGGGCCACGGCGTCGTCCACGTGCGCGCTGACCGCGTCCAGCTGGCGCCGCGAGGTGAGCGAGCCCATCTGGACCGACCAGTCGTGGCCCGCGCCCATCTTGAGCTCGGCGGCCTGCGCGGCGAAGCGCTCCGCGAAGGCGTCGTACACGGCGGTGTGCACGTACAGGCGCTCGATCGACAGGCAGAGCTGGCCCGCGTTGGTGAAGCAGGCGCGGA
The DNA here is from genome assembly GCF_043197735.1 of Nonomuraea sp. NPDC049028. NCBI lineage: Bacteria > Bacillati > Actinomycetota > Actinomycetes > Streptosporangiales > Streptosporangiaceae > Nonomuraea > Nonomuraea sp. NPDC049028. The sequence goes on from NZ_JBICTR010000011.1 coordinate 408,515, forward strand.
TCGCGCCCTGGACGGCGAGGTCCAGGTCGGCGTCGTCGAGCACCACCATCGGGTTCTTGCCGCCGAGCTCCAGCGAGCAGCCGATGAGCCGCTTGGCGGCCTCCTCGGCGATCTTCCTGCCGCCCCGGGTGGAGCCGGTGAAGGCCACATAGTCGGCGCCGTCGAGCAGCGCGTCGCCGACCTCGGCGGGCTCGCCGAGCACGACCTGCCAGACCTCGCGCGGCAGGCCCAGCTCGGCCAGCAGGTCGATGGTCCACAGCGTCGACAGGGCGGTCTGCGTGTCGGGCTTGTGCACGATGGCGTTGCCGGCGAGCAGCGCGGGCACGGCGTCGGTGACGCCCAGGGAGAGCGGGTAGTTCCACGGCGTGATCAGCGCGACCACGCCCTTGGGCCGGCGCAGCTCCGTCACCCGGGTGGCCACGGGGAAGATGCCGGCGCGCCGGCGCGGGGCGAGCAGGCCGGGCGCGCGCCGGGCGAAGTAGAGGCTGCAGCCCGCCACGTCCAGCACCTCCTCGAAGGCGTGCTTGCGGGCCTTGCCGGTCTCGTTCTGGACGATGTCGAGGATCTCGTCCCTGCGGTCGAGGATCGCGTCGTGCAGCAGCAGGAACGGCCGCGCCCGCTCCGCGACCGGCCGCGCGGCCCACTCCGCCTGCGCCGCCCGCGCCTTCTCATATGCCTCATGTACGTCATCCACCCCGGAAACCGGCAGGTCGGCAAGGGGTTCTCCGGTGAACGGTGCGGTGATCTCAGTCGTCTTGCCGCTGGACGTCACATGCATGGCAGCAGGTTATTCCGGATCGCTACCGGCGGGTAGTTTTTGCCAATCCATGGCATGGGGACAGAATCCCTTTATGCCTTCCTTCGCGCCACTCAGACCGGGAGACCCCGAGAGGCTCGGCGGTCTGCCTCTCCTAGGACGGCTGGGCGAAGGCGGCCAAGGCGTCGTCTACCTGGCCAGAGACCCGGCGGGCACACACGTGGCGGTCAAGTGGCTGCGCCCCGACCAGGCCGGCGACGAGGTGAGCGTGGGCCGGTTCCTGCGCGAGGTCCAGGTCGCCCAGCAGGTGGCGCCGTTCTGTACCGCCGCGGTGCTCGGCACGGGCATCGAGCACGACCGGCCGTACATCGTCAGCGAGTTCATCGAGGGCCCCTCCCTCCAGCGGGTCGTCCAGGAGGAGGGCCCGCGCACCGGCACGGCCCTGCACCGCCTGGCCATCGGCACGGCGACCGCGCTGGCCGCGATCCACCAGGCCGGGATCGTGCACCGTGACTTCAAACCGGCCAACGTGATCATCGGCGCCGACGGGCCAAGGGTGATCGACTTCGGCATCGCCAGGGCGCTCAACGCCACCTCGACGATCAGCAGCATGCCCGTGGGCACGCCCTCGTACATGCCGCCCGAGCAGGTGATGGGCCACACCGTCGGACCGGCGGCCGACCTGTTCTCGTGGGGCAGCACGATCGTGTTCGCCGCCTCGGGACGCTCGCCGTTCGGCAGCGACACGATGCCCGCGGTGATCAACCGGGTGCTGAACCACCAGCCGGACATGAGCGGGCTGCACGGTCCGCTGCTCGACGTGGTGGCCGCTTGCCTGTCCAAGGATCCGGCGCAGCGGCCGACGGCGGAGCAGGTGATCATGCGCCTGCTGCAGCACCCGGTGCCCAACTCCGGCATGCTCGCTCAGGCCGCGGCGGCCGCCGCCCCGGCGGAGCCCTGGCAGGCGGCGCCCTACGGTCAACCGCCCGTGACCGGTCAACCTCTTCACATGGGGCCGCCCTCCATGCCTGGAGGGCCGCCTTCGGTGCCCGGCCACCACCACGGACCGCCGTCCATGGGCGGCGGCGGATACCCGCACACGGGCGACCACCGGCCGACGCACCCGAGCCCGTACACCGCCGGACACTCCCAGCAGAAGAAGAGCAGGGCGCCCATCGTCATCGGCGTGACCGTGGCCGTCGCGCTGCTCGTGCTGGCCGGCGTCGGCGTGGTCATCAGCCAGACCAAGCCCCCGGCCGCCACACTGACCGCCAACAGCCGCGCCTCCACCACGGCGTCCGCCAGGAATCCCAGCACCACGCCGCCGGGCGTGCCGCGGAGGGGCACGAAGCGGGCAATACCCGGCGGCGCCATTTCTCTGTACGAGAATTCGGCCGACCCGATCACGCTGACCTCGTACGAGGTCTACAACAAGAAGGCCGACGACTGGATCGACTACGCCCGCAACTCGCTGCGCGGCACGTTCACGAAATACTCCGGCAACTGGGAGACGCTGGTCTCGCCCGACGGCCACTCCATGGTCGGCCGCGGCCGCAACTACACCTCCGACAACTACGACTCGGTGATCATCACCGACCGGCGGTCCGGCGACAGGACCTCGATCAAGACCGTCCGCAAGCCGTTGATCAGCAGCATCCGCGCCTGGTCGAAGGACGGCAAGAAGATCCTGCTCAACATCGAGAAGGAATCGGGCAAGGACTGGCTCTACCTCGGCTTCGTCATCGTGGACGTGGCCGCGGAGGACGCCAAGGTGGTCACCGTGTCCGACACCTCGATCCGCAAGACCGCCTTCGGCTGGGACGGCGAGGAGGAGGGCGTGGTCAACATGTCCCCCGGGCGGGGCCTGCGCTTCTTCGACACGAGCGGCAAGGCCACCCGCACCATGGCGAACATCGGCTCACTGGCCTCCGGCACGCAGGACATCTTCTCCCCCTCCGGCAAGGTGTTCATCACGAACTGCCCCAAGGGCGGAGACGGCGACCACTGCGTCTGGAACACGGAGATCGGCAACCGGGTCCGCCGGTTCACCTCCGACTGCGACAAGGTCCTCGGCTGGTACGACGAGACCCACCTCTACTGCTGGGAGCAGGACAACTCCACCAGGGACGAGATCCAGGTGGTCGACTTCCAGGGCAAACTGGTGCGCAAGCTGCTCGACATCCCCGAGAACCTTGACTTCAGCCCGGTCTTCACGGTCGACCCCCCTGGATGATCGTGAACCGCTCGGCGCGGAGATCCGTCAATGAGGTCATGAAGACGCTGATCCGTACGGTCGTGGCCGGGGCGGCCCTCGCGACGGCCATCTCCGCCTGCACCTCGGCGCCGGGGGGCACCACGCCCGTGAAGCAGCGCCTGCAGGTGCGCCTGGTCTCCTACAACGGGTGCGACGACATGCTCGCCGGGCTGCGCGAGCACGCGGCGAGCAACGTCGGCCAGTGGGGCTTCGGCGGCCCGGTGCCCATGTACATGACCCGCCAGAAGTCCATGGAGGCGACCAACGACGCCGCCCCGGAGCACTCCACGACCAACACCCACGAGGCGGGAGTGGACGAGCCCGACCTGGTCAAGACCGACGGCAACCGGATCATCACGGTCGCGGGCGGCACGCTGCGGATCATCGACACGGCCACCAGGAAGATCACCGGATCCGTCAAGCTCACCAAGGCCGACGAGCCCGCCTACGCCCCCGCCGACCTGCTCGTCTCGGGCGACCGCGCGCTGGTGCTGTATCGCGGGGGCGACATCATGTACAAGGGGTTCGCGCCTGTCGGCGAGACCAGATACCTGCTGGTGGACCTGTCCGGTGAGCCCAAGGTGCTCGGGACGATCAAGCCGCAGGGCACGTACGTGGACGCCAGGATGGTCGGCTCGACCGTCAGGCTCGTCACCCGCAGCCAGCCCGACATCACCTTCCCGGAGCCGAAGCAGAACGCCTCCGAGGCCGAGATGAAGAAGGCGAACGCGGACGCGGTACGCCGGGCGCCGCTCGACGCCTGGCTGCCCAAGATCCAGATCACGGACGCGGCCGGGACCGTCACCAAGAAGACGGTCGACTGCGCGCGGGTCAGCCATCCGGCCGACTACACCGGCACCTCGCTGCTGACCGTGCACACCATCGACCTGGCCCAGGGCCTCACGGAGGCGGGCACCGACCCGATCAGCCTCGCGGCCGACGGCGACACGGTCTACGGCACCGGCCAGAGTCTGTACGTGAGCAGCAATCCGCGCTGGTGGTGGCCGGTGCCGCTGGCGGCCGTGGAGGACACACCCCAGGCCCCCGCCACCGAACCCGACCCGACCGAGCCCAGCCCCTCGGCCAAGGTCACCCTCAGCCCTTCGGCCCAGACCACCGTCAGTCCCGAGCCCACCCCGACTGCCCCGCCTGAGGAGACCGAGGTTCACCGGTTCGACATCAGCAAGCCGGGTCCGCCCTCCTATGTGGCCTCGGGCAAGGTGCCCGGACGGCTGCTGAACCAGTACTCGCTGTCGGAGTACGACGGCAACCTGCGCGTCGCCACCACGCTCAACTCCGAGGCCCAGAAGACCAGCACCAGCAGCGTGTACGTCCTCAAGGCCGACACCCTGGACAAGGTCGGCGAGGTGGGCGGCCTGGGCGAGGGCGAGCGCATCTACTCGGTCCGGTTCATCGGCCCGGTCGGCTACTGCGTCACGTTCAAGCAGGTAGACCCGCTCTACACGCTCGACCTGCGCGACCCGGCCGCCCCCAAGGTGACCGGCGAGCTGAAGATCACCGGCTACTCCGCCTACCTCCACCCCGGCGCCGACGGCCGGCTGATCGGGATCGGGCAGGAGGCCAGCGAGAAGGGCAGGACGCTCGGCACGCAGATCTCGCTCTTCGACGTCAGCGACCCGGCGAATCCGAAGCGGCTGTCGCAGATGTTCCAGAAGAACTCGGGCTCCGAGGCGGAGTGGGACCCCCACGCGTTCCTGTACTGGCCCAAGACCGGCCTGTCGGTCATTCCGCTCAACACCTACGCGGAGAACAAGGAGGAGATCGGCGCCGTGGTCCTGAAGATCGACGACGCCGCGGTGACGAAGCTCGGCATGATCAAGCATCCGGTCCAGCGGCCGAAGGACGGGGCGTACCAGCCGAGCATCCAGCGCGCGATGGTCATCGGCGACTCGATCTGGACCGTCTCCACGGACGGCGTCCAGGTCAACGACGCGACCACGCTGGCCGAGCAGGCGTACATCCCGCTCCACTAAAAGCCCCAATGAGAGGGCCGTTGAAAGGCGTCACTGCTCCGGGAGGGCGACCGGCACGATCTCGGGTGCGCCGAGTCTGATCGCGTCGGCCTCCTGGTCGGTGTCCTGCTCCTGGGACAGGCGTTCGGCCTCGACGCGCTTGGTGAAGTACTCGACCTCGCGCTTGACCTGCTCCCCGTCCCAGCCGAGCGGCTGGGCGAGGAGCTCGGCGGCCTCGTGGGCGCTGGCCAGGCCACGGTGGAAGGTCTCGATCGAGATGTGCGTCCGCCTGGTCAGTACGTCGTTGAGATGCCTGGCGCCCTCGTGGGTGGCCGCGTAGACGATCTCCGCGCGCAGGTAGTCGTCGGCCCCGCCGAGCGGCCGGGCCAGCGACCTGTCGTGGTCGATCAGCTCCAGGACCTCGTCGACGAGCGAGCCGTACCGCTGGAGCAGGTGCTCGATGCGGGCCACGTGCAGGCCCGAGGTGTGGGCGAGCCGGTGCCTGGCGTTCCACCGCGCCTGGTAGCCCTCGGCGCCCACGAGCGGGATGCGGTCCGTGCACGACCTCGGCACCCGCTGGTCCAATCCGTGGGCGACGGCGTCGACGGCGTCCTTTGCCATAACCCGATAAGTCGTATATTTCCCGCCGGCGATCATCACCAGACCGGGAACCGGATGCGCCACCACGTGCTCACGCGACAGCTTCGACGTCTCCTCCGACTCACCCGACAGCAGCGGCCGCAGCCCCGCGTAGACGCCCTCGACGTCGTCCCGCGTCAGCGGCACGGACAGGACGGCGTTCACGTGGTCGAGGAGGTAGTCGATGTCGACCCGCGACGCCACGGGGTGCGCCTTGTCCAGCTTCCACTCGGTGTCGGTGGTCCCGATGATCCAGTGCCGCCCCCACGGAATCACGAAAAGTACGGATTTTTCGGTGCGAAGGATGATTCCGGTGAGCGAGTGGATCCGGTCGCGCGGCACCAGCAGGTGGACGCCCTTCGACGCCCGTACATGGATCTGTCCCCGGCCGCCCACCAGCTCCTGGATGTCGTCGCTCCACACGCCGGTCGCGTTGACCACCTGCCGGGCGCGTACGTCCAGCTCGGCGCCGCTCTCCAGATCGCGCACCCGCACCCCGGTGACCCGCTCCCCCTCGCGCAGGAACCCCACGACCTGGGCCCGTGGCGCCACGTGCGCGCCGTAGGTGGCCGCCGTACGCAGCATCGTCATCACGTAGCGCGCGTCATCGACCTGCGCGTCCCAGTACTGCACCGCGCCCGTGAACGCGGTCCGCTTCAAGGCGGGCGCCAGCCGCAACGCCCTGCTCCTGGACAGGTGCCGATGCCCCGGAACCCCGCGAGCCAGCCCCGTGGCGAACCCCAGCGTGTCGTAAAGGGCCACCCCCGCCCCCACGTACGGGCGCTCCCACCCGAGGTGGGTCATCGGAAACAGGAACGGCACCGGCCGGACCAGATGCGGCGCGATCCGCTGCAACAGCAGCGCCCGCTCCTGCAGCGCCTCTCTGACCAGCTCGAAATTGAGCTGCTCCAGGTAACGCAGGCCGCCGTGGATCAGCTTGGAGGATCGCGACGACGTACCGGAAGCGAAGTCGCGCGCCTCCACCAGGCCGACGTCGAGCCCTCGGGTGACGGCGTCGAGCGCGATCCCCGCGCCGACGACTCCCCCGCCGACCACGACCACGTCGAGTTCCTGTGCCCCCATCCAATCCAGCGCCGAGGTCCGCTCTCCAGGCCCAAGCCGGGCGATTCCCCTTCCCGCCATGCCCCTCCTCTTACCCGCCGCAGGCTCTTCTGCGACAAACTCCACTCTTTTCTTGTACGGCACGTATGGGCTACTCGCCACCCGCCGACCATGGCTGGGGTCCTCAGGAGAAGGCTCTTGTACGGCAAGCATGGGTTACCCGCCACCCGCCGACCATGCCTGGGGTCCTCCAGGAGACGGCCTCTGACCGGATGGTGGCCGAGCGCCGTTACGGCCCGCGGAAGTGTTGGGGAACACCCTGAGGCGGAGGCGGGAATGCGGGGGCGTCAGGCGCGGATGACCTTTACCCCCGCGTCGGTCAGCTCGCCGGCGAGGGAGTCGGAGAGCTGGGCATCGGTGACGAGCGTGTCGATCTGGTTGATGGGACAGATGCGGGAGAACGCCCGCTTACCGATCTTGGAGGAGTCGGCCACCACCACGACCTGCGCGGCACGACTGATGAGCAGGTGGTTGACGCTGGCCTCCCCCTCGTGGTGGGCCGAGGCGCCCAGCTCCACGTCGAGCGCGTCCACGCCGAGGAAGGCCACGTCGAGCGTCACCTGTTCGAGCACGCCCGACGCCAGCGGACCGATGAGCTCGTAGGACTGCGGCCTGGCCACGCCGCCCGTGACCACGATCTTGACGTGCTGGCGGACCGTGAGCTCCGAGGCGATGTTCAGGGCGTTGGTGACGATGGTGACGCCCGATTCGAGTGCTGGGCTGGTGGCCAGCGTGCGGGCCAGCTCGGAGGTCGTGGTGCCGCCGTTGAGCCCGATCACGGCGCCCGGCGAGACCAGCTCGGCGGCCGCCGCGGCGATGAGGTGTTTCTCGTCGGCGTGCCGGGCGGTCTTGTAGCGCAGCGGGAGGTCGTAGCTGACGCTCTGCGCGACGGCCCCGCCCCGCGTGCGCATGAGCATCTGCTGCTGCGCGAGCTGGTCGAAGTCGCGGCGGATCGTGGCGGTGGAGACGTCGAGCTCCTGGGCGGCCTCCTCGACGGAGAGCCGTCCTTCCTGCGCGAGCAGCTCGAGAATCGCGTTCCAACGATCGTAGCGGGACACGATGCCTCCCCTTTGAGATCCGTCGGGCCAAGCGTGGCACAACCTGGGAGGTCAAGCCACCGGTGCAAATTTCTGCTCCTTTATGCTATAAAAACAGCAGAAACAATCAATCGCCGGGGAGGCAAGTGGTGACCACCCACACCGAGGCCGAGATCGACTCCCAGCCCGAGTGCTGGCGTCGCGCCGTCGCGGACGTACCCGTCGACGCGCTGCCCCGCCCCGGTGAGCGGGTCGCCGTCGTCGGCTGCGGGACGTCGTGGTTCATCGCGATGGCCTACGCCACCCTGCGCGAGCGCGCGGGGCTGGGCGAGACCGACGCGTTCGCCGCCTCGGAGGCCCCCACCGGCCGCTCGTACGACCGCGTGCTGGCTCTGACGCGCTCCGGCACCACGACCGAGGTGCTCGAACTCCTGCGCAGGACCGACGCCAGGACCACGGCCATCACCGCCGACCCGAGCACGCCGGTCATGACGGCCGCGGACGACGTCATCGTGCTCGACTACGCCGATGAGCAGTCGGTCGTGCAGACCCGGTTCGCCACCACGCAGCTGGCCATGCTCCGCGCCAGCCTGGGCGAGGACCTCGCCCAGGCGATCGCCGACGCCGAGCAGGCCGTGGCGGCCCCGCTCCCCGCCGAGCTCACCGACGCGGAGCAGTTCAGCTTCCTCGGCATCGGCTGGTCGGTCGGCCTGGCCCAGGAGGCCGCGCTGAAGATGCGTGAGGCGTCACGGTCGTGGACCGAGGCGTACCCGGCGATGGAATACCGTCACGGCCCCATCAGCATCGCCGGCCCCGGCCGGGTCACCTGGATGCTCGGCACGGCCCCCGAGGGCCTGCGCGAGCAGGTCGAGGAGACCGGCGGCACGTTCTTCCAGACCGGCCTCGACCCGATGGCCGAGCTGATCAGGGCGCAGCGGGTCGCGGTCGCCAGGGCGTTCGCCAGGGGTCTCGACCCGGACGAGCCCCTGCACCTCACCCGATCTGTGATCCTTTCTTCATGAGCCTTACTCTTGCCGACGCCCGCATCGTGACTCCCGAGGGAGTCCACGACGGATGGTTGACCATCGAAGACGGCCGCATCACGCACGTCGGGCACGGAGCCGCCCCTCGCGCGGGCCACAGCCTGGGCGGGCGGCACGTGGTGCCCGGCTTCGTCGACCTGCACAACCACGGCGGAGCGGGCGGCTCGTTCCCGACCGGCGAGCAGGACCGAGCGCGTGACGCCGTGGCGCTGCACGAGCGCCACGGCACCACGACGATGGTGGCCAGCCTGGTGACCGGCGCGCTCGACGACCTGGCCCGCGCCACGTCGTCATTGGCCGAGCTGTGCGACGACGGCCTGCTGGCCGGCATCCATTTCGAAGGCCCGTACATCTCACGGGCCCGCTGCGGCGCCCACAACCCCGGGCTGCTGCGTGAGCCGTCTCCTCGGGAGTTCGGCGAGCTGCTGAAGGCCGGACGCGGGCACGTACGCATGCTGACCATCGCCCCCGAGCTGCCCGGCGCCCTTGAGACGATCCGCATGGCCGCCGCCGAGGGCGTGCTCGCCGCGCTCGGCCACAGCGACGCCACCTATGAGCAGGCGCTGGCCGGCATCGAGGCCGGCGCGACCGTGGCCACGCACCTCTACAACGCGCTGCCGCCGCTCGGCCACCGTACCCCCGGCCCCATCGCCGCGCTGCTGGAGGACGAGCGGGTCACGATCGAGCTGATCAACGACGGCGTGCACGTGCACCCGGCCATGCTGCGGCTGGCCTACGAGGTGGCCGGGCCCGCCAGGACCGCGCTGATCACCGACGCGATGGCCGCCGCCGGCATGGGCGACGGTACGTATGTGCTGGGCTCCATGGACGTGATCGTCACCGACGGCGTCGCCAGGCTGGCCGAAGGCGACTCGATCGCGGGCAGCACGCTCACCATGGACGTGGCCTTCCGCCGCGCCGTCCAGGAGGTGGGCCTGACGCTGTCCGAGGCGGTCCAGCTCACCTCACTGACGCCGGCCCGTGTGCTGGGCGTCGCCGACCGCGCCGGCTCGATCGCCGTGGGCAAGGCGGCCGACCTGGTGGTCCTGTCCGACGAGCTGGAGGTAGCGGGTGTGATGAAGCGCGGAGCCTGGGTCGTGGAGCCCTGATGATCCTCACCGTGACGCTCAACGCCGCCCTCGACGTCACCTACCAGGTGCCCCGCGTCGACTGGGACGGGGTCAACCGCGTCGCCGCCGTACACCGGCGGGCCGGCGGCAAGGGCGTCAACGTGGCCCGCGTCCTGGCCGCGCTCGGCCAGGACGTGCTGGTCACCGGCCTCGCGGGCGGCCCGACCGGCCAGGCCATCGAGGCCGACCTCCAGGAGGCCGGACTGCCGCACGCCTTCGTGGGGATCGCGGCCGACTCGCGCACGACGCTGGTGGTCGCGGATTCCGGCCAGGCCGTGGCGGGCGACGAGCGGGGTCCCGGAGCCGGGGCCGGGGCGGGCGTCGGGCGGGGTTCCGGAGGCCAGACCGCGCTGTTCAACGAGCCGGGGCCGGAGGTCACGGCGGTCGAGTTCGGGCGGATGGTCGGCCGTTTCACCGACCTGTTGGCCACGGCGGAGGCGGTCGTCATCTCGGGCAGCCTGCCCAGGGGTGTGCCGCTCGACGCGTACGCGACGCTGGCCGCCGTCGCCGCCGAGCACGGCGTGCCCGCCATCGTGGACGCCGACGGCGAGCCGCTGCGGCACGCGCCCGGTGGCCGCCCCTCGATCGTCAAGCCGAACGCCGAGGAGCTCGCTCGGGCCGTTCCGGAAGGCGGTCCCGAGGAGGGCGCGCAGGCGCTGCGCGGTCGCGGGGCCGAGTCGGTGGTCGTGTCGATGGGTGCCGATGGTCTGCTGGCCGTCACGCCCGATGGGATCTTCCGGGCGCGCATGCCGTACAAGGTGGAGGGCAACCCGACCGGTGCCGGTGACTCGCTGGTCGCCGGGCTGGCGCTGGGGCTCGTGGAGCGGTCCCCGTGGCCCGAGCGGCTCATCCGGGCGGCGGCACTGGGCGCGGCGGCGGTCGCGGCGCCCGTGGCGGGCGACTTCGACCGTGACGTCTACGCCGACATCCACCCCCGCATCGTCATCGCCTGAGAAACCGCCTTCACCGCCTGAGCCTTCGTCGTCCGAGCCCTCGTCGTCCGAGCCTTCACCGTCTGAAGAATCGCCTGAGGAACCGTCAAAGGAGCCGTCATGCCCCTCGCCCGAATCGGCGACATCGTCCGCGAATCACCTGCGGGAGTGGGCGCGTTCAACGTGATCCAGTTGGAGCACGCCACCGCCATCGTCGCGGGCGCCGAGGCCCTGGGCCTGCCGGTCGTCCTGCAGATCAGCGAGAACTGCGTCCGCTACCACGGCGCCCTGGAACCCATCGCGCTCGCCTGCCTCGCGGTCGCCAGGGGGGCCGTGGTGCCGGTGGCGGTGCATCTCGACCACGCCACCGATCGCGCCCTGGTCGAGGAGGCGGTGGAGCTGGGCGTCGGCTCGGTGATGTTCGACGCGTCGGCACTGCCCGACGAGGAGAACGTGACCGCCACCGCCGACGTGACCGCCTGGTGCCACGAGCGCGGCGTGTGGGTGGAGGCCGAGCTGGGCGAGGTGGGCGGCAAGGACGGCGTGCACGCGCCGGGCGCGCGGACCAAGCCGCACGAGGCGGTGGACTACGTGGCGCGTACCGGCGTCGACGCGCTGGCCGTCGCCGTGGGCACCTCGCACGCGATGACCACCAAGGACGCCGTACTCGACCTGGACCTCATCGCCGAGCTCCGCGCCGCCGTGGCGGTCCCGCTGGTGCTGCACGGCTCGTCGGGGGTGCCCGACGACACCCTGCGCGCGGCCGTACGGCACGGCATGAAGAAGATCAACATCGCCACGCACCTGAACAAGGCGTTCACCGGTGCCGTACGCGACTACCTGGCCGGCGACGAGAAGGTGGTCGACTCGCGCAAGTACCTGCGGGCGGGCCGCGACGCGGTGGCCCGCGAGGTGACCCACCTCCTCGGCGTCCTCACGGGCTGAGCCGCCGTCACGGAAGCTGTTTGCGCATGGCCACGACCGTGCGGCCCTCGCGTTCCTTGCGGCCGGTCACGACGTAGCCGAGCGACTCGTACAGGGCGATGTTCCTGGCCATTTTGACGTTGGTATAGAGGCGCAGGGCAGGCAGGCCGAGCCGCCGCGCCTCCTGCTCGGCGAAGGCCAGCAGGCTCCGGCCGATGCCCTTGCCGTGGAGGCCGGGGCGTACCGCGACGTTGTCGACGTAGAGCACCCCGTTCTCGGGGATCAGCACGATGAGCCCGTCGAGGTCGTCGCCTGTCACGTGTACCCGGCCCTCGGAGATGAGCTCGGCGTAGTCGGCCTCCATAGGGCGGGGCCGCGCGCCGATGACGGCCACCCACGGCTGGTAGGCCGCCTGTACGAGCTCCTCGACCGCACCCCTGTCCGTCTCTTTCGCGCGCCTCATGTCCTCCATCGTCGCAGCCTTGACACCACTCTAGATGTAGTACTACGGTTGAATCACTTCGATCTAAGTACTACAGATGGAGTGACTCGATTGCGAAAGCTCACCTACTACGTCGCGACGTCCATCGACGGCTACATCGCCGGCCCGAACGGCGAGTTCGACTTCTACCCCCTGTCCGATGACCTGGCCGCCTACGCCAACGAGGAGTTCCCCGAGACCGTCCCCACCCACATCCGGAAGCAGATCGGCTTCGACGCCCCCAACAAACGCTTCGACACCGTCCTCATGGGCCGGGGCACCTACGGGCCGGTCCTCGACGTCGGCGTGACCAGCCCCTATGCCCACCTGCGGCAATACGTCTTCTCCAGCACGATCCCGGAGATCGCCGACCCGGCGGTGGAGCTCGTCTCCGGCGACCCTCTCGCGCTGGTGCGCCGCCTGAAGGAGGAGGACGACGGGCTCGGCATCTGGCTCTGTGGCGGCGGCAAGCTGGCCGGCACGCTGCTGCCGGAGATCGACGAGCTGGTCGTCAAGGCGTACCCGGTGGTCGGGGGGTCGGGCATCCCCGCCTTCGACGGCGAGTTCCGCCCGACCCCGTTCAACCTGACCGCGACGCGCACGTTCGGCAACGGCGCGGTCCTCATGAGGTACGCGCGCTAGGAGTTCAGCGCGCTCATCAGCTCCTCGCGGTACTCCTCCATGCCCATGGGGTTCCCGTAGTCCCGGGAATGGACGATCAAGCCCTCCCGCACCCGGACGACCATGATGTACGTCGAGACGACAGGCCGCCCCGAGGCGACGAGAGAGCCGTGGAGTTCGAACTCCACGATGACCACCTCGGGGTCCGCGGTCTCGTGGATCAGCACGTTGTCCGTCCGCTCCCAGCGCAGCACGCCTTTGGCGGCCTCGAACCTGGCCCGCAGCTCCTCACGTCCCTGCGTGCGCCGAGGGATGCCGGCCGGGGCGAACGGTATTTCGATCACGACGTCGGGGGCGTACAGGTCGGCCAGCCCGCCGTCCACGGACGCCCGCAGGAAGCGATCGACGACCTCTCGGGCGGTCGGGTATGTCGGTACGGACATGCGAACTCCTCGTTGTGCATAGAATCGGAACGGTCAACCCGCTTAGACGCTACGGAACGCACGTTCCGGTTGTCAATCCGGGCACCAGACCGGCACACGGGAGGCCACATGACGATCGCCGCTCGCGCGGACGCCCGGCACAACCGCGCCCGCGTGCTGGAGGCCGCCCAAGAGGCGTTCGCGGCGGAGGGGCTGTCAGTGCCACTCGACGTGATCGCCAGACGCGCGGGCGTCGGCGCGGGCACGGTCTACCGGCACTTCCCCAGCAAGGAGGCGCTGTTCGAGGCGGTGGTCCACGACCGGATCGAACGCCTGGCCGACGAGCTCACCGCCCTGCTGGCCACCGGCGAAGCGGAGACCGGGGAGGCGTTCTTCACCGCCTTCGCCTCGACCGTCGAGCAGGCCGGACTCAACAAGGCGCTCTGCGAATCCTTCGCCTCCGGCCTCAAGGCGGAGATGGCGCTGGAGGCCCGGCGACGCTACGGCACCGCCCTCGCCGCCCTGCTCGACCGGGCCCGCCAGGCCGGAGCCGTACGCCCGGACGCGCAGCTGACGGACGTCATGGCCCTAATGGCGGGATGCCTCACGATGGAGACGCACAGCACCACCCCGGGCAGGGCCACCGCCCTCGTCCTGGACGGCCTCCGCACCGGACGCTCCCCGCTGCCCACCGTAACGAAACCCGTTACGAAACAGGAGACCCGTAACGAAACCCCTACCGAGTCCGCCCGCTGCGAGGAGTGCGGCACCGTCATTCACACGTCCCGCACCGGCCGCCCACCCCGCTTCTGCGGCGGCGCCTGCAGGCAGAAGGCCCACCGCCGCCGGACCACCGGCTGACGGGTGGCTTACCAGGCCAGAGCCTCGCCATCACGGAAGAATCCCCCGGTTGGCCCGCCATCCGGCAGATTCACCGCCCACAGCACGCTCCGCGCCCCCTCGGCGACCGGCCGCCCGCCGGGCCCGCCCATGTCGGTGGCCACCCACCCAGGGCAGACGGAGTTCACCAGGATCCGATCCTCGCGCAGCTCGGCGGCCAGCATCCTGGTCAGCGCGTTGAGCGCGGTCTTCGACACAGTGTAGGCCGGGGTGCCGCCGCCCATGACGGCCAGCGACCCGGCCTCGCTGGAGACGTTCACCACCCGCCCGTGATCGCCGGCCCGCAGCAACGGCAGCAGCGCCAACGTGACCCGCCAGGTCCCCAGCAGGTTCGTCTCCAGTGCCTCCCGCACGACGTCGAGGTCGGCGTTCTCGGCTCGCTGCCAGGTGTCGTAGTGGATGGCGGCGTTGTTGACCAGGACATCTACCTTGTCGTACGGCAACTCCTCGACGAACCGGCGCACCGACACCGGATCACCGACATCCAATTGCCGCGGCTCCACGGTCCCGCGCAGTCCGCTCGCCGCCTTCTCCGCCTTCCCCAGATCCCTGGCGGTCAGGATGACGGTGTCCCCGGCCAGCGCGAGCTGGCGAGAGACCTCCAATCCGATGCCCCGGTTGGCCCCGGTGACCAGGCAGACGCGATTCATTCGTACGACCCTACCCACGGGAACCGCTCCCTGAGCCTGACCTTGATCAGGCACAAGGGCGGGGTGCACACACCGCCCTTGTAATTGGACGCGGAACAAACCGTGATCCCCATGCTGTGATGACTCGCGTTTGTCACAGACACGGGGGTTTCACTCATGCAGCAGAAAGTCCGCTTACGCCTGACCATCCTCAGCACCGCCTGTGCGCTGCTGCCCTTTCTGGGCGCGGGGGCAGCCACGGCGCAGACCGCCACCGACGACCCGGGCGTGACCACGCGGGCCATCGACGACCCGGGCGGCAAGACGCCGGACAGGGACGCGACGGGGCCGCGGGGGGCGGTGCCGGGCGGGTTCGCCGACTGGAAGGCGCTGTTCTCGGAGCAGACTCGGCTGAACGGGGTGGCCGACCGCATCATCGAGTCGGCCGAGAACGCCGAGGGCTACGCGGGGATCGTCGTCGCACCGGAGAACCACGAGGTACGCCTGTACTGGCGGGGCGCGGTGCCGCCGGCCGTACAGACCACGATCGACCAGGGACGGCAGACGGCTCCGGTGGCCGTGCTGCCGGCCGCCTACACCAACGCGCAGCTCCTGCGGGAGGCCGAGAAGTGGGCCGAGGCCGGCCAGGCGAGCGGCGCGGCGCCGCAGGCGGACGGCAGCGGCATCCGGCTCTCGGTCACCGGGGAGGACGCCGACCCGCAGCAGTTGCAGCGGCCCAGCGGCACGAGCGCGCCGATCACGCTGGAGACAGGAGAGGAGTTCAGCCCGGCCTACAGCAGGCAGGACGACGTGCCGAGCTACTACGCGGGCGGCCGGACCTGGAACCAGCAGTCGGGGGCGGGCTGCAGCTCCGGCTTCGCGGTCGTCGACAAGTACGGCACGCCGGGGTTCCTCACCGCCGCTCACTGCGGCAATGTCGGGGACCAGTTCTACGACGGCGGAGGCATCAGCCCGGCGAACTACATGGGTCAGCTTTCCTGGCGCGTCGCCAAGCGAGACGCCGCGATCGTGCTCGCCGACGCGACCGCGAACGTCTTCGACGGCAGCAACACCGCCTCCACCAGCAACAAGGTGGTGGCGCTGTGGAAGGCGCACGTGGGCAACTTCGTCTGCAACTCCGGGGCCACTCTGGGCGAGAACTGCCTGATCAAGGTGACCGAGACCGGCTGGAGCGGCACCTACACCAACGGTCAGTACGTCAAGCACATGGTCCGCGCCAAAAGCGTCGGCGGCGGCTGCGCCGTCGCACACGGTGACAGCGGGGGCCCGATCTACTCCTACACCAACTGGTTCGACGAGGTCGCCGCACAGGGCATCACCTCGGCCGTCAGCAAGAAGGTGTACTGCGGCGCCGCGGACGGCGGATCCGTGATCATATTCTCCCGCGTCTGGGACGTGGACCTGGAATTCGGCGCCCTGCTCCAGGTCTGGTAGTCCGTCAACCAGGCTGAGCTTCGCCGCCACAGCGCCCAGGACCACCCCAACGGGAGGCCCTGGGCGCTCCCGGCTGCCAGGACCCCGGGGCCGAATCTGGGCCTAGGCGGCCGCGGCGGCCCGGCATACCATGAGGCGGCTTCAGCGACGCAGCGATTCCAGCCCCCTGGCGACCCAGCGTGTCCCCGGGTGCGCGCGCCTGACGGCCCGTATGAAGGGGGTTAGGAAATTGAGCGTCTACGGCGGACTCGAGTACACCGAGGACCCCAACCTCACGAATCTGGTGTCCTTCCCGGGGAACGTGAACCCGGGCACGGCAGTCGCCCCGGCCAGGACGCTGACCATCGGCGGCGAGAACATCGGTGTCTACAGCATCGACCCCGCGAACCAGGCCTGGCTGGGCGCTCAGCGCAACAGCGACCACCAGGTCTGCAAGAGCGGGCGGGTCCGGCTCACCAACGACACCATCTCGGCCGAATGGGTCATCGAGGGCCACGAGCAGGACGGCCTGAACATCGACACGATGATGGCGAACATGAAGGCCGACATCGGCACGCTCATCAACCTGCGCCAGCAGATCAAGCAGGAGGTCGACCAGGCGACGGCCGCGACGAGCGCGGACAACATGATCATCCTCGCCCCGGGCGCGGCGGTCAACATGTACCCACCCGGGGCGCAAGGGCTCTTCTGGTACCGCAAGGCGCCCGCGACCGCCACCGGAACGGTGCAGATCACCGTGCAGTACACCAAGCCCACGACCATCACCCAGATCTGCCTGATCAACGCCGCCCGATGGCTGCCGGGCAAGAAGATCGATCCCGGCGACGACGTGGACGTGGTGACCGGCACGACGGGAATCACGTACAAGGCGAAGTACGACCTCACCGGAACCTCGAGCCACACCGCCGCCCTGGCCCTGCTGGCGGAGCTGACCAAGAGCGCCAAGGCGATCTCCAGCGAGGGCGGCTACCTGCTGACCAAGGATCAGGTCGGTCTCATCACCCTGATGATCGTGAACGACGCGATGGCGTCGGTGCAGAGCCGCCACGCGGACACCATCGGCCAGGCCGACGACAAGAACATGCAGCGCTTCTTCCCCAAGTCGCGCCGCGACGCCTACGTACTGGCCCTCGCCGCGCGGCCGCTCGCGGACCGGTACCTGAACCAGTTACGCACGAACATCGACGCCATCGCCGCCGCTTTGGGCGAACTGATCTGGAACCGCTGTGACGCGTTCGCCCTCGCGACCGGCAAGACCAAGAACGAGCTGTCCAGAGGGCCCGGTGACGCTCCGGCCAAGGCCGAGGCCATCGCCGAGACGGAGCGGCGGGCCGTCCAGGACAAGAAGATCCTGCCCATGGAGCTCGACGGGATCAAGAACGCCGTCCTGGGAGCGAACGGCTCGCTCCTGACCACGTGGATCAAGAGGGCCGTACTCGCCTACACCGACTCCACCGCGCAGGCCACCGATCACTACGCGGCCGGCTCTGGGCACAGCCATGTGATCACGTCCCTGTCGCTCTCCGCACCGGTCGGGGTCACGTACGCCGCGATCTACGAACTGCGCCGCAACGAGATCCCCATGACCGCCGACCACCGGGACGAGGTTCTGGAGATCATGCGCAAGCTGTTCACCGCCTCCGTCTGACGGCTCAACGGCTGGGACGGATCAGCGGATCAGCGGATCAGCAAACTTGTCGTCTTTCTCCATGGCGGTCCCGGTGGCGGGTTTCTGACACCGATCATGCCTCACCCGGGATCGCACGGGCATGTGAGAACGGGCCGGTCGGCTCGGGATTCCACCGAGACCGCCCGGCCCGCTTCGAGTTCGCGTCACCTCCCGGCCAGGGCCGGGTGTCACGCGGTATCCCTTGCCGGCGACCATGACGCGGTCACCGGTGATCAGGGTCACCGTGTTCCCGGCGGGTCCGGCGCTCGCCCGGGCGGCCGATAACGGTGTCGCGGCGGTCACCGCGAGCAGCAGTGCACCGGTCAGCGCCCTGGCGGCGATCATGACGTGCTCTTCTCGTCGGCGGCGCAGCCGTCCTTCCGGAGGATCGTGCGCATGAGCTCCTCGTCCATCGGCGTCTCGCCTCGATGAGGTAGTGATCACCTTCGTCCTTGATGTCCAGCGCGGCGGCGGGCGTGGCGCCAAGGACGACCGTGGCCGACCAGCCCGCGCCGGCGAGCGCCGCCGCGATCGGCAACGCGATCAACGGCCGCCACCTCGTGCGCCGGGCGCGCGGAGCGGGCTCGGCCATGTCCATGATCTGGGTCAGCATCTCCCGCGCGCCCGGTGTGAGGCCGGGGCCGGGGTCAGGGGCCAGGCGCTTGCGGGCGCGGTGCAGGCGCTGGCGCACCGCCACCCGCGAGCAGCCCAGCACCTTGGCGATCTCGGTGGGGCTGAGCTCTTCCCAGCCCACGAGTGACAGCAACTCCCTGTCGTCGTCCGACAGGCGCGCGAACGCCTCCCTGGCCCCTTCCGGGGCCTGGTCGAACGTCGTGCCGGCGTACGCTGAGAGCTCTTCGCGAAGGCGCAGTGTCAGGGCCGTACGGCGCAGGGTCCCGCGGCGCTGGTTGGCCAGGATCCGCCGGGCCGCGCCGTAGAGCCACAGCCTGACCTCGTCACCGGCCGGCAGGTCCGCCAGCCATTTGGACATCAGGTAAGCGGCGCCTCCTTCACCTCCTGAACATGCTTTCTGACGAGTAGCTGAATCAGGAGCGGCGAGCGTGCGCGCCATGCGGCGTCGGCGTGTATGTCTGATAGCCATGGGACAAAGAACGTTTTATCCGCCTATTGAGCCGTACGAGACCGGGATGCTTGATGTGGGCGACGGGAACGAGATCTATTGGGAGGTCAGCGGCAACCCCGACGGCAAACCTGTCGTCTTTCTCCATGGCGGTCCCGGTGGCGGGTCGTTACCGCCGCAGCGGCGGTTCTTCGATCCCGAGGCGTACCGCATCGTCCTGTTCGACCAGCGCAACTGCGGGCGCAGCCGACCGCACGCGGCCGACCCAGGGGTGTCGCTGGAGACCAACACGACCTGGCACCTCGTGGCGGACATAGAGCGGCTCAGGCGGCACCTCGGCATCGAACGCTGGCAAGTGTTCGGCGGGTCGTGGGGGTCGACGCTCGCGCTGGCCTACGCGCGGCGGCACCCGAAGCGGGTGAGCGAGCTGGTGCTGCGCGGCGTCTACCTGGCGAGCAAGGCCGATGACGCGTGGGCGTTCACCGGCACCGGGTCGGCCCGGCTCTTTCCGCGGGAGTGGGCGGCCTTCCGCGACTTCATCCCGGAGGCGGAGCGGGACGACCTGGTCGCCGCCTACCACCGCCGGTTGTCCGACCAGGACCCGGAGGTGCACGTACCGGCCGCGCGGGCCTGGGCGGCCTGGGAGCTGTCGGCGAACACCCTGCTCCCCGCCCCACCGCCACCTCTGGACGACCAGGAGCTGGTGGGCTTCTCCCGCATCGAGGCGCACTACTTCAGCCAGGGGTGTTTCCTGGAGGAGGGCGAACTGCTCGACGTGGCCGCGATCCGGCACATCCCGTGCGTGATCGTGAACGGCCGCTATGACATGAAGACGCCGCCTGACGCGGCGGTGGACCTGCATCTGGCCTGGCCGGAGGCGGAGCTGCGAATCGTCGAGGACGCCGGGCACGCGGGCGCCGAGCCCGGCACGCTGCACGAGCTCATCGCGGCCACGGACGGCTACCGCCCCGCCTCCCTCGGTTAAGCGCCCACCGCCGGGCGGGAGCCTGCCCGGCGGTGGGCCAGCTACGCGGGTCAGCTGCCGGCCGGCGGGTATGCCTCGGGGTGCTTCTTGGGGTCGGGCATCTTGTCCCAGGACGGGTCGTCGATGACCTTGCACGGCTTGACCGGACCGGTGATGAGATAGCCGCTGAACCCCCACAGGGCTCTGGGCTTCTCCGGGCCCGAGGTCTGGTCCGCGTTCTCGACGAACTCCATGACGGCCGTCTGCCCCGTCTTGATGTACTGCGGACTGATCCGGACCTCGCCACGGCCCAACTTGAACGTCTTCTTGTTCACCGAGTTCTCGATCGCTTCCCTGACCCTCTTCTGGACCGCGGGATCCTTACTGGTGATCTCCTCCTTGGAGAACGAGGGGCCGAAGTCGGCGTCGCCACGGCCGGGGGCGCATCGGGTGCCGGGCTTGACGTAGGAGACATCGGCGGTCACGCCGGCTGTCGCCAGGTCCTTCTCCACCTGATCTGGGTTTCTGAACTCGGTGATCTTCAGGGTGACCGAGCCGTCGCCGTTCTTCGTGACCGCGTAGGCCGGGGTCTCCGACCCGGTCAGAAACGGCACCGCGACGGCCGCCGCGGCCGCCATCGCGGCCACCGCCGCTCCGGCGAGCAGACGCCGCCTGACGACCACACGTCTAGCCGTGTTCCGGGCGGCGATTTCGGTTTTGAGCTCCATCAGCAGCTGCTCCTTGAATCTCATCGCATTCCTTCCATGACGAAGGGAGCCATCTCCGGCACATTTCTGAGCGCGTGGCGGGCGCGGTGCAGCCTGGCCCTGGCGGCCCCCTGCCGGATGCCCAGAGCGGTGGCCGCCTCGCCGATCGTGAGCTGGTCGATGACGACCAGTTCGAGCATCGCGCGATCACCGTCCGGTAATCCGGCCATGGCCTGGAAGGCCCGCCTGGCCACGCTTTCCGCGTCGATCCGCTCTTCCAACTCGGCGAGGTCGTCGGAGTCGAGCAGCCTTCGCCCGCCCAGGCGATCGGCCAGCCTCGTCTCCTTGAACGCCCGCCGCCGCTCGGCCGACAAAGTGTTGCGAGCCACGCCGTACAACCACGCGATCTCGCTGCCGAGCCCGGGCCGGTAGGTGTGAGCGGAGTCGAGCACCGCGACGAAAACCTCGGCCACCAGATCGGCGACCGTGTGCGGATCATCGACCCGGCGAGCCAGGAAGCGCGCGATCGCGTCAACGTGCCGCCGGTAGAAGGCTTCGAAAGCCTCCGGGTCTGTGGCGATGTCCGACTGTTTGCGACGCACCGGCCATGCTCCCTTCGTCGATTACACCCCTTCTTGGTCAGCTGCCGAAAAAGCGTTATGAGAGTGAACAGATGATGCCGATGTTCCCGGCCGCATCGGTCTCGCGGGCCGGGAACATCGGCATCATGGGCCCGCCGTCAACGCGGCTGGCTATTGCGGATGATCAGCTCTTGGTGCTGATCAGCTCTTGGCGCTGATCAGCTCTTGGTGCGTTGGGCGAGCCCGGCGGCCTCGTACCGGTCGATCGCCGAGCCCAGTTGGGCCAGCTTCTCGGTGTAGGCGACGGGGTAGACACCGGGCTCGGTCGCCGGCCGGTTGGCGTCCACGTACTGGGTGCCGAGGTTGGTGAAGGCCACGACGACGTAGTGGCGGCCGGCCTTGCCCGGCAGGGACCGTACGATGCCCGCGTCAGCTCCCGAGTTGCCGACCCAGCCGGTCTTGTGCGCGAAGGTGACCTGCGCCTGCTTGTTGCACGGCCGGACGTCCTTGCCGAACTTGTTGCCCTCGACCGTCACCGTGCCATCGGCGGCCACCCACCGCGAAGCCACCCGCTGCGGGATGCCCGCGGCCGGGTACGCGCTGCCGCACCGGTTGGTGGTGGAGAGCATGTCGTTGAAGCCCTGCTCGCCGAGCAGCTTCTTGAAGACCTGGCGGGAGGTGGGGCTCAGCACCGCGCCGGTGACCGGTGAACCGTTGGGGGCGGTCCACGCCGTGCCCTGTACGCCATCGACCAGCGCGAGCAGCTTGGCCGTGTCCAACGAGTTCATCGTGACCGGGTTGGACCAGCGCCCGCCGTTGGCCGGGTTGGTGTTCTTCAGCTGCATGGTCTCCAGGCCCAGGTCCTGGAAGGTCTGGTTGAGCTCGTCCACCGCGCCCTTGTCGTGCAGCAGCTTCACCAACGCACAGGACGCGGCGTTGGAGGAAGAGGTGATCGAGGCGTCCATGTAGGCGCTGATGGTGTTGCTCGACGGCCCACCGCACAGTGAGCTGACCGTGGTCGGCTGGTAGTCGTAGGTGTCGTCAAGCTTGATCACGCCCTTGTCCACCAGGCGCAGCACCCCGAAGTTGACCATCAGTTTCAGGACGGAGGCCGGGTAGGGGAGCATGAAGTCGATGGGCGCGTTCTCCCGGCCCGGCACGATGTCGATGGTGCCCTTGCCCTGGTTGGCGTACCATCCGGCGTCGTCCCACTGCCGCCAGCGCACCTGATCAGTGTGGAAGTTCCGGTCCACCGGCACGACGATCCCGTTCGGATACTGCGGGCTCATCAGGACCGTGCCGGACGACACCGGCCGGCCCCGCCGGTCCAACTCCAGTACGGTCACGTCGAGTTGCGGCTGCTGGACGATGGGTTTGGGGTCGGCCGCATTGGCGAACAACCGGGCGTAGTCGGCGGCCGTCTTCGCGTCCTTGTCGACGCCATTGGAAAGCGTCCGAGCCTGCGGGGATGCCGGCGGCGCCAGGTCGAGGACCTGCTCGAAGCGCAGACCGTTCATGGTGTCCCGCAGGAAGGCGGCGACGCCGCCGCCATCGGTGGTGGCCTGGGCCGGCGGCGTCACGGCGGCTAACAGCACCGAGGCAGTGGACAGTGCGACCACGGCACGACTCGTTCTGGTTCGGAAAATAGACACGATCTGTAATTCTCCTTGGCAGACGTTTCCCGATGAGGGAGTTCAGGTCTGTGTGGGCTGGTGACGCGGACTTCGAACGCGGCGAGGAATCGGCCCGGTTCATGGAAAGGACACCCAAAGGGGCAGCCGTCACCCTGCAGCCCCCGTTGCAGGTTCGTGACCTTAACACAGTCTGGATCTTGATTCCGGACTTCCGGTGCCTTCCCTCAGATCTCCTGCGGGATATCGATACGAATCAGATCGGTGATCGCGGGCGGCTTCCCGGGAAAAGCGCCGGTAAGCACGCACGATCAGCGGTGGGCGTGAATCAGCCGCTTGCTCATTGGACCAGGCGAGCAAGGCGGCTCCCCGGCCCGACCCACTCAGCGGCATCGACGGTTTCCGATGGCACCGGGAAAACGTCACCGAGCAGCGACCGGGCCAAGGCGAGGGGCCGCCCGATATCCGCCCCCGGACGCTTCGCGGCCATTCCCAAGATCACGCGCATGAGAGCCCCCAACAGAATGATCTTAGCTGCGCTTTGATCTCTGGCGAGAGGACCCCTGGTGGCGCGAGCGAAGCCGCGTCGACGGGCGTCTGCCGGGCCGTGCCTCCGATCGACCCAAGGCGGCCGCGGCCATGCTTGAGCTCATGCGTACCTCTCCATCGCCTGGATCCTCGTCAGTAATTGCCGCGAAGCAGCCTTCGAGTTCACGCCGTGGCAGCGCGCGAGGATGGGGTGGAGGGTGCCGACGACGGCACCGCGACCGGACCCTTCCTGGCCGACGAGCTGTCGTTCATGTTCGCCCGGCCCCACGACCGGCCACCGCGCTCGCACTACCTGATCGGCCTGGGCGAGCAGCGCGAGAGCGTGATCGATCCGCGCGTTCTGAACGACCCGACCGGCGTGTTCGTGGCCCAGCTCGGCGCCCCGTCGGCGGAGAAGACGGGGGCGGGCGACCGGATCATCCTCCTGGACGTGGCAACCGGCTCACAGGCCACCACCGAGCCGTCGCCGGACGGAGGTTGGCTGGTACGCCAGCACGGGCCGTTGCAGCTGTGGGATGGCGTCGAAGAGGCGGTCTCGACCTGGGAAGCGGCGGGGCAGCCGCCGCGGTCGGGGTACGGCCTCACGGTCACCGGGCAGGGGCAGAAGGTGTGGCTCGGCGATCCCGACGGCCCCTCGTGGCACCTGCCCGCTTGAACGGGGCCCATTCGGGTTCGCGCAACCAGCCCAAGGTAACTCTCGGTAATCACAGTCGGTCAACGACGCTCTCACCGGAACATTTGTACAAGCTACCGGCGCGCACCAGGGACGACAGTGGGGCCGTGATTATCTCCCTGGGGCTTGATGACCCCGTTGTTTCGCCGACGCCGACCTGCGGTTTCCGCACCGGCAGGCTGATGTGAGCAGCCCGGCACGGCGGTGGCGGCGCCTCTTGATCGCCTCGGCTGTCCTCTTCGTCGTCGTCGGGTTGCTCCTCGTGAACGCGGAGGTGGTGACGCGGCAGAGCGCCGAGGCCAGTGGGGATCCGACCCTGCCCCTCAACGGCGGGAACATCTATGTGCGCCAGGACGGCCCCGCTGATGCCCCGGCACTCGTACTGATCCACGGGCTCGCCGCGTCGACCCGCTCGTGGGACGCGCTCGTTCCGCTGCTGACCAAGTCCCATCGCGTCATCCGGATCGACCTGCTCGGGCACGGCCGGTCGGCCAAGCCGGCCGGCGGTGGCTACGGGATGCCGGAGCAGGGACTCCGGGTCGGTGAGGCAATGGACCGGCTCGGGGTCAAGCACGCCACAGTGGTCGGCCATTCCACCGGTGGCGCGGTCGCCACCGCTCTCGCTGAGCAACGCCCCGACCTGGTGACCTCGCTCGTTCTCATCGACACCGCGCCCCGTTTGGCCGCCGCCGTCTCAGCCGGCGGCGTCGGCGGGCTCTTGTACACCCCCGTCATCGGCCAACTGCTGTGGCGGCTTCGGACCGACAGCCTGATCCGCAACGCCGCGAGCACCGCGTTCAGCCGCCGCGGCTACGAGGTCCCGCAGGCGGTCGTGGACGACGCGCGCGGCATGACCTACCACGCCCTCATCGCGACAACGCAGACCGGCGATGACTATGTGAATCAGCGCGCGCTCCCCGATCGGCTGATTCCCCTCGGCAAGCCACTGCTGGTGATCTTCGGTGAGGAAGATCGGAGATGGCGATCCTCCTCCGCCGCCGAATACAGCGCCGTTCCGGGCGCGAAAGTGGAGTTGCTGGCCGGTGTTGGGCACTCGCCCATCATGGAGGATCCGCAGCGGACCGCCGCGCTTCTTCTGGCCTTCACCGCGAGCCACACCCCCCAGGCGCGCTGAACGAGATGATGCGCCCATGGCGGGACCCGCCTGCGGTGCGGGTGGAGCCGTACGTGTATACCCGACAACCTTCGCCGAGGCTAAGGAGATCGCGATGCCCCACACCAGTTCAGGCATTTACTGGGAGGAACACGGCCAGGGCCCTCTGACCCTTGTCATGCTGCCAGGATTCGGCGCCTCGGCTGATCTCATGACCGGAATCGCGCGACACCTGAGCGGGTTCCGCGTCTTGATCTTCGACCTGCCCGGACATGGTCAGTCCGTACGCGCGCCGGCGGACGGGAGACTGTCCACACTGGCCGCGACCCTGCACGACGCGATCAACGAGGTGGGCGTCGACGCCTACTGCCTCGTCGGCTATTCCCTTGGTGGTGCGATCGCGGTGCGTATCGCGCTCGACTACCCGGATGAGGTACGTGCGCTGGTCGGTGTTGTTCCGTGGAACGCCGCGGGGACGACTGCCGGGGACGAGGTGATCGCCGGCTTCGATGCCGCCTACGGCAACGTCGAGGCTCTCACGCAAGGAGTGGCAGCGATCTCGGTAGATCCCTCGAAGACCTCGAGTCTGACGAGCAGCATGCTGACCGTCACCGAACAGATGTGGCACGGCTGGCTGGCCGGCGGTGCGCTGACGAGCCAGGCCGACGAGCTGTCTGAGATACGCATACCGACCTGCTACATACTCGGCGGAAAGGACGTCGTCGTAGATCAAGCCAAGCAGCTTGACGACGTGCGGCGCATCCCCGGCAGCCGTGCGGTCCTGCTGAGCGAGCTTGGACACCTGTGTGGTCTCGAGATGCCCGACGTCGTCGCGAACGAGATCTCGTACTTCCTGGAGACGGAAATCTAGAACTGCTGCCGGCCATCGGTCGAGAAGAGGATCAGTGTGGTGCAGCCGGGCGCCGAGCCGCCCTGAATTCTCAGGTCTTCTTCGCACCGGCCCGTGCCCTGCTGCGCGCCGCCGCTGCCACGGGGCCCACCGGTGAGGATCTCCCGTAGCGACGGCGGCAGCAGCCTGCCCTGGTCGAAGGCTCGCTGGAAGGTACTGACGTCCTTCGTGGTCGAGACGACGCCGCCGGCGCCCCTGCCTCAGCTGGCATTGAAGCGGTGTACGTCGCGCAGGGTGCCGTTGGAGCCGGGGTAGTAGCGGGAGTCCGCCGGGATCGGGCCGCCTTCGCCGTTGAGCGGCCGCGACCCAGCGGTGCCACTGCCCGCGAACTTGCCGTCCACGTACGCGCCCACGACGGCGTCCCGGCCAGGTTCCACCATGGTCACGCTGGTGCTCGCTGTGCTCCTGCTGTTCCCGATCGGGCGTATCCCCCGGCGACAGGTCATCGAGCGGCGAGTACGTGCGCCCACGGCTCATCGATGTCGGCCAGACCCAGCACGGCGACCACGTTGTCGAGCATTCCGGCGCCGAACCAGCGCCGCACGGCGTCATCGTCGCCCAGCAGCCGCCGAACGGTGTCAACCTGCTTCGCGTAGCACCGACGCACGGCCTGCCCTACCAGCGGCTCGCCTGCGGCACAGTTCGCGTGCATGAGGAAACGCAGGATGGTCCGGTCCGCGATGAGCGCGGTGTAGGCACCGCGTGCCGCATCCAACGCGGCCTCGGACGCCGGCCCGGCCCCTCTCGACGCCGCCTCGGACGTCAGCCCGGCCTCACCCGACGCCGGCGAGTGCGCGACCAAGGTTTCGGTCATCACGACGGACACGTGGTCGACCACCGCCGCGAACAGCGCTTCCTTGTTCGGGTACAGGCGATAGAGATATGGCTGAGAGATGCCGACCCGCTCGGCCACCTCGTGCGTCGTCGTACCGTAGAAACCCTTCTGCGCGAAGCAATCCATCGCGGCGGCCACGATGGCCCGACGTCGTTCGTCGCTCTTCGTGCTGGTGCCGGCGGCGGGCATGGACCCTCAACCTCCAAACGTCACGCTGAGCTCAGGGTCGGCCGGCACGTCGTGGGGTGTGAGTGCCTCGATCGCCACCAGCGGGTTCCAGTAGTCCAGGTAGTGGGTGATGCGCGCGTCTTTATCGGTCCGGACGACAGAGACGCACCTCTGCTCGTACGGCTTGCCGGTCGGCAGCGCGGTGCCCGTCGAGCGGAATTCGGCGATCACGAGACTCGGATCGACCGTCGGGTGGAACACCAGGTCGACGAACTCTACGTCGAAGGTCTCGGGAAAGTTGCTCATGTGCGCCAGCAGTGCGTCTCGCCCCGTCACCCGTTGAGGCACGCCGACCGGCGCGAACGGGAACTCAAGCACCGCGTCCGGAGCGAACAGCGTCACCCATTCGTCGGTGCGTCCTGCGGCGGTTAGGCGCAGGTGCTCGGCCACGGTGTGCTGGGCAGCGGTGCGGCGGCTGGCGTGGTCTTGGTCGGTTGTCATACCCACTCCTAGGTTAGTAATCAACCAATAACATACCAGCCGCAGCTGCCAGGTCGGGCGCTGACACAAACCCGCGACCGGAGATTGCTAGGCGTCGCGGCGTAGCGTGAACCAGAAGGTCGGCACCGAGTTGGTGCCCGGTGTGACGTCGAGTAGTTCCCAGCCGGGGAACCTGGCGCGGAGCTCGTCGGCTGTGACGCCCGCCGCCCACGACGTGACCTCGGGGATCGGATTGCCGAGCGGCTCGGGGCCGTACCCGAACATCAGCAACCGTGCTCCAGGAGCGGCGCGGTGGGTGAGCCCGGCGGCGTAGGCGTCGCGGCGGTGCAGCGGGACCCCGCAGTAGCAGCTCAGGTCGAAGAACA
The DNA here is from genome assembly GCF_043197735.1 of Nonomuraea sp. NPDC049028. Taxonomy (NCBI): domain Bacteria; kingdom Bacillati; phylum Actinomycetota; class Actinomycetes; order Streptosporangiales; family Streptosporangiaceae; genus Nonomuraea; species Nonomuraea sp. NPDC049028. Next base: position 436,582 of record NZ_JBICTR010000011.1, read on the forward strand.
GGTCGAAGGGGCCCGGCACGTCGAGCTCGTCGAGGCGGGTGGCGTCTCCGTGCAGCAGCCGTACCGCCACTCCCGCCTCCGCGGCCTTCTCCCTGGCCTGGTCGACGGCGCGGTCGATCAGGTCGACGGCCGCCACCTCCCAGCCGTGCCGTGCCAGGTAGATGGCGTTGGTCCCCGTGCCGCAGCCGAGTTCGAGGGCGCGGCCGGGCGGCAGCGCGCCGTGCCCCTCCACCAGGGCGACCAGCTCGGGCGGCGTCACGCCGGTGTCCCACGGCGGCTTGCCGGTGCGGTAGTAGCCCTCCAGTGCGCGGTGGACGGACTCCTCCTCCTGGTCTCGCTGCGTTGAGGCCAGGTCCGGCTCCGGCTTCTGGATGGCGTTGGGCTGGTCCATCGTCTCCTCCAAGAATCTAGAGTTGAACTCTAGTGGCATACTCTAGAGATATACTCGCAATATGGACAAAGTCAAGCGGCCGGACAAGCGAGCCGAGCGCTCACGCCGCACCCGTGAAAAGGTCGTCGAGGCGGCTCGCGAGCTGTTCGTCGCGCAGGGTTACGGGGCGACGAGCCTGCAGGAGGTCGCGGACCAGGCGGGCGTGGCCGTCCAGACGGTCTATTTCGTCTTCCGCAACAAGCGCACGCTGTTCAAGGACGTCGTCGACACATCCATCGCCGGGGATACCGAGCCGGTCGCCACCATGGATCGTGAGTGGTTTCGCGCCGCGTGCGCCGAGCCCACCGCAGCCGGGCAATTGCGCGCGCACGTCCACGGCACCCGCGAGATCCTGGGCCGGGTCGCCCCGATCATGCCGCTGATCGCGGCTGCCGCGGCCACCGACCCTGAGATCGCCGCACAGTGGCCGGACGGCCCCGACCCGCGTTACACCGTGCAGTACGCAGCGGCCGAAGCCCTGGCCCGCAAGCCCGACATCCGCCCCGGCCTCTCCGTCGAGATGGCGGCGGACCTGCTGTTCGGCCTGCTCAGCCCGCAGCTCTACCTGATCTTCGTCCGCGACCGCGACTGGTCACCGGACATGTGGGAAGAGTGGGCCCGCACCGCCTTGACCTCCCAGCTCTGCGCCGACCCCGGCTGAGCGGACGGCCGTCACGATGGTCCTCCAGGCCGCAATGCCGGTGGCCAACCACCTGGCCGGCCTCCTGCGGGCCGGGTCGGACAACCTGGCCGACACCCATACCGGGCCTACGCCGACCAGATCACCCCAACCACCCAAGCCCCGGGGCCGGTAGGCCGACCACGACAAACAAGACTCCGGCCCCAGGGTCGCAGCCCTACCACCAGGTGGCTACCGACTTACCGCCTGATCAATACATCACTTCCGGGGCCGCGCCAAAGATGAGGAGTGGGGCGGCCGACTGTACCGGGTCACCACAGCGATCACCGAGACGCTACCGGCCATCCGATCATGGGTAGCTTGGGGGCCCATCAATATGCCGTGGGCGTGGCGGAGCCGCGCTGCATAAGGACGTCCGAGCGGAGCGAGGCCCTTCAGCCCTCCGGCCCGACTGGGAGCAACGTCTGCCCCCGAAGCGCGAAGCGCCCACCCGCGAAGGCCTTTGGGCCGGAAGCGGGTGGGCGCTAAATGGTCAGCGCTGGGTAGGAGCGACCACGACCTCGACGCGCTGGAACTCCTTGATGTCCGAGTAGCCCGTCGAGGCCATCGTCCGCTTCAACGCCCCCATCAGGTTCATGGACCCGTCGGCCACGCTGGACGGCCCGTGCAGGATCTGCTCCAGGCTGCCCACCGTGTCGAACGCCACCCGCCGGCCCCGAGGCAGGTCCGGGTGGTGTGCCTCCGAGCCCCAGTGGAAGCCATGGCCGGGGGCCTCCGTCGCGCGGGCGAGCGGGGAGCCGACCATGACCGCGTCGGCGCCGCAGGCGATGGCCTTGGCGATGTCGCCCGAGGTGCCCATGCCGCCGTCGGCGATCACGTGGACGTAGCGGCCGCCTGATTCGTCCATGTAGTCGCGGCGGGCGGCGGCGACGTCGGAGATCGCGGTGGCCATCGGTACGGCCACGCCCAGCACGTTGCGGGTGGTGTGGGAGGCGCCGCCGCCGAAGCCGACCAGGACGCCCGCCGCGCCGGTACGCATGAGGTGCAGGGCGGCCGTGTAGGTGGCGCAGCCGCCCACGATGACCGGCACGTCGAGCTCGTAGATGAACTGCTTGAGGTTCAGCGGCTCGGCCCGGCCCGAGACGTGCTCGGCCGAGACCGTGGTGCCGCGGATGACGAAGATGTCCACGCCCGCGTCAATGACGGCCTTGTGATACTGCACCGTACGCTGCGGAGACAGGCGGACCGCCGTGGTCACGCCGGACTCCCGGATCTCCGCGATCCGGCGGCCGATCAGCTCTTCCTTGATCGGCGCCGTGTAGATCTCCTGCAGCCGCTTGGTCGCGGCCTCGGCGTCGAGCGAGGCACACTCCTCCAGCAGCGGCGACGGGTCGTCGTAGCGGGTCCAGAGCCCTTCGAGGTCGAGGGGGGCCAGGCCGCCGAGGCGGCCGATCTCGATCGCGGTGGCGGGCGAGACCACGCTGTCCATGGGGGCGACGACCACGGGTAGTTCGAACCGGTAAGCGTCGATCTGCCAGGCGATCGAGACCTCCTCCGGGTCACGAGTGCGCCGGGAGGGTACGAGGCCGATCTCGTCGAGCGCGTAGGCCCGGCGACCGGTCTTGCCCCGGCCGATCTCCACCTGCTGAGTCATGTCTTACCTTCTGTGATAGTTCGGGGCTTCCACGGTCATCTGAATGTCGTGGGGATGGCTCTCCGTGAGTCCCGCCGCCGTGATCGGCATGAGCTCACAGTCGGTGTGCATCTGCGTGATCGTGCGGCAGCCGGCGTACCACATGCCCTGGCGCAGGCCGCCGACGAGCTGGTGGGCGACCGCCGCGACCGGTCCCCGGAAGGGGACCTGGCCTTCGATGCCCTCGGGGATGTATTTGTCCTCGCCGCCGATGTCGGCCTGCGCGTAGCGGTCCTTGCTGAAGGACATGCCGCCGCGCTCGCGGTTGCGGACCGCGCCGAGCGAGCCCATCCCCCGGTACGACTTGAACTGCTTGCCGTTGATGAAGATCAGCTCACCGGGCGACTCCTCGCAGCCGGCGAGCAGCGAGCCGAGCATGACCGTGTCGGCGCCGGCGGCGATGGCCTTGACGATGTCGCCGGAGTATTGCAGACCGCCGTCGCCGATGACCGGCACGCCGGCCGGGCCGCACGCCAGCGACGCCTGGTAGATGGCGGTGACCTGCGGCGCGCCCACGCCGGCCACGACGCGGGTGGTGCAGATGGAGCCGGGGCCCACGCCGACCTTGACCGCGTCGGCGCCCGCGTCGACGAGCATCTGGGCGCCCGCCCTGGTCGCGATGTTGCCGCCGATGACGTCGACCTTGCTGTTGGCCTTGAGCTTGGCGACCATGTCGGCCAGGCCCTTGGAGTGGCCGTGCGCGACGTCGACCACGACCACGTCGACGCCCGCCTCGATCAGCGCCTTGGCCCGCAGCTCCGCGTCACCGCCGACGCCCACGGCGGCGCCGACGACCAGGCGGCCGTCCGCGTCCTTGGTGGCCAGCGGATATTGCTCGCTCTTGGTGAAGTCTTTAACCGTGATCAGACCGCGCAGCCGGCCGTCGGGATCGACCAGGGGCAGCTTCTCGATCTTGTTGTGCCGCAGCAGCTCGAACGCGCCGTCACGCGACACCCCGACCGGGGCGGTGACCAGCGGCATCGGGGTCATGACCGCACGCACCGGCCGCGACTGGTCGGTCTCGAAGCGCATGTCGCGGTTGGTCACGATGCCGACGAGCACGCCGGAGAGGTCGGTGACGGGCACCCCGGAGATCCGGTACGTCGCGCACAGCCGCTCCACGTCGGCCAGGGTGTCGTCGGGAGTGCAGGTCACCGGGTTGGTGACCATCCCGGCCTCGGACCGTTTGACCAGGTCGACCTGCTGGGCCTGCTCCTCCACCGACAGGTTGCGGTGCAGGATGCCGATGCCGCCCTGGCGGGCCATGGCGACGGCCATGCGGGCCTCGGTGACGGTGTCCATCGCGGCGGAGACCAGCGGGATCGACAGGTTGATACCGCGCGACAGGCGCGAACCGGTGTCCGCGTCACCAGGTTGCAGGTCTGAATAGCTTGGGACGAGCAACACGTCGTCGAAGGTCAGACCCGTCTCGGTGAACTTGGACATGCTGCGGCCCCTCCTGCCGATGCTGATGAGGCAAGTCTAGGGCCTACATGCAAAACGTCCCGAGGCCGGGAGCACGATGACCCCCACGGCCCGTCGTACCCCCGGCATCCCAAAGAGCCGGAGGATGGGGCGGTCGGTGATCCGCCCCATCCTCCGGCCACCGACATCCGGGCGGAAGCGCATAAAGCGCCACCGAACCCCCCTCCGCGTCCTGATGGCAAGCGCTGCCAGCTCAAGTGGATGCCGACGCTGGGTTAAGCCTGCGTTACTCATCGGCACACCGCAATGTGAAAACGTGCAATTGCACGAAGCTGCACATGTGGCCAAGGAGTCCACGCAAGGAGCGGACAAGGACGTATCGCCGAGTTATTCTCACGACACGCCCGTGTCCCCCCTACGGAGCCCCTTATATGCGCAGCGAGTCCCACGCCCTGTCCGACCCTCTCGCGGACGCTCCCCTCGCGACGCTGGGCCTCGACCCGGCCCAGACCGCGCTTTACACGGCGGTGCTGCGCCTGCACAGGGCTACGCGTACCGAACTGGCCGAGGCCATGGACGGTCCCGTCGACAAGGTGAGCAGACAGCTCGACGATCTCGTCAGGCTCGGGGTGATCGACGAACAATCGGGCGAATACCTCGCCCGGCACCCCGCCGCCGCGCTCGGCCGGCTGATCGCCGAGCGCCTCGACCGGCTGGCCGAGGAGAGCAGGCGCATCGACTCCGCCCTCGGCTCGATCAGAGGGCTGATCCGCGACTACGACGTGGGGCACGACTACCAGAACGGCGCGTTCCGGGTTGAGATGGTGAGCGGGGCCGACGTGCTCTACGAGAGCGTGGTGGGCATGGCGGTGCAGTCCCAGTCGCCGCCGATGCACTTACTCACCGCCATTCCCGACGAGCGGACGATGGCGGACTTCGTACGGAAATTTGCCGATCCTTGGATCGATGCACAGCAGCGGAAACTCCTGAACGTCCGGGCCGTCATCCCGGTCTCCACCCTGACCCTGCCCGGCGTACGCGACCAGCTGACCAGGCTGCTGGCCACCGGCGGGACCGTACGCACGCTGGACCGGGTGCCGAGCTGGTTCATGACCGCCGGGCCCGACGCCGCCGGCCTGCCCGCGCTGTGGGGCGGCAACCTGCCCGACCACGCCTACAACTTCTACCTGGTCCGGACCCCGATCGTCGTGGGCATGCTCCGGTCGCTCTTCGAGGAGCTGTGGGGCCGGGCCGTACCCCTGCCCTGGGGTCGCCGGGGCGAGGGCGTGGTGCAGGTGCTGCGGCTCGCGGCGCAGGGCATGTGCGACGACTCGATAGCCCGCCAGCTCGGTGTCTCCGTGCGCACGGTACGGGCCAGGTTTGCCGACGCCATGGTTCAGCTTGGCGCGCAATCACGCTTTCACGCAGGTGTGGAGGCCGCCCGGCGTGGATGGCTGAGCTAATCACCACCGCGGTGGCCGCATCGGTCATATGGTGGGAAGGTGCTGGAAGACGTCCCCCGCGACCCGTTCGCGGACGACCCGAACGACCCTTCCTCAGCGATGGGCGAGCTCGACGACGCCGAACCGCTGACCGCCTCCGAGCGCGACGAGGCCATTACCGACCTGGCCGACGTCGAGGTCTTCCGCTCCTTGTTAGAGCAGCAGGGAGTGCTGGGCCTGGTGCTCGACTGCCCGGAATGCGGCGAGCAGCACTTCTTCGACTGGGAGCTGCTGCGCGGCAATCTGCGCCAGATGATCGACAAAGGCCAGCCCCAGATGCACGAGCCGGCCTTTCACCCTGACCCGGCCGACTACGTGACCTGGGAATACGCCAGAGGCTACGTCGACGGTGTCATCGACACCGAGGAGCGCCGCTGATCCACGTCGTCCAGCAGCGCGGCGAGCAGCCGCGCGGCCGGATCGCGTGAATCGGGCAGCTCGCCGCGGGCCAGCACGTCGAGGAGCGCGTCAGTCTGCTCCTCCGGCGTCAAGCCGACTCCAGTTCGGCCATCTGCCGCAGCCTCGCCAGCGCTCGATGCTGGGCAACACGGACCGCACCTGGTGACATACCGAGTACATTACCGGTCTCCTCCGCCGACAGCCCCGACACCACCCGCAACAACAGCAACTCGCGCTGGTTGTCGGGGAGTCTGGCGAGCAGCCTGCGGGCGTACTCCACCTCGATGTAGCGGACCACCGTCTCCTCGGGCCCCGGTCCGTCGTCCGGCCCGTCCGGTAGATCCTGAGTCGGTACGGCCGAGCGGACCGAACTCCGCAACGCGTCGGCCACCTTGTGCGAGGCGATACCGAAGACGAAGGAGGCGAAAGGCCGTCCCATGTCGCGGTATCGCGGCAGCGCGGACAGGACCGCGATGCACACCTCCTGGGCTACGTCATCGGCAATGTGATATTGCCCTGAAACCCTGCCCAGCCTGGCGCGGCAATAGCGCACCACCATCGGACGCAACTCGCCGAGCAGGGATTCGATCGCAGTGCGATCTCCCTGTACGGCGAGGCTCGTCAGTTCCCTTAGGTCGGAGTCATCCGTCCGTGCCGGAAGTCTCGACGCGAGCCTTACCCCAATTTTGGCGTCGGCGACGCTTCCCTCGCTCACGATAGGCATGATGCCCGCACTGATCGGGCCTGTCGTCATCGTGAACGGCTACGGATTGGTCACATTGACGCGGCGATAACGCGCGGTAATCGACCGGCCACACTAAGCCTTTATTGCGGAAGAATATTTCATCCCATAACCCCAAATGTGCAGAAATTGTCAGACGCCTAGACGCTTAAGCCACACATCCGGTTTACCCGAATAAACCACTTTCCCGGTTCATCACCCTTCGCTCACCCTCTCAGCAGCTTCGACTGGATTGCCCGTATGTCATATGCCATACATGGCTTTGCGGGGGTTGGAGGCCCAGGGGCGCGCCGGAGAAAGCACACGACCCGCACCTGGAAATCAGGCGCGGGTCGGGTGAGGAAGAAACGGCTCAGTGAAAGAACGGCTCAGTGGCCGTGGCCGTGACCGTGGCCCTGGCCAGCGGCGGCCGGCTCCTCCTCCGGCTTGTCGACGACGAGCGCCTCGGTGGTGAGGAGCATGCCGGCGATCGACGCGGCGTTCTGGACGGCCGAACGGGTGACCTTGACCGGGTCGATGACGCCCTGGTCGAGCAGGTTGCCGTATTCGCCGGTGGCGGCGTTGAGGCCGTGGCCCGCCGACAGCTCCGAGACCTTGTGGGTGACCACGTAGCCCTCGAGACCGGCGTTCTCGGCGATCCAGCGCGTCGGCTCGACCAGCGAGCGGCGGACGATGGCGACACCGGTCGCCTCGTCGCCCGTCAGGCCCAGGTCGTCGAGGTCCTTGGCGACGTGGATCAGCGCGGAGCCACCGCCGGAGACGATGCCCTCCTCGATCGCGGCGCGCGTAGCGGAGATCGCGTCCTCGAGGCGGTGCTTCTTCTCCTTGAGCTCCACCTCGGTGGCGGCGCCGACGCGCAGCACGCACACACCGCCGGCCAGCTTCGCAAGGCGCTCCTGCAGCTTCTCGCGGTCCCAGTCGGAGTCGGACTGCTCGATGGCAATCTTGATCTCCTTGACCCGGTCCTCGATCGCCTGCTGGTCGCCGCCGCCGTCGACGATGGTCGTGTTGTCCTTCGTCACGACGATGCGGCGGGCGTTGCCGAGCACCTCAAGGCCGACGTTCTCGAGCTTGAGGCCGACCTCCTCGCTCACGACCTGGCCACCGGTGAGGATGGCGATGTCCTGCAGCATGGCCTTGCGGCGGTCGCCGAAGCCCGGAGCCTTGACGGCGACCGAGGTGAACGTGCCACGGATCTTGTTGGTGACCAGGACGGCCAGGGCTTCGCCCTCGACGTCCTCGGCGACCACGAGCAGCGGCTTCTTGGTCTGCGCGATCTGCTCGAGCAGCGGCAGGAAGTCGGAGATCGAGGAGATCTTGCCCTGGGTGAGCAGAATGTAGGCGTCCTCGAGGACGGCCTCCATGCGCTCGGGGTCGGTCACCATGTACGCCGACAGGTAGCCCTTGTCGAACTGCATGCCCTCGGTGAACTCGAGCTCCATGCCCATGGCGTTGGACTCTTCGACGGTGAGAACACCGTCCTTGCCCACCTTGTCGAACGCCTCGGCGATCAGGTCGCCGATCTTGGCGTCCTGGGCGGAGATGGTCGCGACGTTCGCGATCTCCTTCTTGTCCTCGACCGGGCGCGCGCTGGCCAGCAGCTTGTCGCTGATCGCCTTGGCGGCCTTGTCGATGCCGCGCTTCAGCGACAGCGGCGAGGCGCCGGCGGCCACGTTGCGCAGGCCCTCGCGGACCATCGCCTGGGCCAGGACCGTCGCGGTGGTGGTGCCGTCACCGGCGACGTCGTTGGTCTTGGTGGCGACTTCCTTGGCGAGCTGGGCGCCGAGATTCTCGTAGCGCTCCTCCAGCTCGATCTCACGAGCGATGGTCACGCCGTCGTTCGTGATCGTCGGAGCACCGAACTTCTTGTCGATGACGACGTTGCGGCCACGGGGGCCGAGGGTTACCTTCACGGCGTCCGCGAGGGCGTTGACGCCGCGCTCAAGCGCGCGGCGTGCGTCCTCGTCGAACGCTAGGATCTTCGCCATGCTGAAAGTCCTCTCCTAGCGTCGAAAGCCCCGGCCGCACGCGCTCAGACGAGACGCGCGCCCGGGGCCCGACGCATCCGGCTTACTTCTCGATGATCGCGAGAACGTCGCGGGCGGAGAGCACGAGGTACTCCTCGCCGCCGTACTTGACCTCAGTGCCGCCGTACTTGCTGTAGAGGACGATGTCGCCCTCAGCGACGTCGAGCGGAATACGCTTGTCGCCGTCCTCATCCCAGTTGCCCGGGCCCACCGCGAGGACCTTGCCCTCTTGCGGCTTCTCCTTGGCGGTGTCAGGAATGACCAGGCCGGAAGCGGTCGTCTGCTCGGCCTCAAGCGGCTGAACCACGATGCGGTCGCCGAGCGGCTTAACGGGAACCTTGGTGGCGGTCGTCACGATCGGACCTCCCCTTCAGATTTGAATGATCTAGAAGAGGCGACCAGCGGGGCCTGCCGTCGCGGGTGTCAGACCTGCCTCGTCGCACGTTGGCACTCTCAAGGGGAGAGTGCCAACAGGAAACATATGCAAGAGGGGCTTGACAGTCAACACGAACGCGTCTGCTCAGAGCGATAAGGCCCAAGAGCTTGCCCAAGGTTGGGGCTAAATGGGGTGACACGCACTGTTGACGCGGGGCGAACGCCTGAGCCCGCACCTCCGCGGACAGCGGACGTTCCAGCCACCGCGCACGGCGGCCGTTCCAGCCGTCCGCCGTACGCGCACGGCGGACGTTCCGGTCCACCACCGTACGCGCACGGCCGCAGGCTGGAGTGCGGCGGGGAGGCGCTAACGTCGGGTGACGTGGATCTCGACGCCTTCACCGAGTTGCTCACCCCGCGCGGGCAGCGCGCACTCGCCGAGGCCGTCGAGGTGGTGGGCGCCGATCCGGTGGCCGCGGCGACGAGGCTGCGCAGGTCGTACGACGCCGGCCTCACTTCGGCCGCGCTCACCCAGGCGGCGCTGCGCGAGCGCGCCAAGGCCAAGTTCGGCGCCGACGCGGCACTCATGTACTTCACTCCGCACGGTCTGGAGCAGGCCACCCGAGCCGAGGTCGGCGCCCACCGGGCCCGCCGCCTGGCCGGAACCGCCGGCGGGACGCGGGTCGTGGACGTCTGCTGCGGCATCGGCGGCGACTTCCTCGCGCTGGCCCGCGCCGGTTGCGTCGTGGACGCCGTGGACCTCGACCCGCTGACCGTCGCCGTCGCCCGGGTCAACGCGGAGGCGCTCGGGCTCGCGGATCGGGTCACCGTACGCCAGGCGGACGCCGCGACGGTCTCTCCGGAGGACTACGACTGGCTGTTCGCCGACCCCGCCCGCCGGACCAGCCGCGGCAGGACGTTCGACCCCATGGCCTACTCGCCGCCGTGGCCGGTCGTGCTCGACCTGGTCGCCAGGGCTCGGCGGGCCTGCTTGAAGGTGGCTCCGGGCATCCCGTACGAGTTCATCCCGGGCGAGGCCGAAGCCGAGTGGGTGTCGTACAAGGGCGAGGTGAAGGAGGCAGCCCTCTGGACCGGCCCCGCCGAAGGGGCGACGCGGGCCGAGGGGCCGACGCGAGGCGAAGGGCCGACGCGGCGGGCGACGTTGCTGCCCGGCGGCGAGACGCTCGTCGCCCGCGGGACCGAGGCGCCGACCGGCCCCGTCGGTCGCTTCGTGTACGAACCCGACGGGGCCGCGATCCGCGCGCACCTCGTCGGGGAGGTCGCCGAGCTGGTCGGCGGCCGCCTCCCCGACCCGATGATCGCCTACATCACCGGCGACGAGCCGTTCGACACCCCATGGGCCGCGCGTTACGCGGTGGAAGAAGTGCTGCCGTTCTCGCTGAAGCGCCTCCGCGCTACTCTCCGCGAGCGGCAAGTCGGAAATGTCGTCATCAAGAAGCGAGCCTCGGCGGTCGACATCGAACGACTCAGAAATGACCTGCGACTTTCGGGTGACAAATCTGCGGTAATCATACTTACCCGCATCATGGATAAGCCTTCCGCCCTGATTTGTCACCCCGCCCCACCTGCATAAATGGCAAACTAGGGCATTATCGGGCCAACCCCGATCTTTTACTTCGCTCCTGACGGACCTTGATCGAGCGGCTAAGGTGAGCACGCGGGAGTCCTCCCCCTTTGGCGATTAGCCGCGTTCTCGTTTCATCTGCAAACCGGACCTATCCCACCGCTGCGCGGCAGACCGTCGGCGAGCGAAGGAGCCTTTCGGTGGATCACGCCAACCACACCACCCTTCTACAGGCAGGCGGCGATTCCGCCATCTCCGAAAGGATGCGGGACCTGCTCGCGCGTGCGTCTCAGGACCACGTCTACGAGCAGCGGACCCAGGGTGCCGTCCTCGACGAGATCCGCCAGCGCCTTGAGGGTATGGAGTGGCTGCTCAGGGAGGTCCGCGAGCGGGAGTTGGGGGGTCTGAGCGGCACGCTCGAAACGGTGAGCGGGCGACTTGACGACATCGCGGCCAAACCGCCGATGTGGGCGGAGGGCCTTGCCCAGCATGTCGAGGCGGTACGCGACCACGTCGACGCCGTCGGCGAGCAGGTGGGCACCGTTGACGCGCATGTGGAGTCGGTTCACCAGCGGGTCGCGCCGGTGGCGGAGTTGCCGGGGCTCTGGGCCGAGGTCGGCACCGTCGGCGACAACGTGGACGAGGTGCTCAAGAAGCTGCAGGCGGTCCTCGACTTCACGGAGGGCATCACCAAGCGGATGAGCGACCTGGGCGTCAGGCTGGGTCACCTCAACACGGGCATGGAGGCCGCCGCCGGCCGCTTCAGCCGCATCGACAAGTCGCTCGCCGAGCTGACCGCCCGTACGGACCGCATCGAAGGCGCGCTGCTGGAGCTGCCCGACAGCTTCGACGGCAAGCTGGCCGCCAACGCCGAGCAGCTCGACGGCAAGCTCACCGCCGCCGCCCACCAGCTCGGCGGCAAGCTCACCGCGGCCACGGACCGGCTCGTCGCCCAGGTGGACGGCACCGAGCAGCGCCTCTCCGTACGCCTGGGCGAGACCGAGGACCTACTGACCGACCTGGACCAGCGGCTCACCGGCCGCCTGGACAGGACCGAGCAGAGCCTGACCACGCACCTCGACCGGGCCGAAAAGGGCCTCACCGCCCGTCTGGGCGAGTCCGAGCAGGGCCTGGCCGACCGCCTCGACGAGGCCGAGCAGGCGCTGACCGCCCGGCTCCACGAAACTGGGCAGACCCTGACCGAACTCCTCGACGACACCCAGCAGAGCGCGGCAAGCCGCCTCGACCAGACCGAGCAGCGCCTGGCGGGCCGCCTCGACGAGAGCGAGCAGCGCGTGGCCGGGCGCCTCGACGGCGTCGACGGCAAGCTCCTCGACGTCCACGGCGCCCTCGACAGCCGGCTCGGCGGCGTCGACGAGCACCTGACCACGGTCAACGGCCATCTGAGCACGGTAAGCGGACATCTGACCACCGTGAACGGCCACCTGTCCCGCCACGACAACCGCTTCGACACGCTCGACGGCCGCGTCGACGGCCACTTCATCCGGCTCGACGAACGCCTGGCCGCCGCCGACCGCCACCTCATCGACTCCGCCACCCGCAACGAGGGCCGCTTCAACCAGCTCGACAACGGCATGGACACGCTCGACGAACGCCTGGGCGAGGTGGAGGAGCGGGTGACCACCCGCTTCGACGGTCTCGGCACCCAGCTCAACGGCGTGGAAACCCACCTGACCGGCCTCGCCCAGCGCGCCGAGCAGGCCGGTGAGCACCTCGAAGCCGTCGACGACCGGATCGAGGCCGTCAATCAGCGCATCGGCCAGCTGCCCGCGACGCTCAGCATCGGCGAGCGGGTGGGCGAGCTCCTCGACTCGCAGACCACCCACCAGGGCGAGCGCCTGGCCGCCGCCGCGGCGGTGCTCACGGAGCTGGTCGCGGCCCGCCCCGACCGCACCGAGCTCACCCAGACGGTGACCGACATCGTCGAGCCCGCCACCACCGACCTCACCAGGCGTCTGGGCGCTCTGGAGGAGACCATGCTCGCCCTCGCCGAAGCCCTCCTCCGCCCCACGAGAAAAGACTGAGCTACCCGTCCGACACAGCCATGGCGCGCGACCCAACGCGAGCAGGTCGACGCACATGTGCAAGCTTGTCCGGGTTGACCAGCGCATACAGCCCGCCCACCCGAGTGCCCGTCTCGTCCGGTTCCACGGTCAGCGCGACCCGGACCTGACCCCCGGCCAGCAGCAGGAACGTCGGCCCAGCCGTCCAGAGGAGGTCCAGGTCCACGTACCTGGGCCCGATGCCCATGAGTACGCGGGACACCCGGTCCGAGCCGTGAATCGGGCGTAGTGAGGCGTGCACGCGGCCACCGCCGTCGTTCCACATGGTGACGTCGGGAGACAGCACCGCCAGGAGGTCGGCGAGGCTGCCGCCCGCCATCGCCGCGACGAAGCGCTCCGCCACCTCGCGCGCCACCCGGGGGTCGGCCGGGTAGCGCGGGCGACGGGAGCGGACGTGTTCGCGGGCCCGGCGGGCGAGCTGGCGCGCCGCCGCCGGTGTGCGGTCGAGGATGCGGGCGATCTCGGCGTGCTCGAACCCGAACGCCTCCCGCAGCACGAACGCCGCCCGTTCCAGAGGCGACAGCGTCTCCAGTACGACCAGCAGGCCCGTGGTGACGTTCTCAGCGGCCGTCACGGGGTAGTCGGCGGTCACCAGTGGCTCGGGCAGCCACGGGCCTGTGTAGTCCTCTCTGGCGGCGCGCAGGCCGCGCAGCCGCTCCAGGGACCGCCGGACGGCGATGCGGATCAGATAGGCCCGCGGATTGCTCACTTGGGCCAGGTCGACACCGGCCCAGCGCAGCCAGGTGTCCTGCACGACGTCCTCGGCGTCGGCCACGCTGCCGAGCATGTCGTAGGCCAGCGTGAACAGCAGGCTCCGGTGCTCTCCGAACACCGCGTCAGCATCGGCCACAGCCCCCTCCAGATCTTTGGGAGACGGTTTCGGCCCACCGTAACGGGCACGTGGACCAGACACGCAGCGGGCACCTGACAGCTCGGCATGTCACATCCGGCACCCCGCCACGCATCCGTTGAATGAGGACCCCACGACGCACAAGGAGACAGAGCAGGCATGAAGGTACTTCTGGCAGGAGCCACCGGCACCATCGGCACCGAGCTGATACCGCAGCTGCTCGCCGCCGGCCACTCGGTGCTCGGCCTCACCCGTTCCGAGCGCGGTGCCGCCAAACTGGCGGAGGCGGGCGCGACCGGCCTGGTCGCGGACATGATGGACCGCGACGCCCTGCTCGCCGCGGTGAAGGGTCACCAGGCCGACGCGGTGATGCACCAGGCCACGGCGATCACCGGCCTGCCGCTGTTCCACCGCCAGCTGTATCCGACGGGCGCGCTGCGCGACCGGGGCACGGCCAACCTGATCGCGGCCGCCAAGGAGGTCGGCGCGCACCGCTTCGTCACGCAGTCGTTCTTCCTCGGGTACGGCTACCGCGACCACGGCCCGGAGCCGGTGACCGAGGACCGGCCGTTCGCCGAGCCCGCCAGAGGCCCCTTTGGCGTGCACATGAGGACGATTCGGGCCAACGAGGAGCAGGTGTTCAACACGCCGGGCATCGACGGCGTCTCCCTGCGCTACGGCCTGTTCTACGGCCCCGAGGTGACGACGCGGAAGATGATGGCCATGGCGCGGCGGCGAATGCTGCCGGAGGTCCACCCGGCCGGCGTCATCTCGCTCGTGCACGTCCATGACGCCGCCTCGGCCGCCGTCGCCGCGCTGGACCGGGGCGGGGCCGGGCGGGCGTACAACATCGCGGACGACGAGCCGGTGAGCTTCGACGCATATGTCCGGGCGCTGGCCGAGGCGGCGAACGCGCCCGCACCGCTACGGGTGCCCGGCTGGCTGCTGCGGCCGACGCCGTACATCCACGCCTTCATGACCGGCGTGCGCATCCGGCTCTCCAGCGACCGCGCGAAGCGGGAACTCGGCTGGATCCCCGCCTACCCCACCTATCGCACGGGACTCAAACGTGAACGGTCGTGATCGGCATCGACGAGTCGGCGGGGATGTCCAGCGTCGACGGGGTGATGGCCGCCGCGACCAGGTCGGAGCCCAGGGCGGCGACCATGGCGCCGTTGTCGGTGCACAGTCCGGGCCGGGGCACGCGCAGGCGTACGCCCGCCGCGTCGCACCGCTCCTGGGCCAGGGCGCGCAGCCTGGAGTTGGCCGCGACACCCCCGCCGATCAGCAGGTCACGCACCTCGTACTTGCGGCAGGCCTGGAGCGCCTTGCGGGTCAGCACGTCGACCACGGCCTCCTGGAAGGAGGCCGCCACGTCGGGTACGTGAATGGACTCACCGGCCGACTCGCGGGCCTCCACCCAGCGCGCCACGGCGGTCTTCAGCCCGGAGAAGGAGAAGTCGAGCGTGCCGTCGTCGATCTTGCCCCGGGGGAAGGCGACGGCCGTGCCCGACCCGGAGGTGGCGGCTTTGTCGATGTGCGGGCCGCCGGGGAACGGCAGGCCGAGCACCCGTGCCACCTTGTCGAACGCCTCCCCGGCCGCGTCGTCGACGGTGGAGCCGAGCGAGATCACGTCTTCGGCCACGTCGGGCACGAGCAGCAGCGACGAGTGGCCGCCCGAGACCAGCAGGGCGATGCACGGTTTGGGCAGCGGGCCGTGTTCGAGCTGGTCGACGGCGACGTGGGCGGCCAGGTGGTTGACGCCGTAGAGGGGCACACCGAGGCCGAGCGAGTAGGACTTGGCCGCGGCGACGCCGACGAGCAGCGCCCCGGCCAGCCCGGGACCGGCCGTGACGGCTATCGCGTCGATGTCGGAGAACTTCAGCCCGGCCTGCGCCAGCGCGGCCTCCACCGTCGGCGTCATCGCCTCCAGGTGGGCCCGCGAGGCGACCTCCGGCACGACGCCGCCGAACCTGGCGTGCTCCTCCATGCTGGAGGCGATCGTGTTGGCCAGCAGCGTGTGGCCCCTGACGATGCCGATGCCGGTCTCGTCGCAGGACGTCTCGATGCCGAGAACCAGGGGTGCGTCAGCCATCCAGCTTCCTTCTCATCATGATCGCGTCGGTGCCGTCGTCGTAGTAGCGGCGGCGCCGGCCGATCACCTCGAACTCGAAGTGCTCGTAGACCCCCCGCGCCTGCGGGTTGTCGGCCCGTACTTCCAGGAAGATCTCCCGCACCGCGCGCCGACCGGCCTCGGCCAGCAGCTCCGCCAGCATGGCGCCGCCGATGCCGGTGCCCTGGTGCGGTTGGACGACCGCGATGGTCTGGACGTCGGCCTGGTCGGCCGCGGCGGCCAGGCCCGCGTAGCCGACGATCTCCCGGTCGACGAGGGCCACCACGTAGTGCCTGGTCCGCGGCTGGTCGGCCAGCTCGCCGCGGAGCATGGCCTCGCTCCACGCGTCGAGCGGGAAGGTGTCGCGCTCGATCGCCATGACCGCCGGCAGATCGGCCTCGGTCATCTGCCGGAGCCGCACGTCCACCTGCCGGGGTTTCACGCCGTCACCCTCTTGGGGGCGCCGGGCACCACCGCGTCGGGCCGCCGCAGGTAGATCGGGCGCGGCGGGCCGAGCTGCTCCCCGGCCGCGATGCGCTCGGCCGCCAGGGCGGCCAGGAAACCGGCATAGGGGTACGGCGGAGCGTCGGATTGCCCCAGGATGTCGGGGTAGAGCCCGGCACCGGCACCCACCACGGGCAGGCCCTCCACCGGCACCTCGGCGGGCCGGTCGACGAACGGCCCGTCGAGCCGGGTGCGCGCGTCGGAGTAGCGGGCCCAGAACACCTCCTTGCGCCGCGCGTCGGTGGCGACCAGGAACGGCTCGGCGAGCCCGCTGCCGTAGGCGACGGCGTCGAGGGTGCAGATGCCGTACGCGGGGACGGCCAGCGTGGTGGCGAGCCCCTGCGCGGTCATCAGCCCGACACGCAGCCCGGTGTAGGGGCCCGGTCCGCTGCCCGCCACGACGGCGGTGACCTCGGACAGGGCGGCACCCGCCTCCCGCAGCACGGTCTCGATGGTGGGGATGAGCAGCTCACCGTGTCGCCGGGCGTCGATCGTCGTCGACTCGGCGAGGACACGCCGCCCGTCGTGGAGCGCGGCCGTGACGGCGGGCGTCGCGGTATCAAAGGCCAGGACCAGCACGACTGTTTAGCCTACCCGCCCGCCGGGTCACGCCCGGCCGGTGCACAGTTTCAGCCGGTCAAGAGAGTCACTCCCAGCCGGTGCGCTGTTTCAGCCAGTCGAGCGACACGACGCCCTGCGCCCGCTGGAACGCCCTGAGCGTGGGCAGGCCGGGTGGCGGCGGCTGCCGGCCCTGCCGTACCAGGTAGCCGGTGAACGCGGCGATCACCGCCGTGGCGGCGGGATCGGGGTCGGGGAAGAGCTCCTCCGGCGCGGGGCCGCCCTGCATGGCGACCGAGGGCAGCATGGCCAGGGAATCGAACCAGGCAGCGCCGACGCAGGCCCACGGCCAGTCGACCACGTAGACGCGTTCCTCGGTGAGCAGCAGGTTGTCGGCCCGGAGGTCGGCGTGGAGCAGCGTGTCGCCGGCGGCGGCCGCGGCCCAGCCGGACTCCAGCTCGGCCAGCGCGCCGAGGTGGCGCAGCGCCCACGGATCGAGACCGGTGGTGTCCTCCCCGAGCAGCCTGCGCCAGCCCCGGAACGCCTTGTCGAACACCTCCGCGACCGGCGGCGCCTCGATCGGCGCGGGTGTGAGCGCGGCCGACATGCGCCGCACGGCCCCCATCACCCGGTCGAGCTCGGCGCGGCGCCAGGGCAGCTCGGGGTGGCGGCCCTCGACGTCCTCGAAGACGAGCACCACCCAGCCCTCGATCTCGAAAGAGGTCAGCAGCCGCGGCGCGGGCACGGACTCGGGAAGTGCGGCGGCGATTCTGCGTTCGGCCTGGTAGAGGCGGACGCTGTCGGGGTTCGGCTCCGGGCCGACGGCCTTGACGAAGACGCGCCGGCCGTTCGCGGCGCGCAGCCGTACGGCCGCCGCGGGCGAGAACCCGCCCGTCTGCGTCACGGCCTCGGTCACAGGGGCGCCGAGGAACTCCTCGACGGCGGCGCGGGCCGCCGGATGCACCTCCGGCCAGGGAACGCGCGTGCCCGACGCGGGCGGATCGGTCTCCTCGCTCACGCTCTGGAAGCGTAGACGATGATGTTGTCGACGTATTCGCCCTTGGCATAGTCGAACTTGCCGCCGCAAGTCACCAGCTTCAGGCCGTCCTCGATGTACACCCGCTTGGCCGGGAAGTGGTCCTTCGACACCTGCTCGACCGAGTCGACCTTGTACTTGACGACCTTGCCGTCACTCCGCTCGACCTTGACGATCTCGCCCTTGCGTACCTGCCTGAGCTTGAAGAACACCGCCGGGGCCGTCTTGGTGTCGACGTGGCCGATGATGACCGAGGCGCCTTTGTCGCCGGGCACCGCGCTGCCGGTGTACCAGCCGGCCATCTTGGGCTTCTCGTACGGCGGCAGCTCGACCTCGCCGTCCTTGCTCAGGCCGAGCTTCATCAGCGGCGCCTCGACCTCGATCGACGGAATGTCGATGCTCTCGGGCACGACGGAGCCGGCCGACTTGGTGGTGGCCTGATAGGACCTGCCGAACGCGACCAGCACCAGGCCGGTGACGGCGCCCGCGATGACCACCCGTCCAGGGCGGGCCATCGGCTAGCCCCGGACGCGGCGCTTGATCAGCAGCCCGGCCGCCGCCAGCACGGCCGCACCGACCAGTACGCCGCCGACCGGCATCCCCGAACCCTCGTCCACGTCCTTGCCGAAGGTGCCGCCGCCGCCCGCTCTGGGCGCCTTCGTGGGCGCCTTGGTGGAGCTGTCGTCGGAGGTGTCAGCGGTCGCGCTGACGACGCGCAGGGTGGCCTTGCCGGTGTCGTTGGTGCCGTCGCACTTGACCTCGACCGGGTAGGTGCCGCGCTTGACCGTGCCCGACACCTGCGCCTCGCCGCGTACCCACGGGTTGCCGGCCGCGGTGCCGGTCGGGGCGGGCGTGGCCGTCGAGGACGTCGGCGCGGTGGTCAGCGACACGCCGTTGATGAACGCCTTGGACGTGGCGGTGCCGGTGTGCGCGGGGCCGCCGCTGGGGACGGGGCAATTGGCTAAGATCCACACCTTCGAGGTCTCACCCGCGGTGACCTTGGCGGGGCTGAGCTCGACCAGGATGGGCTTCCTGCTCACGGTGGCGGTCGGCGTGGCGCTGACCGAGCCGGTGGCCGAGGCCGAGGGTGTGGGAGTCGCTGAGGTCTGCGCGGAGGCCGAGCAGCCGACCGCACCGATCATGACGATGGCTCCCGCGTACGCGACTCGCCTGACCCTGAGCACCGCCGCACCCCACTCCGCGCCGTCCTGCACCAAGCATCCACCAAAAAAGTGGACGCCGCCCCTCCTGATACCCAGAATTTCTGGGCGAATCCCTTACCAATGATCATGTTTTCTATCGATGGTGAGGTACGTCAAGGGTGGCAGCTTTGCCGGAAGACAGGGCGGATTTTACTTTTCCGCAGGTTCGGACGGCGTGTCGGCCCATCGCGCCCCGACGCCGCGCAGCGTCACCAGGCGGGCGTCGTCCCCGCTCTCGCGGTCGATGTGGATCTCCAGGCGGTCGTCGGACAGCCCCTCGACCAGTCCCTCGCCCCACTCCACGACCGTCACCGACTCCTCCAGCGAGGCGTCGAGGTCGAGGTCGTCGACCTCCAGGTCACCGCCCAGCCGGTAGGCGTCGGCGTGGACGAGCGGCGGCCCCTGGCGCAGCGACGGGTGCACTCTGGCGATCACGAACGTGGGCGAGGTGATCGGGCCGCGTACCTTGAGCCCTTCGGCGATGCCCTGCACGAGCGTGGTCTTGCCCGCGCCGAGCGGGCCGGACAGGATCAGCAGGTCGCCCGCCCGGAGGCCGGCGGCCAGCCGGGCGCCGTAGGCGCGCATGTCCTCGGCGGTCGGAAGCCGTTCGGCCACTACAACTCCACTCGCTTGATCAGGTCGCGCAGCGCGTCGTTGACCACGCCCGGGCGCTCCAGCTGGATCAGGTGCGAGGTGTCGGGCACCTCGGTGAGCTGGGCGTTGGGCAGCGCGGCGGCGATCGCCTTGCTGTGCTCGGGCGGGGTGAGCCAGTCCTTGTCGCCGACCAGGATCGCGGTCGGGACCGGGTCGAGCACGTCGAGGGCGGCCAGTTTGTCGTGGTTCATCAGCGCGGGGTAGAAGTTGGCGAACACCTCGGTCGGCGTCGCCCTGATCATCGTCTCGGCGAAGTCGACCAGGGTGGGGCTGACGTTCTTGGAGTCGCCGAAGCCCATGTAGCGGGTCATCAGGAACGCGATGTCGCTGCCCGCGCTGCGGGTCTTGTCGACGAACGAGCCCCGCCGGCCCAGCAGCGAGATCGTCGACGGGGCGACCTTGTGCACGGCCTTGGACAGCAGCGCCGGCAGGCCCAGCGTGAGCTCGGCCAGCTTGCCCGCCGAGGTGGCGATGAGGGACACCGCGCGGATCTTGTCACCGAACAGCTCAGGATGGCGGTCGGCCAGCGCCATGATCGTCATGCCGCCCATGGAGTGGCCGACCAGCACGCACGGGCCGGGCACGAAGCGTTCGATCACCTCGGCCAGGTCGTCGCCCAGCCGGTCGATCGTGCAGTCCTCGGCGGTGGCGCGCTGCGAGCGGCCGTGTGAGCGCTGGTCCCACAGCACCATGCGGTGGTTGTCGCGCAGGTCGCGGCGCTGGTAGTGCCACGACTCCAGGCTGAGGCAGTAGCCGTGGCAGAACACGATGGTCAGCGGCGCGTCCTCGGGCCCGTCGATCTCGACGTGCAGCGCCGTGTTGTCGGAGGTGACCAGCGTGAGGTCCCTGCCGCGCAGCTCGCCGAACGGCTCGCTCGCCTCGGCGTCGGGGCGCAGCCTCATACGGCCCACCGCGTAGCGCTTGGCCAGCGCCGCCGCCGCCACACCGGCCGAAGCGGCACCGACGATGGCGCCGGCGATCCCGACCTTCCGCCGTGTTGTCGTCGTCATGTCCCTGATCCCCTATACACCCGCGGCACCCGCGAACCGATCCTGGTCACGATCTCATGCGTTATCGTGCCGAGGTTATCCGCCCACTCCTGAGCGGTCGGCTCACCCCTCCCACCAGGCCCGAACAGGACGACCTCGTCCCCCGCGGCGAGCGGCTCGTCACCCATGTCGATCATGAACTGGTCCATGCACACCCGGCCGGCTATCGCCCTTCGGCGACCTCCCGCCAGAACCTCTGCCCGCCCCGTCGCGTGCCGGAGGATCCCGTCGGCGTACCCGAGCGGCACCAGCCCAAGCGTCGTCTCGGAACTCGTGACATAAAGGTGCCCATAGGACACTCCCGAGCCCTCCGGCACCCGCTTGGCCAGAGCGATCCGCGCCACGAGCGTCATCGCCGGTCGCAGCCCGAAGTCGCCCAGCTCGGGAACCGGGCTGAGCCCGTACATGGCGATGCCGGGCCGGACCATGTCGTAGTGGGTGCGCGGCAGCGTCAGGATCGCGGCGGAGTTGGCCAGGTGCCTGATGACGTGAGACCCGGCGGCGCCGGCCTGCTCCGCCTGCTTGAGCGCCGCCTCGTACGCCTCGATCTGCCGGTCGATCGAGCCATGCCCCGGCACGTCCGCGCAGGCGAAGTGGGACCACAGGCCGACGATCTCGATCGCGCCCTCGGCCTGGAGGGCGAGCGCCCTGGCCAGCAGTTCCGGCCAGGCGGCGAGCGGGGCGCCGCCCCTGCTCATGCCGGTGTCGGCCTCCAGGTGCGTCTTGGCGGTACGCCCGGTGCGCCGCGCCGCGGCGGCGATCTCGTCGAGCACCGGCGCGTCGGCCGCCGACAGCTCGATCTCGGCTTCGAGCGCCTCGTCCAGCGGCTCTCCGGGGGTGATGATCCACGCCAGCAGTGGCGCGGTGATGCCACCGGCGCGCAGCGCGAGCGCCTCACGGATGAAGGCGGTGCCGAGCCTGCTCGCGCCACCCTCCAGCACGGCCTCGGAGGTCGGTACGAGCCCGTGCCCGTAGGCGTCGGCCTTGACGGCTCCCAGCACTTCGGCGCCGCCCGCGCGCTCCTTGAGCAGCGCCACGTTGTGCCTGATCGCGGCCAGATCGACCCGCGCCTCCGCGGGCGTCGCCATCGGGGATGTCATCCCTCCAGTCTGGCAGCTCGCTCACGTGGTCGAGCGCGAATCGCCCCTGCTGAGGTCGGCCGGGCGGACTCCGGCTCACTTGGAAGAGTCGCGCAACGCACGGATCGCCACCGGAACCGCCGAGGCCACGTCCGCGGCCGTCAGGGGTGCGTCCTCGGCCGCGATCCGGCCGGCCAGCCCGTGCAAGTAGGCCCCGCACGAGCCCGCGTCGAAGCAGTCGAGCCCCTGGGCGAGCAGCGCGCCGGCCACCCCGGACAGCACATCCCCCGTGCCGCCGGTGGCCAGCCAGGCCGTGCCGGTCGGGTTGACCCGTACCGGCCGGCCCTGCTCGGCCACGACCGTGGTCGAGCCCTTGAGCAGGACGGTCACGCCCAGCTCCGCCGCCGCCTGGCGGGCGTACCGGAGCCGGCCCGCCTCGATCGCCTCGCGGTCCACCTCCAGCAGCCGCGACAGCTCGCCCGCGTGCGGCGTGATCAGCACCGGGGCGGTACGCCGGAGCAGCGCCCGGTCACGGGCGACCAGCGTCAGGGCGTCGGCGTCGATCAGGACGGGCACGTCACTGGCCAGCACCCTGGCGGCCAGTTCGTGCGCCCAGTCGCCGGTGCCGAGACCGGGCCCCAGCACCCATGCCTGCACCCGGCCGACCTCGTCGATCGACGGCTCGCTCAGCTCGGTGATGACCGCTTCGGGCCAGTGGGTGCGTACCTGGGCCACCGGCTCGCTCGGCCCCACGTAACGCACCATCCCCGCGCCCGCGCGCAGCGCGCCGCCCACGGCGAGCACGGCGGCGCCCGTGTAGCGGTCGCTGCCCGCCGCGACGCCCAGAACGCCCCTGCGGTATTTGTCGGACTCGCCCATCGGCTGCTTCAACCGGCCGTCGACGTCGCGGTGGGTGAACGCCACGACGTCGGGGTCGGGCAGGTAGGGGCCGAGCCCGATGTCGATCAGCTCGATCTCGCCCACGTTGCCCGCGCCCGGATCGATGAGCAGCCCGGTCTTGGGCGCGCCCATGGTCACGGTCACCTGCGCCGCGATGGCCGCCCCGTCCACCTGACCCGTGCTCGCGTCGACGCCGCTGGGCACGTCCACCGCGACGACCAGGCCGGGCGCGGCGTTGGCCGCCTCGGCCAGCCCCGCGTACGGCTCCCGCAACGCCCCGGTCGCCCCGATCCCCACCAGCCCGTCGACGATCAGCTCGGCCCGGTCGACGGCGTCGGGCCCGGCGATCGTGCCACCCGCCCGGCGGAACGCCTCCAGTCCCGCCTCATGGGTCTTGGAGCCCGCCAGGACGGCCTCGACCCGGGCGCCACGCCCGGCCAGGCGGGCCCCGGCGTACAGGGCGTCGCCGCCGTTGTCGCCGCTGCCGATGAGCAGCAGCACGCGCGTGCCGTACACCTTGCCGAGGAGGCCGGCGCAGACGGCGGCGAGCCCGGTGGCGGCGCGGTCCATGAGCGTGCCGTCGGGCAGCCGCGCCATCAGCGCGCGCTCGGCGGTCCTGATCTGGTCGGCGGTGTAGGCGGTACGCATGATCTGAAGCTATCCCTCCGCGATCACGTAGGCCATCGCCACACCGGCGTCATGGCTGAGCGAGATGTGCCAGCGCTTGACGCCCAGGCCGTAGGCGACCTCGGCGGCCTTGCCGGTGACGCGCAGCTCGGGCTTGCCGCTCTCGTCGCAGCGCACCTCGGCCTCCAGGTGCCCGAGCCCCTTCGGCGCGCCGAGCGCCTTGGCGACGGCCTCCTTGGCGGCGAACCTGGCCGCCAGCGAGTGTACGGCGAGCGGCCGTTCGACCTCGGTGAACAGCCGCTCGCGCAGCCCCGGCGTGCGTTCCAGCGCCGACTCGAACCGCGCGATGTCGACCACGTCCACGCCGATGCCCAGGATCATCCCCTCAGGTTAACCGGCGCGTGCCTACAGCCAGCTGGCCCGCACGCTGTCGGTCGGCCCCTCACCGGGCGCCCTGCCGAGCTCACCCTTCGCCACCCTGGTGAGCAGGCGGCTGACGCTCTCGACGATCTCGGGGACGCACAGGCGCAGTTCGGCCACGTCCGCGGCGATCGACTCGTCGCGTTCCACCCCCGCCCTTTCCAGCACGGCGTCCAGGTCCGCCAGCTTGCCCGCCAGCCATTGAAGGGGATCGCTCGACAGCTCCCTGTCAAAGACGCGCGGGCCCGGGTCCCATCCGGTGAAGGCCGGATGGTGGTGGGTGCGGTCGAAGCTGCCGGGGCTGCCGTCGACCGATTCCAGCAGGTCGACGCGCCAGATGGGCCGGTCGAGGTTGATGGGCCGCGCCGAATAGATGGAGCCCTTCAGCTGCCCTGGTTCGAGCATCCGCACTTCGAGGCGGACGCCGTGCTCGGCGCCCTCCTGGCCCTTCATCGGATTGGGGTCGACGAAGTAGAGATCGCTCACGGCTACGCCGATCCGCTCGAAGCCGAAGATGTAGAGCACGAGGAGCCCTCCTGTCGCGAGTGTCCTTTCGGAGTATGAATAACCTCCTGTCCGCCTTCAATCAGCGGGGTCTCCGATGCGCGCCGGCCGCCGTACGCGGGGTCGGTCTCAGACGCGGGCCAGCCGCCGTACGCCCTCGACCAGCTCGGCGGCGTCCGCCGTCTCGGCGAACCCGAGGCGCAGCCACGCGGCGGGCACCTCGGTGGCGAAGTAGCGGCTGCCCGCGCTGACCGCGACCCCGAGCTGCCGGGCGGCGCCGGCCACCGCCGTGTCGCTCAGCCCGTCGGGCAGCCGCGCCCACAGGTGCAGCCCGCCGGCCGGCTGCCGCGCTACGCTCCAGCCGGGCAGCTCGCGCGCGAGGGCGGCGGCCAGTTCCGCGCGCCGCTCGCGCAGGGCCGTGGCCAGCGTACGGAGGTGCCGTTCCCAGGACGGCGAGCTGACCAGCTCCAGCGCGGCCTCCTGAAGCGGGCGGGAGATGAAGAGGTCGTCGACCAGGCGGACGGCCCGCAGCCGCGCCATCACCGGACCGCGCGCCACCAGCGCCCCGATGCGCAGGCTCGGCGCGGCCGGTTTGGTGAGCGAGGTCAGGTACACGACGGTGCCGTCACGGTCGTCGGCCACCAGCGGCGGCGGCACGGGCCCGCCGTGGCCCAGGTACCGGGCGAAGTCGTCCTCGATCACGAACGCCCCCGCCGCCCTGGCCACCTCGACGACCTGGCGGCGGCGCTCGGGCGTCAGCACCGCGCCGGTCGGATTGTGGTGGACCGGCTGGCAGTACAGCACCCGCGCGCGGGTCAGCTCGAACGCCTCGGCCAGCAGGTCCGGCCGCAGCCCGTCGGCGTCCATGGGCACCGGCACCGGGCTGAGCCCGGCCGCGCGGGCGGCGGCCATGGCGCCGGGATAGGTGGGCGACTCCACCAGGACCGGGTTGCCGGGTCCCGCGATGGCCCGGAACGCCATCGACAGCGAGCTCTGCCCGCCCGCGGTGATCAGTACGTCCTCCGGTGTGACACCGCCGCCGGCCATGGTGGCGAACACGGCGCGCAGCGGTGACAGGCCGATCGCGGGCGCCCGGTCCCAGGCATCGGGCCGACGGGCCGCGCGGCCCAGCGCCGCGGCCATGGCCCGCGTCGGCTGCAGCGACCGATGCAGGTAGCCGCCATCCAGGGTGATCGTCCCGGCGGGCGGCGGGCCGAGCGCGTCGGTCAGCGAGCGGGTGTCCACGGCCCGGTCGGTGAGCGCGACCGTCTGCCAGGCGGTGTCGGCGACCTCGGTGCCCGCCCTGGCACGCGGCGCCACGAACGTGCCGCTGCCCGGACGGGTGATCACCGCGCCCTCGGCGGCCAGGGCGGCGATGGCCTGCGACACGGTGACGGGGCCCACCCGGTAGCGCTGGACCAGGTCGCGGCTGCTGGGCAGGCGGTCGCCCGGCGCCATGCCGGACAGCAGGGCACGCAGCCGCGCTGCCAGTTCCGCCGAACTGCTACTATCCGACATGAGACTTGATAATAGCGCTTTCGCCCCCGACTCGGGATCGCTACTCGACGTCGAGAGCCTGCGGGCCGACACCCCCGGGTGCGAGCGGGTCGTGCACTTCAACAACGCCGGATGCGGGCTGCTGGCCGCTCCGGTGCTGGCCACGATGCTCGACCACCTGCGACTGGAAGCCCAGATCGGCGGCTATGAGGCGTCGGCGGCCCGTGCCGTCCAGGTCCGCGAGTTCTACTCAGAGCTCGCCGCCCTGATCAACTGTGCTCCTCGAAACATCGCGTTCGCCGGTAGCGCCACCCATGCCTTCGCCACCGCTCTGTCCTCGATCCCGTTCGAGGCCGGCGACGTCATCCTGACCACGCGCAACGACTTCATCTCCAACCAGATCGCGTTCCTGTCCCTGCGCAAGCGCTTCGGTGTGCGCGTCGTGCACGCGCCGGACGCGCCGGAGGGCGGCGTGGACGTGGCGGCGATGGCCGCGCTCATGCGGGAGCACCGGCCCCGGCTGGTGAGCGCCACCCACATCCCCACCAACTCCGGGCTGGTCCAGCCGGTCGCCGAGATCGGCCGCCACTGCCGCGAGCTGGACCTGCTGTACATGGTCGACGCGTGCCAGTCGGTCGGCCAGTACCCCATCGACGTGGCCGCGATCGGCTGCGACCTGCTCACCGCCACCTGCCGGAAGTTCCTGCGCGGCCCGCGTGGCTCCGGCTTCCTCTACGTGTCGGACCGGGTGCTGAAGGCGGGGTACGAGCCGCTGTTCATCGACATGCGCGGCGCCCGCTGGACCGGGCCGGACCGCTACCAGCCCGCCGAGTCCGCCGCGCGGTTCGAGGAGTGGGAGTTCCCGTACGCGACCGTGCTGGGCTGCGCGGCCGCCGCCCGCTACGCCCGCGAGGTCGGCGTCGAGGCCATCGCGCGCCGCTCGCCCGCGCTGGCCGCCCGGCTGCGCGTCCTGCTAGCGGCCGTTCCAGGGGTACGCGTCCTCGAAAAGGGCCCCGAGCTGGGCGCCATCGCCACCTTCACCATCGAGGGGTGGCGGCCGGAGCCGTTCAAGGCGGCCATGGACGCCAAGGGGATCAACTCGGCGCTCAGCTTCCGGGAGTTCGCCCAGTTCGACTTCGGCGACAAGGACGTCGACTGGTGCCTGCGCCTGTCACCGCACTACTACAACACCGACGCGGAGGTGGACCAGGTGGCCGAGGCGGTCGCGGAGCTGGCGGGCTAGAACGAGCCCCGCTGCCAGGGTCCCCAGATGGCGAACGAGGTGCCCTCTTTGGACTGGACGTTGACGTACAAGGTGTGACCGCCGGGGCCGAAGGTGGAGCCCGCGAACTCCGCGCCAGGGTCGCCTGCCACCGGCTCCAGGCGGCAGAAGTCGAAGATCTGGCCCTGCTTGGTGAGGCCGCGCAGGAAGTTGTCGCCGTCGCCGTCCTCGCAGAGCACCAGCGTGCCGCGGGTGCTGGCCGTCACGTTGTCGGGCAGGTCCAGCACCGACGAGCGCGGCGACTCGTACACCAGCCGGAGCCGCCCGGTCCACGTCTCGTACGCCCACACCTGCCCGCGCCCCTTGCCGAACCCGGACGGCGGCGTGTCACCCTCGGCGGTGGCGCCGCCCTGGGTGGAGCAGAAGTACACGGTGCCCTGGTGGTAGATGGCCCCTTCGAGCCGGGAGAAGATCGCCGCGCCCTCGGCCCGCCCCTGCTTGCCGACGGCCTGGACGGCCTCGTCGTTCGACGGCTTGCCGGTGAAGGTGGGGTCGGGGTCGTCGATGGTCACCCATACCGTGTTGTACGTCGCGCCGGGCCGCTGCCCCTTGGACAGGTCCTTGCGCGGCGAGCCCTTGATCGCGAGCATCTGCAGCCGGCCGCCGTCGAGCAGCCGCCCGGCCTTGAGCGGATGCTTCGGCGGCGTGTAGCGGTAGAAGCCGGAGGCGAAGGAGAAGCAGTCCTCGGTCAGGTAGAGCGTCCCCGCCTGCGGGTCGAACGCGGCCGACTCGTGCGCGAACCGCCCGGCGGCCTTGATCGGCTTGGCGTTGGAGGTGCCCGACACCGGCACCTCGAAGATGTAGCCGTGCTTGCGGGTCAGCTTGCCGTTGTCGCCGCCGGAGAAGTCGTTGGCCACGTCGGGGCCGTTGACGGTCTCCTCGCAGCTCACCCAGGCGTTCCAGGGCATCGGGCCGCCGGAGCAGTTCATCATGGTGCCGTTGAGCGACGGGGCGCTCTTGAGCACCTCGCCGTAGCGGGTGACGTGGAGGGTCGAGGTGCCGCCGCCGGCCGCGGGGTCGTAGGCCTTGTCCTTGTCGCCGAAGGCGCCGACCGCTCCGCTGACCTCGTGGTTGCGCACCAGGATCGCGGTGTCGCGCGGCCCCCGGAACGCGCCCATCCCGTCGTGCCTGCCCGGCACGATGGAGCCGTCGGAGTATTTGCTGCCCGCCGGACTGAAGGAGCGGTATTTGAACCCGTCGGGCAGGTGCAGCCTGACCTTGCCGTCACGCGCGTCGCGCACCGCCTTCAGCGGCCCGTAGCCGGTCGCCCGTGTGACCCCGCCCCTGGCGCCCGCGCAGGCCACTCCGGCGAACGGCCCGGTGATGCCGGCCGCGGCGGCCAGCCCTGCTCTGGTCAGAAAGCGACGACGGTCCACAAGCCCTCCCGAAGCTCAGGTCTCCGAACAGTAGCCGCTGACAAATCGCCGCATGCCCGGTTTGGTGAGATCCCCAGGCGCGGTCCACCGCCTTACCCCAAACTGGTCCTAAGTAATCCCATGTATTTATCCACAGGCTGTGGATAGAGAGTGCCACCCGGTCGAGAGCGCGTTTGTCGGCCGTCGATACGCTGCCAAGGTGAACAACGGCTACGTTGAACTGAGCAGGGAGCAGTGGAGCGAACTCCGCAAGAACACGCCCTTGACTCTCACCGAGGAAGAGCTGGAAGAGCTGCGTGGCGTCGACGACCCCATCGACCTCACCGAGGTCACCGACATCTACCTCCCCCTGACCCGGCTGCTGAACCTCCACTTCACCGGGTCCAAACAACGCAGTAGCGTGCTGAGCGCTTTTCTCGGGCATCCCGGGCAGCACGTGCCGTACATCCTGGGCATCGCGGGCAGTGTCGCGGTCGGGAAATCGACGACGGCGCGGCTGCTGCACACACTGCTGGCCCGCTGGCCCGAGCATCCGCACGTGGAGCTGCTCACCACCGACAGCTTCCTCTATCCCAACGCGGTGCTGGAGTCCAAGGGGATCATGCATCGCAAGGGCTTCCCCGAGAGCTACGACCGCAGGGCGCTGGTCAGGTTCGTCGCCGAGGTCAAGGCCGGGCTGCCCGAGGTGCAGGCCCCGGTCTACAGCCACCTCGAATACGACATCATCCCCGGCGCCAAACAAATAGTGAAAAATCCGGATATCTTGATCATTGAGGGGTTGAACGTGCTGCAGCCCGCTCCACCCACATCCCTGGCGGTCAACGACTACTTCGACTTCTCGATCTACGTCGACGCCAAGGTGGAAGACATCCGGGCCTGGTACGTCGACCGCTTCCACAAGCTCCGCCGCACCGCCTTCGAGGACCCCAAGTCCTACTTCAAGTACATCGCCGACCTCTCCTACGAGGAGGCGACGGAGTTCGCGGTCAACGTCTGGCGCGACATCAACGAGCGCAACCTGATCGAGAACATCGCCCCCACCCGTGGCCGCGCCGGCCTGGTCATGCAGAAGGGCGCCGACCACTCCGTCAGGCGGGTACGGCTTCGCCGTACCTGAACGCCTCCTCGAACAGGTAGGTCGCGAACCTGCCCGCGCACCCCTGATCGTCTATGTCGGCGAACCAGCAGTCCTCGCCGTCCTCGTGACACCTGAACGTCTGCCTCATGTGAGAGACCCTCGCGTACGGTAGTCAACGGCCCATCAACATCCAATGGACAAGAATGACCCAGTGCTACATCTGCGATTGATCACCCCGTCCACCCGTACGGAGGAGGTGACGGCCGTGCTCGACGAGTGCACGGGCGTCACCAACGTCGCCGTGCTGCCCGGCGCGGCCCGCGAGCCGAAGGGCGATCTGATCCTCTGCGACGTCGCGCGCGAAGCGGCCAACGAGGTGATCGACCGGCTCAAGTGGGTGCAGGACGAGGGGTCGATCGCCGTCGAGCAGGTGCATCTGGCCCTGTCCAAGGTCGCCGCGGACGCCGTCGAGGAGGCTCCCGGCGACCCCGACGACGCGGTCATCTGGGCGGAGCTCGCCCAGAGGGTGCAGGCCGAGTCGCGCATCACGTGGGCGTACCTGGCGTTCCTCGCGATCGCCACGCAGCTCGCGGGCATCGGCGTCCTGCAGAACTCGCCCATCCTGATCGTCGGCGCGATGGTGCTCGGACCCGAGTTCGGCGCCATCGCGGCCATCTGCTTCGGCCTGCTCCGCGGCCGGAGCCGACTGATCATCACCTCGCTCAAGACCCTGGTCGTCGGGTTCGCGGTGGCGATCGCGATCACGTTCGCCTGCGCGCTGGTCTCGCGCTGGATGGGCTGGATCGACCTGAGCAACCTGCGCGTGAACCAGGAGGTCCAGTTCATCGTCAAGCCCGACCGCTGGTCGTTCATCGTGGCGCTGCTGGCGGGCGCCGCCGGGGTGCTGTCGATCACGGCGGGCAAGTCGTCGGCCCTGATCGGCGTCTTCATCTCGGTCACCACGGTCCCCGCCGCCGGTTACGTGGCCGTGGCGCTGGCGCTCAGCGATTGGGGCGAGGTCGGCGGATCGGTCGCGCAACTCGCGCTGAACATCGCCGGCATGATCATCTCGGGCACCGTCACCTTGGCCATCCAGCGGAAATTCTGGCCTCAAGTAGGACATCGTTCATCCGTGTGAACGAGGCCACACCCCATACCCGGCCGGTAGGGTCCGGACCATGCACATCCTCGCTACCGAGGGGCTGACCAAACGCTTCCCGACCGTCACGGCGCTCGACCAGCTGACGGTCACCGTCGGACCCGGTGTCACCGGCCTGGTCGGGGCCAACGGCGCGGGCAAGTCGACGCTGATCAAGATCCTGCTGGGCCTGCTGCCCCCGACCGGGGGCGGCGCGCGGGTGCTCGATCTCGACGTGACCACGCAGGGCGCCGAGATCCGCAGGTTCGTGGGCTACATGCCCGAGCACGACTGTCTTCCCCCTGACGTGTCCGCCACCGAGCTGGTCGTCCACCTCGCCCAGATGTCCGGGTTGCCGCGTACGGCGGCCCGCGAGCGCGCCGCCGACGTGCTGCGCCACGTCGGCCTGGCCGAGGAGCGCTACCGCGCCATCGGCGGCTACTCCACCGGCATGAAGCAACGGGTCAAGCTGGCCCAGGCGCTCGTGCACGACCCCAAGCTGGTGTTCCTCGACGAGCCGACCAACGGGCTCGACCCGCGCGGCCGGGACGAGATGCTGGCGCTGATCAGGCGCATCGGCACCGACTTCGGCATCAGCGTGCTCGTCACCTCGCACCTGCTCGGCGAGCTGGAGCGGATCTGCGACCACGTGATCGTCATCGACGGGGGCCGGCTGCTGCGCTCCTCCGCGATCGCCGAGTTCACCCAGGCCACGCAGACCGTCACGGTCGAGGTCGAGGAGGGCACGCAGCCGCTCGCCGAGCGGCTGTCCGAGCTCGGCCACAGCGCCGTCCAGCACGGCCGCCTGCTGCTGGTCAAGGTGGCGGGCCCGGAGACGTTCGACGCGATCCGCGACGCGACCGTCGATCTCGACCTCTGCCTGATTCGCCTGGAACAGGGCCGCCACCGCATCGAGGACGTCTTCAGGGAGGAGGTCGACGCGGGTGTCTGAGATCTATGACATCGGTTACCGCCATTACGACGGTCCGCGACTCGGCCGCGGCTACTCGACGCGCGCGCTCACCGTCCACAGCCTGCGCGGCGTCTTCGGCCTCGGGCGTACGGCACGCAGCAAGATCATTCCGTTCGCCCTGGGCGTCATCATGCTGCTGCCCGCGGTCGTGTCGATCGCGATGATGGCCCTGTTGAAGCAGCGCGGCATGGCCTACAGCGGCTTCGCGACCTACATGCAGCCGGTCGTGGCCATCTTCCTGGCCGCACAGGCGCCGACGGTCGTCGCGCCCGACCTGCGCTTCCGGGTGCTGCCGCTGTACCTGTCACGTCCGGTCACGATCGCCGAGTACGTGGCCGCCAAGGTCATCGCCATGACCGCGGCGCTGTTCCTGCTGCTCGCCGTGCCGCTCACGCTGATCTACGTGGGCGAACTGCTCATCGACATGGACGGGCCGCCGCAGACCAAGGAGTACTTCGGGGCCCTGGCCATGGCGCTGGTGCTCGCGCTCCTGCTGTCGTCGTTCGGCCTGGCCATCGCCTCGCTGACGCCCAGGCGCGGGCTCGGCGTCGCCTCCGTCATCGCCCTCTACCTGCTCACCTCGGCCTCCGTCCCGGTCATCTACGGCACGCTGTCCTCGACGGGCAACGAGTCGGGAGCCGCGTGGGCCTGGCTGCTCAACCCGTTCTGGCTGGTCGACGCCGTACAGGTGTGGCTGTTCAGCACCACGGCCAACGTTCCGGACGGCGGCTACCCGCCGGGGCCCGTCCCGGCGATCCTCGTGGTCGTGCTCATCGGGATCGGCTTGGCGGCACTCGCGGCTCGCTATCGGAAGGCGGCCGCCCGATGAAGATCGAGCTCGCACAGGTCTCTCGCTGGTACGGCAACGTGGTGGCGGTCAACGACGTCACGATGACGATCGGTCCCGGCGTCACCGGCCTGCTCGGCCCCAACGGCGCGGGCAAGTCGACACTGCTGCACCTGATGGCCGGGTTCCTGGCCCCCTCAGGCGGCACGGTGACGATGGACGGCACCCAGATCTGGAAAAACCACCACATCTATAAGAACATCGGCCTGGTTCCTGAACGGGAGGGTGTCTACGGGTTCCTCACCGGCTGGCAGTTCGTCCTGTCCGCCGCCCGGCTCCACGGTCTGCCCGATCCGATCGAGGCCGCCCGCAAGGCGCTGGCCACGGTCGAGATGGAGGAGCCCAAGGACCGCCGCGTCGAGACCTACTCCAAGGGCATGCGCCAGCGGGTGAAGGTCGCCGCCGCGCTCGTCCACGACCCGCCGGTGCTGCTGCTCGACGAGCCGTTCAACGGCATGGACCCGCGCCAGCGGCTGCACCTGATGGACCTGATCCGCTCCATGGGCACGGCGGGGAAGACGATCCTGTTCAGCTCGCACATCCTGGAGGAGGTCGAGCGGGTCGCCCAGCAGATCGAGGTACTGGTCGCGGGCCGGCACGCCGCCTCGGGTAACTTCCGCGAGATCCGCCGGCTGATGACCGACCGGCCGCACCTGTTCAGGATCCGGTCGAGCGACGACAGAAAGCTCGCCGCCGCCCTGATGCTCGACAGCTCGGCGGGCGGCGTCTCGCTCGGCGCGGGCGGGCTGGAGGTCCAGGCGGTCGAGTTCCGGCGCTTCGCGTGGCTGCTCCCGCGCGTCGCCCGCACCGAAGGGATCCGCCTGCACGAGGTCTCCCCCGCCGACGAGGACCTGGAGAGCGTCTTCGCCTACCTGATCAACCGGAGCACGTGATGAACCCGCGAGGAAGACACCGGATCCCAGCGACCGATGGGGTGGAGCAATGAATCCGGTCGTTGCTGGTATCACTTACCGGGCGTTGCTGGGCAGGCGGAGGATCTTCCTTCTGCTTCTGCTACCGCTCGCGTTGATCGGGTTGGCCGTCATGCTGCGGGTGTTCGGCGGCGACGACCCGCGCTCGGCCGAACTGCTGATGGACAAGTTCGCCATCGGCACGATGCTTCCGCTGCTCGGCCTCATCGCGGGCACCGGGGTGATCGCCCCGGAGATCGACGACGGCACGATCATCCACCTGATGTCCAAGCCGATCTCCCGGCCGGTCATCGCGCAGACGAAGTTCCTGGTGGCCGCATCGCTGCTGGCGGTGTTCTCGGCGGTCCCGACGTACTTCGCGGCCTGGCTGCTGGTGGGCAACGAGGACGGTCTCGCGGTGGGCTTCGCGGTCGGCGCGCTGTGCGCAGGCATCGCCTACGCGGCGGTGTTCCTGCTGCTCGGCATCCTGACCCGGCACGCGGTCACGATCGGGATCATCTACGCGCTGCTGTGGGAGACGCTGGTCGGCACGTTCGTACCGGGGGCGCAGAAGTTCTCCATCCAGCAGTGGGCTCTGACGATCGCCGACCAGCTCTCCGGCAACCCGTTCCTGGAGGCCAACGTGACGCTCGGCTTCGCCGTACCGGCGCTGATCATCGTGACGCTGGGCGCGGTCCTCTGGGCGGGACAGCGGCTGCGCGTCTTCACACTGACGGGCGACGAATAGCTCACGGGCGGCCGATGGCCGCGCGCAGGGCCGCCCGGTCGAGCTTGCGCCTGCTGGATCGCGGGAAGTCCGGGAGCACCGCGATCCGGTCGGGCAGCGCGCCCGCGTCGACCAGCGCGGGCAGCCGGGCGCGTACCGCCGCCTCCTGGAAGCCGTCGCCGGGCACCAGCGCCAGTACGACCTCCTCGTCCCCGGTGACCGGATCGGCCAGGCCGACGATGGCCGCGTCGGCCACGCCGGGCAGCGCGGCGATGGCCGGTTCGTACAGGCTCGGGTAGATATTGAAGCCGTCGCGAAGGATCATGTCCTTCTTCCGGCCGAGCAGGACGAGGCGGCCCTGTCCGTCCAGGCGGACCAGGTCGCCGGTGGCCACCTCGTCGTGCGGCGGTTCGCCCAGGTAGCCGCGCGCCACATGCGGGCCGCTGACGACCAGCTCCTGGTCCTCGGTGAACCGCACGCCGACTCCCGGCAGCGGCGCACCGAGCAGGTCTCCCTCGGCGCAGGCCAGCTTCTCGGCCGCGCTCGCCAGCGCGATCGGCAGCGCCTCCGTCATCGCGTACACGCTCAGCACCTCCGCGCCGGGTGCGGCGGCGATCGCCTTCCGCAGTACGGCCGGGGGCGCGGGAGCCGACCCGAGCAGCAGGTGGCGCAGGCTCTCCGGCAGCCGTTCCACCCGGGCGACGAGCCCGGCCAGCTCGACGGGCACGCAGTACAAGTGGGTCACCCGGCGCTCGAAGATCAGCTTGGCCGGGCCGGGCATCGACCAGGTGGCGCCGCCGATGAGCGCGGGCAGGCCGAGCATGAGGCCGTCGGTGTGGACGACGTCGCCGGGCTCGACGGGGAAGCGGTCCCTGAAGATCTCCAGCCCGGCGGCGAGGGACGCGCGGGTGTGGACGACGGCCCTGGGATGCGCGGTGGTGCCGGAAGTGAAGATCACCGCCGCCGGATCATCCACTTCACCCCGACCCGCCCCGGTCGCGTCGGCCGCATCCGCACCCAGACCGGCGCCCGCGCCGGGGTCGATGCCGGGACCAGGGCCGGCGTGGAGCGGCGGGCCGTCCAGGCCGCGTAACCGTACCGCCGCTCTCGGCACGCCGGGCAGCCACCGGCCGGTGTAGGCGTGGCGCAGTTCCAGCTCCGGCAGCGGATCGCGAAGGCCGGGCAGGAGCACGCCCCGGCGCCTGGCCAGCGCGCGCAGCGGCGCGAACGACGTGACCGCGTACAGCAGCGACCCCGCCACCACCCAGCGCGGCCGGGCCAGCCGGAGCCGGGCCCGCAGGATCTCCGGCGCGAGGCCGGGATCGGCCAGCACCAGCACCCCGCCCGCGGCGACCACGCCCAGCGCCACGGCGATCGCGTCCGGCGAGGGCTCGACGGCGTACAGCACGCCGTCGCCGCGCCCGAGCCCCTCCGCCACCAGCCGGTCGCGGATGCGCAGCGCCCGATCGCGCAGCCCGCCGAACGTCAGCTCTCGCCCCCGCGCCCCCACGATCGCCGTCGCCCGGGGCGTACGCTCACAGGCGGCGAACACCTGAGCCAGCAGATCACTCCGCATCCCACTCCCTCAAAAGCCCTCAAAGCTCGTAACGCCGCATGACCGGCACCGCGACCCGGTCGAGCAGCCAGGCCAGCACCACCCACCCCGTACGCCGCCGCCACGGCAGATGCCCGACGTACACGGCCCGATACTCGATCTCCGGCACCGCCCCACGCAGCCGCTTGAACTCCCCCGCACCCGCACTGTCGTTGACCGACAGCCCCTCGTCTACAGCGATCTGGTAGACCAGCGCGCTCAGCATCCGGTACAGCCCGATCCCCTGCGGCAGCGCGGTGTCGTAGCCGAAGATCGGCGTGGTCAGCGTCCCGTCGCGGTGGAAGTAGCCGAGCACCCCGTCGATCCGCCCGTCCCTGGCCAGCGCCCAGTAGGTGATCGTGCCCGCCCGCATGGTCTCGCGGACGAACCGCTCGGTGAACTGCGGATTGTTCCGCGAGTACTTATCCAGATAAAGCAGGTCATAGAGCTCGACCACCCGAGCCGCATCACCCTCTCCCGGCCGCACCACCTCATACCCTCTGCGCCCGACCAGCCGCAGATCGCGCCGCCACCGCTTGCGATGCCGGGCCTCCTGCTCCCCCGGCCGCACCAGGTAGATCCGCCGCCCCGGCACCATCACACAGCCGTCGATCCGCCGGTTCACCGAGCAGAACCCGACGGCGTGCCCGGGGAACCGCTCCCGCAGGAAGCGGATGGCGGCCCGCTCATGGGCGGGCTCGATGGCCGGATAGAGGTTCGTGGACAGCAGCCAGTTGTTGACCAGCACCACCCGGTCCAGCTCCGCCCACCGGCACAGTGCGCCCAGCGCGGCCAGCGCCGCCGCCAGCACCGCGCGCAGCACCCCGCTGCCGAGCACACGCAGCTCCTCACCGGCATAGGTCACATAGTGCGTGTACGGCGAGCACACCCACGCGTTCCCCTGCTCACCATCATTGACCGACACCGGCAGGACAATGCGCCCGTCCACGAGCAGCACCCCGTAGGTCGTGGCCACATTGGTGACGAACGCCTCGGTCCCGTGCTCGACCAGCGGCACCAGGTAGTCACGCGCGTAGGCGCCGTCCTCGGTGTCGGGCCAGGGCAGCTCGCCGAGGGTGTCCTTCGTGAACAGCTCGGCCTTCACCGGCCGTCCCACTCGATGTCGTACGTCGAGCACTCGATCAGTGACCGCCGCGTCCACAACGAGCGGATCCAGTTCTCCCACAGCACCCCGAACTGCGCCAGGAACGGCCCCCGGTCCCCTTCCACCGCGATCACGTCGTCAGCGGCCGACACCACGCTCGCCCACCGGCGCAATTCCGGCCAGGAGCGTACTCCCGCCAGGCCGAAGCCCAGCATCGCCAGCCCGATCATCGCCCGCGTGCCCGGCGCGGGCCGCAGCGGCCGGTCGGGTACGTCACCGAGCAGCACCCCGGCCAGCTCGTCGCCCAGCAGATGGACCCCGCTGGTGGCCCGTGGATTGCACTCCATCGGCAGCACCCGGTCGCCGACCATGAAGTCGAAGGCGATCTGCCCGCTGAATCCGACCCGCGCGACGAACTCCGTCACCCAGGCGTCCACCTCGGCGTGCTCCACCGGCTCGAAACTCACACAAGCCCCAGAAGCCGTAAACTCCACCGCGTAGGCGGCATGAGCCACCAATCGCCCCTTCACCGCCACGGAGTAGGTGCAGATCTGCGTCCCGTCGA
This sequence comes from Nonomuraea sp. NPDC049028, assembly GCF_043197735.1. Classification (NCBI taxonomy): domain Bacteria; kingdom Bacillati; phylum Actinomycetota; class Actinomycetes; order Streptosporangiales; family Streptosporangiaceae; genus Nonomuraea; species Nonomuraea sp. NPDC049028. The sequence continues at coordinate 474,073 of NZ_JBICTR010000011.1, forward strand.
GCAGTTCCTGAGCCACCCAGGGCCCCTCGCCCGCCCTTAACGCGATATTTCCCCGTACAACCTGCACTTTCGTACCAAAGCGCGAAAAAACAGGCTTCAGGATGAACGGGCGCCGGATCCCGGCCAGGTCGGCCTGCGACGTCACCAGCGCCGTCTCGGGCACCGGCAGCCCGAAACCCTTCGCCAGCTGGACGAACTCCCACTTGCTGTGCAACGCCCGCAGGGTCCCGAGCGGCTCGGCCAGCACCTCGCAGTGCAGCCGCTTCCGCCCTCGGGCCACCCAGAAGATCTCCTCGCAGGTGGGTACGACCAGCCGCACGCCCTCCAGCTTGACGATGTCGGCCAGCGCGTCGGCGAACGCCTCGGGAGCCCGGTTGGGCGGCGGCACCCGATGGCTCACCGCCACGGCCGAGGACCGCGCGCAGAGCTGCGCCCGCGAGCTCTCGGCCACCACGACCCGCGCACCCGACCTGGCGAACTTCCTGGCCAGGTCCAGCGCCACGGGCGCCCGCCCACCGGTGATCAGCACAGTCACGCTCACCAGCCGCAGGATACGCGTGAGGGGCACGGCGCCGCCGTGCCCCTCACCGGAAAAGCCTCAGACGCAGGCGACCCGGACCACGTCGGCCAGCCGACCGGCGACCTCGGAGGCGTGCTCCTCGGACGAGGCCTCGACCATCACGCGGATCATCGGCTCGGTGCCGCTGGGCCTGATCAGCACCCGGCCCGTCTCACCCAGCTCCTTCTCCGCCAGCGCCACGGCCTCGGTGAGCTCGGGCACCGACGCCTTGCCCCGGTCCACGTCCTTGACGTTGATCAGGATCTGCGGCAGCGGCGTCATCACCGCGGCCAGCTCGCGCAGCGACTTGCCCGACCTGGCCACGACCGAGAGCAGGTGCAGCGAGGTGAGCAGGCCGTCGCCGGTGGTCGCGTGGTCGAGCATGATGACGTGCCCCGACTGCTCACCACCCAGGTTGTAGCCGTCGGACTTCATGCGCTCCAGCACGTAGCGGTCGCCCACCGCGGTCTCCACGACGTGGATGCCCGCCTCGCGCATGGCCAGCTTGAAGCCCAGGTTGGACATCACGGTCGCGACCACGGTGTCCTTGGCCAGCGTGCCCTCGGCGTGCATGTCGGCCGCGAGGATCGCCATGATCTGGTCGCCGTCGATGATCGCGCCGGTGTGGTCGACCGCCAGGCAGCGGTCGGCGTCGCCGTCATACGCGATGCCGAGGTCGGCGCCGCGCGAGACGACGACCTGCTGCAGCTTGGGCAGGTGGGTGGAGCCGTAGCCGGCGTTGATGTTGAGGCCGTCGGGCCGCGCGCCGATGGCCTCCACCCTGGCTCCGGATCGCACCAGCGCCTCGGGGGCGACCATGTGAGCGGCGCCATGTGCGCAGTCGACGACGATGTCGAGACCGTCGAGCCGGCCACTGACCGTGGTCAGCACATGGGAGATGTAGCGGTCGGCCTCACCGTAGGCATCACGCACCCGGCCCACGGCGGAGCCGACGGGAAAGGTCCAGTCCTCGCCGAGCCGCCGCTCGATCTCGTCCTCGACCGCGTCGGACAGCTTGAAACCGCCCCGGGCCAGGAACTTGATGCCGTTGTCCGGTGCCGCGTTGTGCGACGCCGACAGCATGACGCCGATGTCGGCGCCGAGCGCGGCGGTGAGGTAGGCGACGGCCGGGGTGGGCAGCACGCCGAGGCGCAGCACATCCACTCCGGACGACGCAAGGCCGGCGACCACTGCGGCCTCGAGGAACTCCCCCGAGGCACGCGGGTCCCGGCCTACGACGGCCACAGGACGACGTCCTGTGGCCGTGAACGCGCCCGCATCGCCGAGGACGTGAGCCGCCGCGACCGAGAGGTCCATGGCGAGCTCCGCCGTGAGGTCGCGACCAGCGACCCCACGAACCCCGTCGGTGCCGAAAAGACGCGCCAATTTAGCGCTTGCTGTACTGCGGAGCCTTACGGGCCTTCTTGAGGCCGTACTTCTTCCGCTCCGTGGCGCGGGCGTCACGGGTGAGGAAGCCGGCCTTCTTCAGAGGCGCTCGGTTGGTCTCGACATCAAGGATCGCCAGCGCACGGGACAGGCCCATGCGCAGCGCGCCGGCCTGGCCGGTCACGCCGCCACCGTCGATGCGCGCGATGACGTCGAACGCCTCCTCGGCGCCGAGCACCACGAAGGGCTCGTTGACGATCTGCTGGTGGACCTTGTTGGGGAAGTAGACGTCCAGCGAACGACCGTTGATCGTCCACTTGCCGGTGCCGGGGACGATGCGCACGCGGGCGATCGCCTCCTTACGGCGACCGGTGCCGTACGAGTTGCCCGTGGTGACGGGCTTGCGCACGGGAGCGTCAGCGCTGGCGGTGGACTCGGTGGTGTACTCGGAAGGGAACTCCTCGCCGGAGAATTCTTCCACCTCGGCCTCGACGGCCGTCTCGACACCGGTGGGCTCAGCCACGGTTCTCCTCTAAATCTTTCGGACTACTACTGGGCGATCTGGGTGATCTCGAACGGCACCGGCTGCTGGGCCTGGTGCGGGTGCTCGGACCCCGCGTAGACCTTGAGCTTCTTGGCCATCTTCCGGCCGAGGGAGTTCTTCGGCAGCATGCCCTTGACGGCCTTTTCGACGGCCTTGTCCGGCCGCTTGTCCATGAGCTCGCCATAACTGACGGAACGCAGACCGCCCGGGTAACCCGAGTGGCGGTAGGCCTTCTTCTGCTCACGCTTGTTGCCGGTGAGCGCGATCTTGTCCGCGTTGATGACGACGACGAAGTCGCCGGTGTCGACGTGGTTGGCGAAGATCGGCTTGTGCTTGCCGCGGAGCAGGATCGCGACGTGGCTGGCCAGCCGGCCCAGCACGACATCGGTCGCGTCGATGACGTACCACTGACGCTGAACGTCGGCGGGCTTCGGTGAGTACGTGCGCACGGTCGTAGCCTTCTTTATGCTCGCGTCTTCGGCGCTGTCGGGAAGCGACAGCTCTAGGGTCGGTCGGTGCGGGCACACGGCAGCCCGGACCTTCCGTCTCCCCGGCCCGATGGGCTCGATGATGGGAGATGACGCCGGACGCGCCGCGCATCGGTCGCGCTGGACCTATGCACACAACGATTGATTAGGCTACCCGCATTTAAGGGTGCTGGTCAAAAGACCGGTAACCTGCGATCAGTCTACCTGACACAGAACGGTTCGATTTCGGTTCCCTGGGATCCCTTCTTTCCCAGGACCAGACATCTCTATCGTTGGGTGTGGCATGTGGCACACCTCTCTCACCCGGCACACCCAGCGGAGCGCACGGCGCCGGAACCATCTGGGGGTGCTCGCCTGTCTTATGGCGGTTCTGTTCACGGGTGTGCTGATCGGGCGGTTGACGGACAACGTCGAAGAAACCGGCCACATCTACCTCAACGAGACGGCCCCGCCCGCCGCGGCCAAGGCCAAGCCCACGGTCACGCCCACGGCCAAGAAGGCGCTGCCGTACGCGGGCCGCATCCCCAGAGAGAGCACCGCCGGGGTCCCGCGCGGCAGCGTCAGGGCCAAGCCCACGAAGAGCCCGGACGGCAACATGGTGCCCGGCTACACCGCCGAAGATCCCACGCGGGTGCTCGGCGAGCAGACCGCCGAGATGTCGCCGGCGATGGCGGCCAAGGTCGTCAGCCTCACCAACGCCGCCAGGCTCAAGCGCGGCTGCGGCCGCCTCCGGACGGACGCGAGGCTGACCCGCTCCGCCCGCGCGCACTCCCTTGAGATGGCGAGCAGCGGCCGCTTCACCCACGACTCCCCCGACGGCTCCTCGCCGTGGGACCGGATGGAGCGCGCCGGATACCGGGCGGGCGCCGCCGAGAACATCGGCCGCGGCTACACCTCCCCCGAAGAAGCGGTCCGCGGCTGGCTCGACAGCAAGGACCACCGCCAGAACATCCTCAACTGCCGCATCGAGTCCATCGGCGTCGGCGTGGTGGCCGGGGCCGGCGGTCCGTGGTGGACGCAGGACTTCGGCTACTCATGACCACTTCACGGTAATGTCGCCGCATGGGTTTTCCCGACGAACGTGACACCAGCACGGAGAGCACCCCCCGCCGTTCTCGCAGGGCCCGTGACACGGCCGAACCCGGCGGCTCCCGCAACCCCTTCGAACCGATCGGGGCTGCCACCGGTCGCAGGGCCAAGGAACCGGCCGCGGCCGAGCCGGTCGCCGAACCGGCGCGCCGCAGCACCACGTGGAGCCCCTACGACGAGGGCAAACGCTCGCGTGGGCCGCTCTGGTTCACGCTCGGCGGCGTCGCGGTGCTCGGCCTGTTCGTCGCGGGCCTCGTGGTGATGTTCAAGTCAGGCGGCGCCGACCAGGCCGAGACCCAGGCGGCCCGCCGCACCTCCGCGCCGCTGCCGTCGTCCCCTCCCGGCAAGTACAGCTACGCGGCCGATCGCAAGACCGACCCCGAGCCGCTCACGGTCAAGGAGCTGTTCGCGACCAAGAAGATCGCCGTCGGCGGCCGCTCGTACACGATGACCGTCACCAGCAAGGTCAAGAAGTGCTCCGACGGAGCCGTCGGCGACAAGCTGCAGAAGGCCCTCAAGGCCGGCAAGTGTACGCAGATCATCCGCGCGAGCTTCCGCGACAAGGCCGGCAAGCTGATGGGCACGGTCGGCGTGGCCAACCTCAAGTCCAGCAAGACCGCGACCAAGGTGCAGTCGGTCGGCAGCAAGACCGACTACGTCAAGCCGCTGGCCGGCAAGGACTCGCTCACCAAGAGCCTCGGCACCGGGAGCGGCGGCACCCAGATGTGGATGCACGGCCACTACGCCGTCATGATCTGGTTCCAGAACAAGGACGGCAGCAAGCCCGACAAGAAGGGGCAGAAGAAGCTCTTCCAGGCGGTCGACGACATCACCAAGGCCACCGTCTTCAAGGCCCTTGACTCCCGCACGCTGACCGGCCACCCGGGCAGCTGAAAGCCTCAAACCTTTTGATACGTACCCAAACGGCATCGATGATCCAGTCGGGAACGCCCATACCGGCATAACGATCTCGCGACTCTCGCTAGGCTCCCCCTTATGCGTGGCCAGGAACCTGGGTCTGACAACGATCGTAGGGAATCTGACGGCTCGGCCGCACCGGCGACGCCACCGCCGAGCTTCGGCCAGCCCCTTCAATATCCCGAGTCACGGGCGTCTCACGAGGCGCCCGGAGCTACTCCAGCATCGCCACCGGAGCCCGGCGCGGGCGCTGACTCCGGCTCTGACAGCGCCGGTTACGGGAGTGCCGCTTACGGGAGTGCCGCTTATGACGATGCCGGTCATGACATGCTGCCCGCTTTCCCGGGTACGCCATCGGATGCTGAGCAGACGGTGACCGGGGCATCGGCCTTCGACTCGCCGTCCGAGTGGCAGCCGTTCGAACCGCAGCCGTCGGACCCGGCCTCGGCCGAGGACCAGTCCGACCTTCCCGGCCTGCCGGCCTTCCCCGGCGCGCAGCCGTGGGAGGTGGCGGGCGACGACGCCGCGCCGTACGACTGGTTCGCCGACCCTCAGGGCCCGCCGCGCCCCATGCGCGGCCGCCTGCCCCGCAATCTCGGCGCCCAGCCCGGCACCCCGTCCCCGTCTCCGCGACCTCCGGCCGCGGGCCCTCCGCCCGCCGGCTCCGCACCCACGCGGCCACCCACCGCTCCGGGACCGGGCGCCCAGCCTCCGTCGCACAGCCCGGCGCCAGGCGCTCAGCCTCCGTCACACCCCGCCGGGCCAGGCGCCCAGCCTCCGTCACACACCGGCGGGCCGGGTGCTCAGCCTCCATGGCAGTCCGCCGAGTCCGAATCGGGCAGTCCGCCCTCCGGTCCCCAGCCCTCGTGGCCGAGCGCCGAACCGGGACAGGACGCCCCGGCTCCCGGCCGGCCCGGCGCCGGATGGTCTCCGGCGTCCGGCGCCTGGCCCGCACCCATCCCCGAGGAGCCCGCGACCTGGGCCCCCGAGGAGCCCGCCACCTGGGCGGTCGACCCTGTGGTGCCCGGTGCGCCGTCGTGGGAGCCGCCACCGGCCTTCACCGCGGCGGCCGCGGGCATGCAGGTATGGCCCGCCCCCGTCTCGGACCCGCCCGCCATGCCGCCCTGGCCCGCCGCCACGGGCGAACTCGCCGTGGAACCGGATTCCGACGACGTGTCCGCCCCGACATCGCCCTGGAACGTCCCATCGGACAGCTCGCCCCCGGACGACTCCCCCACCCGCCCGGGGGGCATCATCCCGCCCGGAGCCCCCACGTCCGGCGACAGCGACCCCGCGCCCAAGAGCTCGGTGTACGGCGGGCCGACGACCAAGGGCCCCACGTTCGGACAGCCCGCGGCCGACTACGAAGAGGCCGACCCCTCGGAGGACGCCGAGGACTACCAGACCGACCCGAACCTGACCGCCCCCTACGACGCGAGGGGCGCGTCCGCCCGCCCCTTCGCCGTCAATGAGGCGGCCCCACCGGCCTTCGACCCGAACGCCACCGATCCCACCTTCGACGCGAACCCCACTACGCCCGCGTCCGGCGCGAACCCCACTACGCCCGCGTCCGGCGCGACAGCCCCCCACGCCTTCAACCCCGACACCGGCGCCCCCAGCACCTTCAACCCGAACACCACCGGGCCCGCCTTCGACCCGAATGCGACCGCGCCGGGGTTCGACGCGACGGCCCCCCACGCCTTCGGCCCCAACGCTCGCCCGCACGCCTTCGACGCCGGCACCCCACCACCCGCCTTCGACCCGCACGCCGCCGGACACCCGGCCGAGCCGAGCGACGTCCCGGTCTGGCCGCCGATCCCCCCTGGCGGGACCGAACAGAAGGGCACCGAACAGAAGGGCAACGTCCCCGACCTCCCGTTCGAGGTATGGGGCCAGAAACCCACCCCCGCCCTGCCCGTCCCGGCCGCGCAGGACCGCTCCACACCGCCCGCCGCCTACGGGCAGGGACCGTTCAAGCAGTCGCCGTTCCAGGCGACACCGCCCGCCACCGGCCAGCCCGGCAAGCCGGCGGGCCGGAAAACCCTCTTCATCACCCTGGGCGTGCTCGCACTGGCAGGCGTCGCCACGGGCGGCTTCTTCGCCTACAAGTCGGTGAGCGCCCCGCCGCCCGCCGCCACGACGGCCGCCAAGGAACCGCCGACGACGGCACCCCCGGCCATCGTCAGCCCCGATGCCTCCACGACTCCGGTCGTCCCCGCCACCTCGATCCTCAACTCCGAGCAGACCGACCCGCGCAAGATGTCGCTCTCCGAGGCGTTCCCGAAGAAGAAGATCGAGGCGGAGGGAGCCGTCTTCTCCAAGGTCAAGACCGACATGACGGGGAGCTGCGAGAAGGCCGCCTCCGGTCCCTTCGCTGACGCGCTGCGCGAGCAGAAGTGCAGCCGGATCGTACGAGCGACGTACGTGGACACCAAGCGCCGCTACGCCGTGACGACCGGCATCGCCGTACTGCCGACCAAAGAGGCCGCCATGAGCGCCGACAAGGCCAAGAACCTCGGCCGCAACGTCTGGTTCCGCGGCCTGCCCGCGGCGGCGGGCACGGGCGGCGAACGCGTGGAGATCGCGGGCGGCTACGCCGCGGGGCTGGTCTGGGGCCGCTACATCGTCTTCAGCTACGCCACGTACGCCGACGGCCACACACCCGGCACCAAGGAGAAGACACTCGGCAAGGTCAGCGGCGCCTTCCGCGACCAGACCTCCCAGGCCCTGGAACGCCGCCTCACCAACGACTGACAACCCGCTCGGCGCGGGGCAAGGCTCGTCGACAGGGGGCGGATCGACGCGCCGGGATACGGCTCGTCGATCGCGGGCGAGTCACCGCCCACGTACGGACCCGCCGGGTTACGGCTCGTCGATCGCGGGCGGATCATCGCCCAGCGTGCGGACGCGCCGGGTCGCGAGGGCGCGCGCGGCGAGTTCCGCGTCCGGCGGGTAGGTCACCTCTTCCAGGCACAGGCCGTGCGCGGGCGCCACATGCACCCCGGAGTCCCGTACGGCCCGCCCCAGCACCTGCCCGGGCCACTCGACAGGCCGGCGCCCATCGGCGGCCGACAGGAGAGAGCCGACCAGCGACCGCACCATCGAGTGGCAGAACGCGTCGGCGACCACGGTGGCGACCAGCACCCCGTCGCCCTCCCGCACCCAGTCGAGCCGTTGCAGCCGCCGGATCGTGGTGGCCCCCTCGCGCTTCTTGCAGAAGGCGGCGAAGTCGTGCTCGCCGAGCAGATGCGTGGCCGCCGCGTTCAGCGCGTCCAGGTCCAGCGGCCGGTTGTGCCAGACCACCTCCCGGCGCCGCAACGGATCCACCCCACCGGCCGCGTCACTGACCCGGTACGCGTACCGCCGTGACAGGGCGGAGAACCGTGCGTCAAAGCCCTCAGAAGCCACGGAGACCCGATGAACGCGTACATCTGGCTCCAGCACCCCGGCCAGCCGCCGCAGGAGTGTAGCGAGCCGCTCATCCACGTCCAGCGGCAACACCGCGCCGACTCCCATGGAGCCGACAGCCGGAAAACCCGCCACAGGCTCGGACCCGGCGGATCTCCGGTGGTTGCGGTCGAGAGCGGAGAACGCCTCCACGGGCAGATCCACGTGCGCCACCTGCCCACGCGCGTGCACCCCGGCATCCGTACGCCCGGCGACGGTCAGCGCCGGTGGCTCGGCCAGCCGCAGGATCCTGCCGAGCGCCTGCTCGATCTCCCCCTGGACCGTACGCAGCCCCGGCTGCCTGGCCCACCCGGAGAAGTCGGTCCCGTCATAGCCGAGATCAAGCCGGAGCCGTACCACCATCGCCCTCCCCAAAACGCGAACAGGCCCGAACCCCCGCAAGAGGGGCCCGAGCCCGATTCAACTGGGCCCGGAATCCCCGCGTAGAGGGGATCTGGGCCCGACTTCAGCCGACCTGACGGATCAGGCCTCGTCCTTCTTCGCCTCGCCGGCCTCAGCCTCGGCCGAACCCGAGTCAGCGGCCTCAGCCGTGGCGGCCTCGTCCGACGCGGCGGTCTCCGCGGCAGCCGGCGCCTCAGTCTCGGCCTCAGCGGCGGGAGCGGGAGCGGCAGCGGCAGCGGCGGCCGGAGCCTCCGTGCGCGACACGCGAACCGGGTTCAGCGGCTCGGTCACCAGCTCGATCACCGCCATGGGGGCGTTGTCACCCTTACGGGCGCCCACCTTGGTGATGCGGGTGTAACCGCCGGGACGCTCGGCGAACGTCACCGCGATGTCCGTGAACAGGTGGTGGACGACGCCCTTGTCCTTGACGACCGTGAGCACCTGGCGACGGTTGTGGATGTCGCCCTTCTTCGCCTTGGTGATCAGGCGCTCCGCCAGCGGACGGACGCGCTTGGCCTTGGCAACCGTGGTGCGGATCTTGCCGTGGCGGAACAGGTCCGTGGCGAGGTTCGCCAGGATCAGCCGCTCGTGCGCCGGGCTGCCGCCAAGACGTGCACCCTTGGTGGGCTTGGGCATTGCGTTCTCCTTGTGAGTTAACCCGCCCCGGCCGTACCAGGTACCGGAGTCGGGCCGGTCGCAGTCGCTCTAGGGGCGATGCGAGCCGTTACCGTCGCCCGCGCCGAGCGGGAACCGCTCGGCGCGGGGAGTCGCGAGGCAGAGCCCTCGCGATGGCTTAGTACTGCTCGGTCTCGACGTACGCGCTGTCGTCGTCGTCGTAACCGGCGCCGGCCACCGCGCTCGGGTCGAACCCGGGCGGGGAGTCCTTGAGCGCCAGCGTCATCTCGTGCAGCTTCTGCTTGACCTCTTCGATCGACTTGGCGCCGAAATTCCTTATGTCGAGCAGGTCCTGCTCGCTGCGGGCGACGAGCTCACCCACGGTGTGGATGCCCTCGCGCTTGAGGCAGTTGTAGGAGCGAACGGTGAGGTTCAGCTCCTCGATCGGCAGCGCCAGGTCGGCGGCCAGGGCGGCGTCGGTCGGCGACGGGCCGATGTCGATGCCCTCGGCCTCGACGTTGAGCTCACGGGCCAGGCCGAAGAGCTCGACGAGGGTCTTACCGGCGGAGGCCACCGCGTCGCGGGGCTTCATGGCCGGCTTGGTCTCGACGTCGAGGATCAGGCGGTCGAAGTCGGTACGCTGCTCGACTCGGGTCGCCTCGACCTTGTAGGTGACCTTGAGCACCGGGGAGTAGATCGAGTCGATCGGAATACGGCCGATCTCCTGACCCGGCTGCTTGTTCTGCGCGGCGGAGACGTAGCCGCGACCGCGCTCGACGGTCAGCTCCATCTCCAGCTTCGCCTTGCCGTTGAGCGTGGCGATGCGCAGCTCGGGGTTGTGCACCTCGACACCGGCCGGCGGCGCGATGTCGGCGGCGGTTACCTCACCCGGGCCCTGCTTGCGCAGGTACATCACGACCGGCTCGTCGTGCTCGGAGGAGACGACGAGCTCCTTGAGGTTGAGGATGATGTCGGTGACATCTTCCTTGACCCCGGGAACGGTCGAGAACTCGTGCAGCACGCCCTCGATCCGGATGCTCGTCACGGCCGCGCCCGGAATGGACGACAGCAGCGTGCGGCGGACCGAGTTGCCGATGGTGTAGCCGAAACCCGGCTCCAGCGGCTCGATGACGAATCGGGATCGGGTGTCGTCGATCGACTCTTCGAGAAGAGTCGGGCGCTGAGCGATCAGCATGTGGGGTCTCCCCTTTTCGTGTGGCGCCCGCTATATGACGCCACTCCGATACAAGCCTAGTTGAGGTGCGGCGAACCGCACCTCAACCACTACTTACTTCGAGTAGTACTCGACGATCAGCTGTTCCTGAACCTGGGTGTCGATCTGCTGACGGACCGGCAGCTGGTGGATCAGGACGCGGACCTTGTCCGGCACGACGCCGAGCCACGCCGGGACCGAGCGGTCACCGGCGGTGGCGCGAGCCACCTCGTACGGGAGCAGGTTGCGCTTGGTCTCACGGACCTCGATGATGTCGTGCTCACGCACGCGGTACGAGGGGATGTCGACCTTCTTGCCGTTGACCAGGAAGTGTCCGTGACGGACCTGCTGGCGAGCGGCGTCGCGCGACTGGGCGAACCCGGCGCGGTAGACCACGTTGTCGAGACGGCTCTCCAGGATCTGGAGCAGCGCCTCACCGGTCTTGCCGCTCTTGCGGGTGGCTTCCTCGTAGTAGTTGTGGAACTGCTTCTCGAGGACGCCGTAAATGCGGCGGGTCTTCTGCTTCTCACGAAGCTGAAGCTGGTACTCGGACTCCTTGGGACGTCCGCGGCCGTGCTCACCCGGCGGGTAAGGACGGATCTCGATGGGGCACTTCGCGGACTCGCACTTGCTGCCCTTGAGGAAGAGCTTGGTCTTCTCGCGGCGGCAGAGCTTGCAGTCCGCACCCGTGTAACGAGCCATTTCTCAGATTCTCCTGGGTGTCAGACGCGGCGGCGCTTCGGCGGACGGCAGCCGTTGTGCGGAACCGGGGTGACGTCCTGGATCGAACCCACTTCGAGGCCGGTGGCCTGAAGGGAACGGATCGCGGTCTCACGGCCGGAGCCGGGACCCTTGACGAAGACGTCAACCTTGCGCATGCCGTGCTCCATGGCGCGGCGGGCGGCGTTCTCGGCGGCCATCTGAGCGGCGAACGGGGTGGACTTACGGGAGCCCTTGAAACCCACGTGGCCGGCGCTGGCCCAGGAGATCACGTTCCCGTTGGGGTCGGTGATCGAAACGATCGTGTTGTTGAACGTGCTCTTGATGTGGGCGTGCCCATGAGCGACGTTCTTCTTTTCCTTGCGGCGCACCTTCTTGGGCGCACCCTGACGGCTCTTAGGAGGCATCCTTTGCCTTCACTCCTGAGGTGTTCGGTCCCGCGGCTGCGTGGACTACTTCTTACCGGGCTTCTTCTTGCCGGCCACGGTCTTCTTCTTGCCCTTGCGGGTGCGCGCATTGGTCTGCGTGCGCTGACCGTGGACAGGCAGGCCCTTGCGGTGCCGGATGCCCTGGTAGCACCCAATCTCGATCTTGCGGCGAATGTCGGCCTGAACCTCACGGCGCAGGTCACCCTCGATCTTGAAGTTCGCCTCGATGTAGTCACGCATCGGGACGAGCTCAGCGTCGGTGAGCTGGTGCACGCGGGTGTCGCCGCTGACACCGGTGGCCTCGAGGACCTCCAGCGCACGGGTGCGGCCGATTCCGTAAATGTAGGTGAGAGCGATCTCCAGCCGCTTTTCGCGGGGGAGGTCGACGCCAACCAGGCGAGCCATGGTCGGGCATTCTCCTTCGTTGTGGCGGAGGTCTTGCGCCTCACGACCCCTCCCCATGCCCGGGGTGAGGGCCCCGGCCTCCGACCGGGGGTCTCCTGGGTGGTACGACCCGGAAATCAGGCCGCCTGCTCAGGTGTGACGCGCGATTACTGTCTCAGGCTTCTCATGCGTCGAGCCCGCTCCCTGAAACCGGGGCGGACTCGGAGAAGCCTTACGGCGACTAACCCTGACGCTGCTTGTGGCGCAGGTTGTCGCAGATCACCATGACGCGACCGTGCCGGCGGATCACCTTGCACTTGTCGCAGATCTTCTTGACGCTCGGCTTTACCTTCATTGTCCTTCGTGTTCCTCAGACGTCTTACTTGTATCGGTAGACGATCCGCCCACGACTCAGGTCGTAGGGGCTCAGTTCCACGACTACCCGGTCGTCGGGCAGGATCCGGATGTAGTGCATCCGCATCCGTCCGCTGATGTGGGCCAGGACCTTATGGCCGTTGTCAAGCTGCACCCGGAACATAGCGTTCGGGAGCGACTCGACCACAGTGCCCTCGATCTCGATGGCGCCGTCTTTTTTGGCCAAAATTCCTCGCGTTTCACTGATCGATCGTCTGAGGCTCCGGTTCACTAAGCAGCCGCGACCTCACGCTTCGAAGAGAGCGGCGTCCGGCAACGGGCACCGACGCGTGATAGTCATAGTGAGCCGAGTAAGGAGTGTACGACACCTGAGACAAAAACGCGAAACGCGTGTCAGGTGTCCTGACACAACCACGAGTCAGCTTACCGCACCCGCGAACCCGTATGGGCCGAGCGGCACACCGATTCGGGCGGCACAGCGATTCGGGCGGCACAGCAAAAGGCCCACCGGCGAACCGGCGGGCCCTCTCGAGTCAGCACACCCCCTGGGATGACTCCCCCTAATGTGCCTTGAAGACGCTGATGTGCTTAGAAGACGTCGTGCCAGCCGCCGCAGCCGCTGTTGCGCGAGCCGCCCTCGCACACCTGGATCTTGAAGTCCCTCTTGAAGCGGATGCTGTCGAAGTGACGGCGGTCGTCGGACCGGTACCAGTTGCGGTGGAAGTCGCCGTGGCGGTCGTAGTACTTGAACCACACGTAGCTGTAGTCGCCGTCGTTGTGGTGACGGTCGTACAGGTCGCCGTAGAAGTAGTAGCTGCCCCCGCGCTGCTGCCAGTAGCCCTTGAAGTACGACTCGTGGCCGCCGTTCTCGGAGCCGTTGGAGAAGTACGGGCCGAAGAAGTGCCTCGGGCCGGCCTGGGCGCTCTGCGCCTGGGTGGCGGTCGCGGCGTCGGCCTGGGCCGTGGGAGCGATGGCCAGCGCCCCGGCGACCATCGAGCCGGCGAGAGCGGTGCCCGCGAGAAGGTGACGAATACCCACTGTGTCCTCCTGTAAGACGGTTCCCCGTACCGGACCGGGACTGCTCGGGTGAGCCCCTCTGTTGTCCGGCACCGCTTACGTTAGGGAGGACATTCGCCGCCTTCTGCGGACGAATACACACAGTGCAGTACTACACACTCACTGACGCTTCTGACCGCCCCCGAAGATGGTGCTGATCAGCAGAATCGCACCCCAGGGACCCATCACCCACAGCGGCCAGGGGTAGATCATGTGCCCGGAGGTGACGCTCACGATCAGCCAGATCACCCAGTTGATCGAGCTGGCCGCGGCCCACGCGCTCCAGGCCGCGCGCATCCCCGAGTGCATGCCGCTCTTGGGCGCCGGGGTGGGTTCGGTCAGCTTGGCGGGCGGGTTGCGCAGGTCCACGTCCGGCAGGTCCGCGGTCAGCCGGGCCAGCTCGCCGTAGGTCTTGCTCTGGTAGAGCTGTTCGAGCCGCTCGTTGAACTCGTCCATCGTGATGCGGCCCTGCGCGGTGTGCTCCCGGAGCACGCCGGCCACCCGATCTCTGTCGACGTCCGAGGCACGCATCTCGGGGCTCTGCGCCATACCCACCACTCCCGGCTCGTCTACGGCTGCGCCAAGCGCTCTTCGCCCCCATCGAGGGCGGTTAGCACCCAAGGACCATTATGTGTCACCGCGACGCTGTGTTCGAAGTGTGCGGACTGCTTCCCGTCGATCGTCACGACGGTCCAATCGTCGGCCAGTACGCGCGTGCGCTCCGTGCCCAGGTTGACCATGGGCTCGATCGCCAGGCACATCCCGGCCTCCAGCACGGGTCCCCTGCCGGGGCGGCCGTGGTTGGCGATCCACGGGTCCATGTGCATCTCGGTGCCGATGCCGTGGCCGCCGTACTCGGGCGGGATGCCGAAGCGGCCCTGCGACTTGATGTAGCGCTCCACCTCGTACCCGATGTCCGACAGGTGGCGGCCGACGGTCAGCGCGGCGATGCCCCGCCACATCGACTCCTCGGTGATCCGCATGAGCTCGGTGAGCTTCGGGTCCACCTCCCCCACCGGCACCGTGACCGCCGAGTCGCCGTGCCAGCCGTCGAGGATGGCGCCGCAGTCGATGGAGATGACGTCGCCTTCGCGCAGCGCGCGGGCGCTCGTCGGGATGCCGTGGACGACTTCCTCGTTGACCGAGGCGCAGATCGTGGCGGGAAACCCCTGATAGCCCTTGAACGACGGGATGGCGCCCTCATCCCTGATCGCCTTCTCGGCGATGGCGTCGAGGTCCAGGGGTGTCATCCCCGGCTCGACGGAGCGCTTCAACAGATCGAGCGTTCGCCCGACCACCAGACCGGCCGCCCGCATCTTGTCGAGCTGCTCGGGCGTCTTGATCTGGATTCCATGCCGGTTCTTCTTGAACACGTGTGGCACCCCCCGGGGTCTCAACGGGCAGATGTGGGAGCCCAATTCCCTCACAATAGCCGCGAGGTGGCACGGAAATCCGTGCCACCTCCGCAGTCGGCCATCGGGCTTACCCCATGAAAGGGCGGATGGCCTCCATGGCCCGCTGGGTGACCTCCTCGACCGGACCGGTCGCGTCGACACCCACGAGGATGCCCTCGTCCGCGTAGTAGGACACCAGCGGCGCCGTCTGCTCCTGGTAGACCTCCAGGCGATGCCTGACCGTCTCCTCTTTGTCGTCGTCACGCTGGAACAGCGTGCCGCCGCAGGCGTCGCACCGGTCGTCCTTCTTGTCATCGAACTCGACGTGCCAGATGCGACCGCACTGGCTGCAGGTGCGGCGACCGGCCAGCCGCCTGACCACCTCGTCGTCGTCAACTACCAGCTCCAGGACCAGGTCGAGCGCCTGGCCCCACTCCTTCAGCATGTCGCGCAGGATCTCGGCCTGAGCCACGTTCCTGGGGAAGCCGTCGAGCAGGAAGCCGTCCTGCGCGTCGTCCTCGGCGAGACGGTCTCGGACCATGGCGATGGTGACCTTGTCGGGCACCAGGTCGCCGCGGTCCATGAACGTCTTGGCGAGCTTGCCGAGCTCCGTGCCCCCGGAGACGTTGGCACGGAAGATGTCACCTGTCGAGATCTTCGGGATGGACAGGTTCGACGCGATGTACTGGGCCTGTGTCCCCTTACCCGCTCCGGGGGGCCCGACCAGAACGAGACGCACTACCGCAGGAAGCCTTCGTAATTACGCTGCTGCAACTGGCTCTCGATCTGCTTGACCGTGTCCAGGCCGACGCCAACCATGATCAGAATGCTCGTCCCTCCGAACGGGAAGTTCTGGCTCGCTCCGGCCACCGCGAGCGCGACGATCGGGATCATGGCGATCAGACCCAGATAGAGCGCGCCGGGGGCGGTCAGACGGGTGAGCACAAAACTCAGGTAACCAGCCGTCGGCCGTCCCGGGCGGATGCCCGGAATGAACCCACCGTACTTCTTCATGTTGTCAGCCACTTCAGTGGGGTTGAAGGTGATGGACACGTAGAAGTAGGTGAAGAACACGATCAGGACGAAGAACGTGATCATGTAGATGGGCGTGTCGCCCTTGGTGAGGTTCGCCGAAATCCACTGCACGACGGCGTTGGGGTTCTCCGCGTTGGCGAACAGCGAGGTCAGCAGCTGCGGCAGATAGAGCAGCGAGGACGCGAAGATGACCGGGATGATGCCGGCCTGGTTGACCTTCAGCGGGATGTAGGTGGACGTGCCGCCGTACATCCGGCGTCCGACCATCCGCTTGGCGTACTGCACCGGAATGCGGCGCTGCGCCTGCTCGACGAAGACCACGGCGGCGATCATGAAGACGCCTACCACCATGACGACGGCGAAGGTGAACTTGTTGGCCTGGAAGATGCTGGCCAGCTCGGACGGGAAGACCGCGACGACCTGCGTGAAGATGAGGATCGACATGCCGTTGCCCACACCACGGTCGGTGATGAGCTCGCCCAGCCACATGATGACCGAGGTGCCGGCCGTCATGATGACGACCATCGTGACGATCATGAAGATGTTGTCGGGGTCGAGCAGGACGTCCTTGTCACAGCCCTGGAAGAGCTGCCCGGAGCGCGCCAGCGCGATGAACGCCGTCGACTGCAGGATGCCCAGACCGATCGTCAGATAACGCGTATATTGTGTGATCTTCGTCTGACCGGCCTGCCCCTCCTTCTTGAGGGCTTCAAGGCGTGGGATCACGACGACGAGAAGTTGGAGAATGATGCTGGCGGTGATGTACGGCATGATGCCCAGAGCGAACACCGACAGCTTCAGGAGCGCGCCGCCGCTGAACAGCTGCACCATCCCGTAGATATTGCCGTTTTCACCGTTGCGGACCTGATCAAAGCAGGACGCAAGGTTCTGGACGTGAACTCCCGGAGTCGGAAGAACCGAGCCGAGTCGGAACAGCGCGATGATGCCCAGGGTAAAGAGCAACTTCTTGCGCAGGTCCGGCGTCCGGAACGCCCGGGTAAACGCGGTCAGCACGGTCCCTCCTGCGCGCCTATAAGGCGGTGTGAGTATGCGATGGTGCGGGGATCTGCCATCAGAAGTCTCATGTCAAAACGAGCCGGACAGAATCCTGCCGTCTCGCGAACTCTAACGCACTACGGGCGTGGGGGCCCATGGTCAGAGCCCCCACGCCTCGTAATAGCTCTTACAGCTCGGTAACGGAACCCCCAGCAGCGGCGATTTTCTCCTTCGCGGAGGACGAGAAGGCATGCGCCCGCACGTTCACCGCGACCGAGATCTCGCCGGTGCCGAGCACCTTCACCAGCTGGTTCTTGCGG
Source organism: Nonomuraea sp. NPDC049028 (assembly GCF_043197735.1). NCBI lineage: Bacteria > Bacillati > Actinomycetota > Actinomycetes > Streptosporangiales > Streptosporangiaceae > Nonomuraea > Nonomuraea sp. NPDC049028. Next base: position 491,442 of record NZ_JBICTR010000011.1, read on the forward strand.
ACAGCGCCCTTGGCGACCAGCGTCTCGACGGTGACCTCGCCACCCTCGGGGAACAGCTCGCCGAGCTTGTCCAGGTTGACGACCTGGTAGGTCGTCTTGAACAGCGCGTTGGAGAAGCCCTTGAGCTTCGGCAGACGCCTCTGCAGCGGCACCTGGCCACCCTCGAAACCGAGGGGGACCGTCGTACGGGCGTGGCTGCCCTTGGTACCGCGACCGGCCGTCTTACCCTTGGACGCCTCGCCGCGACCCTTGCGGATCTTGGCCTTGTTGGCGCCGGGGGCCGGACGCAGGTCGTGAATCTTGAGCGGAGCCTTGTCAGTCATGACTAGTCGACCTCTTCCACCTCGACGAGGTGCGTCACCACGGAGACCATGCCGCGAATCTCGGGCCGGTCCTCCTTGACGACGACATCGCCGATTCGCTTCAGGCCAAGCGAACGCAGCGAGTCACGCTGGTTCTGCTTGCCACCGATCTTCGAGCGAACCTGAGTGATCTTCAGGCGTGCCATGACTAGCTCACCGCCTTGGCGGCCGCCGCTTCGGCGATACCTTCGCGCTGAGCCTTCAGCATCCGGGCCGGAGCGACGTCCTCGATCGGCAGACCACGGCGGGCGGCGATCTCCTCGGGCCGGGAAAGACCCTTCAGAGCCGCCACCGTGGCGTGCACGATGTTGATGGGGTTGTCCGAGCCGAGCGACTTGGACAGGACGTCGTGGATGCCGGCGCACTCCAGAACGGCGCGCACCGGGCCACCGGCAATGACGCCGGTACCGGCGGAAGCCGGACGCAGGAAGACGACACCGGCCGCCTCCTCACCCTGCACGGTGTGCGGGATGGTGCCCTGGATCCTCGGGACCTTGAAGAAGTGCTTCTTGGCCTCTTCGACGCCCTTGGCGATGGCCGCGGGTACTTCCTTGGCCTTGCCATAGCCGACGCCGACCAGGCCGTTGCCGTCACCGACGACGACGAGGGCGGTGAAGCTGAAGCGACGACCACCCTTCACGACCTTGGCCACTCGGTTGATCTTCACTACGCGCTCGATGTACGAGACGCCCTTGTCGGCGGCGCCACCGCGGCGATCGTCACGACGGTCCCGCCGCTCGCCACCGGTGCCGCCACCGCGACGCGGAGCTGCAGCCATCAGTGGTTCCTCATCTCAGTTGCCATATCAGAACTCGAGCCCACCTTCGCGGGCGCTGTCCGCCAGAGCGGCGATGCGCCCGGCGTAGCGGTTGCCACCGCGGTCGAACACGACCGCCGTGATCCCGGCTTCCTTGGCCCGCTGAGCGAGGAGCTCGCCGACCTTCTTGGCCTTCTCGGTCTTGTCAGCCTCGAGCGTGCGCAGCGCGGAGTCCATGGTGGACGCGCTCACCAGCGTGTGGCCGACGGAGTCGTCCACGATCTGCACGAACAGGTGACGAGTCGAACGGTTGACGACCAAGCGCGGACGCGCGGCCGTACCGACGACGTTCTTGCGGACGCGGCGGTGACGGCGGGCCCGCGAGACGGTGCGGGCAGCCGTGTGCTTGCCGAACGCAGTCTTCGGAGCCATGCCTACTTACCAGCCTTTCCGACCTTGCGGCGGATCTGTTCGCCCTGGTAACGCACGCCCTTGCCCTTGTACGGGTCAGGCTTGCGCAACTTGCGGATGTTGGCCGCGACCTCGCCGACCTTCTGCTTGTCGATGCCGTCCACGTGGAACAGGGTCGGCTTCTCGACGCGGAAGGTGACGCCCTCAGGGGCGTCGACGATGACCGGGTGACTGAAGCCCAGTGCGAACTCCAGCTGCGTCGGGCCCTTGGCCTGAACGCGGTAACCGACGCCGACGATCTCCAAGGTCTTGGAGTAGCCCTGCGTGACGCCCTGCACCATGTTGGCGATCAGCGTCCGCGACAGGCCGTGCAGCGCACGGACCTTGTTCTCGTCGTTGGGCCGGGTGACGGCGATGGCGCCGTCGTCATCGCGACCCACCGTGATGGGGTCCGCGACTGTATGAGAAAGCGTGCCCTTCGGGCCCTTGACCTGGACATCCTGGCCGCTGATCGCGATGTCAACGCCGCTCGGCACAGGGATGGGCAGCCGTCCGATTCTCGACATGCTGTGTTCCTCCCCTCTACCAGACGTAGGCGAGGACTTCCCCGCCCACACCACGCTTGCCGGCCTGCTTGTCGGTCATGAGACCGGCGGACGTCGAGATGATCGCGACACCCAGCCCTCCCAGAACGCGAGGCAGGTTGTCCTTCTTCGCATACACCCGCAGACCGGGCTTCGACACCCGGCGCAGACCCGCGAGCGACCGCTCACGGGTAGGCCCGAACTTGAGCTCCACCACGAGGTTCTTGCCAACCTTGGCGTCTTCGACGGTCCAAGCCTGGATGTAACCCTCCTGCTGGAGGATCTCGGCGATGTGCGCCTTGATCTTCGAATACGGCATGGTCACGCTGTCGTGATACGCCGAGTTCGCATTACGCAGACGCGTCAGCATGTCTGCGATCGGGTCGGTCATCGTCATGGCCAGTGGCCTTCCTCGCCGCGGTTTCCAGTCGGTGAAGCGGAGCTCTACCGGTGGACCTTCGGCGCGGTCATGGGTGCTCTCTGGGAGAGCACCCGGTTTGACAGTTCTACATATGTACGGCGAGCAGCCCCCACGGGGGCGACACGTGGCCGCCCCCTAGGGTAACTACCAGCTGGACTTGGTGATGCCGGGCAGCTCGCCCCGGTGCGCCATCTCACGGAAGCACACGCGGCAGAGCCCGAACTTGCGGTAGACGGCGCGGGGCCGGCCACAACGCGTGCAGCGGGTGTACGCCCGGACTTCGAACTTCTGCTTACGCCCTGCCTTGGCGATCAGCGACTTCTTCGCCATGATCAGGCCTCCTTGAAGGGGAACCCGAGGAGCTTCAGCAGCGCCCGGCCCTGGTCGTCGGTCTTCGCGGTGGTCACGACCGTGATGTCCATGCCCCGCGGCCGGTCGACCTTGTCCTGGTCGACCTCGTGGAACATGACCTGCTCGGTCAGACCGAACGTGTAGTTGCCGTTGCCGTCGAACTGCTTGGGCGACAGGCCACGGAAGTCCCTGATGCGGGGCAGCGCCAGCGACAGCAGCCTGTCGAGGAACTCCCACATCCGGTCGCCGCGGAGCGTGACGTGCGCGCCGATCGGCATGCCCTCGCGCAGCTTGAACTGGGCGATGGACTTGCGCGCCCGGACGACGGCCGGCTTCTGGCCGGTGATCACGGTGAGGTCGCGCACAGCGCCCTCGATGAGCTTCGAGTCGCGAGCCGCCTCGCCGACACCCATGTTGACCTTGATCTTCACCAGGCCGGGGATCTGCATGACGTTCTCGATGCCGAAGTCCTCGCGAAGCTTGGCCGCGATCTCCTCGCGGTACTTCGTCTTGAGGCGCGGCGTCGGACGCTCGGTCTCAGTGGTCGTGGCAGTCATCAGCTGTCCTCACCCGTCTCGTCGGCCTTGTCCTCGGCCTTCTTGTCGGCGGGCTTGTCCTCGCGCTTCTCGTCCTTGAGCTTCTTCACGTTGCTCACGTGGATGGGAGCCTCCATGGTCTGCACGCCGCCGGTCTTGGCGCCACGCGGGCCCTGGTGGGTCTCCTTGGTGTGCTTCTTGATCATGTTGACGCCCTCGACCACCACGCGGTCTTCCCGCGGGAGGGTGGCGATGACATGACCCTTGGCACCCTTGTCCTTGCCGGTGATGACCTGGACGAGGTCACCCTTCTTCACATGCAGCTTCGGCATTACAGCACCTCCGGCGCGAGCGAGATGATGCGCATGAACTTCTTGTCGCGCAGCTCACGGCCCACCGGGCCGAAGATACGGGTGCCACGAGGGTCACCGCTGTCCTTGATGATGACGGCGGCGTTCTCGTCGAAGCGGATGTAGGAGCCGTCCGGCCGGCGGCGCTCCTTGGCCGTGCGGACGATGACGGCCTTGACCACGTCGCCCTTCTTGACGCCGGTGCTACCGGGCAGGGCATCCTTGACGGTGGCGACGATGACGTCGCCGATACCGGCGTAGCGTCGGCCCGAGCCACCGAGAACGCGGATGCAAAGAATCTCCTTGGCACCCGTGTTGTCGGCGACCTTGAGCCGCGACTCCTGCTGGATCACTGTTTTCTCCTGATTAGTCGCGCCGGTTCTCGTCGATGCCGAGCCTGGCGGAACCTCTATGGTCTTTTTCCTCCGGCCACAGCCCTGGAGCCGCACCGCAGGCGACGCGAGGCCGGAGCCTCGCGTCCTTGGACACCGTCATGGGGGCTTGGCGGCCCCCACGAGGCGCGTATATCCGAGAAGCCGTTAGGTTACTTGGCCTTCTCGAGGATCTCCACGACCCTCCACCGCTTGGTGGCGGAGAGGGGGCGGGTCTCCATCAGCAGCACGCGGTCGCCGACGCCACAGGCGTTGGCCTCGTCGTGCGCCTTGTACTTGGTCGTACGGCGGATGACCTTGCCGTACAGACGGTGCTTGACCCGGTCCTCGACGGCGACGACGACGGTCTTGTCCATCTTGTCGCTGACGACCAGGCCCTCACGGACCTTGCGGAAGTTCCGCGCGTCGTCGTTCGTCTCGGTGGTCTCTGTGGTCTCGGTCTCAGCCATCGCTCGTCTCCTTCTCGACCGTGATGATGCCAAGCTCGCGCTCGCGCATCACGGTGTAGATACGGGCGATCTCGCGGCGGACGGCGCGCAGCCGCCCGTGGCTCTCCAACTGTCCGGTCGCTGCCTGGAAGCGGAGGTTGAACAGCTCCTCCTTGGCTTCCTTGAGCTTCTGGACCAGGGTGTCCTCGTCCTCGACTCGCAGCTCGCCGGCGGTCAGGCCCTTAGCCATCACGCCTCACCAACTTCACGCTTAACGATCTTGCACTTCATGGGCAGCTTGTGGATCGCGCGAGTGAGTGCCTCGCGGGCAACCGACTCGGCGACACCGGAAAGCTCGAACATGACGCGACCCGGCTTGACGTTGGCGATCCACCACTCGGGCGAACCCTTACCGGAACCCATGCGGGTCTCAGCCGGCTTCTTGGTCAGCGGGCGGTCGGGGTAGATGTTGATCCACACCTTTCCACCACGCTTGATGTGACGGGTCATCGCAATACGAGCCGACTCGATCTGGCGGTTGGTCACGTAGGAGTGCTCAACAGCCTGGATGCCGAACTCGCCGAACACGACCCTGGTGCCACCCTTGGCGGCGCCACTGCGGTCGGGCCGGTGCTGCTTGCGGTGCTTGACCCTGCGCGGGATCAGCATGGTCAGCTCCCTTCAGCACCCGGCTGCGCAGCCGGGCCGGTCTCGGGGGCAGCCTGTGAGGCCGCCTCAGTCCTGGGGGCACGGTCGCCACGACCGCCACCGCGACGGGCGCCACCGGCGCCACCACGGCGCGGACGGTCGCCACCGGCACCGCCGCCACCGCGACGGTCGTCACGCTCGCGACGCTGGCCGGCACGTGCGCCGGCAGCCGCCGCCTCGCGCTCGGCGCGGCTCGTGGGCGCCTCGCCCTTGTAGATCCACACCTTCACGCCGATGCGGCCGAAGGTGGTGCGGGCCTCGTAGAAGCCGTAGTCGATGTCCGCGCGGAGCGTGTGCAGCGGCACGCGGCCCTCGCGGTAGAACTCCGACCTCGACATCTCGGCGCCGCCAAGACGACCGGAGCACTGCACCCGGATGCCCTTGGCGCCGCTCTTCATGGCCGACTGCATCGCCTTGCGCATGGCGCGGCGGAACGAGACACGGCTGGAGAGCTGCTCGGCGACACCCTGCGCGACGAGCTGGGCGTCGATCTCGGGGTTCTTCACCTCGAGGATGTTGAGCTGAACCTGCTTCTTGGTCAGCTTCTCCAGGTCGCCACGGATCCGGTCGGCCTCCGCGCCGCGACGGCCGATGACGATGCCCGGCCGGGCGGTGTGGATGTCGACCTGGACGCGGTCGGTCGTGCGCTCGATCTCCACCTTGGAGATACCGGCCCGCTCCATGCCCTTCTGCAGCATGCGACGGATCGACACGTCCTCGGCGACGTACGACTTGTACAGCTTGTCGGCGTACCACCGGCTCTTGAAGTCGGTCGTGATGCCGAGGCGGAACCCGTGCGGGTTAACCTTCTGGCCCACTATCGGGTCCTTCCCTTCGGCTCGCGGGACTCCACGATCACGGTGATGTGGCTCGTCCGCTTGTTGATCCGATAGGCACGACCCTGGGCACGCGGACGGAACCGCTTCAGCGTCGGGCCCTCGTCGACCCACGCCCGGCTCACGAAGAGCGTCTGGGGGTCGAGATCGAAGTTGTGCTCTGCGTTTGCCATGGCGCTCGAGAGCACCTTGTAGATCGGCTCGCTCGCCGACTGGGGAGCGAACTGCAGCACGGCCTGCGCCTCCGAAGCGGGCAGCCCGCGAATAAGGTCCACCACACGGCGGGCCTTGAGGGGCGTGACGCGGACGAACCGCGCCTGAGCCCTGGCTTCCATCGCTTACTCCTCTTAACTGCTTCTGAAGGCGTTTATCGCCGGCTGCGGCGGTCTTCCTTGACGTGGCTGCGGAAGGTGCGCGTCGGGGCGAACTCTCCCAGCTTGTGGCCGATCATCGACTCGGTGACGAACACCGGGACGTGCTTGCGGCCATCGTGTACGGCGATCGTGTGCCCGAGCATGTCAGGCACGATCATGGAGCGCCGCGACCACGTCTTGATAACGGTCTTGGTGCCCTTCTCGTTCTGGGCGTCCACCTTCTTGGCGAGGTGGCCGTCCACGAAGGGACCCTTCTTAAGGCTACGTGGCATATCGGCTGCTCCTACCGCTTCTTCCTCTTGCTCCGGCGGCGGATGATCAGCCGGTCGCTGGACTTGTTGGCCTGGCGGGTGCGGCCCTCGGGCTTGCCCTTCGGGTTCACCGGGTGGCGACCACCGGAGGTCTTACCCTCACCACCACCGTGCGGGTGGTCAACGGGGTTCATGGCGACACCACGGACGGTCGGGCGCTTGCCCTTCCACCGCATACGGCCGGCCTTGCCCCAGTTGATGTTGGCCTGCTCGGCGTTACCGACCTGACCCACCGACGCCCGGCAGCGCACGTCGACCATGCGCATTTCGCCGGACGGCATACGCAGCGTGGCGTACTGGCCTTCCTTGGCGAGCAGCTGGATCTGAGCGCCCGCGGAGCGGCCGAGCTTGGCGCCGCCGCCCGGACGGAGCTCCACCGCGTGGATGAAGGTACCCGTCGGGATGTTGCGCAGCGGCAGGCAGTTGCCCGGCTTGATGTCGGCCCCGGCGCCGTTCTCGATGCGGTCGCCCTGCTTGAGGCCGGTCGGCGCGATGATGTAGCGCTTCTCGCCGTCGGCGTAGTGCAGCAGAGCGATGTTGGCGGTGCGGTTGGGGTCGTACTCGATGTGAGCGACCTTCGCCGGGATGCCGTCCTTGTCATGCCTACGGAAGTCAATGATCCGGTAGGCGCGCTTGTGACCGCCGCCTTGGTGGCGCGCGGTGACCCGGCCGTGTACGTTGCGGCCGCCCTTGCCATGAAGGGGCGCAAGCAACGACTTCTCGGGCGTGCTGCGGGTGATCTCGGAGAAGTCCGAGACACTCGAGCCGCGGCGACCCGGAGTCGTCGGCTTGTACTTACGGATGCCCATCTTTTTCGTTCATCCTTCGTCGGTTACATGGGTGAGCCCGCCGCACGGACGTGCGACGGTCTCGACCCCTGGCGGGCCGTACGGCCCGCCTACTTCTATGGCTGCTAGCCGATCTGACCGAAGATGTCGATCCGATCGCCCTCGACCAGGCTCACAATCGCGCGCTTGGTGTCGGGACGCTTGCCGAAACCGGTGCGGGTGCGCTTGCGCTTGCCCTGCCGGTTGATCGTGTTCACGCTGGTGACCTTGACCCCGAAGATCTGCTCGACGGCGATCTTGACCTGGGTCTTGTTCGCGGTCTTCTTCACCAGGAACGTGTACTTGTTGTTCTCATCGATCAGGCCGTAGCTCTTCTCAGAGACGACCGGCTTGATGATGACGTCGCGCGGGTCGGCGATCTTCTCCATCAGGCGTCTGCCCCTTCACTCGAATTGGCCGACCCTGCCGACAGCCGCGCCACGACCTGGTCGTACGCCTCCTGGGTGAAGACCACGTCGTCGTGGCAGAGCACGTCGTAGGTGTTGAGCTGCCCGGAGTCCAGCAGGTGGACCTCGGGAGCGTTGCGCAGGCTCAGCCAGGTCAGCTCGTCGGCCTCGTCGACGACGAGGAGGACGGTCCTGGACTGGGTGATCTTACGCAGGGCCTCGAGAGCCGCCTTGGTCTTCGGCGTCTCGCCGGTGACCAGGCCGCTCACCACGTGCACGCGACCGCCGCCGGCCCGGTCCGACAGGGCGCCACGCAGGGCGGCGACCTTCATCTTCTTGGGCGTCCGCTGCGAGTAGTCGCGCGGCACCGGGCCGTGGACGACGCCACCACCGGTGAACTGCGGCGCGCGGGTCGAGCCCTGACGGGCGCGACCGGTGCCCTTCTGGCGGTACGGCTTCTTGCCGCCGCCCCTGACCTCGCCACGGGTCTTGGCCTTGTGGGTGCCCTGCCGGCGAGCGGCGAGCTGGGCCACGACCACCTGGTGGATCAGCGGAATGTTGACCTTGGCACCGAAGATGTCTTCGGGCAGGTCGACGGTGCCGGCCTTGCTACCGCTGGCGTCGAGGACGTCAATGCTGGTCACTTGGCAGCCCCCTTCTTAGCAGCGGTACGGACGAGGACCAGGCTGCCGTTGGCGCCGGGGATCGCACCCTTGATCAGGATGAGACCGTTCTCGACGTCGATGGCGTGAACCTTGAGGCTCTGCACGGTGGTGCGGACGTTACCCATCCGACCAGCCATGCGCAGACCCTTGAATACGCGGCCCGGGGTGGCGCAGCCACCGATGGAACCCGGCGAGCGGTGCTTGCGCTGCGTACCGTGCGACGCGCCCAGACCCTTGAAGCCGTGCCGCTTCATGACACCGGCGAAGCCCTTGCCCTTGCTCTTGCCCGTCACATCGACGAACTGGCCGGCCTCGAAGGTGTCGGCCAGCAGCTCCTGGCCCAGGGTGTAGTCGCTCGCGTCGTCGGTGCGGATCTCCGCGAAGTAACGGCGCGGGGTGATGTCGTGCTTACGCAGGTAGTCGCCGAGCGGCTTGTTGACCTTCCGCGGGTCGACCTGTCCGAAGCCGAGCTGAACGGCGGAATAGCCATCCTTGTCGGCGGTGCGGACCCTGGTCACCACGCACGGACCGGCCTCCACCACGGTCACCGGAACCATCCGGTTGTCCGCGTCGAAGACCTGGGTCATGCCGAGCTTCTTGCCCAGGACGCCCTTGATCGTCTTAGCCATGTCAGTGCGTTCCCTCAGAGCTTGATCGAAATGTCGACGCCCGCGGGGAGGTCGAGCCGCATGAGCGAGTCGACGGTCTTGGGCGTCGGGTCGATGATGTCAATCAGCCGCTTGTGCGTGCGCATCTCAAAGTGCTCGCGGCTGTCCTTGTACTTGTGCGGCGAGCGGATGACGCAGTACACGTTCTTCTCGGTCGGCAGCGGCACCGGGCCCGCGACCTTCGCGCCAGTCCGCGTCACCGTCTCGACGATCTTCTTGGCCGAGCTGTCGATGACCTCGTGGTCATAGGCCTTAAGCCGGATGCGGATCTTTTGTCCCGCCATAGTGGCCTCGGTGTCCTTCGCTGTCGTCTGAAAAAGTATCGTGCGGCCTGTTGCCGCTGTTCGTGCAGGACGAACCCGCACGGCCCCACGTGACAGACGTTGTCGATCTGCCGTTTTCTTCCGTGATCCGGCAGTTACTTCGGTCACTCCGAAGCCACTGCGAGATCACGGCTTTCCCGTGGAGCCTGAGGGCGGAAGCCGTAGGGACTCCTGCCCTCGTGGCGCGGCGGTCGGCCTTCTTCCGAGGGCCGACCGCCGCCCCGCGATCGTACTACTTGATGATCTTGACGACCCGGCCGGCGCCGACGGTGCGGCCACCCTCACGGATCGCGAACTTCAGACCGTCCTCCATGGCGATGGGCTGGATCAGCTCAACGCGCATTTCGGTGTTGTCGCCCGGCATGACCATCTCGGTGCCCTCGGGGAGGTGCACGACACCGGTCACGTCAGTCGTACGGAAGTAGAACTGCGGGCGGTAGTTGTTGAAGAACGGCGTGTGGCGGCCGCCCTCGTCCTTCGACAGGATGTAGACCTGGCCGTCGAACTCGGTGTGCGGGGTGGTCGTGCCCGGCTTGATGATGCACTGGCCGCGCTCGACGTCGTCGCGCTTGATACCACGGAGCAGCAGCGCGGCGTTGTCGCCCGCGTGACCCTCGTCGAGCATCTTGTTGAACATCTCGATGCTGGTGACGGTGGTGGTCGTCTTCTCCGGCTTGATGCCGATGATGTCGACCTGCTCGTTGATCTTGACGACACCGCGCTCGATACGGCCGGTGACGACCGTGCCACGACCGGTGATCGAGAAGACGTCCTCGACCGGCATGAGGAACGGCTTGTCCGTCTCACGGGGCGGCTCGGGCACGTTCTCGTCGACCGCGTTCATCAGCTCGATGATGCTGTCGGCCCACTTCGAGTCGCCCTCGAGAGCCTTGAGCGCGGAGACGCGGACGACCGGCAGGTCGTCGCCGGGGAACTCCTGAGCGGACAGGAGCTCACGAACCTCGAGCTCGACGAGCTCCAGGATCTCCTCGTCGTCGACCATGTCGGCCTTGTTGAGGGCCACGACGATATAGGGGACGCCGACCTGGCGGGCCAGGAGGACGTGCTCCTTCGTCTGCGGCATCGGGCCGTCAGTGGCGGCGACCACGAGGATCGCACCGTCCATCTGCGCGGCACCGGTGATCATGTTCTTCACGTAGTCGGCGTGACCGGGGCAGTCCACGTGGGCGTAGTGGCGCTTCTCGGTCTGGTACTCGACGTGCGCGATGGAGATCGTAATTCCGCGGGCCTTCTCCTCGGGCGCCTTGTCGATCTTGTCGAACGGCGTCGCCTTGTTCAGCTCGGGGAAACGGTCGTGAAGCACCTTGGTGATCGCCGCGGTGAGCGTGGTCTTACCGTGGTCGATGTGCCCAATGGTGCCGATGTTCATGTGCGGCTTGTTCCGCTCGAACTTGGCCTTGCCCACTGGTTCTCTCCTTGAGAATCTGTCTGACTTTCGTCTACACACTCGGGCCCGGGTGATCCCGAACCCCTAGACGGTGGGGCGGCTCGCACCGCCCCACCAGAGGCCGAAGCCCCTTTACGGCTTGGCGAGGCCCAGCCGGGGGTCCCGGGACTATTCGCCCCGGGCCTTCGCGACGATCTCCTTGGCGATGCCCGGGGGCACCTCCGAGTAGGAGTCGAACTGCATGCTGTAGCTCGCGCGCCCCTGCGTCTTGCTACGCAGGTCGCCCACGTAGCCGAACATCTCAGAAAGCGGTACGAGCGCCGAGACGACACGGGCTCCCGCCCGCTCGTCCATCGCCTGGATCTGTCCGCGGCGACCGTTGAGGTCACCGATGACGTCACCCATGTAGTCCTCGGGCGTGGTGACCTCGACGGCCATCATCGGCTCGAGGAGTACAGCATCGGCCTTGCGAGCGGCCTCCTTGAAGGCCATCGAGCCGGCGATCTTGAAGGCCATTTCCGAGGAGTCGACGTCGTGCGCGGCACCGTCGATCAGCGTCACCTTCACGCCCACCATCGGGTAGCCGGCCAGCACGCCGAACTCGGCGGCCTCCTGAGCACCCGCGTCGACCGAGGGGATGTACTCCCTCGGGACACGGCCACCGGTGACCTTGTTCTCGAACTCGTAGCCGTCGTTGCCTTCGCCCAGCGGCTCGAGCTTGATGATGACCCGCGCGAACTGGCCGGACCCACCCGTCTGCTTCTTGTGGGTGTAGTCGACCTTGTCCACCGTGCGGCGGATGGTCTCGCGGTAGGCCACCTGCGGGCGACCGACGTTGGCCTCGACCTTGAACTCGCGACGCATACGGTCGACGAGGATCTCCAGGTGAAGCTCGCCCATGCCCCAGATGACCGTCTGGCCGGTCTCCTCGTCACGACGGACCTGGAAGGACGGGTCCTCCTCGGCCAGCCGCTGGATCGCGGTCGACAGCTTCTCCTGGTCGCCCTTGGTCTTGGGCTCGATCGCGACGTTGATGACCGGAGCCGGGAACGTCATCGACTCGAGCACGACCTGGTTGGCCGGGTCGGACAGGGTGTCGCCGGTCGTGGTGTCCTTGAGACCCATGACGGCGACGATCTGACCGGCGGAGGCCACCGGGCGCTCCTCACGCTTGTTAGCGTGCATCTGGTAGATCTTGCCGATCCGCTCCTTCTTGCCCTTCACCGAGTTCACGACCTGTGAACCCGCCTCGAGCGTGCCGGAGTAGATGCGGATGTAGGTGATCTTGCCCAGGTGCGGGTCGCTCGCGATCTTGAAGGCCAGCGCGGAGAACGGCTCGGCCGGGTCCGCGTGACGTACGACGACCTTGTCCTCGTTGCCGACCGCGTGGCCCTCGAAGGCCGGGATGTCGGTCGGCGCGGGGAGGTAGGCGACCACCGCGTCGAGCAGGGGCTGCACGCCCTTGTTCTTGAACGCGGTGCCGGTGAGAACCGGGTTGATGGCGCTGGACAGCGTCGCGCGGCGGATGGCCGCGACCAGCTGCTCCTCGGTGGGCTCGATGGCCTCGAGGAAGAGCTCCATCATCTCGTCGTCGTTCTCGGCGACGGTCTCGACGAGCTTGTCACGCCACTCGCGAGCTGCCTCGGCGTGGTCGGCCGGGATGTCGACGACGTCGTACATCTCGCCCTTGGCCGCGTCCTCGCTCCAGAGCAGGCCCTTCATCTTCACCAGGTCGATGACGCCGCGGAAGCCGGCCTCGACGCCCCAGGGAAGCTGAATGACCGCGGGAGTCGCGGCAAGACGGGTGACCATCATGTCGACGCAGCGGTGGAACTCCGCGCCGACCCGGTCCATCTTGTTCACGAAGCAGATGCGGGGGACGTTGTAGCGGTCGGCCTGACGCCACACCGTCTCTGACTGCGGCTCGACGCCCGCGACACCGTCGAACACGGTGACCGCACCGTCGAGGACACGAAGGTTGCGCTCGACCTCGATGGTGAAGTCGACGTGGCCCGGGGTGTCGATCAGGTTGATCGTGTGACCGGCCCACTCGCAGGTCGTCGCGGCAGACGTGATCGTGATGCCACGCTCCTGCTCCTGCTCCATCCAGTCCATGGTGGCTGCGCCGTCGTGGACTTCACCGATCTTGTAGTTGATGCCGGTGTAGAACAGGATGCGCTCAGTCGTGGTGGTCTTACCCGCGTCAATATGGGCGATGATCCCGATGTTTCGGACCTTCGCCAGGTCAAGGGCGGTCGTTGCGGCCACTTCTCTCGCGTCCTCGTCGTCTCGTCGAACCCGCCGGGGTTACCAGCGGTAGTGGGCGAAGGCCTTGTTGGACTCGGCCATCTTGTGGGTGTCCTCGCGCTTCTTGACGCTCGCCCCGAGGCCGTTGCTGGCGTCGAGGAGCTCGTTCATGAGGCGCTCGGTCATGGTCTTCTCGCGGCGGGCGCGGGAGTACTGCACCAGCCAGCGCAGGGCCAGGGTCGTGCTGCGCGCGGCGCGCACCTCGACCGGCACCTGGTAGGTCGCGCCACCAACGCGACGGCTGCGGACCTCGAGGGTCGGCTTGACGTTGTCAAGCGCGCGCTTCAGGGTGACGACCGGGTCGTTGCCCGTCTTGTCCCTGCAGCCCTCAAGGGCGCCGTACACGATCGACTGCGCGATGGAACGCTTGCCGTCCAGGAGCACCTTGTTGATCAGAGCGGTGACCAGGGGCGAGCTGTAAACCGGGTCAGACATGAGCTGACGGCGGCCGGGAGAACCCTTGCGAGGCATAGTTAGCTCTTCTCCCTCTTCGCGCCGTACTTGCTGCGAGCCTGCTTGCGGTTGCGGACACCCTGGGTGTCCAGCGAACCGCGAATGATCTTGTAGCGGACACCCGGCAGGTCCTTCACACGACCGCCGCGCACGAGCACGATGGAGTGCTCCTGCAGGTTGTGGCCCACACCCGGGATGTACGCCGTGACCTCGATGCCGTTGGTGAGCCGCACACGGGCCACCTTGCGCAGTGCCGAGTTGGGCTTCTTGGGGGTCGTGGTGTAAACGCGCTGGCATACACCTCGCCGCTGCGGATTCGCCCTTAGGGCAGGAGTCTTGGTCTTGGCGACCTTGTCCTGCCGGCCCTTGCGGACCAACTGCTGAATAGTGGGCACTGCCACTCCGTTTCGTGCCTTGGCCGGTAATACGTCTGTTGTTCATTCGCAGGTTCTGCCGGTGTCATGACCTGCTGGTTTTCCCTGTCTCGGCGCCCCCGCGCTCGGGCGTGTCGCGCACTTCGCACAGACACATCCGAGGGGACTTCGAGCCAGGAAGCCGTCCGGCGCTCCCAAATATGAGCGCACAGCCGAGAGCCCGCTAACGACGGGCACGATGCTCTAGACTACCCAGGCCCACGCGACACGTCAAAGCAGCGCGACAAAGCGGACTCGCTTCTGTCACTACTGCTGGTCGCTGGGCCTCTTCGATGCATGCCCGGCTACTGCTCCGCGCCTATTGTATCCGGCCCGCGGAGTATTTGGTCGCGCTTCACCAGGATGACTCGCGCGGCAGACCACACGGCCATGCGGGCGCTGGATGGACATACTGGGCATCAACCTGGCGAGGTAGCCCCGGCTACCCTCCGACCACCCAGGCGGCCCACAGCGCGCACGTAGCGGCGCCCAGCCCCGTAAACCGGAGGAGCGTGCCCCTGGAGGGAGCCCGGCCCTGTATGGCGGGTGGGGCCCACCGGGCCGGCCGTAACGACAAAACAAAGCACCGCGCCCGGATCACCAAGACCCGGACGCGGTGCTTCGAAGAGCTGACTAGCGGTTGTACTGACCGAAGTCGTACTCCTCCAGCGGAACGGCCTCGCCGCTACCGGTGCCGAAGGTGTAGTCGGCCGCGGAACCGTCGTATCCACCAACGGTGTACATGGCCGCCTTGGCCTCTTCGGTCGGCTCGACCCGGATGTTGCGGTACTGGGGCATGCCCGTACCGGCCGGGATGAGCTTACCGATGATGACGTTCTCCTTCAGGCCCAGGAGCGAGTCGGACTTGGCGTGGATCGCCGCGTCCGTCAGGACCCTGGTCGTCTCCTGGAAGGAGGCCGCCGACAGCCACGACTCGGTGGCGAGCGACGCCTTCGTGATGCCCATGAGCACCGGACGACCGGCGGCCGGAGAGCCGCCCTCCGCCACCGTCTCGCGGTTCATCTGCTCGAAGCGCGGACGCTCGACGAGCTCGCCGGGCAGCAGGTCGGTCTCGCCGGACTCCAGCACGTTCACGCGCTTGAGCATCTGCCGCACGATGATCTCGATGTGCTTGTCGTGGATCGACACACCCTGCGAGCGGTAGACCTGCTGGACCTCCGCCACCAGGTGCAGCTGCACGGCCCGCGGGCCGAGGATGCGCAGCACCTCGTTGGGGTTGACCGCACCGGCGACCAGCTGCTGGCCGACCGTCACGCGCATGCCGTCGGAGACGAGCAGGCGCGAACGCATCGAGACCGGGTAGGCGATCTCCTCCGAGCCGTCGTCCGGAGTGATGACGAGCTTGCGGGACTTGTCGGTCTCGTCGATGCGGACCCTGCCCTCGGCCTCGGAGATCGGGGCGACACCCTTGGGGATGCGCGCCTCGAAGAGCTCCTGGACACGGGGCAGACCGTGGGTGATGTCCGCGCCCGCCACACCACCGGTGTGGAAGGTACGCATCGTCAGCTGCGTGCCCGGCTCACCGATCGACTGGGCGGCGATGATGCCGACCGCCTCGCCGACGTCGACGAGCTTGCCGGTCGCCAGCGAGCGGCCGTAGCAGGTCGCGCAGACGCCGATCTTGGCCTCGCAGACGAGCGCGCTGCGCGTGCGGACGGTCTCGATGCCGGCCTCGACCAGCGCGGTGACGTGGTTGTCGTTGATGTCGACACCCGCCGCCACGATGACCTTGCCGTCGACCTCGACGTCCTCGGCCAGGATGCGGCCGTGCACGTTGGACTCGGCGTTCTCCGCCTTGACCAGGTTGCCCGAGGAGTCCCGCTCGCCGACGTGCAGCGGGACCGCGCGGTCGGTGCCGCAGTCGATCTCACGCACGATGACGTCCTGCGCGACGTCCACCAGACGACGGGTCAGGTAACCCGAGTCGGCGGTACGCAGGGCGGTGTCGGCCAGACCCTTCCGCTGTCCGTGGGTGGAGATGAAGTACTCCAGCACCGACAGGCCCTCGCGGAACGAGGCCTTGATCGGACGCGGGATCGTCTCACCCTTGGTGTTGGACACCAGGCCACGGATGCCGGCGATCTGACGCACCTGCATCTTGTTGCCTCGGGCACCGGAGTTGACCATCATCCAGACCGGGTTGGTCGCCGGGAAGGCGTTGACCATGTCGGTCTCGACGTCGGCCGTGGCGTGCGTCCAGATCTCGATGAGCTCCTGACGGCGCTCCTCGTCGGTGATCAGGCCGCGCTCGTACTCGCGCTGGACCTTGTCGGCCCGGCGCTCGTAGTTCTCCATGATGTCGGCCTTGTTCGGCGGCGCGACGACGTCGTCGATCGAGATCGTGACGCCGGAACGGGTCGCCCAGCGGAAGCCGGCGTCCTTGAGCGCGTCGAGCGAGTTGGCCACGTCGACCTTGGGGTAGGTCTCGGCCAGCTCGTTCACGATCGTGGACAGCTGCTTCTTGCCGACCTGGAAGTTGACGAACGGGTAGCTCGCCGGGAGCGTCTGGTTGAACAGGCACCGGCCGAACGTCGTCTCCAGGCGGATCGGGTCACCCTGCTCCCAGCCCTCCGGCGCGACCCACTCACGGGGCGGCAGGACGTCCTTGAGCCTGATCTGGATCTTCGCCTGAATCTCCAGCTCGTGGCGGTCGAAGGCCATCTGGGCCTCGGCGATCGAGCCGAAGACCCGGCCCTCGCCGTTGGCGCCGTCCTTGTGGGTGGTCAGCCAGTAGAGGCCGATGACCATGTCCTGGGTGGGCATCGTCACGGGCTTGCCGTCGGCCGGCTTGAGGATGTTGTTGGTCGAGAGCATCAGGATGCGTGCCTCGGCCTGGGCCTCAGCCGACAGCGGCAGGTGCACGGCCATCTGGTCGCCGTCGAAGTCCGCGTTGAACGCGGTGCAGACGAGCGGGTGGATCTGGATGGCCTTGCCCTCGACCAGCTGCGGCTCGAACGCCTGGATGCCCAGGCGGTGGAGCGTCGGAGCACGGTTGAGCAGCACGGGGTGCTCGGTGATGACCTCTTCGAGCACGTCCCACACGACCGGACGCGCCCGCTCGACCATCCGCTTGGCCGACTTGATGTTCTGGGCGTGGTTGAGATCGACCAGCCTCTTCATCACGAACGGCTTGAACAGCTCCAGCGCCATCTGCTTGGGCAGACCGCACTGGTGCAGCTTGAGCTGCGGGCCGACGACGATGACCGAACGGCCGGAGTAGTCGACTCGCTTGCCCAGCAGGTTCTGGCGGAAGCGGCCCTGCTTGCCCTTCAGCATGTCGCTGAGGGACTTGAGCGGACGGTTGCCGGGACCGGTGACCGGGCGACCGCGACGGCCGTTGTCGAACAGCGCGTCGACGGCCTCCTGGAGCATCCGCTTCTCGTTGTTCACGATGATCTCGGGGGCACCGAGGTCGAGCAGACGCTTGAGGCGGTTGTTCCGGTTGATGACCCGGCGGTACAGGTCGTTCAGGTCGGAGGTCGCGAACCGGCCACCGTCGAGCTGCACCATCGGGCGCAGGTCCGGCGGGATGACCGGAATGCAGTCGAGCACCATGCCGCGCGGCGAGTTGGTGGTGTTGAGGAACGCCGACACGACCTTGAGCCGCTTGAGCGCGCGGGCCTTCTTCTGGCCCTTGCCGCTGCGGATCGTCTCGCGCAGGTTCTCAGACTCGACGTCGAGGTCGAAGCTGATCAGACGGTCCTGGATCGCCTGCGCGCCCATGCCGCCCTTGAAGTAGCGGCCGAAGCGGTCGCGCATCTCGCGGTAGAGCAGCTCGTCGCCCTCAAGGTCCTGGACCTTGAGGTTCTTGAAGCGGCTCCAGACCTCGTCGAGCCGGTCCAGCTCGCGCTGGGCCCGGTCGCGAAGCTGACGCATCTCGCGCTCGGCGCCCTCACGAACCTTGCGGCGCTGGTCGCCCTTGGCGCCCGCGGCCTCCAGCTCGCCCAGGTCGCCTTCGAGCTTCTTCTGCCTGGCCTCGACGTCGGCGTCACGGCGCTGCTCGATGTGCTGCCGCTCGACGGAGATCTTCGCCTCCAGCGAGGGCAGGTCACGCTCACGCATCTCGGTGTCGACATGCGTGATCATGTACGCCGCGAAGTAGATGACCTTCTCCAGGTCCTTCGGGGCGAGGTCGAGCAGGTAGCCAAGGCGAGACGGGACGCCCTTGAAGTACCAGATGTGCGTGACGGGCGCGGCCAGCTCGATGTGGCCCATCCGCTCACGACGCACCTTGGCGCGAGTCACCTCGACGCCACAGCGCTCACAGATGATGCCCTTGAACCGGACGCGCTTGTACTTGCCGCAGTAGCACTCCCAGTCGCGGGTCGGACCGAAGATCTTCTCGCAGAAGAGCCCGTCCTTTTCCGGCTTGAGGGTGCGGTAGTTGATGGTCTCTGGCTTCTTTACCTCGCCGTGCGACCACTGACGGATGTCGTCGGCCGTCGCGAGGCCGATCCTGAGCTCGTCGAAGAAGTTGACGTCTAGCATTTTGTGCGATCTCCCCCTCAGACTTCTTCCACGCTGCTCGGCTCACGCCGGGACAGATCGATGCCGAGCTCTTCCGCGGCGCGGAAGACGTCCTCGTCGGTGTCGCGCATCTCGATGGACATGCCGTCGCTGGAGAGCACCTCGACGTTCAGGCACAGCGACTGCATTTCCTTGATGAGGACCTTGAAGGACTCGGGAATTCCCGGCTCGGGGATGTTCTCGCCCTTGACGATCGCCTCGTAGACCTTCACGCGGCCCAGGACGTCGTCGGACTTGATCGTCAGCAGCTCCTGGAGCGCGTAGGCGGCGCCGTAGGCCTCCAGAGCCCACACCTCCATCTCACCGAAGCGCTGGCCACCGAACTGGGCCTTACCGCCGAGCGGCTGCTGGGTGATCATGGAGTACGGGCCGGTCGAACGTGCGTGGATCTTGTCGTCGACCAGGTGGAGCAGCTTGAGGATGTAGATGTAGCCGACCGAGATCGGGTACGGGAACGGCTCGCCGGAGCGGCCGTCGAACAGTTTGGCCTTACCGCTCTGCTGGACCATGCGGTCCCCGTCGCGGTTGGCGATGGTGTTGTCGAGCAGCCCGACGATCTCTTCCTCGTGGGCGCCGTCGAAGACCGGGGTGGCCATGTTGGTGCGCGGGGCGACCTTCTCGAAGCCCTTGTCACGTAGCCGTTCGGCCCAGGCCTCCTGGACGCCGGAGATGTCCCAGCCGCGGGCGGCGATCCAGCCCAGGTGGGTCTCCAGCACCTGGCCGACGTTCATCCGGCCGGGCACGCCCAGCGGGTTGAGGATGATGTCGACCGGGGTGCCGTCCTCCAGGAACGGCATGTCCTCCACGGGCAGGATCTTGGAGATGACGCCCTTGTTGCCGTGCCGGCCGGCCAGCTTGTCGCCGTCGGTGATCTTCCGCTTCTGGGCCACATAGACACGGACCAGTTCGTTGACGCCGGGCGGAAGCTCGTCGCCTTCCTCACGGGAGAAGACGCGGACGCCGATGACCTTGCCCTGCTCGCCGTGCGGCACCTTCAGCGAGGTGTCGCGGACTTCGCGGGCCTTCTCACCGAAGATCGCGCGCAGCAGCCGCTCCTCCGGCGTCAGCTCGGTCTCGCCCTTCGGG
Source organism: Nonomuraea sp. NPDC049028 (assembly GCF_043197735.1). Taxonomy (NCBI): domain Bacteria; kingdom Bacillati; phylum Actinomycetota; class Actinomycetes; order Streptosporangiales; family Streptosporangiaceae; genus Nonomuraea; species Nonomuraea sp. NPDC049028. The sequence continues at coordinate 511,368 of NZ_JBICTR010000011.1, forward strand.
GTGACCTTGCCGACCAGGATGTCGCCGGGTACGACCTCGGCGCCGATGCGGATGATGCCGCGCTCGTCGAGGTCGGCCAGGACCTCTTCGGAGACGTTCGGGATGTCCCGGGTGATCTCCTCCGGGCCCAGCTTGGTGTCGCGGGCGTCGACCTCGTGCTCCTCGATGTGAATCGAGGACAGGACGTCGTCCTGGACCAGCCGCTGGGACAGGATGATCGCGTCTTCGTAGTTGTGACCCTCCCACGGCATGAACGCCACCAGCAGGTTCTTGCCCAGAGCCATCTCACCGCTGTCGGTGCACGGACCGTCGGCGATGACCTGGTTGACCTCCACCCGGTCGCCCTCGGCCACGATCGGCTTCTGGTTGAACGAAGTGCCCTGGTTGGAACGCTTGAACTTGGCGACACGGTAAGTCGTACGGGTGCCGTCGTCGTTCATCACGGTGACGTAGTCGGCCGAGACCTCCTCGACCACACCCGCCTTCTCGGCGCTGATGACGTCGCCCGCGTCGGTCGCGGCACGGTATTCCATACCGGTGCCGACCAGCGGCGCCTCGCTCTTGAGCAGCGGCACGGACTGCCTCTGCATGTTGGAGCCCATGAGCGCGCGGTTGGCGTCGTCGTGCTCCAGGAACGGGATCATCGCGGTGGCGACCGACACCATCTGGCGCGGCGACACGTCGATGTAGTCGACCTCGTCGGCCCGCGCCAGCTCGGTCTCGCCACCCTTGGTACGGACCAGGACCCGCGCGTCGGCGAACGTGCCGTCAGGGTTGAGGATCGTGTTGGCCTGCGCCTTGACGAAACGGTCTTCCTCATCGGCGGTCAGGTAGTCGATCTGCTCGGTGACCTTGCCGTCGACGACCTTGCGATACGGCGTCTCGACGAAACCGAAGGCGTTGATCCGCCCGTAGGAGGCCAGCGAGCCGATCAGGCCGATGTTCGGGCCTTCCGGCGTCTCGATCGGGCACATCCGGCCGTAGTGCGACGGGTGCACGTCACGAACCTCGAAACCGGCCCGCTCACGCGACAGACCACCAGGACCCAGCGCGGACAGACGCCTCTTGTGCGTCAAGCCGGCCAGCGGGTTGGTCTGGTCCATGAACTGCGACAGCTGCGAGGTGCCGAAGAACTCCTTGATCGACGCCACGACCGGGCGGATGTTGATCAGGGTCTGCGGCGTGATCGCCTCGACGTCCTGGGTCGTCATCCGCTCGCGCACGACGCGCTCCATGCGGGCCAGGCCCAGGCGGACCTGGTTCTGGATGAGCTCGCCGACGCTGCGCAGGCGGCGGTTGCCGAAGTGGTCGATGTCGTCGACCTCGACGATCACGGTGTCGATCGGCGCCTCGGCGGCGGCCGGCATCGACTCCTCGCCGGCGTGCAGCCGGACGATGTACTCGATCGTGGCGACGACGTCCTCTTCGGTCAGCGTCCCCTGGCTGATCTCACTGCCGACCCCGAGCTTCTTGTTGATCTTGTAACGACCGACCTTGGCCAGGTCGTACCGCTTGGGGTTGAAGTACAGGTTCTCCAGCAGGGTCTGCGCCGACTCCTTGGTCGGCGGCTCACCCGGACGCAGCTTGCGGTAGATGTCCAGCAGCGCGTCGTCCTGGCCGGCCGTGTGGTCCTTCTCCAGCGTGGCGCGCATCGACTCGTACTGGCC
>NZ_JBICTR010000012.1:0-459662 GCF_043197735.1 Nonomuraea sp. NPDC049028
TGGTACTGCACTCGGGAGGGTGTGGGAGAGTAGGTCACCGCCGGACAATCTTTGATGACGGGGAAGGGCTCCACGCACACGCGTGGGGCCCTTTTTCGCGTTTCATTCGCGTTTCAGGGGCCTCGCGCGTTGCGGGGCCTTGCGCGTTGTGGGGTTTTGCGCGTTGTGCGTTGGGCCTCTTTTCGCGTTGACGCGGTGTACTGGAACGGCAGCGTCGACCGCCAACTCCAACAGCGATTCCGCGGGGGGCAGCTTCGGCTAGAAGACCGGTAGGTTCGACTGCTCCGGCCCCGGCAAGCCGGCCTACGCCAACGCCGACGCGTACGCGTACGACACGATGTCGGGGCGCTGGTCGGCTCGCGTCCCTGTCCGGATCAGGTGTGCCGTGCTGTGAACTGCGCCCGTGCTGTGAGCTGGTCGTGCTTTGAGATGCGCCGTGGTGTGAATGTGCGACTGAGAGGGCCGACCTGGTACATCCGGGTCGGCCCCTCTGCTTGTACGGCTGCCTGCACGCCTACATGTACGGCTTGTACGGCTTGTCCGCAAGCTTGCGGCAGTGGCGGCCACGCTATGGCCAGCTGCCGCCAATGTGTCCCGCCTTTTCCTTCTCCACACGTGTGGCCGCCCCTCGTGGCCTCCCCTTGTGCGGTCCCGGGGTGCCGTGCTCGGGCGACTCGGACGCGGTTTCGCGGGTGCAGGGAAATAAGGGAAATAGTGGAAGGGAGCGGCGCTGGGGGTGGTGATCAAGGGCGGGGATTCTCGCATGCGCTCCTATGGGAACCAGCTTGGCGGAGCCGCGTGTGCGCTCTCACGGGTTTCGGGCCCGACGGAGTCGCACGCTGAAACCGACCTGGTGGAGCCACGTGTTCGCTCACGCTGGTACCGGACTGGCGGAACCGTGTGGCCCGCACTGGTACCGCGCCGCGGAGTCGTGCCCGCTCATACCGCAACTGCTAGGCGGAGTTGTGCCCGCTCACACCGAAACCGCTCGGCGGAGCCGTGCCCGCTCACACCGAAACCGCTCGGCGGAGCCGTGCCCGCTCACACCGCAACCGCTCCGCGGAGTCGTGCGTACACCTCGATCTCGAAGCGCATGCGGGGATCGGACAGGCCGCACACGAGCATCGTCGCCGACGGGCGGATCTCGCCGAAGTAGCGGCGGAGGGTCGGCCAGCACGGCTCGAAGTCCTCCCGGTCGGGCAGCAGGTAGCGGACCCGGACGACGTCGGCGAACGTACAGCCTGCGTCCGTCAGCGCGGTCCCGACGTTGCGCAGGCACTGTTCGGCCTGTTCGACCACGTCGTCGGAGATCGTCATGGTCGCATAGTCGAACCCGGTGGTCCCCGAGACGTGGACCCAGTCGCCGTCCACCACGGCTCGGGCATATCCGATCTGCTCCTCGAAGGTGGAGCCGCTGAAGATCGCGCGTCTTGCTTCTGTCATACGCCGAACCGTAGGGGAACTGCTGTGATACGTCTAAGACGTTTCAGCGAATGATGTGATATCTCTGCGCGTATGGAACGCCCTCAACTTGCGCTGCATCAGCTCTACGCGTTCGCCGTTCTGGCCGAGGAACTGCACTTCGGGCGGGCCGCCGTACGACTGGGTGTCGCGCAGCCGCCCTTGAGCCAGCAGATCAGGCGGCTGGAGGAGAGAGTGGGGCATCCGCTGTTCGAGCGAAGGGCTAGTGGGGTCGTTCTGACGTCGGCGGGGCACGAACTGCTGCCTGCCGCTCGGCGTGCGCTCGGCGAGATAGCGGACGGGCTGGAGGCGGCGCGGCGCGTCGGTGGGGGAGAGGCCGGGCGCATTCGGGTCGGGTTCGCGGCGTCGCTGGCGTTGACAATCCTGCCGGGGATGCTGCGGGCCTATCGGGATCGCTATCCCGGGGTCGAGATGGAGATCAGGGAGATGACGACGGCGCCGCAGGTGGCCGCGCTCCTTGAGCGTTCGATCGACGTCGGGCTCCTGCGGGAGCCGCCTGACGATCCGGGGCTGGCCGCCGAGGTTGTGCTCTCGGAGGAGTTCGTGGTGGTTCTGCCGGTTGGTCATGTTCTTGCCGATCGGCGGGTGGTTCCTGTCGCGGCGCTGGCGGAGGAGCCGTTCGTGCTGCTGAACCGGGACGCGGGGCCGACGGTTCACGATCGGATCGTGGGTCTGTGCCGGTCGGTGGGGTTCGAGCCGCGCATCGGTCAGTACGCGGTGGAGTGGGCGACTGTCTCCGCGCTGGTCGAGGCGGGGCTCGGGGTGTCCCTTGCCCCGGCGAGCGTGCGGCGGATCAGGCTCAAGGGGGTGGCCTATCGCCGGATCGAGCCGGACAGCGCGCGGACCACGGTGGCCATGTGCTGGCGGCGGGATGATGCGAATCCGCTGGTCGCTCGGTTTCTGGACGTGGGTAGGGAGAGTCTCCCCGGCCCGCGTTAGTGTTACATGCCTTGATGCGTACATACGCCTTGAGGTATGTTGGCTGGTATGAGCGATGTGATCTGGGCGGCTCTCGTGGATCCTCATCGGCGAGCGGTGCTCGATCTGCTGCGTGAGCGTGATCGGTCGGTCACGGAGCTGGTCGACGAGCTCGGTGTCACCCAGCCGACCGCGTCCAAGCATCTCCGGGTGCTCCGGGCGGCGGGGTTGGTCCGGGTGCGCAAGGACGCGCAGCGTCGCATCTACGCGATTGATCTGGAGCCGATCGCCGAGCTCGATCAGTGGCTGGCCCCGTACCGGCGGCTCTGGAACGACCGGCTCGACACCCTCGGGCGCCACCTCGATGAGATGGGCACAGGCGCAGACATAGGCAAGGAGTCATGATGGACCGCGGAACATACGTCGAGATCGACGGCCGGCCGGCCGTACGCTTCCAGCGCACGTACCCCCACCCGATCGAGCGGGTGTGGCGGGCGGTGACCGAGCCGGGCGAGCTGACTCACTGGTTCCCGCAGAACGTGACGATGGACGCGCGGGAAGGCGGGAAGATCGAGTTCTCTGGCGACCCGCATATGGACAGCATCACCGGCACCATCCTGGCCTGGGATCCGCCGCGGCGCTTCGCTTTCACGTGGGGCGGTGACGAGTTGCGGCTGGAGTTGGCGCCCGACGGTGCTGGTGGGTGTACGTTCACGCTGGTCAACGTGATCCAGGCGCAGGACGCGGCGGCGCGCAACGCGGCAGGATGGGCGGTCTGCCTGGCCGAGTTGGACAAGGTCGTGGCCGGGCAGCCGGCCGACGGGCCGCACGGCAAGAGCGCCGAGTCGTGGCGTGAGCACTACGACGCCTATGTCGCGGACGGCCTGCCGTCGGGTGCCGAGATTCCTCAATAGTGCCCTAGCCTGGCCCTTCGTCCGCCGGGAGAGCTTCCCTGTTGCACGAGTGGTCGGCCGCGCCCTCGTCGATGAGATCCTCGTACACCCCGACCTTGTAGTTGATCAGGTCCATGCACTCGCTGAGGTTCGCCATCTGGGTGATCAGATACTCGCGGTGCCGTCTCAGCAGGGCGAGTCGTTCCGCCTCGTTCCCCGCGCCCTCCCTGACTAGCTCGGTGTAGCGGCGGATCGCCGCCAGCGGCATGTCGGAGGCGCGCAGGACCATGCACAAGGTCAGCCACTCGATGTCCTGCTCGCTGTAGACGCGGTTCCCGCCGGCCCCGCGGCGCACCGGACTGTGCAGGATGCCCTCGCGCTCGTAGAAGCGCAGCGTGTGGATGCTCAACCCGGTCCGCTCCGCGACCTGCCCAATGCTCAAAATATCCGGCATGTCATACAGGTTAGGGCTTGATCTAGAGTCGACTCCAGATCCTAGGATGCCGCGCATGACCATGCGTTACCGCACTCTCGGCGGCACCGGCATAGAAGTAAGCGTCCACTGTCTCGGCGCGATGATGTTCGGGGCTGTCGGCAACAAGGACCACGATGAGTGTGTCCGCATCATTCATGCCGCGCTCGACCGGGGGATCAACTTCATCGACACCGCGGACATGTACTCCGCGGGTGAGTCCGAGGAGATCGTCGGCAAGGCGCTCGAGGGACGCCGCGACGAGGTCGTGCTCGCCACCAAGGTGCACTTTCCCATGGGGGAGGGCCGCAACCGGGGCGGCAATTCGCGGCGCTGGATCGTCAAGGAGGTCGAGGAGAGCCTGCGGCGTCTCCGGACCGACTGGATCGACCTCTACCAGGTGCATCGTCCCGACCACATGACCGACATCGAAGAGACGCTCTCCGCGCTGACCGACCTGGTACGCGCGGGGAAGATCCGCGCCTTCGGCTGCTCGACCTTTCCGGCCGACGAGATCGTCGAGGCGTATCACGTCGCCGAGCGCCGGGGCCTTCAGAGGTTCAGGACCGAGCAGCCGCCCTATTCGCTGCTCGCCCGGGGGATCGAGGCCTCGGTGCTGCCGGTCTGCCAGCGCCTCGGGATGGGGGTGCTGACCTGGAGCCCGCTCGCGTCCGGCTTCCTGAGCGGCAAGTACAGGAAGGGGCAGGCCGTCGATCTCACCACCGGTCGTGCCTCGCTCACGCCGGCCCGGTTCGACCCCTCCATCCCCGGGAACGTGGCCAAGTTCGACGCGGTGGAGGAGCTGGCCGAGGTCGCGGACGGTCTCGGGTGCTCGCTCCCTGAGCTTGCCGTGGCCTTCTGTGCGGCGCATCCTGGGGTCACGTCGGTGATCACTGGGCCGAGGACTATGGAGCAGCTGGAGTCGTTGCTGAAGGGGGCCTCGCTTACGCTCGACGACGCGGTTCTTGACCGGATCGACGAGATTGTGCCGCCGGGGACCAACGTCTACCACCCGGACGGCGCCTGGACCCCGGCGACGCTGTCGGACCCCGCTCGGCGTCGGCGGCCGCTGGTGGAGCGCGCGGCGGGTTGATGGGTCGCAGGACGCTGAAGGGCCGTTGCCTGGCTCGCTGGTGATCTGGGTGGGCGCGGCTTAGCTCGCGCTCACCTGGCCGGGTCGCGTTTGCCTGGCTGGTGCCGGTGACCACTGGTTCGCCGGGTGGTCCGTCACGCGACCGTCTCGAGCCCTGTGGCCGTTCGTCGTGGCTGGGGTCCCTCGGAGGAATACCCCCTTCGGGGAATGGAAGAGACGGTCCGTCGTGGTTGGGGCCCTCAGGTGGGATTCCCGCTTCCGGGGGGCGGAGGAGGACGGTCCGTCGTGGGTGGGGCCCTGGGGAGGGATTCCCCTTCCGGGGGAGCGGAAGGGGCGGTCCGTGGTGGTTGGGGTCCCTGGGTGGGATATCCCCTTCCGGGGGGTGGGCGGTCCGTCCCGGAAGGGGTCCCGTTCGGGGGCGAGCGGGTGGTTACTTCGGCAGGATCAGTAGGGCGTCGCCGACGCCGCGCTCCACCCCGTCGGACGGGCGGTTGACCAGCTTGTTGCCCACCACCATCGCGGTGGAGCCGCCACCATCCAGGTTGACCGCCTGGTTGGCGCCCAGCCAGCGCATGAACTGGGCCGCCTCGATGAAGTTGGCCCCCACCGACACGCCGGGCTGCCGGCCGTCGATGGTCGCCAGGATCAGGCTGCCGTTGCGGGTGGTGCCCAGCAGCGTGCGCGGGTGGCGGCGGAGGATCATGTTCACGGAGTCGTGGCCGTCACGCTTGGCGGTGATCTTGACGTGCCCGTTCCTGACCAGGCCGACGTTGCCGCCGATCACGCTGAGGTCGGGGGTCAGCTTGAGTGCCTTGCCCGCCCGTACGTCCACGACCTTGGTGTCGATCTTGACGGTTCCGCCTTCCGCCGCGTGCGCGTTCAGCCATTCGGCGGCGATTCCGGCGGAGCCGTGCAGGACCCGGGAGCCGGCCGGTACCTCGGCGCCCGGCGCGCGTAGTGCCACGACCTTGTCGTTGGCGTCGAGTACGGCGTCGGCGCCGTTGTCCGTGGGCGTCTTGGCGCCGTACTCCGCGGTGTAGAGGATCAGCTCGTCCGCTGCCGCGGCGCGGTTGACGCCGTTGACCACCAGTTTCTGGCCGTCCTGCGCGATCGCGGTCACGGTCGACTTGAGCTCGGTGATGCGGGCCGTACGGCCCTTGAGCACGACGGCCGAGCGGCCCGGTACGGCCTCGCTGAGCAGTCTGCCGCCGACCACCGAGATGCCGACCGGCTCGCCGCGCAGGTTCTTGGCGGTGTGGATGTTGAAGAAGCCGCCGTTCACGGCCGCGAGTGCCTTGTTGGCCTTGGCCATCGAGGAGACGGTCTCGCGGGCGGCGACGCTGGTGCCGAGCGTGGAGCTGTACGAGCCGCGGAACTTCCTGGCGTCGATCATGACCACCTTGACGTCCCAGGGCCCGGTGGTCTTCATGCCGTCGTCGCCGACGTAGTCGACCCTGACCTTCAGACCGGCGTCCTTGAGCTTCTTGGCCGTCTCGGCGGCCTTGTCCTTCTCCTCAAACTTCCAGAGGCCGACCCGCACCATGTAGACGGTCTGGGCGTCGGCGTCGGCGACCTTCGGCCGGACGACCTTCTGCAGGCTGGCCGTCTCGCCCGTGGCCTCGACCTCGGCGACCTTGGCCTCGGCCGTCTGCTGCATGCCGTAGTCGCGGCCGCTCGGCATCAGGACCGTGACGGTGAAGCCGTCGGTCGCCTTGCCCGCCTTCACGTTCCAGAGGTCGATGCCCGGCGCCACGCTGGTCATCGTCTTGGCCGGTACGGCCGGCACGCCCAGCGGGAACTTGGCCGAGGGGAACGAGACCGAAACCTGCTCGGCGGCTGCGCTGGGGACAGCCGTCGCCGTGAGGACCGTGGCTAGCGAGAAGCCGACGGCGAGGGTGCGTCGAGACATGAAAACTCCAGAGGGCGGGCAAAGGGACCGACCCATCCTGGCGAGATCATGGTGGCGGAGGCGGGGAAACACGCTAAACGGTCTGAGAGGTTACAAGATTGACATCCCTCGGGGGATTTTCCTGCGCGCACTGTGGGCGCGGCGTTACCGTGCGGTAGGCCGCGACCGAGCGGCGTACCAGTCCGAGAGGCAGCCGTGATGGGGCTGAACATCCTCCTTGTGATCATCGCGAGCGTGGTTCTGGGGTTCATCCTGGGCGCGTTCGTCACCCGTCCGCGCGGATGGGTGATGTATCCCGACGACCGGACCCGCCCCGTCGTGACGCGCGATCCTCACGAGTGACTACGAGCCGGCGCAAGCCGCACAGCTTCTGGGTTCTGTGCGGCTTGCGCCTACCCCTGCAACTACAATGGAGCGCATGACACGCATCAGCATGTGGTGGCGGCCGACAGACGGCCGCTGATCTCCGCATGCTCGGGCCGTCCTCAGGACGGGCCCGGCGCGTGGGTTCTTCTTCAGGACGGCATGACCTGAAGAAAGGAACCCATGATGGACCACGTCGTGCTCACCGGAGACCGCCCGACAGGGCCGCTCCACCTGGGCCACTACTTCGGCACGCTGGCCAACCGCGTCGCCCTGCAGGACGTCCACCCGATGTACGTGCTGGTCGCCGACTATCAGGTGATCACCGATCGGGATCTTCCCGGCGCGATCCAGCAGAACATCACCAGCTTGGTACTCGACTATCTCGCCATCGGGCTCGACCCCGCGAAGGTGACGATCTTCCAGCACAGCGCGATCCCTGAGCTGAACCAGCTGCTGCTGCCCTTCCTCAGCCTGGTGTCCGTGGCCGAATTGAGCCGCAACCCCACCGTCAAGGACGAGATCGCGCACAGTACGCAGCAGGCGGTCAACGGCCTGATGTTCACCTACCCGGTGCATCAGGCGGCCGACATCCTGTTCTGCAAGGGCACGCTGGTGCCGGTCGGCAAGGACCAGCTGCCGCACGTCGAGGTGACACGGCTGGTGGCGCGGCGCTTCAACGAGCGCTACGGGCCCGTCTTCCCGGTGCCGGAGGCGATGATGGGCGCGCGGCCGCTGCTCAAGGGCCTCGACGGCGGCAAGATGAGCAAGAGCCGGGGCAACGCGATAGCCCTGTCCGCCACCGAGGACGAGACGGCGGCGCTGATCCGCGCGGCCCGTACCGACTCCGAGCGGCTCATCACCTTCGACGAGGCGAACCGGCCGGAGGTGGCGAACCTGCTCACCTTGGCCGGCCTCTGCCTCGGCCGCGCGCCCGAGTCCATCGCCGAGGAGATCGGGAACGGCGGGGCCGCCGCGCTGAAACGGCTGGTCACGGAGGCGGTCAACGAGTTCCTGCGCCCGATGAGGAAGCGTCGCCTTGAGCACTCGGCGGCCGATGCCAGGCAGGTGCTGATGGACGGCAACGAGCGCGCCCGTGAGCGGGCGATCGTCACCCTCGGGGAGGTACGAGCGGCGATGGGCTTCTAGGCGAGGGGTTTAGCGTGGTTTTTAGCGCGGCCCTCTGGCGATGGCCAGTTCGGTGGCCGGGGATCTCAGGGGGCGGCGATGCCGCGGTCTGGTGAATCCGGCCGCCCTGAGCAGGCGGGCCACTTCCTTGTAGTCACGTATCCGGCCGCCGCCCGCCACCAGGTAGTTGAGGTGGAGCAGGTGGAGCAGGGTGCGGCTGGCCCGGCCCGGCATGAGGCTGTCACCGAACTGGTCGCCGATCGCGATCGTGCCGCCGGGGTTGAGCGCCTTGGCCAGCCGCCCCAGCAGGGTGCCCACCTCCTGGTCGTTCAGACAGTGCATGACGTTGAACAGCAGGATCACGTCGTACCCGCCGCCCAGGTCCTCGTCGAGGAACGAGCCGGCCCGCAGCGTCAGCCGGGGGTGGGCCGCCGCCGAGGCGAGGGCCTCGGGCAGGTCGATCACCGTGCCGCGCAGTCCCGGGTGCCGTCGCAGCAGCTCTACGCTGTAAAGGGCATGGCCGCCGCCCACGTCCAGCATCCGCGTGGCGCCCGCGGGGACCGAGATGGCGGCCGCGATGGCGGGAGCCTGGCGGCCGGCCACGGCGGCGGTCCACGCCTGGAACGAGCGCGACAGCTCGGGCTCGCTCTCCGTCAGCGCGTACAGCGAGGTGATGGGCGATCCGTCACGTACGGTCCGTTCGAGCTGGGGCCAGATCACGCAGGCGGTACGCTCCCAGAAGTACAGGCCCTCGACCAGGCAGGCGGGGGAGTCGGCGGTGAGCCAGACGCGCGCCGTGCGGGTCAGCCGGTAGCGGCCGCGTCTGGCGCGCAGGTAGCCGAGGCCGGCCAGCCCGCGCAGCAGCACGTCCGTCGCGTGCGGGTTCAGGCCGAGCGAGCCCGCGAGGTCGGCGGCGGTCGCGGGGCCGCCGCGCAGGGCGTCGAAGAGGCCGAGCCGCATCCCCGCGATCAGCGCGTGCAGGCCCATGACGCCGAAGTAGTCGAGCATCGGGGGCAGGATCGACAGGCGGTGCGCCGCCGCTTCCAGGGGATTACCGAATAAGGGCACATCGCGACGGTAAGCCGAAATGTTATCTGCTGTCCCGGCGGAACGACTCCAGCGCCAGCAGCGCCACGTGCAGGGACAGGCACGACTCGACGTCGTCCAGGTCGGTGTCGAGGATGCGTTCGAGGCGGCGCAGCCGGTCGTAGAAGGCGGGCCTGGACAGGTGGGCCTTCTGGGCGGCCACCGCCTTGTTGCGCCCCGCGTCCAGATAGATGCGCAGGATGCGGGCCAGGTCGCCGCCCCGCTGCGCGTCGTGCGCCAGCAGCGGTCCGAGCTCCCGCTCGGCGAACGTCTGCAGCCTGGCGTCGTCGCGCAGCAGGTGGAGCAGCCCGCGCAGGCGCAGGTCGGGCAGCCGGTAGAAGGCCCGGCCGTCGGGCTGCCGGACGGCCACGTCGGCCACCTGCTCGGCTTCGAGGAAGCTGCGGCGTACGTCCCTGATCGACTCCACCACCGAGCCCGAGGCCAGGACGAACGCGGCGCCGGGCTTCCACAGGACGCGCAGCCGATCGGCGAGCGCCGTCAGCGCGGGCTCGGCGCCCGAGCGTGGGGGCAGGGGGAGCAGGACGCCGACGCGGTCCTGGTCGAGCGCGCCCACGAGGGCGGGCAGCCGGGCGTCGCGGCAGGCGGCGGCGGTGGCCTCGGCCAGCTCGCCGAGCTGCGCCTGCCCGTCGAGCGCCTGCTCGACGGGCTCGGTCGGCCGGATGACGACGCTGACCAGCTTGCGCCCGGTGAGCGGCACGCCCACGGCGCGGGCGCGGGCGGCGGCCTCGTCCGGATCGGCGTAGGCGTGGGTGAGGATGCCGGTGATGATCGTGCCGTGCGCCTGGCGTTCGAGGGACTCCTGGTGGCGTTCGAGCAGGCGGCCCAGGGCGAGCGTGGTGGCGGCGCGCTCGGCGAGCACCAGGTCGCGGGGCGACGGCGGCCTCTCGCAGATCAGGATCAGCCGCCCCCAGTCCTGTCCGCGCGCGCCGACCGTGGTGACCAGCCAGCCGGAGGCGGCGTCGTAGGCGGTCCGCTCGGCCGGTGCGACCGCGCGTGACCTGCTCTCCCAGCCGGCCAGCAGCGCGCCGGCGTCGCGGCCCGCGGACTCGCAGGCCAGCACCTGGTGGGCGAGGTTCTCCAGCAGGACCGGGCGGCTGGACAGCCGGGCCACCTGGACGAGCACCTCGGCGGGCGAGGCGCCCTCCACGGACAGCTCGGTGAAGACCTCGTGCAGCTGCTCGGAGGCGCGCAGCTCCTCCAGCTGGATGTCGATGATCCGCTCGTGTACGGACTCGGTGATCTGCACGAACGGCGTCTCGCGGGTCAGCACGATCAGCGGCAGCCCGTGCTCCTCCGCCGTCTTGACCACCGCGCGGGGCAGTTCGCGGACGAACCGGCGGCCCAGCTCGACGATCAGCCCGGAGGCGCCGACGGCGGACAGCTCGCCGATGTAGTCGGCGAGCTTCTCCGGGTCCTCGGGCAGCGCCACTCCCGTGGTGAGCACCAGCTCCCCGCCACGGAGCAGGTGGGCGATGTCGACGATCTCGCCGACGTGCACCCACCGCACCTTGGTGTCCAGCCGGTCGCCGCCCGCGACCACGCGCGGGTTACCGCGGCGGACGGTGTCCAGGGCGAGGACGTCGGCGATGGTGGGCAGCACGCGCCCGAGCCTAGCCGATCAGCCTGTAAGATCGGATAGGTACCCATTTACAGAGTGCCGGTCACGAGCCCAGTTCGTCCTCTCTGAACTCCTGGGCGGCCGCCCGCTCCCGCAACTCCACTCTCCGGATCTTGCCGGAGATGGTCTTGGGCAACTCACCGAACTCCAGCCTGCGCACGCGCTTGTACGGCGCCAGTTCGCGCCGCGAGTGCTCGAAGATGGAGCGGGCCGTCGCCTCGTCCGCCTCGAACCCGGGCGCCAGCGTCACGTAAGCCTTGGGTACGGCCAGCCGCACCGGATCGGGCGCGGGCACCACGGCCGCCTCCGCGACGGCCTCATGCTCCAGGAGGACGCTCTCCAGCTCGAAGGGTGAGATGCGGTAGTCGGAGGCCTTGAAGACGTCGTCGGTCCGGCCGACGTAGGTGATGTAGCCGTCGCCGTCACGGGTCGCGACGTCGCCCGTGTGGTAGTAGCCGCCCCGCATCGCCTCACTAGATCCACCGACATATCCGGACATGAGGCCGAGGGGGCGGTCGGTCAGCGGCAGGCAGATCTCGCCGTCGTCGCCCACCTCGCCGGTGATCGGGTCGAGCAGCACGACGTCGTAGCCGGGCAGCGGCCGGCCCATCGACCCCGGCTTGACCGGCTCGCCGGGCACGTTGCCCACCTGGGCGGTGGTCTCGGTCTGGCCGTAGCCGTCCCTGATCGTCAGCCCCCATGCCTTGGCGACCTGGTCGATGATCTCCGGATTGAGCGGCTCGCCCGCCGCGACGGCCGTACGCAGTGGCAGCCGCCAGGCCGCCAGGTCCTCCTGGATGAGCATCCGCCACACGGTCGGCGGCGCGCAGAACGTGGTGACCCGCTCGTCGCGCAGCACCTCCAGCAGGGCGACAGCGGAGAAGCGCTGGTAGTCGTGGATCAGCACGGTGGCGCCCGCGTTCCACGGCGCGAACACGTTGCTCCACGCGTGCTTGGCCCAGCCGGGCGAGGACACGTTGAGGTGCACGTCGCCGGGCCTGAGCCCGATCCAGAACATGGTCGACAGGTGGCCCGCCGGATAGGAGGCGTGCGTGTGCTCGACCAGCTTGGGCTGCGAGGTCGTGCCCGAGGTGAAGTAGAGCAGCAGCGTGTCGCCGGCCCGGGTCGGCCCGTCGGGGGAGAAGTCCGCGGCCGCCTCGCGGGTCTCGGCGTAGGGCAGCCAGCCGTAGGCGTCGCCGACCGCGATCCTGGTGTAGCCGCCGTCGCCGAACTTGCCCGCGTCGGAGGCGTTCGCGATCACATGGGAGACGCCGCCGCGTTCGACGCGCTCGACGATGTCCTTGGCGGTCAGCAGCGTCGTGGCCGGGATGATCACCGCCCCCAGCTTCATGGCCGCCAGCAGCGACTCCCACAGCTCGGCCTGGTTGCCCAGCATGAGCAGGATCCGGTCGCCCCGTCGTACGCCCTGCTCGCGCAGCCAGTTAGCCACCTGGTTGGAGCGGGCGGACAGCTCGGCGAAGGTGTAGGTGACCTTGCCGACGATCTTCAGCGCGACCGCGTCGGGGGTCTCGGCGGCCAGGACGCCGTCGAACCAGTCGAGCGCCCAGTTGAAGTCCGTCAGCTCCGGCCAGCGGAACTCGCGGCGAGCCGTCGGATAGTCGGCTTCGAGGAGGAGGTCACGTGCGGCACGGAAATCGCTCATGTTCGGGATCCTGCTACGTCACCAGCCGCCTCTCAAGGCCGTCGAGCACCGACACGAGGCCGAAGTCGAAGCACAGCTCGCGCATCGCGCGGGGATCCTCGTAGTTGGCGGTGTTGATCGCGTCCGAGAGGTCGGGGTAGTCGGCTGCGGCCTTGGCGACGGTCTGGCGGAGCTCGTCCCCGTCGTAGTCGTAGCCCGCCATCGCGGTGTCCCAGGCGACCTCGGGGATCGTCATGCCGAACACGAAGGCGGTGAGCGTCGCGTTGGCGTAGTCGATGTCCGCTCCGGTGAATCCGGCCAGCTTGAACGTCTTGCGCGTCTGGTCGGAGATCATGAGCGCGTTGGGCCCCAGCGCCGGCAGACGGCCGATGAGGTCGGCCGACCACCGATGCCGCAGGATCACCTGGCGCATGCTGTGGGCCATGACCGAGGCGGCGTCCCGCCAGCCCACCTCCTCGGGGTCAGGCGCCATCATCTCGCCCCAGATCTCGTCGTAGACCAGCTCCAGCAGTTCGTCCTTGTTGGCCACATACCAGTAGAGGCTGGTCGCCCCCGCGCCGAGCTTCGCCCCCAGCTTGCGCATGCTCAGCCCGGCCAGGCCCTCGTCGTCGAGCAGCTCTATGGCGGCCGCGACGATCTCTGCGCGGCTGCGACCGGGGCCGGGGCTGGCCGGCTTGCGCTGCTCGCGGAACCACACGGAGTTGTACTGCTTGCTGGTCACGCCTCCAGGATAATTCCACTCGCACACTGTACGAGTTTTGTCGTACGGTGTGCGAGTGGAATCGAACACTGTGCGAGATCCCCGTCGTTGGTGGATTCTCGGCGTCCTCTGTCTGTCACTCCTGGTCCTGGTCGTCGACAACACTGTCCTCAACCTGGCCATCCCCAAACTGATCAAGGATCTGGGCGCGAGCCCCGGCGACATCCAATGGATCATTGACGCCTACGTGCTGGCCTACGCCGGTCTGCTGTTAACCGCGGGCAGTCTGTCCGACCGGTTCGGGCGCCGGCGGTTCCTGATCATCGGCCTGCTCTTCTTCGGCGGCGCGTCGCTGCTGGCGGTGCTGTCGTCCGAGCCGTGGCAGGTGATCGGGTCGCGGGCCCTCATGGGCATCGGCGGGTCGCTGCTGATGCCCTCGACACTGTCCATCCTGATGACCGTCTTCGACGAGGAGGAGCGGCGCAAGGCCATGGCCGCGTGGAGCGCCGTCGCCATGGTGGGGGTGATCGCGGGCCCCACGCTGGGCGGCTTCCTGCTCGACCACTACTGGTGGGGCTCGGTCTTCCTGCTGAACATCCCCATCGCGCTGATCGCGGTCGTCGCCGCCGTGACGCTGATGCCGGAGACCCGCAGCGCGGGCCGGAAGATCGACCCGGTGGGCGTGGTGCTGTCGATCATCGGCCTGACCTCGGCCGTCTATGTCATCATCGAGCGCGAGTGGAACCCGGTCGGCATCGCCATCGCCGTGGTCGCGCTCGGCGCGTTCGTGATCTGGGAGCGGCGGTCGGACCACCCGATGCTGCCGCTCGAACTGTTCAGGAACCGCAACTTCAGCGGGGCGTCGTTCTCGATCCTGCTGATGTCGTTCGGGGCCGGCGCCGTGATGCTGATGCTGACGCAGTATCTGCAGTTCGTGCTCGGTTACGGGCCCATGCAGGCCGGTCTGGCGCTGCTGCCGTACGCCATCGCCGCGACCGTCTTCAACGTGGTCGGCGCCGGACTGGGCAAGAAGGCCAGCAACCGGGTGCTGATCTCCACAGGGCTGGTGGTCATGTGCGGCGGTTTCGTGGTGCTCGCCACGACCACCGGCTACGTCGCGGTGCTCACCGCGCTGCTGATCATGGGCGTCGGTGGCGGCCTCGCCGGGCCCGCGGCCTACGCGTCGCTGATGGGGGCCATCCCCATGGAGCACGCGGGGGTCGGCTCCGCGCTGAACGACACCGTGCAGCAGGTCGGCATGGCCATGAGCATCGCCATCCTGGGCAGCGTGCTGGCCGGGGTGTTCACCTCGGCGATGCCCGCCGACGCGCCCGAGGCGGCCAGGGAGTCGATCGGCGGCGCCTTCAACCTGGGCATCGTGGAGCCCGCCCGCGCGGCCTTCACCGACGCGATGCACTTCGGTTCCTGGGTCGGGGCCGGGTTCTGCGTGGCGGCCGCGCTGCTCGCCCTCGCGGTGCTGCGGCCGGCCGCTCCCGCAGTCACCGCCGACACCACCGAGTCCGCCCCGGTCTAGCGGATGCGAGGCTCACGCATGGCCTCCAGGCTGTCCAGTTTGTGGGTCCGCTCGTCGTGGCCGACCTGCCGCAGCAGGTCGGCCACCGAGTGGTAGCGGCCGTACTCGGCGGCGTAGGTGCCCGGGTCGGGGACGAAGTCCAGGCCGGGGTTGTCCGCCACGAACGTCATGTACTCGTGCTCCGCGTGGTCCTCGAACTCCGCGTTCAACCGGTAACTCCAGTCGGGCCGGACCAGGAACAGCACCCACGACACGTGGTAGTAGAAGAACGAGATCAGCCACGGCGCCGCCTTGTGCAGCAGCCAGTTCTGCTTGAGACCGTGCCGCTGGACGAGGTCCTGCATGATCAGCAGGTGCCACTGCTCGTTGTCCTGATCGGTGCGGGCCTCCACGATGCGCTCGAAGACCCGCCTGGCCAGGCCCGAGCGGCCCGCGTGGCGGTGCACCGCCCAGTAGCCCATGCGCTCCCACGCCTGGTACGGCACGCGGGCGATGATCTCCAGCATGGCGAACTTGGTGAACGAGCCCTGCTTGCCGTACATGAGGTCGACGGGCTTGAACATCATCTTGGCCAGCAGGCTGTACTTCATGCGCGGGGTGTCGAGCGTGTCCCGCTCGGCGCGGAGCAACTGCTCGCGGTCGAGCTTCGGCGGGCCGGGGTGCACGTCGGGCCGGTGGTCCACGGTGATGGTCATGTCCGCTCTCCCTGAGTCTTCTTCGGTGATGACTCGATGGTGGGGGAGCGGGGGGTGGCCGGTCGTCGGCCTCCGGTGGGCAATCGTGGTGCCCCCGCGGGCGTAGCGATCAAGGCGGTCGTACGCCCGCGGGCGGACGGGAGATCCCCTAGGGGATCTGCCCGGGCTTGTCGACGATGCCGGACCTCAGCTCGGCGGACGCCCAGAAGCTGCCCGCCTCGAAGGCCGGCTCCGGTGCCTTGCCCGGCATGGTGATCCACTCGTCGCGGTTCCAGATCGTGCGACGGCCGAGCAGGTGGTAGGTCGCCGGATCGAGGACGAGGTACTCCGTGGTGACCTGCTGCCCCTTCGGCTCGTAGTAGACGCCGATGCCCAGCCGGTCCTCCGCGTCGGGGACGTCCACGGCGATCTTGACGCCGGGGATCCTCGCCATGGCCCGGAAGATCGCGGCCTCCAGCTTCGGCGGCATGACGGCCTGCTGCTCCAGGTAGACCGAGAGGACCCGATACGCCCGGTCGTCGGCCGGCTCGCCGGCGCCTGGGTCCTCTTTCGGCAGGTCGCTCCAATGCCTGTCGCGCGAGACCTTCGCGAGCAGCTTGTCGGGCTCGGTCGGCAGGGCCGTCAGCCTGTCGTGGTACTTCTGCGGCGAAAGGTCGTCGTCGTCCGGGTCCGGCGGGACATCGGAGACCTTCAGCTCGCCGTCCAAGAAGTCGGCGCGCTGCTTTCCGTCGTATCTGAACCAGCTCTCTTGGGTGGTCACGCGGCCGTCGCCGGGCTGCACGACCTTGGACATGGTGTAAACCCACTGGTCGGGGCGCGGAGTCGAGGAGGTCTTGTTCTCGACCGCCGTGGCCGCCTGCTCCAGCAGCAGGAGGCTGCCCGGGCGCATGCTGGGCGCCGGACGCGTGGGACGGCTCTCGTGGGCGGGCCCGGCGAATGTCAGCGCGACCACCAGTCCGGCCGCCAGGGTCCCGGCGAGCAGCGCGCGCCTGGCGAGGGGCCGCCACAGCCGGCGCCGCTCAGGAGGCGAGACCGTCGCGGTCGTGGCCGAGGTGAGGCGGTCGCGCAGGGCCGCGAGCCGGGCCGCGTCGGGCTCCGGCGCGTCCGCGCGTAGCCCCTGGAGCAGGTTCAGGTCATCCACGGTCGGCCTCCTCGTCGGTGATCGCGGTGGGGTCGACGCCGCCCAGCGCGGCGCGGGTGCGTTTCCTGGCCCGGTGCAGCCGGGAGCGGACGGTTCCGAGGGGGATGTCGAGCGCCCTGGCGACCTCCTCGTAGCTGAGCTGCGCCCAGGCGACCAGCAGGAGCACCTCCCGGTCGTCGGCGGAGAGCGCGGCCAGCGCCTCGGCCAGCTCCCGGTGCACGGCCGAGGCCGACACGCGGGCCTCCACCCGGTCCGTGTAACCCTCCGCCACCTCGTCGATCCCGGTCCTGGCCAGCGCCAGGTAGGACCTGACCTCCCGGCGGCGATGGTGGCCGATGAGGTTGGCGGCCATGCCGTACAGCCAGGGGCGGGCATCGGCGCGCCCGGGGTCGTAGTGTTCGCGCCGCCTGAACGCGGCCAGGAACGTCTCCGCGACGATGTCGTCGGCCAGCGAGTCCCCCAGACGGCGGGTGACGTAGCGATGTAAGGCGGGCGCGTGCCGGTCGAACAGCGCGGCGAAAGCGCCCGGATCGCTGTGGGAGCGCCGGATCACCTCGGCGTCGTCCATGCCGCTCAACACCGCGCCGCCGTCGGCCGACTCTGTTTCCACAACCACCCGGTACTCCCGTCGCCGATACTGTCAGCCCCTTTCACCCGATACCGCGATATGAGTTCTCGGGAGTTGTAAGTCCTTATGTCCTGACATATGGTCGAAGTTGGCGCAGGAGTCTGCAAGACATCATGTAAGGGGATTTGGTGTCCTGTGGACACGTTGGAGGTGGGTGTGGCGATGACGAGCCGGGATACTCGAAGCATGTCGGAGCTTCTCGCCCGCCACCGGGCAGTGATCCCCAACTGGGTGGCACTCAACTACAACGAGCCGATCGAGATCGTCAGTGGCAAGGGCAATCGCGTCGTCGACGCCGATGGCAAGAGCTACCTCGACTTCTTCGCCGGCATCCTCACCAACATGATCGGGTACGACGTGCCCGAGGTGCGCGAGGCCGTCGAGCGTCAGCTCGCCACGGGAGTCGTCCACACCAGTACGGTCTACCTGCTGCGCGGCCAGATCGAGCTGGCGGAGAAGATCGCCAGGCTCTCCGGCATCCCCGATGCCAAGGTCTTCTTCACCAACTCCGGCACCGAGGCGAACGAGACCGCGCTGCTGCTGGCCACCTACGCGCGCAAGAGCGACCAGGTGCTCGCCATGCGGCAGAGCTACCACGGCCGCAGCTTCGGCGCGATCAGCGTCACCTCCAACCGGACGTGGAAGAACAACTCGCTCTCTCCGCTGAATGTGCACTTCCTGCACGGGGCCGACCGGCACCTGACCCAGTTCAAGGGTCTGTCGGACGCCGACTACATCGCGGCCTGCGTCGACGACCTGCGCCACGTGCTGGCCACGGCCGTCTCCAACGACGTGGCGGCGCTGATCGCCGAGCCCATCCAGGGTGTGGGCGGGTTCACGATGGCCCCCGACGGGCTGTTCGCCGCCTACAAGGAGGTCCTGGACGAGCAGGGCATCCTGTTCATCTCCGACGAGGTGCAGACGGGCTGGGGGCGCACCGGCAGCGCGTTCTTCGGCATCCAGAACCACGGCGTGACGCCCGACATGATGACCTTCGCCAAGGGCCTGGGCAACGGGTTCGCGGTCGGTGGCGTCGTGGCCTGCGGCGACCTGATGGACAGCCTGCCCGCCGTGGGCCTGGCCACGTTCGGCGGCAACCCGATCTCCATGGCCGCCGCCAACGCCACGCTCGACTACGTGCTCGACCACGATCTCCAGGCCAACGCCGCCAGGACCGGCAAGATCATCGCCGATGGCCTGCGGGCGGCGGCCGAGCGGCTGCCGATCATCAAGGCCGTGCGCGGCAAGGGCCTGATGTTCGCCGTCGAGCTGGAGAGCCCCGCGCAGGCCGCGCGGTTCATGGAGGAGACCAAGAAGTCGGGTCTGCTCGCGGGCAAGGGCGGCCTGTACGGCACCGCCATCCGCATGGCCCCGCCGCTCACCCTCACAGTGGACGAGGCCGCGGAGGGCTTGAGCATCATCGTGCACGCACTGGAAGTCATCAACGCAGAGGCAGCGACGCAGTGAAGTTTGTCAAGCACTGGATCAACGGAGCTCTGACGGACGGCGACAGCCGTACCCAGGAGATCTTCGACCCGTCGACCGGCGAGGTCAGCGGGCACGTCGCGCTGGCCTCGGCCGCCGATGTCGACGCGGCCGTGGCCGCCGCCGTGGCGGCCTTCCCCGCCTGGCGGGACGCCTCGCTGACCAAGCGGGCGCAGGTGCTGTTCCGCTTCCGCGAGCTGATGTACGCCCACCGCGACGAACTGGCCGCGCTCATCTCGGCCGAGCATGGGAAGGTGCACTCCGACGCGCTCGGCGAGGTCGCTCGCGGCCTGGAGGTCGTGGAGTTCGCCTGCGGGATCCCGCACCTGCTCAAGGGCGGCTTCTCCGAGGGCGTCTCGACCCGGGTCGACTCCTATTCGCTGCGCCAGCCGCTCGGGGTGGTGGCCGGCATCACGCCGTTCAACTTCCCGGCCATGGTGCCGATGTGGATGTACCCGATCGCGATCGCCTGCGGCAACGCGTTCGTGCTCAAGCCGTCGGAGAAGGACCCGTCCGCGTCGCTGCTCATGGCGCGGCTCTGGCAGGAGGCCGGGCTGCCCGACGGCGTCTTCAACGTCGTCCAGGGCGACAAGGTCGCCGTCGACCGGCTGCTGGAGCACCCCGACGTGCGCGGCGTCTCCTTCGTCGGCTCGACCCCCATCGCCAAGTACGTCTACGAGACCGGCACCAGCCACGGCAAGCGGGTGCAGGCGCTCGGCGGGGCCAAGAACCACATGCTCGTCCTGCCCGACGCCGACCTCGACCTGGTCGCCGACTCGGCCGTGTCGGCGGGCTTCGGCTCGGCCGGCGAGCGGTGCATGGCGATCTCCGTCGTGCTGGCCGTCGACCCGGTGGGCGACGAGCTCGTCCAGAAGATCGTCGAGCGCGTCGACAAGCTGGTGATCGGCCCCGGCTCCGACCCCAGGTCCGAGATGGGGCCGCTGGTCACCGAGGCGCACCGCGACAAGGTCGCCTCCTACCTCGACCTCGGCGTCGAGGAGGGCGCCAAGCTGGTCGTGGACGGCCGGGACACGCGTGTCGAAGGCGGCGGCAAGGCGTCGGAGACGCCCGGCTTCTGGCTCGGCCCGACCGTGCTCGACCACGTGCCGGCCGGCTCGCGGGTGCACACCGAGGAGATCTTCGGCCCGGTCCTGACGATCGTCCGCGTCGGCTCGTACGAGGAGGGCCTGCAGCTCATCAACGGCGGCGCGTACGGCAACGGCACCGCGATCTTCACCAACGACGGCGGCGCGGCCCGGCGCTTCCAGAACGAGGTCGAGGTCGGCATGATCGGCATCAACGTGCCGATCCCGGTGCCGATGGCGTTCTACAGCTTCGGCGGCTGGAAGGCGTCGCTGTTCGGCGACACGCACGTGCACGGCACCGAGGGCGTCCACTTCTACACCCGCGGCAAGGTCGTCACCTCGCGCTGGCTCGACCCGTCGCACGGCGGCGTGAACCTGGGCTTCCCCACCAACGGGTGAGCGATCTCCACCGGGGAGGGACGCGCCAGGCGTCCCTCCCCGTCGTGTGCCCGATAAACTCCAGCACACGGACGAGGGAGGAACGTGGATCGCCGCATACCTGCCATGGCGCTGGCCATGACGGCTCTGATCGCCAGCATGGGGGCGGCGGTCCCATCGCCGAAGCAGACCCCGTCCCCGACCCCCACCCCGTCGGCGAGTCCGACGCAGGGCGACGGCACGCTGCAGATCCTCACCTACCGCGGCTACGCCGAATACGGCGGCACCAGCCCCAGGGTCAACTGGGTGGGCGACTTCGAGAAGACGACCGGCTGCCGCATCGCCCGCCTCGACACCGTGCAGACCGCCGACGACATGGCGACGTACGTCGACCAGCGCTCCTACGACGTGATCTCGGCCGGCCCGGTGCTGGCCGCCTCGATGATCGAGCGCAGGCAGGCGCAGCCCATCGATCCGGCCAAGGTCACCGGTTACGACGACCTGACCAAGCGTTTTCGCGACATGACCAAGGTGTCGGGCAAGGTCTACGGCGTGCCGTACCTGTGGGGGTTCCACGAGTTCCTTTACGACTCGACCAAGGTCAAGGACGGCGGCCTCAAGCAGGTCTTCCAGTCGGACCGGGTGTCGCTCAAGGAGGGCCCGCTGACCATCGCCGACGCGGCGCTCACCGACGGCAGCGTGGACGACCCCTTCGAGCTGACCAAGAGCCAGCTGGACCGGGCGATGGCGCTGCTGAGCGAGCGCAAGGGCCGCACTTACTGGAAGAACCCGCTCGAACTGGTCAAGGGCTTCGCCACGGGCTCGCTCGACTACGCCCAGGCCACGCCGTACTACCGCCTGCTCCTGCAGAAGGCCGGCAAGCCGATCAAGGCGGTCAGCGCGCGCAAGATGACCGGCTGGCTCGACTCCTGGATGCTCGGCGCGAACATCCCCAACACCGACTGCGCCTACCGCTGGCTGAGCTGGATGGCGGCGCCGTCGGCCCAGCGTGACGCGGCCGCCTGGGTCGGTCTGGCGCCGGCCAACCCCAAGGCGTGCAAAGGGCGGGCCAAGCAGATGTGCGACGCGTACGGAGCCGACAAGCCGAAGTGGCTCGACCGGGTCGCCTTCGCCGCTCGGCCGCCAGGGGGTTGCCGGGGATCTGAGGGGGAATGCACTGATTACGCCACATGGAGCAAACAGTGGGGCACACTGGTGAATTGAGCGGGGGCTGCTTTACCCACACATGACTTTCGCCGCAGGCTCGCCCCGTCCCCCCGCTGGGCCGTGCCTGCAGAGACGCCCCGGGCCTCCCCCCGCTCCGGGGCGTCTCGCTTTTCCGGAGGACTGGCCGAAAATTCGACTGAATGACCAGTCAGTGAGTATGTTCTGGTCATGAGAATCCTTCTGGTCGGCGCCGGCGGCGTCGGCTCCGCTGTCGTGCCCATCGCCGCGCGCCGAGATTTCTTCGAACACATCGTGGTCGCCGACTCCCAACAGAGCCGGGCGGCGCGAGCCGTCGCCGGCGTGGACGATCCCCGCTTCAGCGCGATCAGCCTCGACGCCGCCGATCGGGCGGCGGTGGCGGCGGCGCTCCGGGAGCACCGGTGCGACGTGCTGTTCAACGCCGTCGATCCGCGGTTCACGATGCCGCTGTTCGAGGCGGCGCTGGCGGCCGGGGCGGACTACCTGGACATGGCGATGTCGCTGTCCAGACCGCACTCCAGCCGGCCGTACGAGATGCCGGGGGTGAAGCTGGGTGACGAGCAGTTCGCGCGCGACGAGGAGTGGCGGGCGCGGGACCGGCTCGCGCTCGTCGGGATGGGCGTGGAGCCGGGGCTGGCCGACGTGTTCGCCCGCTACGCCGCCGACCACCTGTTCGACGGCATCGACGAGATCGGCGTCAGGGACGGCTCGAACCTGGTCGTGGACGGCTACGACTTCGCGCCGACGTTCTCCATCTGGACGACGATCGAGGAGTGCCTCAATCCGCCCGTCGTCTGGGAGGACGGGCGGTGGCACACGACCGAGCCGTTCAGCGAGCCCGAGGTGTTCGACTTCCCCGAGGGCATCGGCCCCGTGGAGTGCGTGAACGTCGAGCACGAGGAGGTGCTGCTCGTGCCCCGCTGGATCCCGGCGAAGCGGGTGACGTTCAAGTACGGGCTGGGCGAGGAGTTCATCGGCGTGCTCAAGACCCTGCACAAGCTCGGGCTGGACAGCGCCGACAAGATCAGGGTGGGCGGTGCCGACGTGGCGCCGCGTGACCTGGTGGCGGCGAGCCTGCCCGACCCGGCGACCCTCGGTGACCGGATGCACGGCAAGACGTGCGCGGGCACCTGGGTGAAGGGCACCGGCAAGGACGGCGGGCCCCGCGAGGTGTACCTCTATCACGTGGTCGACAACGCCTGGTCGATGCGCGAGTACGGCTCGCAGGCCGTCGTCTGGCAGACCGCCGTCCACCCCGTGGTCGCGCTGGAGCTGCTGGCCCGCGGTGCCTGGAAGGGCACGGGCGTGCTGGGGCCGGAGGCATTCGACGCGGTGCCGTTCCTCGACCTGCTGACCGAGTACGGCTCGCCCTGGCGGATCCGCGAGGCGGCCGCCTGACGCCGTCTCCAGCGCGCGGAAAAGGCTCTGACGCGCGGAAAGGCTCTAGCGCGCTGGGAAGGCGACCACTGTGGCCATCGGCGCCGGGATGAGCGCTTCGGCGCAGTCGCCGCAGGCCAGCACGGGAGAGTCGTCGGGGAAGCGCCCGACGCGGACGCGCGGCCTGGGCCACCTCTTGTGGCAGACCACGCAGGCTTCGCCCTCGAGCTGTGCCCGGCTCAAACCATCAGGGTCGAACGTCAACATTCTCTGTGCCGTTCCTGTCGGACCCCAGTTCATCATGCTCCCAGCAGCGGTCGGCCACTCGTATACCGGATCCGTTATAAGCCCGGGGGCGCTCCTGATCGTCTAGGGCAGCGTCAAGCCCGGGTGAATTCTCTACCCGGCTCACACGCCTTACACCTACAAAAACGGGCATCCAGCCACAAGCTGGATGCCCGTTTCGCGCGTTTCCTACAGTTCAGCGAAAGCTTTCTCCAGGATGCCGAGACCCTCCTCAAGCAGGTGCTCGGGCATGACCAGCGGCGGCAGGAAGCGCAGCACGTTGCCGTACGTGCCCGCGGTGAGCACCAGCAGGCCTTCCGCGTGGCAGCGCCGGACGACCTCGGCGAGCGCGGCCGGGTTCGGCTCCTTCGTGCCCGGCTGGACCAGCTCGACGGCGATCATCGCCCCTCGGCCGCGCACATCGCCGATCACGTCGAAGCGCTCGCGCAGCGCGTGGAGGCGGGGGAGCATGATCTCGCCGATGCGGCGGGCCTTGGCGACCAGGTCCTCCTCCGCGATGGTCTCCAGCACGCCCAGCGCGGCCGCGCAGGCGACCGGGTTGCCGCCGTACGTGCCGCCCAGGCCGCCGGAGTGCACCTTGTCCATGATCTCCGCGCGGCCGGTGACGGCGGCGAGCGGGAGGCCGCCCGCGATGCCCTTGGCGGTGGTGATGAGGTCGGGCACGATGCCCTCGTCCTCGCAGGCGAACATCTGCCCGGTACGGGCGAAGCCGGTCTGCACCTCGTCGGCGACGAACACGATGCCGTTGTCCCGGCAGAACTCGGCGATCCTCGGCAGGAAACCCTTGGCCGGCTCGATGAACCCGCCTTCGCCGGCGATCGGCTCGATCACCACGGCGGCGACGTTCTCGGCGCCGATCTGCTTGACGATCATGTCGATGGCCTGCGCGGCGGCCTCCTCAGCGCAGTTCTCCGGGCCCGTCGGCCAGCGGAACGGGTAGGCCAGCGGCACCCGGTACACCTCCGGCGCGAACGGGCCGAAGCCCTGCTTGTAGGGCAGGTTCTTGGCCGTCAGCGTCATGGTCAGCAGCGTGCGGCCGTGGTAGCCGTGGTCGAACACGACGACCGCCGGGCGGCCCGTGGCGTGCCTGGCGATCTTGACGGCGTTCTCGACGGCCTCGGCGCCGGTGTTCAGCAGGACCGTGCGCTTCTCGTGGTCGCCGGGGGTCAGCTCGTTGAGCTTCTCGCATACCTCCACGTACGACTCGTACGGGGTGACCATGAAACAGGTGTGGGTGAAGTCGGCGACCTGCTCCTGGACCCGCTCGACCACCTTGGGCGCGGCGTTGCCGACGCTGGTCACGGCGATGCCGGAGCCGAAGTCGATCAGCGAGTTGCCGTCGGCGTCCTGGACCACGCCGCCGCCGGCGCGCGTCACGAACACCGGCAGCGCGGTGCCGATGCCCGGGGGCACGGCGGCCTGCTTGCGGGCCAGCAACTCCTGCGATTTCGGGCCTGGGATCGCGGTGACGAGACGACGCTCCTGCGGAATGCTCATGCGCCCGACGCTACGCCGGGCGCCCACCTGGTCCGATGCGTCGATATGTCACACTGGAGTGCCCGTCTTTGCCGGAATGGACAACTCGTATGGCGCCTTCGCTGCGGACCGTGGTGCGACGGACAGGGCTGCGGCCGCTGGCCGGCACCTTGGACTCGGTCGTGCGCTGGGTGGCCGTCAGCGAGCTGGAGGATCCGACACCCTACCTGGAGGGCGACGAGCTCCTCCTGACCACGGGTATGCGCCTGGAAGGCGACTTTTCGCAATATGTCGCCCGCCTCGTGGCACGTGGCGTGGCCGGGCTCGCCCTCGGCGTCGGGCTCTCGCACGAAGAGGTGCCGCCCGCGCTGCTGGCGGCGGCCACGGCGGCCGGGTTGCCGCTGCTGGAGGTGCCGCGCGAGACGCCGTTCATCGCGGTCGGCAAGGCGGTCAGCGACCTGCTGGCCGCCGAGCAGTACGACGAGATCACCCGCGCCTTCGCCGCCCAGGGCCGCCTCACGCGGGCCGCCCTGCGGACCGAGGGCCCGTACGCGGTCATCGACCGGCTGGCCAAGGAGGTCGGTGGCTGGGCCGCGCTGCTGGACGAGCACGGCGAGGTACGCCACGCCACCCGCGCCGCCAAGGCCGAGGCGGCGGCCCGCGAACTGGCCCGGCTGCGCGGCGAGCACGGTGTCTGGCGGGGCGGCGGGGCCAACGGGCGGCCGCCCGCGAGCCTGGCGCTGTCCGGGCCGGACGAGCACGTCGTCCTGCAGCCGCTGGGCGGGGGGCCGAGGCCGCGCGGGTTCTTCGTGGTCGGGGCGTCCCGGGCGTTCTCGCCCGTCACGCAGACGGTCATCAACGCGGCCGGATCGCTGCTCACGCTGGCCGTCGAGCAGGGCGGCGCCCAGCGGGAGGCCGAGCGCCGGGTGCGCTCGGCCGTACTGGGGCTCCTGCTGGACGGAGGTAAGGGGGAGGGGCGCGCGGGGCCGGCCTGTGTGGAGCGGGCGCGCGCGGTGCTGGCGCCGCTCGGCGGGCGGCTGCCGGAGGAACCGGTGGTCGTGCTGGCGGTGGCGGGCGACGCGCTCGACGCGGTGGAGCCGCACGCCTTCACCGCCCACGTCCCTGAAACCGCCCACGTCCCTGAAACCGCCCGCTTTCCCGAAGCCGCCCGCATTCCCGAAGCCGCCCGCACTAACGAAGCCGCCCGCACTAACGAAGCCGCCCGCACTAACGAAGCCGCCCGCCTCCCTGATGCCGCTCCGCTCGGGTTGCCGGTCGTGGTGCTGGTGGCCGCGGCGGAGGCCGAGAAGGTGGCCGCGCTCGCCGAGGGGACCGTCGGGATGAGCGCGCCCAGCGCGTACGGTGAGCTGCCCGGCGCGCTCGACCAGGCCCGGCGGGCGTTCGAGAGCGGCCGTGACGGCCTCGTCAGGTTCGCCGACCTCGCCGGCCAGGGCCTGCTCACCCTGCTCGACCCCGCCGCCGCCCAGGCGTTCGCGGCGGCGATGCTCGCGCCCCTCGCCAGGTACGGCTCGCGGGCCGACCTGGTCGAGTCGCTGCGCGCCTACATCGGCAGCAATGGCCACTGGGACGCGGCGGCCCAGCGGCTCGGCATCCACCGCCACACGCTCCGCTACCGCATGAAGCGGGTCACCGAACTGCTGGGCAGGGACCTGGACGATCCCGGAGTGCGTGCCGAGCTCTGGATCGCGCTGGCGGCTACTTCTTCTGCCTGTCCACCAGGTAGCAGCAGATCGTCGCCGTCGTGACCGCCTCGTAGGTGCGGCCGTCGCGCAGGTGACCGGCCCGCTCCAGGCTGATCGCGCCCTGGGCGGCGGCCCACAGCGCGTCGGCGATCTTGCGGGGCTGGGTCGGGACGAGGTACCCGGCGGAGATGCAGTCGGCGATCACCCGGTCGAGGATGTTGAGCGCCGCGCGGGCCAATGTCCTGGCCCGCTCGCTGGGTTCGAAACCGGGGATCGCCCGCTCGAACATCAAGCTGTAGTAGCCGGGCTCGGCCAGACACGCCTGACGGTAGGCGGGGCCGAGCGCGGTGAGGTTCTCGAGGGCGTCCCGCCGCTGCGGGACCGCGTCCAGAAAGCGCCGGAAACGCTCGAATCCCTCCAGGTAGAGGGCCTCCGCCAGCCCTTCCCTGTTGCCGAACATCGTGTAGATGACCGTCGTCGTGCAGCCGGCCTCCGTGGCGATCCTGCGCATGGTCAAGCTCTCGGGGCCGTCGCTGAGCAGCAGGTTGACCGCGACGTCGAGAAGCCGGGAACGCAGTTCGTCATGGGTGGCCCGCTCACCGAGCAAGTAGGCGCCTTGGAGCCCGAGAGGCGCCGAGGAGGTCATGGGGCCACGCCTTTCTGCGTCGGGGGCCCGCCGCGCTGAGGACCCGCACACGATGACTTAGCCAGCCGGGAGAAAGTTCAAACCGCCCTGCATGGTAAACATCCCGAATTAGGTCTACTTCTGTTACATCCTGGGTAGGCAAGGGAGGTTGTACTTAACGGTGAGGTCTGGTGGGGGTCTTGTGCACGGTGGTGTACGTCCCCGATCGTGGCCTTGGCATAACGTCGAGAACATGGACGTGCGTACCTTCTGGCTCGCGGGCCGGCCAGCCACCGGCGACTCCCAGCTCACCGTGACCAATCCCCACGACGGTCGCGACGTCGGCCGCTATTCCGTGCCGACCGACGCCCAGGTCGAGGAGGCCGTCGCGGCCGCCCACGCGGTCGCCGGACAGGCCGCCGCGCTCCCCGCGCACGTACGCGCCGAGGCGCTGGCCCATGTCTCGCGCCGCATCGCCGAGCGGGCCGATGAGATCGCCCACCTGATCACCGCCGAGAACGGCAAGCCGATCTTCTGGGCTCGTGGCGAGGTCACCCGCGCGATCGCCACCTTCCGCTTCGCCGCCGAGGAGACCCGCCGCTGGTCGGGCGGTGTGCAGCGGCTCGACACCGAGCCCGCCGCCGCCGGGCGCCTGGCGTACGTCTCCCGTCTGCCGTACGGGCCGGTGCTCGCGATCACGCCGTTCAACTTCCCGCTGAACCTGGTCGCTCACAAGGTCGCGCCCGCCATCGCCGTCGGCGCGCCCATCATCGTCAAGCCGGCGCCGGCCACGCCGCTCACCTCGCTCCTGCTCGGCGAGCTCCTGGCCGAGACCGACCTGCCCGCCGGGATGTTCTCCGTGCTGCCGGTCGAGAACGAGCGCGCCTCCGTTCTGGTGGAGGATCCCAGGCTGCCGGTGGTGTCGTTCACCGGCTCCGCGCCGGTCGGCTACGCGATCGCCGATCAGATCCCGCGCAAGCACGTGACGCTCGAACTCGGCGGCAACGCCGCGGCCGTCGTGCTGAGCGACGCCGACCTCGACTGGGCGGCCCAGCGCGTCGCGCTGTTCTCCAACTACCAGGCCGGTCAGAGCTGCATCGCCGTGCAGCGGGTGATCGTCGAGCAGCCCGTCTACGACGCCTTCGTCGAGCGCCTGCTCCCGGCCGTCGGCGGGCTCGTGACCGGCGATCCGGCCGACGAGAAGACGCAGGTCGGACCGCTGGTCTCGGTCCACGCCGCCGAACGCGTCGAGCAGTGGGTCCAGGAGGCGGTCGACGGGGGCGCCCGCGTGCTCGCGGGCGGCGCCCGCGAGGGCGCCACGTACGCGCCCACCGTCCTGGCCGACGTGCCCTCCGACGCCAAGGTCCTGCGCGAGGAGGTCTTCGGGCCGGTCATGGTCCTGCAGCCGGCCGCGAACATCGACGAGGCGTACGCGATGGTCAACGACTCCAGGTACGGCCTCCAGGCCGGAGTGTTCACGCGGTCGCTGGACGCGGCCTTCCGGGCCAACCGGGAGCTGGAGGTGGGTGGCGTGATCATCGGCGACGTGCCGTCGTACCGGGCCGACCAGATGCCGTACGGCGGCGTGAAGGACTCCGGCGTCGGCCGCGAGGGTCTGCACTCGGCGATGCAGGACTACACCTACGAGAAGGTCATGGTGCTGACTGGCCTGTCGCTCTAGCTACGCCCGCTGGGCCGTGTCGAACAGGGCCTTGGCGGCGTCGCCGAAGTACGGGCCGTACATGGTGCGCTGGTCGTCGCTGTACTTGAAGCTGCTCAGCGACGTGATCTCGCCGGTGCCCGTGGCGGGGTCGAAGCCCGACAGCCACGGGCCGCCGCTGGAGCCGGCCGTCATGTCGCAGCCCAGGCCCTGGTCGCGGGTCTGCTCGTAGGGGTCGCCGCGCAGGCGGCCCGCGCAGTAGACCAGGTGCTCGCCGTCGTAGGGCGGGTCGGCCGGGAAGCCGAAGCCGAACGTCTGGCCGCCGCGCGCGCCGTTGAAGGCGATCTGCTGGCCGCCGACCACGTCGGTGACGTGCTGGCTCTCCGCGGTCGTCAGGGCCACCATGCCCACGTCGTAGCTGTCGTCGGCGGAGTGCGCCCACGGGCCGGTGACGAACATGCGGCGGGCGGCGTACTGGCCGTAGGGGTGGCCGCCGCCGTCGCGGTAGCCGGGCACGAACTGCCAGTTGGCCGCCCACTCGCCGGTGCCGTCCTTGACGCAGTGGCCGGCGGTGACCACGAGGTCCCTGCTCGCGCTCTTGACCGTGCTCGCCGAGCACACGAAGTCGATGCCGCTGACGGTCAGGAAGACGCGGCCGGTGGTGCGGGTCACCGCGCCGCCGGTCAGCCAGCGGGAGCCGGACGTGGTGGTCAGGGGCCGGGCCGACTGGAGGCGGGGGACGGGGATCCTGGCCTTCTCGCTCTCGCGGGTCACTTTCTCGCCGGTCAGGCCGGGTGCGGCGGCGATCCCCGTCTTCTTGGCGAGGCCGCCCAGCAGGCCGTCACGCTTGGTCACGATGCCGAGCATGTCGATCGGCAGGGCGTCGGCCATCCGGGCCGGGGTCCAGTAGTCGAGCACGCGCCGCTGCTCGGCGGGGCTGCGGGCGGCCACGTGCTCGACCACCTCCGTCCGCTTGGCCGTGTGCACGACCTGCTTGGCGACGCGATGGGCGGGGTCATGGTGCTGGGCGGGCATGGCGCCGATGAGCGCGGGGCCCATCAGCCCCGTGACGAGCGGTACGGCTGTCAGCAAGGGGATGCTCAGGCTCATGACCCCCGAGTCTGCACCACAAGATGTGTTCTTGTGACTACTTTCGGTGAACGGCTTCAGGGGGCGTTGGTGCTCTGGGCGGCTTGGTAGACGGCTTGGGCCTCTGACCCGAAATAAGGGCCGAACATCCATTTAGCGGCGAAGTTGTATTTGAAGCTGTTGACGGAGTTTTGCGTGCCGAGGCCGGTCGTTTCATTGAAATTCTGGAACCATGGACCGCCGCTCGAACCACCAGTCATGTCGCAGGTCAAACCCTGATCCTTGGACATCAGGAAATCGTCGAACGCGCGGCCGCTGCAGTAGGTCAGCTTCGAGCCGTCGTACGGGGCCGCCGCCGGGTAGCCGAAGGCGTACATCTGCTGGCGCCGCGCCTGGTTGAACGCCACGCCCTGGCCGCCCACGACGTCGGTCAGCGCCTTGCCCTGCAGCGGCGCCACCACGGCGGCGGCGACATCGAAGTCGATGTCCTCGCCGGCGTTCCACTGCGGGGTGGTCAGCAGCCTGGTGGCCGCCCAGGTGCCGTTCGGGCGGCTGCCGTTGTCGTATCCGGGGACGAACACCCAGTTGGTGTGGAAGGCGCCGCCCATCTTGACGCAGTGGCCCGCGGTGAGTACCACGCTCTTGTTGGCGCTGGTCACGGCCGAGCCGGAGCAAGAGGCGTTGCGTCCCTGGTAGGTGAAGAAGACGCGGCCGGTCGTCTTCGTGATCGCGCCGCCGCGCGTCCAGGCCGAGCCGCCGCTGTTGGCGGCCTGTGCGACATTGCCCGGCGCGCTGGTGGGCGGGATCGTGGTGGGCTCGCCGGGGGCGCTCATGGCCGGCTTGGCCTGCTTCTTGGGCGCGGGGGCGTCGAGCGGCTGGGCCGCCTCCATCTTCTGCGGGGTCCAGTACCGCAGGACGGTCTGCTGCTCGGAGGTGGAGTCGGCGGCCGCCTTCTGGGCGGGCTTGGGCCCCGACTGGGCCTGCGCCAGCCCGGCCGGGAGCAGGGCGCCCCCGGCGGTGAGGGTGAGGATGGAAAGCAGAGCGACTCTGCGGTGCATTACGTACCTCCCGAAATCCCGGATCTGAGGTTGGAAGGTAGCGGCCCCAATATCCCGATTTCTCAGGATTTGCTCATACGGATATGGGGATATTTGGGCGTTAATGTACTGGAATATCTGGAGTCACAGGCGTTGCCATATTCAGGGACGAGGGAGCCGCGTGCCGGGTCGCTTCCGGCAGCGGGGACAATGGACGGGTGCACGCAGACACCCTCCGCTCCGTCGTCGTCCTCGGGTCCACCG
Source organism: Nonomuraea sp. NPDC049028 (assembly GCF_043197735.1). NCBI lineage: Bacteria > Bacillati > Actinomycetota > Actinomycetes > Streptosporangiales > Streptosporangiaceae > Nonomuraea > Nonomuraea sp. NPDC049028. Next base: position 31,036 of record NZ_JBICTR010000012.1, read on the forward strand.
GCTCGGTCGGCACCCAGGCACTAGATGTCATCGGCACCGATCCGGGCAGGTTCAGGGTCGCCGGGCTCGCGGCCGGTGGCGGGAAGGTCGAGCTGCTGGCCGAGCAGGCGGCCGAGCACGGCGCCGAGGTGGTGGCCGTGGCCGATGCCGACGCCGTACCGGCGCTGAAGGAGGCGCTCGCGGCGCGCGGCGCGAGCCCGGTGGTGCTCGCGGGCCCCGAAGGGGTCGCGGAGGCGGCGGCGTGGCCGTGCGACACGGTGCTCAACGGCATCACCGGCGCGCTCGGCCTGACCTCCACGCTGGTCGCGCTGAAGGCGGGCCGGACACTCGCCCTGGCCAACAAGGAGTCACTGATCATCGGCGGGCCGCTGGTCAAGCGGCTGGCCGCGCCGGGGCAGATCCTGCCCGTCGACTCCGAGCACTCGGCCGTCCAGCAGTGCCTGTGGGCCAGTGGTCCCGACGGTCACCGGCCCGAGGCGGTCAAGCGGCTGGTCATCACCGCGAGCGGCGGGCCGTTCAGGGGGCGCAAGCGCGCCGACCTGTTCGACGTCACGCCTGAGATGGCCCTCGCGCACCCCACCTGGTCCATGGGTCCCATGATCACCATCAACTCGGCCACCCTGGTCAACAAGGGCCTGGAGGTCATTGAGGCGCACCTGCTGTTCGACATCGGCTTCGACCGGATCGAGGTCGTGGTGCACCCTCAGTCGATCATCCACTCCATGGTCGAGTACATCGACGGCTCCACCATCGCCCAGGCCAGCCCGCCCGACATGCGGCTGCCCATCGCGCTCGCGCTCGGCCACCCCGAGCGGATCGCGGGCGCCGCGGCCCCCATCGACTGGACCCGGTCCCAGGAGTGGACCTTCGAGCCGCTCGACGACGATGCCTTCCCCGCCGTCGCGCTGGCCAGGCATGTCGGCACCGAGGGCGGCACCGCGCCCGCCGTCTACAACGCGGCCAACGAGGCATGCCTGGAGGCGTTCATCGGTGGCGGGCTGCGGTTCCCGGCTATCGTCGACACGGTCGCCAAGGTCGTCGAAGAGCACCGGGTGACCCCGGCGGACTCGGTCGAGGAGGTGCTCGCCGCCGACGCCTGGGCTCGCACCCGCGCGAGCGAGTTCGTACGGGGCGCGGCCGGCGGATGAGACCTGGGACGGAGCTCACAGCCCGGCAGTCCCACGGGCTACCTACACTGGATACCGTTACCGAAACTCAAGGGTTGAAATGTCTTCTGTAGCACTCGGCATCCCCACGGTCCGTCCCAAGCCGCTCGCCCAACGCCGGCACTCCCGCCAGATCATGGTCGGCGGCGTCCCGGTCGGTGGCGACGCGCCGGTCTCCGTGCAGTCGATGACCACCACGGTGACCGCCGACATCAACGCCACCTTGCAGCAGATCGCCGAGCTGACCGCCTCGGGTTGCCAGATCGTGCGGGTGGCCGTGCCGTCGCAGGACGACGCCGACGCGCTGCCCGTCATCGCCCGCAAGTCACAGATTCCGGTCATCGCCGACATTCACTTCCAGCCGAAGTACGTGTTCGCGGCCATCGAGGCGGGCTGCGCGGCGGTGCGCGTCAACCCCGGCAACATCAAGAAATTTGATGACAAGGTGGGCGAGATCGCGCGGGCCGCGGCCGATCACGGCGTGCCGATCCGCATCGGCGTCAACGCCGGCTCGCTCGACCCCCGGTTGCTGCAGAAGTACGGCAAGGCGACCCCGGAGGCGCTGACCGAGTCGGCGCTGTGGGAGTGCTCGCTGTTCGAGGAGCACGGGTTCCGCGACATCAAGATCTCGGTCAAGCACAACGACCCCGTCGTCATGATCAACGCGTACCGGCTGCTGGCCGCCCAGTGCGACTACCCGCTGCACCTGGGCGTGACCGAGGCCGGTCCGGCCTTCCAGGGCACCATCAAGTCGGCGGTCGCGTTCGGCGCGCTGCTGGCGGAGGGCATCGGCGACACCATCCGCGTCTCGCTGTCGGCGCCGCCGGTCGAGGAGGTCAAGGTCGGCACGCAGATCCTGGAGTCGCTCGGGCTGCGGGAGCGCGGGCTGGAGATCGTCTCGTGCCCGTCGTGCGGGCGGGCGCAGGTCGACGTCTACACGCTGGCGGAGCAGGTGCAGGCGGGGCTCGAGGGGCTGAAGGTGCCGCTGCGGGTGGCCGTGATGGGCTGTGTCGTCAACGGGCCGGGGGAGGCCCGCGAGGCCGACCTGGGCGTGGCCTCGGGCAACGGCAAGGGGCAGATCTTCGTCAAGGGCGAGGTCGTGAAGACGGTCCCGGAGTCGCAGATCGTTGAGACCCTGATCGACGAGGCCCTGCGCATCGCCGACTCGATGGGCATCGCACTCGACGGCGAGCCTGAGGTTGTCGTCGGCTGATTTAAAACTCATATTTTTTACGGCTCAGCCCGGTCGGCCCCAGACGCCGACCGGGCTGAGCTCTGTCCAGGGGCACGCTCCTCCGGTGGAGGTGGCGCGCCGCCGTGACGTGCGCACTCTTGGCCAGTGGCGGGGCAAACCGGGCACCCCGGCCGCCCGGGAGTGGATTACGGCGGGCAATTGGGCGATTACAGAATGGTAAGCGTTCTTCCATACCCAGCGTCATGACTCGGTTACTCAGAGACCATCGGTCTGCCAATCGAATGGGAGGCCGTGTGAAGCGGGTCGTAAGAGTGATCGTCGGGATGGCGATGCTGGTGCCGGTGGTCGGGGGAGCGAGCAGCGCCGTGGCCGCCGGGCGCGCCCTGAGTTCGGGACTGGACTGGGGGGCCTGTCCAGTAGCGTCGTCATCATCGAAGACGGAGACGGACGAGGCCGATTCTGGGACGGTCATCAGACGGTCCGCGCCTCGGGTGAGCGGGGTCGAGTGCGCCTCCGTGCGGGTGCCGCTCGACTACAACGAGCCGACAGGGCAGTCGATCACGCTGGCGCTCAACCGGATCAAGGCCAAAGTGTCGCGCGACGGCGGCGACTATCTGGGCCCGCTGCTGGTCAACCCCGGCGGGCCGGGCGCCTCGGGCCGGTCGCTGGCCGAGTACGTGTCGGCGACGCTCTCGCAGAAGGCCGCCGACCGTTACGACATCATCGGCTTCGACCCGCGCGGCGTGGGCAACAGCGAGCCCGCCATGCACTGCGTCGACCCCGCCGTCTACTACGCCCCGCCCAGGCCCGACGCGGTGCCGCGCGATGAGGCAGACGAGAAGGTGCTGCTCGGCAGGGCCAGCGAATACGCCAGCCGATGCGGCGACCTGTACGCCTGGCTGCTGCCCCACCTCACCACCGAGAACACCGCCCGCGACATGGACAGCATCCGCGCGGCCCTCGGCGAGTCGCAGATCAGCTTCCTCGGCTATTCCTACGGCACCTACATCGGCGCCGTCTACGCCACGCTCTTCCCCGACCGGGTCAAGCACCTCGTCCTGGACAGCACGGTCGACCCGGACGGCGTCTGGTACAAGGCCAACCTGGCCCAGGACCGGGCCTTCGAGCGCAGGCACCGCGCCTTCCTGGCCTGGACCGCCAAGAACAACGCCGTCTACAAGCTCGGCGGCTCACTCACCCAGACCTCGTTCGCCTGGTACGCGATGCGCTCCAGGCTGCACGACCGCCCGGCCGCCGGGGTGGTCGGCCCGAGCGAGCTCGACGACACGTTCACCGTGGCCGGCTACAGCGACCGGATCTGGCCCGACCTGGCCGCCGCCTGGTCCAGGTACGTGCGGCAGGGCGACGGGAAGGCCCTGGTCGACGTCTACAACAAGTACGGCAAGCCGGACGCCGACGAGGAGAACGGCTACGCCATCTACCTGAGCGTGCAGTGCCGCGACGCCCAGTGGCCCAGGTCCTGGGACAAGTGGCGGACGGACATGACCCGGGTGTACCGGCAGGCGCCGTTCCTCACCTGGTCCAACGCCTGGTACAACGCCCCGTGCGCGTTCTGGTCCGTGCCGGGCGGCACTCCGATCAAGATCAACGCGTCCAAGCGGCTGCCTCCGATCCTGATGATCCAGTCGAAGGACGACGCCGCGACGCCGTACCAGGGCGCCCTGAACATGCGCAAACTGTTCCCGAGCGCCCGCATGGTCGTCGACGCGGGCGGCAACCACGGGTCTTCGCTGTCGGGGAACCAGTGTGTGGACCGCCACCTGGTCGCGTACCTGGTCGACGGCACGGTGCCGCGGCACACCGCCAACTGTGACAAGCTGCCGGCGCCCAAGCCCACGGCCCATATGGCGGCCGTTAGTCCTCTTGGTCACGAAAGGCGCACCGAGCTCCTCACCAGATGAGCTATTCGGTGGTCGTTCGCGTAGTCTGACCATGTGATGCTGCGTACATCGGCGTCGCGTGTGCTCGATGACAGCGACCGGGACGAAGCCCTTGCCTTGCTCGACTTCGATCCGGTCGCCAACGTCTTCGTCTCCTCCCGGGTGCGGACCGTCGGACTCAATCCGGCGCGGCTGGGCGGGCAGATGTGGGGCTTCGGGCCGCGCGGCGGGCTTGTCTCGCTCTGCTACGCGGGGGCAAACATGGTGCCGGTCAACGCCGGTCCCGAAGCCGTGCACGCCTTCGCCGACCGCGCCCGCAAGCAGGGCCGCCGCTGCTCGTCCATCGTGGGTCCCGCCGACGCGGTCTCGCTGCTGTGGGAACGCCTGGAGCCGTACTGGGGCCGGGCCCGCACGATCCGCTGGGCACAGCCGGTCATGGCCACCTCGCGCAGGTCGCCCGTGCCCGCCGACCCGCTGGTCCGGCGGGTCCGCCCGGACCAGTTCGAGACGCTGCTGCCGGCCTGCGTCTCGATGTTCACCGAGGAAGTGGGGGTCTCACCCAACCTCGGCGACGGCGGCGCCCTCTACCGGACCAGGGTTGCCGAGCTGATCCGCATCGGCAGGTCCTACGCGCGCATCGACGACGGCCGCGTGGTGTTCAAGGCCGAGGTCGGCGCGGTCACTCCCCATGCCTGCCAGATCCAGGGGGTGTGGGTCGACCCCGCGTTGCGCGGCCAGGGACACGCGGTGGCCGGGATGGCCGCGGTCGTGGACGCCGCCCTGGACTGCTTCGCCCCTGTGGTCTCGCTGTACGTCAACGACTTCAACCACTCGGCCCGGGCGGTCTACCGGAAGGTGGGCTTCCACGAGGTCGACACGTTCATGTCCGTCCTGTTCTAGCCATGATCCTGGTGATGGGGATCTGGGAGTCGCTGGTCAAGGTGTGACCGCGGGTGACGGTGACTCGGTCAGTGCAATGGCGCGTTCGCCCTTGCCGCCGCGGGACTCCTCGACGGCCGTGACCTCGGCGCGCATGTGGCCAACCAGCTCGCCCGCCGTCTGGTAGTCCCCGCCCGCCCGGCCGGGCGGGGAGCACGTTCGTGTTCGGGTTGGGGCTGCTATCCGCCGATGTGCGGTGCGCGCGCGGCGGCGGAGCCGTCCCGGATCACCTCGCCGGTGAGGTTGCCGTTGGCTCCCGAGCCCAGGAAGACGATGAGGTTGGCCACGTCGTCGGAGTGGGAGAGCCTGCGGGTGGGGGTGGCGGCGGCGAGGGCGTCGGTGACGAAAGCCGGGATGTCGGGGCGGCTGTCGGTCAGGGTGAAGCCCGGTGCCACGACGTTGACCAGGATCCCGTCCGGGCCGCCGTTCCAGGCCAGGCTACGGGCGAGCCCGTACAGGCCCGATTTGGCGGTGCCGTAGGGGCCCGGGCCGGGCAGGCCCTCCTCGGCGACGCTCGAGGAGATCAGCACGATACGGCCCCAGCCCTTGGCGCGCATGCTGGACAGGACCGCGCGGACCGTGGCCGCGGTTCCGATCAGGTTGGCGCCGATCATCGCGTCCCACTCCTGCAGCGGGGCGTCCTCGAAGCGAAGGCTGGGGTCGGGCGGGCCGTCGCCGCCCCAGCGCACGGCATTGGCGATGAGGACGTCGATACCTCCCCAGCGCTCTATGACGCTCGCGACAGCTTGGTCGATGGTGGGCAGGTCTTCGAGGTCGAGTCGGACGACGTGCGCCTGCCCGCCGGAGGACTCCACGTCAGCGGCCACCTTCTCGGCGCTGTCGGGGTTGTTGCGGTAGGTGATCGCCACCCGGGCGCCTTCGCGCCCGAAGGCGCGGGCGGTCGCGGCTCCGATGCCGGTCGACGCGCCGGTGATCAGGACCACGCGGCCGTTGAGATCTGTGTTCATGATGCGATTTCCTCTCGAGTCAGGTTGCGGACGGGATCTCGGCGCGGGCTCGGGTCGCCAGGGCGTGCACCGCGTCGAGCGCCGCGGCATGGGAGGCCTCGTGCTGGTCGCGGAACTGGGCGAGGAAGGGCATGACCGTGGCATGCGTGAGCTCGGCATGGACGAACTCCACGTCGTCCAGCCCGAGCACGGAGAAGTAGGCGCGCAGGTAGGGCTCCTGGAAGTCGAACTGCTCGCGGGGCATGCCCGGCCCATAGCCCCCGCCGCGCGCGCTCAGCACCACGGCCGACTTGCCCTTGAGCGGCAGCCAGGGCAGGGTCACGCGGTCGATCCACGCCTTGAGCGCGGCGGGCACCGTGAAGTTGTACATCGGCACGCCCAGCAGCAGGACGTCGGCCGCGAGGAGCTGTTCCACCAGCGGACGGGTGGCCGCCCAGCTCCTGGCCAGTTCGGGGGCGGTCGCGGCCACCTTGTCCATGGCCTCGATGTCGCGTACCCCGTTCACGGATGACTGGGTGGCGAGGTGGACCCGGTTCTCGTCGATGGGTGGCACCGGGTCCGCCACGAGGTCGCGGTAGGTGTAGATGCCGTCGGGATGGGTGGCCCGCCACCCGGTCACGAAGGTCCTGCCGAGCCTGCGCGAGAACGAGTCGCTGCGTCCGCTGGCGTCCAGATGCAGGAGATGCGTCACAAAATTGCCTCACATTCAAGATGGTCTGGAATCCCAATCAATATAGAGCAAGATAGTTGCAAGTCAAGAACATATGAGTTTGGTATTATGCTGGGCATGGCCAACGCTCCCGCCCCGGAAGGCTCGCCCGGCAGCTGGTTGCACCAGGACCTGCACTGGCTGTTCGCGCGGCTCAAGCAGGGTCTGGCCACAGCCGAGAGCGCGGCCGTACGTGAGCACGGCATGACCCTGTGGGGCTACACGGTCTTGATGGCCATCGTTGAAGCCCCTGCCAGCTCCCAGCTCGCTCTCGCCCAGGCCGTATCGGTCGACAAGAGCAAGCTGGTCCTTATCCTCGACGAACTGGAAAGCGCTGGCCTGGTGCGCCGCCGGCCGGACCCCGCCGACCGCAGGGCCCGCATCATCGAGGTCACCACCGAAGGCAGCCACGCCCTCAAAGCCGCCCGCGCCGCCATAGAGGCGATCGAGGACCGGCTCTTGGCCGACCTCGCCCCCTCGGCGCGGAACTCTCTGCAGAGCGCGCTACAACATCTCGTCGGCGAGCCCATCGCGAGGGTCGAGGACGGACGGCCACACGAAACCGCCTGCGCCCCCGACCCAGCCTGACCGTGGCCGGAGCCCATTCTCGACGCCGCACTCCCGAAATCCGGTGAGGCACGGATATCGGTCCGGTGTACCTTGCTGGTGCGGCCGTCTGGGGTCAGGGCTGTCTGGGGTCAGGGCTGTCTGGGGTCAGGGCTGTCTGGGGTCAGGGCCGTCTGGGGTCAGGGCCGAACCAGTTTGTCGAAGAGTCTGGCCAGCTCGGTGTCCGGGTCGGCGGTGAGACCGGCGTGGACCGGCCCGGTCTGCACGATCGTGCTGCGCGGTGCCGTCAGCCAGCGGAACCTGCCGCCGAGCGACTCCTTGGCCAGTGGTCCGGCCTCCTCGCCGCAGGCCAGCTCGTAGGCACTGAGCGCCTGTCGTACACCGTCGATGTCCACCGCCGGGTCGAGGGCGCGCAGCCGGGTCGCGTCGAGATCGACCCGCGCGCAGAGGTAGTCGCGCGGCTGGCAGTAGAGCAGCACGCCCGCGTTGATCAGCTCGCCGCGCTCGACGCGCGGCATCACGCGGATCACCGCGTACTCGTAGACGTCCCTGCTCATCGGTCGCCTCCCCGCCAGAACTCGCCGACGGAGGCCGGGCCCGTGGGTTCGCCGACCGGGGTGGCGGGCGGTCTCAGCCACTCGTACGGTGCCCGCGCGCGCTGGAGCAGGTGGTCGACATAGGCGTCGCGGACGGCCTGCGCCGAGTCGAAGCCGGGTTCGTCGTCGAGCCATTCGTCGGGCACCAGCGCGGTGACGGTTTCCAGGAGCTCGGGAGTGATCTTCGCGGACAGCTCGGCCGCTGCGGCCTCAAGGTGAGTCGCGAACGGCGCCAGCACATGGTCTCCCACGTCGAACGGCCGTCGCGGGTCGGCGGTCCGCCAGTTGTGGTGGAACCAGAGCGCAGCGCCATGGTCGATCAGCCAGATGTCGCGGTGCCAGACGAGCAGGTTGGGGTTGCGCCAGCTGCGGTCGACGTTGTGGATCAGGCCGTCGAACCAGACCACCCGCGAGGCGAACATCCGGTCGGGCGTCCACGTCAGCGGCTCGAACCCGAGGGAGCCGGGCAGGAAGTCGATCGCCAGGTTGAGGCCGGTGCTCGCCTTGAGCAGGTCCTGCACCTCCTCGTCGGGCTCCCGGATGGCGATCTGCGGGTCGAGGTCGATCAGCTTGATCTCGGGAGTACGGAGTCCGAGCCGCCTGGCCAGCTCGCCCGAGATGATCTCCGCCACGAGCACGCGGCGGCCCTGGCCCGCTCCCCGGAACTTCACCACGTAGGTGCCGAGATCATCCGCCTCGACCACGCCCGGCAACGATCCGCCCTCGCGCAACGGCGTCACATAACGGGTCGCCGCGATCTTATCCAGCACGACACGAGGCTATCGCCCGATCAGAGCACTTCCGCCTCCCGCCGTCACACGCGCCGGATGGTGCGGCGGATCAGGAGCGGGCCCGGATGGCGAACAGGATGATGCGGCGGATCAGGCCGCTGCCGAGGCGGATGACGATCCAGTAGCGGAGGAATGCGCGGCGGGCGTCGGGGCTGGTGGCGAGCACCCTGGTCTCGGTGACCAGGCGGATGCGCCCCGGCCCCGCGTCGTCCAGCAGAAAGCTGAACGTCCCTTTGGCGTAACCGGGCCGGTCGAAGGCGCGAAAGTCGTCCTCGTCGCCGATCGCCGGGGCGTGCTCGGCGCGGCCCAGACGCCACCACTGCCCGATCGTTCCCAGGACGATCTCCCGCATCGGGTCCACGGCCAGCAGCGTGAAGGGGGGCGCTTCCTGCTTCGGCCGGTCACCGGAGGAGCGGGAGAACAGGCGCCGGATGGCGAACAACGGCTTGGCCAGGCGGATGTCCCGCGAGTCCAGGTGGATGAGTGCCTGCCAGACGCGGTCACGGGAGGCGTTGATCACGATCGAGTGCAGTTCCGCCGCGTCCGGGCGGGGGATGAAGTCGTCTACCAGCGTCGGCATGGGGGGCTCCTCGTGCACGGGGCCTGCTCGCGGCCTCCATACGGTTGCGTATGGAGGCGACTATACGCCGCCGTATGGCAGGCTGTCGGAGCGGGACGGTGTCCGTCGGCGGGGTGCGGTCGAGCGAGGGGAGGTGTGGGGTGGCTGAGCGAGGGAAACGTGCGGTGGCGGAGCGGTTGGGGCCCGACGACTGGGCGAGGGCCGCGCTGGCGGCGCTCGCGGAGGGTGGCCTGGGCGCTGTCGCGGTGGAGCCCGTCGCGGTACGGCTCGGCGTCTCGAAGGGCAGCTTCTACTGGCACTTCGCCAACCGCCGGGCACTGGTCGAGGCGGCCCTGGCGCACTGGGAGGCCGGGACCGAGCGGGTCATCGCCCGGCTGGAGTCGCTCGACGAGCCCGTGGCGCGCATGCGGACCCTGCTGGACCTGGCCTTCGGTGACGCGGAGAACGCGGCGATCTCGTTCCGGCTGATCAGCGAGGTGGACGATCCGCTGGTCGGCGAGGTGGTGCGGCGGGTGAGCCGACGCCGCCTGGACTTCATGCAGGACGTACTGCGGGAGCTCGGCCAGCCGGAGGAGGAGGCGCGCAGGCGGGTGCTGGCGGCTTACAGCGGTTACCTCGGGCTGGCCGCCCTCGTGCGCATCGGGGCGGTCGACGAGGTGCCGGGGTCCCTGGTCGACCTGGCCATGGCCGAGCTGGGCCTGCCCCCGGCCGTAGTGAGCGGACTGCTCCCGGCCGACCCTGTGGCTGTTCCCCGGGCGGATGCGACCAGGTGGAAGCCGCCATGGTCATGACGTTGGTGATCGGCCGACGAGATCGTCTTGGTTGTCGGCGGCCCACTGTGCGAGGTGCGCGAGGGGCCCATTGGTGAACGATTCCCCCAGCGTGGAGAGCCGGTAGACCGCGCCTGTGTGCATCGACGCTTGATCGGCGCTGCTGCCTCTCACGACGAGCCCGCGTGCCAGGAGACGATCTAGCGCCTGAGCCAGCACCTTGTCGCTGACTCCCGCGATCCTCGTGAGCAGGTCCTTGCGTCGCGTTGGCCCCAGGCGCAGCGCCGAGAGCACGACAGGATCCCAAGCGTGGCTGATAAGTTCGGCCGCCGCGCGCACCTGGCAGTCGGAGATGAATGTCTGGCAGGACCCCTTGAGCACGAAACCCAGTATCGCCTCGCTCTCCTACCAAATGGTAGGAGTTCCATCCGTAGCGTCCCAAGAGCACAGCTTCGAGACAGAGGAGATCGCTGTGAACATAGGAATCTTGGGGACCGGAAACCTGGCCGTGACGCTTGGCCGGGCCTGGGCTCCGGCCGGTCACTCGCTGCTGGTGACAGGGCGCAACTCCCTGCACGCCAAGGCGGCCGCCGACCAGATCGGCCCTCCGGCGAAGGCTGTCGATCCCACGGACCTCGCAACCCGGGTCGACGCGCTCGTGGTTGCGGTCCCATGGGAAGGGCTGGAGGCGGCGCTATCTCTCGTCGGCGCCCCCGAGGGGTCACTGGCCGGCAAGGCCGTAATCGACTGCACCAACCCCGTCGACTACACAACCTGTGAGCTGAAGCCGACATCCGGCTCGGCAGCGGCGCTCGTGGCGCACACCGCTCCCGGGGCGCACGTGGTGAAAGCGCTCCACCTGTTCGCGGGAGCCTCGTGGCCGTACGTGGGTCCGCAGGAGTCAGCACCGGTCGTGGCGATCTGCGGCGACGACTCGGGTGCTCTCGATCGCGCTGCGGCGCTTATCCAAGATCTTGGTGCCCGGCCCGCGGTGGTCGGTGGACTCAACTGCGCCCGGCAGCTGGAGGAGGCCGCCGGATTCGTCATGAGGGTCGTCGCGGCGGGTCACAACCCGAGGCTCGCCGTTCCCGATGTGGATCCGGCACTCCTTCGAGCAGCACAGACGACGGTCGGCTAAGCCGGCAGACCACCGGAGAGGGTCGTGACCTCGACCTCGCGGCCCTCTCGTTCACCCCTGATGCCCCCACCGCGACTCACCCGTTTCGGAGATCTCCAGCAGGCCGGGCCTTGCTTTCACAGACAGCCGGCCGCGGCAGGGGTCACATCTTCGCGATGACCTCCTCCGCGAAGCGTTCCATGGTGGCGATCTTGAGCTCCAGGGTGCCCTCGCCGTACCGCTGCTTCTCCTCAGGGGTGGCCAGCCACCACGGGGCGGCCATCGTCCCGGTGACGCCCTTGGCGGCGAAGTGCCGGTACGTGTCGGCGTCCGGCAGCACCGCCAGCGGGGCGATGATCTCGAACGGCCCGGTCCTGCCGTTCTCGTCCAGCAACCGTCGTAAGGAGTCGAGCACGGTGTCGAGCTGCTCCTCCGTGTAGATGCGGTTGCCGATCCAGCCGTCGCCCAGCTTGGCCGCCCGGCGCAGCGCCGCCTCGCTGTCGCCGCCCACCATGACCGGGATCGGCTCGGCGGGGGTGGGTGAGATGGACAGCTCGGGCAGGCCGTCGATCGTGACGGTACCGCCGGTCCAGAGGTCCCGGAGCACCGGGATCATCTCGTTGAGCCGCCGTCCACGCGTGTGGAAGTCCTGGCCGGTGGCGGCGAACTCCTCCGCGCACCACCCGACGCCCACCCCGAACGTGACGCGGTCCCGCGACAGCACCGCCGCCGTGGACACCTGCTTGGCCACGGTGAACAGGTCGCGCGCCGGGGCGATGTAGACGTTGGGGGCGAAGCGCAGCGTGGTGGTCACCGCGGACATCGCGCCGATCGTCACCCACACGTCCGGCCAGTGTGTCTCGGCGGTCCAGCGCGGCCGGCCGGACTTGGAATAGGGGTACGGCGTCGCGAAGTCGGCGTAGAAGAGGTGGTCCGACAGGGTGAGCGTGTCGAACCCACACCTTTCAGCCGTCCTGGCCAGCTCCAGGAACTGGTCGGTGTCCGCGAATGAGGCTCCCAGCCAGAATCTCACTGGAACTCCGGAATGACCTTGGTGGCGAACATCTCCAGGTTCCGCTTGACCGTGTCGAGCGGCAGCACGCCCTGCTGTCCCTGCATGTAGAGGCCGAACCACTCCAGGTCGGGCATCCGGTCGAGCATCCGCTGGATGCCGCGCTTGACGTCGTCGGGGGTGCCGAACAGCGCCATCTCGACGTCGTTCATGCGCTTGGCGTCGCCCTTCTCGGGGGAGATGGGCTTGTGCTTCTCGTCCTCCTTCTTCCGCAGCACCTCCAGGTAGCCGAACGGGCCGAAGAAGGCGGCGAAGTCCTTGGGGATGCTCCGGCCGAAGGTGTTGATCGCCTCCTCGGTCGTGTCCGCGATACCGACGATCTTGAGGATGCCGGTGTGCTCGCCCAGCTTGTAGTCACGGCCCTGCCGGGCGGACTCCTCCTGGTAGAGCTTGGCCTTGGCGGCGTGGTCGTCGGGGTTCGGGGTGAACATCCACGGCAGGATGTTCTCCTGCGCGGCCCTGATGACCGAGCGGTCGGAGATCGTGAACGGCTGCCACAGCTCGGGATGCGGGTTCTGGTACGGCCGCGGGCAGACCGAGACGGCCTGCACCTTGTCGTCGTCCGAGATCTCACCCGGGGCGCCGAACGTCTTGGTCCACTCCAAGGCGGGCCAGCCCTCGATGCCGTCGAACGGATAGGGCACCTCGTAGTCAAGTACGTCGGACTTGTAGCGGATGGTCTCCTGGGTCCAGGCCATCTTCATGATCTTCAGCACCTCGCCGAAGACGTCGAAGTTCCGCGTGTCGGAGGCCGAGCCGTCGGAGCGGGCGGCCGCCGCGTGCCAGCGCTGGCCCAGTACGTTCATCCACCGGTTCTGGTAGCCCCTGGCCACGCCCAGCCGGAGCCGTCCCTTGCAGAACTGGTCGAGCAGCGCCACGTCCTCCGCCGCCCGGATGGGGTCCCAGGCCGGCAGCACCATGCCGAGCGGGGCGAGCAGGATGCGTTCGGTCCTGGCCGCGAGGTCGGTGAGGAACATCAGGGGATTGACCGAGAACTCCATGCCTTCCGAGTGGAAGTGGTGCTCGGTCATCATCAGCGCGTCGAAGCCGATCTGGTCGGCGTGGACGGCTATCTCCCGTACCTCGTGCAGCAGCTTCTGGTACGACTCCGTGTCACGTCCGATGGGCCGCTTGGCCTTGGCGTTCTCCTCGGCCGCGTATCCGGAGCCCGGAATCTGGGGATTCAGGAAGATGGAAAACTTCACCGGGAGACCTCTTTCCGCGGGGCGCTTCTCTGACCGGCAAGCTACTCTAGAAATCTTAGCCGAGCAATCGCTTGGTTGACGTCAAGGAGAGACGTATGCGGCTTGGTGTCACCATGTTCACCACGGATCTGGGCATGCCGGTCGTGGATCTGGCCAAGGCGGCCGAGGAACGCGGGTTCCACTCGCTCTACGTACCGGAGCACACCCATATCCCCATCTCGCGGCGCACACCGCACCCGATGGGGATGGACGAACTGCCCGACGAGTACAAGCGGGTGCTGGACCCGCTCGTCGCGCTGTCGTTCGCCGCCGCCGTCACCGAGCGGCTGGTCGTCGGCACCGGCATCCTGCTCGCCGCCCAGCGCGACCCCATCGTGACCGCCAAGGCGATCGCCACCCTCGACCAGCTCTCCGGCGGGCGCGTGGTGGTCGGCGTCGGCTTCGGCTGGAACGTGGAGGAGATCGAGAACCACGGCGTGCCGTACGACCAGCGGCGCGAGGTCGCGCGGGCCAACGTCCTGGCGATGCGGAAGCTGTGGCGGGACGAGGTGGCCGAGTTCGAGGGGTTCGAGCCGTCGTGGTCGTGGCCCAAGCCGATCTCCGAGCCGCCCGTCTACATCGGCGGCGCGGCGGGCCCGAAGCTGTTCGCGCACGTCGCCGAGTGGGCCGACGGCTGGATCCCGATCGGCGGCAAGGGGATCAAGGCCGCGCTGCCCGCCCTGCGCGATGCCTGCGACAAGGCCGGGCGGCCGATGGCCAAGGTCATCCCCTTCGGGACGTTGCCGACCAGGGAGAAGCTCGACTACTACGCCGAACTGGGCATCGAGGAGTCGGTGGCCAGCCTGCCCAGCGGATCGGCCGACGAGATCCTGCCGCTGCTCGACCAGTACGCCCGGCTCATCTGAATCGCGGCGCGGAAACCCGATCCTTCAGGGGCGGGAGGAAGCGCCAGGAGGTCACCAGGCACGTCACCCCGGGGTTGCGGTCAGGGAGAGGTCGTCCACGGTCACCGTGACGGGGGTGTCGGTGGCCGTACGGGACAAGTAGGTCAGGACGCCGGCCCCACCCGGGACCTGGAGCCCGGAGGTCGCGTCCGTGACGGAGAGCAGCCAGTCCGGCTCGGGCGCGCCGATGGCCCAGACCTTGCCGCGGATCGTGGTCGGCGACGTGCCGGTGACCTGGACGCGTACCCGCATCGCGATGCCCGCGCCCGCGGTCAGCCCGGGGACCCGCAGCGGCTGTGCGAGGTCGATCTCACTGCGGCCCGCCTCGGAGCGGATCAGCTGGAACAGGACCTTGCCGGTGGGCCGCAGGCTCACGTGCGCCCGGTACCCCCCGACTGTCGGGATCCTGCGTCCCACGGCGGACACGTAGATCCCGCCGCCGGTGGGGGGCTTGTCGCAGGCGAAGGTGAAGCCGAGGTCGGTTCTGGTCTCCTTCACTCCGTCCAGGTACACGCTGGAGCCGGCTCCGGGGGGCATCGTGATCCGGCCCTTCTTGCCGTCCACCGAGTAGCCGCTCGCCGGAACGCCGACCGACCAGTGACGCTCCCCGTCGTCCGTCGTACCGAATCCGGTGCTGACCGTGCGCCCGAACGTGTCGGACACCCGCAGCCCCCCGCCCGGGACCGCCGACACACCCGGACTCGCCGACCCGCTGGGCGAGACCTCCCGTGAGCCCGACGGTGCGGCCGATGAGGGCTCGGCGGAGGTGGGGGCGGAAGCGTCGGGATGTGAGGCGGCCGAGGAGCGCGGCTCACCGGTACCTGAAGACGCCTGAGACCCCGTCCCGCCGACCGGCCGCAACCAGGCGAGCGCCCCCACCACGACCACGACCAGCGCCGCCGCCACGGCGAGCGCGGCACGGCGGCCCCGCCCAGTGGTCCACCCCATGAGCACCGGAGCCCGCGAGGAGGGCGGGGCGGCCGGCTCCCCGGTCGGTCCCGCGGTGCCCTCACGGCCAGCCGGTCCCGTGGTGCCCCCACGACCGGTGGGTTCCGCGGTGCCCCCACGACCGGCCGCCCCGGCAAGATCCCGACCGCCGGTCGCGGCCGACGTTCCCCGATCGTCGGCCGGTTCGGCGGCGAGGCGGCTGCCCAGGCTGGTGAGCTCCACGATCGACCGGCCGCGGCCACCGGAGACCGGGTCGATCAGGTGGGACAGCAGCTCGCCCGCCGCCGGCCGGTGCGAAGGATCCTTCTCCAAGGCGGCGGCGATCGAGTCGCGCAACGGCGGCGGGACCGCTGACAGATCCGGTTCGTGGGTGACGATGCGGTTCAGCACGTCCGCGATGCTCGCGGCGGCGAACGGGGAGGTGCCGGTGGCGGCGAAGACCATGGTGCCCGCCCAGGCGAAGACGTCCGAGGCGGGTGCGGCGGGGGCGCCGCTCAGTTGTTCGGGCGCGAGGTAGGCAGGGGTGCCGATGAGTCCGCTGGTCATGGTCGTGACACCGTCCGCTCGGGCGATGCCGAAGTCGACCACCCGGGGACCGTCCGGGCCGAGCAGCACGTTGCTCGGTTTGAAGTCGCGGTGCACGACGTCGGCCGCGTGGATGGCGGCCAGGGCCGTCGTGGTGCCGACGGCCAGCCGTTCCAGCTCGCCGCCGTGCAGGGGGCCGTGCTCGTGCACCCGTTCCGCCAGCGTCGGCCCGTCCACGAACTCGCTCACCACGTACGGCCGCGGCCCGTCCGGCACGGCCGTGAGCACGCGTGCGGTGCAGAAAGGCGCCACGCTCTCCACCGCGGCCAGCTCGCGGGCCAGACGGGCGCGGGCCTCGGCGTCGGCCCTGATCAGCACCTTCACCGCCACCCGCTGCCCAACTGGATCGCGGGCCAGGTAGACGATCCCCTGGCCGCCCTCACCGAGCCGGCCCAGCAGCTCGAAATCACCCAGACGTGGAGGATCCTCAGGGGCCAGAGGGGCAAGCATGCTCCATACGGTACTGATCCGCTCGACCAAGTGTGAGACGTCTGGTGCGGGTGATGTTGAGGCGGTGTTGAGCCGCCGGAGCAGGCCGTCACATCAGGGCGTCACACCAGTTCTTCGCACCAGGGCGGCGAGTAGGTCCAGCGCGGTCGCCCTGCCGGGTTCGTCGGCGATGCCGTCGAAGATCTTGAACGCGTCCTCGGCCAGCTTGCGCGCCGCGTCGCGGTCGCCCTCAGCCCGGTTGACCCGGGCCAGCGCCAGCAGCGCGTGCGCGTCCAGCAGCCGGTCGCCGAGCCGTACGGCGATGGACCTGGCCCGCTGCGCGCAGTCCCTGGCGTCGGGCACCCGCCGCTGCGCCAGCCGTGCCGCGGCCAGCTCCAGCAGGGTATCGGCGTGCCGGTGCCGGTCGCCCAGAGCATCGAAGAAGCCCGCGGCGGCGGCGAGCCGGTCGGCTGCCTCGTCGGGGCGATCGGCCCGCCGCAGCACCGCGCCAAGCGCCTGCTGCGCCTCGGCGCCGGCCCTCCCGCCGCTGAAGGCGTGCAGAGAGGAGGTCAGCTGGCGTTCTGCCTCGTCCAGACGGCCCTGTTCCAGGTACACCTGGCCGATCCTGCGCCGGATCTGCGCGGCCTCCTTGCCGCTGGACGTACCGAGGCTCGTGAACGCCCCGAGCGCCTGGGTGAGCAGATCCAGCGCCTCTGGCCACCGGCCCTCGGCCCGGCACAGGTCGCCCTGGTCGCGCAAGAGCAGGGCCTCGGCGCGAGCGTCACCCGTGCGCCGCGCCGCCGCGAGGCCGGTCTCGGTGACCGGTCGCCAGTCGTCCAGGAAGCGCCGCCGTTCCAAGAACGGGCCCAGCAGATGCGCGAGCCGCCATGCGCCCTCGTCGAGCCCGGCCCCGTACAGGTCCTCGACCAGGGCGACGAGGAACGCGCGCTCGGCGACGAGCCACTCGACCGATTCCTTGATGTCCCTGGTCACGAAGCTGCGCATGGTCGGCTCACCGGAGACCAGCGGGAACCGGGACGCCTGCGCCCGGGCGATCACCACGGCCTGGAGCCGCGCGAGCGCGTCCCGTACCGCATGCACGCCCTCCTCCTCCACCAGCCGCTCGCGGGCGTAGAGCCGGGTAAGGTCGTGCATGCGGTAGCGGACCTGGCCCGCCACGTCCACGGTGTGCGCCTCCAGAAGGCCGGTGTCCACGAGCGTGTCGGCCTGGTCGCCGAAGACCTGGGCGGCCCAGTCGCCGACGTCGGGGGCCGACAGCGCGCCCAGCAGCCGCAGCATGCGGCGCGCCGGCGTGGGCAGACCCTCGTAGCCGACCGCGTACACGCTGCGGACCGTCTGGTCGCCCGAGTGAAGGCGGTCCAGTCGCTCGCACTCGTCCTCCAGCAGGCCCGCGAGGTAGCCAGGGGTCCAGCCTGGTCTGGTGGCCAGGCGGGAGCCGGCGATGCGCAGCGCGATGGGCAGCCCGCCGCAGAACCGCATCAGCTCCCGCACCCCGCCGTCGTCCGCCCGTTCCTCGCCGATGAGCTTGACGAGCAGCTCACGGGCCTCGTCGTCGTCCAGGATGCCCAGCGGTAGCCGTACGGCGCCGGTCAGCCCGCCGAGCGCCGACCGGCTGGTGATCACGGTGGGGCATGAGGTGAGCAGCGGCCGTACCTGGGACTCGTCGGCGGCGTCGTCCAGCACGACGAGCATGCGGCGGTTGGCGGTGTACGTGCGCAGCAGCCGCTGCCGCTGGCCCTCCGATGCCGGTACCGCCTGGGCCGGGCAGCCGAGCCAGCGCAGGAAGTCCTCCAGGATCGCGCCGGGCCGGGTGGACTCGCGCAGGTCCGCGTACAGGATCCCGTCGGGGAAGCGCTCTCTGTGCCGCCAGGCGGCGCGTACGGCGAGCGCCGACTTGCCCACCCCGGCCGGGCCGTGCACGACCACCAGGCCGGAGAACACCTGGTCGAGCAGGTTGGCGCGGCCGGTGAAGTGGGCGACGTCCCGCGGCAACAGCACCGGCGGGCCCGCGGAGACGTGCAGCATGACGTCGTCGTGCAGCATGCGGTGATAGAGCAGCTGCAGCTCGGCGTCGGGCTCGATGGCGTGCCCGCTGTCGAGCTCGTCGCGCAGCGCCGTGTACGCGGCCAGCGCCTCCACGCGCCGCCCGCTGCGATAGAGCGCCAGCATGAACTGGCCGCGGAAACCCTGCCAGAGCGGGTGCTGCGCGACCAGCCTCCGCACCTCGGACAGCAGCTCGCGGTGCCGGCCCGCGTCCAGGTCGAGCTCGATCCGGCGCTCCAGGGCGAGCAGGCGAAGCTCTTCGAGCTCCTCGCGCAGCCGCCCGGTCTCGGCCCAGCGCCTCGCGTCAGGATCCACGTCCGCCAGAACCGGCCCGCGCCACAGGCCCAGCGCCTCTCGCAGCTTCCGGTAGTCACGCCCGGCCAGCCCCTCCTGTATGAGCCGGCGGAAGCGACCGACGTCGAGCTGATCGTCGTTGATGGCCAGCGTGTATGTGCCGGACACGGTGGTGATGACGTCCTTGCCGATCAGCTGCCGGAGCTGGCCGATGTAGCCGCGGATCAGCGAGTCTGACCGGTCGCCCTCCTCCAGCGGCCACAGCAGCTTTCGCAGTCGCTCGACGGTGAGCGGGCGGCGGGCGTTGAGCACGAACATCGCCAGCAGGTCACGGTGCTTCGGAGCAGTAGGGGTGCGATCCTCGGCGCCGTCGCGTACCGACAATGCCCCCATAATCCGAAATTCCATGACAAATCCCTGGGTACGGCGGGCAGGACGTGGCGTCAAAGCCTCCACGATCCCACAGCTCCACCGCACCTCGCGCCCGGGATTCGTCGGGCGAACCACCGGCTTCAGCCGGTGGCAGTTGATCGGAGACTGCCGTAATCTCAGGGGCTCCCAAACAAGGTCGAGGCGATGCGGCGGGCACGGGTGTGGCAGGTGGCCGTGGCCGGTGCCGGGCTGGTCATGGGGGTGGCCGGGTTCGTGCTCTGGCTGCGGGGGGCGCAGAGCCCAGGGCTGGTGGGAGAGTGGACCGGGTCGGCCGGCACGGCGTCAGTCCGCGCGGGGACGGCCGGGACGGGGCCGGTCTTCCCGGTGGCGATGGAGCTGGCGGACGATGGCTCGGCCCTGCGATGGGGTGTGGGGCTGCGTTGTTCGGGGCGGTTGAGTCCGATCAGGGGCCGGCTCGTGTTCACGCTCGATCGGGTCAAGGGCGAAGGGTGTGTTCCGGGGACGCTGCGGGTGTTCCCGACGCCGGAGCCCGACCAGGTGGTCATCAAGATGACACGTCAGGGTGACACGGACATTACCTATTCAGGCACGCTCTCACGACATTCTTGACCGGCTGTGTCACGGTCAGGCGGCATTGCGTCGATCACCGTTGACTGTCCGGCGTCCGTTGCCTTCAGTTGGATGCAGAGTGGATGCAGAAGGTGGGTGGCGGCGAGGGGAGGCAACCCCGTGCCAACGGCACAGCCACTCAGAACGGGGGATCCGCGGCGGCTCGGCGCCTACGAGCTGTCCGGGCGTCTGGGCGAGGGCGGCCAGGGCGTGGTGTACCTCGGGACGAGGGCCGAGGACGTCTACGCGGTCAAGCTGCTGCACGGGCCCGTGGGGGACGAGAAGGTGGCGTTCCTGCGGGAGGTGGAGCTGGCCAAGCACGTGGCGCGGTTCTGCACGGCCCAGGTGATGGACGCCGGGTTCGACGACGGCCGGCCGTACATCGTGAGCGAGTACGTGGACGGGCCGTCGCTGCAGCGTGAGGTCGCGCTCACCGGGCCGCGCCGTGGATCGGCGCTCGAACGGCTCGCCGTGGGCACGGTCACCGCGCTGGCGGCGATTCACCGGGCGGGCATCGTGCACCGCGACTTCAAGCCGCAGAACGTGCTGCTCGGTCCGGACGGGCCACGGGTGATCGACTTCGGGCTGGCCAGGGCGCTGGACGCGGCGGCCACGGTGAGCGGGCGGGGAGTGGGCACGCCCGCGTACATGGCGCCGGAGCAGATCACCGCGTCGGCGCTCACGGGAGCGGCGGACGTGTTCTCGTGGGCCGCCACGATGTGCTTCGCGGCCAACGCGTCGGCGCCGTTCGGGCAGGACTCGGTGGCGCCGGTGCTGCACCGCATCCTGACCGCGCCGCCGGAGCTCGGGCGGCTGGACGGGTCGTTGCGGGAGCTGGTGGTGGTGTGCCTGGACAAGGACGCCAAGAACCGGCCGACCAGCCGGGAGTTGCTGCTGGCGCTGCTGGGTGACGCCGGCTCCGCGCCGCCGGAGGTGCTGCGCTCGCCGCCGTCGCACATTCTGCGGGTGACGCCCGCCCCGTCGGTGGCGAACGGGGTGCCTGACCGGCTGCCGCCGCCCTACCCGATGGCCGAACCGGAGGCGACGGGGGCTGCCGGTGGTTACCGGTGGCCGGGCGCCTCTGCGGAAGGTGTCGCGTCGGAGGGCGTCGCGTCCTGGTCGCCGACGGTCCCGCGGCAGGGCGCCGGGGAACCGGACGCCCAGCCGAACGGTGCCGCGGAACCGGACGTCCGGCCGCACGGTGCCGGGGAGTCGGACGTCGGGCGGAATGGCGTCGGGGAGTCGGACGCCCGGCGGAATGGTGCCGGGGAAGCCGGTCCGCCCCACGACGGCGCCATCTCTCCCGATGACGGCGCCGTCTCTTCCGGTGGCGGTCCCATGGGGCTGTCGGGTGAGCGGCGGAAGGGTACCCGTCAGGCGGTGGGCCGGGCGGCGCTCGCGGTCACCGCCGCGCTCCTGGTGAGTGGCGCCGTGCTGGTCAGCGTGCTGGTGCCGACGTTCAGGGACGAGAAGGAGGCCCGTCCGCAGGCAGCGGCCGTCCAGCCGTCGGTCGTGACGACCGAGCCGCCCGCGACCACGTCCCCGCCCACCCGGGCGGCGACCAAGCGGGGAGAGCAGGCGGGGGAGAGCCATGTGCCCTCCACCCAGGGACCGTCCGTCGGCGTCGCCGGGATGCGGGTGCCGGTGGTGGCCGGGATGGGGCGGTCGGCTGCGGTCGCGGCGATCAAGCGGGCCGGGTTCGTGGTGGGGGAGGTCACGCAGGTCGACTCGCGGCGGAAGATCGGCCAGGTGCTGGGCAGCAGTCCCAGCGGAGGGGCCACGGTGGCGCGGGGGAGCACGGTCTCGCTTCAGGTGTCGGCGGGGCTGGCGGTGCCGGCGGTCGTCGGGGTGGAGCGCGAGCAGGCTGAGGCGGCGCTGGTCAATGCCGGGCTGGTGGTCGGCGGGACGAAGAGCACCTGCTCCGATCGGCCGGAGGGGCAGGTGCTGTCCAGCGAGCCAGGAGCGGGGACGCGGGTCTCGGGCGGTACGAAGGTGACGCTGGTCGTCGCCCGCAACGGAGCGACGGTGCCGTCCGTCGTCGGGCAGTCCAAGGCGGCGGCTCGGGCGGCGTTGCGGGGGGCCGGGTTCGCCGTGAGCTTCAAGACGCAGGTGGTCACGGACGACGCTCAGGTGGACGTGGCACTCTCGCAGAGCGTCGCGGCCGGGAGCTGCGCCAAGGCGGGGGCCGCCGTGGTCGTGACCGTCGGCGTCGAAGGCCAGGGCGGTCCCGATCCGACCGAGCCCACGCCGACGGTCACCGTGGAGACCCCGCCGCCGGACTGACGGCCTCGGGTGTGACTACCGCGATCTCGCCCCGCAGGCGGGATCGCTCGGCCGCCCAGGCGATGAGATGGCTGTGCAGGCTCTCGCTCGGTGAGGAGAGGATCTGGGCGCGGTCGCGGGTGCGTACCGCCGTCAGGAACGCCTCCACCAGCGCCTCGTCACCGCCGCCGTGCCCACCGCCGGCGGTGCCGTCGCCCGTGGGGCGGGTGTCGACGGTATCGGTGCCGCCGGTGAGGAAGTCGGTGACGGTGAGGCGGTCGCCGTCGCCCTCGATCGAGCCGCGGGTGCCGAAGATCCGGGTCTGCCGGTGCGCGGCCGGGGTGAAGGCGGTCATGGTGAACGCGACGGTGACGCCGCCCTCGAACTCCAGGTTCACCACCTGGTGGTCGACCACGTCGTTGTCGCAGGCGTACACGCACCTGCCGTACGGGCCGGTCCTGAGCGCTTCGAGGACGCCGCGCTCGGAGAGGTCGTCGGTGACCACGTTCAGCGGCCAGGCATCCTTGCCCGCCAGCGGCAGGTAGATGCGCTTGGCCGAGTAGGGGCAGGTGTCCTCGACGGCGCAGTCGAGGCAGCGGTCGGCCGCTCCCTCGGGCCGGTGCTCCGGCCGGAAGTGCTGGAGGCCGCCGAACGACGACACCTTGGTGACCTGCCTGCCGGTGAGGTGGACGAGCCAGTCGAGGTCGTGGCAGGACTTGGCGAGCAGCATGAACGTCGACTCATCGGACCTGCGCCAGTTGCCGCGTACGTACGAGTGCGCCTGATGCCACCACCCGACCGGCTCCAGGTGCTGGATGCTGACGATCTCGCCGATCCGGCCGGCGTCGAGCAGCGCCTTCAGCGCGCGGGTGTACGGCGTGTAGCGCAGTACGTGGCAGACCGCGAAGATCGCGTCGGAACGCTCGGCGGCGGCCACGATCGCCCGGCAGTCCTCCTCGGAGACGGCCATCGGCTTCTCCAGCAGGATGTCGTAGCCCAGCTCGGCGAACCGCACCGCGGGCTCGACATGATCGGCGTCCTGCGTCGCGATGATCACGGCGTCGGCCTGCCGGGGGAGCGCCGCCAGCTCGCGCCAGTCCGCGTACGGCGTCGCGCCGGGGTGCCTGGCCCGGCGGCTCTCGACCGGATCGGCCACCGCGACCACCCGCGCCCCGCCGGACTCGACGGCATGGCGAGCGTAGGAGGTGCCCCGAGAACCCGCGCCGACGATGGCGAGAGTCACCATGTACGCCTCCACTTATGTAATCAGTTACCGTATGTCGGCCGATGCTAGGATCCGCGGAATTGGTCGTCAATAGGGAAGTTATGAGAGAGGGTCACGAAAGTTGACCGAGCTCCGGCCGGGAGACGCTTCGCTGTTGCGCAAGGTCAACACCCAGGCGACGCTCAGCGCCCTGCGGCGCGAGGGCGTGTCCACGCTGACCCGGCTCGGCCGGATCACCGGGCTGTCCAGGCAGACCGTCGAGACGGTGCTCGAGGAGCTGAAGGATCGGGGCTGGGTCAGGGAGGTGCCGCCCGACGAGGGGGTCATGGGACGGCCCGCCCGCCGGTTCGAGTTCCGGGCGGACGCCGGCTATGTGGTGGGCGTCGACGTGGGCGGCGAGCGGATCGTCGTCTCGGTGGCCGACCTCAACGGCGAGGTCGTCGCCTGTGAGCGGGCCGCCGTCTCCGAGGAGGCCGCCGCGCCCGAGCGGCTGGCGGCGGCCCGCCGCGCCGCGCTGGCCTGCGTCGACGGCGCGGGCGTCTCGCGGGCGCGGGTGCTGGCCGTGTCGGTGGGCACATCGGGCATCGTCGACCGCTCGGGGCGAGTGTCGCTGTCGATCACGCTGCCGGGGTGGACGGGCGTGGACCTGGCGGGAGTGGCCGGGCGGTGGTTCGGTTGCCCGGCGCTGGCCGCCAACGACGCGAACCTGGCGGCGCTCGCCGAGCACTGGCGGGGCAGCGCCCAGCACGCCTCCGACGTCGTCTACATCCTCGTCGGCCACCGGCCGGGCGCGGGCATCCTCATCGGCGGGCGCCTGCATCGGGGTCGGTCGGGCGCCGCGGGGGAGATCGGCACGCTGCGCCAGGTCGGCTGGGAGGACGCCGCGGCGGAGCTGGCCAAGGAGGGCGGCGCGGCGGAGGTGTTCGCGGCGGCGGGGGCGGGTGACGTGCTCGCGGCGCGCCGGGTGGACCGCTACGCCGAGAACCTGGCGATCGGCGCCTCGGCGCTCGTGCTGACCGTGGACCCCGATCTGCTGGTGATCGGCGGCGGCTACTCGCGGGCGGGCGACGTGCTGCTCGGCCCGCTCCGCCGCCACCTGGCCGAGCTCTGCCTGAGCGCGCCGGAGGTGGTCGCCTCGACGTTCGGCGACGAGTCCGTCGCTCTTGGCGGGGTACGGCTGGCGCTCGATCACGTCGAACGCGAGGTGCTGGGCCTCTAGCCGGTGACCCGCCGCTGATCATCGAACGAGGCATCATGAAATAGCGGGATAACGGCCGACAAAGGAGAGAACCCTTGGCAAATGGATCGCTGGCCATGCTGAACGAGTGCCTGGACCGCGTCAGTGCCGATCAGGACGTCTCTCGCACGCTTGATCCGGCGCTGCTCGAACACGCCCGCCGCCTGTTCGCGGCCCACGATGACGGACAGCCCGACATCGCGGTTCTCTCAACGGTGGGCTGGTTCCACTGGTTCCGGTATCTCGCGCTCGACGGGAAGAGCCCCGATGAGAAGGAAATAGCGGTCAAGGCGTTCGCCCGCTGTCAGATCTATGACGACAATCCCTTGCCGCAGAGGATCGTTCCGCATGTGCTCGACGAGGCCATGGATCTGGCCACCGACCTTTTGCAACGGACAGTGACCTCCGACGATCCGCTCCTCGCCGACCAGGCCGTGGACGCGTGGCGACGCATCGAGGCCGTCATGCCCGCCGACGACCTCAACCGGGCCTCGGCACTGAACAACCTCAGGGTCGCGCTGTTGCTGCGGTTCGGGGACACGCTGGAACTGGCGGATCTGGAGGAGGCGGTCGCCGCCGGAAGGCAGGCGGTGCAGGCCGCCACCGCCGACGACCCCGACCGGGTCACGTACCTGATCTACCTCAGTGACACGCTGCAGATGTGGTCCCGGCAGGCCGGGGAACCCGCGCACGCGGAGGAAGCGATCGCCGTCAGGGAGCAGGCGGCGCAGGCCGCCGAGGATGCGGGAGAAAGCGAGTGACGGGCCGCTAAATGGCCAGGGCGGTGCGGACCAGCAGGTCGCGTACCGTCTCCTCGGGCAGGTCCATCGTCTGCACGACGCCCCACTGCAGGGCGCCGATCACGGCCCAGCCACGGATCCTGGCACCGGCGTCGGGGTCAGGACCGGCGAGCCTGGCGAAGATCTCGTCCCTGAACGGCCTGATGGCCTCGCCCCGCGAGCCCGGCAGCGCGTCGTCGGCGCCGACGATGTCCTCCATCAGCAGGCGGATCACCGTGCGGTGCCGTACCACGAAGGTCGCCAGTGCCTCGACGAACGCCTGCCTGTCGCCCGCGAAGTCGGTGTCCAGCAGGACCAGGACGTCGTCGCCGGCGGGCGCGGTGAGCTCGGCGGCCAGCCGGTCCTTGGGATGGAAGTGGTAGGCCACGGCCGTCTTGGTCAGGCCCACGGCGGCGGCGATGTCGGCCAGCGAGGTGGCCGCGTAGCCATGGGTCGCGAACAGCTCCCTGGCGGCGGCCAGAATCCGGGAACGCGTGTCGTCGGGTGTGTTCATCATCTCATTTCCCCGTGATCTACAGCCTTCCGGATATTTCGTGTTTAACGTAGCTCTGTACGACCGTACAGGACGGCCGTCGAGTTGGGGGATCTGGCGATGACGCGCTTTCTTGGACGACTGGGTGGCTGGTGCGCACGGCACGGGCGGATCGTGCTGGCGTTATGGGTGATCGCGGCGGTCGGACTGATGGGCGGCAGCCTGGCGCTCGGCCGCCCGGTGAGCAGCGACGTGACGATCCCCGGCACCGACGCGCAGCGGGCACACGACCTGATGCTCACGGGCTTCGGCCCCGGCTTCGCGCCGGGCGGGACCGTGCAGCTCGTCCTCTACTCGGACAAGGGCACGCTCATCGACCAGCCCAGGAAGCGGGCCGTGGAGCAGGCCGCGGACCGCATCCGCACGATGCCGCACGTGGTGGCGGTCGACACGCCGGGCCGGAGCGGCGGCCTCGCCCCGAACCTGCGCATCGGCCTCATCACCGTACGCATGGAGGGGCACGACAACACCAAGCTCGCCGAGACCACACAGGCGCTGTCGAAGGCCGCGGACCCGGCTCGGGCCGCCGGGCTGGAGGTCGTACCCGCCGACGCCTCGACCCCGGCCGACAAGGAGATCAAGACCGGGCCCAGCGAGATCATCGGCGTGGTGTGCGCGCTGCTGGTGCTGGTGTTCGCGTTCGGGACGCTGACGGCGGCGCTGGTGCCGATCTTCACCGCGCTGGTCAGCGTCACCGCGGGACTGGGCGTGATCGGCCTGCTCGGGTACGTCGTGGACGTGCCGAAGCAGGCGGGCATCATGGCCACGATGATCGGGCTGGGCGTGGGCATCGACTACGCGCTGTTCCTGCTGTCGCGGCATCGCCGGCTGCTGGAGACCGGCGTGGGCGTGGCGGAGTCGGTCCGGCGTACCGTGGCGAGCTCGGGCGGCGCGGTCGTGTTCGCGGGCGGCACGGTGATCATCGCGCTGAGCGCGCTGATGTTCGGCGGCTTCCCGCTGCTCAGCACGCTCGGGTGGATCACCGGTGTCTCCGTGGTGAGCGCCGTGCTCACCTCCGTCACGCTGGTGCCCGCCCTGCTGGGACTGCTCGGGCATCGCGTCAACTCGCTGCGGATCCCGTTCCTCGGCAGGAAGCGGGCCGAAGGGGCCGGGTGGGCCGGTCTGGGGTCGTGGGTGGCGCGGCGGCCGTGGCGGGCGCTGCTGTCGAGCGTGCTCGTGCTGGGCGCCCTCGCCGCGCCCGCCCTGGCGCTCAAGCTCGGACCTCTCGACGCGGGGTACGGCGCGCAGGGGTCGGACTCGCGGCGCGCGTACGAGCTCATGGCCACCGGGTTCGGCCCCGGCGGCAACGGCCCGCTGATCGTCATCGCCACGCTGCCCGGCAAGGTCGCGCAGGCCACCGATCCCGTCGTGGACCGGATCTCACGGGAGATCGACGCGGTGGACGGCATCGCGCACGTGGCCCCCGCCAAGGTGAACACCTCCGGCCGCTCGGTGATGATCCAGGCCATCCCCGACTACTCGCCGAGCGACACCCGCTCCGCCCAGGTGGTGCGGGACGTCCGGGCCATCTCCGTGCCCGGCGTCGGGCTGCACGTGGGTGGGAAGGTGGCCGCCATGGTGGACGCGGGCGACCTCATGGCCGAGCGGACGCCGCTGGTCATCGGTGTGGTCGTGCTGTTCAGCGCGCTGTTGCTGCTGCTGGCCTTCCGCGCGCCGGTGGTCGCGATCAAGGCGGCGCTGATGAACCTGGTCTCCCTGGGGGCCGCCTTCGGCGCGCTGGCGCTGGTCTTCTCCTTCGGCCTGGGGAGCGGGCTGGTCGGCATGGACGCGCCGTCTAACGCTTCGTACCTCCAGACGATCTTCTTCAGTGTGCCGATCGAGAGCTATGTGCCGTTGATGCTGTTCGCGGTGTTGTTCGGGCTCTCGATGGACTATGAGGTCTTTCTGCTGACGTCTGTACGGCAGGCGTACCTCAAGCATGGTGACAACAGTCGCGCGGTCGCCGAGGGGCTGGGTGCGACGGGACGGGTGATCACGTCGGCGGCGCTCATCATGGTGGCGGTGTTCGTCGCGTTCATCGCCTATCCGGATCCGATGGTCAAGACGTTCGGCGTGGGGCTGGCGGTGGCCGTCGCGGTGGACGCCACGATCATCCGGGGCTTTCTCGTCCCGGCCACCATGGTGCTGCTCGGGCGGCTGAACTGGTGGTGTCCGCGGTGGCTGGACCGTCTTCTGCCGAACCTGTCGGTCGAGGGGCATGAGGAAGAGGCTGCCGCCGAGGCGCCGACCAAGGATCTCGTCACCGCTGGTTAACGGATCCACAGGCAGAAGGGGTGGCCGGCTGGGTCGAGGTAGACGCGGACGTCCTCCTGTGGCTGGTAGTCGGCCAAGGTCGCGCCTGCCGCCACCGCGTGGGCGCCGGCCTCGTCGAGGTCGTCCACCTCGAGGTCGAGGTGCATCATCATCTGCTGGTCGCCGGGGCCGGCCGGCCAGACGGGTGGCACGTGCGCCTCGTCGGTGCTGAACGACAGCCCGGCGCCGCCGCCATGCGGGGGGCGAAGGGTCACCCAGCCGGGTTCCTCCTCTCCGATGCGCCAGCCGAGGAGGCGCTGGTAGAAGAGCGCCAGGGCCTTGGCGTCCCTGGACTCCAGGACGGTGGCCGAGAGCGTGAAGTGCGGCGTCACGGGACCATGTACTGGTCGTGGCGCAGGTACAGGTCCGTCCACTCCTCGTCGGTGAGCTGCTTGCCGGTGCTGACGATGTCGGCCAGCTCCTCGAAGTACGCCTCGCGCGGCGCCCCCGGCGTGAACAGGATCAGCATCGAGACGGGCGCGCCGGACTCGTTGCGGAAGCCGTGCACGCCGCCCTCCGGCACATGCAGGAAGTCGCCGGTGTTGCCCTCCGCCCACTCCTTGCCGTTGTAGAGCTTGACGGTGCCGGACAGGACGTAGAACGACTCGGTGATCGTCCGGTGGAAGTGCGGACTGGCGCCACCGGGGCGCGGGCCCATCTCCCAGCGGTACAGGCCGAAGGCGCCGTTGGTCGTCGCGCCGGTGCCCAGGTAGTGGACGTCGGTGCCCCGGGGGTCGGCACCGGGGGCGTACATGCGGAGGTCCGGTGGCGTGTCGGCCGAGCGCAGGACTCCGCTCGCCTCACCGGTGTCGGCCAGGTATCGCGCGTCAGGGTATGACATGTCGTGACTCCTCGCTGTTCCTTATGGAATGCGAGGTTAGAAGACGACCACCGTTCTGGCCACCGCGCCCCGCCGTACCTGCTCGACGGCCTCGTTGATCTGCTCCAACGCCACCCGCTCGGTGATCAGCCCGTTGAGGTCGAGCCGGCCGCGCAGGAACTGACCGGCCAGCATCGGCAGGTCCCGGTGCGGGGCGGCGTCGCCGCCCTGGGTGCCCATCAGGCGGCGCGAGGAGAACAGCAGAGCCGGGTCGATCTCGACGGGCTGACCGGCGGGCGGGCTGCCGACCATGACCGTGGTGCCGCCCGGCGCGGTCGCCGCGAACGCGCTCGCCAGCACGCCGGGGACTCCGGTGACGTCGAAGGCGTAGTCGACGCCGCCTCTGACCAGCTCGCCGACCTGTGCCGGGAGGTCGCCGGGCACCAGGGTGTGGGTGGCGCCGAACCGCTCGGCCAGCTTGAGCTTCTGGTCGGCCACGTCGGCGGCGACGATCGTGGTCGCGCCGGCCAGCACCGCGCCCTGGATGACGTTGAGCCCGACGCCGCCGCAGCCCACCACGAGGACGCTGGAGCCGGGCGCGACCTGGGCGACGTTCATGACGGCGCCGACGCCCGTGACCACGCCGCAGGCCAGCAGGCACATGGCGTCGAAGGGCGCGTCCTTGGGGATCTTCACGCAGGTGGCCTCGCGGACCACGGCGTACTCGGCGAACGAGCCGATGCCGATGAACCGCCGGGTCTCCTGGCCGTCGAGGGTGATCCGCGGCTCGCCACCCATGATCGCGGTCATCCTGGCCGGGCCGGAGCACAGGGGGAAGCGGCCGGCGCCGCAGTTGCGGCACTTGCCGCAGGGCCCGCTCATGGAGATGATCACGTGGTCGCCCGGCTTGACGGCCGTTACGCCGGTGCCGACGCTCTCGACGACGCCGGCGCTCTCGTGACCGAGGACGAACGGCAGCTTGTGGACGACCGGGCTCTTGCCGTCGATGGCCTTGAGGTCGGAGCCGCAGACGCCGGACGCCTTGATCTGTACGCGTACCTCTCCGGGGCCGGGGTCGGCGATCTCCACCTCGTGGATCTCCATGGGCTGGTGGAAATCGGTCAGTACGGCCGCGCGCATCAGCATGTGCCTCACGCTAGCCGGGCGGTTGATTGTGAGCAAGCGATTGCTCGGCACCGTTGACACCCCTCGCGGGCAAATTTACGCTGACCAAAAACCAAGCGAGCGCTAGGCCAAAGCGGCTGCGCGCCTTGCCGTACAAAGGTGAGAACGATGGTGCGACGACATCAACGGCGGGCCGCGGCGGTGATGCTGGCGGTAGCGCTGCTGGCAGGGTGCGCGGCCCAGCAGAAGAGCGCCGGCGGTGGCACGGCGGGCGTGACCGACACGAGCGTGAAGGTCGGCGGGGTGCTCACCAAGACCAGCGCCAGCGGCTACTCCACCAAGGACGCCGAGATCGGGGCGAAGGCCAGGTTCGAACGGGCCAACGCCGAAGGCGGCGTCAACGGGCGGAAGATCGAGTTCGTCGGCGCGGAGGACGACGGGCAGGACGCGGCCAAGGGCGACGCCGCGGCCAAGAAGCTCGTGCAGAAGGACCAGGTGTTCGCGCTGGTGCCGGTGCACGCGCCCAACTTCGGCGGGGCCGCCTTCCTGGAGCAGCAGGGCGTGCCGTGGTTCGGCTGGGCGACCGGGCCGCAGTGGTGCGGCACGAAGACCGGGTTCGGCTACAGCGGCTGCCTGGCGCCCAAGAAGGGCGCGGGCTCGCAGACCTGGTGGGGCAGCCAGATGGCCGACCTGCTCGGCGGTGCGAGCGGCAAGACCGTGTACGTGCAGACCACCGACTCCAGCGGCAGCAAGTACGGCGGCACCACGATCTCGCAGTCGTTCCAGGCGGCGGGGTTCAAGCAGGTCGGGCTCAACTCCGGGCTGCCCGCCGCAGCGCCGCCGCCCGACTGGCTGCCGTACGTCAACAAGATCATGACGTCCAACGGCGGCAAGGCGCCCGACGTCCTGGTGTCGATCATCGCCGGCACCAAGTTCAACGTGGGCCTCTACTCGGCGCTGAAACGGGCCGGCTACAAGGGCGTGCTGACCGACGCCACCAGCTACGACCCGGCCATCCTGAAGGACCCGGCCAGCGCGCAGGCGCTGGAGGGCGTGGTGGCCGCGCCGATGTTCGAGCCGTTCGAGTCGACCGCGCCGGAGATCGCCGCGTTCAAGGCCGACGTCGAGAAGGTGTCGCCCGGCGCCACGCTGACCCAGCACATGGCCATCGGCTACTGGGCGGCCGACATCTTCCTCGACATGCTGAAAAAGACCGGCAAGGACCTGACCAGGGAGAAGTTCTTGGCCATCGGCAACGGCTCGTACACCTACGAGAACGCCGGCTTCGGCCGGGTCCAGTACCCCAAGGACCACAATGAGCCGAACGGCTGTGGCGCCCTGGTCAAGCTGGAGGGCGGCGCCTTCCAGGTGGCCAAGAGCATGAAGTGCTTCGACAACGTGCCGCTCAAATGATCCTTGGCTACCTGCTCAGCGGCCTGGTCACCGGGGCGATCTTCGCCGTCATGGGGTCCGGCCTGACGCTGTCGTACGCGGCGACCGGGGTGTTCAACTTCGCCCACGGCGCCGTCGGGTTTCTGGCCGCGCTGGTGTTCTACCAGCTCAACCTGGCCGCGGGGCTGCCCGCCTGGCTCGCCGGACTGCTGGCCGCCGGGGTGTTCGCGCCCGCGCTGGGCTACCTGCTGCACCTGGCCATGTTCAGGGGGCTGGCCCAGGCGGGGGAGACCGCGCAGATCGTCGGCACGATCGGCCTGACGATCGCGCTGCCCGCGCTCGGCCTGCTCGTCGTGGACCTGCTCGGGCTGCCGAGCGTCGACGGCACGACGCTGCCGCGCGGACTCGGGCCGCATCCGGCGCTCGGCTTCGAGGTGCTCGGCGCGCGACTCGACACCGACCAGCTCATCACGTTCTGCTTCTCGGCGGTGGCGGCTCTCGGGCTGTGGGCGTTCATGCGGCACACGCCGTACGGGCTGCGCATGCGGGCCTCCGTCGACCGGCGGCGGCTGGCCACGCTACGCGGCATCGACGTGGACGCCACCTCGGCCCTGGCCTGGATGCTCGGGTCGGGGCTGGCGGGACTCGCCGGGGTGCTGGCCGTACCGGTGCTCGGGCTGGACGCCACCGCCTACACCGTGCTGCTGTTCGCCTCGGCGACGGCCGCGGTGTTCGGGCGGCTGCGGTCCATCCCGTGGACGTTCGCCGCCGGGCTGGCGCTCGGCGTGGTGCAGAACCTGGTCGCCGGATACACCGACTTCCTCCAGGAGATCACCGGGCTGCGGACGGCGGTGCCGGTCATCCTGCTGTTCGCCGGGCTGGTGCTGCTGAACCGGTCGCGCGAACGGGTGGCCGGGAGCGCGGCCGAGGACGCGCCGCCGCCCGACCACCTGGCGGGCGTGCCGCTGTGGCGACGGCGGCTGCCGTGGGTGGCCGGGCTGGCGGCGCTGCTCGGCTTCACCTTCGCCGGTTCCGAGTATTACGTGGGCCTGGCCGCCCAGGGCCTCGTGCTGGCGCTGATCTTCTGCTCGTTCGTGGTGGTGACCGGAATCGGCGGCATGGTGAACCTGGCCCAGGCCGCCTTCGCCTCCATGGCGGCACTGACCTGCGGGTGGGCGTTCTCGGCCGGGTGGCCGCTGTTCGCGGCGATCGTGGTCGGGGTACTGGCGGCCGGCGCGGTGGGCATGCTGGTGGCGCTGCCCGCGCTCCGGCTCGGCGGGCGGGTCCTCACGCTGGCCACGCTGGCGCTGGCCCTGCTGGCCGACCAGGTGCTGTTCCAGGTGGACGCCTTCAGCAACGGGACGATCGGCTGGGCACTGCCGGCGCTCGGCTTCGGGTTCGCCGACACCTCGGATCCACGCGTGCGGGTGGTGCTGCTGCTCGCGCTGATCGGGCTGGTCGGGCTGCTGGTGCGCAACCTCGAACGATCGGCGTCCGGGCGGGCGATCCTGGCGGTCCGCTCGGCTCCGGCCGCGGCGACCACCTCGGGGCTGTCGGGGCCGCGGGCCAAGATCGTGCTGTTCGCGCTGGCCTCGGCCATCGCGGGGCTGGGCGGCGTGCTGTTCGCCGTGTCCAAGGGGTCCATCACCGCCACCGACCTGCCGGCCTTCTCCGGGTTCGTCTGGCTGGCCGTGGTGGTGCTTCAGGGGGTACGGCGGATCGGCGGGGCCGTGCTGGGCGGGCTCGTGGCCGTGGCGGTGCCTGAGCTGCTGGCCACGTGGGGGGTGTCGGCGCAGGTGGGGGCCATTCTGTTCGGGGCCGGGGGGATGATCCTGGCCAAGCATCCGGACGGGGTGCTGGCCCAGCTCGCCGAGTCCCGTCACCGGCGGCGTCAGGCGCGGGCCACATCCGCCACCGCACTACCCGTGTCCGTCTCTCCGCGCGTGTCTGCCGCGCCGGTCTCTCCGGCCGCGTCCGTCGCCCCGAGCGCGTCCGCCGTGTCCGCCGCGACCGGCGCCCCGAACGCGTCCGCCGCGCCCGTCCCGGAGGCGCTGTTCCGGCTCGACGGGGTGGTGGCGGGGTACGCCGACTGCACGGTCCTGCGGGGCGTGGATCTCGACGTGCGGCCCGGTGAGGTGGTGGCGCTGCTGGGCGCCAACGGCGCGGGCAAGTCGACCACCTGCGCCGTCGCGGCCGGCGATCGGCCGGTGTCCGCCGGACGGGTGCTGCTCGACGGCGTCGACGTCACCGCCTGGCCGGCCCACCGCCGGGCCCGGGCGGGCGTGCTGCTGGCTCCCGAGGGGCGAGGGGTGTTCCCCGGACTCACCGTGGAGGAGAACCTGCGTACCTGGCTGGCCGAGCCCGACGCCGTCTACGAGCGGATGCCCCAGCTCGCGGCCCGTCGTACGGTGCTCGCCGGCGCGCTGTCCGGCGGCGAGCAGCAGCTTCTCACCCTCGCCCCCGCGCTGGCCCGGCCGCCCAGGGTGCTGATCGCCGACGAGCCGTCACTGGGCCTGGCGCCGCTGATCGTACGGCAGGTGTTCGAGGTGTTCGCCGAGCTGCGGGAGCGCGGGGTGGCGCTGCTGCTGGTCGAGGAGAAGGCCACCGAGGCGCTGGCGATCGCCGATCGGGTCGCCTTCATGCGGCTCGGCCACGTCGTGTGGGCCGGGCCGCGCGCCGAGGTGGACGGCGACCGCCTGACCGCCGCCTACCTGGGAGTGACGTGATGTCCGTTTACTTGGGGGTGACGTGATGTCGCCCGCGCGTACCGATTACCTGGGGGTGAGGTGATGTCCGTCGTGCGGGACGCCGAGCGTGCCGACGTGATGCTGGCCGTGCGGGACGTGTCGGTGGCGTTCGGCGGGGTCACGGCGCTGGACGCGGTGACGTTCGAGGTGCCCGCGGGGCAGGTCTGCGGGGTGATCGGGCCGAACGGGGCGGGCAAGACGACGCTGTTCGACGTGGTCTCGGGGCTGCGCCGGCCGAGCGGCGGCCGGGTGCGCGTGGCGGGCGCCGACGTGACCATGATGCCGTCGGTCAGGAGGGCTCGCGCGGGCGTTCGCCGTACCTTCCAGCGGACGCAGGTCTTCGGGCGGCTCACCGTGGCCGACAACGTGCTGGCGGCGCTCGAGTGGCACGGCGGCGGGGGCGGCCTGATGGCCGACCTGACCGGCCTGCCCGCGCGGCGGCGGCTCGAACGCGAGCGGCGGGCGCGCGTGGCCGAGGTGCTGGAGCTGTGCGGGCTGGCCGCGCAGCGCGACGCCTACGCCGCCGCGCTGCCCGTCGGCCAGCGCAGGCTCGTCGAGCTGGCCCGCGCCATCGCCGACCGGCCGCGCCTGCTGCTGCTCGACGAGCCCACCTCGGGACTGGACGCGGACCAGACGGTACGGCTGCGCGCGGTCGTCGCCGCGCTGGACACCACGGTGCTGCTGGTCGAGCACGACATGGGCTTCGTCATGGACACCTGTGACCGGCTCGTCGTCCTGGACCTCGGCCGGGTCATCGCCACCGGCACCCCGGCGCAAGTACGCGACGACCCCGTGGTGCGGGCCGCCTACCTGGGCTGAAATGATTCTCCTCATTGAGAATGAGGACAGCTAAACCGTGCAGGACTGTCGTTCGGCTAGTGTCCTGCGCCTGAAATTCGTCGGCAATATCGGGCGAGGGATTCGAGGATCTCGTCCGCGGTCTTTTTCCACACGAACAGGCGTGGGTTGTCGTTAGAACTGGGCCTCTCTTCGTTCCCCTGACGCCGACTCTCGAACAAGCCTGTCGCGGCTGAAGACCGCTCCTCGGAAGGAGTAGCGGACGCCAACGGACTGAGCCTCGAAGTGGCCGCCTGCAACTTATGCGTTCGCGGGCTGTCGGTGATGCACCGTTAGAGGCTCGATTTCAGTGGTGTCGTCGTCGTCGACGACGAGCTCGACGCGGAACCGAACCCCCATTGCTGCACCGAGGCGCAGCAGTGTCGCTATATCCGGAATGCCGCCACCGCCCTCGATGCGAGACAGGGCGGGCTGGGACATCCCAGAGCGCTCCGCTACGATCTTCTGAGACAAGCCTCGGCGCTTACGGATCTCACGCAGCTGGTCGCCGAGCTCCAGGTCACGGCCCGCCTGCTCGTATTCGGAGTGGGACTGCGCATCCGCTTCCATCTCGCGCAGACGCTTCGCCTTGTAGGTTTCCCAACGGCTGTGACCCATCATGCGCTCCTCTCGAACACGTGCGTGGTGGTTAGGTCGTGCTCTGCCTCACACCGCTTCTTGGCAGCGATCGCTCGGTCGATGTCGGCGGTCTGCGTCCCATCCTGTGTCTTGCGGAAGACCGTCAGGATCACGATCACCTTGCTGGATGGCTTCCAGAAGGTCAACCGCCAGGTCGTGCGGTCAAGAGCAACACGCAACTCGTGCACACCTTCCGCATCCTTCAGCTTCTTTACGTGATCCCCATCAGGGATGCCACCAGTGGCGAGGTAGTCGTCCACGTTTCGCATAACCCGCTGGTAGAGCGGAAAAGAAAGTCCGTCCAGCCAAGACTCCACCTCCGGCTCTAGGTCGATCTCCCACTGAGGCATACCATCAATAGTATATGCACTCGATGGTAACTCGTGGCGTTGATGAGTGCCAGGCCTGGCTCCGCGTCTGCTCTTCGATCTTGGTTGTTATCCTAGGTCGGCCGCTAGGCGCTCAGCTGCGCCCTTGGCCTAGCTGAGGCGATAGTTGGCCCTGCCGATCGTTTGCTAGTGTTCTGCGCCTGAAATTCGTCGGCAATATCGGGCTTCCCGGCTGGCCCCATCATCGGCCGCGGGGGCGTACGGTCCCTGCCCAGGGCGCTCACGCAGAGCGTACGGTGGGCAGTGCTGATGGAACTTCTCCCGAGGTCAGGCCATGTCCCGCTCCAGTGACGACGGAGCGCGGCGCATTGGCGCGAACGTGCGCGCCGCCCGCCGTGCCCGAGGTTCATCGATAGACGCGATCGCCGGTCTCGTCGGCCACTCCAAGGGATGGCTGAGCAAGATCGAGAACGGCAAGATCCGGCTCGAAAAGCGCTCCGACATCGCCGCCCTCGCCGAAGCCCTGGAGGTGTCAGCGGATCACCTGATGGGGGCCCCGGCGCCCGGAGTCCGGCCCGAGGGGCGTGGGTACAACCTCATGCCATTGCAGCGCCTGCTCATGGACTCGGCGCCAGACGATCCACCCGACGTGCCCGCCCGGCCGGTCGAGGACCTGCGCACCATGTTGGAGGAGGTGGATGCCGCCTTCCGGCGAGCCGAGTACGCGACGATGACGAGGCTCCTGCCCGACCTGATCGGGGAGCTGTACGTTCATGTCGCGACCGGTTCCGAACCAGCGAGAAGCGAGGCCCTCAAGCTGCTGATCCTCGCGTGCGGGTCCGAAGCGTCGTGCATGCTGCGGCACTTGGGAGAGGTGAACCTGGCGTATCTGAGCGGTGAGCGCGGCCAGCAGGCGGCCGACCTGCTCGGCGATCCGGTATGGCGGGGAGCCGCCGCCTACGGTCGGGCGCACGCCCGCAGCTCGGCCAGCAAGCCCAAGCCGCTGATGATGGTGTCGCGCATCGCCGATGACGTAGAGCCGCACATCGGCGACGACCCGTTCGCGCACCAGGTACACGGCATGCTCCGGCTCAGCTCCGCCCTTGCCTGCGAAGTGCGGGGAGACCACGACGGCGCGGCCGATCAGGCGGCCGAAGCCGCGCGGCTCGCCGAACCGCTCGGGGACGCGCCTGACGCGTTCGAGCTGTTCGGCGTGGCCAATGTCGGAGTATGGCGGACCACGCTCGCGGTCGAGGCCGGCCGCCCCGGCGAGGCGCTGACTCATGCGGGGAACGTCAACCCGCGCGCCCTGGCGTCCGACAACCGTCGTGCCGCGCTGCTCATGGAGAAGGCTCGCGCGCACGTCATGCTCGACCGCAACATCGACGCCGTGCGCGAGCTGCGAAAGGCGGAACGGCTATCCCCGGCGCAGGTTCACAGTCATCCGCTGCTCAGAGAGCTTGTTCTCGACTTGCTGGAGCGGGATGGGGGGCGTGACCTGCGCGGCCTGGCATGGCGTATGAACCTCATCTGACGTCGGTTTCCGCGAGGAAACACCAGGGCGTGAACGCACCTTAACGTTCCGTGACATGGCCTCCAGTGCTGACTCCCCGTACGTCCCGGGCTGCGACATTGTCGAGCAGGACCGTGGCTGTTTCCCGGTGACGCACCTCGACTCCGGCCGCGTCCTGCCCGACCAGGCGCCGCGCCCCATGTCGAGCGGCGGACTGCTCAACCTGGTCATGGCGTACGTGGACGGCGGCGATGCGGCATGACCACGACCGCCATCCGGGTGCCGTACGTTGTCGCCTACGAGGTCGAAACCGTCGCGCTCAACCTTGCCGTCATCCACGATGTCTGGGCGCTGAACGGGCGTCGGCTGTCATACGCCGACCCGGCGGCGAGCGACTGGGTTATGGGCGTGCTGTGGGCCCGGCAGAAGTGCGCTCGACGCGGGAAGGTCAACTACAAGGAGATGCACACTCTCCGGCAGCGGGAATGCATGCTGCACCGGCTCTGCCAGGTGTGCGAAGGCCCTGCGATGGATCCGGGCACAGGGCGCCTGTCCTGGGTGTTCCACGAGGAGCTACCGGCCACGTCCGGTTGCCTCAGCAAGCCTCCGACATGCCTGCGGTGCATCCCAGAGGCGCGGACCACCTGCCCGTATCTCCAGCGCGAAGCCCATGTCTATACCTCGCCCGACTACGAGCCGTGGGGTGTGAAGGGGCTCGTCTTCTCCGCCTCCGGCTGGCCGACGTTCAAGGACGTCCCACTGACCGATCTCTCCGCGCTGGAGTTCACGTTTGCCAGGGCCCTGATCGTGCACGTATCGAACCTGCTGCCCGAACGGACCTCATAGACAGCCCGGCCCTTGCCCCTTTGCCCCCTCGACAGCAAGGGCCGGGTCTTCATGCCCCTGCGGCCCGCCGTACGTCACTGCGACGGTCTCGCCGGGGTCGCGGGGTCTCCGTCCGGATCTGCAGGGACGGTGGCGGAGGCCCCCTCTGACAACCCCTCTTAGGACCTTCGAATGGACCTGCCGATGCTGTCCGCCCTCGGTCTATCCGTAGGCGTCGGCGCCGTGATCATCGTGTGCGGCCTGCTCGGCTGGGACTGGCTGAGCTGGGTGTGGGGGCGCGCCACCAGACGCTGATCACGAGCGTGCTTCTCGCCCAGGGCGAGAGCCCCGAGGCCGTCGCGGTCGGCCGGTCCTCTTCGCCGAGGTCAGGGCTCCAGGGTGATCCCCTCACGCCGGAGGTCCTCGATGATTCCGTCCACCAGTCGGGTGCTGACCGTGTGGTCCAGCCGCCCGTTCTCGCGCAGCTCCCGTACGGCCGGCACCGGGTCAGGGTCGGCGAACAGGCGCTCGTCCGCGTAGTCGACCGGCCGGCCGGTGGGGTCGATCGTCCACCAGGAGGCTTCCAGCGCGATGCCGTTGGGGTCGCTGAAGTAGATCGACCGCAGGAAGCCGTGGTCGATCACGTCGGTGACCTCGCAGGCGTGCGCCTTGAGCCGGTCACGCAGCCTGACCAGGGCGTCCTCATCGGGCAGGTGCAGCGACAGGTGGTCGAACTGGGCGGCCTTGGCGTAGGGGACGCCGGCGGGCTTGGCGAAGCTGTCGAGCTCCTGCCCGGTGTATTCGAAGAAGGCGACGGTGTTACCCGGCGCCACCTCGAAGAAGTAGTGCTTGAACGCGGGGATCGCCAGCGTGGTGACGAGACGGGCGTCGAGCACGCCGTGCCAGAAGCGCACAGTGGCGTCCATGTCCGCAGTCACCAGGGCGAGGTGGTGCACACCCCGCCAATGCACTGTTTCGGGGTTTTCAGCCATACGTTGACCGTACGCCTTTCAACTATCGCTGGCTATGAGGCCTCGTGTCAGTAAGCGGGGGCTGATTTGAGTGCCGCCAGCAGATGCGCGTGCACCCTGGCGACGGCGGCCCTGGCCAGCCCGCCCGAGCGGACCGCGAGATAACCGGTGTTGATCGGCGCCAGCTCCGGCTGCGCGAGCGTGACCAGCCGGCCCGCCGCCACATCGGCCCGGCACAGGTACGCGGGCAGGACGGAGACGCCCATCCCGGCCCGCACCGCGTTCAGCACTCCCCGCAGGTCTGGGATCACCACCTGCGCGGCCATCGACGGCCGCTTGCCGAAGACCGTCCGCCAGTAGCGGCGCACGATGGGCAGGTCCTCGGCGTAGGCGATCAGCGGCCTGGTCCCGCAAGCCTCCTGCGCGGCCAGTTCGGGACTGGCCACCAGCAGGAACTCCTCGTCGTACGCGGGCTCCGCCTGGACGCCCCGGACGCGCGGCCGGATCGTGGACACCACCAGGTCGAGCCGTCCGGCCGCCAGATCGGCGAGCAGGCCGTCGGACAGCCCGAACGTGGTGCGCAGCCGCAACCCGTCGCGCACCAGCGGCGCGAGTAGCGGGATCACCACCTCCGAGAGGAACTCGGCAGGGCCTCCCAGATGGACCGCCCCGCTGGACGGCAGCTCGCTGTCCACGACCGAGTCCAGCGCGTCCAGCGAGGCGGCCACCCGGCGGGCCAGCTCGTCGGCGGCGGCCGTGGGCGCGACGCCGCGCGGCAGCCGGTCGAACAGCGGCCGGTCCAGCGCCACCTCCAGCGCTTTGACCTGCGCGGTCACCGCGGGCTGCGACAGCCCGAGCGTCTGCGCGGCGGCCGTGATGGAGCCGGTCCTGTGGACCGTGAGAAAGGTCCTGAGCAGGTCGAGCGAGAGGGACATATCAGTATTCTGATGGATTGGGGCGGGTAAAGCTATTTGTGGCTGATGGCGCTTCGAGGAGCGGGTGGTCGTGGACGGCCGCCTGGCCGCCGGGCAGAACCCGGCCAGCGCGGCTCCGCCGGCCGAACGGGTCGTGGAGCTGCTGGGCTGACCGGTTGGCGGGCAGAGGAGGGGGAAACGCCGCCGCTTGGCGGTTGTCCCCCTGTCGCCGCCCTTCCATCATCGAGACGTACGGTGAGATCTCGTGGAGGGAAGCTACATGGCACTTCATCCCAATCTCGACCCGGAGCTGAGGGCGGCGCTCGACCAGTTGGTCATGCCGTCGACGGATCTCAGCGACCCGGCGCTCGATCTCAGCGGGCACCGGGCGCAGATCAACGCCATGCTCGCGGCCGCCCCCAGACCGGACACCGAGGTCGTCATCGAGGACCGGTACGTGCCGGGGCCCGAAGGCGCGCCCGACATACGGCTGCGGATCTACCGGAAGCCGGGGACGGACACCGGCCGGCCCGGCCTGTACTGGATCCACGGCGGCGGCATGATCGTCGGCACGCCGGACATGGACGACCTCATGATGATCGGGTTCGCCGAGCAGCTCGGCGTCGTGATCGTCTCCGTGGACTACCGGCTCGCGCCCGACAACCCGCATCCGGCGCCGGTCGAGGACTGCTACGCCGGACTGGTGTGGACCGCCAAGAACACCGGCGACCTCGGCATCGACCCGGCCCGGCTGGCTGTGGGCGGGGCGAGCGCGGGTGGCGGGCTCGCCGGGGCCACCGTGTTGCTGGCCCGCGACCGGGGCGGCCCTGACATCTCGTTCCAGCTGCTGGTCTGCCCGATGCTCGACGACCGCAACATCACGCCGTCCAGCCACGAGTTCGCGGAGGCGGTGGTCTGGAACCGGGCCGCGAACCTGTTCGGATGGAAGGCCCTGCTCGGTGACAAGGCGGGGACCGAGGATGTCTCTCCCTATGCCGCGCCGGCACGGGCCACGGACCTGTCCGGGCTGCCGCCGACGTTCGTGGACGTGGGCGAGCTGGAGGTGTTCAGGGACGAGTGCATCGACTATGTGCAGCGGTTGGTCCAGGCCGGGGTTTCGACGGAGTTCCACCTCTACCCGGGTGCCTTCCATGGGTCTGACGGACTGATCCCGGACACGGAGTTGAGCAGGCGGGCGCGGGCGGCTCGGCTGGCGGCGCTCCAGCGGGCGTACCGGCAGGACGGCTCGCAGGGTGGCTGATCGCGGCGTGGCGTTCCGTTAGGACGGTTCGCGGCTGGGCGGTGGGCGGTTACGGAGTCGAGGTCGGGCGTCGGTGGAGTTTCAGGTCGGAGGGCAGGCCGTGGCGGGCACGGTAGTCCGCCGCGCCGATCTGGTGCTTGGCCACGGCGTGCGCGGCCAGGCCGCGGGTCCACGTACCGCACTCCAGGCACACGAGCTGGCCGTCTCGTTCGGGTTGCCGGCCGTACGGCACCGCGGCCAGCTCGGCCGCCGACAGCGGTGGATGGGGGCGCGGCGTCCGGGGCACGAAGCCGACCGGCCGCGCCCCCCTCGGTGGGGTGAAGCCGTGCCGGTGGCGCAGCTCACGGGTCTTGCGCTGGGTGACGCCCAGCAGTTCGGCCAGGTCGGTGCCGTTCCAGTCGGCGGTGGCGGTGAGCAGGTCGGTGAGCGAGGCGTACCCGAGCTCACGGGCCCGTGTCTCATGCGGGTCGATTCCGTGCCGGGCCAGGTAGTCGGCCATCTTGACGCCGTGCATCACCGACACGTGCTGGACCAGGGTCTTGAACCAGCGCCCGCACTCCAGGCACAGCAGGTGACCGTTGCGGGTGGGCTGCGTGCCGTGCGGCACGGCCGCGAGCTCGTCGGCCGGGATCGCCGGGAGCAGCGCCGGATTTTTCACGACATAGTCCTTGGCCCAGCGGCCGGGCGCCTCGAATCCCAGCCGCCGTCGCAGCTTGTAGACCCGGCCCTTCGAGATGCCCAGCATGGAGGCGATCTCCTGGTTGGTCAGCTCCGGGTGGCGGGTGAAGAGCTGCTCGATGCTGACGTACCCCGCTGCCCGGCACCGCTCGGCGACCTCGGCCGCGAGCTTGGCCTTGCGCGCCGCGGTCCCCAGATGGCCGTACTTGACCACGGTTCCGCCGGTGCGCCGCGCGGCCCGTACGCCCGCGCGGCTCAAAGAGTCCCGCCCGGCCGCCTTCGACAGCTCGGCCAGCTCTTCCCGGGAGCGTTTGGGGCGCAGCTGGGCCCGGAACTCCGGGTCGGTGTCCCACTTGGCGCGCTGCGCCTGCCTGCGGACCGCCTTGACCGGGGTGGAGTGCAGGCCGAAGCCGCGCGGCAGCTCATGGACGCGCCGGTAGTCATCGGCTGACATGTCGTGTTTCGCCACGACATGCTGGCCGAGCTGCTTGAACCACAGGCCGCATTCCAGGCAGAGGAGCTTGCCTTCGGACTCCGGTTGCACGCCCGGTGGGACGTCGGTGGGCTTGCCGGGCGGGATCCAGTGTCCTGGCCGGCCGTTCTGGTTCTTGGTCACCCGGTCCCACTCCTGAAGATCATCCTGTTTCGCCGTTGGCGCGCAGCCGTACAAGAGCCAGGGCCAGGTGGGCGCGGAGGCGCCCGGCGGAGTCGGCGAGGGAGAAGCCCAGGGCCGACTCCGCCCGTGCGATCCGTACGGCCATCGAGCTGTGGTGCAGGTGCAGGACGGTGGCGGCCCGGCGTACCGAGCCCTCGGCGCAGAGCGCCCGCACGGCCGTGCGGCCCTCGTCGCCGAGCCGCTCCATCGACCGCACGTCGGCCAGCTCGGCGATCGCCGCGTCCGGCACGTCGGCGTAGAGGGCCAGCGCGCCCAGCTCGGTCCAGCGCACCACGCGGTCCTGC
Source organism: Nonomuraea sp. NPDC049028 (assembly GCF_043197735.1). NCBI lineage: Bacteria > Bacillati > Actinomycetota > Actinomycetes > Streptosporangiales > Streptosporangiaceae > Nonomuraea > Nonomuraea sp. NPDC049028. Next base: position 74,258 of record NZ_JBICTR010000012.1, read on the forward strand.
GGGCCGGTGAAGCGCAGCGCTGTACGCGCGCCCGCCCATGACTCGGCCACCCGCGAACCGGGCAGTTCGGGACCGATGCCGACCCGGGCCGAGTCGGGCAGGCGTGGCAGCGCGGAGGCCACCAGCACCGCCTCCGTGTCGCCGATCCGGGCCGCGCGTACGTGGCGCCCCATCGTGCGCAGGCCGGGCACCAGGGCGAAGCCCTCGTCCGCGGGGACCGCGATGGCCAGCGCCTGCAGCGGCGTCGCGGGATCGAACCCCAGCAGCCGCAGCGCCCGCGCCCGCTCGGCCTCGCCGGTCTCCGCCGACAGCGCCAGCTCCACCAGCGCCGGGTCCCTGCCCTCCCGGGCCAGCGCGACGGCACGCTCCAGCGTGACCTCCGCCGCGGCCGCGAACCGTTCGAGGACGATCTCGTCCAGCCCGTGCGGGGTGCCCTCGCGCTCCATCCAGACCGTGCCGAGACCGGCGGCCAGTTCCCTGACCGTGCCGGGCTGGTCGATGTGGTCGATGTGGTCGACCTGACCGCCGGGGTGCCTGCGGGTGGCCCTGCCGGTGGCGGCGTCGAGCAGGCCCACGGGGCACTGGGTCAGGTGGGCGGTCGCCGAGAGCAGCACCGGGACGCTCACGTGGTCGCGTACCAGCGAGTCGAAATAGGCGATGACGCGCACGGCGCTCTCCGCGTCGGTGTCCAGAGTCGACAGGCGGAGCAGCAGTCCTTGCACCGCTTCAGCGTATGTCCGAACACCGCTATCTGGCGACGTGACCAAGCGTGCGCTAGGTTGGTCTTTGTGGATCTCGACGTCTCCGCGGCCGAGCAGGAATTCCGTGCCGAGGTTCGCGACTGGCTGGCCCGGCACGTACCCGATGGGCTGCCGTCGATGGACACTCCCGAGGGTTTCGAGGCGCATCGCGCGTGGGAGGCGCTGCTCGCCTCCGCCCGGCTGTCCGCTGTCTCCTGGCCGGAGGAGTACGGCGGGCGGAACGCCTCGCTGATCGAGTGGCTGATCTTCGAGGAGGAGTACTGGGCCGCGGGCGCCCCCGGCCGGGTCACCCAGAACGGGATCTTCCTGCTGGCCCCGACCCTGATGGCGTACGGCACGGAGGAACAGCGACGGCGCTGGCTCCCTGGGATGGCCAGGGCCGACGAGGTCTGGGCGCAGGCGTGGTCCGAGCCGGAGGCGGGCAGCGACCTGGCCGCGCTGAAATCCCGCGCGACTCGGGTGGACGGTGGCTGGCGGCTGTACGGGCAGAAGACGTGGAGCTCCCGCGCCGCCTACGCCTCGCATGGGTTCGGCCTCTTTCGTACCTCGGAGGAGGGTCGGCATCGGGGGCTGACGTACTTCCTGTTCCCGCTCGATGCCGAAGAGGTGACGGTCCGGCCGATCGCGCAGCTCGACGGGCTGCCGGGGTTCGCCGAGCTGTTCTTCGACGGGGTCTTCGTACCTGACTCGATGGTGCTCGGCGCGCCAGGCGAGGGCTGGCGGATCGCGATGGCCACCACGTCGTCCGAACGCGGTCTGGCCCTGCGCAGCCCCGGCCGCTTCCTGGCCACCGCCGACCGGCTCGTCCACCTGGCCCGTGACGCGGGTCCCGAACTCGCCGACCGGGCAGTTCGGTGCTGGACCGATGCCGAGGCGTACCGCCTGCACACCTTCGCCACCGCCCGCAGGCTCATGTCGGGCGCCGAGATCGGGTCCGCGTCCAGCATGGGCAAGGTCTTCTGGTCCGAGCTGGACCTGCGGATGCACACCCTGGCCATGGAGCTGCTCGGCGAGCGGGCGGGGGAGACGCCGTGGCTCGACGGGTTCCTGTTCGCGCTGGCGGGGCCCATCTACGCGGGCACGAACGAGATCCAGCGCAACATCATCGCCGAACGAGTCCTGGGGCTGCCCCGATGAACTCCAGCCCGACGCACTCTGGCTCCACGAACTCTGATCGACGAACGGCGGCTCCATGAACTTCGCCTTCACCGACGAGCAACTGGCCCTGGGAGCGACCGTACGGGATGTGCTGCGCGCCCACTGCCCACCCGCCGCGCTGCGCTCCGAACGCCGCCCGGCCTGGGAGCAGTTGGCCGAAATCGGGTTCTTCGGGCTGCTCCTGCCACCGGACGCCGACGGGCTCGGGCTCAGGCTGGTGGACGCGCTCCCCGCGCTGGAGGAGACCGGTCGGGCCTGCCTGCCGGGACCGGCCGTGGAGACCGCCGTGGCGGCGCCGTACCTGCTGGACGACGTCGCGAAGCTCGCCTCCGGGTCGGTCTGCGTGAGTGTGCTGCTGCCCGGCCAGACGTACGCCCCTGATGCCGACCTGGCCGACCTGCTCGTGGTCGCGCTCGCGGACGGCCTGCACCTGGTCTCCAGGGAGTCCGTACGGCTGGCGCCCCGGCCCGGTGCCGACCCGTGCCGGAGGCTGTTCCACGTCGCCTTCGACGACTCCGTACCGCTGGACCGCTCGTACGTCCCCGCCCTGCGCCGGGCCACCGTGGCGACGGCGGCGCAGCTCATCGGGGTGGGCAGGCAACTGCTGGCCACCGCCGTGGCGCATGCCCAGGTCAGGACCCAGTTCGGGGCGGCCATCGGGTCGTTCCAGGCGGTCAAGCACCAGTTGGCCGACGTGGCCATCGCGCTGGACTTCGCCGCCCCCCTCGTGCACCGCGCGGCGCTGTCGGTGGACGAGCCGGTGGTGCCGAGCGTGGACCGGGACGTCAGTGCCGCCAAGGCCGCGGCGGGTGAGGCGGCCGCGCTGGCGGCCCGGGTGGCGCTGCAGGTGCACGGCGCGATCGGCTACACCGACGAGCTGGACCTGCGGTTCTGGCTGGCGCGGGCCTGGTCGCTGTCGGCCGCGTACGGCGGCTCCGCCGTACACCGAGCTCGTGTGCGAGAATCGGTGATCGGCGGCGGCGATCTGAGGCGGTACCCGTGAGGTACGGCGTCCCGCTCGGCCTCATCCACCCGGCCGCCTGGAAGGACGTGGCGGTGGCCGCCGACGAGCTGGGCTTCGAGTCCGTGTGGCTGCCCGAGCACCTCGTCTTCAGCACCGACCTGTCACTGGCCCTCTACCCGGGCACCTCGGAACCGGGCATCAAGCCGGAAACGCCGCTGTTCGACGCGCCCGCGTACCTGTGCTGGCTGGCCGCGCTGACCTCCCGGATCAGGCTCGGCACGGCCGTACACCTCTTCGCGCTGCGCCACCCGTTCGTCTCGGCCCGCGCCTTCGCCACGCTCGACGTGGTGTCGTCGGGCCGGGCGATCTGCGGGGTAGGGGCGGGCTGGTACCGGGGGGAGTGGGACGCGGCCGGCGTCCCCTTCGCCTCGCGCGGGGCCCGGCTGGACGAGGCGATCGAGGTGGCCAGACGGCTGTGGAGCGAGCCGGTGGTCACGCATTCGGGGCGGTTCTACTCCTTCCCTGAGGTGGCGTTCGAGCCCAAGCCCGTACAGCACCGGCTGCCGATCCTGTGCGGCGGCGAATCACCCGCCGCCCTGCGCCGGGCCGCGTCGCTGTGTGACGGCTGGATCAGCATGCCGCACACCCTGGAGTCGATCAGGCCGCAACTGTCCCGGCTGGCGGCGCTGCGGGGGGAGCGGCGTTGCTCGGTGACGGCGCACGCGTACTCGCTGGCGTCGCCGGAGGAGGTGGCGGACTGGGCGGAGCTGGGGGTGGACCGGCTGATCGTCCGTCCGTGGAAACGCAGCCGCGACGCCGTCTCCAGCCTGGCCACGTTCGCGAGCGAGTACGGCGTCACGTCGCGTTAGCCGTGCTCGTCTCAGGGCGTAAGGAACCGATCATGTCGCGTGGCGTCTAACCGAACATGATCGCCATGAATCCACGAGTGCGGGCGGCCACGGCGCTGATGTGGTCGATACTCCCGTTCGGAGCCATCGTCACGGCCCTGAACATCGCCGTCTGCGCCAGCGTGGAAGCGGTCGCCAGAAAGGCCCTGGCCCAGAGCCGGGACTACCTCGACTACGGCATGACCCACTTCGACACCGTCGCGTGGGGCAGAACGCAAGGGATCGCGGTCTTCTTTGTCCTGGCCGCGCTCGCCATCGGGGCTATCGCCTGGCTGATTCGGCGACAGCGGCGATTCAACCTCGTTGCTCTGCTCGTGGGGCCGTTGAGCCTGACCTATGTGTTCTGGGTGTGGAACATCCACATGAGCAACCCCGTTGCCGACGACGTCCTGTGGAAGATCCAGGAACTCGACCCCGCCCTTCCCCTCACCAGCGACACGTTGCTCCCCGGCTGGTATCAGCCCACCCTGACCGTGACACTCCTGGCGGCGGCCGCCGCCCAGCTGTCGGCTCTGGCGCTGCTGATCTGGTCGCGGGCGCTGAGACGGATTCCGGCGGAGGGCGGTCTGTGGCGCGGCAAGGTTCTGGCGCTCACCGGGCCCGCGTGCGCGGCGGCGTATGCGGCGATCAACTTCACCGGCATTTGGCTGGCCGACCTGTCAGTAGGGCCAGGTGATGGCACCGACTCGACGATCGCGGCCGCGTGGATATGGACCTCGGGGATAGCGCTCGTGTTCGGTGTCCTCGGCACGGTCCTGGCCGCCATCGACCTCTCGCTCCTGCGCGGCCGGGTCAAGGCATACAAAACGCTGCTTTCGCTATCCGTCGCGCTGACTTTGCTCTACTGCCTGATCCTCCTGCTGGCCTGGCAGTACGACCTGTCGGAACCGATGGACGAAACAACCGGCTTCACTGACTACCGGCCCTGGTGGCGTACCCCAGGGGTGATCACGGTCGCGGTGGTGGCCGCGATGGCCCAGCTCGACGTCCTACGGCTCATCGTCAGATCACGGATCACCGGAAAGAGCCTTCACTGACGCCAGGCAACGCGCGGATTTAGGATCACGCCGTATGGCACCGCAGCGTGAACGCGCCGTACCAGGCGACGCACTATGACAAGGTCGGTCGAAGGTTGCCGCGCCTGATCGTGGCGACGGAGCTGGGCAGCCGTTACTCACCCGCAGGTGCGTAACGGGCCTATCAGAAGCATTTCTGCTGTTGTAGCCAAGCACGCCAACGCACCCGATTGGATGAGACAACCATGACCGGCGAGATCCACAACGCAGGTGATGAAACCCAGGCATACGGCAACGCCACTCCTCAGGGCGAAGGAGGCCTGACAGTCTCAAATGAGGCGATGCTCGCCTACGGCTACGACCTAGGCGGCACTGGTGAATGGAAGGTTCGTGAGGCTTTCGAGGACGAAGACGGCTGGCTGATCCTCGATTGGTTCGGTCCCGAAGACGAGGAGAATGGCCACTTTGCCGAAGCCGCCATGGAGCAAATGCTGACCATGGTCGGGTTCACCGAGACGTGGGATACAGAAGCATATTGGGATCGCGCGCATGAGGCGCCAAAGCGTCTCAGTGTGGAAATCGTGCCCCACGGATCTAACGATGAACCGATGTACGTCCTCGCGACCCAGGTAATCCCAGCCCACCAAGACGGCCTCAAGGACGTTGCTGGTCTGCTGGCGGTTGAGCCATGGTGGGATGAAAGGTTGCGAACGGTGCTGTCTGGGCTCGGGCTGACGCCTACACAGCGGGAGGCGCGCTGGTTGCGTGTTCAACGTAGACACGATTCGTAACTACTCCGCTTTCACTTCCTGGCCAACGCTGCCGTCAGTTGGCTCGCCACTTCCGGATGGGGGTCCTGGGGCTTCGGCTCGTGCTGCGTCCCCACAGTTAGCTCAGCCAGTCCCAGCCGAGCATGCCGCTCACGATGATCACGACATGCGGGCACGCGTCCAGCGCCTCGGGGATGCACCGCATGCATGTCGGTGGCTTGCTGAGGCGGCCGGTCGTGGCGTGCGTCTTCTCGTGGAAAACCCAGGACAGGCGCCCTGTGCCGGGGTCCAGCGCGGGACCTTCGCACACCTGGCACAGTCGGTGCAGCATGCATGCCCGCTGCCGGAGTGTGTGCATCTCCTGGTAGTTGACCTTTCCACGCCGATCGCACTTCTGCCGGGCCCACAGCACGGACAGGTTCCAATCGTCTGCCCTGGGGTCGCTGTAGGCCAGCCGCCGCCCGCTCAGCGCCCACACGTCGTGGATGACGACCAGGTCGAGCGCGACGGTCTCGACCTCGTAGGCGACGACGTACGGCACCCGGGCGGCAACCGTGGTCATACCGCCTCCCACGCGTCGGCCGGCGTTGCCCGTCGGCAGACCTGCTCGTGTTGTCAACGCCGGATCTGCCGGGCGGTCGCGTGGGGGTGCGGACCCGTGACTGTCCATGCCCAGGACGCTACGACTTCGGGGTACGCACTCTGAAGCATTGTGCTCCAAGATGCTTCGCTATTCAGAAGGTGGGGCGCGGCGCGCAGCTTGGTGCATCAGCCTTCACTGGTGAGGCTCCAGCCCGTCGGCAACGTTCTCGATCAGGGCGCGGGCTTCCCGGCCGTAGATCGCCACGTCGGCCAGGCGGGCGAAGGTGCGCAGATACGTGCCGACTTCGGGGGCCTGGGTGATAGTGAGCGCCGCGGTGATGGTCTCGACCGACACCCACCGATCATCGAAGATCCAAAACCCGTGCACGGGGGCGACCGGGAAGGCCGCTGTGAAGGGAATGACGCCGAATCGCACAGTGCGCAGCGTGGAGGCGACGGCCAGTTTGTCGAGTTGGCCGGCCAAGACCTCGGGTGGGCACAGCTGCAGCCGAAGCACGGATTCGGTGATGACGAAGTGGAAGCGGCGGCCTGGCGCGTAGAGGATCTGCTGGCGCGCCATCCTGGCGGCGACCGACTCATCAAGGTCATCGTGGGCACCGTCGGAGGTGATCGCCTCCTGGAGGCGGTAACGGGCGTACTCGGGTGTCTGGAGCAGGCCAGGTACGAAGCAGGACTCGAAATTGCGGACGATGGCGGCTTCTGCCTCGGCTTCGGCGAATGTCTGCTGTTGGGCTGCCATGCCACGCCGGAACATGCGGCGGAACTCGACGTACTGGCCTTCAAGGGAGCGCAGCGCGGCGATCAGCTCGGGAGTCTGCTCGGGGACGTGGCAGGTCGCCGCCCACGCCTCCAGGTCGGCGTCCGAGGGCGTCTGCTTTCCCCCCTCGATCTTGTAGATCTTCGTGCGGTGCCAGCCGTGAGCCTCGGCGAGCTGCCGGCCGGTCAGGCGAGCGTCTCGCCGCAGCTCACGTAGGCGGATGCCGAGAGCTTCACGGGCCCTCTCGTAGGTGGACATTCTGCTTGGTGTACTCCTGCCACGGGATGGCGTACTGCTGGGCCACGTCCCGGTAGTAGCAGTGCTTCACGACTACAGCGGGATCGGTGACAAGGTCGGCGCCCAGGAGAACGTCATCGTTCCCGAATCTCAGGATGAGCAGCGTAGTGGAGTCGATCAACCAGAAGTCGTGGTCCGGCAAGTCGAGCCGAGCCGCCCGCGGACGAGACAGATATCGGATGTCCTCGCCCGCTTGGATGTTGAAGCGGGCGAGGGCCAGGCCGAAGCGGGTGTAGTCCGAGTGCGGCTCCGATACGACGCGAACCCGCTCCATGCGCTCGCCGGCCGAGAGCCGGGGTGCCAGTTCGGCGATCCAGTCGTCCATGTAGGACTCATCGATCTCTCCGCTGTCGAGGAAGCGATGGATGATGGGTTCCTCTTCGGGCTCGCTGTAGTTCTCGCGGGTTTCGAGCCGGAACGCGGTGTGCTGGAAGGCGTGCAGGGTCTCGACCCACTCGGATCGCGTCAGGAACCTTCCGCTCACTCCCGCGGTCCTCGCGCGAGCTTCAGGACCTCCGGCGGGACCTCGACATAGAATTCGTCGTCGCGTACGTCGACGAGGTCAGCTATCGCTTCTGGATCATTCAGGAGCTTGCCCTGGACGACGTAGGTGCCACGGTCGGTCTCGTAGAGAGCCGGGCAGCCGGTCTTACCGCTGGACGTGCCGAGGAGTCTGAGACTCACGATCGCGCCTCTCGGGAGAATCGAATCCGAATGCACTTGATGCTCAATGATGCGGAGAAGCGCGTCAAGGTGCGCGTGAGGTAGGTGGGTATAACCCCCTGGTTCCCATCCGGGCACACCGGGTTCATCGACATCAGGAGCGTCCGCGCGGTGGCGGCCTCTTCGGGAGTCTGGCTTGCGGGGCCAATTGCGGGCGGCGGCGGCAGGAGTTCCGCCGCCGCTCGCTCGGTCAGTCGCAGCGGACCGTCGACACGGAATATGTTCCGTTCGCACCGGTCACCGTGACGGTCGTGGTGTAGCAGACAACCTCGCTGGCGAGGCTCTTGAGCTTCATCCAGAAGTCGGAATCACTGTTCCCGCCCCACGGAATGGCTTCGACGCCTCCGGGATATGAGGTCCAGCCGCCGCCACCCCCGTTGGGGACAGGGACATAGCGCGGCATGTCCCTTGGGTCGCACACCGCGCCCTGAGACATCAGCCTCATGCCCTTCTTGGCGCGGTTGCCGACCTGCTTCGCCCATTTCGAGTTCTGCATTTGTATCGAGGCGGCGAGGAAGTTGCCGGACTTCACGGCATTGATCACTCCCGTGAACTGCCCGAAGCGTGTGGGGCCGAGGTTGTACATCATGTCGATCAGTACGACCTGCCTGGCCGACGACAGTGCGTTGAAGTTGTCGATCACCCGGCCGACGTTCGCGACGGCGGCCCGGTAGTCGCCCTTGAACAGGGTGATGATCTGCAGCGGGGTCAGGTCCTGGGTTCCGGCACGCACCGCGGCGTAGTTGGCGCCGACGGCCGTCAGCAGGGCTTGCGCGTCGGAGCGGTCGAGGTTGAAGCCCACACCCACCGTGGGGTGCGGGGGGACGGCGCTGTCCATGTAGACATGCGTGTCTCCGTACAGTCCGTTTCGGCTCTCGTTCTCCGCTACGTACGCCTCCATCTGCTCGGGCGTCAGCTGCGGCTCCTGGCTCGGATCCTGGTCGGGATCGTCCGGGATACCGCCGGGGCCGCTGCCGCCGGGGCCGCCACCGGTGCTGGTGGAGCAGGGACCGTCGGCGAAGGCGGGGGCCGCGGCGACCGTGATCGTGGTGAGGGTGGAGAGGAGGAGGGAGGTGGTGGCGAGTACGGTCGCGAGGAGTTTTCGGCGCGGAACTCTGCGAGGGGTCATGAGACCTCCTGGTCCGGGCGGGGGGTGACCAGCTCATGATCACAGCGCGGTGGAGTTCGTGAATATCCCAGAAGTCTGGGATATTCCGGGCGTCCGGTTAGGCTGCCGCCGTGATCTCGCGCAGGGCAGTGGAGCGCCAGGTGATCTCCGATCTACGGGACCTGGCCGGGGCGGAATTGACCGCGGCGCAGGTGTTCCGGCAGGCCGATCCGGTGCTGCGGGACGCGCTCGGATTCGACGCCGTGTGCTGGCATACGACCGATCCCGCGACGGGCCTGGTCAACTCGGTGCTCACCGAGGACCTGAGGCTGGACGATTTCCACCAGGCGGTACAGCTGGAGATCTGGGGCGATGACACCGCGCGGTTTCCCGAGATCCGGCTCAGCGGCCGTGGCGCCGACACCCTCAGCCGCGCCACCGGCGGGGTCCTGCGGCGCAGCCTGCGCTTCCGGGAGCAGATCGGGCCGGCGGGCTTCGGCGACGAGCTCCGCGCCGTGTTCGACGCCGGAGGCGGGATGTGGGGCTGCGCGGCGTTCATGCGCGCTCCTGACCGGGGTCCGTACCGGCCCGGTGAGCTGGCGCTGGCCCAGCGTGCGGCCCGGTACCTGGGTGTCGCCCTGCAGCGCGGCCAGCTGTTGCGGTCGCCTGCTCCGCCGGCGCCGATGCCGCCCGCCGTGGTGCTGTTGGGGCCGGACAATCACCTGGTCAGCGCCGATGAGCGGGCCGAGCGGTTGCTGGGTGAGTTCACCGATGACTCGGCCTCGATCTTCACCGTGCCGACGTCGTTCGTCATGGTGGCCGAGCAGGCCAGGGGAGCGGTGGCCGGCGGCCGTACTCCTCCTCCGCTTCGGGTACGTGGCCGCGACGGCACCTGGTTCGTGCTGCACGCCTCACTGATGGGCGGCAAGGCGGATGGTGCCTCGGCGGTGGTGATCGCCCCGGCCTCGGCCGCCGACATCATGCCGGTGGTGTTCGCCTCGTACGGACTCACCCCCCGTGAGCGTGAGGTCGCCGTGCGCGTCGTCCAGGGCCGAGCTACCGAGGACATCGCGCAGGCCCTGTGCACCACGGCCCTGACCGTGCAGGACCATCTCAAATCGATCTTCACCAAGGCGGGTGTCCGTAGCCGGCGCGAGTTCGTCGCTCAGCTTCTCACGGCCCATCCCCCGGAAGTGTGGACCTGACGGGCATTTCCGGGGGCCGTCAGGCGCGGTGGCGGCCCCTGCGGGAGCCCGGCTTGCGGGGTGCCGGCGCCTCGACGACGGTGCCGCCTTGCGTGTGTGCGGCCGTCTGCAGCCGGTCGTCCCCGGTACGCCTGGCCGCCCATAGGAGGTCGTTCGCCGCGCGCTCGTCGTCGCCTCCCACAGCCAGGGAGGTGGGTGCCAAGCTCTCGTGGCTTCGGTGGCGGCGGCCATGGAGGGTGGGGTCGAAAGGCTCGGTGCCGAACAGCTCGAGATGGGATGGGGCGGCCAGCGGAGAGCGGTGGCGGCGGCCGTGGGGTGAGGAGTCCTGGGTGAACCCCTCGGTGGGATGAGGGGCGGGGGAGCGGTGGCGTCGGCCGCGCAGCGGGCCCTCGGACGTGAAGGGAGCCGGTTCCTCGATCGGGTGCCCGCTGCGGCGGCGACGGCCGTAGTAGCCGCCCGTCTGAGAGCCGTGCGTCTCGCCCGGGGCGGGCCAGGGCTCGGTCGCCCTTGTGTACGGCGTGCGCCCGCCGGGGTGCTGTGACGCGGCACTGACGCGTCGTGCGGTGGCACTGGAACGAGCCCCGGAGCGGGTCCCGAGATGGTGTGGGGTGGCGGCACGGCGGGTGGAAGGGGTGAAAGCGTCGAACGCCGGCGTCGTCTCCCGAACAGGGGAGAAGGCGTCGAATGCCGTCGTCGCCTCTGGGATGGGGACCGAGGCGAGGGACAACAACGCGGCGATCGGCTCGGTCGGCTCCAGGTGGACCGCTGCCGGCACCGAAAGCTCGGCCGGGACGGTCGATCCCACCAGCTCCAGGCGGGTCGTCGCTGGGATGGTGACGTCGGTGGACGGCGTGGTGAGGTCAATGGACGTGCTGGCGCCCACCAGCGCGTCCGTGGACGGACCGGCGCCTACCAGCACAGGGGCCGCGTCGGTGCGGGGCTTGCGGCGGTGGCGGTGGCGGGTGGCCGGGCCCGTGGAGCGTGCGGCCGGGGCGGCGACAGCGGCCGCGCGGACCGGGCGTACGCGCAGCTGCCGGGTCTTGGCGACGGCGAGGACCGCGAGGGCGGCCACCAGCGCGGAGCCGATCAGCGCGGGAGACGAGAGAGTGGGCACCGGTGCGCTGGACGACGCGTCGACGATGGTGGGAAGGGGCGCGGGGTTGCTGGTGACCGCGTTGGTGTCGGCGGTGGCCGGCTTGGCGTGCTTGCCCTTCTTGGGCGCCTGCTCGGCGGCCTTCGTGGTGGCCGCGGGCGATGACTTGCGGGTGGCCGTGGGGGCTGGGGCGGCGGCCTGCTGGGGAGTGGCCTGCTTGGGGCGGGCGGCCAGCGGGGCCCCTCCCTGGCCGATGCGGGGGATCATGTCGACGAGCGGGGTGCCGTCCGGGAGCTGGAGCTTGCCCACCTCGGTCGTGGAGGTCTCGGAGGTGGACGTCTGCTCGGTCGCCCGGTGCTGCGCGTCCCACTCGCCCTCGACCTGGTTCTTGGCGGCCTCGTTCTCCAGGCGGGTCTTGATCTTCTCCGGGTAGCCGTAGCCGACGACCTTGCTGGTGTCACGTTCCTTGCGCTTGGCGACGCCGCCGTCGATGTTGCCCTCGATCGTGAAGATCTTGTCGCCCTCGACCTTGGTCACCAGGCCGACGTGGTCGATGGCGTCGATGTCGTTCGAGCCGCTCCAGTCGTAGAAGACCAAGGCACCGGGCTTGGGCTTGTGGCCCCAGGCACCCTGCTCCTTGAACCACTCAGCGTGCTGCACGGTCCACGCGAACTGGCCGATCCAGTCCTGGTAACCGAGCTTGTGAGCGGCCCACGACAGGTACATGTCACACCAAGGGGCGGAGGTGTAATCGGCGTCGAACTCGACGTTCTTGCCGTACCAGTGGCCGAACTTGGTGTACTCGTCGGCCTTCTCGGAGTAGCCGAGCTGGCTCTCGAGCAGGTCGATGTACTTCTTCATCTCAGGCGTCATTGACGTGCGAGGGAACCTTCCGGGCAAGACCGGGTTTACCCACACAGCCCTGGTTAGAGGGACAGATGTGGCAAAACCGGCGGCCTGTCGTCTTCCGTGCTGAAGGAGGCTACCGTGACGTAAGGGCAGGTCAGGTACGGGTCAACGGAGCTCCAAGAGGTCATGCGACCCTAAACCGCAGGTCAAAAGCTTGCCAGAAATGTCCCAAAGAAGACTGGTTGATAGTAAAAGATCTACCTTTGGGTGTCTAGAACGTGTTTTGGTAGAACCTGTTCTAAGATGCGGCCATGACGATCGACGTCGCCGCCGGCGAGTCCCGCACCGCCGCCCTGTGCGCCCTGGCGCAGCAGACCAGAGAACTGATGGACGCGGTGATAGGCACTGGCGTTGAGGAGGACGAGCTGGTGGCCGTGGCCGCCGAGCTCACCGCCCTGACCGAACGGCTCGAAGCGACCGTCCGCGTGTCACCGCGGCCCTACGACATCGCGCCCGACGGCACCGTACGCCACCTGGGCAACGCCGCCATCGGCGCCGCGAACCCGTTCGCCGTGCCGCTGGTCGTGGAGAGGCTGGCGAGTGGCGGGGTACGGGCGGAGGTGTCGTTCCGGCCGCTGCACGAGGGGCCGCCCGGCGCCGTGCACGGCGGGATCACCGCGATGGCCCTCGACCACCTGCTGGGGCAGGCGGTGGCCGTCGCCGGGCTGGCGGGCATGACGGGCACGCTGACCATCCGCTACCGGGCGCCCGTGCCGTACGACCGGCCGGTGGTCGTGACGGCGGAGCACACGCGTACGGAGGGGCGCAAGGCGTGGGCGGACGCCCGCGTGGCGCTGCCGGACGGCACGCTGCTGGCCGAGGCGACAGGCATCTTCATCACCCCGACCGCCTGGCTGAACGGCCCCCCGATACCGACGGCCCCCGACAGCGCTGGTCAGTAGCCCGCGCCGGTCAGCAGTCCGCCGTCCACCGTGAACTCGCTGCCCGTGCAGTAGCTGGACCGGTCCGAGGCCAGGAACGCCACCACGTGCGACACCTCCACCGGCTTGGCGAAGCGCTTGATGACCATGCTGCGGAGGAACGCGTCCGCGTCCACCTCGCTCATGATCTCGGGATCCATGGCCATCGAGGTGTTGATCGCCCCGGGGTGTACCGAGTTGACGCGGATCTTGTAGCGGGCCAGCTCGCGGGCGGCCGACTTGGTGACGCCCCGGATGGCGAACTTCGAGGCCGCGTACGCCGACAACCCCTCGGCGCCGACGAAGCCCTCGATCGAGGAGATGTTCACGATCGAGCCGCGCCCGGCGGCCCGCATCGGCGTGATGGCGGACTTGACGCCGAGCCAGGTGCCCCTGAGGTTCACGTTGATCACGCGATCGAACTCTTCGATCGTCATATCGCTGATACGCCGAAATTTCAGGATCCCGGCGTTGTTGACCAGGATGTCTAACCTGTCGTGCAGATCCGTCACGGTCGCGATCGCGCGGTCCCAGTCCTCTGGGGCGGTGACGTCGTGATGGACGAAGGTCGCGCCCGTCTCCTCAGCCAGCGCCTTGCCCTCTTCATCCAGTACGTCACCGAACACCACGCGCGCCCCCTCCGCCAGGAACAGCCGCACATGCGCCTCGCCCATGCCGCGCGCCCCGCCGGTGATCAGTGCCACCTTGCCGTCAAGCAGTCCCATTGCGACCTCCCGCCGCGACGGCCACCGCGGCCGCCTCCATAGTTCGGTAGACGGGGATCCCGGCCGCCGCCACGATCGCCCTGACCTCGTCCTCGACACCGGCAGGCGCGCACTCGCCGTTCCTGGTGACCAGGGTGACCCTGGTCCCCGGGAGGGCGTCCTGCGCGGCCGCCAGCGCCCGCGCGTACTCGAACAGCGGCTCGGCCCGCGTCCCATAGGTGAAGAAGCTCTGTACGTTCACGTGCGCCACCACATCCGGGTACGACCGGTGCCGCACGATCGCCTCGACGGCCCGCTGGACCAGGTCCGGCCCGCTCCGAGGGCCGACGGGCACCTCCAGCGGGTTGGCCAGCGAGGACCCGGCCCCCAGCCCCAGCCCGCGCAACTCCCCGAGCGCCGAGTCCGGCAGCGGCCCGAGCGACACCCCGGCCCGGTCGAAGGCGTCGGCGGCCAGCACACTCGCCCCACCACTCGGCCCGATCACCAGCGCTCCACCACGCGACTCCCCGCTCCGAGAGTCCGGATCTGCCATCCGGGCGCCGTGTGCCTGGAAGAAGGCGAGGACGCCGATCAGGTCGTCCTGGGAGGTCACCAGCGTCGCCCCGGTCTGGTCGGCGAGCGCCTGCCAGATCCGCCCATCGCTCACCAGCCCGCCGGTGTGCGAGGCCGCGGCCCGTTGCCCTTGCACGCTGCGCCCACCGACCAGCAGCACCACGGGCACCGGAGCGGCCGCCAGCGTCTCGTACAGCGCCCGCCCGTCACGCGGGTCCTCCAGATAGAGCCCGACGGCCCGCGTCTCGGCGTCGGCCGACAGCCAGCGGAGCAGCTCGGCCGGGGTGACGTCGGCCGCGTTCCCCACGGTGACCACCCGGCTGAAGGCCAGCCCACGACGCTCGCCGACCTTGATCACCTCTCCGGCCAGCCCGCCGCTCTGCGAGATCAGCGCGACCGTCCCCGCCGGGCCCATCCCCCCGCCGACGAACGTCTGCCGCCCGCGCGGGCAGTACACGCCCATGCAGTTGGGGCCGAGCAGCCGCGTGCCCGCCGCCCGCGCCGCGGCGACGAGCTCCCGCTCCAGTTCCGGCCGTCCCGCCTCGCCGAAGCCGCCGCTCATGACCTGCACGTACGGCACGCCGGACGCCTCACGTACGACCTGGGCACACCGCTCCGCGGGCACCGCCACCAGCGCGTAGTCCACGTCCGCCGCGGCCAGGGACGGCACGGCGGGCACGCCGCCCACCTCCCGCGCCTCGGGGTGCACCGCGACCAGGGGGATGCCGGCGGCCTTGTAGAACTCGAGGAACATGTTCCCGAAGTTCGGCCGCGTGGTGGAGGCCCCGACCACGGCCACCGCCCTGGGCTCGAAGAGCGGCCCGAAGTCCGCGGGCTCGGAGCGCGGTCCGACGTCCGTGGGTTCGGAGTGCGCCCCAAGGCCCGCGGGCTCGCCGAGCACGTCGTCCTGATCGCCGTTCGAGGCGTGACCCGCCGGGAGATACCGAGCGTCCACCGCCACGACGCCCGATTCGGTAGCGATCACCGGATTGATCTCGAACTCGCCCAGTTCCAGCTGCTCCCACAGCCCGCCAGACCCGCCGACCGTCATGAGCAGCTTCACCACCGCGTCCACGTCCACCCCTGGACGCCCGCGCAGCCCGTACAGCACCGGAGACCCGCGCAGCGAGCCCAGCATCCGCCGCGCGTCCCCCTCCGAGATCGGGCAGAGGCCCAGCGCCGTGTCCCGCAGCGTCTCGGTCCACACCCCGCCCAGCCCGGCGAGCAGCACGGGCCCGAAGCCCGGATCGTGGACCAGCCCGACGATCAGCTCAACCCCGCCGGCCGCCTGCTCTTCGACCAGAAACCCCTCGGCCGCCACACCCGAGGCCAGCATCCTGGCGGCTTCGATCGGGACGTCGGCCCGGCTCAGCCCGAGCACCACGGCCCCGGCGTCGGACTTGTGCACGATCTCGGGCCCGTACGCCTTCAGCACCAGCGGCTCGCGCAACTCCGCGACCGGGGCGAAGTCCATGTCGCGCACCACCACGCCTCGCGGCACCGACACCCCGGCCGCGCGCAGCAGTTCCTTGGCCTCGTGTTCCGCGACCACCGCTCAGCTCTCCAGCAGGTGGCCGTGCCGCTCTCTGATCTCTCTGCGTAAGAGCTTGCCGGGCCCGCCGGAGGCGTCCTCGAAGTGCGGCAGCGCGTCGGCCACCAGGATGTGGTCCGGCCGCTGGTGCGGCGCCAGGATGTCGTCCAGGGCCCGCGCGAGCTTGGCCGCGTCGAGCGAGTGCCCGGAACGCGCCACCACGGCCAGCAGGATCCGCTGCTCGGCCGCGTCCTGCCCGTCGACGTGCGCGGGCACCCCGACCGCCCCGGCCTCCGCCACGCCGTCGAGCGCGGCGGCGGCCTCCTCGACCGCGACCGGCTGGGTCCAGACGCCGCCCTTGAGAATCGCGTCCTCGCGCCGCCCGAGCACGCGCAGCACCCCGTCGGGGGAGACGGAGCCGAGGTCGCCGCCGACGTACCACTCGCCTCGCAGCACCTCCGCCGTCTTGTCCGGCAGACCGTCGTAGCCGGACATCCGGTGCGGCCCGGACAGGTTGATCTCGCCGACCTCGTCCACCACGCGGCGGCCCGACGGATCGGTCACCCGGACGGCGTTGCCGGTGCGCGCCCGGCCGGACGAGCCGAGCGGCGTGGAGCCGTCGTCCACCCGGCCCATGCAGGTGTAGGGGGCCTCGGTCTGGCCGTAGTAGGAGTAGACGCCCGCGTCGGGCAGCCGGTCCTTGATCCGGCCGAGCATGGTGGCCGTCAGCGGCTCACCGCCCAGCATGATCACCCGGATGGACGACAGGTCCACCGCCTCGTGCTCCGACGAGCCCAGCAGCGCCGCGTAGAACGACGGGATCTGCGACACGTGCGTGACCCGCTCGCGCGGCACGACGCGCAGGAAGTTCGCCGGGCCCCAGTCCTGCTCCAGCACCAGCCGCATCCCGGCGTACAGGGCGGGCCCGACGATGGCCGGGAAGCCGATGCCCCAGATGATCGCGCCCGTGCCGAACACCGCGTCGGGCCCGCGCGGCACGTCGAGCCAGATCTGCGCGGTCGCCAGTGACGAGGCGTGCGTGTGGACGACGGGCTTGGGCAGCCCGGTCGTCCCCGAGGTGTAGTAGAGCGCGAGCGGATCGTCGTGGAAGCCGCCGAGCGGCGGCTCCTCCTCCGAGCCGTCCGAGAGATCGGACGCGTTGATCCAGGTGGTGATGGCGGGCAGCGACGACCTGATCTCCGCGACCACCCCCTCCACGGTCGAGTCGTACACGAACGCCGTGCACCCCGACTGCTCCACCACCGCGCGCAGCGTGTCGACCGGCCAGTACGGATTCAGCGCCGCCGTCACCGCGCCGATCTTGGCCTGCGCCAGGTACACCTCAGCCACGTGCAGCGTCTCGTTCAGCAGCGCGGCCACCCGCCGGCCCGGGGTAATGCCCGCCGCGAGCAGCGCGTGCGCGCGCCGGTTGACGGTCCTGTTCAGCTCGTCATAGGTGAAGCTCCGCTCGCCGCAGTAGGTGAGCGCCACCTGGTCGGGGGTGCTCATCGCCGCGGCGGTCAGGATCGCGTGGCCATAGTTGCCGTACGGTGATCGCGCCATCAGGGGTGCCTCCGTCGTCAGAGAGGTTTCAGAGAGGTGAGTAGAGGACGAAGACGTTTCCTGAGGGATCGCGCAGCACGGCCCGCGTCTCGTGCGGCCCGTCCTCGGGCTCACGCACCACTTCGGCGCCGCGCGCCACCAGATCGGGTACGGCCTGCCGTACGCTGTCCACCTTGAACGACGGCGCGGCCGAGGCGGTGACATGCTCGGCGGGTCCGGCCAGCGCCACGGTGACGCCACCGCCGTTCAGCGCGGCGAACCTGTCACCGTCACGGAACTTCACCGGCAGCCCGTAGAAGGCGATCGCCTCGTCCAGGTCGGCCACGGGTATGAGCACGTTGCCAACGATCACGCCGGCCTCCAATGCGGTAGGTCGTCCACGAACGTCACCCGCACCGGCATCCCGATGCGGACCTCCTCCGGTGCGCACTCCACGACCTGACCGAACACGCGCGCGCCTTCGGGCAGGTCGACCCAGGCCAGCACGTACGGCTCGCGGCCCCGGTAGCCGGGCGCGAACGAGCGGTGCACCACGGTGTACGTGTGCACCACGCCCGCGCCGGAGACCGGCTCGAAGACGAGGTCGCCACCGCACCGGGGACAGTCGGCCTCGGGGAGGTGGACCCGCCGATCGCAGGCCGTACAGCGCTGAACGACCAGCTCGCCGCGCCTGCAGGCGGCCCAGTAGGCGGAGGTGTCACAGGTCATCGCTAGCCAAGCTAGCGCACGCTTGGTTGCTCGACAACCCTAGTCGGCGGGTTCCTCGGCGAGCGAGGCCATGGGCTCCTCCGAGGTCAGCGAAGCCGAGTCGGGGGCCACCGAATCAGCGCTCGGCCCGGCGAAGGCCGGTACGTCAGAGGTGCGTGGCCGGCCGGAGCTGTGCGGCGGGTCGGAGGGCAGCGCGAAGGGCGGCTGGGACGGCGTCGGAGTGGCGTGCTCCTGGGTCGGAGTGGCCGACGTCGAGGGCGAGGGGCTGGGCGCCGGGCAGGGCGGCCCGTCCACGGTCACCTCACTGACCTGCGGGCCGTTGGCCGCCGCCGGCTCGGTCGATAACAGGAGGCCGAAGTGCGCCTGCTTGCCGCACCCGACGGCGCCCAGGTCACGGGCCACGGGGTCGGTGTAGGTGGTCCGGCCGGTGAGCGTGCGGGTCTCCTGATGTACCGTGCGGGCCTGGCCGTCGCCGTCGCGCCGCGTGTACGTGATGCGCAGCCGCACCGGTCCCCGCCCGTCGGCGGCCACGCGCACCGCGCCCGCCGAGCCGGTCCACTGGACGATGTCGGCCGACCGCACGGCCGGACCGGGCAGCGCCCGGGAAGGCCGGCGGGACACGGTGGGAGGCGGCGGCGTGGGGGCGGTGGCCGACGGTACGGGAACGGCCGTCGACGTCCTGGCCGTGGGACGGCTGGTCTCCGAGGTCCGGCGGACCGGGGTCTTGTCGTCGACGGGGGTGGGATCCAGCTGCTCGGACGTCTTCGGCTGCGGCATGAGTACGGTCCCCGCCGGGCCGGGGGCCAGCCGCCCGTCCGAGAGCACCACCGCGATCAGCACGGCGACGGCCGTCGCGCCCGCGATCCACAGGTGCGGCGGCAGCTTGGGCACGGTGATCCGCCGCCCGCGGACCGCCCCCAGGGTGGCGGTCGGTGTGTCGGTCTTGGCCAGGGGGAAGCGGAGCGCGAGCAGCGTGGCCAGCTCGCCGAGGTGGCGGCGCCCGCGTTTCTCCCAGTCGGGGCCGTAGCCGGCGACCGCGTCCTCCTCCAGCTCCGCCGCGAACTGCCGGGCCGAGGCGTACCTGACCGCCGGGTCCTTGGCCAGCCCGCGCCGGAGCAGGTCGCGCAGCGAGTCGGGGGCGACCTCCAGCGGCACCGGCTCGACCAGGTGCTTGTCCCGCAGCGACGCGACGTCCTCAGCCTTGTACGGCGGGCGTCCCCTGACGGCCTCGAACAGCAGGCACGCCGCCGCGTAGAGGTCAGCGGGCGGCCCCGCGTCCCCCTGCGTCCACAGCTCGGGCGACATGTACGGGGGGCTGCCCGCCGGCACGCCTGGCTCCTCGGCGTGCACCACCACCCCGAAGTCGCTCAGCTTGCTCGTGCCGTCGGCCTGGACCAGTACGTTCTCCGGTTTGACGTCCCGGTGGGCCACGCCCTTGTCGTGGGCGGCGGCCAGGGCCAGGAGCGTGCTCTTCAGCACCGCCAGCGCCGCCTCCGGGCTGGTCCTGCCGTGCTCGGCCAGGATCGTCCGCAGCGACACCCCGTCGACCAGCTCCATGACCACCGCGGCCCTGGTCGGGGTCTCCACGAACTCGTAGAGCTGGACCACGTTCGGGTCGTCGAGCTCGACGAGTGAGGGGGCGTCCACCCGGAAGCGGTCCATGAACTCGGTGTCCCGGCGCAGGGTCGCGTTCAGGTATTTGATCGCGACGTAGGCTCCGGTGGCCTGGTAGGTGGCGAGGAACACGCGGCCCGTGTGCCCCGCGCCGAGCTGGCGTACTTCTCGGTAACCAGGGACCAAGGCGAACCCCCATAGCGCAGCCGTCTCTCGTTCGACGGTCTCATCCGGGGTTCCGGTTGTCACGACTCCAGATATTTCGCCAGATGTCAGGGGATTATGGCCCCGAGGCCCGGGTGATATGTTCGAAGCCAAGCAAGCGCTCGGCTAAATGGAGGCTTCGCATGGATCGTACGGCCGTGCTGGTCATGGAGATGCAGCGGGGCGTCGTCGGCGATCTAACGAAATTTCCGGACCTGGTGGTCGCGTGTCAGCAGCGTGGCGTCGTGCGCAACGCCGTCTCCGTGCTCCAGGCGGCCAGGGCGGCCGGCCTCCCGGTGATCCACTGCACCGCGGCCTTCCGCGCCGACCGGGCCGGCTCCCACACCCACAACAGCCCGTTCATCACCGCCCTGCTCAAGGACCCCGGCCACATGCTGGAGGGCACGCCCGCCGTGGAGGTGCTGCCCGAACTGCTGGCCGACACGGACCTGGAGAGCCGGCGCCACCACGGGTTCTCCCCGTTCACCGGGACCTCGCTCGACATGACGCTGCGCTCGCTGGACGTCGCGCACGTGGTGGCCGTCGGGCTCTCGCTCAACCTGGGCATCCCCGGCCTGGCCCTGGAGGCGGTGAACCTCGGCTACCGGGTCACCGTGGTGACCGACGCCGTCGCGGGCGTACCGGACGGCTACGCGCTGGCCGTACTGAAACACACGATCCCCCTCCTGGCCGCCCGCACCACCGCGGCCGAGCTGGTCGAAGAGTGGGAAGAGTGGAAGGCGGACGGCGAGCGGTGATGGAGGGGATGCGGCTCGACGGGCGCGCGGCCGTCGTGACCGGGGGAGCGGGCGCGATCGGCGCGGCAATCGCCGCGGATCTCGCCGCACTGGGCGCCCGGGTGGTGGTCGCGGACGTGGACCTGCCGGGGGCCGAGAAAGTGGCCGCGGGGCTGCCGGGGGCCACTGCCCTGGCAGTTGATCTCGCCTCACCCCCCTCCATCGAGCGGTTCTGTGGCGCGGCCGGGCCGGTCGACATCCTCGTGCACAACGCCGGGGTGTCGATCGTCGAGTCGTTCACCGCCAGTGACCCGGCGAACTGGGATCTCATGTGGCAGGTCAACCTGCGCGGCCCGATGCTGCTGACCAAGCTGATGCTGCCCGGCATGATCGAGCGGGGGTGGGGGCGGCTGGTGTTCATCTCGTCGGACGGCGCCAGGGCGGGCTCCGGCGGCGAGGGCGCCTACGCGGCCACCAAAGCGGGGCTGTTCGGCCTGGCCAAGACGCTCGCCCGCGAGGCGGCCAGGGCGCACGTCACCGCCAACGTGGTCTGCCCGGGACCCACCGACACCCCGATGCTCCGGCGCGTCTCGGCGGCAGAGCCCGGGCTGGTCGACAAGATCGTCAGGACCGTCCCGCTGCGCCGCCTCGGCACGCCCGCCGACGTGGCGGGCCTGGTCGCCTATCTGTGTACGGAACGCGCCGCCTACATCACCGGCCAGACGCTGTCGGTCAGCGGCGGCGTGACGATGCAGTGACGACGCGACGCATGACGCGAAGCACGACCCCGATGAGGCCGACGCGATCACAGGGATCGGTAGACGGCCTCCATGAGGCGGATCGCCCGCTGGTTGCCGGCGAAGACGTCGGCCATCTTGTTCATGACATATCCGGCGGCCACTCCGTACTTGGGGTCGGCCAGGCCGATGGACCCGCCCACGCCGGTGTGCCCGAACGCGGTCACCGACGGCACGAAGAACGACATGGCGGGCCGCATGAAGCCGAGCCCGAACGCGCTCTCCAACAGCAGGACCTGGTCGGGCCCCGACGCCCGGGGCCGGATGGCGTCCGCCAGCGTCTCCGGCCGCAGCAGGTCGCCGGCGAGCAGCGAGCGGTAGAACGCCGCCAGGGACCTGGCCGTCGTGACGAGGCCCACGGCGGGCCACCCGGCGCGCAGCATCACGGGGTTGTTGGCCCCGCCCTGAAGGTCCTGGATGCGCGGGTTGCCCATGGTGCGGTTCATCAGGCTGTTCGGGTCCCCGGCGGCCAGGGCGATCGCGGCGATCGGATCCTTCGGCGGCCCGATGGGCGCGCGGGGCAGGACACCGGGGGCGCGGCGGGCCGGCCCGCTTCCGGCCCCGGCCGAGGGCATGCTCCCGCTCCCGGTTCCGCTCCCGCTCTCACCCCCGGCCGTGGGCAGGCTCCGGCCGCTCTCGCTGCCGGGTGGCGGCTCCGCGGTCAGCCGGGCGGCCCTGGCGATCACGTCGTCGGGCGCCCCCACCCACAGGTCGAGACCGAGCGGTCCGGAGATCTCCGCCGCCACCAGCTCGCCCACCGACTTGCCCGTCACCCGGCGTACGACCTCGCCCACGAGGAACCCGTACGTCAGAGCGTGATACCCGTGCGCCGACCCGGGCCGCCAGATCGGCCGCTGCCCGGCCAGGCGCGCCGCGATGGCGGGCTGGTCCTCGAACTCCGCCACCGGCACTCGCTCGTCCAGCGCGGGCAGCCCCGCCTGGTGACTGAGCAGGTGCTCGACGGTGACGCGCTGCTTGGCCCGCACCCCGAACTCCGGCCAGACCTCCGCCACCGGCGCGGTCACGTCCACCAGCCCCCGCTCGGCCAGCTGGAGCAGCACGGTCGCGGCGATCGCCTTGGTGCACGAGTAGGCGAAGACGGGGGTGTCCGCCTCCCACGGCCGTTCCGTGCGGCGGTCGGCCACGCCGTCCCACAGGTCCACGACCAGTTCGCCGTCGAGGTAGACGGCGAACGCGGCCCCCAGTTCGAGGCCGTCGGCGAAATGGCGTTCGAAGACCTCGCGCACGCTGGAGAACCGGGGATCGCAGTGCATCAAGACCTCCGACAGGAAGGGAGCACGTACTTGGCTGCCGAGCCTAACAATTGGGGACGTTTCGGCCCAGAGGATCAGCGGGGCACACTCAATCTGCTCACTGGCAACTTGGTACTGGCCGGATTGGCCACCGCGCGGACCGGCCAAGTTCTCAGCCTGTCCATGCCGATCAGGGGCGCCACCTCCTCGCCCGCGCCCGGCACCGTGCCCCATCTGAAGGGGCGCCCGCTGCCGCAGCACTTCATGTCGGTCGACGGCGGTGACTACGCGGCCGGCGCCCGGCCGGTGGGCGCGGGGCTGCGGATGGCCGATGACGCGCTGATCGTCACCCACCACGGCACGACCACGCACATGGACGCGCTCTGCCACATGTGGTCGGGCGACGAGCTCTACAACGGCCACCCCGCCGCGCGCGTACGCTCCTACGGCGCCACCCGGTGCGGCATCGAGCAGGTGGGCGGGGTCGTCGCGAGGGGAGTCATGTTCGACGTACCCCGCCATCTCGGGCTCGACCACCTGCCCGCCGACTTCCGTATCCCGCCGGAACTGCTGGCGGAGATCGCCGTGCCGCGCGCGGGTGACGTCGCGGTGATCCGTACCGGCTGGCCCGCCGTGTGGGAGCGCTCGCGCGAGGAGTACTGGTCGGGACAGCCGGGACTGTCGGCCGAGGCGGGGCGCTGGCTGGCCGAGCGGGACGTCTCGGTGGTGGCCGCCGACAACGCCGCGATCGGCGGCCTGAACGCCCACCAGCTCGCCGACGAGCCGCTCGACGACGATCTCCACCTCATCCTGCTCCACCGCCACGGCATCCACCTGATCGAGCTGCTCTGGCTGGAGGAGCTGAGCGCGGCCGGCCGTACGGAGTTCGTGTTCGTCGCGGCCCCGCTCAGAATCGAGGGCGGGACCGGGAGCCCGCTCAACCCACTGGCGATCCTCTGAGCCCGCTCAGTCCGCAAGCCATCCTCTGAGCCCGGTCACCACGTGACAGGCAGGGACTCCACGCCGTAGACCGCCGCGCGCTCCTTCAGCGGCACCTCGGAGGCGGGCACGGCCAGCCGCAGGCCGGGGAAGCGTTCGAAGAGCCTGCGGTAGCCGATCCGCATCT
This sequence comes from Nonomuraea sp. NPDC049028, assembly GCF_043197735.1. Taxonomy (NCBI): domain Bacteria; kingdom Bacillati; phylum Actinomycetota; class Actinomycetes; order Streptosporangiales; family Streptosporangiaceae; genus Nonomuraea; species Nonomuraea sp. NPDC049028. Next base: position 98,260 of record NZ_JBICTR010000012.1, read on the forward strand.
CGATCCTGGCCAGCTGCTGCCCCAGGCACTGGTGCACGCCGTGCCCGAAGGCCAGGTGCCGCCGCGCCTCGGCCCGGTCGAGCCGCAGCTCGGCCGGATCGGTGAACAGGCTCGGGTCCCGGTTTATCGCCGGCAGCGACAGCGCGACCGTCTCGCCCTTCCTGACCAGCTCGCCCGCCACCTCCACGTCCTCCAGCGCGACCCGGCTCGGCGCGCCCACGTGCAGGATCGACAGCCAGCGCATCAGCTCCTCGACCGCACCCTCGACCGCGCCCCCGCCTCCGACCGTGTCCGTGCTCTCGCCGCTGAACAGGGCCCGCTGCTCCGGGTGCTCCAGCAGCGCGAAGACGCCCAAGGCCAGCATGTTCGCGGTGGTCTCGTGGCCGGCGACGAGCAGGAGGAGCGCGAGGTTCGCCAGCTCCTCGTCGCCGAGGTCGCCGATCAGGCCGCTGATCAGGTCGTCGCCGGGCTCGGCGCGCTTGCGTCGTACCAGCTCGCCCAGATAGCCGGCGAGCTCCGCCAGATCCACCGCGCCCTCCTCGTCAAGGGCGACGAACCGCGCGGTGTGCTCCTGGAAGAAGTCGTGATCCTCGTACGGCACGCCGAGCAGCTCGCAGATGACCAGCGACGGGATCGGCAGCGCGTACGCCCGCACCAGGTCCACGGGCGGCCCCGCGGCGGCCATCGCGTCGAGGTGCTCGGCGGCGACCTGCTCGATCCGCGGTTCGAGCAGCCGCATCCTGCGGACCGTGAACTGGCCGGTGAGCAGGCGGCGGTAGTGGGTGTGCTCAGGCGGGTCGGTCGCCGCGAACATGCCGGGCGCGGCGGGGCGGCCCTGGCCGAACTGTGGCGTCGCGCGTACGGGGCTGTGCTTGAGCTCCTGGCGGGCGCTGAATCGAGGGTCGCTCAGCACGGTCCGCCCGGCCTCGTAGCCCGTCGCGAGCCAGCCCGCGTGCCCATCCGGATAGTCCAGACGCGACATCGGCGGCAGCTTCTCCAGCGCGGGAGGTGGGTCGAAGGGGCAGCCGGGCGTTCTCTCCATGGGGATTCGCATATTTTGAGAGTAGACTCCGATTTGAGAGTTGTATAGCAGATTTTGGGATCTTGTGAGTGGACGGGCCTGTGCCGCAACCCCGACAATCGGAGACATGAGCGATCGACCGGCCCAGGGACTGCGCGAGCGGAAGAAGGCCAAGACGCGGGCGCTGATCCAGAAGGAGGCGCTGCGGCTGTTCCGCGAGCAGGGTTACACCGAGACCACGGTCGAGCAGATCGCCGAGGCGGCGGAGGTCGCGCCCAGCACGGTGTTCCGCTATTTCGCCTCGAAGGAGGAGCTGGTATTCGTCGACCACTTCCCGGCCTTCGCCGAGGCCCTGAACGCCGCTCCGGCCGGTCTGCACCCGATACGCGCGGTCCGCGTCGCCCTGCGGGAGGTGACGGCGGGCCAGACGCCCGAGGAGCTCGCCGAAGGGGTGGAGCGGGAGAAGCTCATGTTCACGGTGCCCGAGCTGTGGGCGGCGAGTCTGACCAACGTCTCCGGGACGCTCAGGTCCATGCAGGAGATCCTGGCCAGGCGGGCGGGGCGGGACGTGTCCGATCCGGAGATCCGCAACATCACGGGGGCGATCACCGGTGTGATGTTCGCGGTCTGGTTCGACTGGGTGAAGGACCCCGAGGTGGACGGGCCCGCCGAGATCGACAAGGCCCTCGCCCATCTGGAGGAGGGCCTGCGCCTGTGAACCGTCTGGTGCGAGCCTTCCTAGACCGGTGAACCGTCAGGCGCCCGGATAGTTGCCGCCGCCGTGAGCGGCGTCCAGGGCGTCGTAGTCCGGGGTGAAGCCGCGCTTGGGGATCGCGTCGACGAACGCCACCTCGCGCGGCTTCTTGTAGGAGGCGAGAGCGCTCTTGACGTGCTCGATGAGGTCGTCGGCCGTGGCCGCCGCACCCTCCTTGAGCGCCACCACCGCCTTGACCGCCTGGTGCCAGGTGGCGTCGGGCACGCCGATCACGGCGGCGTCGGCGACGGCCGGGTGGGCTTTGAGCGCGCGTTCGACCTCGGCCGGGTAGACGTTCTCGGCGCCGGACTTGATCATGCGCAGCCGGGGGCCGATGAAGGTGATCGTGCCGTCGGGCTCGCGACGGCCGAGGTCGCCGGTGTGATGCCAGCCGTACGCCGACTTTGCCGCATTTAAGTCGGGCCGGGCGAAATATCCGGAAAAGAGGGTCTTGCCGCGGGCGCAGATCTCGCCCACCTCGCCCGCCGGCAGTTCGGCACCGTCGGGGGCCAAGATACGGACCTGGACCAGCGGCGACGGCCGACCGGCGAAGCCGGCGGCGCCCGGCGCCAGGCCCAAGAAGGTGAGCATGCCGCCGACCTCCGTCTGCCCGTACCCGCCCATCTTGGACCGGCACCAGGGGGAGTCGTCCACGGTGATCATCGCGTCCCACTCCGCGGAGTGCGAGACGAACCTCAGGGACGACAGGTCGTACTTGCCGCCGGTGTTCGCCTTCGTCACGGCGTCGATCATCGGGCCGAACAGGAACGCCTGCGTGACCCGCTCGGCGTCGATCAGGCGGCACACCTCCTCGGCGTCGAAGGCGGGGGTGAAGACGTTCGTGCCGCCGATCTGGAGGGTGGCCAGGCAGAACATCATCGTGCCGACGTGGAAGAGCGGCCCGTTGTTGAGGAAGGTGAAGCCGGGCTCCATCTGGCGCACCACGAGCAGGGACGCGCCGTGGGCCAGCAGGGCCGCGCTGCTGAGGAGCGCCGCGTTGGGACGGCCGTCGAAGGCGGCGGTATAGAGCGCCAGCACCGGCTCGCTGTCCTCGACGGGCGGGAAGTCCCTGGCGGTGCCGCTCTCGACCAGCCGCTCGTAGCCGGCCCCGGCCTCCACCCAGAGCGCGGTGCCCTCGCTCAGGGCCATGGTGGCGTCGGACGGCTCCCGTACGACCACCCGCGGCGTCAGGTCCTCGACCACGAAGCGCAGCTCGTCCGCCGATTGCCGCCAGTTGGCCGGGCAGAAGATCGCCCCCAGCCGTGAGCACGCCAGCAGCAGCTCCAGCACCGCGTGCGAGTTCTGGCCGAGCCAGAGCACGCGTTCGCCGGCCGTCACGCCCGCCCCGGCGAGGGCGTCGGCGAGGCGGCCGACCCGGTCGTCCAGCTCGGGGTAGGTGAGCCGCACCTCCCCGTCCACCACCGCCGTCACCTGGGGGCGGCTGCGCGCGTGCTCGGCGAGTACGTCGGACAGCGACAGGCTGTGGATCATCGCAGCTCCTGGGAACGTCAGTGGAACGCGGGCATGACCTCGGCGGCGAAGAACCGCATGACCTTCTTCATCTCCTCCAGCGGCATCGGCCGGGTGCTGCCGAAGTCGCACAGGAGGTTGGCGAACCCGGCGTCGCGCAGCAGCGAGATCTGGTCGATGACCCGCGCCGGATCGCCGATCACCTCCAGCTGCTCCCAGCGGAAGTCGGCCGACACGGAGCCGCCCTTGAGGTAGCGGTCCTGGTAGTACTCGAAGCCCTGCGCGGCCTTGCCCGTCTTCGGGTCGATCGGCGCGCTGCGCTCGTTGAAGATCCGCGACCGGTCGAACGACGCCTCGAACCTGGCCTGGTCCTCGCGGGCCTGTTCGACCGTCGGCGCCACGTAGACGCTGCGCGCCACCACAAGCTCGCTCCCGTTCGCGTGCCCCGCCTGGGCGGCCGTCTCCTGCCAGGTCTCGGCCGCCTTGACGACCTTGCGGAACGTCGCCGCCGGGTCGGCCAGGATGGGCAGCCCGCGCTCGCCGTACATGGTGACGGTCTCGGGGGAGACGGCGGCCACGTGGATCGGCGGGTGCGGCGCCTGGAGGGGACGCGGCGTCAGGGACACCTCGGCGCCGGTCTTGTAGAACTTGCCCTCGTGCTGGAACGTCTCCTGGGTCCACAGTCCCAGGATCACCTCCAGCGCCTCGTTGAACCGGTCACGGGCCTCGGCCAGGTCGATCCCGAAGCCCTCGAACTCGAAGCTCTGGTAGCCGCGCCCGATCCCGAGATCCAGCCGGCCGCCCGACAGCACGTCCACCAGCGCGGCCTCCTCGGCCACGTGGATCGGGTTGTGCAGGGGCAGCACCACGATGCCCGTGCCCAGGCGGATGCGCGAGGTGCGGGCTGCCGCGTGGGCGAGCATGGTGAACAGATTCGGCGCGACCCCGTAGTCGCGGAAGTGGTGCTCGGCCAGCCGTACCCCGTCGAACCCCAGTTCCTCGGCCAGCTCGATGAGCTCCAGGTGGTAGTCGTAGACATCCCTGAAGCTCTGCCCGTCGAACCGGTGGAAGAGGTGGAAGGTCGAGAACTTCATGCGGCGGCCCCTCAGTGGTAAACCAAGCGCTCGCTTGGGAGCGTACCACGGGCCCCGTTTCCTAGGCGAGGGCGGTGAGCAGCCCCATCGTCAGGGCGGTGCGCTCGGGAATGTGCTCGATCAGCACGTGCTCGTGCCGCGCGTGCGCGCCGGCGCCGACCGCGCCCATGCCGTCGAGCACCGGGCGGCCCAGCGCGGAGACGAAGTTGCCGTCACTGGCCCCGCCCACCGCCGCCTCCTCCAGCTCCCAGCCGAACCCGGCCGCGACCGCCCGCGCCTCCTTGAACAGCCGTCGCGACGGCGGGTTGGGTGTCATGGGCGGCCGGTTCCAGTCACCGGTGACCGTGACCGTCACGCGCGGGTCGGAGGCGCGCAGGCCGGCGAACACCTCGTTCATGCGCTCCATCTCCGACGCCCGCGCGACCCGGACGTCGATGCCGCAGGTGGCGCGGCCCGCCGCGACGTTGCACCCGGTGCCGCCGCTGATCAGCCCGACGTTCAGGGTGGTCCCGAGCTCCCGCGCGTCGGATCCGGCGAGGCGGGTGACGAGCTCGGCCAGCGCGTGGATGGCGCTCGCGCCCGAGTCGGGGTCGAGCCCGGCATGCGCCTCGACGCCCTTGACCGCCACCTCGAACTTCCCGACGCCCTTGCGGGCCGTCTTGAGCAGGCCGTCCAGCGACGCCTCGAAGACCAGGCTGGCCAGCGCGTCCGCACTGGCGGCCTCGATGTGCCGCCGGGAGAACAGGCTGCCGATCTCCTCGTCGCCGTTGAACAGGTAGGTCAGGCTCGGGTGCGGCAGACCGAGCTCGCGCAGGCCCCTGAGCGCCCAGACCGACTGCACGAGCCCGGTCTTCATGTCGAACACGCCCGGCCCGGTGATCCTTCCGTCCGCCATGGTGAACGGCCAATCCGCGAGCGTCCCCGTGGGCCAGACGGTGTCGTAGTGGGCGAGCATGAGCACGGTGCCGGGGGCGGTGCCCCGATAGGTCAGCTCCAGGACGTCGCCGTACTGGCCGCCGTCGTGGACGACCGCCTGGTCCGGCACGCCGAGCCGCTCCTCCACCAGGGCGCGGACGGTGCTCAGCCCTCGGGTGAGCATGGCCTTGTCGTAGCTGTGGGTCTCCAGCTCGACGACCGTCCTGAGGTCGTCGAGCATCGCGGGCAGGACTTGGCTGGTCCAGCGTGTGATGGGCACATGAATCCCTTTTCCAGGAGACATGACCCTGACACGAGACGCGAATGTGACAGTTCCCACGCCTTTGGTGCCAAGCCTGTGGCACCTTGTGCGGTTTCCTTACGCGGCCGGAGACGCGGCGGCCGAGGCCTCGCGCAGCGGCAGCCGTACCTCGAACCACGTGTCGCCGGGCGTCGACCGCGCCTTGAGCTCGCCGCCGTGCCGGCCGGCCACGATCCGGTACGAGATGTCCAGCCCGAGACCGGTGCCCTGGCCGACGGTCTTCGTGGTGAAGAACGGCTCGAAGATCCGGTCCTTGATCGCGTCCGGTACACCGGGGCCGGTGTCGCCGATCTCGATGATCGCCTCGTCCTCGTCGTGCGCGGTACGGATGGTCAGCGTGCCCTCCTCGCCCATGGCGTCGAGCGCGTTGTGGATGAGGTTCGTCCACACCTGGTTGAGCTCGCCGGCGTAGGCCGGGATCGCCGGCAGCGTCCGGTCGTAGTCGGTGACCACGCTGATGCCGGGCGGGATCTTGCCGCGGAAGATGGCGATCGTACTGTCGAGCAGGTCGTGCACGTCGCAGACCTGGAACGGCGCGCGGTCCATCTGGGAGTACTGCTTGGCCGAGGCGATCAGCGAGGTGATCCGCTCGGTCGCCTCGGTCACCTCACCGAGCATCTGCGAGATCTCGACCGCCTCGGCCAGCCAGTGCACCGCGGCGCCCGCGTGCTCCTGGCCCACCTTCTTGTGCACCTTCTCCAGGTGCGCGCGGCTGAATCCGGCGTTGACCAGCGCCGGGGCCAGCTCCCACGCGTCCTCCACGCCGAGCTCCTCCAGCGCCTCGCCCAGGTCGTCCTCCGCGTCGGAGATCTCCATCGGCGAGCGCGGCGGCAGGTTGCCGACGGCGGCGGTGCACTGCTCCTGCATGTCGATCAGGGCCCGCAGCCGCTCCGGCGGGATGCCGTCCTCGGCGAGCTGGGCCAGCTGCACGCGGGAGGTCCTGATGAGCGTGCGCAGCTCGCTCACCGCCCGTACGGCCGCCGCCGCCGGGTTGTTCAGCTCGTGGGTGAGCCCGGCGGTGATCGTGCCGAGCGCGGTCAGCCGCTGGCGCCGGTCGATGACCTCCCGCTGCATGCGACCGCCCGACATCATGCCGTCGAGCAGGTGCATCGCCATCGGGAACCACTCGGCCACGATGTGCGCGAACTTCCTGGCCGGCAGCAGGAACATCCGGGAGGGCGCCGTGGCCCGCAGGCTGTGCTGGTAGCGCTCCGGGGCCCGGGCGCCGAGGTAGGCGCTGGTGGCCCCGCCGTAGACACCCGGCTGGGAGCTGCGCGGCATGGCGACCGTCCCGGCCGTGACGGTCTCCTGGATCATCTGGATCTCGCCCTCGACCAGCACGGCGAAGCACTCCGCCGGGTCGCCCTGCTGGATGATGATCTCGTCCTGGGCGTAGTTGCGCATCTGGCCGCTGAGAGCCAGCTTGGTGAGCTGGTGGTCCGTCAGGCGCTCGAACAGGAAGAGCTTGCGGAGTTCGTCGATGTCGATCGTCATTGCTTCTCCAGGTAACGATGCACGAGCGCGACTGCCATCGCGCCTTCACCGACGGCGGAGGCCACCCGCTTGATCGACTCGGCCCGCACGTCACCCGCCGCGAGCACTCCCGGCACGTTCGTCTCCAGGAAGTACGGCTCGCGTCTGAGCGTCCAGTTGCGTGGCCGCTTGCCGCCCTGCACCAGGTCCGGCCCGGTCAGCACGAACCCCTTGTCGTCGCGTTCGATCGTCTCGCCGAGCCAGGAGGTGAAGGGCTCGGCGCCGATGAACGCGAACAGCCACTGCGTCTCGGCCACCCACTCCTCGCCCTTGGTCGAGAGCGTGAGGCGCTCCAGGTGCCCGTCACCGGCGGCGCTGGTGATCTGCGTCTGGAAGTGCACCTCGATGTTCGGGAGCGCGTTGATCTGCTCGATGAGGTAGTGCGACATGGACTTCTCCAAACCGTCACCTCTCACCAACAAATGAACCTTGCTCGCAAATCCCGCCAGGTAGACCGCCGCCTGACCGGCCGAGTTGGCCGCGCCGACGATGTAGACCTCGCTGTCCTTGCAGGAGGGCGCCTCGGTCAGTGCCGCGCCGTAGAAGACGCCCCGGCCGACGAAGTCGTCCAGGCCGGGCGCCTCCAGACGGCGATAGGTGACGCCGGTCGCCAGGATCACCGCGTGCGCGGCGATCTCACCGCCCCCCTTGAACCCGACCACCCTGGCCTGGCCGCGCGGCTCCAGATGGCTGACCTTCTGCGCGCTCAGCAGCTCGGCCCCGAACTTCAGCGCCTGCCTGCGCGCCCGGTCGGTCAGCTGCTGGCCGGAGACACCGTCGGGGAAGCCCAGGTAGTTCTCGATCCTGGAGCTCTGACCCGCCTGCCCGCCGGAGGCGTGCGCCTCGATGAGCACGGTGTTGAGCCCCTCGGAGGCGCCGTAGACCGCCGCGCCCAGCCCGGCCGGGCCGCCGCCGATCACGATCAGGTCGTAGAAGTCGGTCGCCGGCGTGGTCGATAGGCCCACCGCCGAGGCGAGCGACGCCTGGTCGGGCGACTGCATCGACACGCCGTCGGCGGTGACCACCAGCGGCAGCCGGCAGTCCGCGCCGACCGCCGCGACGAGCTCCGCGCCCTCCGGGTCCTCGGCCAGCAGCCACTGGTACGGCACGTGGCTGCGGGCCAGGAACTCCCGCACCTTGTACGACGGCGCCGACCACCGGTCGCCCACCACGCGCAGCTCGGCCACCTCAATGCGCTCGGTACGGTGCCAGGCGTCCAGCTGGCCGTCGATCACCGGATAGAACTTCTCCTCCGGCGGATCCCACGGCTTGAGCAGATAGTGGTCGAGGTCGACCACGTTGATCGCCTGGATCGCGGCGTCGGTGTCGGCGTAGGCGGTCAGCAGCACCCGGCGCGCGTACGGATACATGTCCATCGCCGCCTCAAGGAACTGCACCCCGTTCATCTGCGGCATCCGGTAGTCCGCCAAGATCGCGGCCACGTCGTCGCCGCGCAGCCGCATCTCCTTCACCGCCTCCATGCCCTGGTCGGCGGCCTCCGCCCGGACGATTCTGTACTGCTGGCCGTAGCGGCGCCTCAGGTCGCGCGCGACCGCCCGTGATACGCCCGGGTCGTCGTCCACCGTCACGATGACCGGCTTGTCCATGGCCCTACCTTCCCCACGTATGTCCCTTAAGGAAGGATGTCATGTTCTGCCAAGTCAGTGAGCGCTCACTACTAAGATGCGCCCATGAACACGCGCGATCGCATCATCGATGCCGCCGAGCAGGCCATTCACGAATTCGGCATGGCCGGGGCGACCACGAAACGCATCGCGTCGCAGGCGGGCTGCTCCGAGGCGCTGCTCTACAAGCACTTTCCGGGCAAGGAGGCGCTGATCCTGGCGGTGCTGCTCGAACGGCTGCCCGCGCTCGCCCCCGCGCTGGCCACGCTGCGCGAGCGCGTCGGGCAGGGCGACCTGGCGGCCCACCTCACCGAGTTCGCGCTGGCGGCCCTCGACTTCTACGGCCGGGCGGCGGCCATCGGCTCAGGGATGATGTCCGATCCGTCGCTGCTGGATGGGTTCAGGCGCATGCTCGCCACGACGGGCACCGGCCCGCACATGCCGATCGAGGTGCTCGCCGAGATTCTGCGGGCCGAGCAGGAGCTCGGCAGGCTGGACGGCGCGATCGACGCCGGGGCCGCCGCCTCGCTGCTGATGGGCGCCTGCTTCCACCGCGCCCACCTGGCCTTCTTCGCCGACCCGCGGCAGCCGGCCGACGCGTGGGCCGCCGCGATCGTCGCGACGCTCGTCAGGCGATGACGCGGCTCTCCCCGCCGTCGACCAGCATCGAGATCCCGTTCACGAACGAGGCCCGCTCGCTGGCCAGGAACGCCACCACGTCCCCCACCTCCTCGGGGCGCCCGACGCGCCCCACCGGCACCCCGCCGCCCCGCGCGGCCAGGCCCTCGTCGCCGCCCGCCAGCTCCCGCAGCCGCTCGGTGTCGATCGGGCCGGGCAGCACGTTGTTGACCAGGACCCCGTCGCCGCCGACCTCGCGGGCCAGCGTGCGCACGATCCCGGCCACGGCGGAGCGGGTCGCGTTCGACAGGGCCAGGCCGTCGATCGCCTGGCGCACCGACCCGCTGGTGATCGTGATGATGCGGCCCCAGCCGCGGACGCGCATCTCCGGCAGCACGGCGTACATCAGGCGTACCGTGCCGAGCAGGTTGCGCTGCACCGCGACGTCCCAGTCGCCCAGGCCGGCGTCGACGAACCGGCCCGGGGGCGGTCCGCCCGCGTTGGCCACCAGGATGTCCACGGGGCCGAGCACGTCACGCGTCTCGGCGACCACCCGCACCGCGGCGTCGTGGTCCTCCACGTCCGCGAGCACGGCGTGCACCACGCCGCCGAACTCCTGCAGCTCGACCACCGCGTCGGCCAGCCGTTCCGGATTGCGCGCGCTGACGCAGACGGCACAGCCCTCTCGCGCCAGGCTCTTGGCCGCGGCGAGACCGATGCCCGCGCTGCCTCCGGTGACCAACGCGACCTTGCCCTTGATGCCCAGATCCATGAAGGTGACTATAGGTCGTCAGGCACTCCGTATCCGTGAGAGCTTGTCCGGGTTGAGCAGACCGCACAGGCAGGATCGCGCGGGGCTTCCTGATCTCGGCGTGCTCCGTGGCCTGCCAGCCGGGCCGCGGGTAGAAATGCCGGGGCAAGCATGATGAGGTTGGGACGTGGCGAGAAATCTGATTCTTTCGGGAGGCCTGTTCCATGACTTCGAGGCCACGTCGGTGGCACTCGCCGAAGTACTCGCCGGGGTGGGAATCGAATCCGACATCACCGAGGACATCGCGGGCGCGCTGAGCGAGCCGTCGGAGGTCCAGCTCATCACCGTCAACGCGCTGCGCTGGCAGATGGGCCTCGACCGCTTCGCCGACCTGCGTGACGAGTGGCGCTTCGAACTGCCCGCCGAGGCCCGCACCACCCTGCTCGACCACCTCGACCGGGGTGGCGGCCTGCTGTGCATGCACTCGGCGTCCATCTGCTTCGACGACTGGCAGGGGTGGCCGCGCGTGCTGGGCGGCTGCTGGACCTGGCCCAAGTCCCACCACCCGCCGCTGGGCTGGACCGGGGTACGCGTGCACGGCGGCCACCCGATCGTCGAGGGGCTGCGCGACTTCGACCTGGTGGACGAGGTCTACAGCGACCTTGACGTGCTGCCGGACGTAGAGCCGCTCGCGTCGTCGGCCGGCGGGCAGCCCCTGGTGTGGGCGCGGCCGGTGCGGCGGGGACGGGTCGTGTACGACGCGCTGGGGCACGACGTCAGGTCCTACGAGAACGAGATCCACCGCACGCTGCTGCAACGGGCCGCCCTGTGGCTGCTGAAACGCCCGGTGGCCGTGACCGACTGAGGAGCGCTTACGCGCCGGCCACGAAGCAGCGGATGGCCTTGGCCAGTTCGTCCGGGACGTCCTCGGCCAGGTGGTGGCCGCTGTCCAGGGCGTGCCCGCGCACGTCGGACGCCCACTCGCGCCAGACCGCCAGCGGGTCGCCGTACAGATCCTCCATGTCATCCCTTGTCGCCCAGAGGAAGAGCATCGGGCACGCGACGCGCCGCCCGGCGGCCCGGTCCGCGTCGTCGGCCGCCCGGTCGACGCCCAGGCCCGCCCGGTAGTCCTCGCACATCGCGTGTACGGTCTCGGGGTCGTGGATCGCCCGGCGGAAGTCCTCGTACGCCTCCGCGCCCATCTGCTCGGGCCCCGTGCCGTACCAGGCATCCGGGTCGGCGTTGATCACGCGTTCCGCCGGTTTGGCGGTCTGGCCGAGGAAGAACCAGTGCCACCACCTGGCGGCGAAGCCGGCGTCGCAACGGGCGAGGGCCGCACCGATGGGCACGCTGTCGAGCACGACGAGATGCGTGACCGCGTCGGCATGGTCGAACGCCAGCCGCTGGGCCACGTACGCCCCGCGGTCGTGACCGACGACGGCGAACCGCTCGTGGCCGAGCGAGCGCATCAGCGCGACCATGTCCCCGGCCATCGCGCGCTTGGAGTACGGCTCGTGATCGGCGGTCGTCGGCGGCTTGGACGAGCGCCCGTACCCCCTGAGATCGGGGCAGACCACGGTGTGGTCGGGGGCGAGCAGCGGGGCCACCCGGTGCCAGGTGGCGTGGGTACGTGGATGGCCGTGCAGCAGCAGGACGGGCGGGCCGGAGCCGCCGTGCCGGACGAACAGCTCGGCCTGGCCCACGTCGATCCGGTCGGTCACGAAGTCGTCGAACATTCGCCCGCGCCTACCCCGGCTGACCGCTTCCATCCACGCGCCCGCTCAGGTCTTCCGGAACGCTCAGGTCTTCCGGAACGCTCAGGTCTTCCGGAAGATCGTCGCGCCCGCTCGGGCTTTCCTGAATGCCGCCGACCCGGCGCGCCGACTCCGACTCGTGGGCCAGGCGGCGCAGGGCGTCGAAGGCCCTCCCGTACAGGACCGTGCCCAGCACCAGCGCCTCGACGGCGGCCTCGCGCGGCCCGTCGAACGGCACCGTGTCCATCTCCACCTCGGCCACGAGTCGCTGAGCCGTCTGGGCATAAACCGTCAGGTCGGTCGACAGGCCCAGCTGGCCCAGCCTGACGACGGTCTGGGTGAGTTCGTCCCGCGTCGGGGCGGTGGGGGCGACGTCCCAGCCCAGCTCCCTGATGAGCAGGTCGACCTGGCCGCGCGCCGCGTCCCACTCCTCGCCGGGCTCCGGCTCGATGGTGGGGCCCAGGGCGTACTGGGCGGTGCCGAGCATGTGGTGCACCGAGAGCGACTCGTCGTCCACCGCCTCGATGACCTGTTTGATGGCGGCGACGGGCAGCCGGCCCACTTCGAGCAGCGCCCTGATCAGGCGGAGTCTGCGCAGGTGGGAGTCGTCGTAGTCGGCTCTGGTGGCCGCGAGTTGCCGGCCCTGGTGCAGCAGGCCCTCGCGGAGGTAGTACTTGATCGTCGCGATCGCCACACCGGACTCGACACTCAGCTCCGAAACGCGCATCGCTAGATAATAGCGCTATCCAGAGCGCGCGAGATGCCGGGCCGCGTGCACGAGATCGTCCACGTCGGCTTGCCGGTTCCAGAGGAACACCACCTCGAGCGGCGGAATCTCCTCGGCGACGGGGATGAAGGTGAGGCGTTCCGGCACCGGCAGGCCGCCGCGTACGCAGAGCGTGTAGCCGGCGCCGGACTCGACCATGGCGACGGCGGCGTCATGGGTGGGCGCCCCGGGGCCGAGCCGGGGATGCAGGCCGAGCCGGACGAACCCTTCGAGGAACCGGCGCGCACCCGCCACCGCGTCGGACTCCGGCATGACGAGCGGCTCCGTCGCCAGATCGGCCAGCCGCAGCCGCTCGACCGAGGCCAGCCGGTGATCGCGGGGGAGCAGGGCGAGCACCTGAGCCCGCTGGACGAGCATCCGGGCCACGCCTCGGGGCAGCGAGCCGGGGGCGTAGCCGAGCCCGGCCTGAAGGGTTCCGTCCATGAGGGAGATGATCTGCTCGGCCGTGCACATGGGCGCGACCCGCAACCGCGACTCCTGAACCTGCGACAGGAGCCGGGCCACCACATCCCCCAGCCCGTCGGCGACCCCCAGGCGGACCGTCTGCCCCTTGCCCCGAGCGGCCGCCACGGCCCGTTCGAAGGCGTCGACCGCCACCGTGGCCTGGGCCAGGAACACCTCACCCGCCTCGGTGAGCCGCACCCCGCTGGACGAGCGCGTGAACAGCTCGACGCCGATCTCTTTCTCCAGCGCCCTGAGCTGCTCGGAAAGGGTGGGCTGGGCGATGTGGAGCACGGTGGAGGCACGGCGCAGGCTGCCCGCACGGGCGATGGTGATCGCGTAGCGTACGTGGCGTAGATCCATCGCTCACCTCGAGGTGATGGGGATGGGCTATCGTCGCACCTCCGTATTACAGAACGGACTACCCGCTGTGAAGGTTGCCGTGGGGTGACTGTTTCCGCCGCCGGCCGGTGAGTGCCTCTCGCGGCCGACTCGGGGGAGAGACATGCCGAGCAAGCGCTTGTGCGGAAACCGCAGCCGCGTTAGCGTGACGGGCGAGCACCACATGCGTCACCCGCCGGGGTGGATCGCGCCCCGCCCCGGCGAGTGACCCGACGCCCGTCAGCCGGGCAGCCTTCAGCGAGGCAGCCTTCAGCGGGGCAGGAGGTGGGCATGCAGCCCTTCGCCGGCCGGGCGGCCGTGGCCGGTGTCGGCATGACCGCGCTGACGCGCGAGTCCGGCCGCACCGAGCTGGACCTGGCGGTCGAGGCCTGCCGTACGGCGTGCGCCGACGCGGGCATCGCGCCCACGGAGGTGGACGCGGTCCTGAGCTATCACATGAACGACTCGGCCCCCGTCACCCAGGTCGCCCGCGCCCTGCGCATCGACCGGCTGGGCTGGCACAACGACATAGCCGGAGGCGGCACCCAGGCCGCCTCGATCCTGGGCGACGCGGCCATGCTCATACACGCCGGCTTAGCGCGAAATATCCTGATCTATCGGGCGCTTAACGGGCGCTCCGGCAAGCGCATGAACACCGTCTCCACCGGTCCCCAGGAGCGGTTCACCTACGGCATGGCCGGCCCGATCCCGCTCTTCGCCCTGGCCGCGACCCGCTACCTGCACGACACCGGCCTCGGCCCCGAGCACCTGCACGCCGTCGTCGCCCAGTCCAGGGACAACGCCAAGACCAACCCCCGTGCCCTGCGCCGGGAGCCGCTGTCGTTCGAGGAGTACCTGGCCAGACCGTACGTCTGCACGCCACTCCGTACCGTCGACTGCTGCCAGGAGACCGACGGCGCGTGCGCGCTGCTGGTCAGCGGCGTGCTCGGCGGCCCGCGCATCCAGGCCGTCGTGCGCGGCGGCGGCCCCGGCTGCTCATCGATGGACCGCGCGCCGGACGTGAGCGCCGTCTTCTCCGAGTACGTGGCCCCCATGCTGTGGGAGGCGTCGGGCATGCGGCCGTCGGACGTGGACGCGGCACTCCCGTACGACGCCTACTCCTGGCTGGTCCCGCGGCAACTGGCGGACTTCGGCCTGGTCCGTCGCGAAGACCTGGGCCCGTACCTGCTGGAGCGACGCCACGCCTGGATCAACCCGCACGGCGGCCTGCTGTCGGAGGGCTATGTGCACGGCCTGAACAACGTGGCCCAGGCGGTCCGGGAAGTGCGTGGCGGTCGTGAGGTGGCGCTGGCGACGGGCTTCGGCGGCAGTTACGGAAGCGCGGCGCTGCTGGTGGGGTAGCAGGTCAAGAACCGGCCGTGAACGCCGCGTGCGAGGCCCGCCGGTCGGCCTCCGGCAGCAGGTCGCGCGCCGCCAGCCAGGCCGCCGCCCCCGCCGCGTCCCGCGCCGTGGTCACGGTCTCACCGGCCAGCAGCTCGCGTACGGCCTGCCGTACCGGACCGTCGCTCGTCAGCACGCTCCCGGCCAGGACCACCGGCCCCGACCGGTGCACCCGCCGCACCGTGGCGGCCAGGTGCGCGGCGGCCTGGCGGGCGATGCCGAGCGCGAGCGGGTCGCCCGCTTCGGCGGCCTGGCTGACCAGCGCCGACAGGGCGGCCAGGCGCATGTGGTCGGCCTGCGCCAGCCGGACGATCCGATCGGCCACCTTGCGCGGCGTGGGGCCGCGCTCGGCCCCGAGGAAGTGCTCGACGACCAGCTCGACCAGCGGGCCCGCCGAGGAGCCGCGATCCAGCTCGGCGACGACGGCCTTGGCGCCCGCGCGCCCGATCCAGAAGCCCGACCCCGCGTCGCCCAGCAGCCAGCCCAGCCCGTCGGCGATCACGTCCAGCTCGTAGCCGGTGATCCGGGCCGCCACCGCCCCCGTCCCCGAGAGCAGCAGCGAGCCGTCCGGCTCGGGCGACCCCGCGACGTACGCGATCACCGTGTCGCCCATGAGCCGCGGCCCCGAGGCGATGCCGTGCCCCGCCCACACCTTGGCCAGCGCCGGCTCCATCTCGTCGACGAACCCCGAGATCCCGGCCAGCGAGGCGACGACCGACGAGGCGTCCAGCCCGGCCAGAGCCCCGCTGAGCGCGGTCTCGATCGCCGCCACCGCGTTCGCCAGGCCGTGGGCGCTCGGATTGCCCGCGCCCGCCCTGGCGTATCCGACACGGGTGCCGTCGAGCGAGTGCACGGCGACACGGGTGGAGGTGGCGCCGGCATCCACGCCGATGGCGAGTCCGATGGTGAGCGAATTGGTCACGGTCCGATTGTGGGACTTGACTCCGCGGAGAAGCAAGAATAATTTTCGGCGGAAGACCGGGTATCCGGAAGGAATATTCGTGACTTCAGGGGCCCTCGGGCGTGTGGAAACAGAACTCCCCGGTTTGCCGGAGGCGTTGCGCAGAGTCGGCGAGGTGATCCTCGGTGATCCGGCCGAGGCGGCCCGGTCGACCATCATCGCGCTGGCCGAGCGCGCGGGCAGCTCGCCCGCGACCGTGACCAGGTTCTGCCGGGCCTTCGGCTTCTCCGGTTACGCCGAGCTGCGCGTGGCGCTGGCCACCGAGACCGGCCGGGCCGCGCAGGCGGGCTGGGGCGCGGGCGTGGGGCACGAGATCGGGCCTGACGACCCGCTCGACTCGGCGATCGAGGTGATGGCCGCGGCCGACGCCCGGCTCATCCAGGACACCGCCGCCCAGCTCGACTCGGAGATCGTCGCCCAGGTGGCCGACGCCATCGTCGCCGCGCGGCGGGTCCTGCTCGTCGGCGTCTCCACCAGCGGGAACGTCGCCACCATGTTCGAGGGCCGGCTGCGCCGCATCGGCATCCCGGGCTGGAGCGCGGGCGACGCGCACGTCGCGCTGTCGGACGCCGCGCTGCTCGGCGCGGGCGACGTCGCGATCGGCATCAGCCATCGGGGCCGGACCCGCGAGGTCATGGAGGCCCTGGCCGAGGCCGGCAGTCACGAGGCCACCACGGTCGCGGTCACCTCGTTCGCCCGCTCGCCGCTCGCCGAGCTGGCCGACCTGGTGCTCACCACCGCCAGCAGGGAGACCACCTTCCGGCTCGGCGGGCTGGCGGCCGTCCACTCGCAGCTGTTCGTGCTCGACGCCGTCTACGTGGCGGTGGCCCAGCGCACTTACGAGCGCACCAACCAGGCGTTCGGGCTCACGATCAGCGCCGTGGAGAGCCATCGGGTGGAGAGAGGCTGAATGACGTTCGCAACGAAGGCCCTGGAGCTGGCACACCAGGTCGTGGAGACACAGGCGGAGCCGGTACGCCGCGCCGCCGCGCTGCTCGTCGCGTCGCTGCGGGCGGGCGGCGTGGTCAACGCGTTCGGATCCGGACATTCCGAGTCGATCGCGATGGAGATCGCCGGACGGGCCGGGGGACTGGTCCCCAGCAACCGGCTCACCCCGCGTGACCTCGTCCTGTACGGCGGCCAGCCGCCGAGCGTGCTCACTCCCGAGCTCGAACGCGATCCGGAGATCGCCCACCGGATCTACGAACTGGCGCCCGTCGCGCCGCAGGACGTGTTCGTGCTGATCTCCAGCTCGGGCATCAACGGAGCCGTGGTCGAGCTGGCCACGATCGTCAAGGACCGCGGCCATCCCCTGATCGCGCTGACCTCGGTCCAGCACAGCAGCCAGATGACCTCGCGCCACCCGTCGGGCCGCAAGCTGCTCGACCTGGCCGACGTCGTGCTGGACAACGGCGCGCCGTACGGGGACGCGATCCTCGAACTGCCGGGCGGCGGCGGTTACGGCGCGATCTCGACCGTCACCTCGGCGTTGCTCGCGCAGATGGTGGTCACCGAGGCGGTGGCCGAGCTCGTGGCGCTCGGCGAGACGCCGCCCATCTACCTGTCGGTCAACGTGGCCGGTGGCGACGAGCACAACAAGGCCCTGGAGAGCCGCTACGCAGGGCGGATCCGACGTGGAGCATGACTAGTCAGGAGTAGAAATATGCCGGACACCCCCCGTTTCACCAGGCGCGAGCTTCTCCGGAGCGCCGCGCTGGTCCCCGTGGCGGGCGCGCTCGCCGCGTGCGCGACCCCGGCCGCGAAGCCGTCGGCCTCGTCGTCGGCCGCCCCGGTCGCGACCAGCGCGGCCAACCCCTTCGGGGTCTCGGACAGCAAGCCGCTTGAGGTGTGGATCTTCGACGGCGGTTTCGGCCAGGACTACGCCAAGAACATCCACCAGCCGCTGTTCAAGTCGAAGTATCCGAAGGTGGAGATCAAGCACAACGCCACCAAGGAGATCACCAAGGTCCTCCAGCCGAGGTTCGCCGGCGGCAACCCGCCCGACGTGATCGACAACTCGGGTGCCAACGCCATGGACTTCGGCGCGCTCGCCCAGGACGGCCAGCTCCAGGACCTCACCCCGCTGCTCGACGCGCCTTCGTGGGACGACCCGAGCATTAAGGTCAGGGACACCATCGACCCGGCCGTCATCGACATCGGCACCATGGACGGCACGTTCAGCGTGCTCGGCTACGTCAACTACATCTTCGGCATCTGGTATTCGCAGAAGGCGTTCAAGGACAACGGCTGGGCGCCCCCCAAGACGTGGGACGAGTTCCTCAAGCTCAACGAGACGATCAAAAAGTCCGGCAAGATGGCCCCCTTCACCTACGCCGGAAAATTCCCGCAATATCTGTACGAAGTGCTGCTCACCATGGCCGCGAAGATCGGCGGCCCCGAGGTCCTCGTCAACATCGACAACCTCGAGGACGGCGCCTGGACCACGGAGGCCATGAAGACCTCCGCCACGGCCTGGGCCGAGATCGGCGCTAAGTACCTCCTGGAGGGCACCGCCGGCCTCGACCACGTGCAGACCCAGACCGCCCAGAACAAGTACAAGGTGGCCATGCTGCCCTCCGGCTCCTGGCTGGAGAACGAGCAGAAGACCACCACTCCGGCCGACTTCGAGTACGGCATGTTCCCCGTCCCCGACTTCACCAGCTCCGACAAGATGCCCTACGGCACGCTGCACAGCCAGCCGAGCGAGAACTTCATCGTCCCCGCCAAGGGCGCCAACCCGCAGGGCGGCATGGAGTACCTGCGGGCCATGCTGTCGAAGAAGGCGGCCGGCGAGTTCAGCGAGATGGTCAAGACCGTCTCGACGGTCAAGGGCGCGGGTGAGGGCCGCCAGCTGTCCCCGGGCGCCGCGAGCGCGACCAAGGCCTACACCGAGGCCGGCGCGAACATCGTCTACTACCGCTGGCAGACGTGGTACCTCCAGCTCAAGGACGAGGCCGTCGCCGCCACCGGGGAGCTCATGACCGGCGGCCTCACGCCGGACAAGTATCTGGAGCGCATCCAGAAGAAGTCCGACGAGATCAAGAAGGACTCCTCGATCAAGAAGTACAAGCGCTGATGTTGTTCAACAGGTATCGCCGAGGGCTGTTCATCACCGCGTTCCTGGCAGCCCCGGTGACCCTTTACCTGATCTATGTGATCTCTCCATACATCCAGGCGTTCTACATCTCGATGACGGACTGGCGCGGCGTCTCGGCCACGCCGGCCTTCATCGGGCTGGAGAACTTCCGCCGGCTCCTCGAAGACGGGACGTTCTGGAAAGCGGTCACGCACAACGCCGGGCTGCTCGTCCTGCTGCCCCTGATCACGATCATCATCGCCCTGTTCTTCTCCTTCCTCCTCAACGTGGGCGGCGGCGGGCGGGCCGTGGGCGGGATCAGGGGCTCCAAGTTCTACCGCGTGGTGTTCTTCTTCCCGCAGGTGCTGGCCGTCGCGGTGGTGGCGGTGCTGTTCCAGCAGGTGTTCCGGCCGGACGGCAGCGGGATGCTGAACGCGCCGCTGATGGCGCTGGGCGGCAAGCCGATCGGCTTCCTGTCGGACCCGGGTGTCGCGTTCTGGTCGGTGCTCGGCGTCATGGTCTGGCAGGCGGTCGGGTTCTACGTGGTGCTCTTCTCCGCCGGACTCGCCTCCATCCCGAAGGACATGTTCGAGGCGGCGCAGATCGACGGCGCCGGGCGGCTGAGCCTGTTCTTCCGCATCACCCTGCCGCTGCTCTGGGACACCATCCAGGTGGCCTGGGTCTACCTCGGCATCATCGCCCTCGACGTGTTCGCGATCGTGTGGGTGATGACCGACCAGCACGGCGGCCCCGACTGGTCGACCACGGTCATGGCGGCCGAGGTCTACCGCAACGCCTTCCAATACTTCCGCTTCGGATACGCCTCGGCCCTGGGCGTCGTGATGTTCTTCTTCACCGTCGGGTTCGCGATCCTTTCGCTGCGTCTGACGCGGCGCGAACGAATCGAGTACTGATGACGACGACCTCGTGGACGGTGGCGAACTCCCGCAAGCTGGCCCGCCAGGAGAGCCGGAAACGGCTCGGGCCGATGGCGATCCTGTCGCACGTCGCGCTGCTGCTGTGGACCGTGCTCACGGTGGTGCCGATCCTGTGGACGTTCCTGGCGTCGGTCAAGAGCGAGGACGAGATCTTCGGCGACGCCTGGTCCCTGCCGGCCAGCCTGCGCTGGGACAACTTCGCCAGGGCCTGGGAGCAGGCGCACATCGGCCAGTACATGCTCAACAGCGTCATCGTGGTCGCCTTCAGCGTGTTCGGCACGATGCTGGTCGGCTCGATGGCCGCGTACGTGCTGTCGCGCTACCCCTTCCGCGGTAACCGGGCCGTCTACCTGCTGTTCGTGTCGGGCCTGGCCTTCCCGGTCTACCTGGCGCTGTCGCCGCTGTTCTTCGTCGTGCAGAACATGGGCAACGTCCCGCTGATCGGCCCGTTCATCGGCCTGAACACCCACGCCGGCCTCGTGTTGGTCTACATCGCCTACTCGATGCCGTTCACGGTGTTCTTCCTGTCGGCCTTCTTCCGTACGCTGCCCACGGCCGTGGCGGAGGCGGCCATGGTCGACGGCGCCTCGCACACCCGGGTGTTCTTCCAGATCATGCTGCCCATGGCCAGACCGGGCCTGGTCAGCATCACGATCTTCAACATCCTCGGCCAGTGGAACCAGTACCAGCTGCCGCTGGTGCTGCTGCAGGAGCGCGACAAGTGGGTGCTCACGCAGGGCATCGCCGACATCTCGACGGCCGCGGGCTATGACCAGGACTGGTCGGCCCTGTTCGCCGCCCTGACGCTGGCCATCCTGCCCATGCTGGTCGTCTACACGGTCTTCCAGCGCCAGATCCAGTCGGGGCTGACCGCGGGGGCGCTCAAGTAATTATCCTCTCGCGCACCCGACCCGCCGGGCCTAGGCTGCTGGTGTGATCGGCGACATCCGCGCGTTGCTGGCCCGCCACCTCCCCGACGTCGAGGTGCGCTCTCTGACCGAGTCCGGGCAGGGCCTGGACCACGAGGTCTACGAGGTCAACGGTGAGTTGATCGTCCGGGGCGGCAAGGCCACCGATCCGGTGGCCACCCGCCGCGAGGTCGAGCTGCTGGCCGCGGTCCGCGAGCTGGCCACCGTGGCGGTGCCCGAGGTGGTCTTCGCCGACTACGAGCAGGGCGTGATCGCCTACCGGAAGCTGCCGGGCGAGCCGCTCAACCAGCACCCGGTGCCGGACCCCGCGGCGCTGGCCGCCCCGCTCGGCCGCCTGCTGAGCGCCCTGCACAGTGCCCCTGCCGATGACCTGCGCGCGCTGGCGCCGCCCGACCTCTACCCGGCGCCCACCCTGCTGGTGGACGCCGGGCTCGACTATCGCGACGTCGAGGGGCACGTGCCGGCGGAGCGGCGCCCGCTGGTGGAGCGGTTCTTACGCGACACACCGCCCGACGAGCCGCGTGACCTGCGCTTCTGCCACAACGACCTGGGCAGCGAGCACCTCCTGGCCGACGCCGCGACCAGCACGCTGACGGGCGTCATCGACTGGACCGACGCCGCCCTCACCGACCCGGCGCACGACTTCGCGCTCATCTACCGCGACCTGGGCCCCGAGGTCTTCGAGCGGACCCTGGCGCACTACGACCGCGACTTCGACGAGCGCGACCGGGCCAGGGTCGTCTTCTACGCCAGGTGCGCGCTCATCGAGGACCTCGCCTACGGCCTGAGCACCGGCCCACGCCACTACGCCGACGCCGCCCTGGCCCACCTTGAGTGGACCTTCAGCTGATCACCTAGCGCTGAGCTCGTCGCGCAGCCGCTCGGTCGCGCCGACCACGTTCGCCAGCGCCGCCTCTACCTGCTCGTACGTACGCGTCTTCAGCCCGCAGTCCGGATTCACCCAGACCCGCTCGGCGGGCAGCACCTTCAGCGTCTCCCGCAACAACTCCTCAACCTCGGCCTGGCTCGGCACCCTAGGCGAGTGGATGTCGTAGACGCCCGGCCCGAGCCCCCGCCCGAAGGAGCCCACGGCCCCCAGGATCCGGGCCCCGGAGCGGGCCGACTCGATCGTGGTGACGTCGGCGTCCAGGCCGTCGATCGCCGCGAGGATCTGGTCGGCGTCCGAATAACACAGGTGCGTGTGGATCTGAATGCGGTCGCTGGCCCCCGAGGTGGCCCGCCGGTACGCGGCCACGGCCCACTCCAGGTAGTCGGCCTGCGAGGCTCGCCTGAGGGGCAGCAGCTCGCGCAGCGCCGGCTCGTCCACCTGGATGATCGATACACCCGCCGCCTCCAGGTCGCGTACCTCGTCCCGGACCGCGTCGGCCACCTGGAACACCACGTCGCGCAGCGGCAGGTCGTCGCGGACGAACGACCAGGCGACGATCGTGACGGGCCCGGTGAGCATGCCCTTGACCGGCTTGTCCGTCAGCGACTGCGCATGGCGCGCCCACCGTACGGTGATCGGCGCGGCCCGCCCGACGTCGCCGTGCAGGATCGGCGGCCTGGTGCACCGGGAGCCGTAGGACTGGACCCAGCCGTTGGCGGTCACCGCGAAGCCGTCGAGGTGCTCGGCGAAGTACTGGACCATGTCGTTGCGCTCCGGCTCGCCGTGCACGAGGACGTCGAGGCCGAGCCGTTCCTGCAGCCGGATGACCCGCTCGATCTCCGCCTCGACCCGCCGCTCGTAGTCGGCCTCCGGCAGCGTGCCCGCCGCCACGGCCGCGCGGGCCGCGCGCAGCTCGCCGGTCTGCGGGAACGACCCGATCGTGGTGCTCGGCAGCACCGGCAGCCGCAGGTGCGCGGCCTGGGCCGCGGCGCGCTCCGCGTACGGTCCGCGCCCCTCGAACACGATCGGGTCCGCCAGCGCCACCGACGCGGCCGGCGCCTCGGCGCCCCGGAAGTCGGTGCGCGCCAGTTCGACCACCTCCGCCACCTTCTGCTCGGCGAAGGCCAGCCGCGCCCGCAGCGCCGGGTCGAGCCCTTCTTCCCCCGCCACGTCGTAGGGCACGTGCAGGAGCGAGCACGAGGTGCTGACCACCACGTCCGCCGCGTGCTCCCGCACCGCCCGCAGCAGGCTCAGGGCCCGCCCGGGAGCGGTACGCCACACGTCCCGCCCGGACACCACACCCGCCACCACGGTCTTGCCCGCCAGCGCCGGCAGCCGGTCCAGGCCGCCGCGCACCAGGTCCACCCCGATCGCCTCCACCGGCGTCGCGGCCAGGACGGGCAGCGCCTCGCCCAGATCACCGAAGTAGGAGGCGACGAACAGCCCGGGACGCGAAGGCGCGGCCCCCAGCCGCTCGTAGGCGGCCGTGACGGCGGCCAGTTCCTCGGACGTCCGGTCGGCAACCAGCGCGGGCTCGTCGAGCTGCACCCACTCCACGCCCTCGGCCGCCAGGATCGCCAGCAGCTCCTCGTAGCAGCCCAGCACCTCGTCCAGCCGCTCCAGCGCCCCGGCCAGCAGCAGGAACGTCACCGGCCCCACCACCACGGGCCGCGTCTCGAAGCCCAGCTCCCGTGCCTGCCGCAGCTCGGCGAGCGGCTTGGCCGGGTCGAGCTTGAACACGGTCTCGGCGTCGATCTCCGGGACGATGTAGTGGTAGTTCGTGTCGAACCACTTCGTCATCCGCAGCGGCGCCAGCCCGGCGGTGCCTCTGGCCATCGCGAAGTAGGGGTCCTCCGCTTCGAGGTAGCGCCGTGGCACCGCGCCGAGCAGCACGGCCGTGTCGAGCACCTGGTCATAGAGGGAGAAGGTGTTGGACGGCAGTCCGGCCAGGCCCAGCTCGTCGAGCCGCCGCCAGGTCCGTTCCCGGATCTCGGCGCCCGTCTCCTCCAGCTCCGCCCGGGTCGAGCGGCCGTCCCAGTAGGACTCCAGGGCCCGCTTCAGCTCCCTTCGCGGGCCGATCCTCGGATATCCGAGCACGGTGGACCGGGGAAATGACGACATTGACTTGCTCCCTGCGTTGACTTGATCGAACGCGGAGAATTCACCACAGCGGCCCCGTCTGATGCATCCTGTATTCGTGCTGCTTATGCTCAAGGAGGTCCAGTGCTTCGCCCGCGTGGCGGCCCGGCTCAGCTTCTCGATCGCCGCCGCCGACCTGGGAATGTCCCAGCCCGCCATGAGCCAGGCCATCACCAGGCTGGAGCGCGCGGCCGGGACCAGGTTGTTCGACCGGTCCGCCCGCGCGGTGCGGCTGACCGCCGAGGGCAGGGCGCTGCTTCCGCACGCCGACGAGCTGCTGACCGCCGCTGCCGCGTTCGCGGCCGAAGCCGCCCGGCTGGCCCGGCCGACCATTCATCTTGCTTATCCACCGCTTGTCGGCGCGCTGGCCGCCCGGGTAGCCCGCCGGTTGGCGGCCCGCACCCCGGCCATCGGCGTGGAGCTCACGGTCGCCGGTCGTGGGGCGGCCGCCGACGCGCTGGAGCGGGGTGAGGTGTCGGCGGCGATCCTGGCCACCCCCGCGCCCGCGCGGTTCGTCACCGCCGCCAGGTTCCACGTCTCGGTGGACCAGCTCGCGGTGCCGCTGGGGCACGCGCTGGCGCCGAGGGCCAAGGTCGGCGCCGGGGACCTGGCCGGGCAGGTGCTGCTGACCCCCGGCAGCCGGGCGTGGGCCGGGCTGCCGGGGCGTTCGCGCATGGTGGCCGACGACGACTTCGCCGCCGCGCTCGACCTGGTCGCGGCGGGTGCCGGGGTGCTGCCGATCCCGCAGCTGCTGGCCAGGACCATCCGCCGCGACGACCTGAGGTTCGTCCCGCTCGACGCGGGCGAGCTGCGCATCACGTACGCGCTGGCCTGGGCCAGGGAGCGGGTCACGCCCGAGCTGATGGCCCTGGTGCAGGCCGTACAGGATGCCTTGTGGACTAGGTAGTCGGTAAGTTGCGCAGGGCCTCGCGGCGGCTCAGACCGGAGATGCCCTTGGCGCGTACATAGCGGACGACCTCGGCCGGGTTGGTCTTGGCGTACTCGCGCAGCGCCCAGCCGATCGCCTTGCGGGCGAAGAAGTCGTTGTCCGACAGGCTCGGCTCGATGCAGGCGTAGAGCAGGGCCGTGTCGGTGCGGGCCTTGAACCGGTTCTGGCTCAGGATCGCGGTGCGGCGCTTCCACAGATCGCCGTCGCGCGCCCAGTCCAGCATGAGCGGGCGCATCGAGTCGGGGAAGGCGGTCAGCAGGCCGCCGATCCGGTGCGTGGCCAGCTCGTCGACCAGGTCCCACCAGGCCCCGCTGACGATCATCTCCTCGTACATCGGCACCGTGTAGAGGGTCTGGAACTCCCGGTAGTGGTGATAGCCGGTCAGGTCGATCGCCGCGTAGCGCTCCTCGCGGTATTCGGCCTCGCGCCACAGGCCGAGCACCGCCCGGCGCCACTCCGGCGCAGTGCCGATGCGGTGGGCCGAGAAGACCCGCCGCAGCACGGCCCGCCTCCGCACCGCCTGGACACCGAGGAACGGCATGTCGGACTTCATGTACGCGCGCATCGTGGCGGCCTTCTCGGGCTCCGCCGCCTCCCGCAGTGCCTGACGCACCGCCGTACCAAGCGTCATGCCTGCTGGCTGGTCCGCTCACCCGTGGCCAGGCCGTCGAAGAGCACGGTGATGTAGTGCTCGGCCAGACCCGTCGTGTTGAGCCGCCCGCCGGGACGGAACCAGCGCACCGCCACCCAGATCGTGTCGCGGATCATCCGGTAGGTGAGCTTCGGGTCCACGTCGGCGCGGAACTGCCCGGCCGCCTGGCCCGCCTTGATCTGCGCGACCCAGATCTGCTCGACCTCGTCCTCGGCCTTGACCAGGTAGTTGAACCGCTCGAACTGCCGCAGATAGTTCCAGTCGTTCTGCATCACGGTGATCGCGGCCCGGTGCGGCTCCAGCGTGCCGAAGCCGATGCGCACCATCTCCGACAGGATCGTGCGCGGGTCGGAGCCCGAGGCGATCGCCGTGCGGTAGCGGGCGACCAGGTCGTCGAGGAAGGTGGAGAGCACCTCGTCGACGATGGTCTCCTTGGAATCGAAATGGTGATAGAGACTTCCCGAGAGGATGCCCGCCTCGTCGGCGATCTCGCGTACGGTCGTGGCCTGGAAGCCCTTGCGGGCGAAGAGCTCCGCGGCGAGCTTGACGAGGTGGTCACGGCGCTCCGACGCCGGCCCGGACGAGGTCGCGCGCTGGCGCTTCGCCGGGGCGGCCGCGCTCTGCCCGGAGTTCTTTCGCGTTGTCACGCCTCCCATTATGAGCCCTCAGACAATCGCTTGTTCACCGAACCCGCCCAGCTCACCCGGCATTCCGCACGCGACCAAGCGCTTGCTACGATGCGGGAGTGAACGAGGCATACATCGTCGGCGCGGTCAGGACCCCGGTCGGGCGCAGGAACGGCGGCCTCGCCGGCGCCCACCCCGCCGACCTCGGCGCGCACGTGCTCCAAGAGCTGATGACCCGCACGGGCGCCGATCCGGCGGCCGTGGAGGACGTGGTGTTCGGCTGCGTGGACACCATCGGACCGCAGGCCGGCGACATCGCCCGCACCTGCTGGCTCGCCGCGGGGCTGCCGGAGGAGGTGCCCGGCGTCACGGTCGACCGCCAGTGCGGCTCCTCGCAGCAGGCACTGCACTTCGCCGCCCAGGCCGTGCTCTCGGGCACCAGCGACCTCGTGGTGGCCGGCGGCGTACAGAACATGAGCATGATCCCCATCTCCTCGGCGATGCTCGCCGGCCGGCCTCTCGGGCACGACACCCCCTTCGGCGGCTCCAAGGGCTGGCTCTCCCGGTACGGCACGCAGGAGGTCTCCCAGTTCACCGGAGCCGAACAGATCGCCGTCAAGTGGGACATCTCCCGAGAGGACATGGAGGCGTTCGCCTACGAGTCGCACCGCCGGGCCATCGCCGCCATCGACACCGGCCGCTTCGCGGGCCAGATCACCCCCTACGAGGGCGTCACCGCCGACGAGGGTCCGCGCCGCGACACCACTCCCGCCAAGATGGCCGGGCTCCAGCCCCTGGTCGAGGACGGGCGCCTCACCGCCGCCCTGGCCTCGCAGATCTCCGACGGCGCCGCCGCCCTGCTCATCGCGTCGCCGCGGGCCGTACGGGAGCACGGACTGCGCCCGCGCGCCCGCGTGCACCACCTGTCGGTGCGCGGCGGCGACCCCATCATGATGCTCGCGGCGCCGATCCAGGCCACGGAGCACGCGCTGCGCAAGGCCGGGATGACGATCGGCGACATCGACGCCGTGGAGATCAATGAGGCGTTCGCCTCGGTCGTGCTCGCCTGGCTGAAGGAGAGCGGCGCCGACCCCGCCAGGGTCAACCCGAACGGCGGCGCGATCGCGCTCGGCCACCCGCTCGGCGCGACCGGCGCGGTCCTGGCCGTGAAGCTGCTGCACGAGCTGGAGCGGACCGGCGGCCGGTACGGCCTGCAGACGATGTGCGAAGGAGGTGGCCAGGCGAACGTCACCATCATCGAACGCCTATGACGTCCGGCGATGCCACTAGCAAATAGGAAACTTTCCTATTAGATTGCGGGTCATGCTCAAGAGCGGTGACCTGCTGTGCCTTGCCGATGCCGTAATCCTGCCCGGGTTCGGGGGAACGACCCCGCCCGACTGGCTCCGCCGCCGCCTGGGGGAGGGGCTGGCCGGGGTGGTGCTGTTCACCCGCAACATCACGGGAGCGGCCCAGGTGGCCGAACTGACCGCCGCCCTGCGCGCGGAGAACCCCGCCGTCATGATCGGCATCGACGAGGAGTCGGGCGAGGTGACCCGGCTGGAGGTCGCCACCGGCAGCAGCCGTCCCGGCGGCTTCGCGCTCGGCGTCGTGGACGACGTGACGCTGACCGAGGCCGTGGCCAGGAACCTCGGGGCGGACCTGGCGGCCGCGGGCATCACGATCGACTTCGCCCCCTCGGCCGACGTCAACTCCAACCCCGACAACCCGGTCATCGGCCTGCGCTCCTTCGGCGCCGACGCCGCGCTGGTCTCCCGGCACACCAGGGCGTTCGTCCGCGGCCTGCAGTCCGCCGGGGTGGCCGCCTGCGCCAAGCACTTCCCCGGCCACGGTGACACCTCGATCGACTCCCACCACGGCGTGCCCGTGGTCGCCACCGACGGGATCGAGGACGCGCTCGGCCCCTTCCGCGCCGCGATCCAGGAAGGCGTCAAGGCCGTCATGACCGGTCACCTGCTGGTGCCCGCGTACGACGCCGTCCTGCCCGCCACGCTCAGCCCCAAGGTGCTCACCGGGCTGCTCCGCGAGGAGCTGGGCTTCGACGGCCTGATCATCACCGACGGCATCGAGATGGCCGCCGTCTCCGGGCCGTACGGGATCGGCGGCGCCGCCGCCCGCGCCATCGCCGCCGGGGCCGACGCCATCTGCGTCGGCGGCGAGCACTCAGGCGAGGCGACCGCCGTCGAGGTGCGCGACGCGATAGCCGAAGCCGTGCGCGACGGCCTGCTGCCGGAGGAGCGCCTGGCCGACGCCGCGCGCCGGGTCGGCGAGCTGGCCGCCTGGACCGCCGCCTCGGGCATCCCGGATCCCGAGGACGGCTACCTCGGCCTGGTCGCGGCCCGCCGCGCGCTCCGGATCACCCGCCGCACGAGCGACCCCGTCCTGCCGCTCACCTCCGCGGCGCACGTGGTGGAGCTGGCCCCCGAGATGAACCTGGCCATCGACAAGAACACGCCGTGGGGCGTCGGTGAACCCCTGGGCAGACTGCTGCCCGGCACCACCGTGACCCGGCTCGCGGCCGGCGAGGCGACCGGGGCCGTGCTGGAACGGCTCATCGCCGCCGCGGCCGGGCACCCCCTCGTCGTCGTGGTTCGCGACGCGCACCGCCACCCCTGGCAGAGCGAGGCACTGCGGCACCTGCTCAGCGCCCGCCCCGACGCCGTGGTGGTCGAGATGGGCCTGCCCGCCAGGTCCGACCTGGGTGCCGTGCACATCGCCACGTACGGCTCGGCCAGGGTCTGCGGCCAGGCCGCCGCCGAACTGATCACCGGTACCCTTTGACACCGTGAACTTCGACGGCGAGGACCTCTCCCAGACCACGCTCACCGACCGGCTCGCGCCGGACGAGACCCACGTCTTCCGCGACTGCGACCTGACCGAGGCCGACCTCCGGCGGGCCCCGCTGGCCGGCGCCCGCTTCGAGTCGTGTGTGCTCGAACAGACCGACTTCCGGCGGGCCGACCTCGACGGCGCGGTGTTCACGGGCGGCGGCGGGATGCGGATCAGGTTCAACGACGCCGAGCTCATCGACGTTACGTTCACCGACGTGGACCTGTCCTCCGCCCAGTTCGGCGGGGCGCTGGTGACGGACGTGACCTTCACCGGGTGCCGCATGATCGGCGCGTCGCTCACCGCGGCGCGCGGCACCGGCTTCAAGGTCTCCCGGTCCAACCTGACCATGGCCAACCTCGGCGGCTGCTCGCTGCGCGGGGAGCTCATCGAGGGCGTCCGCTTCGACGACGCCGACCTGTCGGGCTGCGACTTCACCGAGGCGACGTTCAGCGACTGCCGGTTGCGCGGCACCAAGCTGCTCAAGACCGTTTTCACCAAGGCCGACCTGCGCGGCGCCGACCTGGGCGAGCCCGACGACACCAAGCTGCGGGCCTTCCAGGGGGCGACGATCAACCCCACCCAGGCGGCGGCCATCCTGGCCGCCCGCGGCATCACGGTGCTCTGAACCGCTCCATCACTGTCTCCGCCTCGGACATGACTCGCTCGATCAGCTCCCGGCAGGACGGCAGGTCGTCGAGCACCCCGACCACCTGCCCGGAGGCCATCACCCCCAGGTCGGCCCGCCCCTCGACCATCGCGGCCCGCAGCAGCACCGGCGTGTTGGCCGCCTGCAGCACCTGCGCCCAGGTCAGCTCGCGGCCGTGCCGCATCCGGCGCCCCTCACGGATCATCTGGGCCCACGTCAGCCCCGACAGCCGCTTGAACCTGGCACCGTTGACCACGGCCCTGAGCAGCCGGGAGCGCTCCAGCGACTCCACGAACGGCGTCCTGAGCACCCGATGCGGCACACCGTCGACCCGGGTGGTGACCAGCGTGTCGGCCGCCGCCAGGTAGACCTTCTTCACCTCGTCCGGCACCGACGAGTCGCTCGTCAGCAGGAACCGGGTGCCCATCGCGATGCCGCACGCCCCGTACGCCAGCGCCGCCACCAGCCCGCGCCCGTCGAAGAACCCGCCCGCCGCGATCACCGGGATGTCCACCGCGTCCACCACCTGGGGGAGCAGCAGCGTCGTCGCGACCGGCCCGGTGTGGCCGCCGCCCTCGCCGCCCTGCACGATCACCGCGTCCACGCCCCAGGCGGCCACCTTCTCGGCGTGCCGCCGCGCGCCCACGGACGGGATCGTCACCACGCCCGCGCCCTTCAGCCGCTCGATCAGCTCCCGCCGCGGGGCCAGCGCGAACGACGCCACGCGCACGCCCTCCCGGATCATCACCTCCACCCGTTCGGCCGCGTCGTCGGCGTCGGAGCGGATGTTCACCCCGAACGGGGCGTCCGTCCGCTCCCGCACACCGTTGATCGCCTCGGTCATCTCGCCGACGGACATCGTGGCGGCCGCGATGATCCCGAGCCCGCCCGCCTCCGAGGTGGCCGCGGCGAGCCGCGCGCCCGCGACGTACCCCATCCCGGTCTGCACGATCGGATACCGGCACCCCACGAGGTCGGTCAGCGCGGTTCTCACGCCGCCCCCTCCAGGCGGTCGCACGCTTTCCTCATGCGGCCACCTCGCGCTCGCGGGACCCGCGCGGGTCGAGCACCTCCTTCAGCAGCCTGCTCTCCTCGGCGGTCGGTTCCCGGGTCTCGGGTACGTCCTCAGGGACCGTCAACTCGAACCCCGTCGCCGCGACCACCTCCGCGACACTCACCCCCGGATGCACCGAGGCCAGCCGCATCGACCCGTCCGGCGTGCGGAAGTCGAGCACGGCCAGGTTCGTCACCACCCGCCGCAGGTCGAAGGCACCCTTGTCGGTCCCGAGACCGCTGACCACGTCCACTCGCGGCACGAACACCTTGGGGGAGTGCCGGGGGATCCAGTAGCTCGTCGGGCCGCAGCGCGTGTTGCCCGGCGCGCCGCGTACGCCGAGGAGCTGCGCCTTGGGCCGCGCCCAGTCGCCGATGCAGGAGATGTTCGTGTTGCCGAAGCGGTCGATCTGGCTCGCGCCGAGCATCACGTGCCGCCGGCCGTTCAGCACCAGCCACAGGTGATCGCGGAACGGCAGCCAGCCCTCCACCACCTCGGGCCGCTCACCCAGCGCCGGTACGTCGCCCGTCAGCAGGCAGACACCGTCATGCGTGAGCAGGTCGGGCTCGAACGTCAGCCTGGCCAGCCGGGCCGCCAGCACGGTGATCGCCCCGCCGATCCCGGCCGCGAGGATCTCCCCATCGCCTCTGAACGCCTCCGCGCAGGCGACCACGCACACATCAGCCCTGCTCACGGAACTCCTCCCATGGCGTGTCCACGTAGCGCCGCTGCTCCTGCTCGTCGCGGCCGTAGTCGGGCTCGCACGCGGTGAACCCCGCGCCGCCCGGCGTCTCGACCACGCCGCTCACCATCGACCGGCTGATCAGCAGCGACTGCACCGGCCCCTCCTTCAGCAGGTCGGCGGTGTCCACCAGCCGCTCGCACGACACGAAGCACCGGGCCGCCGCTTTGGCGTAGAGGTCGTCGAAGTACGGATCCGGGCCCAGGTACTGCGCGTTGCCGCGCCGGTCCGCCCGGTTGAGGTGCACCAGCGCGACGTCCATGGTCAGCGCGGGCACGGCGACCAGCTCCTCCCCGTCCTCGTACGGCGAGCGGACGGTGCGCAGATCGGGGTTGACCCGCATGACGTCGGAGCCGAGACCGGCCCGCGTGGGCAGGAACGGCAGCCGGTGCGCCGCCGCCAGCAACCCGAACATGAACATGCCCTCGTCATACTCGGTGAACTCGACCGTGCCGCCCTGCCTGGCCCGCCTGAAGTGCGGTTCGAGCGGGATGGAGTCCAGCGTCACGAACGGGGCCACCACCCTGCGCACCTTCCCGGCGGCGCAGAGCATGCCGACGTCCGGGCCGCCGTAGGAGATGAGGGTGAGATCCCGGACGTCCGACCGCAGCAGGCCGGCGACCAGCGCCATCGGCTTGCGGCGCGATCCCCAGCCGCCGATGCCGACCGTCATGCCGCTCTCGACCTGGGCCGCGACCTCCTCGACGGACATGACCTTGCTCACGAGCCCTCCACGAAGCGGTCCCGGTGCCTGTCGCCCGCGCCCATCAGGTTCAGCTCGAACGTGAAGCCCTGCTCGAAGCGGTAGGAGCGCTTCACGTCCACCGGGTCGATGCCGTTGAGCGACTCCTTGGCGCGGCGGATCACGTACGGGTCCTTGTCCGCGATCTGGCCCGCCACCTCCAGCGCCGCGTCCCGCAGCTTGTCCCGCGGCACCACCTCCAGCACCGAGCCGAACGCGTGCAGCTCGGCCGCCGTCACGTTCCGGCACGTGTAGACCATGGCGCGCATGAGGTGCTGCGGCACCAGCCGGGACAGGTGGGTGGCGGCGCCGAGCGCGCCCCTGTCCACCTCGGGCAGGCCGAAGTAGGCGTCCTCGCTGGCCAGCACGATGTCCGCGTTGCCCACCAGGCCCACGCCGCCGCCGACGCAGAAGCCGTGCACGGCGACGATCACGGGCACCGGGCAGTCGTACACGGCCGCGAACGCCGCGAAGCACCCCCTGTTCGCGTTTATCAGGGCGGTGTGGCCCTCAGAGGCCTGCATCTCCTTGATGTCCACGCCGGCGTTGAAGCCCCGGCCCTCGGCTCGTAGTACGACGACCCTGGTCTCTTCGTCCTGCCCGGCGGCCGTCACGGCGCCGGCCAGCTCGTGCCAGGCTCGCGCCGGCAGCGCGTTCACCGGTGGGACGTCGACGACGACCTCGGCGATCGGGCCGTCCCGCAGCGTGATTCCCATCCCGCTCCCTGGTTGCACCTAACGCTTGCTTGGTACGGTAGCACCCGTGACGGTGACTTACGACTACATGGGCAAGGTCGTCCTGGTGACCGGTGGGACGCGGGGGATCGGCGCGGGCATCGCCACCGCCTTCGCGACGGCCGGCGCCGAAGTGATCGTCTGCGCCCGCCACGACCCACCACCTGCGCCCCTGGGCACGCCTTCGCTGGGGCCTTCGGCCGTGGATGCGGCGCCGGTCGAAGGGGTGCGGTTCGTGCGGGCCGATGTGCGGGACGCCGACGACCTCGAGCGGCTGTTCTCCGGGCTCGACCGCCTGGACGTGGTGGTCAACAACGCGGGCGGCTCGCCGTACGCACCGCTGGAGGGCACCTCACCGCGCCTGCACGCGCGTGTCGTCGAACTCAATCTGATCGCCCCGATGCTCGTCGCGCAGCGCGCCTACCCGCTGCTCGCCGCCTCGGGCGGCTCCGTCGTGATGATCGGCAGCTCCAGTGGCGTGCGGCCCTCGCCGGGCACCTCGGCGTACGGCGCGGCCAAGGCGGGGCTGCATCACCTGGCGAGCTGCCTGGCCGCCGAATGGGCTCCTGACGTACGCGTCAACACGGTCGTCGTCGGACTGGCCGCCACGGAGGACTCCGCCGACCACTACGGCGGTAAGGACGTGGGGACCGCCATCCCGGCCGGGCGGATGGCGACGCCCGCCGACGTGGCCTCGGTCTGCCTGTGGCTGGCCGCGCCCGGTTATGTGACAGGGGCGCAGGTACACGTGCACGGAGGCGGCGAGATTCCCGCCTGGCAAAACCTGGCTTCAAAAGACATTTCCTGATATCTCTGCCTGATCTTCCTGGGAGGTCCGTGTGGGAATCTGTGACGGCCGCGTCGTGATCGTGACCGGAGCCGGGCGGGGCATCGGGAGGGAGCACGCGCTGGAGTTCGCCAGGCAGGGCGCCCGCGTCGTGGTCAACGACCTGGGCACCGGCCTCGGCGGCGACGGCAGCTCCGGCGGGCCCGCGCTGACCGTGGCCGAGGAGATCCGCGCGCTCGGCGGTCAGGCGGTGGCCAGCAGCGACGACGTGGCCGACTGGAACGGCGCGGCCCGGCTGGTGAAGACCGCCGTCACCGCGTACGACGGGCTCGACGTGCTGGTGAACAACGCCGGATTCGTCCGCGACCGCATGCTGGTCTCCATGGGCGAAGACGACTGGGACGAGGTCATCCGGGTCCACCTCAAGGGCCACTTCCTGATGATGCGGCACGCCGCCGCCTACTGGCGCGAACGAGCCAAGTCCGGCGCACCCGCGGCCGCCCGCGTGATCAACACCTCGTCGGGCGCGGGCCTGCTCGGCAGCGTCGGCCAGTCCAACTACTCCGCCGCCAAGGCCGGGATCGTCGCACTGACCCAGGTGGCCGCCGCCGAACTGGGCCGGTACGGCGTGACGGTGAACGCCATCGCCCCCGCCGCCCGCACCCGCATGACCGAGGAGGTCTTCGCCGAGACCATGGCCGCGCCCGATTCCGGCTTCGACACCATGCACCCGGCGAACGTGTCACCGCTCGTCGTCTGGCTCGGCTCGGCGGCATCGGAGGCGGTGACGGGCCGGGTGTTCGAGGTGGAGGGCGGCGTGATCTCCCTGGCCACGGGCTGGACCCACGGCCCACGCGCGGACCGCGGCGCCCGCTGGTCCCCCGGGGAGGTAGGCGACGCAGTCGCGAAACTCCTCAAAGACGCCCCCGACCCACTGCCCGCCTACGGCGCAGGCCCGCCTCCGTCGTGAGGCCCGTCCATGGTCCGAGGCGGGCTCTGGAAGCGGCTACGGCGTCTTGAGCAGGTAGGCGCCCTCGGACAGTCGGGTGCGGATCTCGGCGGCCGTCTGCTCGGCGGTCAGGCCGCTGGAGTCGAAGGCGTGCGGCTCCAGCTCACCCAGGTCGACGAACTGCTGGTACATCTGCAGCACCGGCTCCGGATCCGTGAGCGCGTCAAGCCCTCGCCCCGTCGCCCTGACCAGGGTCGTCTCCCGGTCGGGCCGGAGCACCACATAGTGCAGCGGAGCGCGCCGTACCTTGGCGAAGGCGCCGACGAACCACGGCCCGACGACGCCATCCACCATCACGTGATAGCCGCCGTCGGCGTACCCGAACGCCGCGTTCGCCAGCACGCTCATGACGGTCTCGTTCTGATGGCGAGATTCCGCCAGGTACGGCGCGATGGCCCCTCGCCGGATGAACGCCCAGAAGTCATCCGTATGCAGATGCACGCTAGGCGTGACGGCATCGGCCAGCAGCCGGGCCACGGTCGACTTCCCCGCCCCCGGCGGCCCGGACACTATCACTACCTCCATGCCCACCATTGTCCGCGCGTTGACCCAACACCCGGACCAACCCGTGGGGCCCGGAGCCTCAGCGAAGCGCTGATCGAGCCGTGGGAACCAGGCGGAGACGCTGCGGGGGAGAGGTCAACCGGGACTCCAGTCCGGGCAGCGCCACCTCACGCTCGTCCGAGGGCCGATCGAACCGGGCGAACCACACGAACACCTGCTCGCCTGTACGTACGGGCAGGGCGGGAAAGGTGTTCTCGGCGGCCTCGGTCTCGAAGCACGCCACCGGCGGCACCCCGGCTTCCCTGAGCACGGGTACGGCCTCCCGAGCGAAGAACTCGGCGAACCCGTCGTCGACGTGGTAGATCATCGCGACGTACAGCGACTCGGGCAGAACGGTGGCGCCGACAGGCGGCCGGGCCGTACCGGAAAAGGGATCGAAAGAGGAACTGGAAGAGGACTGGAGAGTGGGGCCAGGACCGGACTCGGAGGAGAGGTCGGGAGCGGATCCGCTCGGGAGGTCGGGAGCGGACCCGGTCGGGAGGTCGGGAGTGGATCCGCGCGGGAGGCCGGGAGTGGACCCGCTCAGGAGACCGGAAGTAGTAG
Source organism: Nonomuraea sp. NPDC049028 (assembly GCF_043197735.1). NCBI lineage: Bacteria > Bacillati > Actinomycetota > Actinomycetes > Streptosporangiales > Streptosporangiaceae > Nonomuraea > Nonomuraea sp. NPDC049028. Next base: position 133,960 of record NZ_JBICTR010000012.1, read on the forward strand.
TCCCGCGCGAGAGGTCGGAGTGGCGGGGAGCGGACCCGTGCGGCACGTCGGCGGAGGGAACGGGCACTGGGCGCAGCAGCAGTACGTTGTCGGAGTCGATCATCGTCGCGTTGGCCGCGTCCCGGTTGGCCTTCCAGATCGGGCCGCCGTAGAAGGCCGTGAGAGCCGCCCGCCGAGCCTCCATATCCGGAAATTTCCGCATCCACGGGTACATATTTGGCTCGTCCAGGTCCCGGAAGTGGCCGACCACCCCGATCCCGGCCGCCTCCTGCCCTTCGATGAACTCACGCTCGAATAACTCGATCAGTGTGTCCCGCTGGCCGGGATGCAGCGTGTAGTTTCGCAACTCGTAAATCATGCGCGGATGCTACGAGCCGACCACTGACACCGCCTGTCAGCGATGCGGTCCTAGAAGAATGTTCTGATTGCTAAGAGTAACACGATCACTACGCTTGGTTATATGATCGCTTTGGCTTTGATCCTCAAAGGTCAAAGAAGGTCAACGGGGATGGCGGTGTGCTCTTGGGCCGGTGCTGTCTCATGCGAGACGCCCACCGGCGAAGGAGCTGAAGTGATCGAGAAGCTGTGTGTCACCGGTGCCGTCGTGGCAGCGTCCGCCGGCGCCATCCTGCTGGCCACACCCGCTCACGCTGACACCTGGACCGACGCCTGGAGCGGCAACACCTACTCCTCCCAGTCCGGAAACAGTCTCGCCGACATCGCAGCGGTCAACGAGGGTGCCGGTCGGTCGACCAACGTCAACAACATCAACGGCATAGCCGCCACCGCTACCAACGGCAGCACCACGGTGACCTACATCTTCTACTGACCCCGATCCCCCTTCCTCGCACCCCGGGCCGCCGTCCGGCGGGGTCCGAAGTCCATGAGAAATCCTCTGGAAGGACATCGACATGATCAAGAAGCTTGGCATCACGGCCATCGTCGCCATCGCCGCGGGCACGGCCCTGCTGGCCGCTCCGGCCCATGCCGACACCGACACCAGTAACAGCAGCTCCAGCACCAACTCCGCGTCCGCGCAGTCGGGCAACACCTTCGGCAACGTCCAGGCCAGCAACAGAGGCGCCGGCTCCAGCACCAACGTCAACAACATCAATGGCAACGCCGCCACGGCCACGCACCGTAGTGGCGTGGGTGTGAGCACCACTTCCAACTAGTGCGGTGACCACCATGGTTCCTCGGATGGTCCGTCACGCGACCGTCTCGATCCATGTGACGGTCTGTCGTGGCTGGGGCCCTGGCGGAGGAATCCCGCTTCGGGGGAAGGCGAAGAAGATGGTCCATCGTGGCAGCGGTCGCACTCCCCATGGTCCAGCCCGACCTCGACGTGGTCGAGTCGGAGGGCGAGACCTGGTTGCTGCACTTCAATCGCCGGTTCAGCCATGCCGTCCGGCGCACCCCCATGCTGTCTCCGGGAAAGACGGGCGCGGACCAGGCTCGGGCCGAACCGCGCACACCGGCCCCGGACCAGGTCGAACTCGCTGAGAAGGTGCTTGCCGCCATCCCCCAGGCCCTTCTGTACGCCAGGATCGACCTGGTCCGGCTCCCCGACGGCACCCCGGTGGTGATCGAGATCGAGCTCACCGAGCCGTACCTGTGCCTGCGCTACGAGCCCCGCGCGGCGGCGAATCTCGCCACCGCGCTCCGCAAGCGCCTCTGAGATCCGCCCGCCCGGCAGGATTCGCGCCCGGCAGGATTCGCGCCGGGCAGGATCGGGATTAGCAGGAGATGCCGCCGTCGACCGGAATGACCGTGCCCGTGAGGTAGGCCCCGGCACGTGAGGACAGGTAGATCGCCGCCCCGGCCATGTCGTCGGGGTGGCCGATCCGGCCCATCGGCACACTCGCCGCGATGCTCTCCCGAATGGCCGGATCATCCAGGGCGAACGCCATCATCTTCGAGTCGAACGGCCCCGGCGCGATGGCGTTCACGGTGATGTGCTCAGGCGCCAGCTGCCTGGCCAGGTGCCGGGTCAGCATGTGCACACCGGACTTCGACGCGGAGTAGGCGAAGTTCTCCACGGACGGCACCCGGATCCCGTCGATGGACCCGATGTTGATCACCCGTGCCGGATCCTCCGCGCTGGCCGCCGCCCGCAGCTGCGGCAGGAAGCGCTGGGTCAGGAAGAAGACCCCTTTGACGTTGATGTTCCAGAGTTTGTCGAAGGCGTGCTCCGGATAGTCCTCCAGCGGCGCGCCCCACGCCGCGCCCGCGTTGTTCACCAGCACGTCCAGCGGCCCGTCCACCGCTTCCACCAGCGCGCCCACCCCCTCGGGTGTGGACAGATCGGCCGGCACGGCCACGCAGCCCAGCTCCTTGGCGGTCTGCTCCACTTCGGCGACCTTGCGCGCGGAGATGTACACGGTCGCCCCGGCCTCGACGAACCCGGTCGCGATCATGCGTCCGATGCCACGGGATCCGCCAGTGACGACGACGGTCTTGCCTTCCACCGAGAACAGCGTCATGTTCCGGAAGCATGCCATACCGACTGGTCGGTAGCCAGCCGGCTGGCCTTGCTGGTCCGCCCTGAAGGCGCGGGCCAGCTGGCATCGCAAGCCAGCCTCCGAAGGCGCGGCGCTCAGCCGGAGTCCTTCACCCACATCCCCAGCAGGCCGCGGAAGTGCTCCACGAAGCGGTCCCGCTCATGCGCGGGATACGTGGCCGTCACCGTGTTGACCAGCAGCCGGTCGAAGTCCGGCCCGGCCACCCAGTCCAGGACGATCTCGTCGAGGTGGCGCAGCCGACTGTCGCAGAAGTCCTGGTAACGGTCGGTCTCGAAGTAGGCGTCGGCCAGCTGCCGATAGGCCGCCAGCCGCTCCTCGTACGACCCGGTCACCGCGAAGTACTCCCGCGTGTCCAGATCGAGCCGCGGCCGCCGCCCGGTGCCCACGCAGAACACGCTCCACCGGACCAGCGCCTTGATCGCCCAGGGGAAGTAGTAGTGCAGGCTCGTCAGCGCCACGTCCGGGCAGGCGTTGGCGTAGTCGATCGGGTGCACATCCGCACCCTTGACCAGGGTTTCGCAGGAGTTGAACTCCCACCGGAAAAACGCGTTCACCAGCCGACCGATCGTGACCACCTCGTCGCCCACGCTCGGGGCAAGGAACTCGTGGTCCACGACGTACCGGGCGTGCATCGGCTCCTCGGGCCGGAACCGCATCACCATCGTCTCCGCCCCGATCGACAGCGAACGGGCGAACGCGTCGTAGCCCTCGACCGCCTTCTGCAGATGCATGAGCATCTCGCCGCTCTGGTCGTAGGCCCGATGGAGCTCGTCGGGGTCCCGTACCAGCGACACCCCGCGCCACGCGCCGCCGTCGTACGGCTTCATGAACAGCGGATACCCGATCCCCTCCGCGACCGCGTCAAGGTCGAACGGCTGGTTGTAGCGGGAGGCCGTGTAGGCGTATTTGGTGTTGTCGGGCGGGTTCTTGTATGGCACGAGCACGGTCTTCGGGACCTTCAGCCCGAGGCGCATCATGGCGCAGTAGGCGGCGTGTTTCTCCATCGACTGGAAGGTGAACGGGCTGTTCAGCAGATAGACGTCGTCCATCATGGCGACCTTCTTGAGCCACTCGCGTGGGTGGTAGTACCAGTACGCCAGCCGGTCGATCACCAGATCGTGCCGGGGCCGGTCGCGCAGGTCGAACGGCTCGATCGTGATGCGCTCCACGTCGAACTCGCCGACCCCCTTGACCGGCCCCAACCGCCTCAGCACCGTCTCGAACGCCGACGGCCAGTCCTCTTCCGTCCCCAGCAGCAACCCCACCAGACGCCTCACGATGCTCCCTCCATGTCCCTGCCCACGTCTCAGCCCACGTCTGCTCGAACCACGTCCGAACGACCGGGCCATGCGCTCAGGACCGTGCCGGGAGAGTCGGCGGCCACACCCACGGGGCGAGGCGGATACACCCGCCCGGGCGAGGCGCCCACACCCGCACCAGGGCGAGGTGGCCACACCCGAACGGGCCGGGGCGGTCACACCCCCGGAAGGCGGCCGTTGCGGAAGAGGTCGACGAACCGTTGGTGGTCTTCCCGGGCCTGTGCCCCATAACGGTGCGCAAAATCCACCAACATCCCGATAAATCCGGGCCTGTCGCCGTTGACCACGGCCATGATGGACTCCTCCGTCGAGAAGTTCACCAGGTCGTGGCTGGACTCGTCGTCCGCCACCGAGTGCATGCGCGCCACCGCCCGCCCCAGATCCCGCATGATCGACCGCAGCTCCGCCGGCTCATTGACGTCGTCCCAGTCCAGGTCGGCGGAGTAGGGCGAGACCTCCGCCACCAACTGCCCCACGCCGTTCAGCGTCGTGTAGCCCAGCCACGGATCGGCGTACGCCTGCAGTGCCCGCTGCGACTCCGCGGTCCGATGGCCCTGGTGGCGGAAGTAACGGGCGACCTTCTCGTCGGGGACGTGCCGGGCCACCGCTGGCACCTGCGCCTGCTTCATGTAGAGGATGACGTCGTTCTCCAGCGCCTGCGACCGCCCCTCCAGCAGCAGGTTGTACGACGGCAGCCCCGCCGACCCGATCCCCACGCCCTTGCGCAGCGCCACGTCCTTGATCACGTGCTCGACCGGGTTCGACTGCGTGGGCAGCGTCGTCAGGTAGTCCGCGAAGGCGGCCGTCACGGAGTCACGGGTCGCCGCGTCGACGGGTTCGCGCCCGTCCATGATCGCGAACCGCCGGTCGTAGTCGTCGATCAAGGTCTCGACGTCCAGCATCGCCACGCGCGTGCTCAGCCTGGCCGTCTGGAGCACCCGGTGCAGCACGCCGGTGGTGGTGTCGAGGGTGAGTGACCCGATCGCGTCGTCCCCGCCGCGCGCGATGCCGCCCAGCTCGGCCAGGTACGCGCCGGCGAAGTCGCTCACGAGCCCGCTGATCGCCTCGTCCGACAGGGCCTTGGCGTACCCGATCAGCGCCACGCTGGCGGCGAACCGCTTGAGGTCCCAGACGTACGGTCCCACGTACGCCTCGTCGAAGTCGTTGACGTTGAAGACCAGCACGCCCGAGGCGTTCATGTAGGTGCCGAAGTTCTCGGCGTGCAGGTCGCCGTGGATCCACACCCGGCTGGTCGGTTCGTCAAGGTATGAGGAGTCCGCGAACCCTTCGGTGAGGTCCGCGTAGAACAGGCAGGCGCTGCCCCGGTAGAACGCAAAAGGGGAGGCCGCCATTTTCCGAAATTTCCGCCTGAATGCCGCAGGGTCTCGCTTGATCGACTCGCCGAACTCCGTCATGAGGACATCTAGCAGGTGGGAAGCGCGTGTGCCCATGTCTCGGACCTTAAGTCGTCCCAGCTCGCGCGCCTACCCTGGTCTTTCCCTGTCAGGGTGGCCGGCCGATGATCGATAGGCTGCGGCCGGTGGGAGACATCTACGAGCTCGTGCTGACCATGGACCTTCGCGCCGACCTCGGCGACGACGAGCTCGCCGAGCTGCGGTGGCATGTGGGGCAAGGGCCGCGACCTGAGCGGCTGCCGATCGGCACCGGCGACTACCTGGAGACCTATCCACTCGGTGACCCCGACGACCCCGACTGCGAGTGGGAGACCGTCGATCCGGAGCCCGTGTTCGCGCGGCGCTTCCCCGCCATGCGCGTGGGCGGGGCACTCGTCGCGGAGCTGCTCGAGCGGAAGCAGGCGGAGGGCTGGGCGCTGACGGTACGCCAAGAACTCCACCCCGACGAGTTCTACCAGGTCCGGGCGCTGCTGGAGTGGCTCGGCCCGCGCTCGGTCAACGCGCAGGCCGCCGGGATCGAGTTCTTCGTCGGCTACATCCGCTTCAGCACCAGCGTTCAGATCACCCCGCTCATTCTGCTGAACGGACGCATCGGCCTGCCGGAGGACATCGAATCGCACACCCCCCACTGGGAGGAGACCTGACCCTAGACCACAGCCCGCCCCTGTCGTACGGACGGCAAACCGCGGAAGCCCGCGACCGCGAGGACCGTCACCATGACGACCAGCGCCACGCACTGGCTCACGCTGGACACCCACAGCGCTCCCGGTCCTAAGCTCAGGTAGCTGTTGTCCATCACCGACAGTCGCGACGGCAGCAGCAATGCCCCGAGGATCGCCAGGGCGAGCGGCACGTACGCGGGCAGGTCGCGCGCGAGGCAGACGATCCCGGCCACCAAGAGCACCGCCGTGGCCAGACCCATCAGGTCCACCCACGGCCACAACAGCGGCACCTTCCCCAACGGCGTCAGCAGAGCAAGGACGACGGCCCGCAACAGCAGCCCGGCGGCCAGCGGTAGGACCGTCAGCCGCCACGCTCGCCGCACCGGCGCGACGCCGTCGTGGAAGCCGATGAGCAGGGCCGCCAGCGGGACCACGACGTTCAGTGCCGGTGGCACCGCGTCCAGAGGCACGAACTGGCTGGCCAAGTTCTGCCAGACGGCGAGCTCGGCCAGGGCTGCCGCGCCGGCCGCGAGCGCCACCGGCTTGGCCGTCCGGACGTGACCGCGCATCAGCAGGACGAACGCCGGCACCCAGAGGGCCGCCGCGAGTACACCGAGTGGCCGCGTCATCGAGTCGGGCGTCATGAAAGCGAGGGAGGCGAGGGTGAAGATGCCGGCCGCCGCGTGGAAGGCGAGCCCCAGTGTCGCCACCAGCCTGACAGCCGCGCCCCAGGCGACGAACCGGGGTGTCGCGCCCGCTCCGCCGACCCGTACGCGCATCGAGAGGGCGAGCACGCTGGCGATCTCGCCCCAGCGCGGCCGAGGGTTCTCCTCATCCGGCACCTCGCCGGAGACCTCCATGAACGCGGCCACCATCTCCTCCTCCCGCTCGGCCCGGTAGGAGCGGGGGAGCAGTCGCAGGACGGTGCGGTAGCGCCGTTCGAGTAATTCGTTCACCAGGCACCTCCGGCGAGCGCGGTGGCCGTTCCGGGGAGCAGGCGGGCGTTCCGGTCCCGGAGACGGGCGGTCGCCGCGCGGGCGTTGGCCGCCAGCCGGGCCGCCTCCTCCTCCAGGGCCCCCGCCCCCGAGTCGGTCAGCCGGTAGTAGCGGCGCAGCCGCCCCTGTGCCACTTCCTCCCGGTCGAGCGCCACCAGCCCCTCCCCGGCCAGCCGGTCCAGCACGCCGTAGAGGGAGCCGATCTTGAGCTGCACCCGCCCCCCGGACAGCCGATCGACCTCCTGGACGATGCCGTAGCCGTGCCGCGGCTCGTCCACCAGCGCGGTGAGCGCCAGGAACATGGGCTCCGTTATATTCACTCACCCACCATATCCTGTTGCTCAGGATATGGTCACGGGTGTTGAGAGGAGACGGAGACGACCTCGCCCGTCATGTACGAGGAGTAGTCGCTGGCCAGGAAGACGATCACGTTCGCCACCTCCCAGGGCTCCGCCGAACGCCCGAACGCCTCGGCGGCCGCCAGCTCCGCCAGCAGCTCCTCGCTGGTCACCTTCGCCAGGAACGGGTGGACGGCCAGCGAAGGCGCCACCGCGTTCACCCGGACGCCGTGCTCGGCGGCCTCCAGGGCGACGCACCTGGTCAGCGCCATCACCCCGGCCTTGGCCGCCGCATAGTGCGACTGCCCCCGCTGCGCCCGCCAGCCGATCACCGAGGCGTTGTTCACGATCACCCCGGAGCCCTGGGCGATCATCTGCTTCAGCGCGGCCCTGGTGCAGCGCATGGTGCCGTTCAGGGTGACGTCGATGACGGTGTGCCACTGCTCGTCGGTCATCTCGGCCAGTGACGCCGTACCACCGAGCCCGGCGTTGTTGACCACCACGTCCAGCCGCCCGTGCGCCTCCACCACCGCGTCGAACAGCGCCAGCACCTGGGCCTCCGACGTCACGTCGCACGGCACCGCCAGCGGTTTGACGCCGGTGAGCTCGGTCAGCGAGTCGGCGGCGGCGGACAGACGGCGCTCGTGCCGGTCGGAGACGACGATCGTGGCCCCCTCCTCGGCGCAGCGCTTGGCCGTCGCGTAGCCGATCCCGGCCCCCGCCGCGGCTGTGACCAGCGTGACCTTGCCGTCGAGCAGCCCGTGCGCTCTGGGGTACGGCGGTGCCATAGTGCTCCGATCAGAGAGGTCCGTCAGCGGGGGAGTCCCAGGGTGCGCTCGGCGATGATGTTCCGCTGGATTTCGCTGGAACCGGCATAGATCGTGTCCGCCCGGCTGAAGAGATACAGCCGCTGGAGGTCGTTGAGCTCGCCGTCGCGGGCGACAAGTCCGGACTTGAGCTGTACGGCCTGGGCCAGCTCGCCCAGCCGGCGATGCCACTCCGACCAGTACAGTTTGGCGATCGACGCCACCGGCCCCGGATCGGCCCGCAGCGCGTTGAGCCGCATGATCTCCAGCTCCAGCCACGACCGCACCAGCCGGTCACGCAGCACCGGGTCGTCGGCCGCGCCGGTGCGCTCGGCGACCTCGATCACCCGGGCCAGCTCCCGCCGGAACCCGATCTGCTGCCCCAGCGTGGAGACGCCGCGCTCGTAGCCGAGCGTGGCCATCGCGACGCGCCATCCGTCGCCGGGCGCGCCGAGCACGTTTTCGGCCGCGGTCCTGGCCCCGTCGAAGAACACCTCGTTGAACTCGGACGTCCCGGTCAGCTGCACGATCGGCCGTACCTCGACGCCGGGCTGGTCCATGGGCACGAGCAGGTACGACAGCCCACGGTGGCGCTGGGAGCCCGCTTCCGTACGGCAGAGCACGAAGCACCAGTCGGACACGTGGGCCAGTGACGTCCACACCTTCTGCCCGGTGATGACCCATTCGTCGCCCGCCAGGTGCGCCTTTGTCTGGACGTTGGCCAGATCGGAGCCCGCCTCCGGCTCGGAGTAGCCCTGGCACCACAGCTCGTCGCCCCGCTGGATCGGGGGAAGGAAACGGGCCTTCTGCGCCTCGGTGCCGAACTCCAGGATCGTCGGCCCGATCAGTCCCTCGCCGATGTGGCCCACGCGGGCGGGGGCGTCCGCGAGGGCGTACTCCTCGTGGAAGGCGACCTGGTCGGCGAGCGAGGCGTCGCGTCCGCCGTACTCGACGGGCCAGCCCAGGCAGGTCCAGCCCGCCTTGCCGAGATGGCGCTCCCAGGCCAGCCGGACCTCGTGACCTTCGTGCTCGCGCCCGGGGCCGCCCAGGCCGCGGGCGTGCGCGAAGTCTCCGGTGAGGTTCGCGGCCAGCCAGGCGCGCGCCTCCTCACGCAGGCTCAACGCGAGCTCCGTCACTGGGGCTCAACGAAGCCGCCGTAACCGCCGCGGAAGAACAGCAGCGGGCCACCGTCCGCGTGCGTGTCGAGCTGGAGCACCCGGGCCACCACGATCACGTGGTCGCCCGCCATGTGCTCGGCCTCGACCGCGCAGTCGATCCAGGCCAGGGTCCCTTCGAGCACCGGGTTGCCGCCGGGCGAGCCGGTCCACCGCAGCCCGGCGAACTTGTCGCCGCCCCGGCTCGCGAGCTGGACGCAGACGTGCTGCTGGTGCTCGGCGAGCACGTTCACGGTGATGACCTTGGCGCCGCGCACCTTGGGCCAGCTCGTGCTCGTGTGCGCCACGCAGAACGCCACCAGCGGCGGGTCCAGCGACACCGAGGTGAAGGAGTTGGCCGCCAGGCCGCATGGCTCGCTGCTGGCCGGGTCGAGGGCGGTGATCGCCACCACGCCGGTGGCGAACCTGCCCAGCACCGACCTGAACCTCCGGCTGTCGAGCTGGCCGTTGCCGCTCGCGTGGGACTGGCCGTTCGGCATCGAGGCTCCGTTGAGAGTCCTGCGCTGGTACGGCACCGGGGGGCCGCCACAGCCGTCCGGCGTGATCAGCCGGGCAGCGTGTGTGCTCATGGTCTCCTCCTCCTCGCCGTCTGCATCGTATCTTACCAAGCGCTTGCTTGGACGGTAGGCGTGCGACGGAAAAGGTGTCAAGCGAAATGCCGGGGCGTACCCCCCGGTTGACATATGTGGACGGTCCGATCTAGCGTTTCAGGATGGCCAAGCGCTTGCTTGAGTTCCGGGACCGTACGGCTGTGGTGGGCGTCGGGTACACGCCCTTCACCAAGGACTCGGGGGTCAGCACACTCACCTTGGCCTGTCGCGCCATCCTGGCCGCCCTCGACGACGCCGGCCTCGGCCCCGGCGACGTCGAGGGCATAGCGACTCATCGCGTGGGCGACTCGGCGGCCCCGTCCCTGGTGGGCCCCGCGCTCGGTCTGGCAGACCCGACCTGGTACCTCGACCAGTTCGGCGGCGGCAGTGTCTCGCACGCGGTCGTGGCCCAGGCGGCGCTGGCCGTGGCGGCCGGCGTGGCGGAGACCGTCGTCTGCTACCGCGCGATCAACGCCCGGTCGGAGTTCCGCATGGGCGGCACCGGCCGTGGCCTTCCGGTGAGTCCCGAGGTGCAGTATCAAGCGCCCTATGGCTATTTCGCGCCGCCCCAGCAGTACGCGATGTACGCCCGCGCCCACATGCAGAAATATGGCACGAAGGCGGAGCATTTCGGGCAGCTGGCCGTCACCCAGCGGGCGAACGCCGTCAAGAACCCCCGCGCCCTCATGCGTACGCCCATCACTCTCGACGACTACCTGGACAGCAGGTGGATCGCCGAGCCGTTCCGCCTGCTCGACTGCTGCCTGGAGACCGACGGCGCCTGCGCCCTGGTCATCACGACCGCCGAGCGCGCCCGCTCCCTGCGCCGCCCGCCGGTGCTGATCTCCGGCGCGGCCTGGGGCGGTGGCGACTCGCACCTGTCCGGCGGCCGGGCCGACCCCACCACCACGGCCGCCGCCGCGCTGGCCCCGCGCCTGTACGCCCAGGCCGGAATCGGCCCGGCCGACATCGACGTGGCGCAGCTGTACGACTGCTTCACCTACTCGGTGATCGTCCAGCTGGAGGACTACGGCTTCTGCGCCAAGGGCGAGGGCGGCCCGTACGTCGCCTCGGGCGCCACGGCCCTCGACGGAGCCCTCCCGGTCAACACGCACGGCGGCTTCCTGTCGGAGGGCTACGTCCACGGCGTCAACCACATAGCGGAGGCCGTCTCCCAGCTACGCGGGGACGCCGGTGACCGGCAGGTCGCGGGCGCCGAAGTGGCCCTGTCCACCGCCCAGCCCGGCTACATCCTCCCCGCCACTTCGGCTCTCCTGCTCAGAAGGGGCTGACCACCCATGCGTGACCTCAGAAAGGGGCTGATCCATGCCCGACCGGTACGGCAGGCCGCCCCAAGGCGTGCGGCCGACGCCTGATCGCGACTCCAAGGACTGGTGGGCCCGGCTGGGCGGCCACGAGTTCGCGGTCCAGCGCTGTGACACCTGCCACACGGCCCGCTTCCCGCCCAGGGCCTTCTGCCCGGCCTGCCGTACCGAGGACTGGCACTGGGAGGCCGTCGAGCCGGCCGGCACGGTGGAGAGCTGGATCGTCAACCGCCGGCCGTTCATGCCCGGAGCGAGCGAGCCGTACGTCGTGGTGCTGGTCCGGCTCGCCGCCGTGCCCGGCTGCCTGATCCACGGCGGGTGGGACGGCGAGCGCGAGCCCGAGTACGGTCAGGCGGTCGAAGGCGTGTACGAGGACATGGGCGATGACCTGGCACTGCTCAATTGGCGGCCGACTGAGTGGCACGCATCCCCGTGAAATCCTTCGCGGCGGCACCAAGTCGGGAACGATAGGTACCAATGGGCCTGAAGGCCAATCCCGGTCCGGCCGCCTCATCCCTGCGGCCGGCCACGCCCGCCGGACGCCTGTCCCTTGGGCGGGGTTCGACCGGGGACGGTCTACGGCGCGGGTATGACTTGGCACGAAAAATGGTGGTAAAAGGCGCGAAGTGCCGTAAATCATGAGAAAAAGGAGGAACGCGCGCCCTGGCGGGCGTGGGGGACCCGCCAGGACGCGCTTCCTGCCCCGTGTGCGGCGACGCCAGGACTCCGGCGAGGGATGGAGTCCTAGGTCGAGTGTTCGCACACGGAGTTCATGGGGGAGCGACCCTCTTGCGAGGACTCCGGATGTCGGTAGTGGTCTGCGATGCGTTGGGCCGCACCGAGGGGGTCATCGATGGGATGTGAGACGGTGGCACCCTCCTCATTCCAGATGAAGGAACCGTCTTTGCTCCACACAGTTACCTCGGTCAACACGGATAAAACGGACATGCCACTGCCGTTGCTCTGGTAGGTGTTGCTGAGTCCCTGGCGAGGCAACGCGTAACGCAGTAAACGTGTTGCTTCACAAGGGTCTTGCCAGGGCAGGTATGGCGTACCCGCGTGGACCGGTAACACCGGGCCCTCACCCCCTCACCGGCCTTTCGATGGATTTGTACCAACGATTGGATGATGCGGCTGTCAATGGCCATCGGTCAAGGGGTTGTGGCCTGTTAGAACCAGATCGTCTAAATTGTTGGAACAAAAGGGGTGAAAGTGGCAAGGTCGGTCCTGTACCAGCTGGTGGCCTCAGAGCTGAGGAGAGCCATCTACTCCGGTGTACTCGGCCCCGGGGCGCAGCTGCCGACCGAGGCGCAGCTCATGGAAGACCATGGGGTGAGCCGCAACACCGTCCGACTCGCCCTAGGGGAGCTGGTCAACGAAGGGTTGGTCACGCGAACCCCACGGCGTGGCACGGTCGTCCGGGACCGCCGGCCGCTGCTGATCTACCCGCAGCGAGAGCTGGAGCCACAACCATCCGGCGAGCTGCGAGAGGCGTTCGCCTTCGCCGTGACGCAGGAAGGTCGTGCCCCCAGCCAGTACATAGAGGTCTTGACCGTCTCACCGGTCGAGGAGATCGCCAGCCGACTCGAGCTGGCCGAAGGCGAACTGGCCGTCGTACGACGGCGTCTGCGGTTCGTCGACGGGCAGCCGTACAACACCAACGATTCCTATTTTCCACGTGACCTGGTGGCCAGCACGGAGATCGCCCGGCCGGGCGACATTCCGCGGGGGGCGAACCGGGTCCTGGAAGAGCTCGGTCACGAGCAGGTGCGGGTGGTGGATGACATCTGGGCGCGGATGCCCAACCAGGAAGAGGTCGAGCGTCTCCAGTTGGAGCTCGGCACCCCGGTCGTGGTCTACGTCCGCGTTGGTTACGACAACGGCGACATGCCAGTGCGTGTCGCGGTGTCGGTGCTCCCCGCCGACAAGCACTTGATCAGATACGAGCTCGATCGCCGCTGAGCGAGCTCGGTTGGGGGTGATCCCACCGGCCGCCTAAGACGAGCCTCCCGCCTCGCTGGGCAGAGGGAGTCCTGCGCACTCCCTTCATGCGCGATTTATCGATAGATGTCGCCTCAAACCCCCCATGCGACCCAGCGCGCGCTCCAACCATTACGTTCTGTGGCTGCATGGACACCCGATGTAATGAAGGGCTGAACCGTGCTTTCCAACACCCTGCTCCACCCGCTCGCTCTCCGCCGGGCCGACGCCTCCGATCTCCCGGGCGTTCTGACCCTGCTCGCCGACACGGCCGAATGGCTGTACTCCCAGGGCGTGCGGCAGTGGCCGCGCGGCGGCTTCGGGCCCGAGCGGATCGAGCCTCTCATCGCCGAGCGGGTGCTCTACCTCGTGGACGACGAGCTCCGGTACCTCGAACTGGATGACGAGGCCCCGCCCGTCGCCACGATCGCTCTCGACGATCACGCCGACCCGGAGTTCTGGCGCCGGTCCGACGACCCGGGCGCCGCCATGTACGTGCACAAGCTCGCCGTCGCTCGGCCCTGGGCGGGCTTCGGCCTCGGAGACGCCCTGCTGGACTGGGCGGGCTCCGCGGCGCACGCCTCCGGGCTGAGCAAGCTCCGGCTCGACTGCGCCAAGAACAACCCGCGGCTGCAGGAGTACTACCGGCGCCGCGGCTTCCGGCACGTGCGGACGGTCGATCTGCCGCACCGCTCCTCGGGCGCCCTGTTCGAGCGGCCCGCGGAGGAGGCCGCCACGACGGCCTTCCGCGACCTCACCGTCGCCGAGCTGATCGGCGTCTGACGCCCTGACCGGCCCCGGCCGGTACGGCCGTGCCCTGCTCCCCGGCGGGGCACGGCCCGCAGTCGCGTTCCCGCCCAGGTGACCTGGCGCTTTCCGGCACAAAGGGACACAGCACCATATAACCTCTCCAGCATGACCGGATCCCTCCTTGAGGTGATCGCGCTGAACGTGCGCGACGCCGTCGCCGCGGAGCAGGGCGGAGCCGACCGTCTGGAGGTCGTCGCCGACATGGGTGCCGACGGGCTCACCCCCGCTCCGGAGACGGTCGCCGCGATCGCCGCGGAGTGCCCGCTGCCCCAGATGGTGATGCTGCGCTGCGCCGCGAACTTCACCGCCGACCCCGAGGTGCTCGACCGGCTCCGTCTCGACGTCAAGGCGCTGGCCCAGGCGGGCGCCGCGGGGTTCGTGTTCGGCTTCCTCGACGAGGCGGGCGTCGTGGACCTGGCGGCCACCGAGGCGCTGATCCACGCCGTGTCACCGCTGCCGTGGACCTTCCACCGGGCCGTCGACCACGCGGCGGACGTACAGGCGTCGTGGCGGGCGGTGCGGCTGCTGCCCAACCTGGCCACGGTGCTCACGGCGGGCTCGCCCGCCGGCGTGCGGTACGGGCTGCCGATGCTCAAGAGCCGGGCCGACGCGGGCGACGGCTCGATCATCCTGGCGGGCGGCGGGCTCAAACCGGCCTATGTGCCGTCGCTGCTGGACTATGGCATCCGGGCGTTCCACGTGGGCTCGGCCGTACGGGAGAGCTGGTCGCTGCCGGTTGACCAGCGGCGCGTCCGTCAGTGGCGCAGCCTGGTCGACCGCGACTGACCCAAGGGCCACCAAGCGGCCTGAGTCCGAGCGGCTTCAGTCCGGGAGGGCGAGCGCCGCGTCGGCGCGGCGGAGTGCGGCTACCAGGGTCTTGATCGTCGCGGGCTCGTCCATGACGCCGCCCCCGGCCGCGCGCCGCTCCTCCCAGGACCGCACCCGATCCCGGTAGGAGTCGTAGCGCGCCAGATGGAAGGCATAGACCGTGGCGAACCGGCTCACCAGGTGTGAGGGGTGCATGTCCCAGCCCTGGTAGAAGCCGTGTCCCAGCGAGTGCCGGACGAGCTCGGCGTGCCGCCGCCACAGCGCGTGCACGTCCGCGGCCGACCCGGAGGCGGGAGAGGCGGCCAGCGAGCCGTCGGAGAGCTCGACCCCCGTGCCCGCGAACGCCGTCTGCATCACGTGCCGGGCGTGGTCACAGGCCGGATGGTCGAGCCGCTGCTCGTGCGGCGGCAGCCCGAGAGCGGCCGTGTAGTCGAACACCCCGAAGTGCGCGGCCGCCAGCCGCCCCCCGAACGACTCGGCCAGTTCGCCGCGCAGGAACAGCACGGTCTGCGGCGCCTCGACCTGGATCTCGAACCTCAGCCGGACGTCCAGCTCCCGTTCGAGCCGCTCCAGAAAGGCGCAGAACTGGCCCAAATACGACTCCATCAGCACCTTCGGAAAGGTGACCACGAACCCCGGCGGCAACTCGCCCACCCGTTCGACGACTCCGGTGACGAACCCGTCGAGCGTCCGCACCGACCGCCCGGGATCCCCGTCGGCGAACGACTTGACCCGCAGCCCCCACCGGCGCGGCAGCGCTCCGGCCGCGTGCATCACGGCCACGGCCACGACGGCCTGCTCGACGTGGCCGTCCTCGTCGCCGGGCCGCCCGCCGTAGCCGTCCTCGAAGTCGATCCGCAGGTCCTCGACCGGCTCGCGGGCGAGCTTGCGCAGCACCCTTTCGTGTACGTCCCGCGCCGGCGCGTCCGGCAGCCCGAACACGTCGGCCAGTTCGGCCGGGCCGCTCAGATGCTCCTTGACCAGGTCGAGCGCCTGCGCGCCCCACCCCGCGACCGTGCTCGGCGACACCCGGTCGGCCGGGACATAGACGGTGTGCACGGGCTGCCAACCGGGCTCGGCGGCCGGATAGCGGGCCCGCTGGATCCGGTGGGCCTCCGCGAAGCCTGGCAGGGACTGGTCCGTCACGGTGACACGCATGCCGTCAGGGCCGGCAGGCCCGCAGCATGGCCTCCAGGCCGGCGAGCTTGACCCGTTCGCCGCGGCCCAGCGACTTGGCCAGAGCGCCTTCGGCCGCCTCGATGGCCAGCCACTCGTCGTACGTCACCGGCCTTACGCCTCTTTCGTGCAGCAGCGCGTCGATGGGCGCCGACCGTAGCCGATCGTGGCCGGTCAGGTCGGACAGGTCGGACAGCAGGGTGCGGACGGTCTCCGCCGCGTCCGACTTGTTGGTGCCGATCACGCCGGTGGGACCGCGCTTGAGCCAGCCCGCCACGTACTCGCGCTCGCGGATCCGGCCGGCCTCGTTGGGCACGGTCATCGACCGCTCGTCGAACGGCACCCCGGGAAGGGGGACGCTCTGGTATCCGACCGAGCGCAGCACCATGCCGACCGGGATCGTCTCGAACTCGCCCGTCCCGACCACCCGGCCCTCCTCGGACAGCCGGGTGCGCTCGAGCCTGAGCCCCTCCACCCGGTCGGTGCCGAGGATCTCCACCGGGCGCAGCCAGAAGCGCACATCGAGGCGGCGCGGGCGGCCGACGGGATCGCGGCCCGCCCACGACTGAAGGACATCGATGTTGCCGCGGATCTGCCGGGGGAAGTCGCCGCCCAGCACCACGGCCTCGTCCTCGCGTACGCAGACGTCGGCGTTCGCCAGCTCGCCGAGCTCCCGCAGCTCCTTCAGCGTGAACTTGGCGTGCTCGGGACCCCGGCGGCCGATCATGTGGATCGCCTTGACCTGGCTTTCCCCGAGTCGTTCGAGCACGTCGTGCGGTACGTCCGTGGAGCTGAGCTCCTCGGCGGTCTTGGCCAGGACGCGGACCACGTCGACGGCCACGTTCCCGACACCGATGACCGCGACCTCGGGGCTGTCGAGGGTGAACATGGAGGCGGAGACGTCGGGGTGGCCGCAGTACCAGTTGACGAAGTCGGTGGCGGCCACGCTGCCCGGCAGGTCCTCGCCCGGGATGCCGAGCTTCCTGTCGACCATCGCGCCCGTGGCGTAGACGACCGCGTTATAGCTGGCCAGCAGGTCCTCGACCGACAGATGCTCGCCGAGCGTGACGCCGCCGAGGAAGCGGACCTCGGGGAGTTCGAGCACCCGGCGCAGGTAGTTGGCGATCGACTTGATCGACGTGTGGTCGGGCGCGACGCCGTATCGGACGAGCCCGTAGGGCGTGGGCAACCGCTCGATGACGTCGACCTGGACGTCCTCCTGCGCCTGTTTGACCAGGGCCTCGGCCGTGTAGATACCGGCAGGGCCCGACCCGATGACCGCCACGCGCAACGTCACGCTGCCTCCTCTATGTGGGCGATTCTGTTACACGGGGCATGCGTCCCACCAGTGCAACCCGGCACTGTGATCGATGTATCCCCGATCGCCGGTACGAATGAACCCATCTTTCGCGAATGGGGCGGCAGCGCCTTCAGGAGGCGGACGCGCGGGCGCGGAGGGCCATCTTGTCGATCTTGCCGTTGGCGTTGGCCGGCAGAGCTTCGACCACGATGACCCGCTTCGGCACCTTGTAGTTGGACATATTGTCCTTCGCCCAGGTGAGCAGCGTGCCCGGATCGACCGTCATCCCCGCTCTGGGCACCACGTACGCCCAGCCGGCCTCGCCGGAGACCGGATCGGGCACGCCGATCACGGCCGCCTGCGCCAGCGAGCCCTCACGTAACAGCAGCGACTCCACCTCGGCGGGCGAGACGTTGAAGCCGTTGACGATGTAGAGCTCCTTCTTGCGATCGACGATGGCCAGATTGCCCGCCGGGTCGAGCACGCCGATGTCGCCCGTGTGCAGCCAGCCGTCTCGATCGACCACCTCGGCGGTCTTGCCGGGTTCGTCCCAGTAGCCGCGCATGACCCCGTACCCGCGCTGCAGAATCTCCCCGCGTTCCCCGGCGGCCACCTCCTTGCCGTCGTCGTCGACGATCCGCACCTCGATGCCCGGCACCGCCCGCCCGGTCGTCGCGGCGATGACCTCGATCGGGTCGCCGGCCCTGGTCATGGAGACGACCGTGCCCTCCATCAGGCCGTACGCGTTGATCATCCGCTCCAGCCCCACCCGTTCGACCAGGCGGGTGATCAGCGCGGCGGGCACGGCGGCGGCCCCGCAGATGGCCACGCGCAGCGACGAGACGTCCCAGTCGGCGCGGTCCAGCTCGTCCAGCAGCCGGTGGAACAGCGTGGGCGGGCCCGCCAGGATGCTCACCCGGCCGGCCGAGATCAGGGACATCAGGGCGTCGGGGGTGAAGACCCTGATCGGCATCATGGTCGCCCGGCGGAGCACACAGGCGATCATCCCGGCGTTGAGGCCGAAGCCGTGGCTGAACGGGGCGATCACCGGGTAGCGGTCGTGCTCGTCCAGGGTGACGATCTCGGACCAGTCCCAGTAGCCGCGCAGGACCTGGGCGTGGTCCAGCATCACGCCCTTGGGGGTGCCGGTGGTGCCGGAGGTGGACATGATCTCGCACAGATCGCCGGGCCGTACGGCCAGCGCCCGCTCCTCGACGTCCGACGGCTCCAGGGGGAGACTTCGCCCGGGGCTCAGGACGTGGCGCGGGGCGGCGCCGGGCGGCAGGAGATCGGCGAGCACCACACCGGGCGGGCCCTCGCCCGTGACCAGCACCTCGGCGCCGGTCTTCTCGATCATCGCCGCCGCCTCCAGGCCCTTGGCGCGCGAGGAGAGCGGCACGATCACCGCACCGGCGTCCCAGACGCCGAAGGCGTGCGTGACCCAGTACGGGTCGTTCACGCCCCACAGGGCCACCCGGTCGCCCGGCCGGACGCCGAGCTCGATCAGCTCGTGCGCCACGCGAGCGGCTCCGGCGCGGAGCTCCGCCATGGTGACGCGCGTGTCGCCGTCGACGATCACCACCGCGTCCGGATGGCGGTCCGCCTGGTCACGGAGCATGCGGGGGAGCGTTCCCCAGTCCGGCATCGGTCCCATCGGTTCGCGCCTCCTGCTCCACAGGCCGAGCGCCCGGCTGTTGTACAGACCTCGGCTACACGATGAGCGCCCGGTCGCGGCCCAGGTGGTGGCCGCGCAGGTCGGTCAGCACGCCGGGGCTCGGCGTCTCGGCGATCTCCGGCGCGATCTCCACGCCGAGCGAGATCGGGGTGAGCCCCTGGATCGCCTGCTGGATCCGGTTGCGCCACATCGGGTTGCGCACAAGGCTCTCCCTCCCGAACGTGACGGTGAGCACCGCCGCGTCGAGCGTGCCCTGCCTGCTGATCGCCAGCTCCCACCTGGACACGCCGTCGATCTTGGCCAGGGCCTTGTCGATCCGCGGCAGCGACAGCCACACGCCCCGCACCAGCACGTGCTCGCCGACCGTGTGGACGGGAGCGGGCAGTCCGGGATCGGCCGCGGCCGAGTCGGTACGCACCACCTGGCCCGTACGCAGGACGGCGTCGCCGAGCGACGAGTGGCTGTGGGGCGTGATCACCAGCTCGGCCACCCCTGACGGCTCCGACGGCCGCAGCACGTCCTTGGTCAGCGAGGCCAGATGCAGCAGGCCGTCCGTCAGCGGGGTGAGCGGGGCGCCCTCCGCCGCCCGCCAGGCCAGGGCGCCACCGCCGAACGGGTCGGCGTACACCTCGGTCACGTGGGCGTCGAACTCGCCCGCCAGGTGGCTGAGTGTCCGCTTCGAGGCGATCTCCCCGGTCAGGACGATGTGCCGCAGCCCCAGGTCAAGGGGGTCCAGCAGGAACTCCAGGTGCAGCCTGGCCAGCAGATCCATCGCGCCCGTGGGGGTGGCGACCAGCGTGGTGGCGCCCAGGGTGGACAGCGTGTGGATCAACCGCATGCGGCCTCGCGGGCCCACCGAGGCGGCCGCCGACGCCACGTCCGCCGCGGCGGCGGCCCAGAGCGCGCCCGCCGGTTCGGCCAGCGCGACCACGACCCGGTCGCGGTCGCCCACTCCGGCCGCCCGCAGCGCCGCCCCGGTCAGCTCCTGCGCCGCCGCGCGGTCGCCGGGCGCCAGCGGGAAGGCGCTGGAGGCGTCGGGGGCGACCTGCAGCAGCCCTGTGGCGGACCGCGCGCCCGTACGGAGGTCGTCCCGCGTCAGCCACCGCGCGCCGACGGCCTCCGCCGACGCGTCCCGGTCGCTCGCGGAGCCGGAGCCGCTCAAGGGGCCAGGGTCCGGGCTGGTCACTTGGTCACCTCGGTCATGAACAGCTTCATCGCCTCGCAGACCCGTTCGTGCGCCAGCCCGCCCACCTGCGCCTGGATGATCAGATCCGTCGCCCCGGCCTCCGCGATCCTGGCCAGCGCCTTGCGCGAACCCGCCACGTCGTCCACCACGACCATCAGGTGCTCCCGCAGCGTCGCCATCGCCTCCTCCGGCGGCATCCCGGCCGCGAGCTGGCCGAGGACGCGATGGGTGGCGTGCCGGGCGTCGTAGTAGTCCGGCGGGGTGACGAGGTTGACCTGCCGGCGGATGTACCAGAGGACGGCGTCGGCGGCCGCCTCGTTGGCCTGGTCGCGGGTGGGCGCGACGAACCAGGGGATCATCAGCGCGACCCGGCGGGAGTCGGGGTCGAACCCGGCGGCGGCCAGACGCTCGCGGTATTGGGCGATGTCGTCCGCCACGTCGTCGATGCCCTTGACCATGGTCATGCCGAGCAGGTTGTAGCCGTGGTCGGCCGCCGCCAGATAGCCCTCCAGCGACGTCGAGGCCACCCAGACCGGCGGATGCGGCTGTTGCACGGGACGCGGGTAGACCGCCACGTCCGGGATCTCGAAGAACTCGTTCGATCGGCTGACCGGCTCCCCGTCGGCCCGCCAGATGGCCAGTGTCGCGTCCAGCGAGTCCTCCCAGATCTGCCGGGACTTCTCGAAGGGCCGCTGGAAGGCCTGGTACTCCAGGGGCGAGGCCCCCCGCCCGGTGCCGAACTCCACCCGGCCGCCGCTCAGCACGTCGAGGGTGGCCACGCGCTCCGCGGTGCGGATCGGCGACTGGAACGGCAGCAGCACCACGCCCAGCCCGAGATGGATCCGCTCGGTCCGCTGGGAGATCGCGGCCAGCACGAGATCGGGCGCGGAGGAGTGGGAGAACCCCCGCGTGAAGTGGTGCTCGACGAACCAGGCGGTGTCGAAACCGAGCCGATCACCGAGCACGACCTGGTCGATCACGTTCTGGAACGCCTGTTGCTCGACCTCGCGGGAGCGCCCGCGCACCTCCAGCTCGTAGCCCAGGCTGATCCGTAGGGACGTCATCGCGCCTCCGGCGAAAGTAGTAAACCAAGCGCTCGCTTGGTAGAGACTATCAGCACCAAAGACTTGCGGGAAGGGCGCGTTCGCGATCAGAGTGATGCACGTGAGGCGAAAGCACGCGCTAAGGCGGCCGAAAGATGGCACGCTCCCCGATATGGGGGCCGATGATTTCTCCCTCACGAGCGGGCGCGGTTACGAGGCGTTCGGCCGGGTGATGGCCGCTCTCGCCACGGAGGCCGAGTTCATCGAGTCCTGCCGGGATCTGACCTGGTGGCGGGGCGCCGACCACAGCTGGCACATCGAGTGGCGCGACGGCCCGTACGCCTCAGAGGTGGCGGCGCTGCTGGCCGAGCAGGTGCGCGCTCCCGCGTACGAGGACGAGCTCGGCGCGCCCGCCGGGCCGGGTGACAGCCGGTCGGCGGTGCTCGACGTGATGGGCGTCCGCTTCGAGTTGCGGGCCATCGATCCGCTGGGCCGCGAGCGCGTACGCGACAAGCCGGGCTTCTGGCGGCTGGCCGAAGCGCTCGACACCACCCGCGCCACGAACGCCCCGCGCCCCTGGGAAACGCTACTGGGCGGCTAGCCCGGCCTGAAAGACGTGCGCGCCCAGGCGCTCGCGGTGCGCCTGCGGCGGGCCGAAGAGCTGGGCGTCGGAGGTGGCCCGCTTGAGGTAGCGATGGGCCGGATGCTCCCAGGTCACGCCGATCCCGCCGTGGACCTGGATGTTCTCGCCCGCCGCCGTGAGATACGCCTCAGTGCAGTAGGACCCGGCGATCGCCGCGAGGGACTCCGACCCGGCCGCCGCCAGCGCCGCCGATCTGGCCGACTCCACGAGCAGCAGCAGGTCGGCCAGCTTGTGCTTGATCGCCTGGAAGGAGCCGATCGGCCTGCCGAACTGATGGCGCAGTTTGGCGTGCTCCGTGGCCATCTCCAGGCAGCGCTCGGCCCCGCCCACCTGCTCGGCCGCCAGCGCCGCGATGCCGAGGTCGCGCACCCGGCTCCACGTCGCGCCGTCGCCGGCCGGCCGCGCCGGGGCGTGGTCGAAGGACAACTCGGCCAGGGGCCGGCTCTCGTCCATGGTCGGGTACGCCACGCGCCGCGTCGGCACTGCCTCGACCAGGAGCCCGTCGGCGTAGGCGAGCACCACGTCGCCCTCCAGCGCGTACGGGACGACGCCCGTGAGCAGGCCGTCCCGGAGGGTCAGGTCGCCGTCGCCGGGTAGGACGACGGTCGCCGTCACCGAGCCGTCGGCCAGCGCGGGCAGCAGCCGGCCCATCGCCGCCTCGTCGCCGCCCGCCTTGAGCGCCTCGACGGCCAGGACGGCGCTCTGCAGGAAGGGGTACGGGGACAGGGTCCGGCCCAGCTCTACCGCCACCACCGCGATCTCGGCCGGGCCGCAGCCCGCTCCGCCGTACTCCTCCGGGACGGCGAGTCCTGCGGTGTCCAGCTCGCGGGCGAACGCCGCCCAGGGCGCGGCGGGGCGGTCGGCGAGATAGGCGCGGACGACGGAGCGCAGCTCGTCTGTGACGGTCACCGAGCCAGTTTAACCAAGCGATTGCTTCGTTGCATTCGGTTGGCCGAAATTTGCCTTTTCTGGACGGCCACATAATCTGGTTGTGGTATTGCGACAAGTTGCGAAGGGAGGGTTGACCAGGCAATGGACGTAAAAGAGAGCACGATCGACTACGCGGAGTTCGCCGCGTACGACCGTGACCAGCGCTGCATCGAACGCCATGTGCTGGGGGCCTTCCTCGGCGGGCTGGTCGTCGGGCTCGTGGGCATACTCGCCGACGGTCGCGGTCCCCAATGGCTCGGCCAGGTCTATGACCCGTACATGTATCTGGGTCTGGCTCTGCTCGTCGGGGCGAGCGCGGCGGGCTTCGGGTGGGCGTTGCTCACCACGTTTCTGGCCTCCCTGTCCATGATCGTCGTGACCCTGGGCGGCAGCATGGTGCGCGGCGGGCCCGACATCGGCGGCGTGGGTGTCGGCGGCTCCGCGGCCGGGCTGAACTGGACGCTCTGCCTGCTGGTCGGGCTGGGCCTGCTCGCCTACGTGACGAGGCGGCCGGATGTCTGGGGCGACCTGGCCGCGGGCCTCATCGGCGCCCTGCTGCTCGCCGACGTGATCGACCGCGCGACGCCCGGCTTCATCCACAGCGACCCCGCGTTCTGGCCCGGCCCCGCGCCCGTGCTCGGCGCCCTGTCCGTCGTGCTGGTGATGGCGCTGCGCCGCGGCAAGGCGGGCCGGGTGCGCGCGCTGGCGCTGACGGCGGTCCTTGTCGGCCTGTTCGCGGTCGCGGTGGCCGGTTCGCTGGGCGGCTGGGTTCCCATCGCGGGATAAGGCCGCGCGGCGAGTCGCTCCTAGTCGATAGCCTGTAGTCCTCATATCCAGGCCGAACAAGGAGTAGCCGTGTCGCTGCGCATGTCGTCGTTGTTTCTTCGCACCCTGCGGGACGACCCGGCAGACGCGGAAGTGCCGAGCCACAAGCTCCTGGTCCGCGCCGGTTATGTCCGGCGGGTGGCGCCCGGCATCTACTCGTGGCTGCCCCTCGGCAAGATGGTGCTGGAAAACGTCGCCAAGGTCGTCCGCGAGGAGATGAACCGGATGGGCGGCCAGGAGGTGCTCTTCCCCGCCCTGCTGCCGCGCGAATACTACGAGGCCACCGGTCGCTGGACCGAATACGGTGACACGCTTTTCCGGCTCAAGGACCGCAAGGGCGTCGACTACCTGCTCGGCCCCACGCACGAGGAGCTCTTCGCCGACATGGTCAAGGGCGAATACTCCTCGTACAAGGACTATCCGGTCACGCTCTACCAGATCCAGACGAAGTACCGCGACGAGGCCAGGCCCCGCGCGGGCATCCTGCGCGGTCGCGAGTTCCTGATGAAGGACGCCTACTCCTTCGACCTCGACGACGAAGGACTCAAGCACTCCTACGAGCAGCACCGCGAGACCTACATCCGGACGTTCGACCGGCTCGGCATCGATTACAAGATCGTGTTCGCCACGTCGGGCGCGATGGGCGGCTCGGCCTCCGAGGAGTTCCTGGCGCCCACGCCCACCGGCGAGGACACCTTCGTGGCCTGCCGCTCCTGCGGCTACGCGGCCAACGCCGAGGCCGTCACCACGACCGCGCCCCCGGCCCGCGCCCTCGACGGGCTGGAGCCGCAGCGCGTCCTCGACACCCCCGACACCCCGACCATCGAGTCGCTGGTGTCCTACGTCAACGAGCGCCACGGCCTGTCGATCACCGCCGCCGAGACCCTGAAGAACGTCGTCGTCAAGGTCACCACGCCCGGCTCCGACAAGGTCGAGACGCTGATCGTCGGCGTGCCCGGCGACCGCGAGGTCGACTTCAAGCGCCTGGAGGCCGCGCTGGCCCCCGGCGAGCCCGCCATCTTCGAGGCCGAGGACTTCGCCAAGCACCCCGGCCTGATCCGCGGCTACATCGGCCCGCAGGTCCTGCGCGACCTCGGCATCCGCTACCTCGTCGACCCCCGCGTGGTCACCGGCACCTCCTGGGTGACCGGCGCCAACGAGCGCGGCAAGCACGCCGCCCACGTGGTCGCGGGCCGTGACTTCGTCCCCGACGGCACGATCGAGGCCGCCGAGGTGCGCGCCGGAGACCCGTGCCCCCGCTGCGGCTCGCCGCTGTCCATCGACCGCGGCATCGAGATCGGGCACATCTTCCAGCTCGGCCGCAAATACGCCGACGCGGCCGGGCTCGACGCCCTGGGCCCCGACGGCAAGCCGATCCGCATCACGATGGGCTCCTACGGCATCGGCGTCTCGCGCGCCGTGGCGGTCATCGCCGAGCAGGCCCACGACGAGCTCGGGCTGGTGTGGCCGCGCGAGATCGCGCCCGCCGACGTGCACATCGTGGGCACGGGCAAGGACAACCAGATCGAGGTGGCCCTCCAGCTGGCCGCCGAGCTGGAGTCCCGCGGGCTGCGGGTGCTCGTCGACGACCGGTCCGGGGTCTCGCCCGGCGTCAAGTTCAAGGACGCCGAGCTGCTCGGCCTGCCCACGATCGTGGTCGTGGGCCGCGGGCTGGCTCAGGGCGTGGTCGAGCTCCGCGACCGGGTCACCGGCGTCAAGGAGGAGATCCCGCTC
This sequence comes from Nonomuraea sp. NPDC049028, assembly GCF_043197735.1. NCBI lineage: Bacteria > Bacillati > Actinomycetota > Actinomycetes > Streptosporangiales > Streptosporangiaceae > Nonomuraea > Nonomuraea sp. NPDC049028. Next base: position 159,237 of record NZ_JBICTR010000012.1, read on the forward strand.
GACACGGCCGCCGACCGCGTGCTGGCCGCCTGCTCGTAACGCGAAGCACGGCTCTCCCTTCGGTCAAGGGGGAGCCGTGCTGCTCTGCCAGGGGGAGTCGTCAGTCCATGGCCGCGGGCATGGAGATCTTGCCGCGGCGGCGGAGCACCACGGGCCCGATCAGGCAGGCGGCGGCGATCACCAGGATGGCCAGCGACACGGGCCGGGTGAAGAACACCGCCGGGTCCCCCTCACTGAACGCCAGGGCCCGCCTGAACTGCACCTCCATCAGCGGCCCGAGCACCGCCCCGAGGATCAGCGGCGCCACCGGATAGCCGGCCCGCCGCAGGACGAACCCCACCAGCCCGAACCCGTACGCCACCAGGATCTCGAACACGCTCTGCGAGGTGGCGTAGACACCCAGCGTCGCGAACGTCAGGATCGCCGCCGTCAGCAGCGCGGCCGGCACGCTCAGCAGCTTCACCCACAGCCGGATCAGCGGCAGGTTCAGCACCAGCAGCATCACGTTGCCGATGTAGAGGCTGGCGATCAGCGTCCACACGAGCACCGGTTGCTGATCGAACAGCTGCGGTCCCGGCTGCACGTTGTAGATCTGGAAGGCGATCAGCAGCATGCTGGCCGTGGCCGAGGTGGGGATGCCGAGCGTGAGCAGCGGCACCAGCACGCCGGAGAAGGCCGCGTTGTTGGCCGCCTCGGGCCCCGCCACGCCCTCGATGGCGCCGTGGCCGAACTCCTCGGGGTCCTTGGCCAGCCGCTTCTCGACGTTGTAGCTGAGGAAGGTGGGCAACTCGGCGCCGCCCGCCGGCAGCGAGCCGATCGGCAGGCCGAACGCGGTGCCCCGCAGCCACGGCCGCCAGGACCTGCGCCAGTCGTCGCGGGTCATGCCGATGCGCCCGGTCACCTTCACCGGCGGCTGCTCCTGCCGGTTCCGCTGGGCCGCGGTGGCGACCGCCTCGGCCACGGCGAACAGGCCGACGGCCAGCGCCACGACCGGCAGCCCCTCGTACAGGTCGGGTACGCCGAAGGCCAGGCGCGGCTGACCGGTCATCTGGTCGATGCCCACCATGCCGATCGCCAGCCCGAGGAAGAGGCTGGACAGGCCGCGCACGATCGAGTCGCCCATGAGCGAGGTGACGGTGACGAAGGCGAGCACCATGATCGAGAAGTACTCGGCGGGCTGGATCGACTTGGCGATGGCCGACATTCCGGGCGCCAGGAACGTGATCACGACGGTGGAGATCGTGCCCGCCACGAACGAGCCGATGGCCGCCGTGGCCAGCGCGGCCCCGGCCCGGCCCTTCCGCGCCATCGGGTAGCCCTCGAGCGTGGTGGGGATCGACGCCGTCTCGCCGGGGATGTTGAGCAGGATCGCGGTGGTGCTGCCGCCGTACATGCCGCCGTAGTAGATCCCGGCGAACATCACGAACGCGCCCACCGGGTCGAACACCATCGTCAGGGGCAGCAGCAGCGCGATCGTCGTGGCCGGGCCGAGGCCCGGCAGCACGCCGACGAGCGTGCCGACGGTGACGCCGAGCAGGCCGAGCAGCAGGTTCTGCAGGGTGAGCGCGTGCGCGAAGCCGTCGAGCAGGTGGCCCAGTACGCTCATCTCAGATCGCCAATCTGATCAGGCCCGGAGGCAGCGTGATGCCCAGCACCCGGTCGAACAGCACATACGTGGCCAGCGCCAGCAGCAGGCCCACGACCAGGTCGCGCACCAGCTTGCGGCTGCCGAGCACGCGGGCCACCGCGACGAAGAACAGCGTGGTCGCCTGCCAGTAGCCCACGGGCGCGAGCAGGACCGCGTACAGAGCGAGCGCGCCGATGAGGAGCAGCACGGGACGCCAGTGCACGCCCTCGTCCTCGCCGCCCTCGCGGGTCACCGGAGCGCGAAACGCCTGCACCACCCCGATCACGGCCACCACCGCCATGCCGATGCCGACCAGGAGCGGGAAGGCCCGTGGCCCGACGGCCTGGTAACCGCCGCCGTCAGGGATCATGAACGCCTGCGCCAGTACGACCAGCGCGACCGCCAGGAACCCCGCCGAGACGAGCCGGGTGCTCACTTGCCCAGTCCCAACTCGCCGAGGATTGTGGTGATCTGCCCGCGCTGCTCGGTGAGCACCTGCTTGAACGAGTCGCCCGGGGTCCAGGCGTCGACCCAGTTGTTCTGCTTGAGGACCTGCTGCCAGCATGACGTCTGCCGCATCTTGTCGATCATCTTGACGACGTCCTGCTGCTGCTCGGCCGACAGCCCCGCCGGGGCGAGCACGCCGGCCATCGTGGAGATGGCCTGGTCCGACAGCCCCAGTTCCTTCAGCGTCGGGGCGTCGATGCCCTCGATCCGCTTGTCGCCGTCCACCGCGAGCGCCTTGAGCTCTCCGGCCTGGAGTTGCGCGCGAAGCTCGGCGACGGTGTCGATGCCCGCGGTGGCGGCACCGCTGAGCAGCAGGTTCATCGACTCGCCGCCGCCCGCCGTGGGCACGTAGTTGACCTGCTTGGCGTCGATGCCCTGGCCCTTGGCCAGTCCCGCGACCGTCATCTGCCCGGGGCCGCCGAGCGAGCCGCCGGTCCACTTGATGCCGTGCGGGTTCTTCTTCATCGCGGCCAGCAGCGACTTCAGGTCCGCGTACGGCGCGTTCTTCGGCACCACGATCGCGCTAGGACCCCTACTCAGCCCGGCGATCGGGGTGAGCGTGGTCAGGTCGACGGGCGAGTGGTTGTTGACGATGCCACCGAGCATGGTCGCGCTGTCCATGACCATGAGCTGGTAGGGGTCGCCCTTGCTCTTGGCGAACTGGGCCAGCCCGATCGTGCCGCCCGCGCCGGGGACGTTGATGACCGTGGCCTTCGCGGTGGTGATCTTGCACTGGCTGAGCGCGCCGGCGATGCCGCGGGCACGAGTGTCCCAGCCGCCGCCGGGGCTGCCCGGCGCCATGATCGTCAGAGGCTTGCTCGGGTATTCGGCGCCTGCCTCGGCGCTCTCGCCGACCGCGCAACCGGTGGCCAGAACCGTCAGGACGGCGGCGGCAACAATGATCTTCATGAGGTCTCCCGGGGGGTGAGAATCGAGGTGAAGAAGTCCTTGACCGGCTCCAGCACGCTCATCGGCTGGTGCGCCACGCCGGGCACGACGTCGAACCTGACGTTGATGCCGTGCGCGGCGAAGTTGTCACGCAGCGCCGCCAGCCGTTCGACACGGGTGGTTCCGTAGGCGTCGGCGCCGTCCATCCAGTTGGCGTCGCCCTGGTTGTTGATCTCCCAGGTCTCGACGTCCTCGGCACCCACGACCATCTGTACCGGCACCGCCCCGAGCTCCTCGATCCTGGGCGGCTGGCCGAACTCCTCCTCGAACCCCTTGAGCCCGATCCACCACGGGCTGTCCCAATCGATGTACGATATCCGCCCTGGTGCACCAATTGACACTCCGGCCAACCGGTCCGGATGCAGGTAGGCGAACCGATGGGCGAACTGGCCGCCGCCGGAGAAGCCGTGCAGGAGGAACCGCTCGGTGTCGACGTTGAAACGCTCGCCGACCTCCTCGACCATCGCCAGCAGCACGTGGTCGAAGCGGATGCCGCGGTAGTTGATGAACTTGAAGCCGTGCAGGTCGTCCGCGTCCTCGATGCCCGCGGGGAACAGCGGCGCCAGGACCAGGCAGCCCTGCTGCTCACCCCATTCGGCGAGGTTGTCGCGGTACTGCGGCCCGCGCCGTCCCGTCCCGTGCTGCATGACGGCGATCGGGACCGGCGGGCCGTCGGGCGAGTGGGCCGTCGGCACGTAGAGGCAGTAGGAGAAGCGCTGGTCGTATCGGGAGGCGAAGATGGTGGTGGACCCGCTGAAGTAATACTCCCGGGGGTGCTTAACCGCGCCGCCGTTTTCGTGTAGTGGTGCCTTGGCCATGGCGCCACAGCCTGGACATATATCCAGTTTCGGACAAGGAGATTGCCGCCAACGCGGTAATGTGCAACGTGCCCGTCACGCTCCTCCTGTCCTCCACCGACCCGGCCTCGATCACCATGGGCGTCTCCCCGCTGGCCGAGCTCTGCGCCTGCCTGCACGCGCTCGACGAGCCCGGACACCACCCCGCGGCGGCCCGCTGGGTGGCCAGGGTCCACACGGAGGCCGACGAGGACCTGCTGGCCAGGGCGACGGCGTGGGCGCCTCTGTGGAGTGCCTTCCGGGCCCGCTACCTGCTGCCGCTGTCCGCCGGCCGGTCCAGGACGCTCGAAGACGAGCTGGCCGAGATCGAGGCGCTGCCGATCGGCGACTTCACCGCCATGACCCTCCAGGCGCTCATCGGCAAGAACAGCGCCGGCGTCGGCGGCGACGTGCTCCAGCGCCTCAGACTGATCTCCTCCAGCAGGGTGGAGCTGGGCACCCGAGTGCAGAACGACCCCTGGGGCTTCAGGCGCGAACTGACCGGCTTCCTGGCCGACTTCGCCGCCGCGGCCTTCGAGGCGGACTGGCCGGGCCTGCGTACGGCGCTGGCCGCCGAGGCCGCGGTGCGCGAGCGGACGATCGCGGTGCACGGCCCCATGGCGCTGGCCGACTTCCCCACCGCCACGGCCGTCGAGGGCGGGCGTCGAATCGTCCTGGACAAGCTCTACAACGCCACCGCCCGCATCGGCGCCGACCGGCCCTGCCTGCTCGTCCCCAGCCTGTACGGCCGCCCGCACTTCGTGGTCAAGCACTATCCGGGCTACCCCGTGGTCATCCAGTACGGCGTGGGCACCTCCGCCGGGGTCTCCCTGGAGACCGCCCGGCAACGGCTGGCCGTCCTCCAGCACCCGACCCGTCTCAAGCTCTGCTACGCCATCCTGCGCAACCCGGTGGCCACCTCGGAGCTCGCCAACCAACTGGGCATGACCGCCCCCCAGGTCTCAAGACACCTACGCCACCTGAGGGAGGCAGCGCTGGTGCACGTGCACCGGCGCGGCTCGGTGGTCTACTACCAACTCGACGCCGAGGCAATCGAACGCCTGGGCAGCGACCTACTGACGGTGCTCTACCGCTGAACCGCCCGCATCCGATCACTCCCGCTCCCCGGAGGGGACTCCCCTCCTTGGAGGCCTCTGCCACGACGGACGGTCTTCTTCCTCGCCCCCGGAGGGGATGCCCTTCCCAGGGACCCCAGCCACGACGGACGGCCTTCTTTCGCTCCCCCGAAGGGGGTATCTCCACAAGGACCCCAGCCACAACAGACCGTCACAGAGACTGAGACGGTCGTGTGGACGGTGAGCCGCTCTCAGCCGGTAGGCCCCGACATGCCGGGAAAGGCCGTGGTGATCGCGGGACGGAAGGAGTAGGAGCGGGCCACCGACTCCTGCATGGCCAGCGCGGCGTACCGGCGCAGCGACGCGTCGTCCGACGCCACCAGCTCCAGGTAGGCGGCCGTGATGCCGCCCTCCACGTGGACCGCGAGCTGAACCGCCTGCGCCGCCGTGGACGGCACGATCGGCAGGGCGTAGCCCCCCTCGGGCTCGGTCGGCGTGCCGCCCCGGGTGGTGATGGCGGTGCGCAACTGGTCGCGTCTGGCTCGATGGGCGTCGAACGCGGTCGTGACCCGCGACCGCAGCGAGCCCGTGGTGCGCGCGCCGATCAGCCCGTACGCGAAGACGGCGGCATGCTCGGCCGACAGCGCCTTGCGCAGCTTCTCCACATCGGCCGGTGTCACGTCGACCTCGGCAGGGCCAGGGCGTGGGCGGCCTCGCAGGCGCCGATGGCGGCGATGAGCTGGGCCAGCTGCGGCGAGACGCCGGCGAGCTGGCGGACGCGGAGCGCCGCCGCCCGGCGCTCGGCCTCACGCAGCCGCGACACCGACGTCTTCGGCACGGGAGCGGGCGTCTGAGGCGCGGGGGAGGAAGGGGATGGCGTGGGCCCGCCGGGCAGGCGTTTGCGCAACTCGTCGAGGTGAGCCTGATGGCGGTCGCGGAACGGGGTCAGCTTGGTCGCGCCGCCCGCGATCAGCGCGGAGTAGAGGGCGATCGTGTGTTCCTTGTCGGCGATCAGCTGCCGCAGCAGCACCCGCTCAGGATCTTCCGACGGAGTGGGCGACGGCTGGGGGGTGTCGGACGCGTCGCATCCCGACAGGGCCGCGGCGGCCGCTCCGCCCGCCAGCACGGCTCGCCGTGACAGAGAACGCGGGCGCACGGGCAGGGACCTCCTGTAAACGGAACGCAGATAGCATCGTACGGTCTTGCGCTCGCTCCCCGTGTCAGGCGACGCTCGCCATTCGCACGTGCCGAGTGGCGCTCTCTTCGTGCCCTCGTACAGATAGGGTGTCAACTGTCGTAGCTGGCTGAGCGGCCAGGCGACTTGAGAGCCAGAGGCGAGGTCCGCCCGGCTGAGACATGACAATAGGGAGGTCGATATGGGCAGCGCATCACCCCGCGACCACCTGATGAAGCTCCTTGAGCCCGTCGTCGGCGCGGAGGGCCTCGATCTGGAGGACGTCACGGTCACCCAGGCCGGCAAGCGCCGGCTGCTGCGTGTGATCGTCGACCGCGACGGCGGCGTGAGCCTCGACGACGTGGCCGACGTCAGCCAGGCCGTCTCCGCGGCGCTCGACGACGCCGACGCGATGGGCCAGTCGGCCTACACGCTGGAGGTCTCCTCGCCGGGCGTCGACCGCCCGCTGACCGAGCCGCGTCACTGGCGGCGCGCGGCCAAGCGGCTGGTGAAGGCCGAGATGAGAGATGGTTCCGTGGTGGAGGGCCGCGTGCGCTCCGCGGACGAGAGCGGCGTCGAGCTCGACGTCGACGGCGCCGGGCGCCGATTCGACTATCAGGACCTGGCCCGCGGACGGGTGCAGGTGGAGTTCCGCCGGTTCGACGACGAAGACGTCGACGGCGACGAAGGCTAAGGGGAAAGCCTCGTGGACATCGACATGAGCGTCCTGCGCAGCCTGGAGCGGGAGAAGGACATCTCCTTCGACCTGGTCGTCAAGGCGATCGAAGACGCGCTGCTGATCGCCTACTTCCGCACCGAGGGTGCCGCGCCCAAGGCGCGCGCGGAGCTCGACAGGACGAGCGGGCACGTGACCATCTTCGCCGCCGAGATCGACGACGAGGGCGAGATCGTCAGGGAGTTCGACGATACGCCGGGCAACTTCAGCAGAATCGCGGCGACCACCGCCAAGCAGGTCATCCTGCAGCAGCTGCGCGACGCCGAGGACGAGATCAACTTCGGCGAGTTCGCCAGCCGCGAGGGTGAGCTGGTCTCCGGTGTGATCCAGCAGGGCAAGGACCCGCGCGTGGTGCTGGTCGACCTCGGCAAGATCGAGGCCGTCCTGCCGCACAACGAGCAGGTGCCCGGCGAGGACTACGTGCACGGCGAGCGCATCCGCGCCTATGTGGTGCAGGTGAAGAAGGGCCACAAGGGCCCTTCGGTCACGCTGTCGCGTACCCATCCGGGCCTGGTCAAGAAGCTGTTCGCGCTGGAGGTGCCGGAGATCGCCGACGGCACGGTGGAGATCGCCGCCGTGGCCCGCGAGGCCGGTCACCGCACGAAGATCGCGGTCAGGTCGCGCAGGCAGGGCGTCAACGCCAAGGGCGCGTGCATCGGCCCGATGGGCTCGCGCGTGCGCAACGTGATGACCGAGCTGCACGGCGAGAAGATCGACATCATCGACTGGTCCGAGGACCCCGGCGAGTTCGTGGGGAATGCCCTGTCGCCGGCCCGCGTTTCCCACGTTGAGGTCCTCGATCTCGAAGGCCGGGTCGCGCGGGTGACCGTGCCCGACTACCAGCTCTCCCTGGCCATCGGCAAAGAGGGACAGAACGCCCGGCTTGCCGCGAGGCTCACTGGATGGCGGATTGACATCAGGCCTGACACCCAGGCCGAGGATGCTGCCGGTTCCGTAGATGCGTCAACACGGTAAGCTGGAATATGGTGGCCACGCGGCTCCACAGCGCACCTGTGTGGGCTGCAGGGTCCGTACGGCTAAGTCCGACCTGCTCCGCTTGGTGCGGGTCGAGGATCACGTGATCCCTGACCTGCGAGGACGGCTTCCTGGTCGAGGTGCGTCACTGCATCCGTCCGAGAAGTGTCTGGAGCTTGCCGAGCGTCGCCGAGCGTTTCCGCGCGCGTTCCGCGTGCCGGGGCCGCTTGACGTCTCGCGCGTGCGGGTGCACCTGGAGAAGGGGAACCAAGAAATGTCATGTAGGACGCCGAGTTGATGGGCGGAGTCAGATTGCTATGAGCGCCTGATGAGCACGCGGCGATGAAGATGTCAAGGTAGCGACGGTCCGGACGGCACAGCCAGCCTCCCGGGCCGAGTAAGGGAGTGCAGTGGCGAAGGTCCGGGTATACGAGCTCGCTAAGGAGTTCGGCGTAGAGAGCAAGGTCGTCATGGCCAAGCTCCAGGAGATGGGGGAGTTCGTCCGTTCGGCGTCCTCCACCATCGAGGCGCCGGTGGTCCGCAGGCTCACCGAAGCATTGGGCGCATCCAAGGGTGGGTCCTCGAGGGGCGGCGGTTCGTCGTCCAAGCCGCAGCCGCCAAGGGCTGCTCCCCGGCCGGCGGACAGCCTGGCCGGTAACGGCGCCGCGGAGGCGCCGACCCCAACATCAGCTCCGCGTCCTGGTCCGGGCCCCAGGCCCGGTCCGCGTCCGGGTCCGGCAGGTCCCGCGGGCGGCGGTCAGCCGCGCCCGCCGGTGCCGATGCCGCACCAGCCGCAGCCTGAGCCCGAGCGTGCCGACACCTCCGGCGCTCCGCAGGCGCGTTTCGACAGCGGCACCCGTCCCGCGCCCGCTGCGGGCGCCCCCACTCCGGGCCCGCGTCCCGGTCCCGCCGCCCGTCCGGGTCCCAAGCCCGGCCCCGCGGCGCGTCCCGGCGCGCCCTCCGGTGGCGGCGGCCCGGCGGCTCCGCGTCCCGACCGTGGTCCGTCCGATCGTGGCCCGTCCGACCGTTCCCCCTCCGGTGGCGGTCCTCGTCCGGGTCCCGGTCCCAAGCCGGGTCCGCGCGGCCCGCGTCCGGGCAACAACCCGTTCTCGTCCAACGCCAGCGGCATGGGCCAGTCCCGGCCGCCGCGTCCCGGTGCCAACCGCGATGGTGGCGGCACCGGTCCCGGCCAGCGCGAGCGTCGTGACGGTCCGCCGCGCGACGGCGCGGCCCCGCGTCCCCCGCAGGGTCGTGGCGGCGACGGCAGGCCCGGTGCGGCCGGTCCGCGTCCTGGTCCGCCCGGTGCGGCCGGCCCGCGTCCCGGTCCCGGTGCGGGCGGTCCCCGTCCCGGCGGTCCGCGTCCCAACCCGATGATGATGCCCCAGGGTCGTCCCGCCGGTCCCGGCGGTGGCGGCGGCGGTGGCCGTCCCGGTGGTGGCGGCGGTCGTCCCGGCGGCGGTGGCGGCGGTGGCCGTCCCGGTGGCGGTGGCGGCGGCGGTCGTCCCGGTGGTGGCGGCGGTTTCGCCGGTCGCCCCGGTGGCGGCGGTGGCGCCGGTCGTCCGGGCACGAGCACCGGTGGTCCCGGTGGCGGCGGCGGTTTCGCCGGTCGTCCCGGTGGCGGCGGCCGTGGCCGCGGTGGCGGCACGGCGGGCGCGTTCGGGCGTCCCGGTGGCCGTCCCACGCGTGGCCGCAAGTCCAAGCGCCAGAGGCGCCAGGAGTTCGACAACATGTCGGCCCCGGCGATCGGCGGCGTGCAGGTCGCGCGCGGCAACGGTGCGACGATCCGCCTTCCGCGCGGCGCTTCGCTGTCCGACTTCGCCGACCGGATCGGTGCCAATCCCGCCTCGCTGGTGCAGATCATGCTGCACCTCGGCGAGATGGTGACCGCCACCCAGTCGGTCAACGAGGAGACGCTGCAGCTGCTCGGCTCCGAGCTCGACTACAACATCCAGGTCGTCAGCCCGGAGGAGGAGGACCGCGAGCTTCTCGAGGCCTTCGACATCGAGTTCGGCGAGGACGAGGGCGACGAGGCCGACCTGGCCGCGCGTCCGCCGGTCGTGACCGTCATGGGTCACGTCGACCACGGTAAGACCAAGCTGCTCGACGCCATCCGCAAGACCAACGTGGTGGCGCGCGAGGCGGGTGGCATCACCCAGCACATCGGCGCTTACCAGGTCGCCACCGAGCACGAGGGCGAAGAGCGCAAGGTCACCTTCATCGACACCCCGGGTCACGAGGCGTTCACCGCCATGCGTGCCCGTGGTGCCAAGGCGACCGACATCGCGGTGCTGGTGGTCGCGGCCGACGACGGCGTGAAGCCGCAGACGATCGAGGCGCTCAACCACGCCCAGGCGGCCGACGTGCCGATCGTGGTCGCGGTCAACAAGGTCGACAAGGAGGGCGCCGACCCCAACAAGGTCCGTGCCCAGCTCACCGAGTACGGCCTGGTGGCGGAGGAGTTCGGTGGCTCGACGCTGTTCGTCGACATCTCCGCCAAGAACGGGACCGGCATCGAGCAGCTGCTCGAGGCCATCCTGCTCACCGCGGACGCCGAGCTCGACCTGCGCGCCAACCCGGCGATGGACGCTCAGGGCATCGCGATCGAGGCGCACCTCGACAAGGGCCGTGGCCCGACCGCGACCGTCCTGGTCCAGCGCGGCACGCTGCGTGTCGGCGACTCCATCGTCTGTGGCGAGGCCTACGGCCGCGTCCGGGCGATGCTCGACGACAACGGCGACCTGGTCGAAGAGGCCACGCCGTCCCGTCCGGTCCTGGTCATGGGTCTGACGGCGGTGCCGGGCGCGGGTGACAACTTCATCGTCGTCACCGACGACCGGATGGCCCGTCAGATCGCCCAGCAGCGCGCGGCGCGCAAGCGCAGCGCCGATATGGCGAGGTCGAGCCGTCGCCTGACCCTCGAGGAGCTGTTCAGCAACCTCGAGAAGGGTCGCGTCGACGAGCTCAAGCTCATCATCAAGGGTGACGTGTCCGGTTCGGTGGAGGCCCTGGAAGACGCCCTGCTCAAGATCGATGTCGGCGACGAGGTCAGGCTCCGTGTCCTGCACCGCGCCGTCGGTGCGATCACCGAGTACGACGTCAACCTGGCCGTCGCCGACGACAACGCGGTCATCATCGGCTTCAACGTCCGGCCTGAGCCCCGGGCGCGCGACCTGGCCGAGCGCGAGGGCGTCGACATCCGCTACTACTCGGTCATCTACCAGGCGATCGAGGAGATCGAAGCGGCGCTCAAGGGCATGCTCAAGCCCGAGTTCGAAGAGGTCCAGATGGGCACCGCCGAAGTCCGCGAGGTCTTCAAGGTGCCGAGGATCGGCAACGTCGCCGGTTCGCTGGTCCGCTCCGGCACGATCGTGCGCAACAGCAAGGCCCGGATCATCCGCGATGGCGTCGTCATCGCCGACAACCTGACCGTCTCGTCGCTGCGTCGCTTCAAGGACGACGCGACCGAGGTCCGCGAGGGCTTCGAGTGCGGTATCGGGGTCGGCTACAACGACATCCGGATCGACGACGTCATCGAGACGTTCGAGATGCGGGAGAAGCCGCGCGCGTAACACGCGGCCGGGCGCCCGGCGGACCATCCGCCGGGCGCCTCTCGCACGCCTGGGCCCGCTTTCCACCGCAGCGGGGCCGGGGTGCCTTCACACACCAGGACAAGCGGTGGTTGCCAACGATGTATGTGGGTGCTCTGACCCTGGACATCCTGCTCGGCGACGTACATTCGCTGAAGCAGAAGCGTTCCGTCGTGCGACCGCTGGTCGCCGAGCTGCACAGGCGTTTTCCCGGTGTCGCGGTGGCCGAGACCGGTCACCTCGACCTGCACCGCCGGGCGGAGGTCGGCATCGCCGTAGTCTCGGGCTCGGCGGGCAACTGCCAAGAGGTATTGGACGCCTGCGAGCGCATGGTGGCCTTCCGCCCTGAGATCGAGCTGCTGTCGGCGAGACATCGGCTCTACAACGACGAAGACTGAACGACTGCACGGCCTCCGGGCCGTGCGTGAGGGGGAGCGAACATGGTGGATGCAGCACGAGCGCGCAAGCTCGCCGACCGCATCCAGCAGATCGTCGCCGAGATGCTGGAGCGCCGGATCAAGGACCCGCGCCTGGGCTTCGTCACCGTGACCGACACGCGCATCACCGCCGACCTGCGTGAGGCCACGGTCTTCTACACGGTGTTCGGCTCCGATGCCGAGCGGGCCGACACTGCGGCCGCCCTCGACAGCGCGAGAGGCATCATCCGCTCCGAGGTGGGCCGCCAGACCGGTGTCCGCTTCACTCCGACGCTGGAGTTCAAGCACGACCCGCTGCCCGACAGCGCGCGCCAGCTCGACGATCTGATCAACGCCGCCAAGGCGAGGGACGCCGAGGTGGCGCGCAAGGCCGAGGGCGCGACCTATGCCGGCGACCCCGATCCCTACCGCAAGCCGGAGGAGGACGACGAGCCGGACCTCCTCGGCAAGCCTGACGAGGACGGGCAGCCGGCGACGTGACGCCCGACGTGCGCGACAGAACCGATCGCCCGCCCCACCCGGGTCCGGGCACATCGGCTGAGGGCACGTCGGGGCAGGGTCGTGTTCAGGCTCTGCCGCTCACCGGCGCGGACGGCGCGCTGCCGCCGTCCGGCTCGGTGATCCCCGAGCCCGCCTGGCGGCGCGCGCTCGACCTGATCGGCAAGGCCGACGAGATCGCGCTGGCCTGCCACGTGTCACCCGACGGCGACGCGCTCGGCTCGATGCTGGCCACCGGCTCCGTCCTGCGGGCCCAGGGCAAGCGGGTCGTCGCCTCCTTCGGTGACCGGCAGTTCGACGTGCCGCGCCTGCTGCGCTTCCTGCCCGGCCAGGACCTGCTCGTGCCGCCGGCGGACTTTCCGGCGGAGCCGGAGCTGATGATCACCTTCGACTCCTCGACGCCCGACCGGCTGGGCCTGCTGGGCCCCAACACGGCCAAGGCCCATGAGGTCATCGTGGTCGATCATCACCTGTCCAACACCGGGTTCGGCACGCTCAGCCTCATCGACCCGCACGTGGCCGCGACGGCCGTGCTGGCCGAGCAGCTGATCTACCGGCTCGGCGGCAGCCTGGACCGTGACATCGCCACCTGCCTGTACGCCGGGCTGGTGACCGACACCGGTTCGTTCCGCCACGCCTCGACCACGCCAGAGGTGCACCAGATGGCCGCCCGGCTGGTCGCCACCGGGCTGCGTACCGACGAGATCGCCCGCGAGCTGTGGGACCGGTCTCCGTTCGGCTACCTCAAGGTGCTGGCCGCCGCGCTCGAGCGGGTGTCGCTGGAGGACGGCCTGGTCTGGACATACGTGCCCCGGGTCGACCGGGTTGCGTACGGCCTGCCGTACACCGAGCTGGAGGGCCTCATCGACATCGTGCGGCGCACGGACGAGGCCGAGGTGGCGGTGGTGCTCAAGGAGGACGACCAGGGAGCCTGGCAGGTGTCGAGCCGGTCCAAGGGCACGGTCGACGTCGGCGCGATCTGCGCCGTGCTGGGCGGCGGCGGTCATCACAACGCGGCCGGATTCACCTCGCACCTCAGCGTCGAGGACACCATTGCGGCGTTCCGGGCGCTGCTGCCGAGTCGAGACGGAGAGACTTGATGGCCGAGAGCGGCTTGATCATCGTGGACAAGCCGGCCGAGTGGACGTCCCACGACGTGGTGGCCAAGATGCGGCGGCTGGCCGGCACCCGGCGGGTGGGCCACGCGGGCACCCTCGACCCCATGGCGACGGGCGTGCTCGTGGTCGGCGTGGAGAAGGCGACCCGGCTGCTCGGGCACCTGGCGCTGACGGAGAAGGTCTACGAGGCCACGATCCGGCTCGGAGTGACCACCAACACCGACGACGCCGAGGGCGAGGTCATCTCGACGGCCCCGGCGGCCGAGGTGCGCCCCGCCGAGGTCGAGAAGGGCATCGCGGCGCTCACCGGCGAGATCATGCAGATCCCGCCGCAGGTCAGCGCGATCAAGGTCGGGGGGCAGCGGGCGTACAAGCTGGCCAGGGCGGGCGAGGACGTCGAGCTGGCCGCGCGGCCGGTCACCGTGAGCGAGTTCTCCGTGCTGGACATCAGGGCGCACGACGACGTGATGGACATCGACGCGGTGGTGACCTGCTCCAGCGGCACCTACATCCGGGCCCTGGCCCGTGACCTGGGAGCCGGGCTCGGCGTCGGCGGGCACCTGACGGCGCTGCGCCGCACCCGGGTCGGCCCGTACGACCTGTCGCGGGCCAGGACCATCGACCGGCTGGCCGAGGAGTGCGTGGTTCTGCCCATCGGGGAGGCGGTGTCGGCGGCGTTCCCGCGCTGGGACCTCACCGCCGAGGAGGCCAGGGTCGTCAGCCACGGCGGACGGCTGCCCGCCGCGGGGCACGGCAAGGGCCCGATCGGCGTGTTCGGGCCGGAGGGCGAGCTGCTCGCGCTGGTGGAGGAGCAGGGCCGCATCGCCAAGCCCCTGGCCGTGTTCATTTCCTAGACGTCATTTCCTAGACGTCATTTCCTAGACGTCATTTCCTAGACGTCATTTCCTAGACGTCATTTCCTAAGAACCGCCGGTCGTCTGGTGGGCGACGTTCGACGGCGGCCCGTAGCGGAAGGCGCGTACCCGGTAGGACGCGCGGCTCTCCTCGGGCAGCGTGACCAGGCCGAAGGCGTTGACGTCCGGATCGAGGGCGGCGACGACCCGGAAGTCCGGCCGGCCCGACGGGCGGTCCTCCAGCAGGAAGCCCTCCTCGTCGGAGGTCCGGTCGGTCCACCGGAACGCCACGCCGTCGGCCTGCGTCACGATGGCCCGCAGATCCGACGGCGCCGCCCCCTCGCTCCTGACCGGCCGCGCCCCTTTCGGGCCGCCGGGGATCGTCCGCGGCTCCGACCAGCCGGGCTGCGGCTTGGCGTACGGGCCGCCGCCCAGTGCCACGTCCACCGGCGCGGAGGCCTGGCCGTAGTAGGGCCGCAACCGGTAGTAGAACGGCGTGCGCGGGATCAGATCGGGATGCGTGTACGTGCTCTGCTCCGGCGGCAGGAACCCCAGGATCGTGTACGGCCCCTGTGGCTCGGTGGCGAACTCCAGGACGTGCCCGGAGGCGTCCGGCTCGCGGCCCTCCCAGCGCAGCGTGATGTCGGTCGGTGACACGAGGGTGGCCGTCAGGTGGATCGGCGTCTGCGGCGGCGTCGAGCAGGCGGCCGTCAGCAGGAGTAAAGCCACCAGAGCTGCTCTCATCGCGCTACTTGCGCCAGAACTGGATGCCGCTCCACTCGACCGTGGCGGGACCCTTGCCGCTGCCCGTCCGGTAGGCGCCGAACTTGTCGTAGAAGCTGCCGCTCTCACTCGACACGGTGTGCTTCAGCGACCCGTTGATGTAGGTCCGATGGGTGCTGCCGACCACGTGAACGGTGTTGACGCGGACCGTCGTGCCGATCGTGGCGCCGGTGGCGATCGTGTCGCCGCCGTGCACGGAGTAGAGCCGGCCGCCGCGTTCGACGGCGAGCATGAAGAACGGGCCGGTCGTCTTGAAGGTCTGCTTCAGGCTGATGCGGGTGCCTTCCAGACTGG
Source organism: Nonomuraea sp. NPDC049028 (assembly GCF_043197735.1). NCBI lineage: Bacteria > Bacillati > Actinomycetota > Actinomycetes > Streptosporangiales > Streptosporangiaceae > Nonomuraea > Nonomuraea sp. NPDC049028. The sequence goes on from NZ_JBICTR010000012.1 coordinate 174,687, forward strand.
TGATCTTGAAGTAGCCCTCGAACTGGCGGGTGCCGCTGGAGTAGGTGGCGTAGCGCCGCTCGGCCCGCTGGTCGCCGCTACCGGTGGAGCAGCTCAGCTTGAAGGTCAGGTCGTTGACGTCACCGCAACCCCGCTCCTGGACGGTGAACGTCGGCTCGTACGAGGTCCAAGGTCCCGACTCCACAGGGTCGGCCGCGGCGGGCAGGGCTGGGACGAGTAATCCGATCGCTAACGCGCCCGTGGTGACTAATCGCATCGTTCCTCCCGATTAGGAAAGTTTCCTATCAGGATTCATAGGATCACTCGTCACACTCCTCGTCAAGAGTTGTGATGCGAGCTGTCGGAAGCGGGAGAGAGATCCGACCTCTTATGGCTTGCGGGCCACCATGATGTCGCGGACGATCGCCTGATCGACCCAGTGCTCGAAGTCCGGCAGATCGACCACGTCGAGCCCCGCCTTGGCGAGAATCTCGGCCAGGTCGTCGCGGGTGCCGCCATAGGTGTTCCACGAGATGCCGAGGGCGCCGCCGGGCCGCAGCAGCTCCGCCCAGACGGGCGCGGCCTTCCTGATGAGCTCCAGGGGGCTGCGCGACAGCCCACCGCCGCCGCCCCTGCTGCCGTGCTGCACGCCATAGGGGGCGTCGGTCACCACGACGTCGAAGGACCGCGGCTTGAAGAACTCGCGGCTGCGCAGGGTGTCCGCGTTGACCACGGAGACGCGCTGCGTGTCGCCGGACTTGAACTCCTCCTTCGACCGGCTGAAGGAGATGTTCAGTCGCCGGCCGACCAGCGCCCGCTCACGGCGTACGGGCACGGTCTCGGCGGTGTGCTTGAACCGCTTGTTCTTCAGCCAGGTCTTGAGGAAACCGGTGTACGCCTCGAAGTCCTTGCTGTCGACATCAGCCCCATAGGCGTCATATCCGTACATAAGGGCCTGGTTGAGCGTGGTGCCACGCCCGCACAGCGGATCGAACACCGACAACCGCTCGTCCAGCCGCCGGTCGCTGGCCAGCACCGTGACGTTCAGCAGCAGCTTGGTGAAGTGCTCGTTCGTCTTGCCGGCGTATTTCTGGATCGTGATCAGATCGCTGCTGAGCCGGTCGAGCGGCGACACGGTGAGCGGCCGCAGCAGCTCGCCCTCGATCCCGTAGAGCGCGTAGACCGAGGAGAGGTTGGACAGCAGCGCGACGTCACCGGCGCCGAGCGGCGCGGCCGTCTCGAAGGTCACGTACGGCAGGCCGCCGATCACGCTCTCCCCGAGGTCCGACACCTCGGTCTCCAGGGCCCGCCGGCCGAAGAAGGCCAGCTCGGCGAGGGTCAGGCGGACCGCGCTCTCACCGTAGACACGGTTGAAGGCAGGCAGGATCAGAAGTGCGTATCGAGGCATGGTGCGGCCGATGCTACCCCCTCGATTGGAGCTGACGCGGCGCCGCATGGCAGGCTGGTGGGGGATTGATCCGCGACAAGCGAATGGGGCCGGGCGTGCAGGGTTCGGAAAGGTCCGCCGTCACGATCGGCGTATTCGACGGCGTGCACCGCGGGCACCAACAGGTGGTCGAGCGGGCCGTGGCCGCCGCCCGGGAGCGTGGTCTGCGCGGCGTCGCGGTCGTCTTCGAGCCGCACCCCGCCGAGGTCGTCCGGCCCGGGTCCCACCCGGCCCGCCTGACCACGCCGAGGCGCAGGTCGGAGCTGCTGACCGGGCTCGGCGTGGGCGAGGTGTGCGTCGAGGAGTTCACGCTGGAGCTGTCCAGGATGAGCCCCGGCGAGTTCGCCCAGTCGATCCTCGCCGACCGGCTGCGGGCCGCCGTGGTCGTGGTGGGGGCGAACTTCACCTTCGGCCACCGCGCGGCCGGCACCACCGAGACCCTGGTCGCGCTCGGCGAGAAGTACGACTTCGCCGTCGAGGTGGTCCCGCTGCTCGACGGGGTCTCCTCAACCGAGATCCGCGGCCGGCTGACGGCCGGTGACGTCGAGGGCGCCACGGCCGGCCTGGGCCGCCCGCACCGGGTGGAGGGCGTCGTCGTGCGCGGCTACCAGCGCGGCCGCCAGCTCGGCTTCCCCACCGCCAACGTCGAGACGCCGCCCCACACGGCCATCCCCGCCGACGGGGTCTACGCGGGCTGGCTGGAGTGCGTGCCCGTCGCCAACCTGCCCGCCCTCTACGCGGGTGAGCGCTGGCCCGCCGCCATCTCCGTCGGTACCAACCCCACCTTCGAGGGGGTCCCGCGCACGGTCGAGGCGTACGCGCTGGACCGCGACGACCTGGAGCTGTACGGCGTGCACGTGGCGGTAGACTTCGCGGCGAGACTGCGGGGAAACACCCGGTTCGACTCGATCGAAGAGCTCATCGCCCAGATCCACACCGACGTCGACCAGGCCAGGCGGCTGACCTCGGGCTGAGGATAGATGACGCGGCGCTTGACCGCGATGGTAACCTTGCATGTCGGTCCAGTGACGGCGGCGCTGCGCGCTGCTCTGACGGCCTTCGCCGCGGCGACTGTAGGCACGCACGGTCGCTCGCATCATTTATCTATTCGCGCGTGCCTGTAGCTCAAAGGAGAGCCGTGTCCCTCGACACCGCTGCCAAGAAGACCATCATCGCTGAATACGCGACGGCCGACGGCGACACCGGGTCGCCCGAGGTGCAGATCGCGCTGCTCAGCAAGCGCATCAGCGAGCTGACCGAGCACCTGAAGACGCACAAGCACGACCACCACAGCCGTCGTGGCCTGCTCCTGCTCGTCGGGCGTCGGCGCCGCCTGCTGAAGTACCTGCAGAAGGTCGACATCGCGCGTTACCGTGCGCTCATCGAGCGCCTCGGCCTGCGCCGATAGAGTGAGAGGGAGCGGCGTCCGCGTCGCTCCCTTCTCATTGCACCACCGGCGCGTCGAGCGCCGTACAACTGAATATCCGAGACACACTTAAGAGCCCCCGCGTCCGCACAAGCACCAAGCGACCCGCGACGCATGCGGGCCGGTCCTCGGTAGTGGCTTCCGGTAACAGTGACAGTTCTGACCGGGCGCTTCGATCGAAGACCGGCGCTGCACCTAACGAGGGTGCCGGTGAGAAAGAGGGCGCGGGAGACTGACTGACCAAGGAGGTCCCCCGTGGAGGGTGTCCACACCGCTGAAGCCGTCATAGACAACGGCTCATTCGGCACACGCACGATCCGGTTCGAGACCGGTCGTCTGGCGCGCCAGGCGGCGGGTTCCGCCGTCGCCTATCTCGACAACGACACGATGGTCCTGTCCGCGACCACCGCCTCGAAGTCGCCCAAGGAAAACCTCGACTTCTTCCCGCTGACGGTGGACGTCGAGGAGCGCATGTACGCCGCGGGACGCATCCCCGGCTCGTTCTTCCGCCGTGAGGGCCGTCCCTCCGAGGACGCCATCCTCACCTGCCGCCTGATCGACCGGCCGCTGCGCCCGTCGTTCGTCAAGGGGCTGCGCAACGAGGTCCAGGTCGTCGCCACGGTCATGTCCCTCAACCCCGACCACCTCTACGACGTGGTCGCCATCAACGCGGCCTCGCTGTCGACGCAGCTCGCCGGGCTGCCGTTCTCCGGCCCGATCGGCGGCGTCCGCGTCGCGCTGATCGACGGCCAGTGGGTCGCCTTCCCGACGCACCACGAGCTCGAGCGCGCCACGTTCGACATGGTCGTGGCCGGGCGGGTGCTCGCCGACGGCGACGTCGCGATCATGATGGTCGAGGCCGAGTCCACCAAGGACACGCTGAAGCTGATCGCCGAGGGCGCCGTCGCGCCCAACGAGGAGACGATCGCGCAGGGCCTTGAGGCCGCCAAGCCGTTCATCAAGGTGCTGTGCGAGGCGCAGTCGCGGGTCGCGCAGGTCGCGGCGAAGGAGACCGCCGAATACGCCGTCTTCCTCGACTACCAGGAGGACGTCTACGCCGCCCTGGAGAGCGCGGTCAAGACCGAGCTCGCCGCCGCGCTGACCATCGCCGGCAAGAAGGAGCGCGAGACCGAGCTCGACAAGGTCAAGGCGCTGGCCGTCGAGAAGCTGCTCCCCGAGTTCGAGGGCCGCGAGAAGGAGATCTCCGCCGCCTTCCGCTCGGTGATGAAGAAGCTCATGCGCGAGCGGGTCATCAAGGAGGGCCTGCGCATCGACGGCCGCGGCACCAAGGACATCCGCGCGCTGTCCGCCGAGGTCCACGTGGTGCCGCGGGTGCACGGCTCGGCGCTGTTCGAGCGTGGTGAGACCCAGATCCTGGGCATCACGACCCTCAACATGCTGCGCATGGAGCAGGTCATCGACACGCTCAACCCCGAGCGGACCAAGCGCTACATGCACAACTACAACTTCCCGCCTTACTCCACCGGTGAGACCGGCCGCGTGGGCTCGCCCAAGCGCCGGGAGATCGGTCACGGCGCGCTGGCCGAGCGGGCGCTGATCCCCGTCCTGCCGTCGCGCGAGGAGTTCCCCTACGCCATCCGCCAGGTCTCCGAGGCGCTGAGCTCCAACGGCTCCACCTCGATGGGCTCGGTCTGCGCCTCCACGATGGCGCTGCTCGACGCCGGTGTGCCGCTGCGCGAGATGGTCGCGGGCATCGCGATGGGCCTGATCGGCGAGGGCGACCAGTACGTCACGCTGACCGACATCCTCGGCGCCGAGGACGCCATGGGCGACATGGACTTCAAGGTCGCCGGCACCAAGGACGTCATCACCGCGCTCCAGCTCGACACCAAGCTCGACGGCATCCCCGCCTCCGTGCTGGCCGCCGCGCTGAAGCAGGCCAAGGGCGCCCGCCTGGCCATCCTCGACGTGATGCAGGAGGCGATCGACTCTCCGGCGGAGATGAACCCGACCGCGCCGCGCATCATCACCATCAAGGTCCCCGTGGACAAGATCGGCGAAGTCATCGGCCCGAAGGGCAAGATGATCAACCAGATCCAGGACGACACGGGCGCCGAGATCACCATCGAGGACGACGGCACCATCTACATCGGTGCCACCGACGGCCCGTCGGCCGAGGCCGCGCGTACGGTGATCAACGGCATCGCCAACCCGCACATGCCGGAGGTCGGCGAGCGCTACCTGGGCACGGTCGTGAAGATCGCCGCCTTCGGCGCGTTCGTCTCGCTGATGCCCGGCAAGGACGGCCTGCTCCACGTCTCCCAGATCCGCAAGCTGCACGGCGGCAAGCGCATCGAGAACGTGGAAGACGTCATGAGCGTCGGCGAGAAGGTCCAGGTCGAGATCGCCGAGATCGACGGCCGGGGCAAGCTGTCCCTGGTCCCGGTCGAGGTGATCGAGAAGGAGGCCGCCGAGAAGGAGGCCAAGGGCGAGGCCGAGTCCGCCGATGGTGCCGAGGCGCCGGCCGCCGCGTCGGACGACAAGCCGCGCGACGACCGTCCCCGCCGTACCCGCACCCGGGTGCGCGCGCCTCGCGCCGACGGTTCCGATGGAGACGACCGCAACTCGTGAGAACCACCACGCTGCACCCCGGCCGTGACGGGGCCGGGGTGGTAAGGCGCACCGTCCTTCCCGGTGGGCTGCGCGTGGTGACCGAGACCATGCCGACCGTGCGTAGTGTCGCGGTCGGCATGTGGGTCGGCATCGGCTCGCGTGATGAGGACTCCCAGCACATGGGGGCCACCCACTTCCTCGAACACCTGCTCTTCAAGGGCACGCCCACGCGCGACACCATGGAGATCTCGGCGTCCATCGAGGGCATCGGCGGGGAGATCAACGCCTTCACCGCCAAGGAATACACCTGCTACTACGCCCGGGTGCTCGACGAGGACCTGCCGGTCGCGGTTGACGTGCTCGCCGACGTGGTGACCAGCTCGCTGATCACCCCCGACGACGTCGAGTCCGAACGCGGGGTGATCCTCGAAGAGATCGCCATGCACGACGACGACCCGTCCGATGTCGTGCACGAGCAGTTCGCGGCGGCGCTCTACGGAGACTCGCCGATCGGGCGGCCCATCCTCGGCACGGTCGAGTCGATCAACGAGCTCCCCCGCGACCGGATCGCCGACTACTACCAGCACCACTACGAGCCGCGCCGCACGGTCGTCTCCGTCGCCGGCAACATCCGGCACGAGGACGTCGTCGAGCTGGTCGTGCGCGCCTACGAGCGGGCGGGCGCGCTCGGCGGACCGCTGGAGGCCGACCCGCCCCGCACGAGCGGGCCGGGCGCCCGGACGCGGTCGGGAGTCAAGGTGCTCGACCGTCCTACCGAACAGGCCAACCTGGTGCTCGGTACGACCGGCATGTCCCGTACGGACGACCGGCGCTTCGCCCTCGGCGTGCTCAACGCGGCGCTCGGTGGCGGCATGTCGTCCAGGCTCTTCCAGGAGATCAGGGAGAAGCGCGGGCTGGCCTACTCCGCCTACAGCTACACCTCGGCCTACGCTGACACCGGCCAGTTCGGTATCTACGTGGGCTGCCTGCCGTCGAAGATCGACGACGTGCTCAAGATCTGCCGAGACGAGGTCGTCAGGGTGGTCGATGACGGCCTCGACGCCGACGAGATCATGCGCGGCAAGGGGCAGATGCGGGGCGGGCTGGTCCTCGGCCTGGAGGACACCGGCTCACGCATGTCGCGGATCGGGAAGAACGAGCTGGTCTACGACGAGTTGCTGTCCGTGGACGAGGTGCTGGCCAGGATCGAGGCCGTCACTCCGGACGAGATCGCCGAGGTCGCGGCCGACGTTCTCAACCGGCCGCTCACCCTCGCCGTGATCGGTCCGTACGGCGACAAGGACTTCTCCAGCGCCATCGCCTGATGTCTTGCCGAGGCGCGTGCGACCCTCCTCCCTGGAGGGTCCGCGCAGCTCGGCAGGTATAGGGTTGACCTGTGATTAAGGTAGGTGTGCTGGGCGCGCGCGGTCGGGTGGGCGTCGAGGTGTGCAAGGCGGTAGAGGCGGCCCCCGACCTGGAGCTGGTGGCGGCGCTCGACAAGGACGACGCCATCGAAGGGCTCCAAGGCGCCGAAGTGGTCGTCGACTTCACCCATCCCGACGTCGTCATGGGCAACCTCGAATGGGCGATTGCCCACGGGATCCACCCGGTGGTCGGCACCACCGGCTTCGGCGCCGAGCGGCTCGACACCGTGCGCGGGTGGCTGGCCAAGTTCCCCGGCACCAACTGCCTGATCGCCCCCAACTTCGGCATCGCCGCCGTGCTCATGATGCACTTCGCCCAGATGGCGGCCAAGCACTTCGACTCCGTCGAGATCGTCGAGCTGCACCACCCCAACAAGGCCGACGCGCCGTCCGGCACCGCCCGCCGCACGGCCGAGCTGGTCGCGGAAGCGCGCGCCAAGGCCGGGATGAGCCCGATGCCCGACGCCACCTCCGCCGAGCTCGACGGAGCGCGCGGGGCCGACGTCGGCGGCGTCCACGTCCACGCCGTACGCCTGAGCGGGCTCATCGCCCACCAGGAGGTGCTGCTGGGTGGCGACGGGGAGATCCTCACGATCAGGCACGACACCATGAGCCGCTCGTCGTTCACCCCGGGCGTGCTGCTCGGTGTGCGCCGGGTGCGCGAGCTGCCCGGTCTGACCGTCGGCCTGGAGCCGCTGCTCGACCTCTGAACACACGTCATGCCCACGACCTGACCCGGGTCATGGGCACGACGTGAGGAGGGGATCCCGGCTCCGCACAGCCGAGCCTGTGCCCACCACATTAATATCCAGGGGCGCGAGCAGGCCGAACATGAGACCGTGTCGGCATGGCGCGATGGGTCGAGCCGGGGGAACTGCCCGGACTGGTCGAGGTGGAGCTGGCCGCCGACGGGCTGTTCGAGCAGGTGGGGATCGTCTTCCCGCCGGGGACGACCATGATCGAAGAGGTCACGGATCCGTCCGCCGTGCTGGTCGAAGGAGAGCCGCCCGCCGGGTTCGCGCTGATCGGCTGGGTCGACGGCAACCTGCACCTGGACCAGCTGGCCGTACACCCGTCGCGGATGCGGCAGGGGATCGGCGGGCGGCTCGTCGCGGCGGTGCGCGACCACGCGACCGCGAGCGGCGCGCCCGCGGTGACGCTGACGACCTATCGGGACGTGTCGTGGAACGCGCCCTGGTACGCGCGGCACGGCTTCTCCGTGCTGCCCGAGGCGGGGTGGGGGCCGGAGCTGTGGGCGCTGGTCGAGCACGAACGCGAGCTGGGCATCGAGGTGGCGCCGCGCGTGGTCATGCGGATGGTCGTGGCAGGTCGAATGATGGCGGATTAGACGCCGAGCTCGTCGGCCAGTCGCTTCAAGTATGAGGCGAACTGCCGGCGGTCGTAGTCGTCCCACCCCACGGTGAGCTCGTCGAAGGCGCGGCGCTGCCACTGGCGCGAGCCCGCCAGGAGATTCTCGCCATGCGCGGTGAGCTGCAGTGACGCGCGCCGGCGGTCGTATTCCGACGACGCGCGGGCCAGGTAGCCCGCCTTGGTGGCGTCCTTGACGATGCGGCTGGCCCCGGAGTGGTCGAGACCGAGCTGATGGGCCACGGTGCCGACGGTGGCCTCCTCGGTGGCGTCATTGCCGGTGTCGACGGCCTCCACGGCCAGGATGTGCTGCACGTGGCGGGTCTCCCCGGTCTGCTCCTCCGAGGCGCTGTTGATCCACCGGCGCGACCAGAAGCGCACCAGCCGGAAGAGCGCGGGACCGCCGTCGCCGTCAGCGGGGGTAACGCCGTGCGCGTTCATGTTCACACTGTACCCCCAGATGGATGCGATATGCACATATAGTGTGTGCGAATCGCATATATTGTCTCTCGTGAGGGAAGGCGACATGTCCATCGTCCTGAACCACCTGATCGTCCCGGCGGCCGACAAGGCGGCCGCCGCCATGTTCCTCGCCGACCTGCTCGGGCTGCCGGTCTCCGAGCCGTCCGGTCCGTTTGTGCCCGTCAGGGTCAACGACGACCTGGCGTTCGACTTCGACGACCGGCACCAGGTCCAGCCGGGCCACTACGCGTTCCTGATCGACGACGACACCTTCGACGCGGTGCTGCGCCGCCTCCAGGAGTCCCCGTCGATCGCGTACGGCTCCGGCCCGGGCCACGGCTGGGACAGCAGGATCAACCACCTCGGCGGCGGCCGTGGCGTCTACGTGCGCGATCCGAACGGTCATAGCTACGAGCTGTTCACGGCCGTCCCCTAGCGGAGTAGGGTGGGGACCGTGACTGCCGGGTCGGCCAAGTGCCATGACGAGACGGGGCGCCCGGTCACGCCTTGATCACCGAGCGGGCCCGTGGCCCGCCGCCTCTCGCGTTCCCCAAGCGGAGATCGCAGAGGAAGGAGGTGATCGCATGTCCAGTGCTTGGGAAGGCTTCACTACGCGGCACACCGTCGGTGACGTGCTCGACGGGCGCGTGGCCAGTGTCTTTCCGTTCGGCGCCTTCATAGAGGTCGCCGACGGCATCCACGGGCTGCTCGTCGGGCCGGAGCAGCGACAGGTCGGGTCGAGCGTCTCGGTACGGATCGCCGAGGTCGACCATGACAACCGGCGGCTGAGACTCACCGCGAGCTGAGGCTGATGGCGCGTGCGGGGGCCCTCGCTGGCCCCCGCACGTCGGGTAACCGCCTACAGGGTGACCGCTTACCGCGGTGACCGACTACAGGGCTACAGGGTGATCGCGAGGCCGAGGGTGAACAGCAGCCCGTACGCCAGCTGCAGCTTGCCGGTCTGCTGCAGGACGCCGATCAGCGCCGGGCCCACGGCGCCGTTCAGGACCGTCTTGACCGGCGCGATGGCCAGCGGCGCGGCGAGTACGGCCGCCGCGGCCAGCGGGGCGACCACGATCATGGCCAGGGCGATCACGAACGGCACGATCAAACACGTCGCGTACAGCGTACGAGTGCGCGCCGCGCCCAGGACGACCGCCAGCGTCCGCTTGCCGGACTCGCCGTCGGTCGCCACGTCGCGCAGGTTGTTCACGACGAGCATGGAGCACGACAGGAGCCCGACGGGGATCGAGGCCACCAGAGCGGCCCAGGACAGGTGCTCGGTCTGCACGTACGCGGTGCCGACCACGGGCACGATGCCGAAGAAGACGAACACCGCCACCTCGCCGAGCGCGCGGTAGCCGTACGGAGACTTGCCGCCGGTGTAGAACCAGGCGGCGGCGATGGCGGCGGCGCCCACGAGCAGGACCCACCACGCCCGGGTGGCCAGGACCAGGATCAGCCCGAGCACCGCGGCGACGCCGAAGCAGCCGAGCGCGGCCGCGAGCACCTGCGGCGGTGTGGCCACCCGCGAGCCGACCAGGCGCATCGGGCCGACCCGCTGGTCATCGGTGCCGCGGATGCCGTCGCTGTAGTCGTTGGCGTAGTTGACGCCGATCTGCAGCGACAGGGCCACGAGCAGCGCGACGATCGCGCGCCACCAGACGAAGCCGTCCTCGCCGATCGCCACGCCCGTGCCGACCATGACGGGCACGATGGCGTTGGGCAGCGTGCGGGGACGTGCGCCGGCGATCCACTGGCCGGGGGTTGCCATATCGACGAATCCTCTAGCTGATGTCGGTGGTGAGCCTGACCATGCGGATGGGACGCCCCATGTCGAGCACGCGCTCGGCCATGTCCTCGCCCCAGCCGGCCGACTCCAGGAAGCCCAGCACCGCGTAGTTGTCGGCGAACACCCAGGTGACGATCTGCCGGAAACCGTCCTCCCGCAGGTGGTCGACGGTGGCGTTGAGCAGTCGGCTGCCATGCCCGCGCCGGACGAAGTCGGGATCGACCAGCAGGGTCAGCATCTCGGCGACGATGGTCGGGTCGAGGTCGGGGTCTTCGGCGGGGGCGTGTGAGGCCAGGCCGACCACCCGCTCACCGCCGCGCGGCGTGGCCAGGGCGGCGCTGCCGCCCACGCCTAGAGCCGGGAAGCCCTCGGTGTCGAGGATGGTCTCCACCGCCACCAGCACCCGGTGCATGGGTGTGGGCGGGGCGACGATCGCCTCGTCCCACTGCCGCAGCCACATCTTCTCCGCCGCGGCCCCCGTCATCTGCTCGAGCGGCCCCTCGGGGAGGAACTCCCGATAGCCGTAGCGCCAGGCGCGGATCTGAGTATTCGCAACCTGGAGCACATCCTCGCGCCGGGCCGCCCGGACGCCTACGTCTGCCATCTCGGCCCGCTCCTTCGCCTGCCGTCCATGCCACAAGGCACGAGTTACACCGTATCGGTGTTTGAGCCTTGGAGATGACGCGAACCCTGCTTCCTCGCCCGGTAGGCGCGCGTTTTGGTGCGGTTGCCGCATACCCGCATGGAACACCACGAGCGTGATCGGTTCTTCGAGGAGTCGATGAACGCCCACTGGCACATGCTCTCGGCGCAGACCTTCAGCCGGTGCCACGACTGATCTGTCACGGCGGCGGCGATCCTGGCTAGACCGCCCCGGACGCCGTCCTCGACGGGGATCAGATCCGGGGTGGCGCCGACGCGTACCAGCAGCGGAAAGGCCAGCAGTCCGGGCATCTCCGGAGTTTCGCGTCTTAACCCCATCCGCAGGACTTCCCGCAGGGTGAGCGCGGCGGTGAGGTCCTCGTCGGTCGCGCGGTCACGCGGGCCGATCAGACCCCGCTCCCGGAGCCAGATGGCCAGCTCGGCGGGTGAGGCCAGCTCGTCGGCATCGGAATCGAGAGCGTAGGTGTTCACGAAGTCGCGCACGAGCTCCGCGGGCGCCAGCATGTCACCACTGTACGGCAATAGCAGGTTGCGCCATCATGGGTCGCATGATCGTTCGCACCTGGCGGGGCTGGACCCGGGAGTCCGATGCCGCAGCCTATGAGGACTACCTCCTGCGTACCGGATTTCCCGGCTACACCGAGACGCCGGGCAACCGCGGTGCCTACTTCACCAGGCGCGCCAGCGGGGACATGACCGAGTTCTTCCTGATCTCGCTGTGGGAGTCGTGGGAGGCGATCAGGGCGTTCGCCGGCGAGGATCTGGGCGCGGCGGTCTTCTACCCGGAGGACGACGCGTTCCTGGTCGACAGAGAGCGGACCGTGGAGCATTACGAGGTGTTCGCCAGCGCCTGAGCCAGCCGCCGTACCCCCTCGGCCAGCTCCGCCGGATGGGCGGCCGCGATGTGCGTGACGCGCAGGCGGGGTCCCGGCGGCTCCGACGGGTAGTGGATCCTGCCGGGGCTCACCAGCACGCCGTTGCGTTTCGCGGCCTCGACCAGGGCGTTCTCGTCGGTTTCCGGTGGCAGGCGTACCCACAGGTGCATGCCGCCCCTCGGCAGCAGGTGCAGCTCGGCGATGGGCAGCCGCATGGCCAGCTCGGTGGCGAGCGCGTCGCGGCGGACCAGGATCTCGCTCCGTATGTTCGCCAGATGCCGGCGCCAGCCGGGCGACTCGACGAACTCCAGCACGGTCTCCTGCAGCGGACGCGCCACGAAGAACGACTCCACCAGCTGGCTGGCCCGCAGCCTGTGGGAGGCCGGGCCGCGCGCGATGACGGCCGCGATCCGCGCGCTCGGTGACAGGATCTTGGTGAGCGAGCAGATGTAGACGACCGTGCCGTGCGCGTCCATCGACACCATCGGCGGCGGAGTCCGGTCACTGAGATAACGGGCGTAGTCGTCCTCGATCACGAACGCGCCCGCCGCCCTGGCCACCTGGAGCACCTGTTCGCGGCGTTCGTGGGTGAGGGTCGCGCCGGTCGGGTTCTGCAGGGTGGGCTGGCAGAGGAACACCCGCGCGCCGGTGACGGCGAACGCCTCGGCCAGCAGATCGGGCCGTACACCGTCCCGGTCCATCGGTACGGCCGTCGCCCGCAGGCCCGCCGCCCTGGCCGCGGCCAGGGCGCCCGGGTAGGTCGGCGTCTCGACCAGGACTGGCGTCCCCGGGGCGGCCAGTGCCCTGAAGGCGTGCGTGAGCGCGGCCTGGCCGCCGCTGACGATCAGCGCGTCGGCCGCGGTCACGTCGCCCCCGGCCTGCGTCGCGAACCACCTGCGCAGCTCCGCCAGCCCGCTCAGCGGCGGCATCGCCCACGCCCCCGGCCTGCGCACCGCCCGCCCCGCCGCGGCGGCCAGCTGCTTGTCGGGCCTGAGGCCGGGGTTGAGGTAGCCGCCGGTGAGCGGGATGACGCCCTCGGGCGGCGGGGTCAGCAGCCCGGTCACCGGGCTCTCGTCGACCACCCGATCGCCCAGGGCGACGGTCTGCCAGGAGAAGTCCGGCGGCTCGTTGGGTTTTGCGGGCAACTGGGCGATGAACGCCCCGATGCCCGGCTTGGTGACCACCCGGCCTTCGGCCGCCAGCTGCCCGATGGCCCGCGAGACCGTCACGGGGCTGACGTTGTGGCGGCGCATGAGCTCTCTGGAGGAGGGGAGACGGTCTCCCGGCCGCAGCCGGCTGAGCTCTTGGCGCAGGATCGCGGTGATTTGGGCGATACTGCTATCCTGTTCCATGACGGATAAGAATAGCGCTATCGTTGGCGACAGAGTAGCGGTGGTCGCTTCCCCGGGGTCTCCACGAGGTCAGGGGACTCTCCTCGCCTTTCTCGGCGTACTCGCCTTTTCCGGCTCCTTTCCCGCCACCGCCTACGCGATGCGCGGCTTCGACCCGTGGCTGGTCGCCATCGGCCGCGCCGTGATCGCCGGCGTCATAGCGCTCATCTGCCTCAAGGCCGCCCGTCTTCCCCTGCTCCCGCCCCGCCATCAGTGGCGCTCCTACGGGGCGATCTCGCTCGGTGTGGTCTTCGGGTTCCCCGTCTTCAGCGGTCTGGCGCTGGACCTCGGTGCCACCACCGCCCACTCCGCCGTGGTCATCGGCCTGCTCCCGGCCGCCACCGCCGTCTGCGCGGTCGTGCGCGCCGGCGAGCGCCCGCGCCCCCTCTTCTGGCTGGCCTGTGCGGCAGGCGCCATCGCCATCACCGCCTTCACCCTCACCCGTGGGCAGGGCACGGCCGCCTGGCCCGACGTCCTCCTGCTGGGCGCCCTGGTCTCGGCGGCCGTCGGCTACACCGAAGGCGCCCGGCTCTCCCGCGAGACTCCCGGCTGGCAGGTCATCTCCTACGCCCTCGTCCTCTCTCTGCCGCTGACGGTCCCGGTGACGGCCGTGCTCTCCCTCACCACCCCCGTCCACCCGTCGGCCCAGGCGCTCGCCGGGTTCGCGTATGTGGGGGTGATCTCGATGTTCCTCGGGTTCGTCCCTTGGTACGCGGGTTTGGCCAGGGGAGGCATCGCCAGGGCGGGGCAGACGCAGCTCACGCAGCCGCTGTTGACGCTCACCTGGGCTTGGGTGCTGCTGGGGGAGAGGTACGGTCCGGCGACTGTGGCGGCCGCGGTGGCCGTACTCGTGTGTGTGGCTGTCACGCAACGCACGCGTACTTGAGGGCGGTGCGGTGTGTCTGGCCGTCGCCATGACGCGCCAATAGGTGACGGCGGGTGACGTGCGTATGGCCGGGCGCGCGCCTCTGCACCGTCGGCGCGATGCGCCCGTACTTGAGAGGCATGGCGCCACCCGCGGGGCAGGAGGCGGGAGGCTGGAAAGACATGATGTTGCCCCGCAGGACAGGAGGCGGGGGACGTACTTGAAAGCCGTGACGCCGCCCCGCAGGATAGGAGGCGGAGGTGTCACACATGGCAGACCTCACCATTCCCGAAGGCGGCTTCTGGCCGGCCCCGGAGATCCCGCAGCCGAATATCTACCCGATGGAGTGGCGGATCGAGACGGCCAAGCTCGCGGCGATCTACGAGAAATCCAAAAGGACGGTCTGGAACCCGGCCGACCTGCCCTGGGGCGGGCTGAACCCGGACGACTTCACCCGTGAGCAGCGTCTCGGGATCATGTACTGGTTCGCCGTGCTGGCCAACTTCGACGCCTCGGGGCCGGCGGTGTTCGCCCGCGCCACCATCCAGGCGTTCGAGAAGCACGAGGAGGATCCGGTCCGGAAGTGCTTCTTCTCGATCACCCGCGACGAGATGAACCACGAGGAATGCTGCCAGCGGACCATCGCCAAGCTCTGGCCCGGCGGCCCCCTCGACTGGACCCCGTCCGACGACCTGGAGAAGGCCGCCCACAACAACATCGGCTGGCTCTATCACAACGGCGGTCGCTACTGGACCGGCTACAACGTGGCCGTGGGCAAGTACACGCTGCCCGTGCTCTTCACCAGCTTCATGATGGGCGAGATGGCCGCCTCGACCCTGTTCAGGGGTATGGCCTCGGGCACCGAGCATCCCGTCTTCGGTGAGATGTTCCAGCGCATCGGCCGCGACGAGTCCCGACATCTCCAGATTTGCATGGTCATTCTGGAGAACGAGTGGCCCGGCCTGACCGACGAGACCCGCGCCCTCATCACCCGCCAGCTCCGAGCCGGCTTCGTCTTCCTGTCCATGATCCTCTGGGAGCCGCCGGAGGGCTTCTGGGAGCTGCCGCCGTACTTCCTGGCCAATCACCGCGTCCTGATGGACCACGCCAGGCAGGCCGGGCTGGGCGTCCTCTCCTTCGAGGAGCAGGCGGAGAACTGGCGGCTCGCCATGGCCCGCATCCGCGCCATCGTCGAACGCTGGGGCATCGCCTTCCCCGCCATCCCCGAACTCGACCTGGAGGGCGTACAGGTCGACTTCATCGATCCCGAGGAGATCATCCCGGTCTTCTGAGGAGACGGCGCCACCGCAGCGGACGTCGACCGGATCATCGGCGCGGGTTGCGGCGACCGTTACGATCCGTTGCATGTGGGGACGCATCGATGGGCTCCGCGTGCTCGAACTCGGCATGGCCGGCGAGCAACGCACCAGGCTGACCGACCTTGTCCTGTCCGGTGCCAAGACGGCCACGGCGGGCCTGCTGGAGCTCGACTACGAGGCCGAGGACGAGCCACTGGAACACGTGGGGGAGCGCCTCGTGCTCGTGGACGACGAGGGCTCACAGGCGGCTCTGCTTGAGGTGGTGGGGGTGGAGCAGGTGCCGTTCGGGGCGGTGAGCTGGGAGTTCGCACAGGCGGAGGGGGAGGGGTTCCGCTCTGTCGAGCACTGGCGTGAGGTTCACGCACGGTACTGGGCCGGGCTTGGGCGTGAGGTGACCGACTCCTCGACGATCGTCTGCCTGACTTTCCGCCTTGTTACCCCTTAGAGGTCCTAACAGAAAGATCAGCGGACGAGGCGTCGCCAGCAAATGATCGCTGCGGCAAGCTTCATGAACGCTTCGTGGATGTCGTCGCGGACCTCCCAGCGGATGCGCAGGCGGCGGAACCAGTGCAGGAGCGCGATCGTTCGCTCAACCACCCACCGGTGAATGCCCAGGCCGGAGCCGTGGGGTGCCGCGTCGAGCGATGATGGGTTTGATGCCGGTGCGCCAGACCAGGCGGCGGTACATGTCGTGGTCATAGCCACGGTCGGCGTACAGGCAGTCCGGTCGCTTACGCGGTCGGCCGACGCGGCCGCGTACCGGCGGGATGGCCTTGATCAGGGGCATCAGCTGAGTGACGTCGTTGCGATTGCCGCCGGTCAGGCAGACGGCCAGGGGGATGCCTCTTGCCTCGGTGATGACGTGGTGTTTCGAGCCCGGCTTGGCGCGGTCGACCGGGCTCGGACCGGTTTTGGGCCGCCCTTGAGCGCCCGGACGTGCGAGCCGTCGATCACCGCCTTGGACCAGTCGAGCTGGCCGCGGCGTGCAACTCGGCGAGCAGCAACTGGTGCAGCCGGTCCCAGACACCGGCCTCATGCCAGTCGCGCAGCCGCCGCCAGCACGTCATTCCCGAGCCAAAGCCCAGTTCCTGAGGCAGGAACTCCCACGGGATCGCGGTGTGGAGCACGAACAAAATGCCCTGCAACGCCAGTCGGTCATCCAGCCGTTTCCGCTCCGGATGGCGTCGGCGCCGCTCCACCTTCGGCAGCAGCGGCTCGATCCGCTCCCACAAACTGTCCTGCACGATCCACGGCAGCTACTCGCCCTTCTTCACACGAAGATCAACGATCAGCAGCGGCATGAGACACGGCTCTAGATCATTTTGTTAGGACCTCTTAGGCCAGAGCTCTTCTGGTGCGACATAGCTCCCGCGTTGAGGGACCGTGTAGATCCACCCTTGTTCGCGCAGCAATGCCATGGCTCGCCGTATAGTCTCGCGTGCCACATCATGCTGCTGCAGCAGAGCCGTCTCCCCGGGGATCGGCCGTCTCGGGCGTAGCTCTCCGGCCATGATGCGCTGCGCAAGATCAGCAGCTATGTGCTGATATAGCGGGATTTTGCGGGAAACGCGGGGGGCCTCGTTGAGCGCGCCGACGAACGTTCCCCCGCCTTGAACGGTATGAATGAGTCCTTCGTCGCGAAGCACGCGGATCGCCCTGCGCGCGGTAGTGCGCGCCACACCAAACTCGCGCTGAATTTCCGCCTCGCTTGCCACGGGGTCGCCAGGCGAAAGCGTGGCGACGCGCGAGCGGATGATCGCGCTGATCTGCTGATAAGGGTGAGTGTCACCCTCGCGGTCGAGCATGTCGCCAAGGCTATACATCGCCTGGACGAGAGGTGGCGAGTTATTAACCCTCGCTCGGCCATTCCTTCGGATCAGAAACGAAAGTGCCTCGATAAGGAACGGTGAAAACCCAGCCCTGCTCCCTGAGATGCGCCACAGCCTGGCGCGCCGTGACCTTGGCCACGCTGTACTGCTGCATCATGGCCTTCTCGCCGGGAATCGCTTTGTTGGGCGCTATTTCGCCCTGTCGGATTCGTTCGGCGATCTCTTCGGCGATCTTTTGATAAATCGGCATGGTTCGTGATGCGCGTGGGGTGCCAGGCGGCCCAACAAATGTGCCTTCGCCTTGAATTGTGTACGCCATGCCCTGCTCGCGGAGCTCGCGCGCCACGCGCCTGGCCGTGGTCCTCGCTATCGCGTAGTCCTTCTCGAGCTCGGCCTCGCTCGGCACGGGGTCGCCTGCCGCGAGCTCGCCACGCTCGATCTGATCGCAGATAAGGTCCGCGACCTGCTTGTAGATGGGGACGGGCCCGTCGCGATCTAGCATCTTCGGATTATAGACGAAACCATACGTGCTCGCCCAAAATGGACACGCACATTGAGTATTTGGATACGTGCTAGACCAGTAGATACGGCTGGGTTATAGTGGCGTCATGGCGTGGGAAGAGGGTGACCTTCACGGCCGCCATGTGGCAGCGGCCAGTCGCACGTCGGTGTCGATCGAGTGGGGGCAAGAAGGGTTCCGCACTCAACGGACGCGCGTGCGGGATCACACCTGCAACTGCCAGTCGGTGTTTTACGAGCTGTGTCAGGCAGGCGGTCAGCGTTACATCCGCAGAACGACGAGAAAGGGTGGGCGAGTGGTGGTGGAGGAGAGCGTCCGAATGAACGCCTCTCAAATGGACGCTCTGTGGTGTCTGCTCCTGCAAGGAGACGCTCGATGATCGCGAGACGCCGTCGGGGCATCCTCGGCCGTCTTGCCGCCCGGCTACATGGCATCCGCGGCCGGGTGCGCTCAGCCCGTCCGGTCTCCCGGCAGACGTCATCCCAGGAACTCCGCGTTCTGCCGGGGACCCACCCGTTCGCGCAGGTCCCCTTTCCGCGCCTGGGACCTGCGACGACCTTCTGGTGGGCCATTTCGCTGGAGTTGCGGAAGGCGGCGTGTTCGAGGAGCCGCTCGCGGAACGCCGCGGTTTCGGCGTCCAGGCCGGCGCAGCTCCGCGAGACCTTGCATGCGGGAACCCTGCATGTGCAGATACCGCTGTCCGCACTCAGATCGCCGACGGTGCTGGTCGGCAGTCGCTTGCGATGCCCGTAGCGCTGCCGGCTGCACTTCGCTGTGCGCTGATAGGGTGCGGCCGACCGCCGTAGTCGCCCCCGCCTCGATCGGCTCCCGCGGCATTCGCGTCAGCCCCCGGCGGGAGTTCTTCACGCTGCCGGTCGTCCGTAGCGACTCGAGCAGGTCGGTTAGGTCCGACTGGGAAAGAGCCATCATGAACGTGTCCTTCCGGGAGGCTTCAGGCATTTCCCTTTGACCGTCACACGATGGCTCACCCCAGTGACTGATCGTTGCTGCCACTCGGCGGGGCTTCATCGACTAGGAGTGTCCTGAAGATCTTGGTGGGGTGGGTCGGTATGAGCTGGCCCGTCCGCTGACTATGGGGTGGTCGGGGTGAGGGTCCAGGTGTCGTTGAGGTAGGTGAGACCTAGGTTGACCAGGCGGCGGAGGTTGAGGGCGGCGGCGCGGTGGTGGAGCCAGCGGTCGTTGGCGTGGGTGCCGCGGTAGGGCAGGCGGCGGTTGCCGCGGGCCACGAGCCAGGCCACGGCGCGTTCGACCATGGGTCGCCAGCGTGGGTAGTCGTCTTGCCAGGCGGGGTTGGTGGCGGCTTGGTGGCGGGCGGCGGCTTGGAGGTCGTGGTGCGGGCGGATGGTGACCATGCGGCCGGTCTTGGCGGTGGTGCAGCGGTCGTGGAGGGGGCAGGCGGCGCACAGGCCGGTGAAGGTGGCGCGGCGTTGCTGGTAGCGGCCCGAGGGTGCGGCGAGGGGGACGGTGTGGCCGGCGGGGCAGGTGACTGTGCCGGCGCCGGTGTCGATGGCGAAGTCGTCGAGGGTGAATCCGCCGGGGATGGCGGGTTTGAGTGCGGGGGGCTTGATCAGTAGCCGGTGTCCGGCGGTGGTCAGGTCGGCTCGCAGTTCGGCGGAGGCGTAGGCGGCGTCGGCCAGGATCTGCAGCGGGCCGTCTTCGTCGGCGAGCAGGTCCGGGGCGAGGACGGCTTCGTGGTGGGCAGCCCCGGCGCCGGGACGCAAGGCGACGGCGGTGAACAGGCCGGTTTCGGGTTCGACGGCCAGGTGGCCCTTGTAGCCGTCGTCGCGCTGGTGCGCGCTCTTGTGGATGTGGTGGGCCTCGGGATCGACGGTGGAGATGATCCGGTCCGGTGCGGTGCGGAGGGCGATCCGCCACCGGCCGTCGGTGCCGTCGGTGCCGTCGGCGGGTTCGACGTCTTGCCCGGCGATGAGCGCGAGCAGGCCGACCGCACCGGCGGCCGGCTCGTCCAGGTCCTGGCCGGCCAGGTGCTCCAGCAGGGTCAGCGCGTCGGTGACCAGGCCGCTGATCAGGGCGGTCTTGGCCTCCTCATCGTCCCAGGCGATCCTGGGCTTGCCCGGATCGGCGTAATCGCAGGCGTGGCAGTGCGCTGCCACCAGCGCGGCGGCGCCGGGCACCTGGCGGGCCACCCGGCGGATCGCGGCGATCAACTGGGTGATGGTGTCCTGAGTGGCGACCGCATCCAGCAGCACCGTCGAGTCCAGCGCCCGCCGAGTCCGGCCGGTCAGCACCCCGGTCTGTTCGATCACCCGGACGATCTCGAAGATCCGGTCCGGACGCGACGAGCGGGCCAGGCGCCGCCGGAAATACGTCAGCAGTGACGGACCGAACCCCTGGTCGTATAACCCCAGCCCGCAGGCGGCCTTCCACCGCAGATCGAACCGTAGCGCCGCCACCGCCTCCTCATCCGACAGCCCATACAGCGCCTGCAGCACCACCACTGTCGCCAGCAGGCCGGGCGGCACCGACGGACGCCCATTGACCGGCGCGTACATGTCCGCGAACGCCTGCGGCGGGAACAACACCCGCCGCTGTTCGGCCAGAAACGCGAACACGCTCCCGGCCGGGATCATCTCCCGGCACACGACCCACACCTCAGGCCCGGCCGGAACCCTCCGACGACCCATCATGACCCGAGTCTGAATCCCCGATCCCGGTCTGAAAAGGGCACCTAGATCTTCAGGACGCTCCTAGGTCGCGCTGGCCCCGCATCCCGCGTCTGATACGGGGCCAGCGACGAGGCAACCGCCCTCTACAGTCGAGCGGCTGCGATTTCAGAGAGTCTTCGTGCACTACGGGTTCCCTGATCGCCGGTGATCGCAGTTCGCCGACGCTCCGAGAACCCGCGTGGGGGATGCTGAGCCTTTCCCACACGCCCGCTACTGGGTAGACCGCGCAGGGAGTCCGACCGTCCACGGTGTTACTGCGCTGGCGCGCGTCGTGGACGGACCCAGTAGCGGGTAGACGTGGTCCCATGCCCTCCGGGAGGCACGGGACCACGCTGGTACGAGCGGTTGGCCGACTCACGTCAAGTCGACCTGCTCGCAGAGGTAGCGTCTCACGCTCTGCTGAGGGAAGCCTTGCCTTCAGAGCTATCAACGCAAACATGCCTTTCGCTGGGCTTGCGGTGGATCAGCACTCTTAGTGGTGCTCAGAACGCCGCATAAAGGCTCGGCGAGACGCGAGAGCGCGTCGAGCGAATGCGCAGGCGGGGGCGGTCGCCAGAGATGACGCTCCCCAGAGCGGTGTAGTTTCTCGGCCGCTCGATCCTGTTCATCCCTGGTAGAAGCCAGACAGCGAGATCGTGGATCCACCACCCGGTCGGCCGGTCTTGATAACAGTGAGAGGCAGTGGAGTCTTTCAGCGGTGTCGAGGCCCGCGTCGGGCTGGGCCCCTGGCGGGCTGGCCTTGACGATCTGGTGCTTGGCAAGGGGCGGGCGGTTAGGGTTCGGCGGTCTGGAGCGCACCTGGGGTTCGACGGCCGGGCCGCGTTTGAGATCCGGTAGCGCAGGTTTGGCTGTGATTCGGTGGTTGGGTCGCGCTTGAGATCCGGTGGTACGGGTTCGGTGGTCGGCTCGGGGTCGGTGCCCAGCAGGGTGGGCGGAGAGTGGCCCGGTCCCGGACCACTCTCCGTGGCGGTCAGAAGGGCACCCGACGCCACGCCGTTTCCGTGATGATCAAATGATCGAGGAATTGCAGCCCGACCGTCTTAGCAGCCTCGGCGAGACGCGCCGTGGCCAGCAGGTCCGCTTCGCTTGGATCGAGAGAGCCGCTCGGATGGTTGTGCGCGACCCCGAATGCCGCTCCACCAGCCGTCAGCACCGCAGTGATGATGTCCCGAACCGGCACCGTCGTGTGGTCGGAGCCACCCTCGGTCAACACCATACGCCGCAACACGGCCCCCCGAACGTCGCACGCCATCACGACCAGCCGCTCCCGGGAGTGGCCGCGGAGCAGCGGAGCGACGACTGTCGCCAAGTCGGAAGTACTGCTGATCTTGGTCCGCTCAGGATCTGTCTGCGCTCGCCGTACGAGATGGAAAGCCGCCGCCACCCGCGCCGCCTTGGCGGGGCCGACGCCAGGCACGGCGAGCAGGCGGTGCGGCTCGGATCGGGCCAGCCCGTCAAGATCGCCGCAGTGCTCGATCACCTGGGCCGCCAGATCCATCGCGCTCGCCCCTCGAAAACCGGAACCGAGGAGCACGGCCAGCAGCTCCCGGTCGGCCAGCGCCGTAGCCCCGCTCGCCATCAGCCGCTCGCGTGGCCGTTCACGCAAGGGCAGGTCTTTGACTCGCATCCGCAACCTCCAGAACGGTTGTATCAACGAGCACTGACAACCTTGGCCTGGCCAGGAGGGATCGCCTGGAATGTCGCGGGGAACGTCTTTCGAGCTTCGATCGGGCTGACTTAGCGATCTCGCCTGGAGTCTCTCGGGAGTCGACTTTCGGATGCGATGCGATCAGTCCGTGAGGGTGATCGCGACCGCGTACGCCAGCCCCGTCACAAGCCAGGTCGTGACCTGTACGCCGGCCCTTTCACAAGCCAGATCGCGCCCGCGTGCGGACGGTGAGCCAGGCGCGGATTTCGTCCATGAGTGGGACGGGAGCGTCATGGTGGACCAGGTGACCGGCGGCGTCGATCAGCGAAAGCTCGGCCGTGGGGATCAGGCCGTGCAGTCGTCGGGCGATATCGGTGGGGATCCACGCGTCGCTGGTGCCCCACAGGATCCGTACGGGGATATTGATGCGGCCCAACTGTTCCTCGTTCTCTTCGAGGAAGCGTTCGTCATAGTGGGCGATTTGCCGATAGAAGGCGGGCTGGCCTTCCTCCCCCGTCCACGGTTGCGCCAGGGCGTCGAGATCGTCGTCGCGCAGGCCGCGGTGGCTCGCGCCCTGAATATAGGCGCGCACGATGGCGGTATGGATGTAGGCCGGTAGCTGCGGCAGGACGTCGGGATGATCTTGTACGAACTTGAAGAAAGGCGAGCCGCTGGGCGGGATGGCCACGACGTCGACGAGCATGAGGGAGGCGTAATCGACGCCCAGGATCAGGTGCGTGCGCAGGGATACGGCGCCGCCGAAGTCGTGGGCGATCACATGTGGCCGGTCCAGCCCCCAGTGCGCGAGCAGCGCCGCGAACGCATCGGCCTGCGCGCCGAAATCCACGGGATGATCGGCGTGCTTGGAGGACTGGCCATATCCGGGCATGTCCCACAAGTAGACGGTGAAGTTGCGGCTCAAGGCCTCCGCGAACGGCTGCCACAACACTGACGAGAACGGCGTGCCATGACAGAACACCACAGCCGGACCGGCACCCGCGCGTCCCCAGGCGATCTTCCTCCCATGCCACTCGAATCGCTCCGTAAGCTCCATGCCCACTCATGGTAGTAAGCCGTCCTCAGTGGGTCGGTGCATCACATCCGAAAGTCAACCCCCGAGAGACTTCCAGGCGAGGCCACTTAGCTTGATGTTGTTTCGAGCCGAAGCCCATGTGGCGGCGCTGGACAAAGGCGCTCGCCGGTTCGGGTGGTGGTCCGTGAGTGGTTGAGCCTCGATCTAGTGGCAGGCCGCTGACCAGGCCGTATAGGGCCGAGCAGGGGAGGGGGAACGCCGCTGACCAGGCCGTATGCGGCCGATCAGGCGAGGAGGAACGCCGTCCGGGATGACGTCCCAGCGGGTGGACGTCCCAGCGGGTGGACGTCCCAGCGCGTCGTGGAATTGCGTCCCTGGGTGGAAGATCTATGGCGTCGTCCAGATCACGTTCCGTTGGTCTCGATGATCGCCTTATGGGGTTCATCGCCTACTCCGGGGATGGCCAACGTCTCACAGACGCACGACCGGTGGGGCGTCATCGGGTTGCCGGTGCTGGAGCTGATCATCGAGCTGCAGCAGGTGATCATCGCTCGAAGCCCTCGCTGTTCGCGAGGTCATCGGAATTCCACCGCTTTGGGGGCGCGATCAGCCGCGCCGCGCGCCAGGAGCGCGGGCCCCCGGTGGTGAGCCGTCGATGCTGTGTGGACGGGTCGGCCGCTGCCGCCACGAAGGGTGAGCCCCGGTGGTCATCCGGCTGAGCTCCAGGCCGAAGAGGCGGGTATCGGCCCGGAGCTCTCAGATTCGGTCAAACAGGCATGCTGTACATGATCCGGAAGCGGTCTCCCGGAATAACGATGTCGCTGGTCTCCACTGGGCGGTCGCCTGCCCAATGGGTGCGTTCCACGTGCAGGACGTGGATGCCAGCCGGCAGATCGAGGGCGTCGCTCTCCGTGGGGCGGGGTACGCGGGTGTGCACACTTTCGACGATCTCCGTGATCTTTATCCCGTGCGCGTACACCCTGGCGACCAAGCTGCGCCGTTCCTCCTCCGTGTGGGCGGCGAACTCCAGAGGCTCGTACGAGGTGGCGAGCTGGAGCGGCCGGCCATCGCCGCGGAAGACATAGTGCGTCCTCGTCAGGGTGGTCGATTCGTCGAGCCGCAGCCGTCTGGCGATGTCGGGTCCGGCTTCGGCGGGTTCGCTGTGCCAGTCCCAGGTCACACGCCGACCCTGGGACTGCAGGTCGGCGGCGAACGGCGCAGGATGATCGAGGAAGCGCCATCGGTGCAATGGGGAAAGGTCTGGGCGTTCTCTGACGTAATGACCCGATCCCACGCGGCCGATGATGAGACCTTCGCTCGCCAGCACGCGCAGGGCGTGGCGGGCTGCGGTTTCGCCGACCTGGTACTTGCGGGTCAGTTGCGCCCGTGAGGGAATGGGTGCACCGGGGGGAAGGGTGCCGTCGGTGATCTGTCGCCGAATGTCTTCGACGACACGCAGGTAGACCGGATCTGAGGTGGCCACTAGTCCATCCCTGGGGGTTCGTGTGAGGCGTTGCCCTATGTTGCCGTATTCGACAGGTAACCGACCGTCATCGAGGTCACTTGGAGCCCCAACTTTGCGGCGGCAGAAAATTATCAAAGAAACCCTGTAACGCCGATGTAAGAGTGACCGATTCTTCGGTAGAGGTCGTCGATGTGTGTACCCCCGAGCACATATCGGCGGCCTCTTCCCATGCGCGGCGCGAAGTCGCTCGCGCGGGCGGTGCTCCTCGTCGGTGGTGGTTGCCGGATATGTACGACATGTCGGCAGAGGTCATGGTGTCTGTGTGCGGCATGTCGAGCTGCGGTCGTACGGCAGGCACGTGGCTCCGCACGGAATCCAGTGATCGCTGTGAGCGGCGGGTCGGTGATCCGGTGCCGGACCCGCGAACCGGCTCAGAGAGCCATTCGGTGGCCGGGAGGGGCACGCTAGGGACGTGTCGAGTGCGGCCGGACATGCCCTGAGATGCCGGGGAACGGCATGACAATACGCGGCCCCAGGCAGGCAAAGCGGGGTGGCGGCGTCCACCGCTTTTGCGAATCCAGGTAGCGTTCGCACTATGGCTTCGCCAACTGGAACCACCGACGCGCCCTTCGGCCGTATGTTGACCGCCATGGTCACGCCGTTCACACCTGACGGTGCGGTCGATTACGACGCCGTGCGGCGCCTGGCCACCTATTTGGTGGACGAGCAGCGCAACGACGGCCTGATCGTCAGCGGGACGACCGGCGAGTCGCCCACCACCTCTGATGAGGAGAAGGAGCGCATTCTGCGCACCGTTCTCGAGACGGTGGGTGATCGGGCAACGGTGGTGGCCGGGGCGGGCACCAACGACACTCACCACAGCATCTTGCTCGCGAAGGCCGCGGCCCGCGCGGGTGCTCACGGGCTGCTCGTAGTGACGCCGTACTACAGCAAGCCCCCACAAGAGGGCCTGTATCAGCACTTTGCCGCTGTGGCCGACGCAACCGACCTTCCGGTGATGCTCTATGACATCCCCGGGCGCAGCGGCGTGCCGATCAAGATCGAAACCCTGATCCGGCTCGCACAGCACGAACGCATCGTGGCCGTGAAGGACGCCAAGGGCGATCTGTTCCTCGGCAGCCAGATCATGGCGATGACCGATCTCGCCTTCTATTCGGGCGATGATCTGCTCAATCTGCCCTGGCTCTCGGTTGGCGCGGCCGGGTTCGTCAGCGTTGTCGGCCATGTGGTCGGCGCCGACCTGGCGCGCATGATCGACTTGTACAGGAACGGCGACGTCGTTCAAGCACTTGCGGTGCACCGCCAACTGGCGCCCGTGGTCGAAGGGATCATGATGAGCGCTGGCGGCGCGATCATGGCCAAGGCGGCACTGGGCATGGTAGGAGTGCCGGTCGGACCAGTGCGGCTGCCGTTGGTGGCCGCGACAGAGAAGCAGATCGCCGAGCTGCGTGCTTGCCTGGTAGCCGGCGGGGTGAAGTTGACAGACGCATAGGAACGGGGAGGAACCGGGAGTTTTGAGAACACGATTTGACCATGGGGGCCGGCTATGAGCCATCCACATCCGGAGCTTGGCCCCCCGCCGGCGCTGCCGGAGGGCGGCCTGCGCATTGTCGCGCTGGGCGGGCTGGGTGAAATCGGCAGGAACATGGCCGTCTTCGAATACGACGGCCGATTGCTGATCGTCGACTGCGGGGTGCTTTTCCCCGAGCCGGACCAGCCGGGCATCGACCTGATCCTGCCTGACTTCGAATACATCAGGGACCGGCTCGACGATGTCGAGGCCGTGGTCCTGACCCACGCGCACGAAGACCACATCGGGGCCGTGCCATATCTGCTTCGTGAGCGGCGCAACATCCCGCTCATCGGATCCAAGCTGACGCTGGCCTTCATCGAGGCCAAGCTCACCGAGCATCGGATCCAGCCCACCAAGATCGAGGTGGTCGAGGGCGAACGGCACAGGTTCGGGCCGTTCGACTGCGAGTTCTTGGCGGTCAACCACTCGATCCCGGACGCGCTGGCGGTGGCCATCAGGACACCCGCCGGCATCGTGCTGCATACCGGCGACTTCCGCATGGACCAGTTGCCGAGCGACGGCCGCCTCACCGACCTCGGTGGGTTCGCCCGTCTTGGTACCGAGGGCGTCGACCTGCTGATGTCCGACTCGACCAACGCTGAAGTGCCCGGGTTCGTCACCAGCGAACGGGAGATCGGCCCGGTCATCGACGAGGTGATCCGTACCTCGGAGCAGCGGGTCATCGTGGCCAGCTTCGCGTCGCACGTACACCGCATCCAGCAGGTCATGGATGCGGCGGCCAGACACAATCGCAAGGTCGCCATGGTCGGACGCTCGATGCTGCGCAACATGGGCGTGGCCCGCGATCTCGGCTATCTCAAGGTGCCGCCGGGGCTGATCGTCGACTCGCGCGACATCGAGGAATGGCCGCCGGAAGACGTGGTGCTCGTCTGCACGGGTTCGCAGGGCGAGCCGATGGCGGCGCTGTCGAGGATGGCCAACCGGGATCACCCGATTCGCATCGCCGAGGGTGACACCGTCTTGCTGGCGTCGTCGCTGGTGCCGGGCAACGAGACCGCCGTCAACAAGGTGATCAACGGCCTCACCCGCTGGGGTGCCCGGGTCGTGCACAAGGGCAACGCCAAGGTGCACGTCTCCGGACATGCGGCCGCCGGCGAACTGCTCTACGTGCTGAACCTGACCCGCCCGTCGAACTTCATGCCCGTCCACGGCGAATGGCGGCACCTGCGCGCGCACGCCAAGCTCGCCGCGCTCACCGGCGTGCCCGACGATCACATCGTGATCGCGGAGGACGGCGTCGTGGTCGACCTGGTCGACGGCAGAGCCAAGATCGTCGGTGCGGTCCATGCCGGGTACGTCTACGTCGATGGCTCATCCGTCGGCGAGATCACCGACACCTCCTTGAAGGACCGCAGGATTCTCGGCGACGAGGGCTTCATCTCCGTCGTCGTGGTGGTCGACTCCAGCACCGGCAAGCTCACCGGTGGGCCGGAGATCCACGCGCGTGGCTCCGGCATCGACCCGGCGCAGTTCGAGGAGTTCATTCCGCAGATCGAGAAGGCACTCGAGGAGAAGGCCGCAGACGGGGTCGTCGACATGCAGGAGATCCGCCGGGTGGTCCGCCGCACGGTCGGGCGCTGGGTGAGCGACACCTACCGCCGGCGTCCGATGATCATCCCCGTGGTGCTCGAGGTCTGACCTCCGTATGGGTACGGCAGGCATGAGCGCCTGCCGTACCTCCGGGAGTCGCATCGGAGCCTCTCGTGTCGCTGATTCTGCGGCCCCTGCTGACATCCGGCGTCCCGAATCTCGGTTGCACCGACTCTCGGCGGTCCCATGGACTTCCGCCGATTCTCGGTGCCTCGGACATCCGGCAGTCCTGCGACTTCCGCCTACTGTTGGGAGTCGCATCGGAGCCTCTCGTTGTCGCTGATTCTGCGGCCCCTGCCGACATCCGGTGCCCCGAATCCCGGTTGCACCGACTCTCAGCGGTCCCGTGGCCTCTGCCGGTTCTCGGTGCCTCGGACATCCGGCGGTCCCGTGGCCTCTGCCGGTTCTCGGTGCCCCGGACACTCGGCGGTCCAGTTGACTTGCGCCGACTGCTGGGGAGGTTCCCGGCGACACTCGTGTCCTCGCCGACATTTCTCGGCGCCATTAAGACGGTTCGTCCTGCCGACACTTCGCGCCCTTTGCACACTGAGGTGGTGTCCCGCTCAGCGGTGGATCAACGATCTCCTTGTGCGTTTCCTACTTGGGCGAACAGGGCTGAGCGGATGAGAAACCACGCCGCTCTGAGGGACGTCATCCACGCTGAGTGTGTCGGCGGCTCAGGCATCTTTCCGGCGCATTAGCCATGTACCGACGAGCAACGGCAGCACGGCGTAGGCGATCAGCACCATGGCCGCGGCGACAGGAGAAAGCAGCGAGCCGTACACCGAGTGCGTGAGATCGTCGCTGGCAATCTCGCGCGGGAGCGCTCCGATCATCACCGAGCCGAGGCGTTCGCTCCAGGGCTCGGGCAGATTGCCCACGATTATTGGGATCACGTACACGAGACCCACGAGGATCGTGATCGCTCCCGCCGTGGAGCGTAAGGTAGCGCCCAGTCCTAGCCCGAGCAGCGCGAATACCGCCACCGTAAGGCTCGACGTAATGAGCGTTGGCAGTCTGTCGAGGAAGGGAATCGTGTAGGAACCGCCGAAGCGGTCGCCAATCATCCAACGGGCGGCGACGTATGTCCCGAACACCACCATCGGACCGGTGACCAGACCGAGTAGACCGACAATCACTGACTTTCCCGCTAGGACCGGCCAGCGTCTCGGCACTATGGCGAGGCTTGTTCTGATCAGTCCTGTTGTGTATTCGGACGTGATCGTGAGGACGCCGAGGACGCCCATGCAGAGTTGTGGCACCATCAGCACCACTTCCTCCAGATCCGCGATGGCGGCATGAGCCTGCTGCGCAGGGGTGGCGTTGTCGTACGTCCCGACCGCCGCCCAGGCGACCGCAGCGCCCAGCAGAATGCCGCCCAAGCTCAGCCCCAGCATTAGATAGCTGGAGCGAACGGTGCGGACCTTCAGCCACTCCGATGCCAGCACACTCACGCGTCTCTCCTTTTGAACAGGTAGAACCCCGCCGCGAGTGCGATGATCGCGTAGGTGGTGAGCACCACGAGCGCGGCCCAGGGAGGTAGGAAACCGTCGCCCAGCCGCCTGGAAAGCCGCTGGTCGGCGATCTGAGGCACGAGGTTGGGCAACATGAGGGCGGCCACGCGAGTGTTCCACGGGGCTGGCAGGTAATTGGCGATGCCGGGCAGGACGAACAGTAGCGACACGACCGAAACGATCGCCGCCGCGGTGGATCGAGTGGCTACGCCCAAGCCGAGGCCCACCAATGCGAGCACGGTCACCGACAGCCCGGAGGCGAGCAGCATCGGCAGGTCGTTGGCCAGAGAGGACTCGTTGAACTGCAAGTGGCGCTCGCCCGCTATGAGGCGACTCGTCACGTACGTGAGGATAATGATCGAGTTGGCGGCGACGAAGGTAACGGCGGCGACCACCCCGGCCTTGGCCAGCAGTAAGGTCCCTCTCTTGGGAACGACTGTGAGACTTGTGCGGATCATGCCGCTGGCCTGCTCCGCAGTGATGGCCAGCACGCCGAGGACAGCCAGGCTGATTTGGATCAGTGGCAGGAAGCCCTGTTCAGGGGCCGCCGCTCGCAGTGATCCGCGTTCATCCGCCAAGCCGCTGACGTAGAAAGTCCAGATCATGCCGAGGAGCACCGTGAGCGCAGCCACTCCGAGCGCATGATAGGTCGAGGTGACCGAGCGCAGCTTCAACCATTCGGAAGACAGGATTGTCCTCATCGTGCGGCTCCGTATTCCACGCTGCTCGCCGTCAGGGCAAGGTAGGCGTCTTCGAGCGACGGGTAGCGCTCAGTGAGCTCCGCCACGGTGGCTTCCATGATCAGCTTGCCTCGGCCGAGGATGATGATGCGCTCGGCCGTCAGCGCCATCTCGCTCATCAGGTGGCTGGAGAGCAGGATGGTCCTGCCCTCCTTGGCCAAGGAGCGCATTAAGTCGCGAATCCAGCGCACCCCGTCGGGATCGAGTCCATTGACCGGTTCGTCGAACATCAGCGTGCCCGGGTCGCCGAGCAGGGCGGCCGCGATGCCGAGGCGCTGCTTCATGCCGAGTGAGAAGCCGCCCACCCTCTTGCGTGCCACCCCGGCCAGGCCCACCTGTTCGAGAACCTCGGCCACGCGCGTCGGGCCGATGTCATTGGTGAGCGCCAGGCACAACAGATGGTCGTAGGCCCTGCGCCCGCCGTGTACGGCGCTTGCGTCCAGCAGCGCGCCCACCTCACGCATGGGCCTGCTCAGCGAGGTGTATCGTCGCCCGTTGATGAGTGCCTGGCCCGAGGTGGCGGAGTCGAGGCCGAGGATCAGGCGCATCGTGGTGGATTTGCCGGCACCGTTGGGGCCCAGGAATCCGGTCACGTGGCCGGGCTCTATCTTGAAGGACAGATTGTCGACGGCGAGCGTGTCGCCGTAGCGTTTGGTCAGGCGGTTGAGTTCGATCACGCGGTAAAGAATGAGGTACGGCGGGCGTTCGCCACATCGGACCACGGTCCGAACCTCAAGGTCAGACCCCAGTCTGACGTGCAGGCCCACCCTCAACCACTACGGTCAACGCGTGAACGAATCCCCCTCCCTCTTCACCGCTCGCTTGAGCCGACGCCAGCTGATCGGGCTGGACCTGCTGGCAGGGTTGGGCTTCTGTCTCATGTTCCTCACGGCCGCGACGAGTGGGTGGGCGCTGCCGCCGTGGGCGAGGCTGACTCTTATCCTGGGGCTGGGTTTGCCGCTGGCGATGCGCAGAGTGTGGCCGTTGCCCGTCTTCTGCTTCGTGCTGACAGTCTCCATCGTGGTCGCCGCGGTGTTAGGGGTCTCATCCGCTTATATCTCGCCTGCCTACGCGCTCTATGTCGTCGCCCTGGCCGATGCCCGGGGTGCGTGGGTTCCGACCTCGGCGATCGGTGTGCTCACACTGGTCACGCTGGTCGGAATGGTGGTCGCCGGCGGTGCGCCGCAGCCGGCGGGCCCCGCGTGGCTGACGAATCTCGACCAGCCGCTCATCGGCATCGCCGCACTGGGCGGCGCGTGGACGGTCGGGCGAGCCGTACGAGAACGAAGACACTATGCGGCGCGCGATGCCGAGCGCCTGGCTGGACAGGCCGTGGCGGAGGAGCGGTTGCGCATCGCCCGTGAGCTGCACGATGTAGTCGCGCACAGCGTGGGGTTGATCGCGGTCAAGGCGGGCGTGGCCAATCATGTGATGGCCACCAGACCGGAGGAAGCACACGATGCGTTGCGGGTGATCGAGACCGCCAGCCGGAGCGCGCTCGTCGAGATGCGCCACTTGCTCGGCGTCCTCCGCTCAGACGAGACGCCCGACCGTGGCCCCGCACCGGACCTCAGCGGCCTCCCACGGCTGGCCGAGCAGGCCAGATTGGCGGGCGTGGAGGTAGAGCTGGACCTCCGGTTGGCGGCCGAGGGAGGCCGGAACCGTGGAGATGATGTCGCACCGCATTCGCGGGCTGATCACAAGGACGACAAGGGCAATCGCGCGGCTGGGTCTAGTACCAATCGTGCAAACCGGGACAGTGCGCCTATGGAGGGTGCCGACGTTGCGACCAGGGACGGTGGGGGAGGCCAGGAGTGGGTTGGTGGCCGGACTGATGCCCGGGCCGGTACCGGCCAGAGGGCCCGGGGTGGGGCCGGTCAGGGCTTCCAGGATGTGACCGGTCAAACGGCCCAGGACGGCACCGACCAGTGGGTCCATGGTGGTACCGACCAGAGGGACCTGGGTGAGGCTGGCCAGTGGAGTCAGGACGGGGCCGCTCAACGGGCCCAAGAGGGGACAAGTCAACAGGCCCAGGACAGGGCACGCCAACGGGTCCATGACAGAGCCAGCCAGAGAGCTCGGGACGGAGGCGAGGGCGGCCTAGGCATGCGCGAGGGAGAAGATGGCTTACGGCTCGGGGTTGGGCTGCCTGAGGGTGTGGAGTTGTCGGTCTATCGGATCGTCCAGGAGGCGCTCACCAACGTGGTGAAGCATGCGGCACCGGCCCGGTGCCGGATATCGGTGGTGGCCGACGTGATGGAGGTGCGGATCGAGGTGATTGACGACGGTCCGGGCCGTCGCACACTGCCGGTGGAGGGAACGGGACACGGACTGATCGGAATGCGGGAGCGGGTCATGATGTACGACGGAGTGTTCGAGGCCGGGCGTCTACCTGGGCGAGGGTTTCGGGTGTCAGCCCGGTTGCCTTATGGGGGCACTTCGTGATCCGTGTTCTTGTCGCCGATGACCAGGCGCTGCTCAGGGGGAGCTTCAAGGTATTGGTCGACTCGGAGCCCGATCTGACCGTTGTAGGTGAGGCCGCGACGGGAGCCGAGGCGGTGGCCGTTGCTCTGGAGGAGCGGCCTGATGTGGTTCTCATGGACGTGCGCATGCCGGAAATGGATGGCATCGAGGCCACTAGGCGGATAGGAGATGTGGCTCGGGTCCTGATCGTGACCATGTTCGACCTCGACGCCTACGTTTACGACGCACTCCGTGCTGGAGCCAGTGGGTTCCTGCTCAAGGACACCCCGCCGGCCGATCTGGTCGCCGCCATTCGCGTGGTCGCGGCTGGTGAGGCGTTGCTGGCTCCGAGGGTGACGCGCAGGCTGATCGAGGAGTTCACCCGCACGCCTGCGTCGTTACAGGTCAAGGGGCTGCATGGCGTTACGGAGCGGGAGCGGGAGGTTCTCATCCTGATCGCTCGGGGTCTCTCCAACACCGAGATCGCCGCCCATCTTCATCTCAGTCTCGCCACGGTCAAGACCCACATCGGGCGGCTCCTGGCCAAGCTCGATGCTCGGGACCGGGCACAGCTTGTCATCGTGGCGTACGAGAGTGGGCTCGTATCTGCGGTTCGTTGATCAGAGAGTTGGTTCGTTGGTCGGCGGGTTAGGGGCGCCGACGGGGCCGGGGGTGTTGGTTGGCGGGCTAGGGAGTACAGGTGGCATCGGGCTGTTGGGGCCTCGATGAGTGGACGGCGCAGAAGGGTTCGCCGGGTGCTGGATGTTGTCGGTGAGCTAGGGAGTGCGTGGGGTGGGGCTATCGCTGGGTGAGCTGTGGCGGAAGGCTCGGGAGTATTGCTCGGCGGGCTATGGAGTCCGGGTGAGGTCGCGGAGGGGCGCTGGGGTGCGGTCCGGTGAAGGCTGTTGCTTGGGGGTTCGGGAGTGTGGGTGAGGTTGGGGATGGAGGGCTGTGCTGTGGTGCGGTGAAGGCTGTGGTTGGGGGGTTTGGGAGTGCGGGTGAAGTGGTGAGCTGTGATCGGAGCCTTAAGGAAGGGCAGGAGCGTTGGTGGGTGGGAGCACGCGGGCGAGATCGGCATGTCGACGACGCGTGAAGAATTCGGCCGTCGTTGAGGGGATGGAGCGCTGGGATGCGGAGCGGTCGGGGGTCTGTTGGCCGGTGGGGTCGGTGCGGTGAAGGCTGTTGGTTGGTGGGCTAGGGAATGGGGTGCGGGTGGGGGCTGTAGTCAGGGTGCGAGGAAAGAGCGGGATGTTGGTCGGTGAGTTAGGGAACGTGATGCGTCGGGGGATGTTGGTCGGAGGTTTGGGGAGCGCAGGATCTGAGTGATGGTCCGGTAGCGTCCCTGGAGTGACCGATGTGAGGGTTGTCTTCCGGAAGTACGGCGGGGCGTTGCACTGGAACCATTCCGCGAAGGTGCTCGGCGAGGATGAGCACGGCGTGTGGGTCGCGGTGCCGGGCGGGACGGTTGCTCGTAAAGGGGAAGGGCAGCCGATTGTGTGGGAGACCGCGGCCATCATGTTGTTCCCGCGGGACGGGTGGTGGACGGCGTCCTTCAACTCGCCGCCGCATCGGGCTGAGGTGTATGTGGATGTCACTACCGTTCCCGAGTGGCGTGATGGTGAGGTGACCATGCTCGACCTCGACCTCGACGTGATCAGGATGCGTGACGGGCGGTTGATTCTGGACGATGAGGACGAGTTCGCCGATCACCAGGTGCTGCTGGGATATCCGCAACAGATGATCGACCAGGCCGAGGAGACGGCCAGGTGGTTGATGGGCGCAGTGGGCGGACGGCAGGGGCCGTTCGGGGGTGCGCATTCGAGGTGGCTTGATCAAGTGGGTGGCAGTGACACGGCTTGATCAAGGGTGGCAGCCACGCGACTTGACCAAGGGGCGGCGGCCACGCGACTTGACCAAGGGGCGGCGGCCACGCGACTTGACCAAGGGGCGGCGGCCACGCGACTTGACCAAGTGAGTGGCGGCCACTCACTTGATCAAGAGGGTTGCGGCAGGACGAGCGGAGCGGTGGGCGGTCAGCGGATGAGGCGTAGGGCTTCGGCCATGGCGGCCAGACGGCGGGGGGAGGCGAGACCGGCGTGGTAGAGGTGGAAGTCCGTGGCGCCTGCCTTGGCGTACGTTCTGAGTTGCTCGGCGAGTGCCTGGCCGTCGGCGGGGCGTGGAGGAAGAGCCAGGACATATGCGCCCACTCGCTGGCCGGGGCCGCAGAGTTCGCCCAGTCTGGCCAGGCGGGCGGCGTCCGAGGCCGGGTCGCCCCAGCAGTTGCCCACCAGCACCTCCGCTCCGGGCTCGCCGGTGGGGAGGGCGGCGAACGAGCTGGCGGCCCAAGGGTCGGGGTTGGCGTGCAGGGTGATGGGTACGTTCGGCGCGGTCTCGCGGGCCACGGTGATGAGACGAGTGCGCAATGATGCCGACAGTTCTACGCGTACGTTTCGGACATCGTCGGCGAATGGACCGAGGGCGGCTTCCACGGTCTCGGGAGATGATGGCGAGCCAGAAGCCGGCGACGCGGTCGCTGGTGAGGCAGCAGTTGGCGATGCGGCTGCTGATGAGCGAGAAGTCCGTGACGCAGCTGCTTGCGCGGCGGCAGACGGCGATGCAGATTCTGATGAGGAAGCAGACGGTGCGGAAGAGGTCGGCGCCGGAGATGCCTGGTCGTTCCTGCTCGTCGCGGGAGAGGTTACGGCCCTAGCGGGAGGGCCGTCGATGGCCGCGCGTACGTGTTCTCTGGTGCCCTCTGGGTAACGGGGAGCGCAGGCCGTACAGAAGCAGAGCGTCAGCAGGTCACTGTGTACGGACGTCCAGTCGGCGCCGGCCGTCTTCTCGTGCACGCTCTGGTGCCCGAAGCCCATGGGGCCGCACGCCTCGAGGATGAGGCCATCCGGTTCGCCGACGGTCAGGATCTCGCTGACCAGACGCTCGCAGTACTCGATCACGTCCTCGAAAGCCGGACACAGCGCATATGGATAGGGATCACCGAATGCGTTACGTACTACCAGGTCAGGGTGCAGACCGCCCAGGAAGGAGTTGTGTGTCAACACCGTCCATGCGTGTACCTGAAGTCCGACGGCCTTCAGGGCGTCCCGGGCTTGCAGGTAGGCGTCCGTGGGTGTCCAGGTTGGGGAGGCCGGTGTCAGGCGCCCCCAGGAGGAGGGCCGAACTGGCAGGTAGAAAGCCGATTGTGGGACATCCAGCACTCGGTGGGCGGGGTGATACGGCGTTGCCGCGCGGGTGGAGTGATAGCTGGCCGCCAACGCGACGGCCTCGACGCCCAGCTCCGCGAGGCGCGAAGGGGCCGACGGGTCACCGACGATGTCCCAGGGGTAGGCGTAGGCCACGTTCACCAGCGCGGTCTCCTCGCAGAGAAAGCAGGCTCGAAGCGCTGCATATAGGTGGTGTCGTCGCGCTCGGTGATTCCGCACGCGAGATATTGCTCATGCATCATGGCCAGGGCGTCACGGTCCAGTTCGATGCCGAGACCGGGCCCGTCCGGCACGGGTACGGCGCCGTCCACGAACCGCAATGCGCCCGGCGCGACTACGTCCTGCCCGTTCTGCCATGGCGTGTGGGTGTCGCAGGCGTGGGTGAGGTTCGGCGTGGCGGCGGCCAGGTGGGTCATCGCGGCCAGGCTGATCCCAAGGTGCGAGTTGGAGTGCATGGACAGCTCCAGCCCGAACGTGTCACACAGTGCGGCGATATGCGAGGAACGTACGAGTCCGCCCCAGTAATGGTGGTCGAGCAGCAGCACTCCGATTGCCTGGGTGGCGATGGCGGGCGGAAGGTGCTCGGGCGTCACCACGCACATGTTCGTGGCCAGCGGCATCGGGACTTCGCCGGCGACCTTCGACATTCCGGGGATTCCGGGCGTGGGGTCCTCCAGATACTGCAGGCTGCCTTCGAGCGCCTGGCCTACCTGGATCGAGGTCTCGACGGTCCAAGCAGCGTTCGGGTCCAGACGGAGAGGCACGCCCGGGAAGGCCTCCCGCAGGGCTATGATCGCCTCGACTTCTTCCTGAGGTGCGAACACGCCGCCTTTGAGCTTGATCGATGCGAAACCGTACTCCTTGATCAGCATCGATGCCTGCTCGACCAGCCCCGCCGGGTCGAGCGCCGCGCCGAACCTGTCGGGCTCGCCGCCCGGATGCCCCGCCCACTTGTAGAAGAGATAGGCGCTGTACGGCACAGCGTCGCGTACCCGGCCGCCCAGCAGATCGACGACCGGCACGCCGGCTGCCTTGCCGCGAATGTCCAGACAAGCCACCTCGAAGGCCGCGAACACCCGATCGATGCTCTTCTCCTGGGTCGCGACCCCGGTCAAGCCGTGCATATCGGTCACTACATCGCCGACGAGCGCGCTGATCCTGACATACATCTCATTCGTGGCATGCACATCCACGCCGACCAGTGCCTCGGCGCATTCGCGTACCTTGGTGAGGTGCCCCAGGTCACCGTACGTCTCGCCGAGGCCGCTCAGCCCCTCGTCGGTGACCACCTCGACGATCGTCCGCAGCGCCCAGGGTTCGTGTACGCCGGCGGCGTTCAACAGTGGCGGATCCTTGAAAGCTACGGGGGTGACGTGGATCTGCCTGATGATCATATGACCGCCGTCCATATATGTGAACAAGTGCCAGGTTTGTGGACAGGTTGTCGCAACTGTAAGAATCAATATGAAGAAGTGTCAAGACTCCGAAGGGCCATTCGATGATCTACGGACACAACCCCAGGACCGGCGAGACCGTGGGCAGCGCCCTGCCTGAAACCGACCGCGCCGGGGTCGACATGGTTGTTTCCGCCGCGGCCGCCGCAGGTGCGGCCTGGCGGGCGACTCCCGCCGCCGAGCGGGCCGAAGCACTGGAGGCCGTCGCCGACGCTCTCACCGCGAAGGTGGACGAGCTGTGGCAGATCGCTGACAGTGAGACCGCGCTGGGAGAGGTACGACTGCGCGGCGAGGTCGCTCGTACGGCCGGCCAGTTCCGGCTGTTCGCCCAGGTGATCAGAGATGGTGGCTACCTCGACGCCATCGTCGACCACGCCGACCCCTCGGCAACCCCGCCCAGGCCCGACGTACGCCGGATGAAGCAGCCGCTGGCCGGCGTGGTCGCGGTGTTCGCGGCGAGCAACTTCCCGTTCGCGTTCTCCGTGGCGGGTGGCGACACCGCATCGGCGCTGGCCGCCGGTTGCGCGGTCGTGGTGAAGGCGCATCCGGGCCACCCCAACACCTCCGAGCAGGTCGCTCGCATCGTCCGCAAGGCGCTGCCGTACCCCGACCTGCTGGGACTGGTGCAGGGCATGCAGGCGGGCGCCGACCTGGTGCAGCACCCGGGCGTGGTCGCGGCCGGGTTCACCGGGTCG
This sequence comes from Nonomuraea sp. NPDC049028, assembly GCF_043197735.1. Lineage (NCBI taxonomy): Bacteria > Bacillati > Actinomycetota > Actinomycetes > Streptosporangiales > Streptosporangiaceae > Nonomuraea > Nonomuraea sp. NPDC049028. The sequence goes on from NZ_JBICTR010000012.1 coordinate 212,767, forward strand.
GTCCCGGGTGGCAAGGCTATCCAGGGGCTGATCGACCAGCGAGAGGTGCCGATCCCGTTCTTCGGGGAGCTGGGCAGCGTCAACCCGGTCGTCGTACTGCCGTCCGCGCCCATGGCGGAGGTGGCCACCGGGTTCGCTACATCGTTGACTATGGGGGTCGGGCAGTTCTGTACGAATCCCGGGCTGATGTTCGTGCCCGAGGACGATGAGCTGCGCAAGGCGCTGGCCGCGGCCGTGGAGGGGACCACCGGCGGGCCGATGCTGGGTGAGCGGATCAGGGACGGCTACCTGGGCGGGCTGCAGCGGCTCGGCGAGCTGCCGGTGCTGGCCGAGGGCAAGGCGGGAGAGGGTAGCTTGGCCGTCACGCCCACGGTGTTCACCACGGATCTCGACTCGTTCGCGGCGAAGTTGCCGGGCATCAACGAGGAGTGCTTCGGTCCGGCGTCGATCGTCGTGACTTATCGCGAAATTTCGGACCTGCGGGCCGTGCTGGAGCGGCTGGAAGGGTCGCTGACGGCCACCGTGCACGCCACCGACCCCAGCGAGGCCGGTGAGGTCGCCGAGGTGCTCGGGCGTAAGGCCGGGCGGCTGATCTGGAACGGGTGGCCCACCGGGGTGGCGGTGTGCTGGGCGATGCATCACGGCGGTCCGTGGCCGGCTTCGACGTCGGCAGCGCACACGTCGGTCGGCGCGACGGCCATCGACCGGTGGCTGGTGCCGACGGCGTACCAGGACTGGCCCGGTGAGCTGCTTCCGGAGGAGCTCAGGGACGACAACCCGCTGGGTGTCCCGCGACGGGTGGATGGCGCGCTGGGGCGTTAGTTAGGGATGGGATGCGGCAGAGACGCGCCCTGGTGTTGGGGTGGGAGGGCGCGTCTTGCTGTCTCGTGATGTGGGGAAGACGGGCTTTGGCGTTGGTAGAGGGGCGCGGCTTGTTGCTGCTTGGTGGCGTGGCGGGGGTGTGGGTTGATGGCGGGGTAAGCGGCGTGTGTTGCTGTCTGGTGATGTGAGGGCTTGAGCAGCACGCGAACGGCCAGTGGCGTTAGGGAGCCCGGGCGGGCGAAATTGCCGTCGTCAGTGGTCCGAGGCGGGTGGGGGCGTGGCCGTAGCCGAGGTGGGCGAGGGCGCGGTCGTAGCCGAGGTGGGCCCGGCCGGTGTGCGGGCCAGGCTGGCATTCCCTGCTCCGGTAAGGGTCTATGTGCGCTGGGTGGCGTCTACCAGAGCCTGGAACAGGCGGGCCGGGTTCTCGGCGATGCGGTTGCAGACGTACAGCCACCACTGGGTGCCGAACACGATGTACTCCCTGACCGGATGCCCGCGATCCCGCATCGTCCGCAGCTGATCGATGCCGAGTCCCAGCAGCATCTCGACCTCATAGGCGCCGGAGTCCTGCCGCATGTGCGGCTGCAGTTCGTCGAGGAGGTCGAGGTCGTGGGTGGCGATCGAGCAGAGGTGGCCGCTGTCCAGCAGGCGGGTCGCGTACGCGAGGTAGACCGCCCGCAGCTCGCGGCTGTCACGGTGGTGGGCGATGGACTCGGGTTCGAGGTAGGCGCCCTTCACCAAGCGGATGCGGCCGGGTCGCGTCAGCAGGCGGGGCAGGTCCTCGTCAGTGCGGTGCAGGCGGGCCTGGATGGTGACGCCGACATGGTCGAAACGCCCGCAGAGGCGTTCGTGAGTCCACAGGATGAGGTCCGTACGATCGGTTCCCTCCATCGAGATCATCATCTCCTGGCCCGCGGCGGCGGTGGCCTCGGCCAGCCGGGTGGCGTTGGCCAGCCCCAGCTCGCGGTCCACCACGGAGCCGATGTGGGACAGGTCGAGGGACACCGAGCAGTTCACCCCGCGCGCTGCGGCCTGCCGTGACAGGTCCAGGAACACCTCGGTCTCGGCCATGGCCAGGTCGGCGTCGCGGCAGCTCTCGCCCATGTAGTCAAGGGTGACGGCGCTGCCCTCCGCGTTGAGCAGGGCGGCCCGGGCGAGCGCCTCGCCGACTGTCTGGCCGCCGACGTACCGTTCGGCCACCCGCCAGGCCAGCTCGCGCAGTGCGGGATCTGCAGCGACCCGGTCCTTGAGGTCCTCATCAAGGGCCAGTGCCCGCATTGTCTGGGCCGCCTGCTCCATCACGATCATCGTCTTCCTTTCATCCGGAAGCCAGGACACTATCACCAATCTATATTTTTTTAGAAGGTGTCTGCCTTGCCGGTTGAGCGACCTCTCGATGCATCCGGCAGGAGGTGCGCGAACGCGCTTTGCGGGGTAGCGGCCGCGCCGGAGACACGCGGTGCAGGTGGACGAGCACGTCGAACGCCTCAGGCAGGGAGGGAATGGCGAGGTGCTCGCCGGCGTCGCGAGAGGGTCGTAGCCGCTGCTGATGACGTGTGCTTTCGCGGGTCCGTCGCTGTCCCGCTGTCCGTCGTCCCATCATCCCGCCGGCCAGTCAACGCGTCCGTCCCATCGGTGGTGCAGGTCGTCGGCGCGCACGTTCGCTCGGTGGGTGCAGGTCGCTGGCGCGCACGTCCGTCAGTGGGCGGGACGGTCGGGGGCGGCTGGCCCGCGTCGAGCCAGTCGGGGGACGGCTTCGAGACGGCGGCGACGCCGAGGTCACCGTGGGGGAAGCCGATCGCCGATGGAGGCGTAGCCCGCCCCCTGGTGGTGGCGTAGCACGCTGCCGACGGTCTGGTTGGTCGCGGGGCGGGTGAAGGCAGGGGGGTGGGAGGGGCGGATCGGTTGGAGGGTGAGGCGAAGGCTTGGATCGGTTGTGGGGTGGGTGAGGCAGCTGAGGTAGGGCGGCCTGGCTGCGGTTGGGGGTGAGACGGCCTGGATCGCTCGTGGGATGGCCGAAGGCAGCAGGGGATGGGAAGGGCGGATCGATTGGAGGGTGGGGCGAAGGCCTGGATCGGTTGTGGGGTGGGTGAAGGCAGCCGGTGGAGGTGGAGGTCAGGACCGGTCGCGGGGCTGGGGGAAGCGCCGCGACTCTTGAAAAGCCTTCATAAAGACCGGTCAGGCCCCGGCGATCTCCAAGCCGATGGCCAGGATGCGCTCCAGCTCCCGCAAATCCTCCGCAGAGGGGTCGACCAGGGGAGCCCGTACGCCACCGACCGCCAACCCACGCAACCGGACCCCTGCCTTGACCAGCGAGACCGCGTATCCCGGCACCCGGTCCCGTAGCTCCACCAGCGGCAGGTAGAAGTCGGTGAGCAGTCGTTGCACCAGTACCTCGTCGTCCCCGCTCACCGCCTTGTGGAAGGCCAGTGCGATCTCCGGTGCGAAGGCGAAGACGGCGCTGGAGTACAGCGTCACGCCCAGCCCTCGGTAGGCGGGGACGGTCAGTTCGGCGGTGGGCAGGCCGTTGAAGAAAGTGAACTCCCGGTCCGTAGACCGCCGTACGGTCAGGATGATGCGCTGGAGCAGGTCGAAGTCGCCGAGTCCGTCCTTGAAGCCGATGATCTCGGGCAGTTGGGCCAGCTCGGCCACCGCTGAGGGGGAGAAGCGGGCGGTGGCGCGGTGATAGATGATGACGGGCAGCCCGCCGGCTGAAGCCACCTCACGCACGTAGCGGACCAGGCCGTCCGGGGGAGCGGTCACCAGGTAGGGGGGCATCAGCAGCAGGCCGTCGGCTCCGTTGTCCGCCGCCGCGCGGGCGAACGCCTTGGCGGTGGGCAGCGGGCCGCCCGCGCCCGAGAAGACCGGGACCCGGCCGCCTGTGGCCCGCACCGACGTGGCCACGACCTTGGTGTAGTCGGCGACGTCGAGCGCGTTGAACTCGCCTGTGCCGCACGCGGTGAACACTCCTCCGGCTCCGGCGGCGACCCCATTGGCGACGTGCTCGGCCATCGTCTGCTCGGCTATGTCGCCGTCAGCGCCATAAGGGGTCACGGGAAAGAAGAGAACACCATCTAGCCGCATCAACAATCCTTCCTAGCGGATGAGCGGATAAGCGGAAGCCGATGAGCCCGAAGCGGATTTGCGGGCGAGCCCGAAGCGGATGCGCGTGTGAGCCCGAAGCGGATGTGCGGGCGAGCAGATGTGCGGGTGGGTGGATGCGGATCAGTGAATCCGGCTGGGGGCCAAGCAGATGCGGATGCGCAGGGGCGTGGACGTGGGTCAGCGGATCCAGGTGGGCCCGAAACTGAAGCGGACACGCGGGGAAGGGGATGCGGATCAGCGCATGCGGGTGAGCGCGAAGCTGAAGTGGCTGAGCTCGGAGCGGCAGTGGACGAGCGGGGGAGCGGATACGGATCAGCGGAAGCGGATGACCCGCAGCCGATCAGCGGATGCCCTCCCGGCGAAGCGTGGCAGCCAGCTTCCGCGTGTGTCTGGTCACCGCGTCCGTGACCTTCTCGATCTCGGCCGGTTCCAGGCCCGCCGGCATCGAGCAGCTGATCGCGTCCGTGGCCGGGATCCGATAGTCGACAGCCACCGCCACGCAGGCCACGCCCGGGGTGCCCTGTTCGCGTTCGTAGGCCCAGCCCCGGGTGCGTACCTGGTCGAGCTCCCCGATCAGCTTGGCCGGATCGGTGAAGGTGTGCTCGGTGATCGCCGTCAGCGGGTCCGGCAGCAGGGCCGCCACCTCGTCGTCGGTGAGCTGGGCGAGCAGCACCTGGCCGAGCGCCGTGACGTGGGCGGGCAGTCGCCGGCCCACCCTGGGGATCACGTGGTGTGCCTCCCGCGACTCCCTGGTCGCCAGGTAGAGGACGTGTGCCTCGTCGCGGCGGGCGAAATGTGCGGTCTGGCCGGTCTCCGCGCGCAGGTCCTCCAGCGTCTCCTGGGCCAGGGGCAGGGCGGGGTCCTTGTCGAGGTACGCGGTGCCGGTCAGCAGGGCGTGCGGCCCGATGCCGAAGGCCGATCTGGCGGAGTCGGTCTCGACCCAGTTCAGCTCGACCAGGGTGCGCATCAGGGCGTGCAGGGAGCTGCGTGGAAAGCCCGTGTGCTGCTGGAGCTCCGACAGTGTCAGGGTCTCGTGGGAGGCGGCCAGAGTCTCGAGGATGCGGACCGTCCGCTCGGCGGACTTGACTAGCTGGGGCTCCATACTCATCCCATCTTGACAGAGGCTTCAGAGTGTCAGCATATGGGATTCCATCCAGATACATGGACAGGTACATGGACGCCTAACCCTTGATGGCGCCGCTGGTCAGGCCGCGCATGAACTGCCGTTGGAAAGCCAAGAAAGCGATGATCGACGGCAGCAGCGCGAGCAGTGATGCCGCGAGCAGTACGCCGATGCCGACCTCCTCGTCGGAGCGGAGGGAGCGCAGCGCGATGGGCAGGGTCCACATGCTGGACTCGGGTGCCACGATCAGCGGGAGCAGATACTGATCCCAGATCATGGTGAAGCCGAAGACGCCGATGACGCCGAGCGCGGGCCGGCACAGCGGCAGGATGATGCCGAAGAAGATGCGCAGTTCGCCCGCGCCGTCGATGCGCGCGGCCTCCTCCAGTTCGACCGGCACTTCTTTCATGAACTCGGTCATGACCAGGATGGAGAAGCCCCAGGCGCCCACTGGAAGGATCATGCCCGCGTACGTGCCGATGAGATCGGCGTGGATGATGGGCATGTCGGCGAGCACCAGCGAGAGCGGGATCGCGATGATCTCCTCGGGCAGCATCATCGTCGCCAGCATGATCAGCATCACGAACGCCATGCCCCTGAACCTCTTGCGGGCGAGCGCGTAGGCGGCGAAGACGCTGACGAGCATCTGGAGCAGCAGCCCGAACCCGACCACCACGAACGAGTTGAACAGGTAGTGGTAGACGTTCTTGTTGCCGGCCTGGACGAAGTTCTCCAGGGTGAAGTCGTCGGGCCAGAGCGAGAATCTGGTCGGGTCGAGCGTCTTGCTGAAGGCGCTGACCAGCAGTCCGACCAGCGGCCCGGTGAAGATGATCACCATGAAGGCGTAGACCAGCACCTTGAGGGTCGTGGCAAGAGGGCCCCGCCTGGACTCCAGGCCGAGAGCGCTGTCGAATCTCATCATGCGTTCTGCCTCCTGCGCATGACCTGGGTCAGCACCGTGAGCAGCAGGGTCACCGCGAACAGCACGATCCCGCCGGCCGACGCGGTGCCCAGGTCACCCTTCTGGAACCCGAGCTTGTAGATCAACGTCATCAGTACTTCGGTCGATCCGTTCGGCCCGCCGTTCGTCAGCACGTACACCTCGACGAAGACGCGTATGCCGCGGATGGCGGCGAGGGTGAACAGGATCCAGAACACCGGGCGCAGCGCGGGCAGCGTGATGTGCCGCAGCCGGTGCCAGGTGGTGGCGCCGTCGACGGCGGCGGCCTCGTACAGCGTGCGGTCCACGCCGACCAGCCCGGCCAGGAAGATCATCATGTCGTACGGCGTGCCGCGCCAGATGCTCATGCCCATGATCGACAGCAGCGAGGAGTGCTCGCTGGCCAGGAAGGGCTGCGGATCCAGCGAGATCCAGCCGAGAATGGTGTTGATCATGCCACTGTCGGCGGGGTGGTACATGATCCGCCAGACTTCGGCCACCGCCGCCATCGTGGTCACCACCGGCAGGAACGCCGCGGTCCTGATGAACCACAGGTAGCGTGCCGGACCCTCGATGAGCAGTGCGAACAGCAGGCCGAGGACGAGCGAGCCCGCGGTCGTGCCCAGGGCCAGCACGATGCTGTGCCAGATGGCCGAGACGAAGGCGTCGTCGGTCATGATCGTGGCGTAGTTGGCGAAACCCACCCATCGATCACCGACGTAGCGGACCTCGAAGAAGCTCATCCGCAGGCCCTCGAACATGGGGATGAACTTGAAGAACAGGAACAGCAGCAAGGCCGGCGACAGGAACGCCCACGCGAGGAGGGTCCCCCGCCGCCGCATCCGCTTGGGACGGCGGCGGGGGGTCTCCGTGCGGCTCCGCGCCTGGGTGAGCGTGGGGGTCATGATGCTTTCTGGGTCTGCAGTTCCTGGGTGAGCTTGGTGCTCAGGGTGTCCATCGCCGTCTTGACGTTGGCTGAGCAGTCGGCCCACACCGTGTTGATGGAGTCGGCGGAGTCCTGGCGGATCGGCGCCCAGTTCGGCACCGGCGGTGCGTAGACCGCGTTGGCGTAGGCCTCCTGGAACACCTTCCAGCGCGGATCCTGGCGTTCGGCGGCCATGTCGACCTGGGAGTTGACCGGCAGGCGGACGATGGCGCCGTTGGCGTCCTTGTTCATGCCGATGCGCTGGCCGTCGGGGGAGACCGCGAACTCGGCGAACTTCTTCTGGCCCTCGACGTTGTCGGAGCCGGCCATCATGTAGACGTTCTCGCCCTCACCGAGGGTGCCGGGGCCGCCCGACGGGCCCTTGGGCACCGGTACGACCTCGATCTTGTCGGTCCCGATGCTCTTGACGAACCTGGCGAGCACGTACGGGCCGACCAGGTAGATGCCGCCCTGCCCCTTCTCGAACACCTCGTGGGTGACGGTCGTGTCGTTGCTGACCGCGCCCGGGTTGACGGTCTTGGCCTTGCAGAACTGGTCCTGCAGGTACTGGACCGCCTCCACGGTCTTGGGGTCGCTCACGACGGGGCTGAACTTGCCGCCGCCGTTGGCCTTCACGAAGTCGCCGCCGTTGGCGTAGATCAGCGAGGAGGCGTACCAGGAGGCGTAGCCGCGCTTGGTGCCCGCGGGGATCACGAAACCGGCCGTGTCCTTCTGACCGTTGCCGTCCGGGTCCTTGTCGGTGAAGGCCGCGGCCAGCTTGGCCAGGTCGTCCCAGGTCTTGGGCGGCTCCATGCCGACCTTCTCGCGCCAGTCCTTGCGGATGATCAGGGCGAATGCCTGGGCGGAGAACGGCGTGCCGTAGTACTTGCCGTCGGAGCCCTGAGCGGCCTTCCATGCCTGCTCCGACACCTTGTCGCCGCCGGCCAGCTTGGCCTTGTCGACCTCCTGCAGCCAGCCCTGTGTGTGCATGTTGCCGAGTTGGGCCGTGTCGTTGATGACGATGTCAGGTAGCTTCTTCTGAGCTGCCTGCTGTTGAAGCTTCGTCTCGAAGTCGTCGAAGAGCGCGACGACTTTCGTTTTGATACCGCTGGCCTTCGTGAACGCGTCGGCCAGTTTCACAGCCGTTTTCGCGGAGTCGGAATCGGGCGCCTGCCTGATCCAGATCTCCAACGCGTCGTCCGAACTTGATCCCCCGGAGCCGCAGCCTGTCAGCGTTACGGCCAGGGCCGTCGCAATCGCGGCCCCGAGCAGCTGGCGTGACATCAGACCGCCTCCCGTTCACATATATGGACACCTGTCGCAGACGTGGAGCCTGTCCGTGTGAACGTAACGAGTGACGTAGGTCACGGTCAATATTCAGGAATGTGAATTTGGACCAGAGTTGTGTACAACAATGAGCCATATGCGCATTCTCATGACCGGCGCCGCCGGCAAGGTCGGTACGTTGCTCCGCCCCCGCCTCGCCCGCGACGGGCGTACGCTGCGCCTGTCCGACCTCCACCCGTTGGAGACCGCGCCTGGCGAGGAGATGGTGACGGCCGATCTCGCCGACGAGGCGGCCATGGCCGAGGCGATGAAGGGCGTCGACGCGGTGATCCATCTGGGCGGTCAGAGCCGGGAGCATCCGTGGGCCGACATCGTGCGGGCCAACATGGACGGCATGCACGTCCTGCTCGAGGCCGCCCGGCGGGAGGGCGTCGAGCACCTCGTGCTGATGGGCAGCCACCACGCGGCCGGCTTCCACACCCGCCCGGCCGATGGCGCGGAGCTGCCCGACTACGCCTTCCCCCGGCCCGACACCTTCTACGGTGTGAGCAAGGTCGTCATGGAGGCCCTCGGCAGCCTCTACCACGACAGGTTCGGCATGAACGTGACCGTGATCCGGCTGGGCACCTGCAACGAGGCTTCGGGTGACACGCGCGGCCTGGCCACCTGGATCTCCCCTGACGACCTCGCCCGCCTGGTGGAGGCCGCGCTGACCGCGCCCGGCTACCACGTCGTCTGGGGCGTCTCCGACAACGCGCGCCGCTGGTGGTCGCTGGAGGAGGCCCGGTCGATCGGGTACGTCTCGCGGGACGACTCGGAGGGCCAGGCCGCCGCGCTGATCGCCGAGCAGGGCGAGCCCGATCTGAGCGAGCCGCTGCATGACCGCGCGGGCGGCGTCTTCACGCTGAAGGACCTCGGAGGCAAGTGGTAGGACGTTTCGCCAGCGTGACGTGCCTATAGGGCGCTGTGCAACCGGTTGTATTCAACCACCCAACATTCATCCGACCCTTTGCTCTCGACCATTGATTGAACTGGCAGAACATAGATCACGATATGTCGATAACAGCTATGTAACGTCTGCAAAGGGTTGACGAAACTTTTGGCACACCTATAGGAAGGCGCTATCCCATCCCGCCGAGCCGGGCAAGCCCTGATACGAGGGGTGCATGAATGTCTGTAACCCCGGACAGCGCGGTTGCGACCGTGCCACCACGCGCGCAACCGCCCGGTGGGCGTCGCCGCATCTCACCCGTTAACGCTCACAAACGGCGTGAGGCCCGCACGGCTTACGTCTTCCTCGCCCCATGGTTCATCGGCCTGTTCGTCATCACCATAGGCCCGATCCTGGCGTCGCTCTACCTGTCGTTCACCGACTACAACCTGCTCGAAGCGGCCAAGTGGGTCGGGTGGGACAACTACAGCAAGCTCTTCACCGTCGACACGCGGTTCCTCACCTCGCTGAAGGTGACCACGATCTACGTGGTCGTGTCGGTGCCCTTGCAGCTGGCCTTCGCGCTGGCCCTGGCCTTGGCGCTCGACCGCGGGCTGCGTGGTCTGTCGTTCTACCGTTCGATCTACTACCTGCCGTCCCTGCTCGGTGGCAGCGTGGCGATCGCGATCCTCTGGCGCAAGCTCTTCGGTAGTGACGGCCTGGTCAACGCCGTGCTGGACGTCTTCGGCATCCAGGGCGCCGGTTGGGTATCCGATCCCGACACCGCGCTGGGGACGCTGATCCTCCTGCACGTGTGGACGTTCGGCGCGCCTATGGTGATCTTCCTGGCGGGGCTGCGGCAGATCCCGCAGAGCTACTACGAGGCGGCGGCGGTCGACGGGGCGAGCAAATTGCGGCAGTTCCGCTCGATCACGCTGCCCCTGCTCACGCCGATCATCTTCTTCAACCTCGTACTCGAAGTGATCAAGTCGTTCCAGTCCTTCACCCAGTCGTTCATCGTCAGCAGCGGTACGGGCGGACCGGTCGACTCCACGCTCTTCTACACGCTCTACCTGTATCTGAAGGGCTTCAAGAGCTACGAGATGGGCTACGCGGCCGCCATGGCCTGGGTCCTCCTGCTCATCATCGCCGGCCTGACCGGCGTGAATTTCCTCGCGTCGAAGTATTGGGTCTTCTATGGCGACACGAAGTAAGCCGCTGCCGCTGCTGTTCCGCCCGCTTCCGCGGGGCAGCCGCGTCCTCAAGCACATCCTGCTGATCGGCTTCGGCCTGGTCATGCTCTATCCGCTGCTCTGGATGGTGTCCAGCTCGCTGAAGCCGGAGGACCTGATCTTCCGCGAGCCTGGCCTGTGGCCGAGCAGCTTCACGCTGGAGAATTACAGCGAGGGCTGGACCGCGCTCAAGCACTCCTTCGGCTACTACCTGTGGAACTCGGCCGTCCTTACGGGCTTGACCGTGGTGGCGAATCTGGTCGCCTGCTCGCTGGCCGCCTACGCCTTCGCCCGGCTGGACTTCCCGCTGAAGAAGCTCTGGTTCGCGGTCATGCTCGGCTCGATCATGCTGCCGTACCACGTGACGGTCGTGCCGCAGTACATCGTGTTCTCCAAGCTGGACTGGATCAACACGATCTGGCCGCTGATCGTGCCCAAGTTCCTGGCCACGGACGCGTTCTTCATCTTCCTCATGGTCCAGTTCATCCGGACCCTGCCGAGGGAGCTGGACGAGGCCGCGGCCATCGACGGCGCGGGCTACTGGAGGGTCTTCCTCCAGGTGATTCTCCCGCTCTGCACCCCGGCGCTCGCGACGACCGGCATCTTCACTTTTATCTGGACGTGGAATGACTTCTTCAGTCAGAACCTTTACCTGACAAACTCGGACAATCTCACAGTGGCCGTTGCACTCCGCTCCTTCCTAGACTCCAGTGGCGAGTCGTCGTGGGGCCCCATGTTCGCGATGTCGATCGTGTCATTGGGGCCGATCTTCGGCTTCTTCCTTGCCGGTCAGAAATATCTGATTCGTGGTGTAGCTACCACCGGACTGAAGTAACACCCCCCGCAACTCTTCACCAGGAGGTAGAGCTGTGAAGCCTAGGATGATGTGGACCGTCGCCCTGCTGTCGGCGGCCGTCATGACGGCCGCCGCCGGCTGTGGCGGCGGTAGTGGCGACAAGGCGAGCGGCGACAAGATCCATCTCCGCTTCTCCTACTGGGGCAGCGACGCGCGGCAGAAGCTCACCGAACAGGTGATCAAGAAGTTCGAGGAGAAGAACCCGACCATCGACGTCGAAGGCGACTTCTCCAACTGGGAGAGCTACTACGAGAAGCTGGCCACCAAGGTGGCGGCCAACGACTCGCCCGACGTCATCAGCATCGAGATCCGCGGCCTGAGCGAGTACGCCGGCCGCAACGCCCTGGCCGACCTGGCGGGCAAGGTCAACACCGCCGACCTCGACCAGCAGGTGCTCACCAGCGGCCAGGTCGACGGCAAGCAGTACGCCATCCCGAGCGGTGTCAACACCTTCTCGATGCTCGTCAACAAGTCGGCGCTGGAGAAGGCCAAGCAGAAGCTGCCCGACGACAAGTCCTGGACCTGGGACGACTGGATCAACCTGGCCAAGCAGATCTCCGCGGCCGGTAACGGGGTCAACGGCGCCGAGTACAACTACAACCCCGCCTGGCTGCAGATCTTCGCGGCCCAGCGCGGCGAGAAGTTCTACGACGGCAACAAGATCGGGGTTACGCCCGAAACGCTCAAGGCGTGGTGGGGCATCCACCAGCAGCTCATTCAGACCAAGGGCTCCGCAGACGCCGCCAAGAGCGCCGAACTGATCTCCGTGGGCCCCGAGCAGTCGCTGCTGGCCACCAACGCGGGCGCGATGGGCATGTGGTGGAGCAACCAGCTCAACGCCCTGTCCAAGGCGTCGGGCCAGGAGCTGACCCTGATGCGGATGCCCAAGACCGCGGGCGCGACCACCGGCGGCATGTTCCTGCAGCCGTCGATGTTCTACACGGCCTCCGCCAAGTCCGACCACCCCGCGGAAGCCGGCAAGTTCATCGACTTCCTGGTCAATGACCCGGACGCGGCCTCGATCCTGCTGAGTGACCGTGGCCTGCCGACCAACGCCAAGGTGCTCGCCGCCGTGAAGGGCAAGCTGCCGGCCGTCGACCAGAAGACGCTGACCTTCATCGACGCCGTCAAGGGCGAGCTGAGCCCGATCGTCGCCCCGCCGAAGGGCGCGCTGCAGATGGAGGACATCCTCAAGCGCAACAGCGAAGAGGTCCTCTTCGGCAAGACGACACCGGACGCCGGCGCGCAGAAGTTCCTGACCGAAGCCAACGCGGCCATCGCCGGCTGAGGTCTGATCCAGGCTGGGGGCGCGACGGCCCCCAGCCTCCACTCCACGACTCGGGGAGAGAAGTTGAGCACCAGGTACGCCTTCGTCGGACTCGGCCATCGCGCCCAGATGTACGTCGACGCCCTGCTGGGCGAGTGGCGGGACACCGGTACGATCGTCGGCCTCTGCGACGTCAACCAGACGCGCATGAACTACTACGTCGAGCGCATCGGCCAGCAGGTGCCGTGCTTCGCTCCCGACGAGTTCGGCAAGCTGCTGGAGCTGGCCGACGCGGTCGTGGTGACCACGGTGGACGTGACGCACGCCCGCTATGTCGTCGCCGCCCTCGACGCGGGGCTCGACGTCATCGTGGAGAAGCCGCTCACCATCGACGCCGAAGGCTGCGAGGCCATCGCCGCCGCCGCCGAGCGCAACCCGGGCAAACTGGTGGTCACCTTCAACTACCGCTACTCACCGCGCAACTCGGCGGTCAAGAAGCTGATCAGCGAAGGCGCGATCGGCGACGTCACCTCCGTCCACTTCGACTGGGCACTGGACACCATCCACGGCGCCGACTACTTCCGCCGCTGGCACCGCGACAAGGCCAACTCCGGCAGCCTGCTGGTGCACAAGTCCACCCACCACTTCGACCTGGTCAACTGGTGGCTCGCGGCGGCGCCCGAGCTCGTCTTCGCCCAGACCGACCTGCGCTTCTACGGCCAGGCCCTGCCCCGGGGTCCGCGTCCCGCCCGCGGCCAGGGCGCGCCCGGCCTCGGCACCGACCCGTTCATCCTGGACATCTCCACCGACGAGCGGCTCAAGCGCCTCTACCTGGACGCCGAGCACGAGGACGGCTACATCCGCGACCAGGACGTCTTCGGGCCGGGCGTGACGATCGACGACAACATGTCGGTCCTGGTCCGCTACGCCAACCGGGCCATGCTCACGTACTCCCTCACCGCGCACGCCCCGTACGAGGGCTACCGCGTCGTCTTCAACGGCACGGAGGGCCGGATCGAGCTGGACGTCCTTGAGCGGCCCTGGACCCCGGAGCACGCCGCGATCGACCCGAGCGCCGCGGGCAAGGAGCACATGGCCGGCGCCGGGGAGAAGCTCATCCTGCACCGGCACTGGCAGGAGCCGGAGGAGATCACCATCGAGCAGGGAGAGGGCGGTCACGGCGGCGGCGACCGGCTGCTGCTCGACGACGTCTTCCGCGGCCCGGGTGACGACCCGCTCGGGCGCCCGGCGGGTTACCGCGACGGCATCCGCAGCGTACTGGTCGGCGTGGCCGCCACTCGCTCGGCCAGCACCGGCACGCCCGTCCGCCTGACGGCCGACGGCACCCGCCTCCTCGGCGCCTGACCGATGCGTGAGCTGCGCCATCTCGGGCCGTTCTCCGGTCTGGCCGAGCTCGCGGAGCGCCGGCACGGCCTGTTTCCCGAGGCCGCGCCCGGCCCCGCGCTCAGGAAGGCCGCCCGCGAGGCCATCGGGACGCTCGACCTCGCCGTGCAAGACGTGCGGGTCGAGCGCTCCTGGACGACGAGGGACCTCAGCGGTGAGGAGCTCTCCTGGTCGGTGGGGTTCGGCCCGCGCACCCACGCCTACCTGCTCAAGCCCCGCGACGCGGTAGGACCGCTGCCCGGCGTGCTCGCGCTGCACTGCCACGCGGGCATGAAGTGGGCGGGCAAGGAGAAGATCGCGGACGGCCCCGAGCCGGCCACGCCCGAGGTGCTGCGGCTGCGCGAGCAGATCTACGGCGGCCGGGCCTACGCGAGCGAGCTGGCCAGGCGGGGCTTCGCCGTACTCGTCCCCGACGTGATCGGCTGGGGCAGCCGCCGCTTCGACCCGGCGGACATGCCCGAGCGCGTGCTCGCCCACGCGAACGATCCCGTCATGTCCGAAGCCGACCGCTACGACGTCGCGGCCGGGCACCACGAGCACGTGCTGGAGAAGTACTGCACCCTGCTCGGCACCTCGCTGGCCGGCGTGGTGGCGGGCGAGGACCTGGCCGCCGCGGCCTACCTGCGCTCGCGCCCCGACGTCGGGCGGATGGGCTGCGTGGGGCTGTCAGGGGGCGGCCTGCGGGCGGCGCTGCTCGGCGCGTTCGACCCCGGCGTCGACGCGGTCGCCGTCGCCGCGATGGTCTCCACCTACCGCGAGCTCCTGGACGGCTACGTCGCCGGGCACACCTGGATGTTCTACCCGCCCGGACTGTCACGCGTCTGCGACTGGCCGGCGCTGGTCGCCGCCCGCGCGCCAGAACCGCTCCTGGTCATGTACGGCGAGCGGGACCAGCTGTTCCCGCCGGCCGGGATGCGCGCGGCGCACGAGGCCATCGCGCGCCGCCACCCGGACGGCGGCTACGAGGGGGTCTTCTTCGACGCCCCGCACGCCTTCGACGTCCCCATGCAGGAGCACGCCTTCACCTGGCTAGAGCGCCACCTCGGCGGCTAGCCCGGCCGCCTCGGCGGCGGACAGGCGCCCGTCGGCCACGACCACGGACACGCCCCTGGTCAGCTCGTCGTCGAAGACCAGCGGCGTGTCCCAGGCCAGCGCGGTGCCCACACCGGGATACTGCGCCACCCTGACGAACCACGGATCGTCCCCCGCCCGGACGAACACCAGCGTCCAGTCCTCGCCCGCCAGCGCCAGCCAGGGCGCCCGGGAGCCGTGGACCCGCTCCTCGCCGGCCTCTGACGAGGTGAACGCCCGCAACCCCGGCGACCCCGCCGGCGCCCGCCAGAAGAAGCCGCCATAGCCCGCCCCGGTCCGGCCCTTGGTGGCCGAGCTCTGGATAGTCAGCGGCGCTCCCGTGAGGTTGCGCAGCGTGAAGCCGAAGTCCAGCGCCCAGCCCCGCGACAGCGGGACGGCCCGCACGGTCCGCTCCTCACGCACCACCGGCTCCTCGCCCGGCCGCTGCCACAGCAGGGTCTCGGCGAAGCCCGAGGAGTCGCGCCCGGTGAAGGACACATGCCGCTGGATCCCGTGGTCGTCCAGCCACTGAGGCCCCTGGTCCCTGACGAACGTCCGGCCGCCCCAGAAGTTGCGCCCGCCGACATCGGTCACGGCCACCCCGGCGCCGAGGTGGTGCGGATGGTCGGCCGGCTGCAGCTCGGTCACCACCGTGCCGCCCAGCGTGCGGACCGGGTGGAGATAGGGCCGCGGGGCCGCGGTGATCGGCAGGTCGGGCCGCGTGACGTACTCGGCCACCACCTGGTCGGCCACCATCAGCGGCACGGCCCAGCTCACGCCCAGCTCGGAGAAGAGCTCCAGCCGCTCGGCGCAGGACTCGACCACCTGGGCGATGCCGGGCAGCACCGGCCCCTCACCGGACAGGTCCTGGTGGTCCCGGGAGATCGGCAGCGGATCGGGCGCGACCCTGATGGCCTCCAGAACCTCCATGAACGCCCCGGTCCGGTGGATCGGCACGATCAGCTCGGCTCCGGAGCGTACGTGCTCGGCGAGGTTTTCCAGCAGGTCGGCCCGGGGGAAGCGGCGCACGGGGCCGTCGCCGACGCGGACCTCGTCCACCGTGTACGTGAACGTGATCGTGCCCCGTTCGCCATGAACGACCACGTACGGCTCGTCGCGCCCGGTGGCGCAGAGCGTCACGGCGGCCACGATCGGCGGCCCGTCCGCCAGGTGGACGCGGATGGCGGAAGTGTCGTCCGACTCGATGGCGTTGGCGTGGAACAGCTCCGCCTCGACCGACGTGACCGCGCCGCGCTCCTCGGCGCCCGCCACGGCGAGGGCGGTGGCGACGGCGTGCGCGAACGGGTTGGTCAGCGCGCCGTCCACGATGTCCACGCCGTCGAGCCGGCGCCGCCCCGACCAGGAGCTGCGGGTGAAGTAGGAGGCGGGCCGCGGCCACGCCCCCGCCACCCCGATGCCGGTCACGCGGCCGATCGTGTCCTCGGCGATCAGCCGGCGCACCTCCGGCAGGGCCGCGGACGCGAGGCTCTGGAAGCCCACCTGGCAGGCGAGACCGGCCTCGGCGGCGGCCTGCTCCATGCGCTCGAAGTCGGCGAGCGTGGCCGCCGTCGGCTTCTCCACCAGCACGTGCGCGCCGGCCGCCAGAGCCGCCAGCGTCAGGTCCGCGTGCGTCGGGATCGGGGTCGCCAGGATGGCGATCTGCGCGCCGGTCCGCTTGATCAGCTCGGGCAGGTCGGTGGAGAACTCCGGCGTGCCGAGCCCGTCGAGGTCTTCGGGGGAGACCGGCCGCACGTCGCAGACGCCGGCCAGCTCGATCTGGCCGGCCAGCTTCCGCAGCCGGTTGAGGTAGTGGGCGCCGAACCCGTGTGCTCCGGCGAGTACGACCCGCATGCTCATCTCCAGTGGAGGCCGAGCCCCCGGTGCTCACCGACGCGCACCTTCGCGTCGCTCACGTGGACGGGATACGGCTCGGCCAGCAGCCCCAGCGCGGCGAACGAGGCGTCCTCGACCTCCTCGGCCATGCACGGCAGCGGCAGAGCCAGCGCGAGCTGCGCCGACAGGTCGGGCAGCAGGTGCGGGTAGACGGGTACGTCGAACGTCCGGGCCAGCTCGGTGATGCGCAAGAACGGGGTGATTCCCCCCACCCTGACCACATTGGGCTGCACGATGTCGCAGGCCCCCGCCGTCAGCAGGTCGCGGAAGCCGTAGACGGTGTAGACGTTCTCGCCGACCGCGATGGGCACGTCCACGGACCGCCGCAGCTCCACGTGCGCGGCGACGTCGTCGGCGGGCAGCGGCTCCTCCAGCCAGTGCAGGTCGTACGGGGCCAGCGCCTCGACGGCGCGACGGGCCCGGTGCAGGTCCCAGCGCTGGTTGGCGTCGATCATCAGCAGCGTGCCGGGGCCGACGACCTCGCGGACCGCGGCCACCCGCTCGACGTCCTCGGCGAGGTCGGGCCGGCCCACCTTCATCTTGATCCCGGGATAGCCCGCGGCCTTCCACCGCCCGGCCTGGGCGACCAGCTCCTCCAGCGAGTAGTGCAGGTTCACCCCGCTGCCGTACACCGGCACCGTGTCCCTGCGCCGCCCCAGCACGTCGGCCAGGCCGCGCTCGCCGCAGCGCAGATCCCACAGCGCCAGGTCCACCCCGGCCAGCGCGACGGTGGTGATCCCGCCGGGCCCGGCCTCGCGCAGGTGCCGCCAGAGCCGGTCCCACACCACCTCGGGGTGCGGGTCCAGGCCGATGACGGCCTCGCGGATGTCGTTCTCCAGCAGCGCCTGTACGGCCCGCGCCCCGATCTGCGGCGTCCAGGAGAAACCGGTGCCCGTCCGGCCGTCGTCGAGCGTGAGCTCCACGACCATGACGTGGTTGACGGGCACGTCCGGCCCCCACGGCCTGGACAACTCGGCGGTGTGAGCGCTCACTTTCAGGTCACGGATCATGAGACGCCTGCCAGCGACCGCCCGTGTTCGATCAGGGCCTTCAGCTCGGCCACGTGCTCGGGCGAGGCGTCGACCAGGGGCGGGCGTACCGGGCCCGCGTCCAGGCCGCCGAGTCGTACGCCGGCCTTGACCAGGGAGACGGCGTAGCCGGGAACCTTGGAGCGCAGCCGTACGAGCGGCTCGTAGAACTCCGTGAGCAGGTGGTCGGCGCCGTTCAGGAACGCGGTGGCGATCTCCGGCGCGAAGGCGAAGACGGCGGAGGAGTAGAGCTCCACGCCGATGCCCCGGTAGGCGCCCATCGTCAGCTCGGCCGTCGGCAGCCCGTTGAAGAACCTGAACTCCTCGCCGATCTCCCTGCGCACCGCCAGCACCGTGCGCTGGATGAGGTCGATGTCGCCCAGCCCGTCCTTGAGACCGATCACGCCCGGGATCCTGGCCAGCGCCACGACCTGCTCGGGGGTGGGCGCCACC
This sequence comes from Nonomuraea sp. NPDC049028, assembly GCF_043197735.1. NCBI lineage: Bacteria > Bacillati > Actinomycetota > Actinomycetes > Streptosporangiales > Streptosporangiaceae > Nonomuraea > Nonomuraea sp. NPDC049028. Next base: position 231,104 of record NZ_JBICTR010000012.1, read on the forward strand.
GCGTCGCGCTGGTAGATGATGACCGGCAGGATGGCGGCGACCGCGCGTACGTAGGCGGTGAAGCCCTCGTTGGGGCCCTTGGCCAGGTAAGGGGGCATGAGCAGCAGGCCGTCGGCGCCCGCCTCGCGGGCCGCGCGGGCCTGGCCCAGCGCCGCGCCGAGCGGGCCGCCGGCGCCCGCGAACACCGGCACCTGGCCGGCCGTGGTCTCGACGGCCACCCGGACGGCGGCGGCGTGCTCCGCCTCCGACAGCGCGGGGAACTCACCCGTGCCGCAGGCCGCGAACACCGCGCCAGGGCGGTGTTGGAGCCCGCGCCTGATGTGCTCGGCCAGCACCTCCTCGGCCAGCCCGTGGTCGGGGTCGAAGGGGGTCACGGGGAAGAAGAGGACTCCGCTGAGGTTCATCCGGTCTCCAGTTCGGTGTGCCACGATCTCTTGGGCGTCCAGCCCAGCATCCGCCCGGCCTTGGCGGAGGTGAAGGCGGGAGAGGTCCCGGTGAGGTTCGCGGCCGCGGCTGCGGTCGAGGGGATGACGGCGGGGAGCAGCTCCGCCAGGGGCTCGCGGGCCAGCGCGTCGGCCGCCCCCGCGAAGAACACCTCGCCGTTGGGCAGGTCGGGCAGGCGTTCGAGGAGCACCGAGATCAGGTCGGAGGCGTCCCTGGCGTCGAGGTAGTTGAACAGCGAGGCCCCGGCGATGTCCGGCCGGTCCAGCCGTTCGACGATCGTGTGGCCCGACTGGGTGGGCGCGCCCGCCCACTCCTCGGGAGCCACCACGAAGCACGGCCGCACCGCCGCGAACCGTGTCTGCGAGCTGCGCGCGAACGACGCCATCGTCTGCTCGGCCACGACCTTGGACAGGTTGTAGGCGTTCCACGGCGCGACGGGGTGCTCCTCGTCGATGGGCAGATAGCTGGGCGTCCAGCCGCCGGGCGCGCCGTAGCCGATGACGGTCGGGCTGCTGGCCACGACCACCTTGCCGACCCCGGTGCTGCTCGCGGCCGCGCACACGTTGAAGGCGAGCTGGGTGTTGGTACGGAAGGTCAGCCCGTCGGTACGGCTGAACGGGGTCGCGATGGCGGCCAGGTGGATCACGGCGTCGGGCCGGAAGCGGGCCATGACGTCATACGCCTCGCCCAGGTTCGTCAGGTCGGCGGGCAGGGTGACCGCGGCCTCGGGGGGAGTGCCCGGTGTGACGTCGATGCCGATCACCTCATGACCGGCCTGCGCCAATGAGGCGACCACGCTGCGCCCTAGCCGGCCGGCGCTGCCGGTCACCAGTGTTCGTGTCATCGGTCGTTCACCACTCCTGCTTGGGATACGGCAACCGGTTGCAGAAAGTATCGATGCGGGGCTGGGAGAACGTCAAGCGGCATGGCCTTCTCTCCCCAGGCGGTCTGGCCATATGAAGAGATATGGTGGGGATTTAGGTGAAAAATCCGGCGGGGATGGCTGATTGACAGTGATACAAACGATTGCACTAAAGTACTAGGTACGGTCGGAGGAGGCCAAGCGTGGCGGTGACGATTCGTGACGTGGCTGAAGCGTCGGGCGTGCATGTTTCCACGGTGTCCCGGGCGTTCTCCGCGCCCCACCTGGTCAACCCCGAGACGCGCACCCGCGTGCTCGCCATCGCCGAGGATCTCGGCTACCGGCCCAACCGCGCCGCGCGGGCGCTGACCACTGGCCGCACCCACAACATCGGCCTCATCGTGGCCGACATCGCCAATCCCTTCTTCCCGCCGCTGATCAAGGCCGCCCAGGCGCAGGCCAGGCTCCGCGACTACCACGTGTTCGTGGCCGACACCGACGAGGACCCGCAGGTCGAGGAGGATCTGATCCAGACCCTCACCAAGCAGGTCGACGGCGTGCTGCTGTGCAGCCCGCGCCTGACGAACCGGACGATAGAGCGGCTGCGCGAGGAGGTGCCGTTCGTCGTGGTCAACCGCCGGGCCAAGGGCATGCCGACCGTGCTCATGGACGTGGGCCGCGGGGCCAGGCAGGCCGTCGAGCACCTCACCGCGCTCGGGCACCGGCGCATCGCGCTGGTCACCGGGCCCAGCGGGTCGTGGACCAGCAAGGAGATGCAGGAGGCGGCCGCCGCGATGAACGACGTGGACGTCGTCTTCCTCGGCCCCAACCCGCCGACGGAGCTGGGCGGCCTGGCGGCGGCCACCGACGTCATCGCCTCGGGCGCGACGGGCGTGCTGGCCTACAACGACCTGGTGGCCATCGGCCTCATCGAGGGGCTCGCCGAGCGGGGCAAGAGCGTCCCCGGAGACGTCAGCGTGATCGGTGTGGACGACATCGTGCCGGGCCGGCTGAGCCGCCCGAAGCTGACCACGATCGCCATGCCCACCGCCGCCGCCGGCCGCATCGCCGTAGACCTGCTGCTCCAGTCGGTCGACTCGGCGGCCACCGCCGCCGCCACGATGCTGGAGACGGCCCTGATCGTCCGCGAGTCCACGGGAAAGGCACACAGATGATGTTCGGAACGCTGCCGTCGGGTGAACAGGTCGAGCGCGTCGAGCTGTCCTCGGGACGGCTGCGCGCGAGCGTGCTCACGTACGGCGCCATCCTGCAGTCGCTGGAGGTGTCCGGCGTCAACGTGGTGCTCGGACTGCCCACGCTGGAGGACTACCTCACCCGCAGCCGCTACTTCGGCGCCGTCGTCGGCAGATACGGCAACCGCATAGCGGGCGGCCGCTTCACCCTCGACGGGGTCGAACACCGCCTGCCGCTCAACAACGGGCCCAACAGCCTGCACGGCGGCAACCGTGGCTTCGACCGCAAGGTGTGGACGGTCTCCGAAGCCACCGACTCCTCCGTGACGCTCACGCTGACCAGCCCCGACGGTGACCAGGGCTATCCCGGCACGCTGACCGCCTCGGTCACCTACACGCTCGAAGACGACGCCCTGCGTCTGGACTACACGGCCGAGACCGACGCGCCGACCGTTGTCAACCTCACCAACCACTCCTACTTCAACCTGGCCGGCAGTGGCGACGTGCTCGGGCACGTGATCCAAATGGACGCCGAGCACTACCTGCCCGTCGACGAGGACAAGATCCCCACGGGCGAGCCGGCGCCGGTCAAGGGCACGGAGTTCGACTTCACCACGCCGCACGCGGTGGGCGAGCGCTACGACGGCGGCTACGACCACTGCTTCGTGCTCGCCGGCGGCATCCGGGTGACCGAGCCGGTCGGCGGCCTGACCATGGAGGTCACGACCACCGAGCCGGGGGTCCAGTTCTACGCGGGCGGCATGCTGGACGGCGTCGCCACGCCGTACGGACCGCACGCGGGTCTGTGCCTGGAGACGCAGCACTTCCCCGACTCGCCCAACCAGCCGCAGTTCCCCTCTACCGTGCTGCGGCCGGGCGAGACCCGCACCTCCACGACCTCCTACCGGTTCACCACCTGACCGCCTGCCCGCAGCGCGGTCGTGGCGCGGAGCACCAGGAGCGCCACGTCGTCGTTCGACGGCTCGGTGGCGAACGACTCGACCGCCTGCCGGATCCGCTCGGCCACGGCGTGCGCGCTCAGCCCCGAGCAGCCCGACAGGATCGCGGTCAGCCCGTCGTCGTCATCGAGCAGCCGGTTGCCGTCACGCCGCTCGGTGACGCCGTCGGTGACGCACAGCAGCAGCTCCTCGGGCAGCAGCTCGAACGTCTCGGTGTAGAACCGCGCGTCGCCGTCGATGCCCAGCAGTAGCTGCGAGGTGGCGACGGGCTGGACCTCGCCGTTCGCGCGCAGCAGCAGGGGCGGGGGATGGCCCGCCGAGGCGAGCGTGCACAGCGCGCCGCCCTGGGGCAGCGGCGTCAGCTCGCCGCAGAGCAGGCTGAGGAAGCGGCCGTCCTCGCCCTCGTCGAGCAGCGTCTGGTTGAGCCGGTCGAGGATGTCGGACACGGTGTAGTTCTCCTTGGCCAGCAGCCGTACGGCGTGGCGGGCCAGCCCGGTCACCGCGGCGGCCTCCGGACCGCTGCCGCAGACGTCGCCGAGGGCGAAGCACCAGTGGTCGCCGACGGTGAACAGGTCGTAGAAGTCGCCGCCGACGTGCGCGCCCTCTCCGGCGGGCTCGTAGACGACCGCCGACTCCAGCCCCGGCATCGGCGCCACCCGCATGGGCAGCAGGCTGCGCTGCAGCACTCGTGACGTGGTCGCCTGCCGCGAGTAGAGCATGGCCGTGTGGAGGTTGAGCGCCACCAGGCGGCACAGGTCGGCGAGCAGGTCGGCCAGCTCCAGCGGAAGCGTCGGCTCGACGCGCCCGATCACCAGCGCGCCGTGCGAGCGGCCCTGGGTGAGCAGCGGGAACGACAGCACGCTCTCCGGCCCGACCGGCCAGGTCACCTCGCCCAGCGCCGAACGCGGGATGACGGGCAGGGCCTGGCGTAGGTCGGCGTTGTGGCGTTCCTCGCTGTGCCACACGTGCGCGAGCCTGGTCATGCCCGCCAGGTCGGTCAGGTAGACCGCCGCCCAGGTGGCGATCTTGGGTACGACCAGCTGGGCCGTCAGAGCCGCGATCAGCTCCTCGTCGTGCACGCCCGCCAGCAGCTCGCCGGCCTCCGCGAGGAACGACAGCCGGCCCCGGTGCGCCCGGTCGCGCTCGGCCAGTCGCTCGCGCTGTACGGTCACCGCCACCTGGTCCGCGATGTGCTGCAGGCTCGCGGTGAGCGCCTGGTCGAACCGGCCGGGCTCGGCGGCGGTCGCCACGAGGTAGCCGGTCACCTCGCCCGCCACCATGAGCGGCGCGCACGCCAGCGACCTGGCCTGGAGCCGCTGGGCCAGCTCGACGTCGGTGGCCAGCAGGTCGTCGAACATCGCCGGCGCCTGCTGCTCCACGCCGAACACGCCCGCGCCCACCACCCCCACCAGCCCCGCCGTCGCCCCGGTGCCCGCCGCGACGCCGAACCGGTTGCCGCCCTCGGCCCGTACCAGCACATAGGCGGCGTCGGCCGCGCTGGACAGCTGCACGATCTGCGCGATGGTGTCGAGCAACTCGTCCAGCGGCATGTCGTGGTCGAGCAGGTCCTTGATGCGGCCGCCCTGCTCCCGCTTGAGCGGGGCGGGCGGGGAGGCCAGGACGTAGCGGTGGTCGCTGGACACCACGATCCAGATCGACCGGCGGTCCTGCGCGCGGCCGTCGGTGCGCAGGTGGGAGATGTAGACCGGGAGCAGGTCCCCGTCGCGGTGCCGCATCCTGGACTCGCCGCGCCAGCGGCCCAGGCCGAGCGTGTCCGACAGCGACAGCGCGCACGGGCCGTGCCTGCGCCAGGCGACCAGATCCGCCAGCGGCTCGCCGGCGACCTGGGCGGCGGACCAGCCGAGCAGTGCCTCCGCCTCGGCGTTCCAGGAGACGATCCGGCCGTCGAGGTCGCTCACGATGACGGCGACGTGCAGGGTCTCCGTGGAGGCCGCGACCGAGGCGGCCTTCGCGGCGGGGATGCCGGAGGCGCTCTCGTGGCCGCACCCCTTGTCGAGCTCCATGCGGACCCAGACCCGCTTGGCCGCACCCGTGTACGTGACGCCCCAGGCGTCGGCGAGCATGCCCGCCAGCGCCAGACCGCGCCCGCTCGTGGCCATGCCCTCAGGCGGCGACTCGGCGGCCGGCACGATCAGGGTCGGGTGATGATCGTCGACCTCGATCTCCAGCCTGGTCGGGACGGCGTTCGGGTCGAGCCGGCAGGTCAGCTCCAGCCCCGTGCCCGCGTGCACCACGGCATTGGTGACGAGTTCGCTGGTCAGCAGCACGGCGTCTTCGGTGAGGTGGCTCAGCTGCCATTCGCCGAGCACCTGACGTACGAAGCGCCGCGCGGCCGCGGGGGCCTGCGGGGTGCCGTCGAAGGCCGTGCTCGACACGCGGGTCGTGTCCACTATGCGTCCTAGAACATCACTCGATGTGGCAGTTCGGTCACTCTCAGAGTGGCAGACTGGACGGCTCCAATACCCCCCAGTTGCAAAGAAGGCCTCCATGGTCGTGCTGTTGGACCCGCTGGAGGTGAGGTATGGACGGGTCTCGGGGGACTCGGGCGGCCTCAGGTGGTCTGGGGGGAGAAGGAAGGATTGTGATGAATCGCCAGGTGAAGATCTTGCTGGTCGACCACAAGGACGAGAGCCTGGTCGCGCTCGAGGCGGTCTTACGCCCGCTTCAGCAGCAGCTGTTCAAGGCCAGATCGGGGCAGGAGGCCATGAAGCTGATGCTCCGCCACGACTTCGCGGTGGTGCTGCTCGACGTGCTCATGCCCGGCATGGACGGTGCGGACGGCGTGGACGGCACGCAAGGCATGGACGGTTTCGAGACGGCGACGCACATCAAGCGGTTCGACCAAGCGGGTGACGTGCCCATCATCTTCCTGACCGGCACCGAGCCGGGATCCGGCGCCGCGTTCCGGGGTTACGCCGTGGGGGCGGTCGACTACATCGCCAAGCCGTTCGATCCGTGGGTGGTGCGGTCCAAGGTCGCGGTCTTCGCCGAGTTGTTCCGCAAGAACGCGGTGCTGCGCGAGCAGACGGCCCTGCTGGGCGACCTCGTGCGGAACGACGTGGCGCAGTCGAGGAACGCGCGGGTGCTGTGCGGATTCTCCGAGCGGCTCGGCGCCGTCGAGGCGCGGCTCGGCGAACTGGCCGGCTCCTGCGCCGGCGACGAGGCAATGAGGGAAGCGATCAGGGACATGGCCGAGCTGGTGGCCGGCATGCAGGCGGCCTTCGACACGGTTCGATTGTGACGGGTCCGGGGTAAGAGAGCTCTCGCACACCGCCTTCTCGCGTGTTCGGCGAGCCTGTGTGCGTTCCGCGGTGTCTCCGTCGTACCTTTGGCATCATGGCCACCCGTACGCCGAAAAGCGCATCGAAGGGGCCGGCGAAGCGGTCGACCTCCGCCCGCTCGACCCCCGCCAAGCGCGCAACCAGCTCGACCGGGCGGCCGAGGGCGAAGGGGGCCGGGTCGGCCCGCAAGCCGGGCATGACCCACCATGACCCGATCACGTGGGTCTTCACGATGATCGGCAAGCTGATCGTCGGGCTCTGGATGCTGCTCGCCAACGGCATCGGCAGCACCGCCCGGGCGCTCGGCAAGAACGCGCGCGACCTCGATCCGGCGCACCGGCGCGACGGGGTGGGCCTGTCCGTGCTCGCCGGCGCCATCGTGCTGGCCGCGATGACCTGGCGCCAGGCCGACAGCACGGTCTCCGGCGTGGTCAACGTCACCGTGCACAGTGTGTTCGGGTCGCTGGCGTGGGCGCTGCCGCTGCTGCTCGGCCTGCTCGCCTGGCGCTACCTGCGCCACCCCGACCAGAACGCCGACACCGGCCGCATGGTGATCGGGTGGAGCGCGCTGCTGGTCGGCGTGCTCGGCGTCATCCACGTCGCCAACGACACGCCCTACCCCGCAGGCACCGCCAACGACGGCATGGAGCGGGTGTCGCAGGCGGGCGGCATCATCGGGTTCATCGTGTCGGCGCCGCCGATGAGCATCCTGCCCGCCTGGATCACGATTCCGCTGCTGCTGATCCTGTCGGGCTTCGGCGTGCTGGTCATCACGGCCACTCCCGTCCACCGCGTTCCGGAGCGGCTGGCCGAGCTCACGCACCTGCTGTTCGAACGGCACGCGCTCGCCGAGCAGGCCGCGCCCGTCAAGAAGCGGCCCAGGGCCAAGAAGGGCGAGACGGGCGAGAAGGCCGATCTGGTCAAGCCGTACGACACGCCGGTGCTCTCCGAGCAGGACAAGCGCGCCGAGCACTCGCCGGAGATCGTGCCGGGGCTGACGGACGAGGAGGAGCCGCCCCCCACGCCGGTCAAGAAGACCGAGCCGCCGGAGCCCACTCCCGCGCCCCGCAAGGTCGAGCAGCTGGTGCTCTCGCCCCAGGCCGGGCCGTACAGTCTGCCTGATCTGCAGTTCCTCAAGCCGGGCAGCGCGCCCAAGCCGCAGACCAAGGCCAACACCGTCGTCGTCAACGCGCTGACCAGCGTCCTTGAGCAGTTCGTCATCGACGCGCAGGTGATCGGGTTCACCCGCGGCCCGACCGTGACCCGCTACGAGATCGAGCTGGGCCCCGCGGTCAAGGTGGAGAAGGTCACGGCGCTCACCAAGAACATCGCGTACGCCGTTAAATCGGCGGATGTCCGGATCTTGTCGCCGATTCCGGGTAAGTCGGCGATCGGGGTGGAGATCCCGAACGCGGACAAGGACCTGGTCTCCCTGGGTGACGTGCTGAAGTCCCAGGTGGCGCAGAGCGACCACCACCCGATGATCGTGGGACTGGGCAAGGACGTCGAGGGCCGCACGATCGTGGCGAACCTCGCCAAGATGCCCCACCTGCTCATCGCGGGCGCCACCGGCGCCGGCAAGTCGGTCTGCGTCAACGGCCTGATCACCTCCATCCTGATGCGTGCCACGCCCGACGAGGTACGCATGGTGCTCGTCGACCCCAAACGGGTGGAGCTGTCGGTCTACGAGGGCATCCCTCACCTGATCACGCCCATCATCACCAACCCGAAGAAGGCCGCGGAGGCCCTCGAATGGGTGGTGGGGGAGATGGACCGTCGCTACGACGACCTGGCCGCCAGCGGGTTCCGGCACGTCGACGAGTTCAACAAGGCCGTGCGGGCCGGCAAGCTGCAGCCGCCGCCGGGCAGTGAGCGGGTCTACCAGCCCTACCCGTACCTCCTGGTGATCGTCGACGAGCTGGCCGACCTGATGATGGTCGCCCCGCGTGACGTCGAGGACTCCATCGTGCGCATCACGCAGCTCGCCCGCGCGGCCGGCATCCACCTGGTCATCGCCACGCAGCGGCCCTCCGTCGACGTGGTCACCGGCCTGATCAAGGCGAACGTGCCCTCGCGGCTGGCCTTCGCCGTGTCGAGCCTCACCGACTCGCGGGTCATCCTCGACCAGCCGGGCGCCGACAAGCTGGTCGGCCAGGGTGACGCGCTGTTCCTGCCGATGGGCGCCAGCAAGCCCATCCGCATCCAGAACGCGTTCGTCTCGGAGAAGGAGATCGCCGAGATCGTCACGCACTGCAAGACGCAGATGCAGGCCGAATACCGCGACGACGTCGCCGCGGCGCCGGTCAAACGGGAGATCGACGGCGACATCGGCGACGACCTCGACCTGCTCGTCCAGGCGGCCGAGCTGATCGTGACCACGCAGTTCGGCTCGACCTCGATGCTGCAGCGCAAGCTCCGCGTCGGCTTCGCCAAGGCGGGCCGGCTCATGGACCTGCTGGAGAGCCGCAACGTGGTCGGCCCCAGCGAGGGTTCCAAGGCTCGCGAAGTGATCGTGAAGCCCGATGATCTGCCCGGTTTGCTAGCTGACTTGCGTGGCGAATGACCCCAATGCACGTTCGCCCCACGACTACTGATTGAATGTGAATCATTACAGAACGTCGTGGGACGGAAGGCGCTAGCCATGCCGGAACAGAGCACAGGGGCCATGCTGGCCGCGGCCCGGCGGTCAGCCGGGCTGACGGTCGCGCAACTGAGCGAGACCACCCGCATTCGTGAGGCGATCATCTACGCGATCGAGCGCGACGACTTCTCGCAGTGCGGTGGTGATTTCTATGCGAGGGGACATGTCAGGGCCGTAGCCAAGGCCGTCGGGCTCGATCCCGTGGCGACCGTCCACCTCTATGACGAAGAACACAGCGGGGCGGTCACACCCATCCGGGCCGCCGCCGTCTTCCAGGCCGAACGCAAGATCAGGATCAACGAGCGGCGCGGTCTCAACTGGACGATGGCGCTGGGCGTGGCCCTGGCCATCACCATGGTCTTCGGGGCGGTCAGGGTGCTCGGCGGCGGCACGTCGGACGAGATGCGCACCGCCGACTCCCACCTCATCCCGCCGAACGTCCCGATCAACGAGCACGCGCCCAAACCGTCGCACGCCAAGGGGAAGGCGTCCAACGCGGCCGCCAAGGACGTCGTCGTCGTCAAGGTCAAGGCCAAGAGCCCGTCCTACCTGAACGTCAGCGACGCCAAGGGACGCAAGCTGTTCTCGGGGACGTTGAAGGCGGGCAAGAGCAAGACCTACCGGTCCGACATCGAGGTCCATCTTCTGATCGGTGACGCGGGCGCCGTGTCGCTGCAGGTCGACGGCAAGGATCTGGGTCATCCGGGGGCCAGCGGGGAGATGGTGACGCGCTCGTTCAAGCCTTCCAAAGCACAACCTAGGTAGCCCGTGCGCCCGGTGGTGGCCAACTGCCGATACCGTAGTGTTCACCATGTCATCCCGCCGAACCGCATCGCTGATCACTCTGGGCTGCGCGCGCAACGAGGTCGACTCCGAGGAGCTGGCCGCGCGACTTGAGGCTGCCGGCTGGCAGCTGGGCGACGACGACCCCGATGTCGTCGTCGTCAACACGTGTGGCTTCATCGACTCGGCGAAGAAGGACTCCATCGACACGCTGCTGGCCGCGGCCGACTCCGGGGCCAAGGTGGTCGCCGCGGGCTGCATGGCCGAGCGCTACGGCAACGAGCTCGCCGACGCTCTGCCCGAGGCCAGCGCGGTCATCTCCTTCGACGACTACACCGAGATCGGCGGCCGACTCGACGACGTGCTCGCCGGTAGGCCGCTCAAGCCGCACACGCCAAGAGACCGCCGCACCCTGCTACCCATCTCGCCCGTGGACCGTGCCAGCGCGGGCAAGACCGCCATCCCCGGCCACGGCGACCTGCCCGACGGGCTGGCGCCCGCCAGCGGGCCGCGCGTGCTGCGCAAACGGCTCGACGAGAGCCCCGTGGCCTCGCTCAAGCTGGCCTCCGGCTGCGACCGGCGCTGCACGTTCTGCGCCATCCCGGCCTTCCGCGGCGCCTACGTCTCCCGCGACCCCGAGGAGCTCCTGGCCGAGGCCGACTGGCTGGGCCACCGGGGCGTCCGTGAGCTCGTCCTCGTCAGTGAGAACTCGACGTCCTACGGCAAGGACCTGGGCGACCTGAGGGCGCTGGAGAAGCTGCTGCCGCGCCTGGCGGCGGTCGAGGGCATCCAGCGGGTGCGGGCCAGCTACCTGCAACCGGCCGAGCTGCGGCCGGGGCTCATCGACGTGCTCGCCGGCACCGAGGGCATCGCCCCCTACTTCGACCTGTCCTTCCAGCACGCCAGTGGCACCGTCCTGCGCCGGATGCGCCGTTTCGGCGACCCTGAGCGCTTCCTGGGACTGCTGGACAGCATCCGTGAGGGCGCGCCCGAGGCGGGTGTGCGCTCCAACTTCATCGTCGGCTTCCCCGGTGAGACCGAGGAGGAGTTCGGCGAGCTGGTCGGGTTTCTGGAGCAGGCCAGGCTCGACGTGATCGGCGTGTTCGGCTACTCCGACGAGGACGGCACAGAGGCGGCCGGCTTCGCCGGCAAGCTCGACCAGGACGTCATCGACGAGCGTGTGCGCGTCCTGACCGAGCTCGCCGAGGAGCTGACCGCGCAGCGCGCGGAGGAGCGCATCGGTACGGAGGTCGACGTGCTCATCGACGACGACCTGGGCGACGGCGGCTATGAGGGACGGGCCGCCCACCAAGGTCCCGAGGTCGACGGGTCCGTCACGGTCCAGGGCATCGGCCTGGTCCGCGGTCAGATCGTGCGCGCGGTGGTGGTCGACGCCGAGGGGGTTGACCTGATCGCGCGCATCAAGGCCGGTCCATGACCAAGGACGAGCGCCGCGTGGTGAGCCCGTGGAACATCGCCAACGTCCTCACGGTCCTCCGGTTGGTGCTCGTCCCCTTCTTCGTCGTCTGTCTCTTCCTGCCGGGCATGGGCTGGCGCCTGGGTGCGCTGGCGGTGTTCGGCGTGGCCTCGTTCACCGACCATCTGGACGGCGAGCTGGCCAGGCGCTACGGGCTGATCACCGATTTCGGGAAGATCGCCGATCCGATCGCCGACAAGGCGCTGACCGGCGCGGCCCTGGTGTCCCTGTCGATCCTCGGCGAGCTGCCGTGGTGGGTGACGGTCACCGTCCTGGGCCGCGAGCTGGGCATCACCGCCCTGCGGTTCGTGTTGCTCAGGCACGCGGTCATCCCGGCCAGCTATGGCGGCAAGGTCAAGACCGTGCTGCAGATCACGGCCATCGTCCTCTACATCCTGCCCCACGTGCCCGACACGATCCGCTGGGTGGTGATGGGCGCGGCCGTGGTCGTCACGGTGGCCACGGGCGTCGACTACGTGGTGCGCGCGATCAAGCTACGGCAGGTGGCCAGACGGGCCCGCGGGGAGTGATCATGGTTGGTGCCGCGGAGGTTCTCACCCTGCTCGTACGCCGGGCCGCCACGCTAGCCGTGGCCGAATCGCTGACCGGCGGGCTCATCGGGGCGACGTTCACCTCGGTCTCGGGGTCCTCCAAGTCGTTCAGGGGCGGGGTCATCTCCTACGCCACCGATCTGAAGCACCGGCTCCTGGAGGTGCCGGACGAGCTGTTGCGGCGGGAAGGGGCCGTGCACCCGGAGGTGGCGGCGGCGATGGCGACGGGGGTCGCCCGGCTGTGCGAGGCGACATACGGCCTCGCGGTGACCGGTGTGGCGGGGCCGGAGCCACAGGACGGAAAGCCCGTCGGCACCGTGCATGTGGCCGTCAGCGGACCCGGCGATCAGATTTGGCAGAGACAGTTGAGGCTTGAGGGGTCTCGCGAACGTATCAGGGTAGAGACGGTGGACGAGGCTATCGATCTACTGGCAAGTGTGCTGAAGGGGAACAATGGGGAACATACCGGGTGATTACCGTGTTACGTCCCCAGCGAACATCCGAGGCACGGTCTCACACGGTGTCGGTCGATACGGGTACGGTGGAGCTGTGAGTGAGGTCCGTGAGCCATCTGCAAGCACCGAGCGCCCGGCAGGCGGGCCTAACGAGTCACGTAACGAACCTTCACGTAATGAGCTGTCACGCACTGAGCCATTGCGCAATGAAGGAAGCGCGGCGGGGCAGGGACGGAGACGTCCGATGATGACGGCGAGGAGCATGTACGAGCCGAAGAAAAAGACCGGACGCCACGATCCGACCGCGCGGGGCGTGGTGGTGAAGCCATCCACGCCGGGGAGGGAGCGACAGATGATTCTGCTGCGTCAGCTGCTCGGCGACGTGCTGAGGCGATTGAGGGTGCGCCAGGGCCGCACTCTTCGTGAGGTGTCCACGCTGGCGCGTGTCTCGCTTGGCTACCTGTCCGAGGTTGAGCGCGGTCAGAAGGAGGCGTCATCGGAGCTGCTGGCGTCGATCTGTGGCGCCCTCGGGGTGCCGCTGTCGCAGGTGTTGCGTGAGGTGTCCGACCAGTTCGCGCTGGCGGAGCTCCAGGCCACCCCTGTGCTCGCCGACGCGCCGGAGCACGAGCGCATCCCCCTTCCCGAGACGGTGCCCGGGTCGATCACCGACTCCGTGTTTCCCGAAGTCAAGGACATGGTGGCCGCCTAACGCGGTTGGCAGTCACCACACCACAGGATGAGACGTTCCTGTGGCTGTGCGCCCATCTCGCCGCGACTGATGCGCGTTCCGCATCGGCGGCAGGGTCGGCCTGCCCTGCCGTAAACCCACGTCTGGCCGGCCGGTCTGCGGTCGCCCGTGGTCACTGTGGCGGCGTGTGTCCTGTTCGCCGCCAGGAGCCGCTGGGCGAGCGTCACGAGCGCGTCCAGGTCCTCGATGTCGCCGACCTTCCGCCACGGCCAGACGCCGCGCAGGAAGAGTGTCTCGGCGCGATAGATGGTGCCGATTCCCGCGAGATTGCGCTGATCGAGCAGCGCCTCCCCGATCGTCCGTTCCGGCGCCTCGCGCAGACGGCGCACGGCCTCGGCCGGATCCCAGTCGTCGCCGAGCAGATCGGGCCCCAGGTGCCCGACGACGCGGTGCTCGTCGGCGGTCTTCAGCAGGTCCACCACCCCCAGCCGCACGCCCACGGCCTGCCACTGCTCGTTGGCCAGCACCAGCCGGACCTGATCGCCGGGGGCCGTGCGACGGCCCGCGGGCAGCACGCGCCAGCTGCCGTCCATGCGCAGGTGCGTGTGTACGGTCAGGCCGCCCTCGACGCGGGTCAGCAGGTGCTTGCCGCGTGAGAGGTTCTCCAGGACCGTCCGGCCGCTGAGATCGGCCGTGGCGTGCCGGGGGACGCGGAAGTCCGAGCGGGTCAGGACCCGGCCGTCGAGCGCGCCGCGCAGCCGCGCGGCCGTACGGTAGACGGCATCTCCTTCGGGCATGCCCCCAGTCTAGAAACCCGGCCGGACCGGCAGGCGCCCCCTTCTGAAGGCGGCGTCCCGGCTGAGCCGCCGGGTAGGGTAACTCCCCGGGCGGCGAGCTGGCCGAGTTGTGTGGAGTCATTCCCAGGGCGGCGAATCGGCCCGGCGGGTGGGGCCGTAGTGGACGGCGAGTCCGCCGCGTCGTGCGGAGAGACTCCCAGGGCACCGGGCGGGTCCGGCGAGTGGGTCAGAGCGGACAGCGAGTTGACCGCGTCGTGGGGAGAAAGCCCAGGGCGGTCGCGGGGAGTGACTCCGAGGGTGCCGGTCGGGCCCGGTGGGTGGGTCAGTCGCAGGCGGCGAGCTGGCCGCGTCGTGCGAGATCAGTCCCAGGCGGCGGGGTCGGCGGCGAGTTGGCGGACGCGGTCGGGGAGGGCGCCGCTGGCCACCTGGTCCAGCGTGACCTCCTCCAGGATGGCGCGTTCGGTCGCCCGCAGTGCGATCCAGACCTGCTGCAGCGACTCCGCCGGCCCTCGGTAGCCCACGTGCTCGGGACGCTCACCTCGTACGTTGGCCAGTGGCCCGTCGACCGCCCTGATGACGTCGGCGAGAGAGATGTCCGCGGCGGCCCGGGCCAGGACGTAGCCGCCTTCCGGACCCCGCTGGCCACGGACCAGTCCGGCACGCCGCATCTGCAGCAGGATGTTTTCCAGGTATTTGGGGGGCATGTCCTGTTCTTTGGCGAGCTCGCCCACGGTGGTCGGCCCGGCGCCGGCCGCGGCGAGTTCGGCGGCAGCACGGAGGGCGTAGTCGACACGAGCGGAAAGGCGCATGTTGTCGATTATCCCTCCTGGTCAACACTGGTTATGCGCAACGTCGCCAGAATGGGCGGCCGATCCGGACGTGGCAGGCGTGGTGCCTGCACGGACACCGCGATCAGTGGGCTGCCGAGGCGGCGCAGGACGGAGGGGATGATCGTGAGACATCCTCGTGTTCACCTGCGGTGATAAGCAAGGTCCAGGGCGCTAAACTTCCAACAACCTTTTCGATTTGACGGTGGGATTCAGCGTGGAGCGACGCCCTGGTGTGCCCAGACTGCTCAGGGAGATCAACGACCGGGCCGCACTGGAGTTGTTGCTGGCCACGGGCCCGATGACGCGGGGGCAGATCGGCGATCGGACCGGGTTGTCCAAGGTCACCGCCTCGCAGACGCTGTCCCGGCTGGAGGAGCGCGGGCTGGTCGAGGTCGTCGGCACGCAGGCCGGCGGGCGCGGCCCCAACGCGGCGCTCTACTCCGTCATCCCCTCCAGCGCCTACGTGGCCGGGCTCGAGGTGGGGCCCGAGCTGATCTCCGCGGCCGTCGCCGACATCCACGGCCGGACGATCGCCGAGGTCTCCGTCGATCCCGCCGACCTCGACGACCCGGTCTCGGTGGTGCACGGCGCGATCATGAAGGCCTGCCGCAGCGCCAAGATCAGCATCGGCCGGCTGCGCGGCGTGGTCATCGGCACTCCCGGCGTGGTCGATCCGCGCAGCGGCGACGTGCGCTTCTCCTTCGACCTGCCCGGCTGGCACGAGGGCATCCACGAGGCGCTCGCCGGTGACCTCAAACGCGAGGTGACGATCGAGAACGACGTCAACCTGGCCGCGATCGCCGAGCGCGCCGACGGCGCCGCCCAGGGGCTCGACGACTTCGTGCTGCTCTGGTCCGCCCGTGGCCTCGGTCTCGCGGTGATGCTCGGCGGCAAGCTGCACCGGGGGCGTTCGGGCAGCGCGGGCGAGATCGGCTACCTGCCGGTGCCCGGCGTACCCCTGCCCGAGGACATCCGCACCGAGCCGGGCCGCCTGCCCTCGCTAGCGGGCGGCCTGCAGTCGCTCGTCAGCGCCGAGGCCGTGGGCGAGCTCGCGGAGGGCTACGGGTTCACGGCCGAGAGCGCCGGGGAGTGCGTGAAGGTCGCCATGGCGGCCGGAGCCGGGGGCGAGCCCTTTCTCGATGAGATCGCGCACCGGCTCGCGCTCGGCGTGGCCTCGGTCTGCGTGATCCTCGATCCGGGCCTGGTCGTGCTGGCGGGCGAGGTGGGCCAGGCCGGTGGCAGCGCGCTCACCGCCCGGGTGGAGGAGGCCGTGGCGCGCATCTGCCCCGTACGCCCCCAGGTCGTCACCACCGCGGTCACCGACAAGAACCCGGTGCTGCGTGGCGCCGTCCTCGCGGCCCTGGACCAGGCCCGCGAGGCACTCCTCAAACCGTGAGCAGTTCCACGGCGGCCTGGGCGTTCGCGCGGGCCGCGCCGTACGTCGCGATGTAGGCCGCGCTGTCCGGCCGCCAGATCGGCAGTCCCATCTCGATCACCGTCGCGTCGGGCCGGGCCGCCACCAGGGCGGAGACCAGCTCGCGGCTGGCCTCGTTGCGGTGCGCGTCCTTGATCACCAGGACCAGCGACCGGTGCGTGGCCTTCGCCAGCAGCACCGGCACGTCCGCGTCGGCCGGCTTCACCCGGATGATCTCGGCCTGGGGCAGCCATGGCCCCACGCCCCAGGGCACGTCGCCGACGGCGATCGTCGGCGGCGTGTCCACCTCGATGACCAGCGGCTCGACCAGCGGCCCCGTCACGCCCGTGAGCCGCACCGCGCGCCTGGCGGCGTGCAGGCCGACCCCGTTCTGCTCGACCGAGGGCGAACCGGGCGAGCCGAACCACTCGCGCAGCGCCGCCAGCCTGGCCGCGGCCTCCTCCAGCCGGGCCGTGGGTAGCCGCCCCTCCCGTACGGCCGTGACGATCTCGTCGACGATGTGTCGCACGTCTTCGTAAGTGGGCAGCGGGCCCAGACAGAGCAGATCGGCGCCCGCGGTCAGCGACAGCACGGCGCCGCCGGCCAGGCCGACGCTCTTGGTGATGGCGTGCATGTCCATCGCGTCGCTGATGACCGCGCCGTCGTACCCGAGCTCGCCCCTGAGCAGTTCGGTCAGTGCGGCGGGCGACAGCGTGGCCGGGGTCGGGCCGGTCAGCGCGGGCACCGCCACGTGCGCGGTCATGATCGACTTGGTCCCCGCGCCGATCGCCGCCCGGAACGGCACCAGTTCGCGCTCGCGCAGTACGTCGAGCGTGACGTCCACGACGGGCACGGACACGTGCGAGTCGACCCGGGTGGCGCCGTGGCCGGGGAAGTGTTTGACGCAGGCGGCCACGTTCACCGATTGCAGGCCCTGGACGGCGGCCACCGTGTGCCTGGCCACCAGCTCGGGGTCGTCGCCGAACGACCTGGTGCCGATCACCGGGTTGTCGGCCTCGGTGTTGACGTCGGCGTCGGGCGCCATGTCCAGGTTGATGCCGCAGGCGGCCAGCTCCGAGCCGATCGCCCGGTAGACCCGGTGGGTGAGCTCGGCGTCGTCCACCGCGCCCAGCGCCGCGTTGCCCGGGTACGGGCTGCCGACGTGGTAGGCCAGGCGGGTGACGTCGCCGCCCTCCTCATCCAGGGAGATGACGGGTTCGCCGGCCGCGCGCAGGGACGCGGTCAGCGCCCGCAACCGGTCCGGGGCGGCGACGTTGAAGCCGAAGAGGGTGACACCACCCAGGCCGTTCTCGAGCTCGCGCAGCACCCAGTCGGGCGCCGTGGTGCCCTGGAAGGCGACGAGCAGCGTGCCGGCCGCGAGGCGGCGCAGCCCCCGATCACTCTGACTCATAGCTCCTCATCAATGGAGTTTCAGGCACGGTCGGGGCACGGCTAAGCCGCACGAAGATCCGTGGATCGGTCAGCCCTTGACGGCCCCGGCCACCAGACCGGAGACCATGCGGCGCTGAACCAGCAGGAAGAAGACGACGACCGGGATGGTCATCATCGTGGAGCTGGCCATGATGGCGCCCCAGTCGGTGCCCTTCTGCCCGAAGAAGTACTGCATGGCGACCGGCATCGTGTAGCCCTCCGAGCCGCTCATCAGGACCAGCGCGAAGATCAGCTCGTTCCACGCGGTGATGAACGAGAAGATGCTGGTGGCCACCAGGCCCGGCGCGACCAGGGGGAAGAGCACCTTCCAGAACGTGGCCATCCGCCCCGCGCCGTCGATCCAGGCCGCCTCCTCCAGCGACTTGGGCACGGCGGCGACGAACGTGCGCAGCATCCAGATGCCGAAGGGCAGCGTGAGCCCCACGTTGACGAGGATCAGGCCGGCCAGCTGGTCGTACAGGCCGAGCCGCTTGACGCTCAGGAACAGCGGGATGAGCAGCGCCTCGGAGGGGATCATCTGCACGATCAGCAGCAGGATCAGGAACGTGTTGCGCCCCTTGAACCTGAAGCGGGCCACCGCGGTCGCCGCCAGCAGCGAGAAGACCGCCCCGATGAGCACGGTGCCCCCCGCCACGATGGCGCTGTTGCGCATGTAGAGCCAGATCGAGTGCCCGGCCACGCCCTCGCTCAGCACCCGGTCGACGTGCTCGAAGGTGAAATGGGTGGGGAACGGGATGAAGTCGGTGGTGAAGATCTGGTCGTTGGCCTTGAACGAGGTCGAGGCCATCCAGTACACGGGGAAGATCGCGATCAGGAACACCAGCAGCCCGGCCGCGTTCAGCGCGATCTTGCCGAGTTGTTTGCGCGCGAGCGGGCTCACATCTCCTCCTGCTTGACGAGCTGCCTGACGTACACCGCGGTGACGACCAGCAGGATCGCGGTCAGCACCAGGGCGATCGCCGCGCCGGAGCCCATCTTGGGCGGCGGCCGGAAAGCCTCGGCGTAGGAGTAGATCGACAGGTTGAACGCCTCACGGTTCGATGGACCGCCCATGAGCACGTACAGCTGGGAGAAGACCTTGAAGTCCCAGATGATCGACAGTACGGTCAGCACCGCGAAGACCGGCTTGAGCAGCGGAAAGGTAATCTTCCTGAACGTCCGCCAGGCCGACGCCCCGTCCACTCGCGCGGCCTCGTACAGCTCGGCCGGGATGCCCTTGAGCCCTGCCAGCACCGACACGGCCACGAACGGGAAGCTCGCCCAGACGACGCAGATGATCAGCACCATGTAGATGGACCACGCGTCGTTGAGCCAGGGCTGGCCGGTCCAGTCGGTCCGGCCGAAGAGCAGGCTCGACAGCCAGTCGGGCAGCAGGTTGAGTGCCCAGTTGATGACCCCCGCCTCCGCGTCGAACAGCCACTTCCAGATGACGCCCTGCGCCACCGGCGGCACGGCCCACGCGAACATGATGCCGACCACCACGAACGTGGACATCTTTCTGCCGAGCTTGTTGAGCAGGACGCCCACCGCCGTGCCGACGATCAGCGTCAGCGACACCGCGACGACGGCGAAGACGAGCGTGTTGCGCAGCGAGGACCAGAAGATCTCGTTGTCGAAGATGCGGGTGAAGTTGTCCCAGCCGACCCAGGTGGCGGGCTTCCTGCCGCTGATCTGGACCAGGCCCACCTTCTGGAAGGCGATGATCCCGACCTGGAACAGCGGGTAGAGCAGCAGCGCCCCGATCACCAGCAGGCCGGGGATCAGCAGCACGTACGGCACCGACCAGGTGGGCAGGCCGCTGGCCCGGGCCGGGCGGTGGGAGTTGGGCCGCCGCGGGGTGGAGGACTGGCCGCCACCCCTGGCGAGCGTCGAGGTGTTCGTCATAAGGCTAGGAGGCGGCGTTGAGGATGTCTTCGAGCTCCTTGTTGGCCTTGGCCAGCGCGTCGTCGGCCGACGACTTGCCCTCGATCACCGTGCGGGCCGCGTTCTGCAGCACCGCCTTGGTCTCGTTGGCCTCGGTCCAGTGCGGGCTGGCCGGGAAGGCCTTGGCCTTGGCGAAGGCGGCGGCGAACGGCGCCTGAGCCGGGTCGCTGGCCAGCGCGGCCAGGGCGTCCGGGTAGACGGGGAGCAGGCCGCCGTCCTTGGCGTACTTGTCGCCCCACTCCTTGCCGGAGGCCAGCTTCACGAACTCCTTGGCCGCGTCCTTCTCCTTGGCGCCACCCCACACGGCGATGTCGTTGCCGCCGAGGAAGGACTGCGCCTCGCCGCCGTCCTTGGACGGGAGCGGGAAGAAGGCCAGCTTGTCGCCCTTGAGCTTGCCCTTGCTGTCCTCGTCGATGCCCGGCAGGTCCCACGACGCGGTGAGGTACATGCCGACCTTGTTGTTGGCGAAGCGGGTGCGGATGTCGGTGGTGTTCTGGGTGAGCCGCGACTTGCTGGACAGGCCGTCGGTGACCAGGCCGGTGTACTGGGCGAAGCCGGACTTGAAGGCGGGGTCGGTCAGCTTGCCGACCCACTTGTCGCCCTCCTTGACGGCGTAGTCGCCGCCGGCGGTCCAGGCGAGGGCGCCCAGCAGGTGGTTGGCGTCGGAGCCGCCGTTGAAGGCGAACCCGTCGACGTCCTTGCCCTTCTTGGACTGGATCTTCTTGGCCGCGGCGACCAGGTCGTCCCAGGTCTTCGGGACCTCGATCTTGAGCTCCTTGAACCAGTCGGCCCGGTACAGGACCGCCCGGCTGCCGCCGCCCCACGGCACGGCGTACGTCTCGCCGTCGATAGTCTCCAGGCCCATCAGGTTCTTCGGGATCTGCGCCTGGTCGCCCGAGGCGACGATGTCGGTGACGGGCTCCAGGGCCTCCTGGCTCTGCCACAGCGGCACCTGGTCGTTGCCGATCTCGGTGACGTCGGGACCGGTGCCACCGGCCGCCGCGGCGGTGAACTTGTCGTTCACCTGCGGCCACGGGATCCACTCGACCTTCACCTTGGCGCCGGTCTGCTGCTCGAAGGCGGCGACCAGCTCGTCGGTGTACTTCTGCGCGGCGGGGTTGCTGTCGCCCAGGCGCCAGAAGGTCAGCTCCTTGCCCGCGTACTTGGGGCCGGACGCGGGGGCGGAGGCCGCCGCGCTCGGCGAAGCCGCGGGCGTCCCGCCGGAACCACAGGCGGCCAGGCCCAGGGCCAGAGCGGCCGTGGTGACCGTAGTGGCGGTGATCTGCGCGATCCTCACAGGGTTCTCCCTTCCCGGGTGCTCGCTTGCGGTCCGCACCAGGCTGATCTGCATGTCCGAACGACTGCTGCTAAACTAACAAGAAACTTTCTTAAAAAAAACGCCCGTTAGCCATTCGTGACGAGAGGGAGCGCGTCGATGAGCCGAAGTCCGGGGATCCCTCGGCTGCTCCGCCGGTTGAACGACCGCACGGCACTCGAACTCCTCCTGGAGGACGGGCCGCTGACCCGTGCGGAGCTCGGTGAGCGGACCGGCTTGTCCAAGGTGACCGCAGGTCAGCTGCTTGCCCGGCTGGAGGAGCGGGGGCTCGTCCGGGTGGCGGGGGAGCGGGCGGGAGGCAGGGGTCCGCACGCGGCCCTGTACGCGGTGAACCCGTCCAGCGCGTACGTCGCCGGGCTCGAAGTGCTGCCCGACAGCCTCACCGTTGGTGTGGCGGACATCACAGGGCAGATCGTGGTCGAGGTCACCGTCAACCCGGCGGACGGGGATCCGGTCAAGGCCGTGCACTCCGCCGTCCAGCGGGCCTGCGCCTCGGCCCGCGTCAGCCTGTCACAGCTGCGCGCCTTCGTGATCGGCACCAGGGGCGTGGTCGATCCGGGCAGCGGCGACGTGCGCTTCTCCTGCGACCTGCCGGCCTGGCACGTCGGCGTGCTGGCCAGCCTGCGCCAGACGCTGGGCGTTCCGGTGATCATCGAGAACGACGTGAACCTGGTCGCGCTGGCCGAGCACCGCTACGGCGCCGCCGCCGGACACGACGACTTCGTGGTCATCTGGGCGGGCGTCGGCCAAGGGCTGGGCGTCATGCTCGGCGGGCGGCTGCACCGGGGCATCACCGGGACGGCGGGTGAGATCGGCTGGCTGCCCGTGCCGGGCGAACCGCTGCCCCTCGATGTGACGCAGCCGACCTCGGGCTCCTTCCAGCGGCTGGTCGGGCACGACGCGCTGAGCGGGCTCGCCACCACGCACGGCGTGCTCGGCGCCACGGTCCCCGACCAGGTACGCAACGGCTGCGACGGGTACCTGGACGAGGTGGCGGCGCGCCTGGCGGTGGGGGCCGCGGCCGTGACGGTCGTCCTCGACCCCGGCCTGATCGTGCTCAGCGGCGACGTCGGCCGGGCGGGCGGCGAACGTCTGGCCGCCAAGGTCGAGGAGGCCGTCGCCCGGTTCTGCCCGACCCGGCCCAAGGTCGTCACGACCGGGGTGGCGGGCAATCCGGTGCTGCGCGGCGCCCTGGTCGCGGCCTTGGCGCAGGCCCGAGATCAGGTTTTCTCCGACACTGTGTGAGAATTTCTGCCTATGTGGCAGCCCACGAGCGACATCGTGCTGATCTCTGATCCCCGCGTCGCCGCGATCCCGGTGCGCGACAACGGCGAGGAACTGGCGGACGTACGCGGCCGCCTGTGTGTGGACGAGCGGATGGCCGACCGCGCGGGTGCCTACGCGCACCTGCGGTCCGGGCTGCTGGCGCGGCTGGAGCGGGCCGAACGGCGACTGCCCGACGGCTTCCACCTGCTGGTCGTCGAGGGCTACCGGCCGATCGACACGCAGCGCCGGATCTTCGATGAGTACCGCGACGGGCTGCGCGCTGCTTTCCCCGAAATGTCGCCTGACGAGGCATATATCGCGGCGAGTCGGTATGTGTCGCCGGTCGAAGTCGCCCCGCACACCGCCGGAGCCGCCGTCGACCTGACGCTCACCGCGCCCGACGGCACGGAGTACGACATGGGCACCCAGGTCAACGACAACCCGGAGGAGAGCGACGGCGCCTGCTACATGGACGCCACGAACATCTCGGCCGACGCCCGCGCCCATCGCAAGATCCTCGCTGACGCCCTGGAGCCTGTCGGCCTGGTCAACTACCCGACGGAGTGGTGGCACTGGTCCTTCGGCGACCGGTATTGGGCGCTCGCCGAGGGAAGGCCGTACGCACTCTATGGCCCACATCGCTTTGCCTAGCGGAAAAGGGGCATAAAAGGGATGTGACTCCTCTTATCGGGATCGAGGAGGAGTACCTCATCGTCGATCCCTGGTCGCGCCACGTGGCTCCCCGGGCGGCAGAGGTGTTGGCCGCCGCGACGGACGTCCTAGACGTCGTTCACGAGATCACCCGTTTCCAGGTCGAGGCCCGTACCGCCCCTTCGGCCGACCTCGGTGAGTTAGGCACGCGGCTGAGGGCCGCGCGCAAGGAGGTGGCCGCGGCGGCCCGCTCGTGCGGGCTGGCCGTGGTCGCCAGCGGCATTCCCGTCCTCGGTGACGTGGTGCCGATTCCGCTCACCGACGACGTCCGCTACGAGCAGGGCCGGATCCTCTACCGCGCGCTGCAGGACGAGCTCACCATCTGCGCCCTGCACGTGCACGTGGACGTCCCCGACGAGGAACAGGCCGTCTACGTCGGCAATCACCTACGCCCATGGCTGCCCACGCTGATCGCGCTGGCCGCGAACTCGCCCTTCTTCGTGGGGCGCGACACCGGCTACGCGTCCTGGCGGGTGATCAGCTGGGGCCGGTGGCCGGTCTCGGGCGCGCCGCCGTACTTCCCGTCGTACGCCGACTACGAGCTGGCGCTGCGCGCGCTGTCGCAGTCGGGCGCGCTGATGGACCCCAAGACGGTGTACTGGGACGCGCGCCCGTCACCCTCGCTGCCGACCATCGAGGTGCGCGTCGCCGACGTACCGCTGGATGTCAGCGACAGCCTTACCATCATCGGGCTGATCCGCAGCCTGGTCGTGACCGCGCTGGCCGCCGTGGCGCACGGTGACCGCGGGCCGCCGATCCCGTCGGAGGTCATACGGGCCGCCTACTGGCGCGCCGCCCGTGACGGCCTGGGCGGCGACAGTCTCGACGTGCGTGAGGGTGCGCTGGTGCCGGCGCGGGTGATGGCGGGCCGTCTTCTGGAGCACGTACGGGACGCCGCGGCCGAGGCCGGTGATCTGCCGGTGGTCGAAGAAGGGCTGGACCGGCTGCTCGGCCGGGGTTCCGGAGCGGAGCGGCAGCGCAGGGCGCACGCCCGCACCGGGCACCTGGCGGCGGTCGTGGACGACCTGATCGAGGCCACGGTCGCCTGACCGGTCAGCGCAGGGCCAGCGTTCAGCGAAGGGCCAGCACGGTCGCTACGCCCAGCCCGAAGACGACCACCACGCCGCGCAGCACCGCGGGCGGCATGAGCCGGGCCAGACGGGTGCCGAGGAAGCCACCCGCCAGGCTCGCCGGCGCGACCACCGCCACCGCCTCCCACCGCACGGGCCCGAACAGCGAGAACGCCACCACCGACACCGTGCTGATCACCAGCGACAGGGTCGCCCGCACGGCGTTGACCCGATGCAGGTCGTCATGCAGGAACAGCCCGAGCACCGCCAGCAGCAGCACCCCCATGCCGCCGTTGAAGTAGGCGCCGTAGCAGCCACCGAGGAACACCCCGACGTGGACCAGCCCGCTGGTGCCCTGCCGCCCGTCACCCTCGAAGCGCTTGCGCAGCCAGGGCTGGGCCAGCAGCGCCAGACTGGCGAAGGCCACCAGCCACGGCACCAGCGAGTCGAACAGCCGCCCCGGTGTGAGCAGCAGCAGCGAGCTGCCCGCGATCGCGCCGAGCACGGTGGTGGCCGCGAGCACCGTCGCCCGGCGCCGCTGCCCGCGCAGCTCGGCCCGGTACCCCAGGACGCCGCCCAGGTAGCCGGGCCACAGCGCCACCGCGTTCGTCACCGAGGCGGTGATGCTCGGATAGCCGAGCGCCAGCAGCGCCGGAAAGGAGATCAGGGTGCCCCCGCCGGCCAGGGCGTTGACCGCCCCGGCCAGCAGGCCCGCCCCGGCCAGGAAGGCCAGCTCGGACAGCTCGATCATCGGCCGGCCGCGTAGCCCTGGGCGCCGCGCGGGTTGGCGGCGGCCTTCAGGAAGCCGCCGTCACGGGCGACCGCGCTGAGCCGGCCGAGCGACCACGGCCCCTGCACCTCCACCTGGTGGCCACGCCGCCGGAGCTCGGCGATCACCGCCGGGTCCAGCCGGTTCTCCACGTGCATGACGCCCGGCCGGGAGCCGCGCGGGAAGAACGAGCTGGGGAAGTGCTCGGAGTGGAACATGGGGGCGTCGACGGCCTGCTGCAGGTTGAGCCGCCCGTGGGCGAGGGAACCGTGGACGAGGGAGAGGAAGAAGTTCAGGCTCCACTGGTCCTGCTGGTCGCCGCCGGGCGTACCGAAGGCGAGCCACGGCTTGCCCTCGCGCAGCGCGAACGACGGCGACAGCGTGGTGCGCGGGCGCGTGCCCGGCCGCAGCGAGGCGGGCAGTCCTTCCTGCAGCCAGAACATCTGCGCCCGCGTGCCGAGACAGAAGCCCAGCTCCGGAATCGTGGGCGAGCTCTGCAGCCAGCCGCCACTCGGCGTGGCGGAGACCATGTTGCCGTGCCGGTCCACGACGTCCACGTGACAGGTGTCGCCACGGGTGGAGCCGTCGGAGCCGACCGTGGGCTCGCCCACAGCGCTGACCGTGGGCTCGCCCACACCGGACCGTACGCCCGAGATGCCCGGCGCGGTGCTGACCGTGCCGGCACCGGGGAACACCGGCAGCCGAGGCGGGCGCCCGCCTGGTGCGCCCGGCCGCAGCTCCATGCTGGCCTCGACGCCGATGATCGCGCGCCGCTTCGCGCTGTACTCGTCGTCGAGCAGGTCGGCCATCGGCACCTCGGCGTCGCCGTACCAGGCTTCGCGATCGGCGAAGGCGAGCTTGGCGCTCTCGATCACCGTGTGCACGTAGTCGGCGCTGAGCTGCCCCATCGCGTCCAGGTCGAACCCCGACAGCAGGGCGAGCTGCTGCAGGAAGACCGGTCCCTGCCCCCACGGGCCCGTCTTGCAGACCGTGTGCCCGTGGTAGTCGAAGGTGACCGGCTCCTCGACCGACGCCGACCAGCCCGCCAGGTCGTCGCCGGTGAGCAGACCGCCGTGGACCTCGCCCGAGCTGTCGCGCCAAGCGGTCTCGGTGCTGAACCGGGCGATGGTCTCGGCGACGAACCCCTGGTACCAGGCGTCGCGGGCGGCCGCGATCTGCCCCTCACGGCTGGGCGACGCGGCCCGCGCCTCGGAGACGAGCCTGCGGTAGGTGGCGGCCAGCACGGGATTGGTCAGCTTGGCTCCCGGCACCTTCCCCTGCGGCAGCCAGGTCGCGG
Source organism: Nonomuraea sp. NPDC049028 (assembly GCF_043197735.1). NCBI lineage: Bacteria > Bacillati > Actinomycetota > Actinomycetes > Streptosporangiales > Streptosporangiaceae > Nonomuraea > Nonomuraea sp. NPDC049028. The sequence continues at coordinate 257,324 of NZ_JBICTR010000012.1, forward strand.
CCGACGTCGGCCAGTCCTCGAGGAAGAGCCGCTCGACCGACGTGACCGTGGCGGCGATCCGGTCGAGCACCGGGACGCCGTGGGTGGCGTAGTGGATGGCGGGTTCGAGCACGTCGGCCAGCGTCCAGGTGCCCCAGCGCTCCAGCATGAGCATCCAGCCGCCGAACGCCCCGGGTACGGTGGCCGCCAGCAGCCCGGTGCCGGGCACCACGTCGAGCCCCAGGCCGGTGAACCGGTCGATCGTGGCGGCGGCGGGGGCGACGCCCTGCCCGCACACGACCGACACCCGCTCCTCGTCCTGGCTCCACAGCAGGATGGGCACCTCGCCGGCGGGCCCGTTCAGGTGCGGCTCCGCCACCTGAAGGACGAATCCGGCGGCGACGGCCGCGTCGAAGGCGTTGCCGCCGCGTTCGAGCACGCTCATGCCGGTAGCGGAGGCCAGCCAGTGCGTGCTGGCCACCATGCCGAAGTCTCCGGTCAGCTCGGGCCTGGTGGTGAACAAAGCGCGTCCCTTCATCGGGTGGCGGCCGCGTCGGGCACGTGGTCCGCCGTGACCAGGTGACAGGCGACCGGGTGGCCGCTCGTACGGGGGTCCGTCAGTGCCGGCTCGCTCGTCCGGCAGGCGTCGTACGCCAGCGGGCACCGGGTGTGGAAGCGGCAGCCGGCGGGCGGGTCGACCGGGCTCGGCACGTCGCCGCCCAGCACGATCCGGCGCCGTTCGCGCTGCCTGACCGGATCGGCCACCGGCGCCGCCGACAGCAGTGCCTGCGTGTAGGGGTGGCGGGGTTCGGCGAAGATCTGCGCCGTCGGCCCCGACTCCACGATCTTGCCCAGGTACATGACCGCGATCCGGTCGGCCAGGAACTCCACCACCGACAGGTCATGGGTGATGAACAGGCAGGAGAAGCCCATCTCCCGCTGCAGGTCGGTGATCAGGTTGAGCACCGACGCCTGCACCGACACGTCCAGCGCGGACACCGGCTCGTCGGCCACCACCAGCTTGGGCTCCAGGATCAGCGCGCGGGCCAGCCCCACCCGCTGCCGCTGCCCGCCGGACAGCTCGTGCGGGAAGCGCGTCCTCATCTCCGGCCGCAGCCCGACCTGCTCCAGCATGGCGGCGACCCGCCCGCCGGCCTCGCGTCGGCTCGCGATCCCGTGGTGCAGCAGCGGCTCGCCGACGATCTGCTCGATCGTGAAGCGCGGGTTGAGCGAGGAGTAGGGGTCCTGGAAGACCATGTGGACGTCCCTGCGCAGCGGGCGCATGGCCCGGCGCGACAGGTGGGTGATGTCGCGGCCGTCGAGCCGGATGCCGCCCGAGGTGGGCTCGGTCAGCCGCAGTACGCACTTGCCGACGGTCGACTTGCCGCTGCCCGATTCGCCGACGAGGCCGAGCACCTCGCCCTGGCCGATGTTCAGCGACAGGCCGTCCACGGCGCGTACCTGGCCGTAGTGCTTGACCAGGTTGTCGATCTCCAGGATCACGACCGCCCTCCCGGGTGGAAGCAGGCCGCCAGATGATCGTCCGGCAGTTGGGGTTCTAGTTGGGGTCTTTTGCTTCGGCAGTCGTCCTGCGCGCGGGTGCAGCGCGCCTGGAAGGCGCACTCGTCCGGGTCCGTCAGCGGCGAGGGCACCATGCCGGGGATCTCGGCGAGCCGGCCGTTCACGGCGGCCGACGGCAGGGCGTTCATCAGGCCGAGCGTGTACGGATGGCGCGGTCGCGCGAACAGCTCGGTGACGGGCGCCTGCTCCACGGCCCGGCCCGCGTACATGACCACGGCCCGGTCGGCGATGTCGGCGACCACGCCCAGGTCATGGGTGATCAGGATGACCGCGGTGCCGAGCCGGTCGCGCAGGTCGCGGAACACGTCGAGCACGCCCGCCTGGATCGTCACGTCCAGCGCGGTCGTGGGCTCGTCGGCGATCAGCACGCGCGGCGAGCAGGCCACCGCGATCGCGATCATCACCCGCTGGCGCATGCCGCCCGAGAGCTGGTGCGGGTACTCCTTGATCCGGCGGGCGGGCAGCGGGATGCCGACCAGTTCGAGCAGCTCCACCGCGCGGTCCCGCGCGGCCCTGCGGGAGAGACCTTCGTGCCTGCGCAGCACCTCGGTGATCTGGTAGCCGACCGTGAACGACGGGTTGAGCGAGGTCATCGGCTCCTGGAAGACGACCGACACGTCCTTGCCCCTGATCTGCCGCATCCGCGACTCGGGCAGCGTGGTCAGCTCGCGGCCGTCGAGCTTGACCGAGCCCGACAGCCTGGTCGTGTTCGGCGGCAGCAGCCTCGGCACGGACATCGCGGTGACCGACTTGCCGCAGCCCGACTCGCCGCAGAGCGCCAGGATCTCGCCCTCGCCCAGTTCGAGCGAGATGCCCCTGACCGCCTGTACCAGGCCGTCCTCGGTGTCGAAGTCGACGGTCAGATCGGTGATCTCGAGTAGGCTCATCGGCCGCTCCTCGGGTCGAGAACGTCACGCAGCCCGTCGCCCAGCAGGTTGAAGCCGAGCGTGGCCAGCGCGATCATCAGTCCCGGCCAGATCGCCAGCCACGGCGCGACGTCCAGGTACTGCTGGGCGGTGGTGAGCATCACGCCCCACGACGGCGTCGGCGGCTGGACCCCCAGGCCCAGGAACGACAGGGTCGACTCACCGATGATCGCCGCCGGGATCGCCACCGTGGCCTGCACAATGAGCGGGCTGGAGCAGTTCGGCAGCACGTAGCGGAGCAGGATGTGGCGGTCGGTCGCGCCGTCGGCGATGGCCGCGGCCACGTAGTCCATCTCCCTGATCGCCAGCACCTCGCCACGGGTGATCCGGATGACCGCCGGCAACTGGGAGAAGCCGAGCGCCAGCACCACACCCTTCAGCGAGGGGCCGATGATCGCCGCCAGCCCCACCGCGAAAACCAGGAACGGGAAGGCCAGCGTCACGTCGACCAGCCGCATCACGACCGGGTCCAGCCAGCGCCGGTAGAACCCGGCCACCAGCCCGATCGGGATGCCGATCACCATGGCCAGCAGTGTGGACAGCACGCCGGCCTGCAGCGAGACCTGCGCCCCGTGCGCGATCCTGGCCAGGGCGTCGCGGCCCAGGTCGTCGGTGCCGAGCGGGTGCGCACCCGACGGCGGCGCCAGCGTGGCGGTGTAGTCCTGCGCCGACGGATCGCCGGTGAGCAGGGGTCCGAGCAGCGCCAGCAGCAGGAACCCGGCAACGAGCACCAGCCCTGCCATCGGCATCGGACGCCGCCTGAAGCGCCGCCACAGCCTGCGGCGGCGATCGGCCCGGCCCGTCGTCACCGGTACGGCCAGTGCCTCAGCCATGCCCGCCTCCCGACAGCCGGATGCGGGGGTTGAGGAAGGCGTAGGCGATGTCGACCAGGAGGTTGACCAGCACGTACCCGATGACCGTGATCAGCACCACGGCCTGGATGACCGGATAGTTGCGGGTGAGCACGGCGTCCACGGTCAGCTTGCCGAAACCGGGGATGACGAAGATCTGCTCCGTCACCACCGCGCCGCTGATCAGCGCGCCCAGTTGCAGGCCCAGGACGGTCACCACGGTCGTGAGGCTGTTGCGCAGCGCGTGCGCGCCCACCACCTTGGCCTCCGACAGGCCCTTGGACCGGGCGGTCCGCACATAGTCGGCCGACAGCGCGCCCAGCATGGCCGAGCGCGTCTGCCGCATCAGGATCGCCGCGAACCCGGTGCCGAGCACCAGGGCGGGCAGGATCATGCGCTGCAGGTTCTGGCCGGCGTCCTGGGTGAACGGGACGTACCCGGAGGCGGGCAGCCAGCGCAGCGTCACCGCGAACAGCAGGATGCCGAGCAGGCCCAGCCAGAAGTGCGGCACGGACAGCCCCGCCAGGCCGAAGCCGGTGGCCACGTAGTCGGGCAGCCGGCCCCGCTTCATCGCGGCCACGATGCCCGCGCCCAGGCCCACGACGATCGCCACCAGCAGGGCCAGCGCCGACAGCTCCAGCGTGACCGGCAGCCGCTCGGCCAGGATGTCGGCCACCGGCAGCTGATCCTGGGTGGAGCGGCCGAGGTTGCCGGACAGGGTCTGGCCCACGTAGTCGAGGTATTGGGCCGGCAGGGGCTTGTCCAGGCCGAACTCGTGGCGGATCGCCTCGACCATCGCGGGCGAGGCCTCCTCACCGGCCATCACCACGGCCGGGTCCCCGGGCAGCGCCCTGATCCCGAGGAAGATCAGGATGCTGGCCAGGAACAGCACGATCACCGCCGAGCCCGCTCTGCGGAGGATGAACCAGACCATCAGGCGGCGAACCCAGCGGTGACGAAGCGGGGCAGGCCATCCTTGAAGTACTGGACACCGGCGACGGTCTTGTTCATGCCCAGGTAGTACTTGTTGTGATACAGGTACACGACGCCGCGCACCTCGGCCGCCCGCTGCAACGCCTTGGCGTACAGCTCGGCGCGCTGGGCCGGCTCCGTGACCGCCGCGGCCTCCTTGATCGGGTCGTCGATGCCGGGGTCGGACATGCCGCTGTAGTTGTTGCTGCCGCGGCTGGTGATCAGGTTCGACAGGTTGCCGTCCGGGTCCACGCGGCCCGACCAGCCGTTGAGCACGGTGTCGAACTTGCCGGCCTTGCCCTGCTCCAGCGTGCTGACGAACTCGGCCGTCTGGACCGTGACGTTGAAGCCCGCCTCCTTGGTCATCTGCTGGATGACCTGGGCCAGACGCTGGTTGGTGGCGTCGTTGGGCGTGGTCAGCGTGACCGGGATGGGCGTCGGCACGCCGGAGGCCTGCACCAGCTGCTTGGCCTTGGCCAGGTCGCGCTTGGCGCACTGGAGCGAGGGCGAGCGGTAAGGGCTGTCGGCGGGCAGCGGGAAGCAGTCGGCCTCGTACAGGCCGTTGTAGACGGTCTTGTTGATCTGGTCGCGGTCCAGCGCCAGCTCGAACGCCTCCCGCAGCTGCGGGCTCTTGGCCAGCGGGGTGCTGACCGTGCCCGGCTTCTCGGTGGAGCCGTTGGCGTTGCCGGTGTTGATCGTCAGGCCGTAGTAGCCGAGCCCGCCGCCGGACACGACGGTGAGGTTCGGGTCGGCCTGCACGCCCTTGACCGTGGTCGTGGCCAGCTGGTCGGCCACCTGGACGTCGCCGGACTTCAGGTTCGCGGCCCGTACGTTCGGGTCGACGATGATTTTGTATACGAGCTTGTCGAGCTTCACCTTGGCGGCGTCGTAGTAGTCGGGCGCCTTGTCCAGCACGATCTGGCTGCCGGAGGTGCGCGCGGCGAACTTGAACGGCCCGACGCACACCGGGCTCGCGCCGAAGTTGTCGCCCGCCGCCTCCAGCGCCTTGGGCGACATGATCATCCCGGCGCGGTCGGCGAGCTGCGCCGTCAGCGGCGTGAACGCGCGCGCCAGCGTGAGCTTGACGGTGGCCGGATCGACCACGCTCACCTTCGACACGGCGGCCAGGTCGGCCTGGCGGGCCGACTTCTCCCACGTACGGTGGCGATCGAGCGACTTCTTGACCGCCTCCGCGTCGAAGGCGGTGCCGTCGTTGAACTTCACGCCCTCGCGCAGCTTGATCGTCACTTCCTTGCCGTCGCCCGAGACCTCGGGCAGGGCGGTGGCGAGCTGCGGGACCAGCGTGGCCTTCGCGTCGATGTCGAAGAGCTTCTCGCACATGCTCGCGAACACCTCGCGGCCCACCAGCGTGGTGGACACGCTCGGGTCGAGCGCGTCGGGGTCGGCGTTGAGCGCGATGTTCAGGGTGCCGCCGCTCTTGACGGCGCGGCTGTCGGACGTGGCGTCGGCCACTGACGGGGCGACGGGGGTGCCGCTCGAACCGCCTCCACCGCAAGCCGTCAGGGCTATGGGAAGTACGGCGAGCGTCAAGACCAGCCTGGGTCTCATGATGCCTCCGGGGGACGAGCTTTAGGAGACTGTATACAAGAACCTGGATTTCAACGGTGTTTCGTCACCACATGTTGTTATCCGACCGTTTTCTCATCTTGCTGGGGCTTCGCCACGGCAGCCAGGAACGACCGCCTGGCCGCGGCGACGTGCGCGACCGCCCTGGCCTGGGCCTCGTCCTCGTCGCCCGCCGCGATGGCCTCGCACAGGCTCAGGTGCTCCGACCAGGAGTGCGGTCCGCGCGCGGCCGCGGTCTGCCGGAACACCCACTGAGCCCGCAGCAGCATCGGCGCCATCATCAGATTGAGGTACGAGTTGCCCGCCACCTCACCCACGGCCAGGTGGAAGGCGGTGTTGAGGTCGGCCACCCGTTCGAGCCGACCCTCCTCGACCGCCTCCTTGGCCGAGTCGAGCACCAGCCGCAACCGCGCGGCCGTCTCCGGGGTCCGCTTGCGCGCCGCCAGCCGGGCCGCCAGCCCCTCGATCGCCATCCGCACGTCGAAGAGCTCCTCGGCCTCGGCCGGCGACAGCCGCGCCACGGTGGCGCCGATCCTGGGGATGACCTGCACGAACCCCTCGGCGGCGAGCACCCGGATCGACTCGCGCACCGGGTTGCGCGACACGCCCAGCCTTGCGGCCAGCCGGTCCTCGACCAGGCGCTCACCTTGGGGGAGCTCGCCGGAGATGATGAGTCGGCGGATCTCCGCGGTCACTTGGTCGCGAAGGGGGAGATGGGCGCCGCCCAGTGTCAGCTCAGTCATTTGAGGGAATCGTATACAAAGTTACGGCCGTTTCCGGTGTTGTCGGGGAATCCGGAGGGTGAGGCCGTACACGTCGTCAGGCCGGGCAGCCCTATCGGTCGGTCAGGCGCGCGGTCTTTGGGTCGGTCAGGGGTGCGGGCCTTTCAGTTGGGCGGGCGCGTGGGCCTTTGGGTCGGTCAGGGGTGCGGCCTTTCGGTCGGAGGGGTCTTTCGGTTGGTCAGGCGCGCAGGCGCAGACCTCGCGGTGTCGGGTGGAAGCCGGCCTCCTCCAGCGCCGCCGCCAGCGGTGACTCGCCGATCGAGGCGCCGTCGGCCCGCTCGACGGTCAGCTTCCCGAGCGCCCCATCCCGTACGGCCAGCGCCAGCGCGTCCACGGCCGGCCGCAGACGCTCGTCGTCGGCGAACGACAGCAGCGTCTTGCCGCCCCGCTCCACGTACAGCACGAGGAACCCGTCCACCAGCACCACCAGCGCGCCCGCCTTCCTGCCGGGCTTGTGCCCCACCTCGCCGGGATGCGCCGGCCACGACAGCGCCGCCCCGTAGGGGTTGGCCGGATCAGCCGCGGCCAGGACGACCGCCCTCCGATCGGTGGCCCGCCCGGATGGGCCCAAGTCGTGGGCGCCGGATGCCGGGGCGACGCTCGGAGCCATGGCGCGCATCCGGTCCACCGCCCCCGGCAGCGCGAACTGCGCACCCCCGAGCCCTTCGACGAAGTAGCCCCGGCGGCACCGCCCGCTCTCCTCGTAGGCCCGTAGCACCTGGTAGACCGGTGTGAACCCGCCCGGCAGCCGCTCCGACGTCACCGCCCCGCGCGTCACCACCCCATGCCGTTCGAGCAGCACCTCGGCCTGGGCCTGCGCCCGCTGGGTGGCGTCCTCGGCGGGCGAGGGAAGCAGCCACCAGCGCCCGCCCACCGTGGGCGGCCCGCTCCTGCTCGGCAGCACGGCCCGCCGCCGGCGCGTGGTGGCCGGCCGGTGTGCGGGCCGGCCCGACCCGAGTGTGGCCCGCAGCGGCGCCAGCGTGTCACCGGACACGCGTCCCGACCACACCAGATCCCACAGCGCCGACACCAACGCCGCGTCGTCGAGCGAGCCGAGCTGGTCGGAGATCCCCCGGAAGAACAGTGCCCCGCCGCCGCCCAGCACGTCGAGCACCTGCTCGTGCACCGGGGTCATGGTGATCTGGCCGGGTTCGGGCAGCAGCAGGGGAGCGGTGTCGGCGAAGTAGAGCGACACCCAGCCGTCGCCGCCGGGCAGCGATCCCTGGCCCACCCACATCACCTCGCCCGACGAGGTCAGCTCGTCGAGCAGCGCCGGGTGGTAGCCGGGCACGCGCGACGGCAGGACCAGCGTCTCCAGCGCCGATGCGGGCACGGCGGCTCCCTGGAGCTGCTCGACGCTGTGGATCAGCGCGTCCATCGCCCGCGCCGCACCGGCCGCGACGCTGCCGCGTGGCGCCGCTCCGCTCCCGTCGGTGCCGCGTGGCGCCGAGCCGGTGATGCCGTGCCAGGCGGGCATGAACAGCGCGAGCGTCTCGGGCGGGACCGGTTCGACCTCTTTGCGCAGCCGCGCCAAGGACCTGCGCCGCAGCATCCGCAGCACACCGGCGTCGCACCACTCCTCGCCCCGGCCGCCCGGCCGGAACTCGCCGTTGACCACCCGCCCGGCCGCCGCCAGCCGCCGCAGGGCGTCGGTCACCACGGCCACGCCCAGGCCGAACCGGGCGGCGGGTGTGCCGGCATGGAAGGGCCCGCGCGTACGGGCATGGCGGGCCACGAGGTCGGCCAGCGGGTCGGCGACCGGCTCCAGGAACGCGTGCGGGATCCCGACCGGCAGCGGCGCGCCCAGCGCGTCACGCAGCCGGGCCGCGTCCTCGATCGCCGCCCACTGCTCCTCGCCCGCGATCCGCACCTTGATCGCCCGGCGGGCTCGTTCGAGCTCCGCCAGCCAGGCCGGATCGCCGCCGCGCAGGCTCACGTCGGGTACGAGCAGCGGCCCGTGCGAGCGCAGCAGGTCGGCCAGGTCCTCGGCGTCGCGCAACGGCCGGTCGAGCCTGGCCAGCTCGCGTTCGGTGTCGGAGATGACGTCGGGGTCGAGCAACTCCCGCAGGTCGGCCTCGCCGAGCAGCTCGGCCAGCAGGGTCATGTCCAGCGCCAGCGCCTGGGCCCGGCGCTCGGCCAGCGGCGCGTCGCCCTCGTACATGAACGCGCCTATGTAGTGGAACAGCAGCGACGTGGCGAACGGCGACGCCTGTGACGTCTCCACCTCCACCACCCGCACCCGGCGCGCGGCGATGTCGCGCATCAGCGTCACCAGGCCGGGCACGTCGAACACGTCCTGGAGGCACTCGCGCATCGTCTCCAGCACGATCGGGAACGACGCGTATTGAGAGGCCACCCCCAGCAGGTGGGCGGCCCGCTGCCGCTGCTGCCAGAGCGGGCTGCGCCGGCCGGGCGTGCGGCGCGGCAGCAGCAGGGCCCGGCCCGCGCACTCCCTGAACCGGGAGGCGAACATCGCCGAGCCGCCCAGCTCCTCGGTGACGATCCGCTCGATCTCCTCGGCGTCGAACGCCGCCACGTCGGTGGGCGGCTCGACCAGCGTGTCGGGGATTCGCAGCACGATGCCGTCGTCGGAGTGCACGGCCTGTACGTCGAGGCCGTAGCGCTCGCGCAGCCGCCGGTTGATCGCCAGGGCCCACGGAGCGTGGATCCGCGCGCCATAGGGGGAGTGGATGACGACGCGCCAGTCGCCGAGTTCGTCGTGGAAGCGTTCGACCAGGAGGGTGCGGTCGTCGGGGACGTAACCGGTGGCGTCACGCTGCTCGTCGAGGTAGGCGCGCAGGTTGCCGGCGGCGTATTCGTCGAGGCCGGCCGCTCGCATGCGGTCGTTGGAGGTGTTCGCCGCGTGTTCGCGGAGGAAGGCGCCGATCGCCTTGCCCAGCTCGGCCGGCCTGCCCGGCGCGTCGCCGTGCCAGAACGGCAACTTGCCCGGCTGGCCGGGCGCGGGGGAGACGAGCACCCGGTCGGCCGTGATGTCCTCGATCCGCCACGAGGTCGCACCCAGGACGAACACATCGCCCACCCGCGACTCGTAGACCATCTCCTCGTCGAGCTCGCCCACCCGGGACGCCTTCTCGCCCACCAGGAAGACGCCGAACAGCCCGCGATCGGGGATCGTGCCACCGTTGGTCACCGCCAGCCGTTGCGCGCCCGGACGGCCCTGCAACGTGCCCGTCACCCGGTCCCAGACGACCCGCGGCCGCAGCTCGGCGAACTCCTCGCTCGGGTAGCGTCCGGCCAGCATGTCGAGCGTGGCCTCCAGCGCGGTGCGCGGCAGCGTCGCGTAGGGAGCGGCCCGCTTGACCACGGCCTCCAGCTCGTCGACCGTCCACTCCTCCAGCGCGGTCATCGCCACGATCTGCTGGGCCAGCACGTCGAGTGGATTGCGCGGGTAGCGCAGTTCCTCGATCTGGCCGCTCATCATGCGTTCGGCCACTACGGCGGTCTGGATCAGGTCGCCGCGGTATTTCGGGAAGATCACTCCCTTGGACACCGCGCCCACCTGGTGACCCGCCCGGCCGATGCGCTGGAGCCCGCTCGCCACGCTCGGCGGCGCCTCCACGCACGCGACCAGGTCGACGGCGCCCATGTCGATGCCCAGCTCCAGGCTGGACGTCGCGACGACGGCGGGCAACCGGCCCGACTTGAGCGCCTCCTCGATCTGCGCCCGCTCCTCCTTCGACACGGAGCCGTGGTGCGCGCGGACGATCTCGGTGACCACGCCCTTGCTCGCCCCGGCCTGCGCCATCATCTCGGCGGGCGCCCGCCGAGGCGGATCTTCCGGCGGCGGCGGCGTGCGCCTGGGCGGATCTCCCGGCAACGGCGTTTCCCAGATCGACAGATCGACGGCCTCGGGCCCTTGCACGCGCTCGTAGGCGAGCTCGTTGAGCCTGGTGCAGAGACGTTCGGCCAGCCGCCTGGAATTGGCGAACACGATCGTCGACGAATGCGCCTCGATCAGCTCGAACAGGTGGTTTTCGACATGCGGCCAGATCGACCGGCTGGACGGCTCGGGCTCCTCGCCGTCGGCGAACCCTACCCCGCTGTCGGCGGACCCCGGCCCGCCGTTCGTGGATCCCGGCCGGCCCTCCATCTCCGTCATGTCCTCGACCGGGACGACCACCTCGACCTCGATGACCTTGTCGGAGGGCGGCTGCACGACCGTCGCGGGGCGAGACCCACCGAGGAACGCCGCGACCTCGCTCACCGGTCGTACGGTCGCCGACAGCCCGATCCGCTGCGCGGGCCGTTGGAGCAGGGCGTCGAGCCGCTCGAGGCTGAGCGCCAGGTGGGCACCGCGCTTGGTGGCGGCCACCGCGTGCACCTCGTCGACGATCACCGTCTCGACGCCCCGCAACGCCTCGCGCGCCTGGCTGGTGAGCAGCAGGAACAGCGACTCCGGCGTGGTGATGAGGATGTCGGACGGGTGGGCGGCGAACCGCCTGCGGTCCTCGGCCGGGGTGTCGCCGGAGCGGATGGCCACCGAGATCTCCGGCACCGGCAGGCCGAGCCGGCGCGCGGTCTGCTTGAGCCCGGCCAACGGGGCACGCAGGTTGCGCTCCACGTCGACGGCCAGTGCCTTGAGCGGCGACACGTACAGGACCTTGGTCTGCTTCTTGACCTGCTTGGAACCGGCGTCGCCCTGCTTCGGCCCCGGCTTCGGACCCGCTTCGCCTTGCTTCGGCCCCGCGTTGACCTGCTTCGGCCCCGCGTTGACCTGCTTGGAACCCGCGTCGACCTGCGTCGGATCCGCCGGAGTGGTGGTGGGGTGGTCGGCGGCGGCCAAGCGGTCGAGGGACCAAAGGAACGCCGCCAGCGTCTTACCCGACCCGGTGGGCGCCACCACGAGCGTGTTGTCGCCGCGCGCGATGGACTCCCATGCGCCTTCCTGCGCACTCGTGGGCGCCTCGAACGCTCCGGCGAACCACTGCCTGGTCGTGTGGGAGAAATGTTCTAGCGAGCTCACCAGCACATACTGCCTCGTCGCACCGACAGAAAACTCATTGTGGCGGCGGTGCGAGATTGAGGCGGGGGCGCTGCGGACATAGAGCGAGCGTGGGCATCGACTACGCAGCCATTGAGACCCGCCGCGAGGACATCAGGGAGCGCTACCTGTTAGCGCATCGGCCGTCCAGCAGCGCGCGCGGCCTGCACCATTTCGCCCTGCTGTCGTCGGACGTGGAGCGGACGGTCAAGTTCTACCAGGAGCTTCTTGAGTTCCCCTTGACGGAGATTTTCGAGAACCGTGACTTCAAGGGCTCCAACCACTTCTTCTTCGACATCGGCAACGGCAACCTCCTCGCCTTCTTCGACTTCCCGGGGCTCGACCTCGGCCCCTACCAGGAGGTGCTCGGCGGGCTGCACCACATCGCGATCTCCGTCGACCCCGCCACCTGGGAGCGGCTGCGCGGCAAGCTCGAGGTGGCCGGCGTGCCGCACCAGATCGAGAGCGGCGCCTCCATCTACTTCAAGGACCCCGACGGCGCCCGGCTGGAGCTGCTCGCCGACCAACTGGGTGAGATGTACGGCTCGCGCGTGATGTGATCTACCGTCGCGACGCTCTACGCCTACGCGGTGTGCCCGCCCGAGGTTCCTGCCTGATGCCTGCGTGCCTTTCGGCTCTTTCCGATTTCTCCTGCTGTACGGCTAAGCGCTGGGCTAACCGGAGCTGGCGGCGCTTCTTTCGGTTGGCTTTGCACTCGGCGGACTTGGGCGGGGAGGACTTGGGGGTCTTTGCCATGGGGGTGTCCTACCCACCCTTCCGGCGGTTCCATACTTGTGTGATGCGGCTGACCGAGTTCTGGAGACGGATGCGCGCCCACTTCGGGGAGTCGTACGCCGACTCGTGGGCCCGCGACTACGTGCTCGCCCCACTCGAAGGGCGGACGGTCGACCAGGCGCTGGCGGACGGCGAGAGCGCCAAGACCGTCTGGCGCGCGGTCTGCCAGGTCGAGAACGTCTCCTCCCGCCTCCGCTGACCTCCCGCCTCCGCTGACCTCACGGCCCCGGCCGACCTCCCTGCCCCGCTAACCTCCCTGCCCCGCTAACCTCCCTGCTCGTCATCCTCCATGCTCGCTTTCAGCGAGCGGGCCGTCAGATGCAGGTCGTCGGCGGTGCCCTGACCGCCGGGTGACCACAGGAACTGCCACCCACGACCGGCGGGAGTGGCGAAAACGAGCGTCTGCTTGCCGGTGCGGGGATGCCACGCCCACAGCACCGGCTCCTCACCGCCGATCATGCGGCTCGCCAGCCCGTGACCGGGCAACAACTTGGCGAGTGCTTCCAGATGGGTGCGCCGTTCCCCGGTATACGTGCTGCTCGTCACGTCGCCGCCTCCAACCCTCTGGTTCAGAGTCTCCCCTGCTCACGGTGCGTGACAACACGTACGGCGTATTGCTGATGAATGTCGGGTGCGTGGAAACGCTGTGGAACCAGAGCGGGGCGTTGTGTGGCGTTCCATGCTGGGTCGTCCCTTTCGACGGCCGGTGTCGTGCGGCAAGCGTCGACCGGTGTCATCTGGTGATGGCTAGACGATGACGTCCCGCAGAGCGGTGTAGTTTCTCACCCGCTTGCCCCAGCTCGCCCACGCAGGAAATGCGGGCTGCCCAGTCATAGGTCGGTTGCAGTTGTGGCCGCTGGTGTCCGGTTGCCCTAACGCTGATGATGGTTGGCATGCGGCGGCGGCTGATCCGGGTATTCGGCGGGGTGACCTTCGTCGTCTCGATGGCCGGGTTAGGCGTTTATCTGGCCGCGACCGGCCTCGATCGTGCGGACAAGCTGGCGAGCGTCGTGAGCTTGTTCGTCAGCCTGGTCGGTCTGGCGCTGGCGATCAATGGGCATGGCACGACGCGAAGGTTGCACGTCCCGGATGATCAGGAGCAACCGACCGAGCGGTCTCGCGTACCCGGGGACGAGGAGACGATCCTGACCGCGAAGTTTCCCCTGGCCGGCCTGCCGGCCAGAACGGAAAGCTTCACGGGCCGGGAGACCGAACTTGAGAGCCTGTTGCGGCTCTTGGACCCCTCGGCCGTCGAACCGGCACGGGTCACGGTGATCGCCGGGCTGGCAGGTGTGGGAAAGACCGAGCTCGTGCTTCAAGCCGCGCATGAGTCACTCGCCCGTGGCTGGTTTCCCGGCGGCGTGCTGATGACCGATCTCCACGGGTACGACGAGGCGCGCCGTGTGGCGGCCCCGCACGCCGCTGATGATTTCCTGCGTTCTCTCGGTCTCGCGCCCGCCTCGATACCGGCCACGGATGAGGCTCGCCTGCGGCTCTACCGCGAGCAGTTGGGCAAACTTGCCGACGACGGCAAGCAGATCCTGCTGATCATCGACAATGCCGTCAGCGCCGGCCAGGTAGAACCGCTCCTGCCAGGAGTGGGCCGAACCGTCGTCACCTCGAGGCACACACTGAACCTGGCTGCCAGGCACCTCACTCTGAACGTGCTGGACGACGAGGCCGGTGTCGACATGCTCGACTTGCGACTCCGGCTGGCCACAGGAAGTCGAGACCTACGGGCGCGGGAGGACCCGCAGGCCGCCGGCGACCTCGTCCGGCTCTGCGGCGGACTGCCGCTGGCCCTGCACATTCTCACCGGTCTGCTGATGGCCGCTCCGGCCAAACCATTGCGCGTGCTGGCTGATGAATTGGCCGCCGAGCTGGGCAGATTGGATCGCCTTCGGTTCGAAGAACGGTCCGTACGAGCGGCCTTCGAACTGTCCTACCGAGGCCTGCAGGCCGAGCAGGCCCGGCTTTTCCGGCTGCTGACCGTCGACCCCAGTCCCGAGTTCTCCAATGAGACTGCCACGCTGATCAGCCGCCTGCCGGCTGAAGCCGCACGTCAGGCGGTAGAGGAACTCCATCGTGCCCATCTGATCGAAAGTGCCGCCAGCTACGGACGCTGGCACATGCACGACCTCGTCCGGCTGTACTCAGAAGAACTGGGCCGAACCCATGCCAAGGGCGACCGCCGCGCCGTGGTACGGCAGCGCCTGCTGCGCCACTACCTCGTGACCATGGAGACGGCTTTCTCACTGATCGACGAGAACAGGGCCACGGCGAACAGCCGCTTCCGCGACGCCGACGAGGCCAGGAATTGGCTGCGTGCAGAACATCAGAACATCACCGCGGCCGTTCTGACCATCGCCAGGGACCGTCCTGGCGAACTGCTGCGGCACGCGCGTCTGCTGGCCCCGCTTCTCCATGATGAGCGGCGGCTCGACAGCTGTATCGCGTTGCTCGTCCCCGCTGAGCGGGCGGCGCGCCTGTTGAACGACACCGGAGCCCAGGCTTGGTCGTCGCGTCTGCTCGGTACTGCGCTGAGCGAGTCCGGCCGCGTCGCGGAAGGCGTCGAATTCCTTGAGACGGCCGTGCGGCTCTATCGCCAGAATGGCGAGCGCGAGCACGAAGCAGCCGGCCTCGTGGCATTGGCCCGTGCGCTGCACGCGGCCGGGCAGCAGGACCGGGTGGCTGAGACCTACAGAAGCGCTGTCGACCTCGCCAAGACACTCGGCGACCGCCGATTTCTGTCCGATGTGCTGGAACGGTTCGGCTCCTGGTTAGTGGTTGAGGGTCGCACGGCGGAAGCCGTCGTCGCTTTCCGCGACCGTCTCCGCCTGGTCCTGGATCTCGGCGAAGATTCCCGTGTGCCAACAAGAGACCTCATCATGGCGCTCTCTGCCAGCGGCGACGACGACGATCCGCATCAACTCGCGACAGTCACCGACGAACTTCTCCAGCTCGCACAGCACGTCGGCGACGACATGAGCCGGCTCGAGACCGTGTACTTCCTGCTACGACTTGCCGAGTCCCTGCGCGAACACGGCTTCATCATGCAAGCCGCCGACGCCTACCATCGGGCCAGTTCGACCTATCAGGAGCTGGACGCCCAACGGTCATGGGTCCAAGAAGACCCGGGGGACTTCATCAGACTGGCGGCCTTTCAGTTGATGATCTGTGCCACCATGCTGGCGAAGGCTCGGGAATTCCAGCAGGCTGCTGATGACGCACGCGAGGCGATCCACCTCCTGAAAGGCGCTTCCTATCAAGACTTCCAGGACAAGCTGCTGCGTCGTTCGGCGCGTATCGTCATCATCCGTGCCTGGGCTCATCTCCGCATAAAGGCAATACGACCACGTAACCTGCTGAGGTGAATCCCCCACGGCTTTCCGCGTGTGTTCAGGGCTGTTGTGCTCGGATGCCAACAGGGTGAGCACGTCGTCGCCTCCGGCGCTCCGAGCTCAGCATCTTCTCGATGTGACCCTTCTCGAACGGCGGGTGCTCGCGCGGGCTGGACGTCGATCCCCAGGAACCGGCGCTCGCCGGCCTCGAACGCCTGCTGCGCCGCTTCGCCGATCTGGTCATCAGCGCGCACGTCGATGACTCGGCCGCGACCGTCTGCCAGTCGGACGAAGTAGTCGGGGTCACCGTACGCCGTTGTGATAGAGGTCCAGCTCAAACACACTAAGAGTCGGATCCTCAAGCTCAACCATGATCGTGCCAGGCAAGGCGAAGGCGACGTGCTCGTTCGTGGGCCGCCTCAGGCTGTCGAAGCTCACCAGATCAGATCGCCCAGGAAACTGCCAAGTGCTGCGTTGACCTCCAGGGGCCGCTCCAGCGGCGGAAGATGTCCTGTTGCCGGCAGATCAAGCCGCCGGGCGCCCTTGATCTGTTCGGTCAGCAGATCCGACACCGCCTGGATGCCGGGCACATCCGACAACCCGTTGATCACCAGAGTAGGTGCGGTGATCTCGTGGAGTCGAGCTTTGGCCGACAGGTGCCGCTCGGTCACTGGCCGACGGCTCCAGGAGCGCTCAAACACCCGGCGCATCATGGCGAAAGACAGCTCCCACACCTCCGGATCGAGGTCGTCCAATCCGCGGTCCGGCCCGGCCACCTGCCACAGAGCATGTGCCCGGGCGAAGGCGTCGAGATCGCCGGCAAGCACCTTCTCCGCCGTCCCGCTCCGATAGCGGGCCAGCCGATCGGCAGGGACAGTGCTGTGCACCCGCTCCCGCGCCTGCGCGATCATGTCCTCGGGCCATGAGTGGCCCGACAGCCCAGAGGAGATCAGCACGAGCCCCGCCACTCGGTGCGGAGCCACCAACGCCGCCTCCACCGCGTAGGAGCCCCCCATCGAATCGCCCACCAGCGCCGCCCGTTCCACGCCGAGTCCGTCCATCACACGCAGCAGGTCTTCGTGGTGAACGAGTTCGCCAGCCGGATCGGCCGACTCACCGTACCCGCGCCAGTCGTAACTGATCACCCGGTAACGATCGGACAGCGAGTCGCGCTGGTGTCGCCACATACGCCGATCGGCGATGCCCGCGTGGATGAGCACCACCGCAGGACCCTCGCCCATATCGTCATAGGCCAGATCATCGATCAACATCACGCCCCAGATCGTATGAGTCGAGTCGGAGCTTCTGGACCGGGTTCGCAGCCGGCGTACCCAGGCCCATGTCCACGGTCTCAACGTCCTGAGTCCGCTCAAGCCTCGATGCCATAGGACAACCGCGTGTACTTAGTGGTGTTCCGCGTGTTCCGGATGTGATCGAACAGCCGTTCGGCTACCATGGAACCTGCCAGGCCAACGCCCTCCCCCCGACGATTTCCAAAACTGTCGGTGGCAGGCCGTAGCTTTCACTCGACTGATCGGACCACAACCCTCCAGGGGGAGTTCCCATGGCTATCAACGACCGCGAGAAGGCCCTCGAGACCGCCCTCGCTCAGATCGAGAGGCAGTTCGGCAAGGGCTCCGTCATGCGCCTCGGCGACGACGCCCGAGCCCCCATCGAGGTGATTCCCACGGGTTCGATCTCCCTGGACGTCGCGCTGGGCATCGGAGGGTTGCCGCGTGGCAGGATCGTCGAGGTCTACGGCCCGGAGTCCTCGGGTAAGACCACGATCGCCCTGCACGCGGTGGCCAACGCCCAGCGGGCGGGCGGCATCGCGGCGTTCATCGACGCCGAGCACGCCCTCGACCCCGAATACGCCAAGAAGCTCGGCGTCGACACCGACGCCCTGCTCGTCTCCCAGCCCGACACGGGTGAGCAGGCGCTCGAGATCGCCGACATGCTGATCAGGTCGGGCGCCGTCGACATCATCGTCATCGACTCGGTGGCCGCCCTGGTCCCCAAGGCCGAAATCGAGGGCGAGATGGGCGACAGCCACGTCGGCCTCCAGGCCCGCCTGATGTCCCAGGCCCTGCGCAAGGTCGCCGGCGCGCTCAGCAACACCGGCACCACCGCCATCTTCATCAACCAGCTCCGCGAGAAGATCGGCGTCATGTTCGGCTCGCCCGAGACCACGACCGGCGGTAAGGCGCTCAAGTTCTACGCCTCGGTCCGCCTCGACATCCGCCGCATCGAGACGCTCAAGGACGGCACGGAGGCGGTCGGCAACCGCACGCGTGTCAAGGTCGTCAAGAACAAGATGGCCCCGCCCTTCCGGGTCGCCGACTTCGACATCCTCTACGGCGTGGGCGTCTCCCGCGAGGGTGGCCT
This sequence comes from Nonomuraea sp. NPDC049028, assembly GCF_043197735.1. Taxonomy (NCBI): domain Bacteria; kingdom Bacillati; phylum Actinomycetota; class Actinomycetes; order Streptosporangiales; family Streptosporangiaceae; genus Nonomuraea; species Nonomuraea sp. NPDC049028. The sequence continues at coordinate 275,525 of NZ_JBICTR010000012.1, forward strand.
CATCGACATGGGCGTCGAGCACGGCTTCGTCCGCAAGTCCGGCGCCTGGTACACCTACGAGGGCGACCAGCTCGGCCAGGGCAAGGAGAATGCCCGCAACTTCCTGAAGAACCACCCCGACATGTCCAACGAGATCGAGAAGAAGATCAAGGACAAGCTCGGCGTCGGCCCCCGCCTGGACGCCCCCGCCGAGGCACCCGCGGCCCCGGCCGCTCCAGCCGCCGCTCCCTCGGGCCGCGGCGCCAAGGCCGCCGCCACGCCGAAGCCCGGTGACGTCTGATCGGTCGCCGCATGAGTGACTCTGATCGGTCATCGGATGAGTGAAACGGACCCGTCGCAGGCGCCCCACCCCCAAGACTGGGGCGCCTGGCCCGACCTCCCCACCCCATCTCCGGGCCGCCGCCGCAACTCCAGCGCCAACCTCTTTCCGCGGTCATCAACCCCGGAGGACACCTGGCCCTCCGGGCCCTCCTCGGACGACTCGCCCCGAGGCCGGAAACCATCCCGGAGGAAACGGTCCAGCGGGAGGCTGCCCGGCGGCGCCCCGTCCGATGGGAGGCCGCCTGGCGGCGAGCCGTCTAGCGGGAAGCTGCCCGGCACCGAGCCGTCGGGTAGGAAGCTGTCCGGTGAGAGGCAGTCTGGGGGTGAACCGTCGGGTGGGCTACCCCGTAGCGGACCGTCAGGTGGCACGATGACCGGTAGCGAACTGTCCGGTGGGAAGATGTCTGGCGCTGCACTATCCAGTGGGAAGCCGTCCGGCGGGGAGCCGTCGGCAGGGTGGCCGTCGCTCAGCGAATGGCGCCAACGGTCCCGCCCCCCGGCCGGCCCACCCTCGGCCGACCTAGCATCGGCTGACCCACCCCCGGCCCAGCCCGCTCACGCACCTGCCGAGCCGAGCTCTGAGCTAGGCGCAGCGTCGACCGCTGAGTCGTCCGGTGATTCGGGCAGCGAGTCGGGCGGCGGACAGAACGACGAGCGGCTCTCAACCACGCCCCAAGAAGCCGTCTGGCGGCCTGCCCAGGACAACTCACTGTCCACCGCAGGCAGGGCGTCCTCCCGGGGCGACGATGTGCATTCGCCTGCCCAGGACAACTCACTGTCCACCGCAGGCAATGCGTCTCCCCGAGGTCAGGACGTGCCTTCGCCTGCCCAAGGCACTTCATCGTCCACCGCGGACAACCCCTCTCTCCGAGGCGATATGCCGTTCTCCCAGGACGGGTTGTCGTCCGGTACGGGCACCGACAGCGGTCAGTTCGAGGGCGCTTCCTATACCGGTGGCCAGGCCGAGGATGATCCGTACCAGGATGATCCGTACCAGGGTGGCCGACGTGGGGAGAGGCGCTCCGGTAGAGGACGGCGATCAGGTGGGCGGGGTGGGAAGGGGGCACGTTCGGCGGGCTCTCGGGGGCGTGGCGGGTGGCTTCCCGACGGGCCCGATGAGGGGTCGGCCGCCGGGGCCGCTCCCAACGCCGACCCTGAGTCGGTGGCTCGGGCCATCTGCCTCCGTCTGCTCACGATGGCTCCCAAGACGCGAGCCCAACTGGCCGAGGCACTCCGTAAGCGTGACGTGCCGGATGAAGCCGCGGAGGCGGTCCTCGATCGCTTCTCCGAGCTGGGCCTGATCAACGACGAGGCATTCGCCGAAGCCTGGGTCGACTCCCGCCACCACGGTCGTGGGCTCGCCAAACGCGCTCTGGCCGCGGAGCTTCGCCACCGCGGCGTCGACTCCGAGACCGTCAACGAGGCCGTGGACCGCCTCGAGCCCGACCAGGAGCTCGAGACGGCACGCCGCCTCGTCGAACGCAAGCTGTCCTCCACTCGCGGCCTGGACCCTCAGGTCCGTACTCGCCGCCTCGCCGGGATGCTGGCCAGAAAGGGGTACGCCCCGGGACTGGCCTTCCGCGTCATCCGCGAGGCACTGGAGACAGAGGGCGTCGAAATCGAGGACGACTTCTCCTGACCTCCACACGGCCCCCGCCCCCACCGGATCACCTCCCTCACACACACGTTCCACACCGGGGTGCGGACTGTCCGAGGGGTGCCCAGCTCTTCGGGTGAGGTGTTTGGGTCCTGCCGGCAGCGGAGGCGGGCCTCTTTGGTCGGGCTCGAGGTTTGGGGGTAGGGCGTGCGTAGTTGCGTGTGGAGCGGCATTTCGGGGCAGAAGCGGGAAATCTGCCTCAATGAAGAGATGCAAGCCCTTAAGACACGCTTGATGACTCGTTTGCTTGCTCGTGACTTGTTCGACGCATAACCTCGACGGCAGTGAGGAGTTACTCCGCGCAGTGCGGATTGCCATACCGGTGATTGACGGACGAACGAGCTCGGTGGATCGAGGCAGGCGAGGTGTCGGCTATCCCAGTCGACGCCCGGTCAGTCTTGGTTGGATATCGGTCGTGGTGAAGATGCCGATTGGGCGATCAGCGCCGCGCATGTGACCCCTCCCGTTTTGAGGGCGCGTTACGAGTCTTGACGACGCGAGGAGGGCGGGGAGCACATGGGGCCGCTTGTCGTGGTGCTGTCGGTGGCGGTGCTCCTGCTGGCGTTCGGGATGATCGCCGCGTTGCTCATCGTCGTCCGCCGCACATCGGGCAGCGGTTCGCGAGTGCTCAAGCCGAGCCCCGAGCAGTTGCAGGCCGTACACGAGGAGCTTGAGCTGGCTCGTGAAGAGGCCGGGGCGATCCGGGGCAAGGCCGAGTCCGATGCCGAGGAGATCCTGCGCAGGTCGGCGGCCGCCGCCGAGAGCGCGGCGCAGTTGCGGCGCGAGGTCGAGGAGGAGGGGCGGATACTCAAGGCCGAGCTCAAGGAGCTCCGGGCCGACCTCGAACGCAGGGAAGGGCGGCTGGCCGAGCGCGAGCAGCGGCTCGATGAGGAGGCCAGGCGGCAGGCCGAACGTGATCGCAAGCTGGGCGAGACCGAGGTCGAGCTGGCCGACAGGCGCGCGGAGCTGCTGCAGGTCGAGGACGAGCGGCGGGCGATCCTCGAGCGCGTCGCCGGGCTCACCGGAGAGCAGGCCAAGAGCGAGCTGGTACGCGAGATCGAGAACCAGGCCAAACGCGAGGCCGCGCTGATCGTCAGGGAGATCGAGGGCGATGCGCGCAAGGAGGGCGAGAAGCGCGCTACCAAGATCGTGACGCTGGCCGTGCAGCGGATGGCGGCCGAGCAGACGGCCGAGTCCGTGGTGAGCGTGCTGCACCTGCCCGGCGACGAGATGAAGGGCCGGATCATCGGGCGTGAGGGGCGTAACATCCGGGCGTTCGAGTCGACGACCGGCGTGAACCTGATCATCGACGACACACCGGAAGCGGTGTTGCTGTCGTGTTTTGACCCGGTACGCCGGGAAACTGCCCGGCTCACACTGGAGAAACTGGTACTCGACGGCCGCATTCACCCCCAGCGCATCGAGGAGGCGCACGAGCGCAGTCGTGCGGAGGTGCAGGACCTCTGCGCACGGGCGGGAGAGGACGCGCTGGTCGAACTGGGCATCACGGACATGCACCCCGAGCTGACGCTGCTCCTCGGCCAGCTCCGATACCGCACCTCCTACGGGCAGAACGTCCTCAAACACCTCATCGAGTCCGCGCACATCGCCGGAATCATGGCCGCCGAGCTCAAGATGGACCAGTCGCTGATGAAGCGCTGCGCCCTCCTGCACGACATCGGCAAGGCGCTGACGCACGAGGTCGAGGGCAGCCACGCGCTGATCGGGGCGGAGATCGCCCGCCGATACGGCGAGCAGGAGGACGTGGTGCACGCCATCGAGGCGCACCACAACGAGGTCGAGGTCCGCACGGTCGAGGCCGTGCTCACGCAGGCGGCCGACGCGATCAGCGGCAGCCGTCCGGGCGCGCGACGGGAATCGTTGGAGGCGTACGTCAAGCGGCTGGAGCGGCTGGAGGAGATCGCGCAGTCGTACGACGGGGTGGAGAAGGTGTTCGCCATGCAGGCGGGCCGGGAGATCCGGGTGATGGTGAAGCCGGACGCGATCGACGACATCCAGGCGCAGGTGATCGCGCGGGATGTGGCCAAGCAGGTCGAGGAGGAACTGACCTATCCGGGGCAGATCCGCATCACCGTCGTCCGAGAGTCGCGAGCGACCGAGTTCGCGCGCTGAGTGAGGTTCGCGATCCGTGTTTCCCTGCTGAAAGTCATAATCAGTTTTGTACGGCGTGGGGTGAGGGACGAGCTGTCTGCCCGACCTGGCGGTTAGAGGCTCTTTTGGGAACCCCCTCGGGCTGGTCGCCGCACTGCGTGCCGTTGGCCCGCTGGGCTCGCCGTAGGCCGATGCAGGCCAGTGCGGATATGACCCGCCTCCGGCAGGGGCCCAGACTCCGAGATGGCCGTGATCACCTTGTGCGGGTGGCTGGTGGGTGCCGAGCGGCCCGCCTTCCCGTCCGCCGTCCCCAAGGCGAGCGGCGGGCGCCGACGCGCGCCGTGGCGGTCGAGGACGCCCACGGGCTTCTGGGACTCTCGGCCCTCATCGAGGGTGGACCTGAGTTCTGGGGCTGGTCGCGCGATCCGAGCGGGGTCGTGGAGGCCGCCGTGATTGACCATACTTCATTGAACAGAGTATTGTTGCCGGGCATGTCAGAGAGATCCACATTGGCGCTGATCGTGATAGTCGCGTCCACGGCCTCCGACCGGGGCACAGGGGGCGGGCCGCAGCACGTGCAGGCGGGCGACTGTTGCGGCAGTGCTCGGCGCTAGCCGCAAGGGTCGCTTGCGCCCGATCCGCATGACCTGCCAGATCGGACGGTAGCCGGCTCGTACGCGAGCCACGGAAGAAGCAGATCACGCGCGCCGGCGGGAGCGCCGGACGCCATCACGAGCCGTACAGATGCCTTGGCGGTCGCGTGCGCGCGTGACGTTGACATACGGGGAGACCGACCATGAACACCATCAGAAAGACCGTCTTAGCCCTGGCCGTGACGGCCGTGCTCGGCGGCTGCGGGGGCAACGCCGAGCCGGCTGGGAAGAGCGCTTCACCTCCCTCGAAATCGGCCGCGACGGCACAGGAGAAGAGGCGCCAGTTCGAATCCGCCAAGGCGGACTGCATGAAGCAGAGGGGCTTCAAATACATCGCCTACGTGCCGCAGGAAGATCCCGACACCGACGAGGCGCGCAAGCGCAAAGCTGGTGACTATGAGGCGTTGAGGGCTCAGCGGGCGAAGTACGGCTTCGGGGTCTTCTCGTTATACGTCCACCCGACGGGCCCAGACGCTCCCGACGGCATGCCCGACCTCTCAGGGGCCGACCCCAACGGCAAAATCTGGACGAAGCTCTCCCCGGCTCAGAACAAGAGCTACTGGAAGACCGTGGGCGACTGCGTCGTCGTCGCGGCCAAGCAGGCCCTCGGCAAGAAGGTGAGTTCCGAGATGGATCTGTACGAACAGGCCGAAGCCGTCTCGAACAGGGCGGTTGAGCGCGAGATCGACGGCGACGCCGAACTGGTCAAGCTGGCATCGAGCATGGCCACGTGCCTGACGGGCAAGGGATACAAGGTCTCCGACACCAGGCCGTCGCAACTGTCGCAGCGCGGCCGCCTCGCCTTCCTCGATCAGGAGGACGAGGTCGGCCGCAAGCAGCGCGAGGACGTTCCCGACGTGCCGTCGCCTCCCAAGAAGGGCGAGGTCAAGCGGAGCTTCGGAGCCACGCTCACGCCCGCCCAGGCCCAGCCGTACCTGGCCAAGGAGGTCAAGGCCGCGCTGGACGATCTGGAGTGCGGCAAGGACTTCTATCGGGTCTACACCCCCAAGTCGGAGGCCATCTATCAGAAGGTCGACCAGGAATTCGGCAGCTGACGCGGCCACGCGTCGGGTTCAGGCCAGGCGGATGCGGGGGTCCAGGAGGCCATAGGTGATGTCCACCAGGAGGTTGGCCACGACGACGGCCGTGGTGGCGAGGACGACGACGCCCATGATGACCGGGAGGTCGCCGCTGACGAACGCCTGTACCACCGCCTGCCCGATGCCGCCGAGGCCGAAGACCGATTCCGTCACCACCACCCCGCCGATCAGCGTGCCCACGTCGACGCCGAGTTGCGTCACCACCGGCGTCAGGGCGGCGCGTAAGCCGTGCCGGTAGATGACCCGGCCCTCGGGGACGCCCTTGGCGCGGGCCGTGCGGATGTAGTCCTCGCCGAGGATGTCCAGCATCGAACCGCGCGTCAGCCGTACGTAGGAGGCCGCCTGGACCATGGCGAGCGTGATCCAGGGCAGGATCAGGTGGCGGGCCCATTCACCGGGGCTGTCGGTGAGCGGCACGTACGAGTCCGGCGGCAGCAGCGGCGCCCCGGCCATGGAGAGCTGGAAGAACAGGAAGTACAACAGCAGCAGGCCGACCACGAAGGTGGGCATGGACACGGCGGCCAGGGCCAGGAACGTCACGACGCGGTCCAGCAGGGAGCGTGCCCGGGTGGCGCTGATGACTCCGGCGCCCACGCCGATGACCACCCAGAGGATCGCGCCGCCGATCACGAGCGAGGCCGTGGGCGGGAAGTCCTGGGAGAGGAGCTTGCCGATGGATTCGCCGGAGAAGTACGACTGGCCGAGGTCGCCGTGGATGAGGCGGTTCAGGTAGTCGAGGTACTGGACGAGGATCGGGCGGTCCAGGCCGAGGTTGTGGCGGATGAGCTCCACCTGCTCGGGGGTGGCCTGGCGACCGGCCAGCGTCCTGGCGGGGTCGCTGGGGGCGACGAAGAACAGCAGGAACGTGCCCAGCGTGACGAGCCATAGGACGAGCACGCCCAGCAGCGCCCGACGGAGGAGGAAACGACGGAGCATCAGGCCCCCTTGCGGCGAGAGCGACGGCGACGGCGGCTGAACAGGCGTTCCATGCGCGGGTCGATGGCGTCCCTGATGCCGTCGCCGACCAGGTTGAAGGCGAGCGTGGTGAGCAGCAGGGTGGCCGCGGGGAAGCCCAGGTACCAGTAGGCGACCCGGTAGAAGCCCTGCGCCTCGCTGAGCAGGTTGCCCCAGGAGGGGGTGGGCGGCACGATGCCGAGTCCGAGGAACGACAGCGTGGACTCGAAGACGATGGCCGCCGGCACGAGCAGCGTGGTCAGGACGATGACCGGGGCGAGCAGGTTCGGCAGGATGTCGACGAACATGATCCGGAGATCGCCGCAGCCGATGGACCGGGCGGCCTCGACGTACTCGCGCTCCTTGAGCGAGAGCGTCTGGCCGCGTACGACTCGCGCGATGGCCGCCCACGAGTAGAAGGCGATCACCCCGATCGTCGCGGTCAGCGACGGCCCGGCGATCGAGACGACCGCGATGGCGAAGATCAGGTACGGGAACGACAGCACCACGTCCATGAGCCGCGACAGCACGGTGTCGATGACGCCGCCGTAGTAGCCGGCCAGCAGGCCGACGACGACGCCGACCAGCGCCGCCAGCCCGGTGGCGACCACGCCGACCAGCAGCGAGACCCGCGCCCCGTACAGAACCCTGATGAACAGGTCGCGGCCGAGCCGGTCGGTGCCGAACCAGAACGTGCCGTTCGGCGCGATCGGCAGCCCCTGCGCGGTGATGCCGGTGTCGCGGAACTGCTCGTCCGGGTCGTGGCCGTTCCAGGCGGCGATGAGCGGGGCCGCCAGCGCCAGCAGGCAGAGCAGGACCACGATCAGACCGGAGACCAGCGCGACCTTGTCGGTCCTGATCCTGGCCCAGGCGAGCTGCCACGGGCTGCGGCCGGCGATCGTCCGGTCGCTGACCGCGTCCGGTCTGATCTCGGTGAGCGTCATGCGGGCCGCCCCCCAAAACGGGAATCGGAAGTGGTCAGGTCCTCGCCCGTCTCGACGGGGAAGTGGCAGGCCACCAGGTGGTCCCGGAGCGCCGGCGGCGGTTCCTCCGCGGAGCAGCGGTCCCGCGCCTTCGGGCACCGGGGATGGAAGCGGCAGCCCGGCGGCGGGTCGATCGGCGAGGGGACGTCGCCCGTGAGGATGATGCGCCGCCGCCGTTCTGCCTCGTCCGGGTCGGCCACCGCCGTGGCGGAAAGGAGGGCGTTCGTGTAGGGATGCCGGGGATGTTCGTGCAGCTCGTCGGCCCCCGCGAGTTCGACGATCTTGCCCAGGTACATGACCGCGATCCGGTCGCTGATGTGCCGCACCACCGACAGGTCGTGCGCGATGAACAGGTACGTCAGCCCGAAGTCGTCCTGCAGATCCTTCAGCAGGTTGAGGATCTGCGCCTGGATGGAGACGTCCAGCGCGGACACCGGCTCGTCGCAGATGATCAGCCGGGGCCGCAGCGCGAGCGCCCTGGCCACCCCGATCCGCTGCCGCTGCCCGCCGGAGAACTCCGCGGGGAACCGGTTGTAGTGCTCGGGATTGAGCCCCACCCGTTCCATCAGCTCCTGGACGGTACGGCGCAGCTCGGCGCCGCGGCTCACCCGGTGGACCACGAGCGGGTCGGCGATGATCGAGCCGACGCGGCGGCGCGGGTTCAGCGAGCCGTAGGGGTCCTGGAAGATGACCTGGATGTCGCGCCGGTAGGCCCGCATCCTGGCCCTGGGCAGGTTCGTGATGTCGTCGCCGTCGAAGCGGACCCGGCCCGAGGTGATGGGATGCAGGCCCGCGACGCAGCGGGCGAGCGTCGACTTGCCGCAGCCGGTCTCGCCGACCAGCCCGAGCGTCTCGCCCGGCGACAGGTCGAAGCTCACCCCGTCGACCGCCCGCACCTGCCCGATCGTGTGCTTGACCAGCAGGCCGGTGGTGATGGGGAAGTGCTTGACGACGTTCTCGACTTCGAGGAGCATCAGACCTCCTTCGCGTGCCGGCGCAGCGCGTCGGCCTCCGGGCCGAGCCCGACCGCCTCGTGGGGCAGCCAGCAGGCCGAGGCGTGCCCGCCGCCGCCCGTGACCCTGGCCAGCGGCGGCCGCTCGGCCGCGCAGACCGGCATGGCGTACGGGCAGCGCGGGTGGAAGGCGCAGCCCGAGGGGAGGTCGATCAGCGACGGCGGGGAGCCGGGGATGGGCCGCAGCCGGTCGCCCCGGGTCCCGGTGCTGCCCGGGATCGACTCCAGCAGGCCCTTGGTGTAGGGGTGGTGCGGGCGGTAGTAGAGGGTACGCCGGTCGGCTCGCTCGGCCACCAGGCCCGCGTACATGACCAGAACCTCGTCGGCGATGCCCGCCACGACGCCGAGATCATGGGTGATGAGGATGAGCGCGATGTCGAACTCGGCCTGGACCCGGCCGATGAGCTCGAGGATCTGCGCCTGGACGGTCGCGTCGAGCGCGGTGGTCGGCTCGTCCGCGACGATGAGCTTCGGGTTCAGCGCCAGTGACATGGCGATCATCGCCCGCTGTCGCATGCCGCCGGAGAACTGGTGCGGGTAGTCGTCCACCCGCCGGTCCGGCCGGGGGATGCCGACCAGGCCGAGCAGCTCGATCGCGCGCTTGCGGGCCTCGGCGCGACTGGTGCCGGGCCGGTGGACGTGGAAGAGCTCCTCGATCTGCCGGCCGACCTTGTAGAGCGGGTGCAGGCTGGTCAGTGGGTCCTGGAAGACGACGCTGATCTCCGCCCCGCGGATGCGGCGTAGCTGCTCGCGGTCCAGTTCGAGCAGGTCCACCCCTTCGAACAGGGCGGTGCCGGATATGTCGGCTCCGGGGGAGAGGCCGAGGATGGCCTGGGTGCTCACGGTCTTGCCGCTTCCTGACTCGCCGACGATCGCCAGCGTCCGGCCGCGGTCGACGGTGAACGACAGTCCCCGCACCGCCTGGACCAGGCCGTCGGAGGTGGGGAAGGCCACCTTCAGGTCCGTCACCTCTAACAGGCTCATGTTCCTCCCTCACAGCGCCCCGCGGGAGTGCCGCGGGGCGCCGCACCGTCATGGCGAGTTGGGGTCAAGCCAGAGGTTGGTGATGTCGTAGAGCTGGAACGCGGGAAGGTACAGCGCGTTGCGCACCCGCTTGCTCTTGTAGATCGGCGTGTTCTGGTTGTTGAACGGCACGATCACCGCGTCGGCCATCACCGTCTGGTCGACCTGGTGCCAGAGCCCGGCCGCCTTGGTCGCGTCGGGCTCGGCCAGCGCCTGCTTGATGAGGGCGTCCACCTTGGGGTTGCTGTAGCAGCCGTAGTTGCTCGTGCCCGGGGTGCAGTTGGTCTGGAACAGCGGCTGGGAGACGGCGCGGCCGTTGTTGCCGTACCAGTCGGGCACCCAGCCGGGCGCCGAGATGTCCCACTTGCTGTCCTTGGCGATGGTCGGGTTCTGCAGGAACGCGCCGTAGTAGTCGCCCTGTCGTACGGGCAGGCCCTTGACGGCGATCCCGCACTTCTGCAGGTCGGCCGAGTAGGACTGGAAGTTGGCCGGGTGGTTGCCCGCGTTGCGGAAGGCGCCGATGAGGGTCATCCCGTTCGGGTAGCCCGCCTCGGCGAGCAGCTGCTTGCACTTGGCCGGGTCGCCCTGGTCGCCGGGCGTCGGGTACGGGTTGTACTCCTGGTAGCCGATGTTGCCCGGTGGGATGGCCGTGTGCAGCGGGGTCGCCACGTCGGCACCGCCGTAGATCTTGGCGATGGCCACCTTGTTGATCGCGTACTCGATGGCCTGGCGGACCTTGACCTTGCCCATGGCGCCGTTCTCGTTCTTGCTCTGCTGGTTGAAGACGAGATACGGGTTCGTCACGGCGCCAGGGAAGATCTTGAAGTCGGGGTCGCCGCTCTTCAGCCGCGGGATCTGGGCGGTCGGCACCGGCAGGTCCCAGGACAGGTCCGCGCTGCCCGCCTCGATCTGCTGCTGCACCGCGTCGGGCTCGGTGACGCCCATCTTGACATCGACGGCGTTGACGTACTGGTGCCTGATCGGGTCGGCCGCCTGCGTCCAGGCGGGGTTCCGCTCCAGCCTGATCGACTTGGTCGCCACGTACTGGGTGATCTTGTACGGGCCGTCGGAGATCACGTGCTGGCGGAAGGTGGCGTCGTCCGGGACGTACTGGTCGTACTCCTGGGGCGCGGCCGAGGAGAAGTTCAGCGACAGGATGTTGAGGAAGTCGCCCGCCGGCTGGACCAGTGTGAACACGATCGTCTTGTCATCCTTGGCCTGAACGCCGGCGATGTCGTGCGAGTTCTGGAAGGCGGCCAGCGCCGCCGCCGTGGGCTTGGCCTTCTCGAACGCCTTGCCGTAGGCCGCGCAGTAGGCGGCCATGCCCTTGATCGTGCTGGTGTAGTAGCCGGGCGCGCCCGCTCCGGCCACCGGGTTGCAGAGCCGCTTGAAGCCCCGGACGAAGTCGACCGCGGTCACCGCCCGCGGCGGCTGGGTGTCCCACTGGACGCCGTCCCGCAGCTTGATCGTGTACGTGAGGTGGTCGGCGCTGAGGCCGCCGTTGGCGGTCGTCGGCAGCTCGGTGGCGACGTCGGGGACGACGGCGAAGCCCTTGGTGGTGTCGGCCTCCTTGGCCACGCCGTTCAGGTTGAACAGCTGGCGCGCGTAACCGCGCATGATGCCGTTGGTGACCGTGTAGTAGGCGCTGGTGGGATCGAGGTGGTCGACGTCGCCACCGCCCACCAGCCTGATCGTGCCGCCCGACAAGGGCTTGCCGGTGTCCTGGGCCGCTGTCGGCGGTGCCGAGCCGTTCGTGCCGGTGTCTGTGGCGCAGGCGGCGGCGAGCAGACTTGCCGCGGCCACCACGGCGATGCTGAGATGGCGCAAGCTGGCCATCTGGCCCTCCCTCGTGCCGAGATGGGGATGTGTGGCTGGCCAGTGGGGCGCGCTTCGTGGCCGCGAGGCGCGCCCCACGTGCTGCTCCTTCGAGCAATCCACTTGGGGAGGGCGGTGTCGAGGACGGTTATTCAACCGTTGGCGAGTAGCGACCGCCGAGTGATACCGGTTCTGTCCAAGAACCGTGATTGATGGCGACGAAAGCGAGAATCAGCTGAAAATCTGCTGGTAGAACGCCAGCTCCGCGGCCAGGGCGGTGGCCCGGGTCTCGGTGCGGCGGAAACCGTGCGATTCGCCCTCGAACGCCAGATAGGTGCACGGGACGCCGCGCTCGGCCAGCGCGTCGGCGAAGGCCGCCGACTGCTCGGGCGGCACCACGGGATCGTCGAGCCCCTGAAGCAGCAGCATCGGGCAGGAGACGCCGTCGACCAGCGCCAGCGGCTCGCGCTCGGCGTAGAGCCGCGGGTCCTCCGGGCCGACCAGCCACTCCACGTAACGCGACTCGAAATCATGGGTGTGGGCATGGAGCGGGGCCAGCGCGCTGACGCCGTAGTAGGACACGCCCCCCGCGAACACCTCCGAACGGCAGCAGGCCGCCATCACGGTCCAGCCGCCCGCGCTGCCGCCGCGCACCGCTATGCGCCCGGGATCGGCCAGCCCCTCGGCCACCAGCCATTCGGCGGCCGCGATCGTGTCCTCGACGTCGACGACGCCCCACTGCCCCTTCAGCCGATCGCGGTAGGCCCGGCCGTAGCCGCTGGACCCGCCGTAGTTGACGTCGAGCACGCCGATGCCGCGTGAGGTGAGGTACGCCTTCTCCAGGTCGAGCGCCGTGCCCTCGTGCGCCGTCGGACCACCGTGCACGAACAGCACGTACGGGGGAGCGTCCGCCGAGTCCTCGGCGGCCGGGTTGGACGGCGGATAGAGGAAGCCGTGCACCCGGTGCCCCATCTCCACCGGCCGGGGTGTGGGCAGGCAGGCGAGGTCGGGCAGCTCGTCGAGGTCGCGCCTGAGGGTCTCGGCCTGGCCGGAGACGGTGTCGACGCGGATGAGCGACTTCGGGAGCGCGGCACCGTACGCGATGCCGGTCACGTGGGTGCCGTCGGTGGCCAGCGCCGGATCCCACCCGTCGCCCGGCAGATCGAGGTCGGTGAGCCGGCCCGTCTCGGGGTCGAGGATGCCGAGCCGCAGGTCACCGCGCCCGTGCAGCACCACGAGCCGTCCGTCGCCGAGCACGGCGTAGGGCAGGCCGCCCAGCGTCCACGGCGGCCAGGCGAACTCCTCCTCCAGGGGATGGAGCGGCTGCGGCGAGAGGTCGTGGAGGCCGGTCTGGTAGAGGTTCCACCAGCCGGAGCGGTCGGAGATCAGGTAGAGGTGGCCGTCGTCCTTCCAGCTGGGCGCGAGCACGGACTCGGACGGGCCGCCGCCCACGGTCCACGATGTGCCGTCGGACAGGCGGGTGACGCGGAGCTCGGTGCCGGTCCATGGCATGCGCGGATGGTTCCAGGTGATGTAGGCGAGATGCCGTCCATCGGGGGAGATGGCGGGGGAGGCGTAGAAGTCGCCGCCGGTGACCCATTCGCGCGTCTCACCGCCGCCGACCGGGATCGAGACGACGGCCCTAGTCGTCTTTCCGTCGTCGGTGTGCCGCTCGCGTACGCACCAGACCTGGTCGTCACGGACCAGCAGGTCGGCGTAGCGGTCACCGTCAGGGGTGAGCGGGACGGGCTCGGCCGCGCGGTCGGTGCGGTCAGCCTGGTTGGTGAGCAGGTAGAGGCGCTGGTCGGCGAGGCAGGCGAAGATCACATCGCCCTCGGGGGTGACCGCGTAGGGCCGCCCGCCGTACTCGTGCACGCGGGTGCGGGCGCTCCACGGCTCGGGCAGCAGCTCGCGGCAGGTGCCGTCGGCGGCGCGGTGCATGATCGTGGTGCGTCCGCCCTCGTCAGGGCGGTCCTCCGTCCACCACACCTGGCCGTCGAGCGCGGTCGGCCAGCCGAGCCGCCGGCCGGACCGGGCGACGTCGGTGGTCGAGATGGGGGAGCGCCAGAAGGGCATAGACGCATCCTGCCGGAAGATCGGCAAGAGTGCGGGGTGATCACCTCACTCCGGTGACCACCCCGCTTCGATCACCGTAGCCCGGTGACCACCCCACTCCTGTCATCGGCAATGCGCGATGATCGCTTGATGACGTGGGCTACTGCGTCATGACGCTGCCGCCCATATCCGGCTGCCCCGGGGGCAGCGGCACCGCGCTCGGCGGCTCGAGCGGCCCGGCCGTGGTCTTGCGGCTGCGGCGGCTGCGCTTCTCCAGCCACGTGGCGAACGCGCTGAGCGCCATGGCCATGATGATGTAGATGACGCCGATGACGATCGCTGACACCAGCTTCGTGCCGGGGTAGACCGACGGAAGGGTCTTGAAGCCCATGTTCAGGAGGTCGACATAGACGATGAAGTAGCCCAGCGCGGTGTCCTTGAGCAGGACCACGAGCTGGCTGACCACCGCGGGCATCATCACCGTGAGGCCCTGCGGCAGCAGGATCAACCGCATCACGCCGCCCTTGCGCAGCCCGATCGCGTACGCCGCCTCCGACTGGCCCTTCGGGATCGAGTTGATGCCCGCCCTGACCACCTCGGCCAGCACCGAGCCGTTGTAGAGGGTGAGCCCGAGCACGATCGCGAACAGCGCGTAGTCCCCGCCGCCGAACAGGTCGGGCGACAGGAACCAGATGAAGAAGATCAGCAGGAGCAGCGGGATCGCCCGGAAGAGCTCCACGATCCAGGCGGCGGGAATCCTGATCCACCGGTGGTCGGAGAGCCTGGCGATGCCGAAGACCGCACCGAACAGCAGCGCGAAGACCGCGCCCAGCGCAGCGGCCGTGAGCGTGCCCACCAGCCCGGGCAGGATGAAGTCCACCCAGACGGTCTCGGTGGTGAACGGCTCCCAGAGCTTGCCGTCGAACTGGCCCTTCTCATTGAACTTCAGCACCACCCAGCCGAGCACCGCCAGCAGGGCAAGCCCGGAGATCCCGGTGATCAGGTGGTTGCGCACCCGGCCGCGCGGGCCGGGAGTGTCGAAGAGGACGGACGTGCTCATCGGGCCACCGCCAATCTCCTGGCCAGCCAGCCGGTGTACCAGCCGATCGGCAGGATGAGTATCAGGAACGACAGCACGATGCCGATGAAGATGGGGATCGAGACGCCGGTGGTGTCGAACGTCTCCCTCATCGTGGCGGCGACGTCCACGGTGTAGCCCGCGGCCGCCACCACAGTCGTGTTCTTGATCATGGCGATCAGGACGCTTCCGAGCGGGGCGATGACCGCCCGGAAGGCCTGCGGGAAGATGACGAGCGTGATCGACTGGCTGAAGGTGAGCCCGATCGCGCGGGCCGCCTCGGCCTGTCCCATCGGCACCGTGTTGATGCCGGACCGCAGCGCCTCGCAGACGAACGCCGCGGTGTAGGCCGACATGCCCAGTACGGCCAGCCAGAACGAGTTCGTCAGCGGCACCTCGGTGGAGAAGATCAGGCCGAGGGTGTCGCTGAGCCCGAGGTAGCAGAAAGCCAGCACCAGCGTCAGCGGGGTGTTGCGCACCACGTTGACGTACGCCGTGCCCGCGGCCCGCAGGACCGGGGTGGGCGAGACCCGCATGGCGGCCAGGATCGTGCCGACGATCAGCGAGAACACCGCGATGATCAGCGAGAGCTTAATGTTGTTCAGGAATCCTACGCCCAGGTCGGGCGCGTACTGAATCAGTTCGTCCATCGTGCTCCACCAGAGAGAATGGCGGCGGCGGCCGGGTCACCGGCCGCCGCGGGCTTGAGGATCAGGCGCAACCCTCGGCCGGTGGGGCCTCCTTGGGCAGGTCCAGGCCGGTCTTGCCGAACCACTTCGTGAGCAGCTGGGTGGCCGTGCCGTCCTGCCACATCTTGGCGACGGCCTTGTTGACGGCCTCGCAGGTCGTCTTGTCGCCCTTCTTCAGGCCGATGCCGTACTTCTCATCCGTGAACGGGTCGTTCAGCAGCTTGTACTTGCCCGGGTCCTGGCTGGCGAAGCCGGCGAGGATCAGGTTGTCGGTGGTGACCGCGTCCAGGTTGCCACCACTGAGCTTCTGCACGCACTCGGAGTAGTTGCTGGCGCCGACGAGCTTGGCGGGCAGGTTGAGCTTGCCGTCCGGCGGCGGGTCGGTGATCCGCTTGTAGGAGTTGGAGCCCTGCGCCTGGCAGATCCGCTTGTCCTTGAGGTCCGTCGCCTTGGTGATGTCCGCGGCGTCGGCACGGACCATGGTGTCCTGGTGGACGACGACGTACGGGCCGCCGAAGGTGACCTTCGGCTTGCGCGCGTCGGTGATGGAGTAAGTGGCGAAGATGATGTCCACGGTGCCGTTGGCGAGCAGCGCCTCGCGGTTGGACGAGGGCGACTCCTTCCACGTGATCTTCACATCCTGGCCGCCGGCCAGTTCCTTCACGATGTACTTGGCGACGTCCACGTCGAAGCCCTCAGGGTCACCGCCACCCTTTTTCAGGCCCAGGCTCGGCTGGTCCCATTTGGTGCCAACGGTGATCTCCTTGGCTCCCTTGAGCTTGTCCACGACGTTGGTGTAGCTGCCGCCACCGCCACACGCGGCAAGACCGACCGCCATGGCCGTGACGGCGAACACGGCCCCAGTTCGACGCATCTGCATAGTGGTTACCTCAATCTTCCTGCTGCGGACTGGGATCAATGCGTGAGGATCTTCGAAAGGAAGTCCTTGGCCCGGTCTGTCTGGGCGTTGGTGAAGAACTCGTCGGGGGTGTTCTCTTCGACGATCTGGCCCTCGGCCATGAACACCACCCGGTTCGCGGCTCTTCTCGCGAACCCCATCTCATGCGTGACGACCATCATCGTCATCCCGTCGCGAGCCAGCCCGATCATGACGTCGAGCACCTCCTGGACCATCTCCGGGTCCAGCGCCGACGTCGGCTCGTCGAACAGGATCATCTTCGGGTCCATGGCCAGCGCCCTGGCGATGGCGACGCGCTGCTGCTGCCCGCCGGAGAGCTGCGCCGGGTATTTGTCCGCCTGCGCGGCGATGCCCACCCGTTCGAGCAGCTCCATGGCGCGCGTCTCGGCGGCGTCGCGGGCCTTCTTGCGCACCTTGATCGGCCCCAGCGTGACGTTCTCGCGAATCGTCTTGTGGGCGAACAGGTTGAACGACTGGAAGACCATGCCCACTTCGGAGCGGAGCTTGGCCAGTGCCTTGCCCTCTTCCGGCAGCGGCTGACCGTCGAAGATGATCTGCCCGCCGTCGATGGTCTCCAGCCGGTTGACGGCCCGGCACAGGGTGGACTTGCCGCCACCCGAAGGGCCGATCACGACCAGGACCTCGCCACGGGAAACGGTCAGGTTGATGTCCTTCAGGACGTGCAGAGCCCCGAAGTGCTTGTTGACGTGCTCCAACTTTACAAGTGGAGTGACGTCCCCGTTCTCCGTCATGTGCAAAACCTAGGGGCCATTAGGACGCTGGTCACTAACCGAGCGGTACCGATCCGATCACATCATGCCATCAAGCTGGTGTTTTAGATCCTACGACCGCCGCAAGCCGGACAAGGACTACCCTTGGACGTGCGATGACTGTGACCCAGGAGAGCCCCCGCACCTATGAAGTGCGCACATACGGGTGCCAGATGAACGTGCACGACTCCGAACGCCTTTCCGGCCTGCTGGAGGACGCCGGCTACGTGGCCGCGGCCGAGGGCGATACCGCCGACGTCGTGGTGTTCAACACGTGCGCCGTACGCGAGAACGCCGACAACCGCCTCTACGGCAACCTCGGCCACCTGCGACCGGCCAAGGTGAGCAACCCCCGGATGCAGATCGCCGTGGGCGGCTGCCTGGCCCAGAAGGACCAGGGCGAGATCGTCCGTAAGGCGCCGTGGGTCGACGTGGTGTTCGGCACCCACAACATCGGGGCGCTGCCGGTGCTGCTGGAGCGGGCCCGCATCCAGGGTGAGGCGCAGGTCGAGCTCAAGGAGTCGCTCGAGGTCTTCCCCTCGACGCTGCCCACCAAGCGGGAGTCCGCCTACGCCGCCTGGGTCGCGATCTCGGTCGGGTGCAACAACACCTGCACGTTCTGCATCGTGCCGTCGCTGCGGGGCAAGGAGAAGGACCGGCGTCCCGGCGACGTTCTCGCCGAAGTCCAGACATTGGTGGATCAGGGCGTTCTCGAGGTCACGCTGCTCGGCCAGAACGTCAACACCTACGGCGTCGAGTTCGGCGACCGGCTGGCGTTCGGCAAGCTCCTGCGCGCCTGCGGTGGCATCGACGGGCTGGAGCGGGTCCGCTTCACCTCGCCGCACCCGGCCGCCTTCACCGACGACGTGATCGCCGCCATGGCCGAGACGCCCAACGTCATGCACCAGCTCCACATGCCGCTGCAGTCGGGCTCCTCGCGCCTGCTGAAGGCGATGCGCCGCTCCTACCGGGCCGAGCGCTACCTCGGCATCATCGAGCGGGTCCGCGCGGCCATGCCCGACGCGGCCATCTCCACCGACATCATCGTCGGCTTCCCCGGCGAGACGGAGGAGGACTTCCAGGCCACCCTCGACGTCGTACGCGAGAGCCGCTTCGCCAACGCCTTCACCTTCCAGTACTCCATCCGCCCCGGCACGCCCGCGGCCACCATGGACGACCAGATCCCCAAGGCGGTCGTCCAGGAGCGTTACGAGCGCCTGGTCGCCCTGCAGGAGGAGATCTCCTGGGCGGAGAACCGCAAGCAGGTGGGACGGACGCTGGAGGTCCTGGTCGCCGAGGGCGAGGGCCGCAAGGACGACGCCACGCGGCGGCTGTCCGGCCGCGCCGCCGACAACCGCCTGGTGCACTTCGCGGTCGGCGACCACACGCCGCGGCCGGGTGACATGGTCACGGTCGAGGTCACGTACGCGGCTCCGCACCACCTGGTGGCCGACGGGCCGGTTTCCGTCCGCCGTACCCGGGCGGGCGACGCCTGGGAGGCGCGGCAGGGCGCCCCGGCCCCGGCCAAGGGCGTCTCGCTCGGCATGCCCACCATCGGCCGCCCACCGTCGGTGCCCGCTGCTGGGGCGTGCTCGGCTTCCTAGGGCATCGGCTTCCCGGCACTGCGTCCCTGGGCGGTCCTCATCCGCCCCCCGAAGGGGGTGTCCCTCCAAAGGCCCCCAGCCACGACGGACCGTCACAGGGATCGAGACGGTCGTGTGCCGGACCGGTCCGTTGTGGCGAGGATATCTGTGAGGCCCTTCGGGGGAGAGTCATCGGCCAAGGAGTCGGTAGCAGTAGTCGCGGCGGAAGTCGAGGAAGGTCGCGCACGGGTCGGTTCCCAGGGGTACGGAAGGCGCCGGTCTTTGCGTGGACGCGCTTGTCCGGGGGGTCTGCGCGGTGGCCAGGGTCGGCTGGGTGGTGGTCACGGTCGCCGGTGCGGCCGGTTCGGGGCCCGTGGTCTTCGGCGGGGGCGGCACGGACCTGGGCGCCCGCGTCCTGCCCGCCGGGCCGCTCGGCGTGGCGCTGTCCCTTCGCGCGGGCGGTGGCAGCGCTTCACCTATTCCCGGGCTTGGCGAGGGCACGGGCCGCGGGCGCGCCTTGATCTGCTTGGGCGCCAGGTCCTTCTCGGGCGCGAGGTCTTTCTCGGGCGTCAGGCCATCCTCGGGCGTCAGACCCTCCTCTGGTGCCAGGCCGTTCTCAGGTGTCAGGCCCTTCTCCGGAGTCGGGCCGTTCTCCGGCGGCGGGCCGCCGTCCGCCGCCAGGCTGTCGGCCGGGGTCGCGTACGAGGGCCATGACGTCGGGAGCGGTGGACGACTCGCCGGCGTAATGCTTGATCCATGGGAAAGCCCGTTTTCCTGATCATTTTCCGGCGCCTTTTCCCGCTCGGGACTTTGCGATCCCATGAACGCCAGGAAAATACCGAGCGCGGCGATGACGATCACCCCGGCCACACCTGCCGCGGCTGCCAGGCGGTCACGACGACCTGGCCGAATGGCATGAAGTGGTGACAAGTCGTGATTCCTTTGTGATTGGTGCGCGAGCATTCCACTCCTGCGGCTAGTGTGGTCCATCACCCGCGGAAGCCGGCGAGCTTTCCCGATACGACCGCAGGGAGTCGCACCACCATGCAAGATCCGATGGAGCCGGATCGCCAGGAGATCCTCACCGGGCCGGGCGATATGCCGAGACCTGCCAGAAAAGCCAGGTCCACCGACAACAAGAAGACCGTCGTCATCGCCGCGTCGGCCCTCGTGGCCGTGCTCGCGGCGGGTGGCATCGGCTTCGCGCTGGCGGGCGGCCCCGCCCAGCCGACGACGCCGGCCGGTCAGGCGGGTCAGTCGAGCCAGGCCGCCACCGCCGACGAACTGCAGCAGGACGAAGAGGCGTCCATGGGCGACGCCAAGACGGACGCCCCCGACGCCGGCACCCCGTCCGACGTGGCCGACGAACCCTTGACCGACACGGGCGCCACCGACACGGGTAACACCGACAACACGGGTAAGGCGGGCAAGGGCCTCGACAAGGGGTCGGCGGGCACCGACTCGCGCACCACGCCTCCGACCCAGAACGGCAAGAAGCCCACGTCAGCGCCGACCAAACCGGCGCAGGAGTCCGCGGGCGAGAGCCCGGCGGACGGCCCGGCGGGCCAGGTCATCGGACAGTGCTCTAAGAGCGGCTGCTGACCGCGCCAAGTGGCTCGGCGGTTCCCCGGGGCATTGGCCCTTTGGTGGGAGGCGCTTCCTTCCTAGGCTGCCCGCATGACCACTGACAAGGCGGCTCTGCTGCGCGCTCTCCACGTGCCCGGCAACCCGCTGGTGCTGCCCAACGTCTGGGACGCGGCGTCCGCGCGAGCCGTACAGGAGGCCGGCTTCCCGGTGATCGCCACGGGAAGCGCGGCCGTCTCCCAGGTGCTGGGTTACGAGGACGGCGAGGGCACCCCCGTCGACGAGATGATGGCCGCCGTGGCCCGCATCACGCGCGTGGTGGACGTGCCCGTGACGGCGGACGTCGAGCGCGGCTACGGCCTGAAGCCGGCCGAGCTGGTCGAACGCCTGGTCGCGGCCGGTGCGGTGGGCTGCAACCTGGAGGACTCCGACCCCCGCACCGACGTGCTCGTCGACGTGGAGGCACAGGCCGAGTTCCTGGCCGGTGTGCGGGCCGCGGCCGGTCCGGCGCTGGTGATCAACGCCAGGGTCGACACCTATCTGCACGGCGACGGGACGCGGGCGGCGGCGGTGGCGCGGGCGCGGCGCTACCTGGAGGCCGGCGCCGACTGCGTCTACCCGATCGTCCTCGGCGACGCGGAGGAGATCCGGGCCGTGGTGAGCGAGGTCGGCGGCCCGGTGAACGTGCTGTTCCGGCCGGGCGTCCCGGATCTCGCCGAGCTGGCCGAGCTGGGGGTGGCCAGGGTCAGCTACGGGGGCGGGCTGCACCGGGCGACGTACGACTACGCTCGCGGGCTGATCCAGGCGATCGACGAGGGCCGCAGCCCGTACGAGTGACCGCGTCCCTGCTCAGTAGGACTGGAACTCCACCAGGTTGCCTTCCGGGTCACGGACGTGAGCGGCTCGCACGCCCCAGCCGGGCCGATCCGCGGGCTCGGTGACGGACCGGCCGCCATGGGCCAGGCAGACGGCGTAGGCCCGGTCGACGTCGGCCACCCGGCTGACGAGCATGACGCGATCCTGGGCGGCGGCGTCCACCGGCAGGGCACCCGCGACCTCGGGCATGAAGCCACGGTCGAGCATCGACAGCACCCCCTCAGAGCCCACGTCCCAGTGCGCGTAGGGACCGTCCGGGCCGCCCTTCATGAGGCTCGCCCCGAGCACCTCTGGCAGGACCGCGTCGTAGAAGGCGAAGCACTCCGCGAACGCCGAGACCAGCAGCCGAGGATGCAGCACGTCCATCCGGAAATCTCCTTAAATAGTGGGTGTAGACCTATTATTGGGGTTGACCCTACAATATTCAGGATGGAAGCGCTGCCGCCGAGCCTGCTCGGACTCACCATGTACCTGCTGTCGAAGACCGGGAAGGCGGCCAGAGGCCGGTTGGCCGCGCGGCTGGCGGCAGATGGGCTGCGCATGTGGCACATGGCCGTGCTGGCGGCGCTGGCGGATTTCGGGCCGCACGCCCAGCGCGACCTGTCGGCCAGGCTCGGCATCGACCCCAGCGACGTGGTCAAGGTCCTGGACGAGCTCTCGGCGCCCGGCTTCGTCGAGCGCGCTCGCGACCCCGGCGACCGCCGCAGGGTCACCGCCACCATCACCGCCCGGGGACGGCGCGAACTCACCCGCCTGACGCGGGAGGCGCGAGCCATCCAGGACGAGCTCCTCGCCCCTCTCGACGCCGCCGAGCGCGACCAGCTGCACGACCTGCTCACTCGGATCCTGGTCTAGCGGCTGTTGTCCGGTCCGGGTGCGGGCGGGTAGGAAAGATCTCATGACTGCTCTCGGTGCCGTGTTCCGGCCTCAGCTACCTCCCGAACGAATGCGCGGCGTGGCCCGTGCCGCGGAGGAGGCGGGGCTGGATGAGCTGTGGCTCTGGGAGGACTGCTTCTCCCAGAGCGGCATCGCCAGCGCGGCCGCGGCCCTGGCCTGGACCGAGCGGCTGCGCGTCGGCGTCGGACTGCTCCCGGTGCCCCTGCGGAACGTCGCCCTGACCGCCATGGAGGTGGCCACGCTCCACCGGCTGTTCCCGGGGCGGGTGGTTCTGGGTGTCGGGCACGGCGTACAGGAGTGGATGGCGCAGGCCGGCGCGCGGGTGGACTCGCCCGTGACCCTGCTGCGCGAGCACCTCGCGGCTCTGCGGGCGCTGCTGCGCGGTGAGCGGGTCACCGTGGAGGGCCGTTACGTGCGGCTCGACGACGTCGGCCTCGACTGGCCGCCGGAGACGGCGCCCCCGGTGCTCGCCGGGGCGATCGGGCCGCGCTCGCTGCGCCTGTCCGGCGAGGCCGCCGACGGGACCATTCTCGTCGCCGGGACTCCGCCCGACGAGGTACGGCGGGCCCGCGGGCTCATCGACGAGGGGCGGGCGGCGGCCGGGCGTAGCGACCGCCATGAGGTGATCGTCCACCTGCACGCGGCGACCGGGCCGGACGGAGCCGGACGGCTCAAGGCCGAACTCGAGCGCTGGGGCGACGCCGGCAAACCGGACTTCGGAGTCGCCGGGGACGCGGGCACGGTGGCCGAGGCCGTACAACGGCTGGCGGACGCCGGGGGTGACACCGTGGTGCTCCAGCCGACGGCGGACGAGCCCGACCTTGAGGGTTTCGTCCGGTTCGTGGCCGAAGAGGTGCGCCCGCTGGTCCCGTGACCTACGGGTGCCGTCGTCGGGGTACGGGGATCTTCATCAGGTCGCGGGCCAGGATGACCTCGCCGTCATAGCTACGCCGTACGTCGCTGAGGAAGGCGGGCTCGTCGGCGAAGCCGTAGCGTTCGGAGAAGTGGGTCAGCACCAGGCGGCGCACACCGGCGTCGGCGGCCACGAGACCGGCCTCGAACGCGGTGAGATGGCCATACTCCTTGGCCAGGGCGCTCTCGGCGGACAGGAACGTCGACTCGATCACCAGCAGGTCGGTGCCGGAGGCGAGTTCGAAGACGGCGTCGCACAGGCGGGTGTCCATGATGAAGGCGGCGCTCTGGCCCGGCTTGGGCACGCTGCACTGGTCGAGGGTGATGCCGCGTACGGACCCGGTGCGCTGGAGCTCGCTGATTTCCGGCCCGCGAATGCCGAAAGATGCCAGCTTGTCGGGCAGCATGCGGCGGCTGGCCGCCTCCTGGAGGCGGTAGCCGTAGGACTCGACGGGGTGGGACAGACGGCGGGCGGTCAGCGGGCCGATGGTGGCCTGCTCGCCGCTGACCGGCCGCTCCTCGATGACTGTGGTGTCGGCGAAGACGGCGGCATGCCGGAGCCGCTGCCAGTAGCCGGCGCCGGAGGCGGGGTAGACCGCTCGCACGGGATGCCGGACCTTGTCACGCGCGATGCGCTGCACCACACCGGGCACGCCCAGGCAGTGATCGCCGTGGAAGTGGGTCAGGCACAGCCAGTGGACGTCGTTGGCGCTGACCCCCGCGTGCACCATCTGCCGCTGCGTGCCCTCACCCGGGTCGAACAGGAACCCCTGGCCGTCCCAGCGCAGCAGGTAACCGTTGTGGTTGCGGTGGCGCGTGGGCACCGCGCTGGAGGTTCCCAGGATGACGAGTTCACGGGAGGACACGAGCGCGATGGTAGACCGTCAGCGCCGGGTGAGGCGTCTGCGGGTCCAGCGGACCGCGCGGTGGACGACGGGACCGACCAGGCTGATCTCCTTGGTGGCCGTCTTCAGCGCCTGGACAGTGGTGCGGGACTCGGCCGCGGTCTTCTTCAGGTCCGCCGCCGTACGCCGGAGCTCGGCGCTGAGCCGGCCCAGCTCGCTCAGCTCACCATCCGGTGCGGGCGGCTTCTTGCGCTGGTTGATGCGGACGAGTTCGCGTTCGCCGAGTATGTCCGTGGTGTGCCAGAGCTCGGGGGTGGCCGCCAGCCATGCGAGCAGGCGCCGCTGGACGGGGACGGGATCGCCCCATGTGGCGTACAACTTCTGTGAGCTGACGCAGATCGGCGACAGTCCGAGCCCGGCGACCGCCTCCCAGACCGCCAGCGCGACGCCCGGCGTGTGCTCGCTGCGGTAGTCGTCGAAGGCGGCGATCCCGTCACCCCGCAGCACCGTCCGCGCCGCCAGGACGTCCTCTTTGACGTGCGCGTAGAGGTGTGAGGCGTCGACGTGGACGAACCGGCAGGAGTCCGCCTTGACGTGGTTCAGGATCACCGAGGTCGGGCCGTGCACGATCTCCGGCAGGCTGTCGTGGACGCTCAGGTAGTTCTGCTCGAAGCGTTGCCGGGTGAGGGTGGAGTAGGAGCCGGTGGTCTCGGCCTCGTTCGCGGCGTCCGGCGCTTCCGACTCGAACAGATCGCAGACCGTGAACGTCTCGCCCGGCCGCAGGTGGTCGCCGATCAGAACCGCGCTCTTCCCGAGGTACGCTCCGAGCTCCAGAAGGTCGCCCGGCGCGTCGGCCGACAGAAACCAGCCGAAAAGGCGCTGGTCGGCGGGCCAGAACCAGCCGGGGATCCGATCGAGTGCGGTGGCGCTCGGTGCTGACATGCTGTGACGGTATCAACACGGATTCCCAGCCCTGAAGAGCCTTTGCCACATGGCCATCCCGGAGTCGCCTAGTGTTTATGCCGGGAGCAATTCCCCCAGGGGAGGACATGATGGGTACGGTCGCGTTCGCCGAGGTGCCGACGCCGGTAGGGCCGTTCGTGCTGGCGGTGACCGAGGTCGGCCTGGCCGCCACGGGATGGGGCTCCCGGACGCATCCGGGGGAGCGGCTCGCGGATCTGACCGAGGTGGACGACCCCGAGCGCACGGCCTTCGCCGTCGCCGAGCTGAACGCCTACTTCGCCGGTGACCTGCGTACGTTCGAGACTCCGATCGACTGGCGCCTGACCTCCGGGTCGCGGCGCCAGGTGCTCAAAACCCTGCACGGCATCCCGTACGGCACCGCCGTCACCTACGGCGAGCTGGCCGAGCGGAGCGGTTCGCGGGTGCCGGCCCGCGGCATCGGCTCGATCATGGGCTCGAACCCGATCCCGATCGTGGTGCCCTGCCACCGCGTCGTCGCGGGCAACGGGCTGGGCGGCTTCAGCGGCGGCGAGGGCGTGGAGACCAAGCGCTGGCTGCTGACCCACGAGGGATACCTGCAGCCGACGCTTCTCGATCTCTAGACGCTCGATCTCTAGTCGGTCTGTCCATACCTGCACAGTTGACACACTTGTCGGTGTGCGTCAGCAACCAGTCATCGCCGTCGTGGGCCCCACGGCCGCCGGAAAGTCCGATCTCGCCGTGGACCTCGCGCTCCGGCTCGGGGGCGAGTGCATCAACGCCGACTCGATGCAGCTCTATCGAGGGATGGACATAGGCACGGCGAAGCTTTCCCCGGCCGAACAGCGGGGGGTGCCGCACCACCTGCTCGACATCTGGGACGTCACCGAGACCGCCAGCGTGGCCGAGTACCAGAAGCTGGTCAGGCCGCTCATCGAGTCACTGGCCGCGCCCGTGCTGGTCGGCGGCAGCGGGCTCTACGTGCGCGCGGCCATCGACGACCTGGACTTCCCCGGCACCGACCCGGAGATCAGGGCCCGGCTGGAGGCCGAGCTGGCCGAACGCGGCCCGGCACCGCTGTACGAGCGGTTGCGCGAGGCCGATCCGGCCGCCGCGTCGGCGATCCTGCCGAGCAACGGCCGCCGCATCGTGCGCGCGCTGGAGGTGATCGAGCATTCGGGCCGCCCGTTCTCGGCCACCATGCCGTCGTTCGAGGCGCTCTACCCGAGCGTGCAGATCGGGCTGGAGGTGCCCAGGCCGGAGCTCGACGAGCGGATCGAGGTCCGGGTCGGGCGCATGTGGGCGGCGGGCCTGGTCGACGAGGTGCGGGCGCTGCTCGGGCAGGGCCTGACCGAGGGGCGTACGGCGAGCCGCGCGCTGGGATACGCCCAGGTGGCGCGCTTCCTCGACGGCGAGTGGACCGAGGAGCAGGCGTTCGCCGAGACAGTCCGGGCGACCAGGCGCTTCGCCCGCCGCCAGGAGTCGTGGTTCCGCCGCGACCCGCGGGTCCACTGGCTGCCCTACGACGCCCCTGACCTGCTGGAGCGGTCCCTGGCGCGGATCGCCGGCCAAGGCTCCGCATAAAATGGTCAAATGCGCTTCCTTAAGGGTCACGGCACCGAGAACGATTTCGTCATCCTCCCTGACCCCGAGGGCGAGCTCGACTTGTCCGCCGTGCTGGTCGCCAAGATCTGCGAACGGCGCGCCGGGATCGGCGCCGACGGCGTCCTGCGCGTGGTCCGCACCAAGCTGAGCCCCGAGGTGGCCGACCAGGCCGCCACGGCCGAATGGTTCATGGACTACCGCAACGCCGACGGCAGCATGGCCGAGATGTGCGGCAACGGCGCGCGCGTCTTCGCCCGCTACCTCGTCGAGACGGGGCTGGTCGGGGAGAGCGACTTCAGCGTGGCGACCAGGGGCGGCGTCAGGAAGATCCGCATCGAGGACAACGGCGACGTCACCGTCGACATGGGCAAGCCCGTCGTCCGCGGCCACAGCGTCACCACCGTCGCCGGTCACGAGTACGAAGGCGTCCACGTCGACATCGGCAACCCGCACCTGGCCTGCCCCATCGGCGACCCCGTCGTCCAGCTCGACCTGACCCACCAGCCCGGCTTCGACCCGGGGGTCTTCCCCAGCGGCGTCAACATCGAGCTGTTCAACGCGGTGGGCCCCAGCCGCGCGGTCATGCGCGTCTACGAGCGCGGCTCGGGCGAGACCCGCTCCTGCGGCACCGGCACGGTCGCCACCGCCGTCGCGGCGGCGCGCCTGAGCGGGGAGACCACCGGTAAGTGGACGATCGAGGTGCCCGGCGGCACCGTCGTCGTCACGCTCACCGAGGAGACCAGCTACCTGACCGGCCCCGCCGTGATCGTCGCGGGCGGGAACCTGATGCTTGCAGAATGATGTTCTCCTGAGGGATGCTGAGTCCACTTGCCGAACTGAGCTTTTGCGAGCGGAGGGAAGGTGGACATGGCGGACCCCAGAACCACGGCGGCGCGCGTCAAGGGCCCCATCGGCCAATACGGCGGCGGCTTCATGGTCTCCAGGGAGGCCAAGGCCCGCTGCGAGGAGTACGGCCTCGGCCCGCGTGAGTTCTACTTCCGCGGGCGCTGCGGGGTCCTCGGCGAGTGCGCGGCCGACGTCGTCACCTCCGTCGCGGTCTTCTTCCCCGCCGCCCACGTCGAGGAGAGCTGGTACGGCGGGCGCAAGCTGAGCGTCGAGCGGGCCGTCGAGGTCTACACCGACGTCTGCCACGAGTGGGGGCGGCGCAGGCTCGGCGACTACGACGGCTGCGCCAGGCTCGCCGAGCTGCTCGAACCGGTCGTCGCCCAGGCCCCGGCCGCCGGGGCGCCGCTGTTCGCCGGGTGGCGGGCCGTACCCCTGCCCGACGACGCGCCCGCGCGGGCCACGCAGCTCATGCACGTCGTACGGGAGTTGCGAGGGGGGCTGCACGCCAACGCGGTGATCGCGGCGGGCCTCGACCCGCTGGAGGCGATGCTGGCGGCCGACCACGACGGCACTCCTTTCGGACACTCCACGGGTGAGGTGATGGCGAGGTTCTTCACGTGGCCGGAGCCGTACCAGAAGCCGAGTCCCGCTGTCGTCGCGAAAAGGGTCGCGGTCGAAGAGGCGACCGATGATCTGCTGGCATCTGTATTTTCGGTACTCAACAATGACGAATCGGACGAGCTCATCGAGCTTCTGCGTTTTGGGCACGGTGATTGACCTGGCAGACTGACTGCTCATGGACGTGGACATCTGGGCCTGGGTCGGTGAAACCCAGCAGCAGCTTTCTGAGGCGGGCAACGTGGGGCTCGCCATGGCGCTGGGAGACCTGCCCGCACAGGCCTACGAGGGGCGATACCCCCAGCTAGACGTGATGGCTCCGGCCATCGCCCAGCAGGCGGAGGCCCTGGAGCTCCCGTGGCTCGAGTTCTACGCCCGCTACTGGCACCTGCTCGGCCGCGTGGGCGACCGTGCGCAGGGTGCCGTCGCGATCGGTGACGCCGAGCACCTGCTGTCGTTCGCTCAGCGCGAAGAGGTGCGTGACTGCCCGGCCACCCCGGCCGCGGTCGAGGCGCTCGCCCTGGCGTGGGCCAACGCCGACGGTCCGGGCTACGCCGGCGAGCGCCTGGAGACGCTCGACGCGGTCATCCAGGACCTGGAGCCGGCCAACCCCGCCTACACCGGGCTGGTGACGCAATACGTCGCCGCGCTCATCGACGCGGGCCGGGCCGGAGAGGCCGTCACCTACGCCGAGACCGCCGTCGAGCGGCTGCGCGCCGCCGACCGCGAGGCCAGCTGGGAGCTCGGCGCCGAGAGCGCCCGCGCGCTGCTGGCCGCCGGGCGCGGTGAGGACGCGCTGGCCGCGCTCCAGGCCGCGGCCGACTTCCAGGCCGACGACCCGGTGTCCAAGGAGCGCAACGACGGCGTACGCCGCGCGCTGATCCTGGCCACGCTGGGCCGCATCGCCGAGGCCGTCGACGCGCTGCCCGACCTCGACGTGGTCGGCGAGCACCCGCGCTCGTGGGTCGAGTGGACGCACGCCGTCGCCAAGCTGGCCGGCTCCTCGCAGATCACCAACACCTGGCAGCTGGGCCGCGTGCTGCGCCAGTGGATCGACTACTACGGCATGATGGGCGGCTACCGCGCCCGCTTCGAGCTCTCGCTGGTCGCGGGCGAGCTGGCCATCGGCAGGCAGAGCGTCTGGCAGGCGAAGTTGCTGGCCGACCTGGCCCAGTCGGCCGCCGCCGAGCTGCGCGACAGCACGGGCGTGGCCGAGCGGATCGCCGCCCTGCGCGCCGCCGCCGACGCGACGACCGAGCCGCCCGCGCCCTGCCCGGTCGAGGAGCGGGTCGCCTACTTCGACGCCGCCGACGGCCACAACGCCGACCCCGAGCGGTGGACCGGCTGGCTGGCCCCGAGGTCCGGCGAGGACCTGGAGACCACCCGCCGCCACACCACCACGCTCGGCTTCCTCGGCTACCCGGCGACGGGCGCCGACATCTACTGGAAGCTGCTGGTCGACTCCGGCGACATCGCCACCGCCGACGCCGACGACGTCTCCACGCTGACCACGCTGCTCATCGAGGCCCGCCAGGACGAGCGGCTGGAGCAGATGGCGGCGCTGCTGCCGCACGACACCCAATACCTCGCGATGGCCCGTCTCCACAGCGCCCGCGAGCGCTGGCCGGAGGCGCTGGAGGCGGCCGAGCACGCCGTGGCCGCCGGGGGCGGCATCGAGGCGCGCCGCCTGGTCGCCACCGCGGCCCAGCAGCTCGACGACAACGCCAAGGGCGCCAGGGCGCTGCTCGAAGTGATCGACGAGATCACCGAAGAGGACACCTGGCGCATGATCGTCATGGCCACCTCGAGCGAGGACTGGGACATCGTCCGCAAGGGCACGGCCAAGATCGGCATGCCGGTCAAGTCGACCGAAGGGCCGATCGAGGAGGAGATGGGCCTGATCCGGGTCATCCTCCCCGCGCCCGACGGCGGCCAGCGCCAGATCCTGTCCATCCGCACCGGCCCGGCCACCGCCCGGCTCGCCCTGCCGCAGCCGCGCGGCATGGACTACAACGCCGGCGACCTGGTCGTGTTCGACCCGCAGCTGCTGGAGCCGGTCCCCGACGACCCCGAAGAGCAGCAGAACTTCGTGCCGCCCTTCGCCGCGGTGCGCATCCTCCGCCCCGGCGGCTACACCAGCTACTTCTTCGACGGCGCCGCGCCGAGCGAGGAGGACTGGGCGGAGTTCACCGAGGTCATGGCCGAGCGCGGCTGGCCGATGTGGGTCTACAGCGACGAGAACTACATGGTCACCCACCCGACCGGTGGCGAGCCGCTGCCCGGCGTGTTCGGCTGGGTCGCGGTGCCGCCGGACGTGTCGGCGACCGAGGTCGACGCCCTGCTCGACGACGCCACCGAGCGCTGGTCGCACCCGCTGGCCTGGCTCGACCTGGCCAAGGAGGTCGACGTGGAGGTCGAGCGTCACGAGCGGATCGTCAAGGAATACGGTCTCTAGGATTCAGCACCGCGTCAACCTCGACAAGGATTACGGTCTCCAGGATGCTGCAACGCTTCAGCCTTGACGGGAAGGTCGCCATCGTCACCGGCGCGTCGTCGGGGCTGGGCGTGGCCTTCGCCCGCGGGCTGGCCGAGGCCGGGGCCGACATCGTGATCGGGGCCCGGCGGCAGGATCGGCTGGACGAGACGCGGCGGCTGGTCGAGGAGACCGGCCGCCGGTGCCTGGCCGTGCGGACCGACGTGGCCAAGGTCGAGGACTGCCAGGCGCTGGTCGACGCGGCCGTGGAGACCATGGGCGCGGTCGACGTGCTGATCAACAACGCCGGGGTCGGCACCGCCGTGCCGGCGCTGCGGGAGACGCCGGAGGAGTTCCGGCAGGTGGTCGACATCAACCTGCACGGCACGTACTGGATGGCGCAGGCGTGCGCACGGGTGATGCGGCCCGGCTCGTCGATCGTCAACATCGGCAGCATCCTGGCGGAGACGACGGCCGGGCTGCCGCAGGCCGCCTACAGCGCGTCGAAGGCGGCGGTGATCGGGCTGACCCGCGACCTGGCGCAGCAATGGACGGGGCGGCGGGGGATCCGGGTCAACTGCCTGGAGCCCGGGTTCTTCGCCTCGGAGATGACGGTGCAGTTCAAGCCCGAGTACATGGAGCGGATGGTCGCGCAGCGGGTGGTCATGGGCCGGGTGGGGGAGGCGGCGGAGCTGGTGGCCGCGGCGGTCTTCCTGGCGAGTGACGCGTCGTCGTACATCACGGGCGTCGTCCTGCCCGTCGACGGCGGCATCCTCATCACCTGACCAACTCGTCTGGCCGCGAGCCGGCCGGTTGCGTATCGCCGGGCTTGTGCGTCGTCTGGCTGCGAGTAGGTCGGTCGTGCGTCTCTGGGCTGTGCGTCGTCTGGCTGCGGCGCCGGACCGCGTACCGCCTGATCAGGGGATGCCTGGTAGTTTGAGCGCGGGTTTATGGCGTGATTTTTCCATGGAGGGGCGATGCAGGACATCGACAGGCTGGCGGCTGTTATCCGTGATGAGCGGCCGTGGGGTGGGTTCGAGCGGTTCACCCTCAACGAGGTGTCCACCGTTAAGATCATCGAGGTCTCGCCGGGGCAGCGGCTGAGCCTGCAGCGTCATGAGCACCGCTCCGAGCTGTGGGTGGCGCTCGACCCGGGGTGCGTGTTCGAGGTGGACGGGAAGCGCATCGAGCCCGCCGTGGGGGATCGGGTGCTGATCCAGCAGGGCCAGACGCACCGGCTCAGCTCGTCCGGGCCCGCGACGCGGATCCTCGAGATCGCCTTCGGTCACTTCGACGAGGACGACATCGAGCGCCTTGAGGACTCGTACGGGCGTTCGTAGCCGCCCGGCTCTCCCATCGTGAGGGGTCCCGCCTTTTCAGGCGGGATCCTCTTTTTTTTACGGCAGAGCACGGTGGGCCCCACCCCCGCACAGGGCCGGGGCCTGTCCAGGGACACGCTCCTCCGGTGGAGCGCGCTGGGCGCCGTGACGTGCGCGTTCTGGGCCTCGTCCGTGGTCCGGCTGAGAGCCGGTGGCGATTCGGTATGCCCCTCCCCGGGCGACATGTGACCTTGCCGGGGCCTTGTCCGAGGCTGCGGCGGGCTCTATGTTCGTTGCGTAGTCCGGTGCTTGTTGCGTATTAGGGAACAACCGGAGGGCGCATGGTGAGCCGGCCTCGTTTGGTGATCATTGGAGCCGGCATCGTGGGCTGTGCCCTGGCCGACGAGCTCACCGGGCGGGGGTGGACCGATGTCACCGTCGTCGATCAGGGGCCCTTGTTCGCCGCCGGTGGGTCGAGCTCGCATGCTCCCGGACTCGTGTTCCAGACGAACCCATCCAAGACCATGACCGAGTTCGCCTCCTATACCGTGCGCAAGTACAGCGAACTGGCCCTCGCCGGGCGGGCCTGCTTCGACCAGGTCGGCGGCCTGGAAGTGGCCACCACCGAGGAGCGGTGGACGGACCTGCACCGCAAGCAGGGATGGGCCGAGTCCTGGGGCGTCGAGGGGCGGCTGGTCGACGCCGACCAGTGCGTGGAGCTCTGGCCGCTGCTCGACAGGGGCAAGGTGCTGGGCGGCTTCCACGTCCCCACCGATGGGCTGGCCGCGGCCGTGAGCTGCGGTGAGGCGCAGGCGCGGCGGGCGGTCGAGCGGGGCGCCAGGTTCCTTCCGCACCACACGGTCGTGGGCGTCGAGCAGGGGGGCGGCCGGGTGACCGGCGTCGCCGTCGAGGTCCGGCGGCCGGAGTCGCGCGAGGTCGAGTATCGGGTGCTGGCCGCCGAGGTGGTCGTGTGCGCCGCCGGGTTCTGGGGGCCGGCGATCGGGCGGCTGGCGGGGCTGACCGTGCCGCTGCTGCCGCTGGCCCACCAGTACGCCAAGGCGCGGACGCCGGGCGTGCCGGACGGGCCCATCCTGCGGCACCAGGATCGCGACCTGTACTTCCGCGGCCACGGCGACCGTATCGGGATCGGCTCCTACGCGCACCGGCCGATGCCGGTCCGGCAGGACGAGATCGGGCCCAAGGGCACGGTGATGCCCTCGGTGCAGGCGTTCACCGAGGAGGACTTCGATCCCGCGTGGCGGGACGCGGTCGAGTTGCTGCCGGCGCTCAAGGAGTCCACGTACGAGGACGGCATCAACGGGATCTTCTCCTTCACCCCCGACGGGTTCCCGCTGATCGGCGAGGCGCCGCACCTGGACGGGTTCTGGCTGGCCGAGGCCGTCTGGGTCACCCACTCGGCGGGCGTGGCCAGGGCGGTGGCAGAGCTGCTCGTCGACGGGCGGTCCAGCTTCGACCTGCATGAATGCGAGCTGAGCCGGTTCGAGCCGGTGCAGCTGTCGCCCGCGTTCGTCGAAGAGCGCGGTAAGCAGAACTTCGTCGAGGTCTACGACGTCATCCACCCGCTCCAGCCGATGGAGTCGCCGCGGCCGATGCGGACCAGCCCGTTCTATGTCAGGCAGCTCGAGCTGGGCGGCTACTTCCTGGAGGCGGCCGGTTGGGAGCGTCCGCACTGGTTCGAGGCGAATCTGCCGCTGCTGGAGGACCTGGTGCTGAGGCACCACAGCCAGGCGGCCGAGCAGCCAGAAGCCGAGCAGCCAGAAGCCGAGCAGCCAGAAGCCGAGTTGCCCGAAGAGGCGCGCGGCATGGCGGTCGAGCGACTGCTCGGCGTGGCCCAGCGGGACCAGTGGGCCAGCCGCTACTGGTCGCCGGTCGCCGCCGCGGAGTCGTACGCGACCCGGGAGAACGTGGCGCTGTACGACATGACCTCGCTCAAGCGGATCGAGGTCGGCGGCCCTGGCTCGGTGGCGTTCCTGCAGTACCTGACCACGAACAACGTCGACAAGAAGCCCGGCTCGGTCACCTACTCGCTGCTCCTGGACGCGAGCGGCGGTGTGCGCTCCGATCTCACGGTGGCGCGGCTGGCGGAGGACCGGTTCCAGATCGGCGCCAACGGCAACCTCGACCTCGACTGGCTGACCCGCCACGCCCCCGGCGGCGTGTACGTCCGGGACATCACGCCCGGCACCTGCTGCGTCGGCGTGTGGGGGCCGCAGACCAGGGAGCTCCTTCAGCCCCTCACGGACATGGACCTGTCCCATGAGGGCTTCCGCTACTTCAGCCTCAAGACCGGATACGTCGGGCACGTCCCGGTGACCGCGATGCGCGTCTCCTACGTCGGCGAGCTCGGCTGGGAGCTCTACACCAGCGCCGACCTGGGCCTCAAGCTCTGGGACACACTCTGGGCGACGGGCCTGCCGATCGCCGGGGGCCGGGCCGCGTTCAACAGCCTCCGGCTGGAGAAGGGCTATCGGCTCTGGGGCGTCGACATGACCCCGGAGCACAGCCCGTACGAGGCGGGGCTGGCCTTCGCCGTCAAGGACGGCAAGGACTTCCTCGGCCGGGACGCGCTGTCCACCGAGCTCACCCGCAAGCTGGTCCCGCTGCTCAGCGCGGAGGTCGTGATGGGCAAGGAGCCGGTACGGCACGCGGGCCGCACGGTCGGTTACGTGACGAGCGCCGCCTACGGGCACACGATCCAGCGGCCGATCGCGTACGCCTGGCTGCCGATCGAGCTGACCACCCCCGGGACGCATGTCGAGATTTCGTATTTCGGGCGGCGAGTCCCGGCCGAAGTCGCCACCGAGCCCCTGTTCGACCCCAAGATGGAGAAGATCAGAAGGTGACCCACCCGGACTTTCTCTGGCGCAACCCCGACCCCGGGCCCGCCTATGACGTGGTCATCGTCGGCGGCGGCGGGCACGGCCTGGCCACCGCCTACTACCTGGCCAAGAACCACGGGATCACGAACGTCGCCGTACTGGAGAAGGGCTGGCTGGCCGGCGGCAACATGGCGCGCAACACCACGATCATCCGCTCCAACTACCTGTGGGACGAGAGCGCCGCCATCTACGAGCACTCGCTCAAGCTGTGGGAGGGCCTCAGCCAGGAGCTGGACTACGACCTGCAGTTCAGCCAGCGCGGCGTGCTCAACCTGGCGCACAACCTGGGCGACGTGCGTGAGGGCAGGCGGCGGGTCAACGCCAACCGGCTCAACGGCGTCGACGCCGAGTGGCTGGACGCCGACGAGGTCAAGAAATTCTGCCCGGTCATCAACGTCTCCGAGCGCGCCCGCTACCCCGTCATGGGCGCCACGCTGCAACGGCGGGGCGGCATCGCCAAGCACGACCACGTCGCCTGGGCCCTGGCCCGCAAGGCCGACGCCTATGGCATCGACCTGATCCAGGGCTGTGAGGTCACCGGCTTCGAGATCACCGGGAACCGGGCGGTGGCCGTACAGACCTCCCGGGGGCGGATCGCGGCCGGGAAGATCGCGCTCGCGTCCGCCGGGCACACCTCGGTGCTCGCGGCCGAGGCCGGGATCCGGCTGCCGCTCCAGTCGCATCCCCTGCAGGCGCTGGTGTCGGAGCTGCTGGAACCGGTGCTCGACTGCGTGGTGATGTCGAACGCCGTGCACGTCTACGTGAGCCAGGCGCACAAAGGCGAGCTGGTCATGGGCGCGGGCATCGACTCCTACAACTCCTACGGTCAGCGGGGCGCCTTCCACGTCATCGAGGCGCAGATGGCGGCGGCCTTGGAGCTGTTCCCGATCTTCAGCCGGGTGCGGGTGCTGCGAACCTGGGCCGGCATCGTGGACGTCTCGCCCGACGCCTCGCCGATCATCGGGCGTACCCCGGTGGACGGGCTGTTCGTCAACGCGGGCTGGGGCACCGGCGGCTTCAAGGCCACGCCGGGCTCCGGGTGGGTGTACGCGCACACGATCGCGCACGGTGAGCCGCATCCGCTCGCCGAGCCGTTCGCGCTGGAGCGGTTCACCACCGGGGCGCTCATCGACGAGCACGGCGCGGCGGCGGTGGCGCACTGATGCTGCTCATCGACTGCCCCCACTGCGGGCCCCGCGACGAGAACGAGTTCCGCTACGGCGGGCAGGCCGGCATCGCCTACCCCGAGACGCCCGCCACCGTCACGGACGCGGAGTGGGCCGAGTACGTGTTCCGGCGGGACAACCCCAAGGGCTGGTTCGACGAGCGCTGGTTCCACGTGCATGGCTGCCGGACCTGGTTCACGCTCCGGCGGCACACCGTCACCCACGAATTCTGGAAGGCCCCATGAACCGTCTGGACAGGGGCGGTCTGGTGGACCGCTCCGTCGTGCTGTCGTTCAGCTTCGACGGTCGCCGCATGGAGGGGCATCCCGGCGACACGCTCGCCTCCGCGCTGCTGGCCAACGGCGTGCGCGTGGTCGGCCACAGCGTCGAGCTGGGCCGCCCGCGCGGCGTCTTCTCCGCCGGCCCCGAGGAGCCGAACGCCCTGGTCCGCGTGGGTGCCGACCCGATGCTGGCGGCCACTACCGTGGAGTTGTACGAGGGACTGGCGGCGTGGAGCCTGCGCGGCAAGGGCCGGGTGAACCCGCACGCGACCGATGATCGCCGCCGCGACAAGGGCTACCTGCACTGTGACGTCCTGGTGGTCGGCGGCGGCCCCGCCGGGCTGGCCGCCGCGCTCAGCGCCGGGGTGGCGGGCGCCCGGGTGATCCTCGTCGACGACCAGCCCCGGCTTGGCGGCGACCTGCTCAACAGCCGGGTCCGCCTGGACGGCGCCCGCGCGCTCGACTGGGTGGCCCTGGTACGGGCCCGGCTGGCGTCCATGCCCGACGTCCGGGTGCTCACCAGGACCACGGCGATCGGCTACTACGACCACAACTACGTGGTGGCCGTCGAGCGCCGCCCCCGGGGTGAGCGGCTGTGGCATCTGCGCGCTGCCCAGGTCGTCCTGGCGACCGGCGCGCAGGAGCGCTCGATCGCCTTCCCCGGCAACGACCGGCCCGGCGTGATGCTCGCCTCGGCCGCCCGTACCTACGTCAACCGGTATGGCGTACGGCCCGGCCGCCGGGCGGTCGTCTTCGCCTGTACGGACTCGGGTTACGAGGCGGCCCGCGACCTGCGGGCGGCCGGGGTCGAGATCGCCGCCATCATCGACCCGCGCCCACAAGCCGGTGCCGAAGCGCTCGCCGGGCAGGTCGTCACGGGGACCGTGGCGGATGCCGACGGGTTGCTCACCGAGGTCCTGGTCGGCGACCGGCGCTTCGAGGCCGACCTGCTGGCCGTCGCCGGCGGCTGGAACCCGGTCGTCCACTTGTTCAGCCAGTCGCAGGGCCGGACCGTGTTCGACGAGGAGGCGCAGGCGTTCGTGCCCGGCGTCTCCGCTCAGGCCGAACGCTCCGCCGGTGCCTGCCGGGGCCGTTACGGCACCGCTGAGGCCATCCAGGACGGCTACGCGGCGGGCTGCCAGGCGGCCCGGCCGACGGGCAAGAGGCAGGGAGGCGGCTTCCGCGTACCGGAGACCGACGAGCTCCCCCTGCGGCCCCCGGCGGCGCTCTGGGCGGTGGACCCGCAGTCGACCGACGCATTCGCCGATCTGCAGCGAGATGTCACCGTGGCCGATCTCGCCAGGGCCGCGGGGACCGGCATGCGGTCCGTGGAGCACGTCAAGCGCTACACCACCGCCGGAACCGGCGCCGACCAGGGCAAGACGTCGGGCGCCGTGGTGGCGGGGGTGATGTCCGCGCTGCTCGGTGCCGCTCCCGGACAGGTGGGTACGACCACGTTCCGCCCGCCGTACACACCTGTGTCCTTCGCCACGCTCGCCGGACGTGACCGGGGCGCGCTCTCCGACCCGATCAGGACGACCGCGCCACACGCCTCGCACGTCGCGTGGGGCGCCGTGTTCGAGGACGTCGGGCAGTGGAAGCGGCCCCGCTACTTCCCGCTCGACGGCGAGACGATGGAGCAGGCGGTGCTGCGCGAGTGCCGGGCGGCCCGTACGGCTGTCGCCGCCATGGACGCCTCCACACTCGGGAAGATCGACGTCAGGGGCGCCGACGCGGGGGAGTTCCTCGACCGGATCTACACGAACATGTACTCCACGCTGCGCGTTGGCTCGTGCCGCTATGGGGTGATGTGCACCGCCGACGGGATGGTGTTCGACGACGGTACGACCACGCGGCTGGCCGATGACCACTATCTGATGACCACGACCACCGGCAACGCGGCGGCCGTGCTCGACTGGCTGGAGGAGTGGCGGCAGACCGAGTGGCCGGGGCTCGAGGTGTCGTTCACGTCCGTGACGGACCACTGGGCAACGGTCGCGGTGGTGGGACCCAAGGCGCGGGAGATCATCGGACTGATCGCGCCGGGGGCCGAGGAGCTGGCGTTCATGACGTACGCGGCCACGAGCGTGCTGGGCGTCGACGGGCGGGTGTTCAGGATCAGCTTCTCCGGCGAACTGGCCTACGAGGTCAACGTGCCCTGGTGGTACGGCAGGTCGCTCTGGGAGAGCGTGCTGGACCTGGGCGCGGTGCCGTACGGGACCGAGACCATGCACGTGCTGCGGGCCGAGAAGGGGTTCGCCATCGTCGGCCAGGAGACCGACGGCACGGTCACCCCGCAGGACCTCGGCATGTCGTGGCTGGTGTCGAAGCGCAAGCCCGACTTCGTGGGCAAGCGCTCGCACGCGCGGCCCGACACCGCCCGCGACGGGCGCAAGCGGCTGGTGGGGCTGCTCAGCGATGATCCGGCCGCGTTCGTGGCGGAGGGCGCCCAGCTCGTGGGCCAGACTGGGCCGATGCTGGGGCATGTGACGTCCAGCTACCTGAGCGCGGCGCTCGGGCGGAGCTTCAGCCTCGCCATGGTCCGTGACGTGGCCGTCGGCGACCGGCTGTCGGCGGTGTCGGGAGAGGCGGCCGTGCCCGTGACGGTGGTCGAGCCGGTCTTCTACGATCCCGGCAACACCCGGCGCGACGGTGATCCGGCTGCGCGGGCGGTCGCCGGGCGAGTGGCGGACTGCCGCAAGGAGAGCCCGGCGGCGGCCTTCACCGACCGCTTCGAGGCCGCCGGTTCCGAGCGGGTACGCCTGCGCGAGGTGCCCTTCGTGCGGATGTGGGAGGTTCGCGGGGCTGATCCGGGAGTGGGGCTGCGGCTGGGACCCGACTGGTGGCTCGTGACAGAGGACGCCGAAGAGCAGCCCGGGAGGGTGGACGCGTCGGGGGGTGCGGAGGAGCGGCCCGGGTGGGTGGATGTGTCGGGGCAGCGGACCGTGCTGGAGCTCACGGGGCCGGGCGCGCTGGACGTCCTGATCACCGGCTGCCCGATCGACCTGCACCCGGCGGTGTTCCCGGGGCACGCCCAGACGCTGCTGGGCAAGGCGGCCGTCCTGCTCGAACGGTTCTCCGATCCGGAAGGTCCGGAAGGGGAGGGCGGCTACCGGATCTACGTGCGTTCGTCCTACGCCTCTTACCTCGCCGAATGGTTGCTTGACGCACTTGAGGGATAAATAGGCGCTTAGGGGTAATTGCTCTACCTAGACTTTACGAAAACTTGAGTCTGGGGGTGGAGCGTGCGGCTTCGGGTGGGTTTGGCCGGTTTGGCCACAGTGGGATTGCTCGCGGGATGCGGGCAACTGGATGCGCAGACACCTAAAGCCGACACGGGCAAGGCTTCGTCGGCCGACGTCGGGGACGCCCGCAAGAAGCTGGCCAAGCTCGCCGTCAAAGGACGCGCGCCGCGTACCGGCTTCGAGCGCGAGAAGTTCGGCCCGGCCTGGGCGGACGTCGACCACAACGGCTGCGACACGCGTAACGACATTCTGAAGCGCGACCTGAAGGACGAGACGTTCAAGTCGGGCACGCACGACTGCATCGTCCTCACCGGCGTGCTGGACGACCCCTACAGCGGCAAGACCATCACGTTCAAGCGCGGCCAGGACACCAGCACCGCCGTGCAGATCGACCACCTGATCCCGCTGTCGGACGCCTGGCAGAAGGGCGCGCAGCAGTGGACGGCGGACAAGCGCAAGGAGTTCGCCAACGACCCGATGAACCTGATGGCCGTGGACGGGCCGCTCAACGGCCAGAAGAGCGACTCCGACGCCGCGACCTGGCTGCCGCCGCGCAAGGCCTACCGCTGCACCTACATCGCCAAGCAGATCGACGTGAAAGCGAAGTACGACCTGTGGCTTACCACCGGTGAGAAGGACGCGATGACCGGCATTCTCGACTCTTGCTGAGTCAGGTCTCCGCGCTGAGCGCAGCCTTAGTGAGCTCGGCCTGCCGTCTGATCTGTCCCATGACGATGGGGTTGACGCCCTTGGCCTGGAACAGCGCGACCATCTTGTCCATCACCGCGTTCGCCCGATCGAGGTCGCCCTGCCGGGCTTCGGCCCTGGCCAGGCGGCGCAGCACCATGTTCAGGGTGATGTTGTCGACGCTGGCGTCACGGGCCACCGCGGTGAGCTGCTCGATGCCCTGCTTGAGGTCCGGCGGCCGGACCCGTACCTGCTTGGCGGCGGTGATCGCCTTGAACTCCCGCTCGGCGTTGAGCCCCTTGACCATCCGGGCGTAGACGGCCAGCGGGTGGCCGCCGTACCTGTCGATCACCTCGTCCAGCGCCCGGTTGCCCGAGCTCAGCGTCGGCGAGTCGGAGCCGAGCAGCGAGAACAGCTTGCCCTGCTCGTCGCCGAGCATCAGCTCGGCCACCCGGTGGTCGTCCGCGCCGACCGGGTAGCGCACCTTGATCAGGCAGGCGGGGGAGACGATGCGGGATCCGTCGGCGGCGATGTACTGGCCGCGCACCTGGTACTCGCCGGGCTGCTGGAAGTAGTGCCCGTCGCGGCCGTGCCCGATGTAGGCGCTCCGGTACATGGCCGGGTTGCCCGAGTCGAGCCGGATGTCGGGTGAGGTGTCGACGCAGTGCCGCATCATCGGCCGGTAGAGCACGGTCCTGCCGGTCGGCTGGGTGATGGTGACCTGGGTGAACTCGGTGTCGGGGTGGAGGTGGCCGTGCGTGGTGCGCGGCTCCCCGGCCGTGGACAGCTTCAGCTCCACCACGACGGGCTCGCCGAAGCCGAACGACTCCTTGGCCCGCAGTTCGAGCCGCAGCCCTGACTGGTCCACGACCGGCTGCTCGAAGGGCGCGATGTCGGCGGCGCCGGTGCCGAAGGCGTTCGCGCCCATGGCCACATCCCGGTAGAAACCATGGCGAAGGTGGACGAGCTCGGGGTCGGTGAACTGGAAGGGGAAGGCGGCCCAGTAGCCCTGCTCGCCGCCGGGTTGGTAGTTCTGGACATAGTTCATCCAGGACAGGTCGCCGAAGCCGCCGTTCGGGCCGAGCGGCTGGGGTGGGTTGCCCAGGTTCTTCTGCCACGAGTGCAGCAGGTTGAAGGCGTGGCCGAGCTCGTGCACGTACGTGCGCAGCTGCGCGCGCTGCGCCTGCGGGGTCCGGCCTTTGATCGCGTCGTAGAAGACCGCGGACCCCTGCCGCTGATGCGCGTCGTCGTAGTCGAACATGATGCCCCGGTAGCCGCCCACGTGCTTGCTGGCCACCAGCAGCCACACCCGCCAGGCCGGTACGTCCCCGAACGCGCTGAACTGCTGCGTCATCGCGTGATGCAGCTCGGCGTCGTCCCACGCCAGGTCCGCGCCCGACCCGTCGACCGGGATCACCCCGGGCGGGTTGACGGTCAGGCGGATCCCCGCCTCGTCGTAGGCGGCGGCCACGCTCAGCTCCCTCGCCGGCGAGCCGGTCGGGCCGGGCAGGGTCCCGGTGTGGTACTTCTCGAACGGTTCGGTGCCCGCCACCGAGTCCTGCTCCAGAAGCACGGTCCGGAAGTGGCGGCCGGAGAACGTCAGCTGATAGGTCTGACCGGCGACCTGGG
This sequence comes from Nonomuraea sp. NPDC049028, assembly GCF_043197735.1. Taxonomy (NCBI): domain Bacteria; kingdom Bacillati; phylum Actinomycetota; class Actinomycetes; order Streptosporangiales; family Streptosporangiaceae; genus Nonomuraea; species Nonomuraea sp. NPDC049028. The sequence continues at coordinate 317,074 of NZ_JBICTR010000012.1, forward strand.
CGGTGCCCACGGTGCCGCTGATCGCGACCGTCACGTCCTTGGCCGGGGTGTCGAACGAGAAGGTCCCGCGCCCGGCGATCTTCGTCCCCGCGCCCTCGGCCACCGCCGCCGCCGTGTTCACCACGAACGAGCCGGCGTAGGACGTGGTCGCGCCGGCCGTGGTGAACAGGTCCCCGCTCACCCGCCCGGTGGGCCGCGCCCCGTCCACGTCCACCCGGAGTTCGAGGCGCGAGTCTCCGTCCGTACCCTGATACAGCCCACTGATCACGGGGTGCCCCCTGGCGAGATGGATGCGGTTACAGGGGAGACTTCTCCCACCAGGGGATCGTGTCAACGCCCTCCGCGCACCTGTAGCGCCGCGAGCAACTCCTCCGACGCCTTGGTGATCGTCTCGACCGCCCGGTCGAACGCCTCCGCGTTGTGCGCGGCGGGTGCGCGGAACCCGGAGATCTTGCGTACGTACTGGAGCGCCGCCGCCCGTACGTCGTCTTCCGTCACGTCCTCGGTGTACGGCGGGCGCAGGGTCTTGATGCTTCTACACATGCCGTCAACGGTAATAGCCGATGCGCTGGCTTATCTCCCTCGCGCCCTCGGCCAGGAGCGCCCCGACTTCGGGCAGCCGCTCGGGCGTGAGCCGGTAGGACGGCCCCGAGACGCTCACCGCGGCCACGACCGAGCCGTCGCTGCCCCTGATCGGCGCGGCCACCGCGTTCAGGCCCACCTCCAGCTCCTCCACCGTGGTGGCCCAGCCGCGCTCCCTGATCTCGGCCAGCCCCAGCCGCCCGGCCTCGGTGAGCGTCGAGGGCGTGTAACGGGCCGGCTCGGCGGGCAGCCGCAGCGCCCCGAACGCCAGCAGCACCTTGCCGCTGGAGGTGGCGTGCGAGGGGGTGCGCTGGCCCACCCAGTTGTGCCCGCTGATCGCGGCGGGGCCGCGGACCTGGCTGATGTTCACCGCGTCGCCGTCCTGGGGCACCGCGATGTTGACGGTCTCGCCGACGGCCTCGGCCAGGCGCAGGCACACCGGGCGGCTCTCCTTCGACAGGTCCAGCTGCGCGGTGGCCGCGCCCGCCAGCCGTACGACGCCGAATCCCAGGCGGTAGCGGCCGCGGTCACCGCTCTGCTCCACCAGCCCGCCCTGCTCCAGCGCGGCCAGCAGCCGGAAGGCCGTGGACTTGTGCACATCGAGCTGGACGGCGAGGTCCGTCACCCGCGTCGCGCCCTCGCGCGCCAGGATCTCCAGGATGGCGATGGCCCGATCGACCGACTGAACGGACGTGTTGCTCATAGCGCAACAGACTAATGCTTCAGCTCCCGCCGGCCATCGGGCTGAGCTCGGCGCCGAAGTCGAGCGCGAGCTTCCGCATGGCCCCGGCCAGCTCCTCCCGGTCGAGGGCGTCGATCCGCTCCGCCGGGCCCGAGACCGACATGGCCGCCACCACCCGGTTGCCGTCGTGCACGGGCACGGCCAGGCAGTGCACGCCGAGCTCCTCCTCGCCCAGGTCCATGGCGTAACCGCGGTCCCGGACCAGGCCGAGTTCGGTGAGCATGCCCTCGGTGTCGGTGATCGTGTTGGGGGTGCGGCGCGGCATGCCGGTCCGTACGAACACCGCGACCGCCTCCTCCGCCGGCCGCCCGGCCAGCAGCACCTTGCCCACGGCCGTGCTGTGCGGCAGCACCCGCCGCCCGACCTCCGCGAACATCCGCAGCCTGCGCGGCGACGGCACCTGCGCCACATAGACGATGAAGTCGCCCTCCAGCACCGCCAGGTTCGCCGTCTCACCCGACAGCGACACCAGCTTCGACAGGTACGGCCGCGCCCACACCCCGACCATGCTCTCGGCGATGCCGCCCAGCCGCACCAGCCCGCCGCCCAGCGCGTAGCGCCGGTCCGACTCCTGGCGTACGTAGCCGCGGGCCAGGAGCGTCTGCAGCAGCCGGTGGATCGTCCCGAACGGCAGCCCGGTCTTGGCCGCGATCTCCGACAGCCCCGCCTCGCCACCGTGTTCGGCCAGCGCCTCCAGCACGTCGAGCGCCCGCTCGACAGACTGCACGCTCACCCGCCCAACCCCCGTCCGGTCAAAGGGACACCCCGCGCAGCGACGCGTCCAGCACCTCGGCCGTGTGCGCCACCCTGATCCGCGCGCCACCGCGCCGCATCGCGGCGGCGATCTGCATCGTGCAGCCCGGATTCGCCGACACCAGCAGCTCCGCGCCCGTCGAGGCCACCGACTTGGCCTTCCGGTCGCCCAGGTCGCGGGCCGCCTCGGGCTGGAAGATGTTGTACGTCCCCGCCGAGCCGCAGCAGATGGCCGACTCCGGCACCTCTCGCAGGTCCAGCCCCGGGATCGCCTTCAGCAGCTCGCGCGGCTGGGCCCGGATCCCCTGCGCGTGGGCCAGGTGGCAGGCGTCGTGATAGGCCACCGTGACGGGCAGGGGATGCCGGTCCGCCACCGGTCCCAGCTCGACGAGGAATTCCGACAGGTCCAGCACGCGGAACCCCGGCTCGCTGCCCAGCAGCTGGCCGTACTCCTTCATGGACGACCCGCACCCGGCCGCGTTGACCACGACCGTGTCCACACCGGCCCTGGTGAAGGTCCTTACCGTGCGCCGCGCGAGCCGCCTGGCCTGCTCCTCGCGCCCCGAGTGCACGCTGAGCGCCCCGCAGCAGCCCTGGCCGGGCGGGATGATCACGTCGCAGCCCTCCAGCGCGAGCACCCGCGCGGTGGCCGCGTTGACCTGGGGGAAGAACTCGCCCTGCACGCACCCGGTCAGCATGCCGACCACGGCCCGGCGCGGCCCTCTGGCCCGGACCAGCCGCGGGATCCGCTGCCTGCGCCCGACCCGGGGTGCCAGCCCCGCCATCGCCCCGAGGCTGGGATGCACCCGCTCCAGGAACGGCGCCATCCGCTCGGCCAGCGCCATCCCGGGGCGCAGCAGCCGCAGCCGGCGCGGGTAGGGGAACAGGCTGAACACGATCTCCCTGACCGCCCGTTCGCGCGGCTCGCGCACGTGAACCCGCTCGACCTCGGCCCGCGTCTGCTCGATCAGCCGGTCGTACTGGACGCCCGACGGGCAGGCGGTGACGCACGCCATGCAGCCGAGGCAGGCGTCGAAGTGCCCGGCCATCTCCGGCGTCACCGGGGTGCCCTCGACGTGCTGTTTCATCAGGTGGATCCGGCCGCGCGGCGAGTCCATCTCCTCGCCCCACAGCGTGTACGTCGGACAGGTCGGCAGGCAGAACCCGCAGTGCACGCAGTCGTTGATCAGCTTGGGGTCGATACCGCCGGACGTCATGCCAGATGCCTCCTGGTTACCGCTCACTCAGATGCCGCCGATGAACCGGCCGGGAGACATCCGGCGCTCCGGATCGAACCGCTCCTTGACCCGCCGCATCAGCGGCAGCGCGCTCACCGGCCCCCAGCGGTCCACGCCCTCGTACGGCGCGGCCAGCACGGTCACCCGGCCGCCCAGCGGCGTCAAGCGCTCCCGCAGGCCGGACACGACCTCCGCGAAGTCCGCAGGCGGTTCGGCCGTGGGCTGGAGCCAGACCCGGCCTGCGACGGGCGAGCCGCGGAGCGAGAGCCCGGTATCGCGTACCTCCGCCAGGACGTCGCTCGTCCGCGCGGGCGGGAACCGCAGCTCGATCAGGAGCTCGTCGTCGCTGATCAGCCCCCACCAGGCGGGTGCCTCGTCCGTGACGGCGCCCGCGCCGATCGCCTTGCGCAGCGCCTCGGCCCGTTGCCCGGCGGCCGAGCCCTCGACCAGCACGGCCAGCGTGATCGGCGCGTCCCCGCCGGGCCAGTCGAGCTCGACCGCGCTCGGCTCGGCCTGGGAGGCGGCCAGCATCGCGGTCACCTCCTGAACGTGCCGCTGGGCGAGCTCGGTCACGACATAGCGGTGGTCGGCGGGCAGCGGGTGCAGCCGGAACGTGGCCTCGGCGATGACGCCCAGGGTGCCGTACGAGCCGGTGAACAGCTTGCCCAGGTCGTAGCCCGCGACGTTCTTGACCACCCGGCCGCCCGACTTGGCCACGGTCCCGTCCGGCAGCACGACGGTGATGCCGATGAGCAGGTCGCGGGCCGTACCGTAGCGGAAGGCGCGCGGCCCGGCCGTCGCGGCGGCCAGCGTGCCGCCGACCGTGGCGCCCTCGGCGAACGGCACGTCCAGCGCCAGCTCCTGCCCCTGCTCGGCGAGCGCTTCCGCCAGCGCGTCCATCGTCACCCCGGCCTGGGTCTTCACCACCAGGTCGCCCGCGGCGTGCTCGACGACCTCGTTCAGGCAGCACAGGTCGAGCAGGACGTCACACCGCTCGGGCGGGTGGCCCCAGTGCAGCTTGGTGCCGCCGCCCACGGGCACGACCGCCAGGCCGGCCTCGGCGCAGGCGCGCAGCACGGCCGAGATCTCCTCGACCGACTCGGGCAGGGCCACCACCCCCGCTCGCACGCCGCCCACGACGTCGTCCGGCCCGGCCTCCCTGACCGTCACGCCGGTCCGCTCCAACTCGTCCATCAGAACTGCTCCGCCTGCCCCGAGGCGACCAGCGGATGGACGCCCTTGCGCACCCCCGGCACCTCCCCGCACAGCCGCGGCGTGGGGAACACCTTGCCCGGGTTCGACAGGCCCTTCGGGTCGAAGGCGCAGCGGACGAGCTGCATGGTGTCGAGATCGTCCGCGGAGAACATCCTCGGCATGTACTTCGCCTTGTCCACGCCCACCCCGTGCTCACCGGTGATCGACCCGCCGTGCTCGATGCACAGGTCGAGGATGGCGCCCGAGACCGTCTCGGCCCGTTCGCCCGCCCCCGGCTCCGCGTCGTCGAACAGCACCAGCGGGTGCAGGTTACCGTCGCCCGCGTGGAAGACGTTGGCCACCCTGATCCCGTACTCCTCCGACAGCCGGTCGATGGCGGCCAGCACCTTCGGCAGCGAGGTGCGGGGCACCACGCCGTCCTGCACGATGTAGGCGGGGCTGATGCGGCCGACGGCCGCGAACGCCGACTTGCGGCCCTTCCAGATCGCCGCCCGCTCGGCCGGGTCGTCGGCCGTGCGCAGCTCGAACGCCCCCGAGCAGATCTCCTGCAGCCGGGCGAACTGCCGGGCGACCTCCCGCTCCGGCCCGTCGAGCTCCACGATCAGCACCGCGCCCGCGCCCTCGGGATAGGAGCAGGACACCGCCGCCTCGGCCGCCTCGATGGCCAGCGCGTCCATCATCTCGATCGCCGCCGGCACGATGCCGGCGCCGACGATGGCCGACACCGCCCGCCCGCCCTGCTCGATGCTCTCGAACGCGGCCAGCACTGTGGTGACGGCCTCGGGGGCGCGGCTCAGTCGTACCGTGATCTTGGTGGCGATGCCCAGCGTGCCCTCCGAGCCGATGAACGCCCCGAGCAGGTCGTAGCCGGGATCCATCCGGTCGAGCGTCACCAGGTCGCCGTCGGGGGTGACGATCTCGCAGGCTTCGATGTGGTTGACCGTGAAGCCGTATTTGAGGCAGTGGGCGCCGCCGGAGTTCTCCGCCACGTTGCCGCCGATCGAGCAGACCTGCTGGCTGGAGGGGTCGGGGGCGTAGTAATAGCCCTGGTCGCGGACCGCCTCGGTGATCGCCAGGTTGGTGACGCCCGGCTCGACGACGGCCCGGCGGTTGGGCAGGTCGATCTCCAGGACGCGGCGCATCTTGGAGGTGACGATCAGCACGCCGTCCTGGCGGGGGAGCGCCCCGCCGGACAGGCCGGTGCCGGAGCCGCGGGCCACGAACGGGACTCCGAAGTCGTTGCAGGCGCGGACCACCCCGGCGATCTGCTCGGCCGTCTCGGGCAGTACGACGACGCCCGGGGTGGCTCGGTGGTAGGTCAGGCCGTCGCACTCGTAGGTGCGCAGGCGTACCGGGTCCGTGATCACCGAGTCGGCGGGCAGCAGCGCGCGCAGCGCGGCCGTCAGCTCGTCGAGCGGCTTGTCGACCATGGCGCCCCCCTTCTGTCGGCCATCCTTGGTCCTACCGGGCTCTCGGTCACCCTCGGTCATACCCGGCTCTCCGCCATCCTTGGTCATACCCGGTCAATCGCACTACCTTTCCGGATATATCCGGCGCTGGCCCGCCGGATATATCCGGAAATTTCGTGATTACGGCATGCGGGCATATGCGGGAAGCGTCAGGAACTCGGCGAAGTCGTCGTCCAGCGCGACCTCCTTGAACAGCGCCGTGGCCTGCGCGTACAGCAGTTCGTCGTAGCCCGGCTCGGCCGCGATCTTCGCCAGCTCCTCCGCGATGATCCGTTCGACCAGCTCCTTCGTCACCGTCGCGCCCGTGTCGGCGAGCGTGATGTCGTTGTGGATCCACTGCCAGATCTGCGAGCGGGAGATCTCCGCCGTGGCCGCGTCCTCCATGAGGTTGTGGATCGCCACCGCGCCGAGCCCGCCCATCCAGGCGGCCAGGTAGCGCAGCGCCACGTCCACGTTGGCGCGCAGCCCGGCCTCGGTGATGTCACCCGGCGTCTCGGAGACCGCCAGCAGATCGGCGGCCGAGACCGAGACCTCCTCGCGCGTCCTGTCGAGCTGGTTGGGCCGCGACCCCAGCACGCCGTCGAACACCTCGCGGCAGATCGGCACCAGGTCGGGGTGCGCGACCCAGGAGCCGTCGAAGCCGTCGCCCGACTCGCGCGTCTTGTCGGCCCGCACCTTCTCCAGAGCCGTCGCGTTGACCTCGGCGTCGCGCCGCGAGGGGATGAACGCCGCCATCCCCCCGATCGCGTGCGCGCCCCGCTTGTGGCAGGTCCGGACGAGCAGCTCGGTGTACGCGCGCATGAACGGCGCGGTCATGGTGACCGCGTTGCGCTCGGGCAGCAGGAACTCCCGGCCCCGGGTGCGGAACTTCTTGATCACGCTGAACAGGTAGTCCCAGCGGCCCGCGTTGAGCCCGGCCGAGTGGTCGCGCAGCTCGTAGAGGATCTCCTCCATCTCGAACGCGGCCGGGTACGTCTCGATCAGCACGGTCGCCCTGATCGTCCCCTGGGGGATGCCCAGCAGGTCCTGGGCGCGGACGAACACCTGGTTCCAGAGCCGCGCCTCCAGGTGCGACTCCATCTTCGGCAGGTAGAAGTACGGGCCGCGCCCCTTGTCCAGCTGCCGCTGGGCGCAGTGGAAGAAGTAGAGCCCGAAGTCGAACAGCGAGGCCGACACCGGCCGCCCGTCCACCAGGGCGTGCTTCTCGTCCAGGTGCCAGCCGCGCGGCCGGACCACGATGGTGGCCAGCTCGGCGTCGGGTTTGAGCGCGTACGTCTTGCCGCCGGTCTCGAAGTCGATCGTCCGGTCGAGCGCGGCGCGCAGGTTGAGGTGGCCGCTGACGCAGTTGGCCCAGAGCGGGGAGTTGGCGTCCTCGAAGTCGGCGAGCCAGACCTTGGCCCCTGAGTTGAGCGCGTTGATCGTCATCTTGCGGTCGACCGGGCCGGTGATCTCGACCCGGCGGTCCTCCAGCCCCGGGGCCGGCGGCGCGACGCTCCAGTCGCTCTCCCTGACCTCCTTGGTCTCCGGCAGGAAGTCGAGCCGGCCGCCCGCCGACAGCTCCGCCTGCCGTACGCGCCGGGCTTCCAGCAGCTCCTGGCGGGTCGCGTCGAACTCCCGCTGCAGGCTCTCCACGAAGGCGAGCGCCTCCGGCGTGAGGACCTCGTCGAAGCGGTCGAGCATCGGGCCGGTGATCTCCATACGCCCCTTCTTCCATGATGTGGAAAATTGGTTCTGGATTATGGAAGTGAAGCTACTTCATGGGCGGTCCCCGGTTCAAGGTGGGGGTCCCCTGGGGGAGGGTCAGGGGGAAACCCCGATGTACGGCATCCCCTGTGCACGCGAGGATCTGTCTCATGAAGACGATCGTGATCGCGGGTGGCCTTCTCGCCTCGGCATTACTGCTGACGGGCTGCGGGCTGAAGGACCTGGCCGGCCCGACCAACCAGGACACCGTCACGTACCAGGTCACGGACAAGGTCGCCAAGCTGCAGCTCAAGAGCGGCTCCGGCGACACCGTGCTCACCGAGTACGACGGCACCGCCGTGCGGGTCACCGAGACCCTCCAGTGGCGCAACGAGAAGCCGAAGGCCGAGCACAAGGTCGACGGGGACACGCTCTCCGTGTTCTACAGCTGCCCCAAGGGGTGGGACAGTTGCACCGTCAACTACAAGATCGAGGTCCCCAAGGGCCTTCAGATCGACGCCGACACGGGTTCGGGCGACATCACCATGAGGCAGCTGACCGGGCAGATCGAGGCCAACGCCGGCTCGGGGGACGTGGACGCCAGTGGTCTCGGGAGCAAGAAGATCTACGCCGAGGCCGGCTCCGGCAGCATCGACCTGAAGTTCGCCGTCGTGCCCGACAGCGTCGAGCTGGAGTGCGGCTCCGGTGACGCCACCCTGCGGGTTCCGGCCGGTGCCTATGATGTGAAGACCCAGGTCGGATCGGGCGACGTGCAGGTGTCGGTCGACAAGGACGCGGCCTCTCCGCACAAGGTGTCGCTGACCACGGGCTCGGGAGACATCAGCGTGTTGCCGGGATAACCAGGTGATGGCATGAGGGATGTCATGTCACCATCGGGGAAGACACTCCGGTGTTCAGACGTTGCCTATTAGAGATGACACGAATGCACGAATACTCCGCGCTTGACGAGTTCGAGACCGGCGAGATGGACCTTGAGGAGCGCCAGGCACTGCGCCGCGTGGCGGGCCTCTCCACCGAACTCCAGGATGTCTCCGAGGTCGAATACCGGCAGCTGCGGCTCGAGCGGGTCGTCCTGGTCGGCGTCTGGACCTCAGGCACGGCGGAGGACGCCGAGAACTCCCTTCTTGAGCTGAAGCTCCTGGCCGAAACGGCCGGTTCGGAGGTCCTCGAGGGCCTCATCCAGCGCCGTCAGAAGCCCGACCCCGCCACGTACATCGGATCGGGCAAGGCGCTCGAGCTTCGCGACGTGGTCGAGTCGACCGGCGCCGACACCGTGATCTGCGACGGCGAACTGGCCCCTGGCCAGCTCCGCCAGCTGGAGGAGACGGTCAAGGTGAAGGTCATCGACCGCACCGCGCTGATCCTCGACATCTTCGCGCAGCACGCCAAGAGCCGTGAGGGCAAGGCTCAGGTCGAACTGGCCCAGCTCAGCTACCTGCTGCCCCGCCTGCGTGGCTGGGGTGGCAACCTGTCCCGGCAGGTCGGCGGACGCGCCGCGGGCGGCGTCGGCATCGGCGGCCGTGGCCCCGGTGAGACCAAGATCGAGCTCGACCGGCGCCGCATCCGCGAGCGCATGGCCAAGCTGCGTCGCCAGATCAGCGGCATGTCCACCTCGCGCGACACCATGCGCCACCGGCGCAGTCGCAGGGAGGTCCCGGCCGTCGCGATCGCGGGTTACACCAACGCCGGCAAGTCCTCGCTGCTCAACCGCGTCACCGGCGCGGGTGTGCTGGTGGAGGACGCCCTGTTCGCCACCTTGGACCCGACCGTACGCCGGGCGCACACGCCCGACGGCAGGCTGTTCACGATCGCCGACACGGTCGGCTTCGTCCGCCACCTGCCGCACCAGCTGGTCGAGGCGTTCCGCTCCACGCTGGAGGAGGTGGCCGACGCCGACCTCATCCTGCACGTGGTCGACGGCGCTCACCCCGACCCCGAAGGCCAGCTCGCCGCCGTACGCGAGGTCTTCGCGGACATCGAGGGCGCCTTGGACATCCCCGAGATCGTAGTGATCAACAAGGCCGACGCCGCCGACCAGGAGGTGCTGGACCGCATCGCCAGGCGCGAGCGCGACAGCATCGTGGTCTCGGCGCGCACCGGTGCCGGCATCGCCGAGCTGATGGCACTCATCGAGCGTGAGCTGCCCAGGCTCGACCACGAGGTCGTGCTGCTCGTGCCGTACGACAGGGGTGACCTGATCTCGCGGGCCCACAAGGAGGGCGAGGTGCTCTCGGTGGACCACGTCGCGGAGGGCACGGTCCTGCACGCGCGCGTGCTCCCGAGCCTGTTCCAGGAGCTGGAGCGGGCCGGCAAGCCGGTCGAACGCGTCTCCTAGAGGTCGCATCGGGCAGCTCTTGGTGGTTGTGAGGGGCCGGAACCCCCAAAATCACTGCGGAGCTGCCCAAAGGCGGCAGTGGTCCCTGAACGCTGGGATTGCTAGGATAAGCCGAGTCTTACGACACTAATGGCACGGGTTTCAGATGATCGCTGCTGCGAGTCAGGTCGCGTGCGGGGGCCACAGGGGATCGATGGGGCTGAGTGGCGGTTGGGATGAGTGGGCTTCTTTCCGAATAACCCTGTACAGCAAGCCCAGCTGTGAAATAACGTAACTGAACTGAAATCGCCGGATCATGAGTCTGGCGATACGGTCACCGCACAGCCATAAGCGGATGAGATCAGGAGACCCCCCATGTCGTCCGGACCCGGAGCCGACTCAGTGGGCGCGGCGGCAGCCGTGCGCTGCTGTGCACTGTGCTCAGCTGGGGGATCCCGCGGGGCGGTGATGCGGTGACCGTTCGGCTCCTGACCAACATCGGCCGCCTCTGGACCGGCAACGAGGTCCTCAGCAACGCGGCCATCCTTGTGCACAACGACCGGATCGCGTGGGTCGGGCGAGCGCCCGACCTGCCGCAGAGCGTGCCCGGCGTTGTCGACGACATCGTCGACGTGGACCACGTCGAAAACCTGGGCGGGGCGCTCGTCACGCCCGGCCTCATCGACGCGCACACCCACCCCGTCTACGCGGGCAACCGCTACGCCGAGCTGGAGATCCGCACCGGCGGCTCCACCTCCTCGGCGATCACCGCGGCGGGTGGCGGCGTGGGCTCGACCGTCACCGTGACCCGCGGCACCGACCCGTGGACCCTGTGCAACGGCGTCCGCGAGCGGCTGCGCGGCTGGCTGCTCAGCGGCACCACGACCGTCGAGGCCAAGACCGGCTACCACCTCACCCGCGACGGCGAGCTCGCCGACGTGCGGCTCCTGCGCGAGCTGGAGAAGGAGCCGATGATGCCGCGGGTGCACGTCACCTTCCTCGCGGCGCAGGTGGTGCCGCCGGAATACTTCGGCCGGCAGCGCGAATACGTCGAGGCCGTGGGCGCCTGGTGCGCCGACGCGGCCGCCGCCGGCGCTGACAGCGTGGACGTCTACTGCGACGAGGGCCACTTCACCACCGAGGAGTCCCGCTGGGTGCTCGCCTCGGGCCGCAACGTCGGCCTGCTGCCGCGTATCCACGCCGGTCTCTACAGCCGCCGCGGCGCCGTTCAGCTGGCCGCCGAGCTCGGCTGCGCCTCCGCCGACGGGCTGCACCACATGTCCGAAGAGGACATCGCGATCATGTCCCGCTACGGCGTGCCCGCCGTGGTCTGCCCCGCGACGGCGCTTCAGCGCGGCCACCTGCCGCCGGTCCGCCAGATGATCAAGCACGGTGTGCAGATCGCGCTCGGCAGCGACCACAACCCCGGCTACTGCGGCATCACCTCGATGTCCCTGGTCATCGCGATGGCGGTGTCGGCGTTCGGGATGAGCGTCAACGACGCGCTGCGGGCGGCCACGCTCGGCGGCGCCACCGTGCTGGGCGCGCCCGACCGCGGCGTGCTGGCTCCCGGTCGCCTCGCCGACATCGTCCAGTGGGACGCCGACCACGAGGGCGCCTTCGCCTGGTCCTTCGGTCTCAAGCCGCGCCGGGTCTGGCGGGGTGGCACTCCGGTCCAGTAGTTGATCTCGGACTATGCCGTCATCGGTGTTCGTGGTCACGGATTCAACCGCTTACCTGCCTCCGGTGCCTGGTGTCGCTGTCGTACCCGTACAGGTGACTTCCGGCGGTCTTTCGTACGACGAGGACTCCTTCACCGGTGACCTGTCGTCGGCGACCACGTCCAGACCCGCACCCGCGCGCTTCGCCGCGTGCTACTCATCGCTGGCGGCGGGCGGCGCTTCGGCCGTGGTCTCAATACACCTTTCCGGCGATTTTTCCGGCACAGCCTCCGCCGCCCTGCTGGCCGCCAAGGAGTCCCCGGTACCGGTGGAGGTCATCGACAGCCGCTCGATCGCCATGGGCCTCGGCTACCCGGTGCTCGCCGCCGCCCGTACGGCCGCGGACGGGGGATCGCCGGCGGACGTGGCGACGGCGGCCCGGCGGTGCGCCTTACGGACCCGGACGTACTTCTACGCCGACACGCTGGAGTACCTGTGGCGAGGCGGCCGAGTCGGGACGGCGGCCTCGCTGGTGGGCTCGGCACTGCTGATCAAGCCGTTGCTGCACCTGGTGGATGGGCGGGTCTCGCTGCTGGAGAAGGTACGGACCGCGACCAGGGCCATCGCCCGGCTGGAGGACCTGGCGGTGGCGGCCGCGGCGGGCAAGGCGGAGGTACGGGTCGCCGTACAGCACCTTGGGGCGCTGGGACGGGCGGAAGGGCTGGCCGAACGACTGGTTAAGCGCCTGCCTGGGGCGGTGGAGATGCGGGTGGTGGAGGTGGGAGCGGTTATCGGGGTTCATGTGGGTCCCGGGATGCTGGGACTGACGGTCACCTCGGCCGACTAACGCGCTGCGGCCTCGCCTCCTGCCGCACACACCGCCTGGCAGTGGCGTATCACGAGCGGGCCGGCCGGCCGCGCCTCCCACGGTCGCGGGCCCTTCCCTTCCGCGCTCGCGGCACGGCACGCGGCCGAGTGCGCGATCACGGCACTCGCCGCCGGGAGATGCAGCCTGTAAGAGACGTCGGGCACGCGGAGCCATGCCGACACCCACGCCTCACTCCCGTCACTGTGGCACCTCCTGCTGGGCGAGACCAGCTTCAGGTATGGCAAGCCGGGCAGGATCGGGCCTGCCACCGTTTCCGCCGTGGACAACCTGTCTCGTCCACAGGGCAGGCTGATCGTGGCTCGGTTGTCCCCAGAACCTCGTTCACCGGCCTGCGGGCCCCTGCCGCTCTCGTACGTTCGCTGGCGTGCGCAACCACGATGCGACAGCCGAGCGGACCATCGCCGAGTCCCGCCTACGGTCGCTCACCAATCCCAGTCTGCCCGGCGGCGCACTCCAACACCCGCACGACCCGACTCCGCAGCCCGGCCGAGCCCTGCACGAAGGGCCCGTCCGGCCAGGCCCAGCCCTGCGCGAAGCGGCCGTGAGACCAGGCCCAGCCCGGCAGGAGACGCCCGTGAGGCCGGACCGAGCCTCACCTGGGACGCCCGTGCGGTCAGGCCGCGCTTCCACCCCGCACGAGCCGACTCAAAGGTCTGGCCGAGCGGCGGTCTCTCACGAGCCGACTCAGAGGTCTGGCCGAGCGGCGGTCTCTCACGAGCCGACTCAGAGGCCGAGCCGAATGACGGCCCCGATCCCGCCCTCGTTCGAGGCCTTTCGCCAGGCCGTCACCACCAAGCCGCCCGCCTCGCTCGACCCCGGCAGGCCGGGCCTGCGCATCCTGATAGCCCTGGCCGTCCTGACCGCGGTGGTGGCGGGCGTGATCGCGTGGCGCTCCCAACCCACCCCAGAACCCTTCCCCGCCCCACCCCCCAGCCCGCCGGGACCCGCCGCCCCATCTCCCACGGCCAAGGTGACCGTCCACATCACCGGCAAGGTCCGCAAGCCGGGCCTCTACACCCTCGCCATGGGCGCCAGGGTGGCCGACGCGGTGACGGCCGCAGGAGGTCCCGTCCGCAGCACCGCCATGTCCTCGGTCAACCTGGCCCGACGCCTGGTGGACGGCGAACAGATCGTCGTAGGTGCCCCACCAGGCTTCGCACCCGGCCTCGCCTCAGCCGACCCCGCCACCACGACCCTCGACCTCAATTCGGCCACTCCCGACCAACTCGAACAACTCCCCGGCGTGGGCGAGGTCCTGGCGGCCCGCATCGCCGACTTCCGTACCGCACACGGCGGCTTCACCAGCGTCGACCAGTTGCGCGAGGTCAGCGGCATCGGCGCGAAGAAATACGAGGAGATCAAGGGAAAGGTCCGCGTCTGACATGTCCCACAGCCTCCCCTCCCCATCTCACTCCTGGTCCCTGGCCCTGCCCGCCCTCGCCACCTGGGCCGCCACCCTCACCCTCCTGAACTTCTCCCCGACCACAAGCTTGATCGTCTCCGCTGCGGCCATCGCGGCCGTGCTCCTGACCGTCCTGAACTTCTCGCCGACCACGAGCCTGATGGTCTCCGCCGTAGCCACCGTGTCCGCACTCGTGACCCTCCCCAGGCGTTCCCGTGTTCTCCAAGCGGGCTCAGTCACTGGGATCGTGTCCGGTCGCACTTCCTCGAGAGCGGTTGTTCAGGGGGCTGTCCGGCGGTTGTGGCGCAACGTGGCCATCGCGACTCTTATCTGCGTCGCCGCGACCTCAGCCTCAGTGGCCCTGCGCGTCCACGCCGTGAACACAGGCCCGGTGGCTGACCTGGCAACCCGCGGAGCGCAGGTCACCGCCCAGATCACCCTCACCGACGATCCGAAGATCAGACGCCACCGAGGCGGCCGCTTCACCCAGGACCGCATCGTCGTCCCCGCCACCCTGACCGTCCTCCAAACCCCAGCCAGCCTTGGATCGCCGCTTCGGCGGGGTGCGGCCGGCAGAGCGATCGCGGTGAACACCCCTGTCGTCGTCTTCGCCCAGGGCCCCGAGTGGAGCAGCCTCCTCCCGAGCCAGAGCCTGGAAGTAACCGCTCGCCTGGCACCGGCAACCCCGGGTGACCTGATCGGCGCCGTCCTCCTCGTACGAGGGTCACCACGCGTCCTCACGTCCCCGTCGTGGATCCAGGCCGCGGCAGGCACCCTCAGGGCGGGTCTACGGACGGCCGCAGACGTACTCCCGGCAGACCAGCGCGGCCTCCTCCCAGGCTTGGTCGTGGGCGACGTCTCCCGCATGGACCCACAACTCACCGCCGACCTCAACGAAGCAGGCCTGAGCCACCTGAACGCGGTTAGTGGCGCGAACCTCGCGATCGTGGCCAGCGCCGTCCTGGCCCTCTCCCGCCTGGCCGGTTTCCCGCTCGCCCTGAGAGCCGTCCTCGCCGCCATCGCGATGATCGCCTTCGCCGTGGTGGCCAGACCCTCGCCCAGCGTCCTCCGAGCCCTGCTCATGGGTATGACCGCCGCCATAGCCCTGGGCACCGGCCGGACCAAGGACGGCGTGGCGGCCCTGTCCGCGTCGATCCTGCTGCTCATCCTGTTCGACCCCGAACTGGCTCGTTCGTACGGCTTCGCCCTGTCCGTCTTCGCGACCGCCGGCATCCTCCTCCTGGCTCCCCGCTGGCGAGCCCACCTCACTGGCCCCGACCCGGAAGAAACCCCCGCCCACGCTGACACCCACGACCACTCCGCTGCCGAGAACCCCACTCCCACCTGGGCCGACGCTGCCAGCCGGCTCCGCGACTCGGCACCATACGGCGCCGTCGCGTCCGATCCAGCGGGCCGTGGTGCCGGCGGGTCGGGTTCGGCGGGTCGTGGTGTGGTCGGGTCCGATTGGGTCGTTGGTGGTGCGGCCACGTCCGATTCAGCGGGCCGTGGGGCCATCGGGTCCGATTCGGTGCTTCGCGATGGCGTCGCGTCTAATTCAGCCGCTGACTCGGCAGCGTTTGGTGCCTTCACCTCCGACTCGGCACCTCACAGCGACGACGCCGACACACCTGATGTCGTCCTCGAGTCCCAGGAGCCGCCCTCTGCCCCGATTCGCTCATCGCCAGGACGAGGTCGGCGCCGTCTGCGGCTGCCTCGGTGGGCGGCGGAGGCGGTGGCCGTGTCCGCTGCGGCGCAGGCCGCTGTGACACCGGTTCTCGTGCTGATGTCCGGCCAACTGACCCTGGTGGCCATACCCGCCAACCTCCTGGCGGGCCCGGCAGTGGCGCCGGCGACCATCCTCGGGTTCGTCGCCGCGTTGGTGGCTCCCCTCTGGCCGCAGGCAGCTCAGTGGCTGGTCATCCCGGCAGGGTACGCCGTGGGCTGGATCATCCTGGTCGCCCAGTGGGCCGTGAGCATGCCACTCGCCACGCTCCCATGGCCGGGCGGTCTTCCGGGACTCGGGCTTCTGATGGTCGCCGTGGCTGTGATGATCCCCGTGCTCAGACGCCGTACCTGGAGAACGGCGGCCCTCACGATGGCCGCCGCGGCTCTCGTGGTCGGGCTCGTGGTCCGCCCCATGGCCAAGCCCTGGCCGCCCCCGAACTGGCTCATGGTCGTCTGCGACGTCGGTCAGGGCGACGGCATGGTGCTGGCGGCCGGTCCCGGTCGTGGCATCGTCGTCGACACCGGCCCGGACCCCGTCGTCATGGACCGCTGCCTGCGCAGGCTGGACGTACGCGACGTACCCCTGCTACTCCTCACCCACCCGCACGCAGACCACGTGGACGGCCTCCCCGGCGTACTCAGGAACAGGCGTGTCGGCGCGGTCATCGTCAGCCCGCAACGCGTCGCCCCGCAGGAGAGCAACCGCATCGCGACCATCCTCGCCCGCCACCGGATTCCCGAATGGACACCTTCCTCGGGCAGTCGCTGGCAACTGGGCCCGTCCGAGATGACCATCCTCGCCCCCGACCCGGCCCAGGGTGACGCCGAGGGGCAGGGGGAAGGCAGCTTGATCAACAACTCCAGCGTCGTGGCGCGCGTACGCTGGCGAGCGGGCTCGGCCCTCCTGAGCGGCGACATCGAAACCGAGGCTCAAGACGCGCTGCTGCGGCGCCTCGCCCCGCGAGCGGACGTACTCAAGGTCCCGCACCACGGCTCGCGGCGACTGGACCCGGCCTTCTTCGCGTCCGTAGGCGCTCGCGCGGCGCTGATCAGCGTAGGAGCCGACAACGACTACGGCCATCCCGCTCCGTCCACGATCGCGCTCCTGCACCGCCTCGGCGCCCGCGTCTACCGCACCGACCGCGCGGGCGACCTGGCGGTCATCGACCAGGACGGACAACTGGCGGTGGTCGCCCGCGGCCCGTAGCCGGCACCGGCCGTGGATCAGTTACCGGTTACCGGTCCGGCTACCGGCTACCGGTTACCGGTCCGACTACTGGCTACGGCCGGTAGTCGGCACCGGTCCGTTCCAGCATGCCGTTCTGCGGGGCGCCGGACAGGAAGGAGACGAAGGAGGGGTGAGAGCTGACTGCGATCCGATCAATGGCTGTGTCGACGGAGGCCTTTTGATGGATGCGGCAGTGAAAGGCATCGGAATGAAGTTAGGCATCGGATCTCGCGGACGAGTACCGAGCGTGAAGGCGGCGGCCGTCGCGTCCACGAAGGCGGTGCGTCTATGAAGGCGGTCGTCTGCGGAAGTGGTGCGTCTGCGGAAGTGGTGCGTCCACGAAGGCAGTGCGTCTGCGGGGGCGGTGCGTCTGCGGAGGCCGCGACAGCAATGACGCCTGCTAAAGCAAGGCGCCCGCCCAGGCGAAGGGCGCTCGCCCCCCTCCCGGCGAGCGCCCCTTGTCTGGGCGGGCGCCTCCGGCGCGGGCTCAGGCGGGAAATTGGCTCAGCACGTAAAACGGCTTAGCAGGTACCCGGAGCATTTGCAGCTCACCGCATACAGGGCTCGGCACGTCGGTGCCTCGGCAGGTGAATGGCTCGGCGTGTCAGTGACTCACGAGCTCAGCGGCTTGGCAAGTGAACGGCTCAACACGCAGTGGATCACTACGTCGGTCGCCCGGCAGGTCAGTGGATCGGCGCGTCACAGTGATTGCCGGTACGCGAGCCACGTCCTCCCCGCGCCCGCCATCCTGGCCCGGAACTCGCGCCTCTCCTCCGGCCCGTACCGAGCCTTGTAGGTGCGAAAGCGCGTCCACAGTGCGGCCAGCCCGATCACCGCGTCCGGGGGTGCGGACGACCACGACGGTACGCGGGACAGCAGTTCGTCCACCTCCGCTGGGGTGTGTCCGGCTTCGACGAGGTGGGGGGCGAGCATGGCCGCGTCGATCCAGGCCGCGCCCCGAGCGGAGAATGACCAGTCGATCGCGTACACACGGCCCTGTGAGATGAGCATGTTGTTCGAGCCGAGGTCGTAGTGGAGCAGCGTGTTGCCGCGGAGGTCGCGCGGTTCGAAGCGTTCGATCGCGGTGTCGTACAGGTCACGGTCCGCCGGGATGCCCTTGTCGCGCAGGTGGGAGTGCTTGGCCAGGAGCGGCAGGATGTTGTCGATGACCGGCGCCGCTCCCCGGGGACAGGGTGTGAGCAGGGCGCCGAGCAGGGACACCGTGTCCAGGACGGCGGGCAGGTCGGGGGAGCCGGGTGTCAGGTCGACGTGGCGGCTGTTGTCGTTGATGTACTCGAACACGGCCACCAGCCACCCATCCTGCTGCCCTCGCCACAGCAGGTGCGGTGCGGGAGCCTCGTCGGGCAGCACGTTCGCCGTCCAGGACTCCGTACGGTGTGCCTTGGCAGCGGGCCCGGATGCCTCGACGGCCTTGATGAACACGCTGTGATTCTCGGTCTGTAACCGGGCCGAGATGCCGGGCATGGTGCCTTCGCCGGCGGGCTCCGCCTTGATGACCGGGCCGCCGCATTCGAGTTCTACCGTTTCGCGCACGCTCGCCGGGAGGTCTTCCCATTGCTGCCGGGTCATCGTAATCCTCCATTTCCGGAGACGTCGGCGCAGCCCGAGTACCACTGGCCGCGTCTGCCGTCTGAGATCCGCAGTTCGGCGTCGAGCGGGAGAGCGGGGGTGCGCATGGTTTGTGCGGCGGCGGCGGCTCGCTCGGTCGCGGGGCGGAGCGCTGCCCCGGCCAGGTCGTCGGTGCCGTCGTCGCGTACGACTCGCCCGATCGGCTGATCGAGCGGGCCCTGGTTGATGAGGTCGCACGGGCGGGTCAGGGCCGGCGGGTCCAGCAGGGGGATCATTGCCGTGCTCCAGCTATGGGGGGACACGCGGAGATTGTCCGCGGGTAGCGCGGATGGGTGTGCGGTGGCGTCCGCGGGTACCGCGATCGGATATGTGGAGGTGCCTGCGGGTAATGCGGATGGGTGCGTGGTGATGTCCGCAGATAGCGCGATCGGACGTGCGGTGGTGTCCGCGGGTGACGCGATCGGACGTGCGGAGATGTTCACCGGTAATGCGGGCCGGTGTGCGGAGGTGTCCGCAGGTGAGGCGGTGGGGGACACAGCGACTTCCTCACGGAGGTGGTGCTTGCTTGCGGCGGCCGGGGTTTGGAAGTCCGGAGCCTTCCGGCCGCCGCGAAGTGGTCCGCCTCGAAGGTACGAATCAGCGTTGTGGCCGCTCAAGTAAGTTTCGAAAAGTTTCTTAAAGATCTGGGCGAGCCGCGTCGATACAAGACAGCGCGAGCGGCCCGTAGACGGCCACTTCTGCCAGTGCGGTGAACGCCTTTTCGTAGACGGCGACGTCGTCCGGTTTCTTGATCCGGAACTGCGCGGCGACACCGTCGACCCGGACCTCGGTGGCGTCGTACAGCCAGAAGTTCTCCGGCGGCATGACGGGCGGTTTGCGGCTGTACGGGAGGATGCCGAGGCTGACGTAGGGATTGTCCCGGGTGTAGGTGGCCAGCCGGTCGAGCTGGGCGTTCATCCCGGCGGGGTTCACCATGGGGGTGCGCAGCGTCTGCTCGCCGAGTACGAACACGAAGCGCCGTACACCCCCGAGCGACTGCTGCTGCGCCATGCGCGCCGCCACGGCTCGGTCCAGGTCATCGGTTATGCCGCGGAAGGAGATGATCGTGGACAGGTGGGCGCGGGCGTACGCCTCGGTCTGCAGCAGGCCGGGCACGGTGGAGTGCTGCCACACGCGTAATCGGGTGGTGCGCTCGTACAGCGGGATGAACGCCTCCTGGACCTGGCCCAGTCCATTCCGCTCCAGGCGCCGCCATTCGGTGTAGAGCGTGTCGATATGGCGGGCGGCGGCGAGCAGGTCGGGTATTTCGTGTTCGGCTCCGCAGGCGGTGGCCCAGGCGCGGATATCGTCGTCGCTCGGGACCTGCTGGCCGTTCTCGATTTTGGAGATGCGGGACTTGCGTCCGCGCCACCCCATGGCCTCGGCCAGGCGGTCGCCGGTCATTCGCCGACCGTCCGCGGTGTGGGCGGTGCGTAAATCCTTGAGCCGGATAGCGAGCGACATTCGCGCTTCCATGATTGTGCTGTGACTTGTCACGGGCCACCTCGGCTTGGGTGATGGAGTTTGCTTCGAAGCTACGCCCGGGTTCGGCCCTCCGTCTGTAGGGTTTCTTGAAAATCATGAAGAAACCATTGAGCACGGTTCGGCCGGATGTGACCGCTGCTTTCGGCGAAACAGCAGCGACTCAGGCCAATTCGGCGGCCCGCGAGTCTCACCGCGCGCGGAGCAGGTCGAGGAAGGCGGTGAAGGCCGCATCGGTGCGGGCGGTGTCGCCGGTGGCGTCGGTGTCCATGAGGAGCCCGCGGACAACGGCGAGCGCGACGGTGGCCAGTGCGGGTGCCGCCGCGCCATGGTGGGCGCGCAGCCCTTGTTCCAGGACCGCGAGCCAGTCGGTGGTTGCGGCTCTGCGGAAGTCGGGCCACAGGGCCTGCCCGTCGGGCGTGTTGTGGACGGCGCCGAACAGGCGCAGGTAGGGCGCGCCCTCAGGGCCGGTCAGCACCCGCCAGGCTCGGGCGAGGGTCTCCTCGTACGGTTCGTCCCTTGGTGCGAGCGCTTTTCCGAAGAAGCCGAGCTGCCGTCGCCGGGCCTCGTCGAGCACTTCACGTAGGAGCCGTTCGCGAGTGCCGAAGTGGTAGATCAGCATGCGCGCCGTGGTGCCGGCGGCTTCGGCGAGCGGGGTCAGGCTGGTGGGCAAGCCGCGAGCCAGCACGTGGTCGGTGCAGGCGTCGAGGAGCGACCTTCTGATGTCGGGCTGTGGCTTGCGTCCCATGACCTTCCTTTGACGTAATGCGCGTTACGCATATTATCGTGCCCAACCGACAGGGAAGATCCGGGAGGTCATGGTGCGGGTGGTGTTCGTCCACGGGGCGTGTGTACGCGACGGGACATGGTGGTGGCACCGGGCCGCCGGCGAGCTGGGGGCGCGCGGCGTTCCGAGTTCCGCTCCGCCGCTGCCGAGTTGCGGGGAGACGGGGCGCGCGCCCAGCGGGAAAGGGCCGACCCTGGAGGACGACGTGGCGGCCGTGCGCGAATGGCTGGCGGCGGACAAGCAGCCGACGATCGTGGTCAGCCACAGTTATGGCGGTGTTGTGGCGAGCGCCGCGGCGATAGGGCTGCCCCAGGTGCGCCATCTGGTGTACATCGCAAGTTTCCTCCCGGAGGTGGGCGAGAGCCTGGCATCGTTCGGCGACGGGACGCCCGCGCCGTACCTGGACTTCGGCCCTGACGGCACCTTCGGCGTGCGCGCCGAGCTCGCCACGCAGACTTTCCTGCAAGACTGCGACCAGGAGACGGTGGAGCAGGCGCACGCGCGCTTGGTACGGCAGAGCGCTGCCGTCATCACCGCCCCGGTCCAGGCCGCGGCTTGGAAACAGATCCCGTCCACCTACGTCGTGTGCGCGCAGGACAACGGCACTCCTCCGGCGTCGCAGCGCGCCCAGGCCAAGCGGGCCACGCGCGTGGTCGAGGTGGCCACGGGGCATCACCCCTTCCTGGCCCAGCCGGATGTCGTCGCCGGGCTCGTCCTCGATCTGACCTGAGCCGGGCTCGCTGTCACGGCGTAGGGTGGGTGGTGCGCGCTCAGGGCGCCACCGGTCCGCGGACAGGGCTAAGCCCACCTGATGCTCATCGAACGACCCGGCCCGACCTCTTTTCCGGCCTGATCATGCGGACGCCAGGCCAGACGGAAAGGAGGCCCTCGTGCCCATCCATCGCCTGCCCGACAACCCCAGCCTCGAACGGCTCCGCAAGCAGGCCAAGACGCTCCTCCAGGATGCGAAGGCGGGAGTTCCTGAGGCGCTCGGGCTCGTCGCCGAGTTCCATCCCCGAACGCCGGAGGCGCTCAAGCTGGCCGACGCGCAACTCGTCACCGCCCGCATGTACGGCTTCGCGAGCTGGCCCAAGCTCAAAGAACACCTCGGCACCGTCGAGCGCTACTCCCGCTCGCCGCACCGGGTCGCGCCGAGCCAGGAGTTGCCGGAGGAGTTCCTGCGGCTCGCCTGCCTCACCTATGGCACGGACTACCCGGGCCGGACCGCCGACGCCGACCTGCTGCTGGCCCGGCATCCGCAGTTGTCCACCGCGAACGTCTTCACCATGGCGGCCACCGGCTCGGCCGATGCGCTGGCCGACGTGCTGGCCGAAAATCCGGGGCTCGCGCGCGAGCAGGGCGGCCCCTTCGGGTGGGAGCCGCTGCTGTACCTGGCCTACGCGCGGCTCGACGCTCCCGGCCGGTACGTGCCCGCCGCCCGGCTCCTCCTCGACCATGGCGCCGATCCGAACGCCGGATTCCTGTGGGACGGGCTGACCTCGCCGTTCACCGTACTCACCGGCGCATTCGGTGGGGGAGAGGGCCACCAGCCACCGCATCCGCAGGGCCTGGCGCTGGCCAGGCTGCTGCTGGAGGCCGGGGCGGACCCCAACGACAGCCAGACCCTCTACAACCTCGGGCTCGGCGGCGCCCGCTCCGATGACACCGCCCACCTTCAGCTGCTGCTGGAGTTCGGCCTGGGCCGGGGCGCGGGCGGTCCGTGGCATGCCCGGTTGGGGCCCACGCTGCAGTCTCCACAGCAGATGCTGCGCGACGAACTGGCCACTGCCGCGCTGCGCGGCTGCCCGCGGCGGGCCCGGCTGCTCCTGGCACACGGCGCGGAGGTGGACGGCCTGGGCGGGCATCCGGCGTACGGCGGGCGCACCCCCTACGAGCTCGCCCTGCTGAACGGGCACACCGAGATCGCGGAGTTGCTCGCCGGGGCAGGCGCCTCGGCGGTACTGGACGAGATGGAGACCTTCACCGCCGCCTGCATGCGCGCCGACGCCGACGCGGTGGCCGGATTCGGCCCGGAACCGCTGGCGCGGGCGCTCGAACGATTCCCCGGGCTGATCATCAGGGCCGCCGAGCAGCGCAAGCCCGCGGCGGTACGGCTGCTGGCCGGTCTCGGCTTCGGCGTGAACCACCTGCATCGATCCACCCCGCTGCACGCGGCGGCCTGGAACGACGACGTCGAGACGGCCGAGACACTGATCGAGCTCGGCGCCGACCCGGCGATCAAGGACACGGCGTACGACTCGACCCCGCTCGGCTGGGCCGAACACGGCGGCATGCACCGCGCGGCGGCGTACTTGCGAAGTCTGGAGTGAAGGTCCGGTAACCGTCGTCGTCGAGTACCGGCTTGTCGGTGCCGCATGGCATGCTGCACGACATGGCGGCAACAGATCCAGCACTCGTGACCTTGGTCGTCGGCGACGAGGAGCTGCTGGCCGAGCGGGCGGTCAGCGAGGTGATCGCGGCGGCGCGGGCGGCCGCCGGCGGCGCGGAGGTGCACGATCTCATCGGCGGGAAGGTGGCGCTGGGGGAGCTGACCCAGCTGACCTCGCCGTCGCTCTTCGGTGATCGTTCCGTGGTGGTGATCCGGTCCGCGCAGGATCTCGTCAAGGACGTCATCGCCGAGGTCGTGAAGTACGTGGCGCAGCCCTCCGACGACACCGTGCTCATCCTGGTCCACCCGGGCGGGGTGAAGGGCAAGGCGCTGGTCGACGGGGTCAAGAAGGCGGGGGCGCGAGTCGTCACCGTCAACAAGGTCACCAAGGCCGGGGAGCGGCTCGACTTCGTCAAGGGCGAGATCAAGCGGGCTGGGCGCGGCATTTCGAGCGATGCCGCGCAGGCGCTGCTCGAGGCGGTGGGCAACGATCTGCGGGAGCTGGCTGCGGCCTGCAACCAGCTGGTGTTCGACACGGAAGACAAGACGATCAACGCGGCGGCCGTGGCCCGCTATCACAAGGGGCGGGCCGAGGTCACCGGATTCAACGTGGCCGACTCGGCGCTCGAGGGGCGGCTGGCCGAGGCGCTGGAGCAGCTCCGCTGGGCGCTCGGCACCGGGGTGGCCCCTGTGCTGCTGGTGAGCGCGCTGGCGGGCGGGCTGAGGGGCCTGGCCAAGGTCGGCGGAGCGCCGCGCAACCTCAGGGGTGGGCAGTTGGCGAGCCATCTGGGCATGCCGCCTTGGAAGATCGACCGCGTCAAGCGGCAGCTGAACGGCTGGGGTCCGGAGGGCCTGTCACGTGCCATCCAGGCGGTGGCCGACGCCGACGAGCAGGTCAAGGGCGGCGGCGCCGACCCGGCGTACGCGCTCGAACACACGGTGCAAGTGATCGTCGCCAACCGTACGGGCCGGTAGCCGCCCGTGCGGGAGAGTGAGTGCCACCCGCCCCGATAACCGATAGTCCGGTAGCCGGCGCCCCGGTAAGGTCGCGAAGCGTCGGAGGGCGATGCGCGCCTTCTGTCGGTTGCTGGAGGTTATGTGAGCTGGTCGCCGTTTCGTATTGAGGTGCCGGAGGACGTGCTGGACGACCTGCGGAGTCGGCTGCGTAACACGCGGTTCGGCGACCCCACGCGGCCAGGGGAGCAGGCGTGGCAGGGCGGCGCGGACCCCGGCTACCTACGTGACCTGGTCGGCTACTGGGCCGAGGGATTCGACTTCCGGGCACGTGAGGCCGAGCTGAACGCTCTGCCGCACGGCATCGCGCACATCGACGGCGCGCGTACGCACTTCCTGAAGATCCCCGGCAACGGGCCCGCGCCCATGCCGTTGCTGCTGAGCCACGGGTGGCCGAGCAGCTTCATGGAGATGCTGCCGCTGGCGGCCCGGCTGGCCGATCCGGGACGGTTCGGGGGTGATCCGGATGACGCGTTCGACGTGGTGATCCCGTCCATGCCCGGCTTCCTCTATTCGGAGCTGCCCGCTGAGCCGCTGACCAGGGCGGCGATGGCGCGGATCCTGCACGCGCTGATGACCGAGATGCTGGGCTACGAGCGTTACGGCGCGTTCGGTGGTGACATCGGCGGGGCGGCGACCGGGTGGCTGGGGGCGCTCTATCCGGAGCAGGTGATCGGGATCCACCTGATCCATCCGCCGTTCCCGGCGTCGCTGGAGGTTCCGCCGCTGTCGGCGGAGGAGCAGGCGTTCCTCGACGCGGAAGCCGTCTATGACGAGGGTGACGCCGGCTACAGCGCCATCATGGGCACGCGGCCCGACACCATCGCCGCCGCGCTGCTGGACTCGCCGGTCGGGCTGGCCGCGTGGATCGTGGACAAATACCGGGACTGGAGCGACTGTCACGGCGAGGTGGAGACGCGGTTCGACCGGGACACCCTGCTGACGATCCTCACCCTCTACTGGGCCACGGGCTCGATCGGCACCTCGTTCAGGCAATACTTCGACTTCGAGCACAACTACGCCCGGCCGCCCATCACTGTGCCGGCGGCGGTCACGCTGAGCCACGAGCCGTTGATGGCCGACTTTCCGCGGGCGCTCGCCGAGCGGGCCCTCACGGACATCCGGCACTGGAGCGAGCCCGGCAGGGGCGGCCACTTCCTGCCCCTGGAGGAGCCCGCTCTCCTCCAGGACGAGCTGACGAGCTTCTTCCGCGAGCTCCGCCGTACCTGACCGGCACCTGACCAGGGTCAGCGGGTGGATTCCACGTTCACCAGGAGACGTTTGAGCAGGCCGTCCAGGGTCGCCCGCTCCGCCGGATCCAGTGCGTAGACCATCGCGGCCTCCACCTCCCCCCGGATCCGCATGGCCTCCATCCACAGCTCATGCCCCCGGTCCGTGAGCTCCACGTCGACCCGGCGGCGGTCGTCCGTGCTGCGCAGGCGGCGTACCAGGCCTGACTTCTCCAGCGTGTCGAGGCGGCCGGTCATGCCGGCGGGCGACAGCATCAGCTCCGCGGCCAGCTCCGAAGGCGTCGCGGAGCCCGCCCTGGCCACCAGCCGATGCAGCGTCTCGAACTCGAAGTCCTGCATCCCCACCTCCGCCAGCGCCGCCTCCTTCGTCTGATGCAGGTGCTTGACGAGGAACTGCATCCGCGTCACGACCGCCTCCACCCGCTCGTCGTACGGCGCCTTGCCCCGCCACCGCGCCAGATGCCGATCGACAGAGTCACTGGAGCCGGAGCCTGCGTTCATCGAGTCCACCCACCAATCTTAAGCCAGCAAGTATTTAGTTGACGAATCATTAGCCAGCGAATTAATGTCGAACCCCATGAGACTTCTGCTCGGGCGAGCCATCTCCGCCTTGGCCACCGCCTTGATCCCCACCACCCTCACCCTCGCCGTCCTCCGCACCACAGGCTCGGCCGAGGCCCTTGGTCTCGTCCTGGCCTGCGAATTGATCCCCCTCCTCCTGCTCCTCCCGGTCGGCGGGGTGCTGGCCGACCGGTTCCGGCCCGAGCGGGTGGCGCTGGTGGCCGACCTGGTCCGCGGCCTCTCCCAGGCCGCCATCGGGATCGAGCTGCTGATGGGCGTCGGCCGCGTGCTCGACCTGGCCGTGTTGTCCGCGGTGGCGGGGGTGGCGATCGCGTTCGGCATGCCTGCTGTGCCGAGGCTGGTCGCGGCCGTGGTGCCGGGCCCGGATCGGTTGCGTGTGAACGCGCGCATCGGCGTGGCCACCAGCACCTCCAGCGTGCTCGCGCCCGCCCTGTCGGGCGGCGTGGTGCTGGTGGCGGGCCCGGGGTGGGCGGCGCTGCTCACCGCCGCGCTGTTCGCCTGCTCGGCGCTCACCCTTGGCGGAGTCCGTACGGCCAAGCAGCCCGAGAGAGCCCGGAACACCTTCGCCAAGGACCTGGCCGAGGGATGGCGCGAGGTCAGGACGCGGCCGTGGTTCCTCAAGTCAGTGCTCGGCCACGGCGTATGGCACTTCATGGCCGGGTTGTTCCTCACCCTCGGCCCGCTGACCGCCGTCAAGCAGCTCGGCGGCGAGGCCAGCTGGGTGCTCATCGTGCAGTGCGGTACGGTCGGCCTGGTCGCGGGGGTGTTCCTGGTGCCGAGGCTGCCCGTCCGCCGGCCGCTGGTCGTCGTCCAGGTGGCCGCCGCGCTGTACCTGCTGCCGTTGGTGGCGCTGGCGGTGACCGCGAACGTGGTGCTGATCGCGGCGGCGTACTTCGTGGCGATGTTCGGGCTCGGGCTGCTCAGCCCACTGTGGGAGACCGTCGTCGCCGAGGAGATCCCCGAGGGCGCGCTGGGGCGGGTGCGGGCCTTCGATCAGCTCATCTCGTTCGCGTCGCGGCCGTTTGGGCTGGCCGTGGCGGCGCCGCTCGCGGGCTTCGTGGGCATGACCGGGCTGCTGCTGGCGGGAGCGGTCGCCGTGGCCGTGGCGAATCTGGCCGCGATCACGTCCGTCAAGCCTCCGAAGACCGGCTCTCTAGAGGCGCAGCCTCCCGCAGGACTCCGTCGCTGATCTCCAGCACCCGGTCGGCCAGCGTGATGAGGCTCGGATCGTGGGTGGCGACGAGCGCGGTGACGCCCTCGCTGCGGACCAGGGCGCGCAGCAACTCCATGATCTGCCGCCCGGTCTGTGAATCGAGTTGTCCGGTGGGCTCGTCGGCGACGAGCAGCCGGGGCCGGTTGGCCAGCGACCTGGCGATCGCCACCCGCTGCCGCTGACCGCCCGACAGCTCGTACGGCCGCTGGTTGACGTGCTGTTCCAGCCCGACGAGGGAGAGCAGCACGCGCACGCGCGCCTCCCGTTCCGTGACCGGCGTGCGGGCCAGCCGCATCGGCACGCCGACGTTCTCGGCCGCCGACAGCACCGGGATCAGCCCGAACGACTGGAACACGAACCCCACCACGTCGCGGCGCAGCGCCAGCAGGTCGTCCTCGGACATCGAGGTCACCTCGGTCCCCGCCACGACGACGCGCCCGGCGTCGGGCCGGTCGAGTCCGCCGATCTGGTTCAGCAGGGTCGTCTTGCCGGACCCCGACCGGCCGCGGATGGCGATCAGCTCGCCGGGATAGGCCGAGAACGACACCTCCCGCAGCGCCACGACCTCCTTCGGCCCGGTGCGATAGGTCTTGCGCACCCCCTCTACGACAACCAGGGGCTCGCCGGCGACCAGGGGCTCACTGCTCATTGGAGGGCTCCTCTCGGGCCGGCCACACGCCGATGTGGTCGGATTCGAGTTCGAGGCGCACCCGGCGTTCCATGTCCAGGGCGTTCATGAAGTCGCGGGGCAGCTGCAGCCGCCCCACGCGGTCGAGCACGGCGTACTCCTCGGCGACGCCCTCGCGGCGGAGCGTCTCGCTGCTGGTACGCCCGTCGCGGATGCCGATCGTACGATCGACGCGCTCTGACACCAGCGGGTCGTGGGTCACGATGACCACGGTCACGCCCAGCTCGCCGTTGGCCTTGCGCAGCGCCCCGAACACCTCCTCCGAGGTCTCGCTGTCCAGCTCGCCGGTGGGTTCGTCGGCCAGGACGAGCTGCGGGGAGTTGGCCAGGGCGACGGCGATGGCGACCCGCTGCTGCTCGCCGCCGGACATCTCGGGCACCTTGCGGTCCGCGCAGGAGGCGACGCCCATCAGGTCCAGCAGTTCGGCGGCGCGTCCCCTGCGTGCCCTACCGGCCAGCTTCATCGGCAGCTCGACGTTCTCGCGGGCGGTCAGGTACGGGAGCAGGTTGCGCGCGGTCTGCTGCCAGACGAACCCGACGATGTCGCGCCGGTACCGCAGCCGGTCCTTCGCGGTCATCGACAGCAGGTCTGTGCCCGCCACCCTGGCCACGCCCGCCGTGGGCACGTCCAGGCCGGACAGTACGTTCAGGAGCGTCGACTTGCCCGACCCGGAGGCGCCGACGACGGCGACCAGTTCGCCCTCCTGGATGAGCAGGTCGAGGCCCTGCAGGGCGACCACCTCGACGCCCTCGGTCTTGTAGATGCGCACCAGGTTGTCGCAGACGATGTGCGCGTCCCCGCCGAACGCGGCCTTCTTCTCGGCGGCCTTGGCTTCCAGCTCGGACAACGTTGGACTCATATGAGGTCACCCACTCGGAGTACGGCGCCGAGGCTGCGGCGGCGGCTGATGGCGGTGTGCGCGTACGTTCCGAGCACGGCGACGGCGGCCAGCCCGGCCGCCAGGACGACCGGCATGACCGGGTCGGCGGCGTAGTCGCCGACGGCCAGATCCCCGGCGTAGGCGGACAGGTCGATGCCGGGCCCGAGCGCCGCGGGCAGGCCGAGGCCGAGCGCGAGCCCGGTGAGCGAGGTGATGAGGATGAGCGGGAGGATCTCCAGCACGGTCAGGCCCCGCGCCTGCCGGTCCGACAGTCCCAGCGTGCGCAGGAACGACAGCGCCCTGGCCCGGTCGGCCGCGCCGATCACCAGCGTCACCAGCACGGCGATGAACGCGTAGACCGCGAGCGCGATGGTGGTGATGCGCAGGATGTTCTGGACGGTTCCGGTCATCGGGTCGTCCTCGATCGTGGCGAGGGCCTGTTCCTGCGAGGTCAGCTCGGCCTTGGGCTGTCCGGTGGCCGCCAGCAGCGCCGCGTGATCCGCCTCGCCCTTGATCAGCAGGGTGTTGACGCCGGGCCGCTTGTTCGTCGCGAAGGGCAGCACGATGAACTTGCCGCGCGGGTAGAAGCCGGGCAGCGAGGCGATCTCGCCGGCCGTGGTGACCTTCATCCGCTCGTACCAGGCGATCTCGAAGGTGCCGCGTCCGCGCAGCTCGCTGGAGACCAGCACCGGGATCCCTGAGGCTCCCGAGGCGGTGAGGGGCACGCTGATCGGCGCGCCGTCCAGCAGCCGCTGCCATGGGGCCAGGTCGACGGCGATGATCTCGGCCCGTTCGCCGCCGTAGCCGATCTGCGCGGTGGCGGTCTGCGCGGGCACGAGCAGCCGCACACCGGGCACCTTGCGCACCCGCTCGATGGCGTCAGGAGGCAACTCCACGGGGGAGGTCAGCTTGATCGGCGCGCCGACGCTCTGCCAGGACGCCAGGCGCTGCGTGGTGGACAGCCCGCCGGAGATCACCGTCCCGAACACCGACACGGCCAGCGCGGGCAGCAGGATCAGCACCGGCAGCACGCTGGCGGATCGGGCCCGGGCCGCCCTGGTCAGGCCCAGGAAGGGCACGGCGAGGCGGCCGCGCGCGGCCAGCCGTACGAGCAGCTTGAGGGGGAGGGGATAGCAGCGGATGGTGATCAGCGCGGCGGCGACCGTCAGCGCGACCGGCACGAGCAGCAGGAACGGGTCCTGGCCGCCGGTCGTCAGGCCGCGGGCACGCAGCAGGTACGCGCCGGCCAGCGCCAGACCGACGACCAGCACCTCCAGGGTGATCCGCCGGGCCGACGGGCGGGCGGCGGCCACGTCGTCGCGGCGCTCGTGCAGGGGCGTCCGGTGCGTCACGGCCAGCCGCGCGGCCGCGTAGCCGACGGCGGTGAGGGGCACGAGGGCGGGCCCCGCGTGGGCGAGCCACGGCACCGGCCCCGGCACCAGGAAGGCCAGCCCCCACCCGGCCAGCGCCGCGGGCACCACCGCGATCGCCACGAGCGCCGTGCCGGCACCCGCCACCTGCCGCAGCGACCCGCCGCGCGCCCGCGCCAGCGCGAGCGGGTGATCGATCCGCTCGGCCAGCAGTTGCACGGCCAGCACGAGCACCCCCAGCGCCACGACCAGCAGGCCGCCGAGCACCAGGAACATCACGGTCTGCGCGGTGCCCAGCGCGGTCCCGAACTTGTCCAGCAGGCCCGGCAGCTCCGTCTCCAGCCGGTACTGGCTGTCGGCGCCCGCCGGTTGCAGGGTGACCACGTGCCCGTAGTCCTCGATGGCGGCACGCAACTCGGGCAGGTCGAGAGAGGCGGCCGCGGTGGGATCGACCGGCAGGATCCAGCTGTAGAGCAGGTTGCGGTCGGCGCCGCTCAGGGCGGCCAGGCCGGCGGCCGGGATCAGCGCGGTCGTGCGCCGCTCCAGCTCCAGCTTGCCGGGCGGCTGGACCTGCGTGACGTGCAGGACGTCGGTGTCGTGGCTCCAGTAGCGGGCGCCGGGGTCCTTCGCCCGGAACACGCCCACGATCTTGACGGCGGCGTAGTCGCTCTCACCGAGGATCCGCACGTCGCCGATCTTCAGCGGCATCGTGGTGCGGGCCTCCTCCACGATGCCCACCTCGAACAGCGGGATCTCCGTCCCGCTCCAGCGCATGGTCGTCGGCTTGCCCGGCGCCCGGCCGTCGACCCACTCGACCCGCCGCTCACTGTCCGACAGCCAGGCGAGGTTGATGTAGGTCTGCCCGCCCGACAGGTGGACCGGCGTGTCGTACGTCTTCGCGCTCATCTGGCCGGTGGCCGAGACGAGCGGCCGCAGCTGCGGCGGCACGAGCGAGCGCAGCCGGGCGTCCCTGGAGGCGAACTGGCCGGGCTCGTGCAGGTCGTCCGGCCCGCCGCGCGTCCTGGTCTGTACGGTCAGGTCGGCCTGCTGCGCGGGCGCGTCCTGAAGGGCCTGGTGGAGGGCTTCGTCGTACGAGCCCTGCAGCACCCGCGGCAGCCCCGCCACGAGCAGGCAGGCGCTCAACGTCAGCAGGGACAGCATGGCCATCGCGCCCAGATACGCCTGGGCCAGCCGCAGGATCCTCACAAGTCCTCCTGACGCTGCCCACGCAGGTTACGGGCCAATACGGCGACGATGCCGAGCAGCACCGCGGCCACCAGCGCCAGCATGGCCGCGGTCGCCGCCCACGGGATGTCGAGCAGCACGTCCGGCGTGACGGCGGCGGCCTGCCCGGTGAGCACGATGTGCGGCACGACCAGGACGCCCACGACGACCGCCAGTGCCGTCCCCGCAACCAGCGACAGCCCGATGACGAACGCCTGCTCGACCGCCAGCAGCCCGAACACCTGCCGGTGGCTCACCCCGAGCGCCCGCAGGATCGTGAACTCGGCCATCCGCTCCCGCGCCGCGACGGTGGCGTTCACCACGAAGCCGAGCGCGGCGAACGCCAGCGCCGCCGCGAAGCCCAGGATCAACGCCCCCTGCAGCCCGCTGGCCAGCGGGTCGTCCCGCAGCCGCTCGGCGAGCTCGCGCTGGTCGACCGCGGTGACGTCCCACTCCGGCCGCTTCTTCAGCGCCGCGAGCGCGGGCCCGGCGTCGCCGTCGTGGGCGGCGAGCCACCATTCGGTGGCCGGTCTGGGGATCTCTCCCGCCGCCAGGCCGTACGCCTGCAGGGTGGCCCAGTCGGCCAGTACGGCGGGCTGGTCAGCGGCGGTCGTCGGCATCCGGTCGACCAGGCCCGCGACCTTGACCTCGACGATCCGCCGATCCAGGTTGACCCGGCCCACCTGGCCCGCCGAGAGCTTGAGCGAGGCGGCCAGATCGGTGGTGAGCACCACGGGCAGCGGGCCCGACAACTCGCCGAAGGCGACCGCGACCGGCTGTGATCCGGTCGCCTTGAGCGAGATCGGGCGATCCGCGCTCAGACCGGTCACCGTGACCTGCGCACTGCCGCTCTCGGGCGGATTGGCGACCAGGCCGCGGACCGACAGCGGATAGGTGATCTTCCCGGTCCGTCCCACGATCTCCGAAAGGTCGAGGTCGATCCGGTTGTCGCCCGGATGGAGCAGGCCCAGGGGCAGCTCGCGCCAGACGCCGAGCGCGTCCGAGACCATGATCCGCAGTGACACCGCGGCGTCGGCGCGGGCGTGCAACGTGAGCGTCGTGGGCCGGCCCGGCAGCTCCAGCGGGGCACCTCGCGGCCGGCCCGAGCCGAGCACCCGTGCCATCTCCGCGACCGATCGCGCCGACAGGTCGGGCCGCAACTGGAAGAGCCGGTCGAGCTTGCCGGCGTCGAGGCCGAGCAGGACCGCGCCCTCGCCGCTGAGCTGGACCGGGCCGCGGAAGGCGGGCGAGGCCGCCGTGACGCCCGGCAGCGCGGCGAACGCGGTGCCGCGCCCGAACGTGCCCAGCTCGGGACCGTCCGGCGGCCCGGAGATCCGCAGGTCGGCCCCGGCCTGATGGCGGGCCTGGTCCTGCTGCGAACCACGCCAGGTGGCGGCCGTGGCCATGGACACGATGCCGATCGCGATGGCCATGGTCAGCAGCAGCGCGGGCCCGGCGTACTTGAGCGGCCGCCGGCTGACCTGCCAGACGCCGAGCGCCGGGGCGAGCGTGGGCCGCCTGGCGGTGATCCGCTCGGCCAGCTTCGAGACGCGGGGGACCAGGCGCAGGCCCAGCATGCCGCCGGTGAGCAGCGCCAGGGCCGGTCCCGAGACGATGAGCGGGTCGATGCCGAGGTCACCGGCGGCGGTCGCGGTCACGGGCGCGCCGTAGCGCCGCAGCTGCCAGATGGCCAGCCCCGCGACCACCAGCAGCGCCAGGTCCGCCCCGGCCCGCTCGATGAGCCCGCGCCCGCCGCCGCGGCCGCGCGCCGACTGCTCCTCCACGTAGGTACGCCGGGCGCCGGCGAGGGCCGGGAGCATGAGGAGTACGGCCGAGGCCAGGGCCACGCCGATCGAGACCGCGAACGTGCCCAGGTCGGGCGAGGGCGCCAGCCGTACACCGGAGGCCCTGATCCAGGGCAGCGCGTTGACCAGGGCCAGCAGCGGCGGGCCGAGGAAGGGCGCGACGATCGCGCATGGCAGGGCCACCAGCAGCGCCTCGCCGCCCGCCAGCGCGGCCAGCCGCAGCGTGCCCGCGCCGCGCGAGCGCAGCAGCGCCACCTCCATGCGGCGGTGGTCGGCGAGCAGGCGGGCGGTGAGCATGAGCGCGTACGCGGCCAGCAGCAGCAACTGCAGGACCGGGATCAGCATGGTGGAGCGGGCGACCAGGGCGGCGGTGCCGAGCTGAGCGAGCATCTCCGGCAGGCGGCTGGTGGCGGTGCAGCTCGCGCAGCCGTTCGCGTAAAGTCGGTCGCGCAGCTCGGTCACCCGGGCGGCGAACGGCCGCAGCTGCTCCGGTGACAGAGCGCGCAGGTCGGGGACGGCGGTCCAGGTGGCGTTGACGTTCGTGGCGAAGCGGCTCAGGAACGTCTCGCGGGAGACCATCAGCGGGCCGTAGGTGGTGAACTCGCCCGTCTCGACGCCCCTGGTGAGCAGCTGCTCGCCGGTCCAGCGGTCGCCGAACGGGTCGTTGAGCTGGAAGACGCCGGTGATGCGGACGTTGACCGCCTTGTGGTCGAGGCGGCCTTCTGTGGTGATCTCCTGACCCGCCTTGACGCCGAGCGCCGTGGCCGCCGACAGGGAGATCGCGGCCTCGACCGTCTTGCGTTCGGTGGCGTTCGGCCAGGTGCCGGAGACCAGCTTGGCGTGGGCGTCGAGGCCGTCATAGCTGCCGAACCTGAGCAGTTCGGGGGTCTTGCGGCTCTCCTGGCCCGGCCGGACGTACGAGTCGGAGCGGAAGGCGGTCGTGATGGCGGCGGGCGCGCCCGCGTAGGCCCTGGCGAGCTCGGCGCGGATCGCCCGGTCGAGCGCCGGGAACGTCTCGCCGGTGACGGGCGCGGCGATGGTCGCGGCCACCTGGCCCAGCGGCGCGGTCTCCATCGTGCGGCGCACGCCCACCTCGGCGATGGTGGAGGCGTACATGGTCAGCGCGACCAGAGTCGTGGTGGCCAGCAGGATCGACCCGAACGCGGCCAGCAACAGCAACGGCTCGCTGAACGCCCGTTTGACGACCAACGGCCCCCGCATGTGCCCCCCTTGCCCCGTTTAGTGAACCTTTGAGCATTCCGCCGGGGGAGGGCAAGGCGATCTTCGCAACGGTGACAGACCCGAGATGGCGGTGTGATATCGAAATCGTGACACAAAAAACGCCGCACCCCTTGACGGAGGTGCGGCGCTCTGGCGCCCTGCTCTTTGATCGAGCCTGGCTGGGCCTTACTTGGCTGCCAGGGAGGCGGCCTGCTTGGCGATCGCCGACTTGCGGTTGGCGGCCTGGTTCTTGTGGATGACGCCCTTGCTGACGGCCTTGTCGAGCTGACGGGCGGCGGCCCGCTGCAGCTCGGCGGCCTGCTGGGCGTCGCCCTGCTCGGCGGCCTCGCGGAACTTGCGCACGGCCGTCTTCAGCGAGGACTTGACCGCCTTGTTGCGCAGGCGAGCCTTCTCGTTCTGCTTGTTGCGCTTGATCTGGGACTTGATGTTCGCCACGAAGAAGCCTCGGTAAAGTCTGAGTGATGGATGGGGCGCGCGGGCTCGTGAGAGGGGCGCGCCACACGCAGTTGAACAGGTTACCAATAACCCAGAGGACAGCTCAAATCAACACTCTGGGAATTGGAGTCTCGGTCCAGTGTACGGCCTCAGGAGAACCACTCGGTGGTGTATTCGCGCCAATCCTCCTCCGTGGCGGCGAAATCGACGTACAGGGCCAGGCCGAACCGCTCCCGCCTGCCGTGCTCCGTCAGGGCCAGCTTGGCGCCCTGGGCGGCCATGGCCACGCTCTCGGCGGCGTCGCTCCATCCGACGCCGTGGTCGTGGTAGGCGGGGGCGCCCACGAGGATCTGCTTCGTCTCCGGGACCAGGTCCAGGGCGAGCGTGGCCTGCCGTACGACATAGCCCCCGTAAAGGGACTGCAGAGGGGTGAAGGAGTCGTACGTCATGATGGCCACCTGGTCGACGCGCTCGGCGGCCTCCCTGAAGTAGCCGCTCGACCAGTATTTGTCGTGGCCGAGGATCGCCCGGGCGGGCAGGCGTATCAGGGGGTACGGCTCGATCTGGGGTGTCGAGATCGACAGCAGCTTGGTGTACTGGCGGGTTCTGTCGAGGAGGTCGAGGAACTCGCGGTCGCCGTCGCCGATCGGCTCGAAGTTGTAGTGGATGCCGTCGAAGCCGGTCTTCATGATGGCGGCGACTCCGGCCAGGACGTTCTCACGGGACTTGGCGTCGTCGAGGTCGAGGAAGCCGTCGACCTTCTGGCCGAGCCAGGCGGAGACACGGAGGCCGGGGAGGTACTGTCGTGCCCATCGAACGAAATTTCCGGCGCTGGGGTATTTATCGGGTTTTAGCTGGCCGTCCTTCTCGAACGGGCCCGCGTGGACGTACAGGTCCTTGATGCCCGTGGCGCGCAGGCGTACCGCGAGCCGCTCCACGTCCTGCTCCGTACGGCGGCCGTCGACCCACGCGTGGCCGAGCCAGAGGGCGTCGTTGCCCGTGCTCTTCGCCCAGGCCGCCGGGTCACCGGTAAACTGAACGCGGAGCGCGCCGGCGAGGAGGCCGAGCAGCGCGACGACGACGGCCAGGGCCAGCGCGACAAGGCGCAGGCCACGGCGAATGGCGGTTCGGGCAATCACCCGGGCATGTCACCATGAAAGACGCTTGACCTCAACCCTGTCGAAACGGACTTCGGTGCGCACTCAGCCTGGCCAGACCGACCCCGCGTTGATCCGCAACTTCTGCATCATCGCGCATATCGACCATGGCAAGTCGACCCTTGCCGATCGGATGCTGCAGATCACCGGCGTGGTAGACGACCGGTCCATGCGCGCCCAATACCTCGACAGGATGGACATCGAGCGGGAGCGCGGCATCACGATCAAGTCGCAGGCCGTGCGGCTGCCCTGGGACGGCCACGTCCTCAACATGATCGACACGCCGGGCCACGTCGACTTCACCTACGAGGTGTCCCGGTCGCTGCAGGCGTGCGAGGGCGCGGTCCTGCTGGTCGACGCCGCCCAGGGCATCGAGGCGCAGACGCTGGCCAACCTCTACCTGGCCATGAACGCCGACCTGCACATCATCCCGGTGCTCAACAAGATCGACCTGCCCGCCGCGCAGCCGGAGAAGTTCGCCGAGGAGCTCGCGGGCCTGATCGGCTGCGACCCGTCCGACGTGCTCAGGGTCTCGGGGAAGACCGGCGTGGGCGTACGCGAGCTGCTCGACCACGTGGTGCAGACCATCCCCGCGCCGGTGGGCGAGGCCGACGCGGCCGCCCGCGCGCTGATCTTCGACTCGGTCTATGACACCTACCGGGGCGTCGTCACCTATGTCCGGGTCTTCGACGGCCACCTGGGAAAGCGCGAGCGCATCCTGATGATGTCGACCCAGGCCGCCCACGAGACGCTGGAGATCGGCGTCATCTCGCCCGAGCCCAAGGTGTCGGATCTGGGGCTGGGCGTCGGCGAGGTGGGCTACCTGATCACCGGCGTCAAGGATGTGCGCCAGTCGCGCGTCGGTGACACCGTCACCTCGGTAACCAAGGGCGCCACCGAGATGCTGGCGGGCTACGAGCACCCCAAGCCGATGGTGTTCTCCGGCCTCTATCCCATCGACGGCGACCAATATCCCGAGCTGCGCGAGGCCCTCGACAAGCTCCAGCTCAACGACGCCGCGCTGATCTACGAGCCGGAGACCTCGGCCGCGCTCGGCTTCGGCTTCCGGGTCGGCTTCCTCGGCCTGCTCCACATGGAGATCGTCCGCGAACGGCTGGAGCGCGAGTTCGGCCTGTCGCTGATCTCCACCGCGCCCAACGTCGTCTACCGGGTGGTCATGGAGGACGGCTCCGAGCTGACCGTCACCAACCCGTCGGAGTTCCCCACCGGCGGCAAGATCTCGCAGGTCTTCGAGCCGGTGACCAAGTCGACCATCCTGGCCCCGGCCGAGTTCATCGGCGTGATCATGGAGATCTGCCAGGGGCGGCGCGGTCAGCTCCGCGGCATGGACTACCTGTCGGAAGACCGGGTCGAGATCCGCTACACGCTGCCGCTCGGCGAGATCATCTTCGACTTCTTCGACCAGCTCAAGTCGCGCACCCGTGGCTACGCCTCGCTCGACTACGAGCCCGACGGGGAGCAGGAGTCGGAGCTGGTCAAGGTCGACATCCTGCTCCAGGGCGAGGCCGTCGACGCCTTCAGCGCCATCGTCCACAAGGACAAGGCCTACGCCTATGGCGTCGACATGGCCAAGAAGCTGCGCGAGCTGATCCCCAGGCAGCAGTTCGAGGTGCCGATCCAGGCGGCCATCGGCGCCCGCGTCATCGCCCGCGAGAACATCCGCGCCATCCGCAAGGACGTCCTCGCCAAGTGCTACGGCGGCGACATCACGCGTAAGCGCAAGCTGCTGGAGAAGCAGAAGGAAGGCAAGAAGCGGATGAAGATGGTCGGGCGGGTCGAGGTGCCGCAGGAGGCGTTCGTCGCGGCGCTGTCGACGGACTCGAGCGCCGACAAGGCCAAGAAGTAGCCCTTTCGGCGGCGTTTGCCAGCTTTTCGGAAGCCCCGCACCCGTTGGTAGGTGCGGGGCTTCCTCATGTCCGCTTGCCCAGCGACTGAACGGCTGTTTATAGTACTAAACATGTGTTCAGCCTCTTCGGATCTGACCGCCCAGGCGAAGATCCGCAATGCGGCCATCGCCCACTTCGCCCGCGACGGCTTCCAGAAGACCAACCTGCGGGCCGTCGCCGCCACGGCGGGGGTGAGCGCCGGCCTGGTCATCCACCACTTCGGCAGCAAGGACAAGCTGCGTGCCGTCTGCGACGAGCATGTCCTGCGGACGCTGGCCCGCAAGGGACGCGCCGGCCTGCCGAATCTGGCGAACGAATACCTGGCGGACCCGGCGGAGTACCACCTGTACGTGCAGTACATGGGCCGCGCCGTGGAGGATGACTCGCCCGCGGGCGCCACGTTCGTGACCACGATGGTGGAGGAGACGGAGGCGACTCTGCGGGCCGGGATCGCCGACGGCTCCATGCGCCCATCGTCGGACGTGCGGGCGCTGGCCGTGTTGAGCGTGCTGACCAGCCTCGCCACGCTCACCATGGCGCCGTCGCTGGCGCGCGCCCTCGGCTACGAGGCCTTCGGCCCGGAGGCCCTGCGGCGGCTCGCGCTGCCGACGCTCGAGGTCTACACGCACGGCCTGTACGCCGATGACTCCCTGCTCAAGGCGGCCAGTGACGCACTGACCGACCCCCGCTGGGCAGGCGCACCGAGCGACACCTTGAAAGACCGTCCGGCCGACAACCGATCAGAAGAAGCACCGACCAATACCCGATGGGAAGAGGACTGACGACCCATGCCCCCAGATACCCTTCCGGCTCTCACGCCGCTGCAGGAGACCCTGTGGCTGACGCTGTGCGGCCGGGCCCTCGACAACCGCTTGCTCCGCCCCATCCTCGGTGACGAGATGGCCGACGAGATCGTGCGCGAGGCCGGCTACGACTACAAGAAGTTCGGCCTCATCCCGAGCGCCGCGATCAACATCGCGCACCGGGCCAAGAAGCTGGACGAGGTGGCCCAGCGGTTCTTCGCCCGCCACCCCGACGGGGTCGGCCTCGACCTCGGAGCCGGTCTGGACAGCCGGGTGCTGCGCATCTCCCCACCGCCCACGGCCGACTGGTACGACATCGACTTCCTCGAGGTCATGGCTGCCCGGCGGCAACTGCTGCCCGCCCGCGCCACCCCACATGGCATCGCCGCCGACCTGACCGACCCCGCGTGGCTGGACACCCTGCCCACCGACCGGCCCGCAGTGATCGTCGCCGACGGGCTGATCGCGTTCCTCTCCATGGAGGAGATGATCGCCTTGGTGGACCGCCTCATCGGTCACTTCCCAAGCGGGGAGATAGCCTTCAACGGGTACGGAAGCTTCCACGTCTGGGCCCAGCAGCACCTTCCCATGGCCGCCACCCAAGCCGTCAGGGACATCACCAAGTTCCCCGGCCTCGACGATCCCCGGGACGCCGAACGCTGGCACCCCAAGCTGAAGCTGGTCAGGGAGATCCTGTGCACCCGGGAGCCTGAGGTCGCCCTGTTCCCGCCGGTCCTTCGCTGGTGGACCCGCCTAGGCGCGCTGAGCGCGGCCCTATCCCGCCGGGGCAACGTCGTACTCCACTACCGTTTTTAGCGAACTCGAACGTCAACAGCCCCGAGCACGTCCTCGACCCGCGCCTTCTGCGGCCCGAGCACGTCCTCTGCGACCTGTGCGCGTCCTCTACAGCGAGCGTGTCCTACTCGCGCCGAGCACATCCTCTACAGTCCGAGCAGATCCGGGGAGTCGGCCAGGACGCGCCAGCGGGCCGCCGGGTCGTCCACCAGGCGGCGGGCCGCCAGATCGAGCAGCCCGCCCACGCTGGTCATCTCAGCAGCCAGCCGCCCGTCAGCGTGCCTGAATTCCTGCGCGATCCTGAACGTCTTCCCCTCGCCCCACAGGAACGCGC
Organism: Nonomuraea sp. NPDC049028; assembly: GCF_043197735.1. Lineage (NCBI taxonomy): Bacteria > Bacillati > Actinomycetota > Actinomycetes > Streptosporangiales > Streptosporangiaceae > Nonomuraea > Nonomuraea sp. NPDC049028. The sequence continues at coordinate 356,982 of NZ_JBICTR010000012.1, forward strand.
ACGTCACCTCCACCTCGTCGCCGCCGCGCAGCTCGCCGAGGTAGCGGATGGTGTTCTCCAGGGTCACGGGGCCGATGCCCGAGCCCAGCATGTCGTCGACCGAGATGCCCGCCGCACGCAGGCACTCCCAGCGAGCGTGGTCGCCGTACTGGTGATAGACGGCGCTGTTGACATGCCCTTGCGAGTCAAGCTCATAGCCGCGTACGGCGATGCGCACGGAAAAGGTCACCTGGACACCATCCTTCTGGTGGGCATCGTTACGGTGCCCGCTGTCATGCCCGACCTTCCAGCCAGGTGTGCGACTTCGCGGTGAGGTAACGCAGGCCGTCGTCGCGGATCTCGACCCAGTCGCCCCGAGCCCACCCGCCGGTCGTCTGCGGGGCGAACCCATGCCGCTGAAACAGCACCGACGCCTCCTTCTGCGTCAGCCCCCGCCGCCCCCACTCCTCGATGACCCGAGCCGTCCGCTCGTCCTCCCCTGCCTCCTCCGCCTCACCGAGGGCGGCGGCGAGCTCCTCGAACCCGCGAGCGATCAGCCGGAGCGCGGCCTGCGTACGTGCGAGATCCATCTCACATCGCCTACCAATCGATTGCGATTGCTAACCGATCCTACCCATGCCGAGCGCCCCTCGCCAAAGGGCCTTCGCTTCGCTCCGGGTGTTCTTTCTTCCCGCCCGTCACCCAATTCGGTGGTTGGCCGTTTGATCCCCGCCCGCCTACAACGGGCCTCCGCTTCGCTCCGGGCGTCCTCCCAGGCGGGCTGACGCCCGCCCCCTGAAGGACCTCGCTGCGCGAGGACCGCCTTCCCAAGAACGCTTCGCCTGGTCGGCTGATTAAACTGACCTAGGCGGCAACATCATCGAGAGACCTTCAACGGTAAGCGCGTGGCTGTGCGAGACAGCAAGGACCCTATTGGGGCGGTATTGATCTTCACGCAGTGGTTGGCTGGGGTGGGCCTGATCATTTCGTCTGCCTCGCTCCGCGTGAGGCGAGTAAGCCGCGCCCAGCCTGCGGTTCAGAGCAGGTCCCCGATGCGGCTGCCCGGATGCTGCTTGGGTGCACGGTCCTTTCGGCAGTCTTCAGCCGATCTGCTCCGCCAGTCCGACGATGATGCCCTCGGGGCCGCGGACGTAACAGAGCTGATAGGTGTCCTCGTACTGCTCCAGCGTGCCGACGAGTTCGGCGCCGTGGGTGCGCAGGCGGGCAATGACGTCGTTGATGTCGTCGACGGCGAACATGATGCGGCGAATGCCCAGCGTGTTCGCCGGCGCGTCTTTCGGCTCGGGGGTGATGGCCTTCGGCCGGTGGAACTTCGCCAGCTCTACTCGGCCATGGCCGTCCGGAACCCGCAACATGGCGATGTCCTGCCGGACGTCGTCGAGCCCGATGACGCGCTCCGCCTGCTCCGCCCAACGTCCCTCAAGGGGCCCCTTGCCCTCCAGTTCCATGCCAAGTTCGACGAAGAACGCAATAACGGCGTCCAGGTCGTCGACAACGATGAGGACATTGTCCATCCGCTGAATCGCCATGTTGGGTCTCCCTTGGTGTGCTGTGGCCACGGTGGCCGCATGTGCCCCTGAGACGGAGCCGAGAAGCCATTATCGACATCCTTTGCTCCATCCCCTTCGAGGGCTGCGGGGTCTGTCAGGACCATGGACTCTCAGCGAGGGGCCTGCACCACTCGAAATTCGATGGCCGCACTCAAGGTTCGGCGGCGCAGGACGCGCAGCCCTGGATCCCCGTGCATGCCGAGGTTTCTGTCGGTGACGACCGCTACCTTCTTGTCCGAACACCTGTGCGATAGGAGGGTGACATGATTGCCGCTGAGCAATTCGAGCGTGCTGCTGTGCTGGGGGTCGCCGTGGCGGAAGAAATGCGGCGGTTGCTGAGACTTCACGCGGTCCCGGCCGAGGGAGCGGGTGACGGCACCGTCCTGGTCGACGTGCCCTACCCTGACGCGGCCGTGGTGGTGGCCGTGCTCGACGTGGCCGCCGACTGTTTCGGCGAACGTGGCGATTCGGTCGAGGAAACCCGCCAGGCCGCCCTGGAGACGGTCTTACAGCTGGCGGGCTTCGATGATGATTCCCAGCTCAACCACGTGGAGGTCACGGGTTCGGGCGGACGAGACCGTGGCGGTACGCGTATGTGACGGCTTGCGCGCGGTCTCTCAGGCGGGCCTTGGCGAAGAGGTTGTTGATGTGGGTCTTGACGGTGGCCTCACTGATGAAGAGCCGGGCGGCGATCTCGGTGTTCGACAGGCCGTCGGCGATGAGCCGCAGCACCTCGACCTCGCGCCGCGTCAGGCCGTCACGCGCGCCGGCGAGCGCTTCGTCGTCGGTGCTTGTCGCGGCGTCTCCGCTGCCGGGAGTGCGCCGTTCGATTGTCGCATCCGGCCTGCCAAGGACCGGCTCCGGCTGCTGCCGGGGAGCGGTCTGGCCGACGGAGAGATCGTCGCCGAACACGCTCCGGCCGGTGGAGGCGGCACCCTCGTCGAGAGTCGTCGGACCGGTTTGGTCAGGTTGTGTGCGCGTGTCGCGGTCGGGCTGCTCGGGTGGGTTGCGGTCATGCTGCTCGCGCGGATCGCGCGGATCGCGGTCAGGTCGCGCGCCCTGGGGCCGACCGCCGTCGGGAGCCGTCATGGTGTCGAGGAGACGGCGCTGGACGGAGGGATCGAGCTGGGCGTTACCGCTGACGACGACGGCGATGGCCTTGGCGATCTCGTCCGAGTCCGCGCTCTTGGTCAGGAAGCCTCGCGCTCCCGCCCTGAGCGCGGCGAACACCGATTCGTCGTCCGAATACGTGGTGAGCACCACGACCTGGGTGTCCGGGTGCTCGGCGCGGATGCGGCGGGTCGCCTCGACGCCGTCCATGCGCGGCATCCGGAGGTCCATCAGTGCCACGTCTGGCCGCCGCTCCGCGACCAGGCGGAGCGCCGCCTCACCGTCCCCTGCCGAGCCGACCACCTCGATCCCCGGCAGGAGTCCGAGCAGCAGGACCAGCCCTTCCCGAACGACCGCCTGGTCATCGACGACCACGACCGTGACGCTCATGATCCGGCCACCGTGACCCACCGGGCGAGAGTGGCGGGGCCGCCGGACGTGAGGGGGAGTAAACGGGAATCTCGCGACTCCGTGCTGGAGGCGGCCGGCTGGGTCTCGGTGGGGCCGGCGGAGATGGGGGAGGTAATGCGGGGACTCCTCGACTCCATGCTGGAACCGGCCGCCCGGATCCCGGCGGGGCTGCCGGACGTGAGGGAGGTCATGCGGGACTCCCCAGGTGGACGCGGAAGCCCAGGAGACTGGCGGATTGGCGGAAGCCGCCGTTCGTCTCACCCGTGCACTGGTTCACGCCGGGACCCGCAAATGGACGCGGAAACCGTCCGTCGTCTCGCCCGCTGACAGGGTGCCGCCGAGAAGTTCGGCTCGTTCGCGCATACCCATGAGGCCATATCCTCCCCCAGGTGTGCCTCGCTCGGCTCCGGCGGGGTTGGTGATGTGGAGGTCGCATGAGCCGGGCTCGTACACCAGTCTGATCGTGGCCGGAGAGCCGGGAGCGTGCCGCCGTACGTTCGTCAGCGCCTCCTGGGCGGTACGCAGCAGGGCGAGCTCCGTCTCCGGGGGCAGGCGGTGCTCCGTGCCCGAGACGTGCAGCGTGCACGCCCGGTCGGTGGCCGCCTGAAAATCCTCCGCCAGCGTCCGAAGTGCCTGCGGAAGGGCGGGCGTGTTCTCGCGCAGGGCCGACACCGCGCGCCGGGCTTCCTCGAGCCCGGATTTGGCCAGGTCGCGCGCGCGGACGACGCGGTCGAGCGCTTCCTCGGTCTTGTCCGCGCGGAGCAGGAGCTTGGCGCCCTCCAGATGCACGAGCTGCGCCGACAGCGAGTGGGCGAGGATGTCGTGGATCTCTCTGGCGATCCGTGCCCTCTCGGCGAGTACGGCCTCGCGGGCCTCGGCGGCTCTGGCCGCCCGGCGTTCCTTGACCGAGTAGGCCACCAGGAACACCAGGCAGAGGCTGAGGATGAGGCTGAGATCGCGACTCAGCCGACCGGCGATGGCCCCCTCCACGAGCAGCGCGCAAATCGCCAGCGCCCCGATCGGCACCGACTGGCGCAACGGCAGCCGGATGGCCGCCATGCCGAGGCTGTAGAACAGCACGGCGAACGCGGGGCCGCCGTCGGCCACCGCGTCGAGAGCGATCGCGAAGGCGGTCGATGCGCCGAGCGCGATCGCCAGGAGAGGCACCCGGGATGTGATCGCCAGCGCGGACAGCCGGGAGGTGGCCGCTGTGGCAGACACTTGGGAGGTGCTCGCTGTGGCAGGCGCTTGGGACTTGGTCGCTCTGGTGGATCGGCGGAACACGGTCGTCACGCGGGATGTGTGGGACATGATCGTCCTGGCCAGTGCGCTGATTGTGACCCCCTTGCGCGCCACACTGACGGGCTCGGACAGGCGCGACGTCATTTGATCTGGCCGGGGCAGCGGGGACCGGGAGGGCGCGCGATCTGGCAGTGCCGGGGACGCCGCTCGGGCCAGCCGGGGCGAGGTCGGTGGCTGGTCCGGCTGGGGTTCGGGTGTCCTGCTGGGCTGGGGGAGTCCTGACGTCCTTCGAGTGAAGGGGAGTTGGGCGACGACCAGCAGGAGCACTATGGCTGTGGTCAATCCGGTGATCGCCAGGCCGGAGCCGGTCAGACCGAGTGCCGGCTTGGACCGTACCTGCGCCCATACGAACACGACGATCACCCCCAGTCGCAGGACGAAGGGGGCGATCTTTGACGGGTCCGGCGTCACTCCACGAAGTTATCCGCCCGCACGGTCGTATCGGAAAGGGCGCGGCCGCGACGGGCGACGAGCAGGGCCTGGGTGCCGATGGTCAGGCCGACGAAGAACAGGACGCCGGAGGTTGAGAGGGTCAGGCCCAGGGCTGTGCCGGCGAAGTACAGGCCCACGCGGCTCGCGATCGAGGCCAGCCAGGCCAGAAGGGTTAAGGGGGTGGCTTTCGACCAGGTCACCCCGGCCTCGTCCATCCAGACGCGTACGGTCGCGGCGCGGACGGCGCCGAAGACCACGGCGGCGATGGCCTCCACGATCCCCAGGGCCAGGCTGAGGGCCAGATGGCCACTGTCGATGAGGCCACCGGTGAACAGGCCCAGGGCGACCAGAGCGGCCGAGACATAGACGATGCCGTTTCTTGCCGTGGGGCGGGTCATCATCTGCCGGTAGACGACGAAGATGACGACGGCGGGGATGAGCAGTGCGCTCAGCAGGGGATCCATGGGTCTGACGGTAAGGAAGAGCGGGGTTGTCGCGGATCGGACTGGGGGTTGAGTCCTGGATCTCCACCCTGGGGTGGAGAGCTCGGCAGTGGTTCAGTCCCGGGGCTTCGTTCACCGTCAGAGGTGAAGGCGGTGTGCGGGCGCGGCAGGAAGCACGCCCGCACACCACGATTGTCCGCACCTCACGAGTGGCGCCGCGATCGTCCGCTTCTCATGAGTGGCGCCACGATCGTCCGCACGTCACGAGCAGCGTCGTGATCACCGCAGCACCGAGTACAGCGCCGAAGTCAGCGAGGCGCGCGAGTCGTCCTGGTCGATTGACCACATCATCGACCCGCCCAGCCCCTTGAGCCGGATGTACGCCGCCTTCTGCAGCATGACCGCCGGATCGTCGTACGACCAGAACTCGTTCCCGTCATACAGCCACAACGTCCCCGTCCGCACGTCCCGGTACCGCTTGCCGGGCTTGGTCGCCAGGTCCTTGTAGTCCTCCGTCCCCGGCCCCCACTTGCCGGGCGCCGGGCCGGTGGCGGGCTTGTACAGGCCGTCGCCGCTGGCGGTCACCCCGGTCCAGCCCTGGCCGTACGCGGGGACGCCGACCACGATCTTGCTCGCAGGAGCGCCGCGTGACAGGTAGTCGCGTACGGTCTGGTCGACGCTGTACCGGATCGGGTTCGGGTCGCGGCGGTCCGTCAGCAGGTTGCCGTTGTGGCCTGTCTGAGGCTCCCAGTTGCCCCGCAGGTCGTACCCCTGGACGGTGGCGAAGTCGAGCTGCCTGAACACCTGCCGCACCTCGTACCCGGCGTCGATCTTGGCCGTCGCGGCCGGCAGGAAGGCCGTCAGCTGCGACGACGCGGAGAACGCCCGCAGCCGCGACCGTAGTTCCGCCGCGAAGAGGGTGAAGTTGCGCTTGTCCTCGGGCCTGATGACGTTGCCGTCGGCGCCGGACGAACCCGGCCACTCCCAGTCGAGGTCGATGCCGTCGAACACCCCGGCTCCCGCGCCCGCCGCCAGTCCCGGCAGATCGCCGCGCAGCCACAGGTCGACGCACGACTGTGCCAGCTTCGCCCGGGACTCGGGGGTGAGGACGGCGTCGGAGAAGTAGCGGGACCCGGTCCAGCCGCCGAGCGAGATCAACACCTTCAGTCCCGGGTGCTTGGCTTTGAGCTTGCGCAGCTGGTTGAGGTTGCCGTTCAGGGCCTGTCCGGGCGCGTCGGCCACGCCGTCCACGCTCTGCTCGGCGGGTACGGGGCGCTGCCAGTCCGCCCAGGGATCGGCCGAGTAGCAGGTCCCCTCCGCGTTGACGAAGCCGAAGGCGTAGTTGAGGTGGGTCAGCTTGGCGGCGGCGCCGCTGGCCTCGACGTCCTTGACGTGGTAGTTGCGGCCGTAGACGCCCCACTGGATGAAGTAGGCGACGCGTTTGAAGCCGGTATGGGCCTCGGCGGGCACCGCGACCGCTGAGAGACCGAGGAGGAGCGAGAGCGCGATCAGGATCTTCGTCTTCACCAGGCGATCCCCAATTAGGAAACTTTCCTATAAGTTTCACGGATCGTAGAGCCGCTGGATCAGGCAGTCAATGGCAACGGGCACACTGGAGTCGTGCCATCCACCTTGCCTGACGGCGACCCTGCGCCCCCGTCCGGCGACCTGCCCGAGAGCGCGCTGCGCGGCCTCGGCGAGCGTCCGTTCGGCTTCTACGTGCACGTCCCGTTCTGCGTGACGCGCTGCGGCTACTGCGACTTCAACACCTACACCGCCGCCGAGCTGGGCCCCGGTGCCTCGCACCGCGACTACGCCGACACGGCCATCGAGGAGGTACGGCTGGCCCGACGCGTCCTCGGTGACGTGGAGCTCCCGGTCGAGACCGTGTTCTTCGGCGGCGGCACGCCCACCCTGCTGCCCGCCGAAGACCTGGGCCGGATCCTCGGCGCGATCGACGCGGAGTTCGGGCTCAAGGCGGGCGCCGAGGTGACCACGGAGGCCAACCCCGAGTCGGTCGACCCGGCCTACCTCGGCCGCCTGCTGGACGGCGGCTTCAACCGGGTCAGCTTCGGCATGCAGAGCGCCAGGGAGCACGTGCTCAAGGTGCTCGACCGGCAGCACACGCCCGGCCGGGCGGCGCAGGCCGTACACGAAGCCAAGAAGGCCGGGTTCGAGCACGTCAACCTGGACCTGATCTACAGCACGCCCGGCGAGTCCGACGACGACTGGCGGGCGTCGCTGGAGGCGGCGATCGCCGCCGAGCCCGACCACGTCTCCGCCTACTCGCTGATCGTGGAGGAGGGCACGCGGCTGGCCGCCAGGATCAGGCGCGGCGAGCTGCCGATGCCCGACGACGACGTGGCCGCCGACCGCTACCAGATCGCCGACACGCTGCTGGCGGAGGCGGGCTTGCGCTGGTACGAGGTGTCCAACTGGGCCACGGACGACGACGCGCGGTGCCGGCACAACCTGCTCTACTGGACCGGTGGCGACTGGTGGGCCGTCGGCCCCGGCGCGCACAGCCACGTGGGCGGCACCCGCTGGTGGAACGTCAAGCATCCGGCCGCCTACGCGCAGCGCCTGGCCGCGGGCACTTCGCCCGCGCACGCGCGCGAAGTGCTCGCCGACGACGACCGCGAGGCCGAGCGCCTGATGCTGGAGCTCCGGCTGGCCTCCGGCTACCCGGTCGCCGACGTGGCTCCGGGCGCGCGTACGGCCGTCGCGGTGGCGCTGGGCGACGGTCTGCTGGAGCCGGAGCCGTTCAAGGCGGGGCTGCTGGTCCTCACCCTGCGCGGCCGGCTCCTGGCCGATGCCCTGGTGCGGGATCTGCTCGGCTGAGCATTGCCCTGGTACGGGCTCAGCTCAGCCGACTATTGGCCTGGTATGCGGTCTGCTCAGCTGACCATGCGGATGGCGATCGGGTAGCGGTAGTTCTCGCCCTTGTTGGCGGCGATGGCGGCCTGGATGTGGAAGATCAGCGACACGATCCAGATGATGGGGAACAGGATGATCCCGATCAGGACGACCGTCAGCAGGCCCGCGACGACGTAGCCGATGAACATCGTGATCTGGAAGTTCAGCGCCTCGGCCGACTGGTCGCGGACATAGGGTGACTCGTCCCGCTTCATCAGGTAGATGATCAGCGGGCCGATCCAGGAGACGAGCAGGCCGAGCAGGTGGGCCAGCATGGCCATCGTGGTGTCGTCGCTGCCCGGCCGCGGACCGTAGACGCCGGGGACGTGCGGCGGACGCTGCTGCGGGGCCGCGTAGCCGTAGCCGGGCTGCTCGTAGCCGGGCGGCGGCGTGGGCGGCTGCCCGTAACCGTAACCGGGCGACTGCCCGTAGCCGCCAGAACCAGGCTGCCCGTAGCCGCCGGAACCAGGCTGCCCGTAGCCGCCGGAACCAGGCTGCCCGTAACCGTAACCAGGCTGTGGCCCCGACCCAGGACCGCTCTGAGGCCCGGAACCGTAAGCGGGCTGGCCACCATACCCAGGCGCGGGCCCCGAGCCGGGCTGACCGCCATACTCGGGCGCGGGACCGGACCCTGGCTGGGCGCCGTATCCGGGCGCGGGACCCGACCCAGGCTGGGCTCCGTATCCGGGCGTCGGTCCGGAGCCAGGCTGGGCGCCGTACTCCGGTTGCCGAGGGGTTTCGGGGTTGATGTCCGACTGCGAGATGCGTCGCGTCGCATCATCGTCCGGCGGCGGCTGCGGGGGATCCTGGCTCATGGTGCCTCCGTAACGAAGTCGATCAGTTCCTCGACCCGGCCGAGCAGCTCGGGCTCCAGGTCCGTGAATGCCGAGACGGCGCCGAGGATCCGCCGCCACGCGTCGGCCGGTTCCATCCGCCAGCCCAGGGCGGCGATCACGCCCTCCTTCCACGGCACCCCGCGCGGCACGTCCGGCCAGGCCGGGATCCGCAGCACGGAGGGCTTGACCGCCTGCCAGATGTCCACGTAGGGATGGCCCACGACGAGCACGTGGGGTGAGGTCACCTGAGCGGCGATCCGGCTCTCCTTGGAGCCCGGCACGAGATGGTCGACCAGCACGCCCAGCCTACGCTCCGGCGACGGGCCGAACTCGGCGACGATCGCGGGCAGGTCGTCCACGCCCTCCAGGTACTCGACCACGACGCCCTCCACCCGGAGGTCGTGGCCCCAGATCTTCTCCACGAGGGCGGCGTCGTGCACGCCTTCCACGTAGATGCGGCTCTCCTTTGCCACCCTGGCCCGCAGGCCCTCGACGGCTATCGAGCCGGACGCGCTCCGCCTGGGGCTCGACACCCCCGGTGCGGCCGGCCGTACGAGCGTCACGACCTTGCCGTCCAGCAGGAACGCGGCGGGCGCGAACGGGAACAGGCGGCGCTTGCCGAAGCGGTCCTCCAGCGTGACGGCCTCCTTGTCGCAGGCCACCACGGCGCCGCAGAAGCCGCTCTCGGCGTCCTCCACGACCAGATCGAGTTCGGCGGGCACCTGGGGGATCTTGCCCTTGCCCGGCCGCCGCCAATTTCCCGCTAGAACATCGCCGTCGTACACACGGGGACCGTAGCAAATCACCCGCCCGCCGCAAGGCGCTTGCGATGAGAGCTGCGCCGGGTTACCACCATGATCGTCGTGATGACGGCGGCCAGCACGCCCAGACCCGGGATCACCAGCAGCGCCGCCACACCGCCCACCAGCCCGCCCGCGGCGGCGGCGAAGTCGCGGCCGACGCCGAAGCGCACGTTGGTCGGCTCCTGGGTCGTGCAGGTGAACTGGTAGTCGCCCTTGGCAGGCGCGTTGACCACGAGGATGAGCTGCCACTGCGTGCCGTTGACGGTGACCCGCTCGGTGCCGGACGTCTTGGCGAGCCTGGCCTGGCCGGGACCGCCGTCGATCCGGCACATGTAATGGACCTGGCTCTCACTGGCGAGGTACACCACCGGCTTCTCCGCCGGGTCCAGCGGCACGGTGACGCTCTGGCCCGCCGTGAACGTCTTGGCCGGGGCCACCGCGCCCACCGTGTTCAGGATGCCGCTCACGAACACTCCCACCCCGACCAGCCCGGCGAGCAGCGCCAGGCCCCAGGCGACCGCGATCCACCGCAACCGCGGTCTGATCAACTTCGGGTCAACCTGAGGGCCGAACCGCTGCGGCGTGCCGTAAGGTCCGGGCTGGTACGGCTGCTGCTGCCCGTAGGGGCCGGGCTGGTAGTGCTGCTGGCCGTATTGCGGCGGACCATATTGGGGCGGCGGCGGGCCGTACTGGGGAGGTTGCCCCTGGTACGGACCCTGTCCCGGCGGTGGACCGTAGGAGGGGGGCTGGGAGTCGTCGGTCATATCGGCCAGTGTGCGCCCTATTGGCGGCCACTCGCTAGCTCCGGTGTTATCGCACCTTGTGGGCGGGAGCCGTACACTTGGCACTCGGGAACACAGAGTGCTAGACCTGTCGTTTCCTGAAAGGCAGAGGTAGGAGGTGAGCGCGTGCTCGACGATCGGAAGCTGGCGGTGCTCCGCGCCATTGTCGAAGACTACGTGTCCACCAATGAGCCGGTGGGCTCCAGGGCGCTCGCCGAACGCCACAACCTGAAGGTCTCCCCAGCGACGGTCAGGAACGACATGGCCGCCCTGGAGGAGGAGGGCTACATCACCCAGCCGCACACCAGCGCGGGCCGCGTGCCGACGGACAAGGGCTATCGCCTGTTCGTCGACCGGCTCTCGCAGGTCAAGCCGCTCTCCGGGGCGGAGCGCCGGGCGATCGAGACGTTCCTCGCCGGCGCGGTCGACCTCGACGACGTGGTCACCCGCACGGTGCGGCTGCTCGCGCAGCTCACCCGGCAGGTCGCGGTCGTGCAATACCCGACGCTGACCCGCTCGACGGTCAGGCACGTCGAGCTCGTGCCCCTGCACGACCGGCGGATCATGCTCGTGCTGATCACCAACACGGGCCGCGTCGAGCAGCGGGTGGTCGAGCTGCCCGAAGTGGTGGAGGACACCCGCATCGCGCACCTGCGCGCGGTGCTCAACGCCTCCCTCGACGGCTGCGGCCTGCTCAACGTCCCCGATCAGGTCGCCGACCTGCCGGAGCGGCTGCCCGTCGAAGACCGTCCCGTGGTGGCCACTATCCTGTCGGTGCTCCTCGAGACGCTGGTCGAGCGCCATGATGAGAAGATCGTGTTCGCCGGTGCGGCCAACCTCGCCGGGGCCGACTTCTCGACCGGGCTGCGCGATGTGCTCGAAGCACTGGAGGAGCAGGTCGTGCTCATGCGGCTGCTCGGCGAGACTTCCACAGACACCCCGTCCACGCTCACCGTGCGCATCGGCTCGGAGAACCCGTTCCTCCGTGGCACGTCGATCGTCGCAACCGGGTACGGTTCTGGCGACAACGAACTGGCCCGGCTAGGCGTGCTAGGCCCCACGAGGATGGACTATCCCGTGACGATGGGCGCCGTGCGCGCGGTGGCACGCTACGTCAGCCAAATCCTGGCTGCATCATAAGAGGTCGATAAGTGGCAAACAGCGACTACTACGCCACCCTCGGGGTGCGCCGTGACGCCAGTCAGGAAGAGATCAAGAAGGCCTACCGCAGGCTTGCCCGCGAACTCCATCCCGACGTCAATCCGGACCCCGCGACCCAGGAGCGGTTCAAGGAGATCACGCAGGCCTACGAGGTGCTGTCCGACGCCAACAAGCGTCAGATGTACGACCTGGGCGGCGACCCCTTCGGCGGCGCCGGCGCGGGCCAGGGAGCGGCCGGCTTCGGCGCGGGCTTCCCGTTCAGCGACATCATGGACGCCTTCTTCGGCACGGCCGGGGGCGCGCGCGGGCCCCGTTCGCGGGCCAGGAGAGGTCGCAACGCGACCATCCGCGTCGAGCTCGACCTGCGCGAGACCGCCTTCGGCACCACCCGCGAGCTGGTCGTCGACACGGCCGTGCTCTGTGAGATCTGCCAGGGCGCGGGCGCCGCGTCCGGCACCCACCCCGACACCTGTGACATGTGCAACGGGCGCGGCGAGATCTCCCAGGTCACCCGGTCGTTCCTGGGCCAGGTCATGACCTCCAGGCCGTGCCCCCAGTGCGGCGGCTTCGGGACGATCATCCGCCACCCGTGCCAGGAGTGCTCGGGTGACGGCCGCGTGCGCACCCGCCGTACGATCAAGGTCCGTATCCCCGCGGGCGTCGAGGACGGCACGCACATCCAGCTCGCCGGCGAGGGCGAGGTCGGCCCCGGCGGCGGCCCGCCCGGAGACCTCTTCCTGGAGATCGTCGAGCGCCCGCACGAGATCTTCGAGCGGCGCGGCGACGACCTGCACTGCACGGTCCAGATCCCGATGACGGCCGCCGCGCTCGGCACCAACCTCGCCGTGGAGACGCTCGACGGCTCCGAGGAGGTCGACGTGCGGCCGGGCACGCAGTCGGGCCAGGTCATCACGATGTACGGCAGGGGCGTGCAGCGGCTCAACGAGACGGGCCGCGGCGACCTGCTCATCCACGTCAACGTGGAGACCCCGCTGCGCCTCGACCCGGCGCAGGAGGAGCTGCTGCGCGAGCTGGCCAAGCAGCGTGGCGAGGAGCGGCCGCCCGGGAAGTTCGCCCCCGGGCAGCAGGGGTTCTTCTCGCGGCTGCGGGACGCGTTCAACGGCCGCTGAACAGGACACATTCAACGGCCGGTGACCCGTAAGGGCACCAGGAGTTCGCCCGGGAGGGCCACCCGGGCGGTGATGCCGTGTGGCGGCGACTCGTCCAGCCACACGCGCACACCGAGCCGCTCGGCCAGCCTGCCCACCACGTAGTGGCCGAGGTAGCGGGTGGGGGCGGCGAAGAAGCGCCGTTCGCCACGGAGCCGGGCGTTCGCGGCGGCGCGCTCTCCCTCGGTCATCCCCACGCCCTGGTCGACGATCGCGATATGGCACTCGCCCTCGCGGGTGCTGGCCCGGATCTCCACCTCGGTGTCGGGCGCCGAGCAGGTCAGCGCGTTGTCGACCAGCTCGGTCACCAGGTGCGCGATCTCGGCGACGGCCGTGCCCCTGAGCAGGGCGTCGTCCACTTCGCCCAGCACCGCGCGGCCGGACCCGGCCGCGCTCAGGGCCGAGCGGAGCACGTCGCGTACGGCCACGGGATCGGGCGGGCGGCGCGGGCGGCCGGTGGCGGGCCGGTGGGGCTCCTCGGCCGCGGGCCCCGTCGTGTCCGGGGCCTTTCCGGCGAGTCGGCGCGGTGCCGCGCGGGCGATCCTGGCAGGGACGGTGAGCAGGACGGTCAGCCGGGTCTTCAGCGCGCACGGCCAGCGCCGCGCGCGACGGGTGTTCCTGGACGGAACGGTCATCGCTATGGACCCCTCGTAGAGTGACCTCAGGAAGGTGCGATCGCGGCCAACCTTAATCGTTTCGTGATCCTATGGCTACTGAACGTGAAAATCTTTGGGGTGATCGCCGGTGACCGTGCCGGTATTCCTGGCCGACGGCCTCGCCGACCGCACCGGGCCGGAGCTGGTCCTCGACGGTCCTGAAGGGCGCCACGCGGCCTCGGTCCGGCGCCTGCGCGCCGGAGAGCGGATCGACCTGACGGACGGCGCCGGTACGGTCGCCGAGTGCGTGGTACGTGAGGCGTTGAAGGACACGCTCAGACTCGACGTGCTGGGCCGCTACGAGGTGCCGCCGCCCGAGCCCAGGCTGGTCGTCGTCCAGGGGCTGCCCAAGGGCGACAGGGGCGAGCTGGCCGTCGAGATGATGACCGAGGCGGGCGTCGACGTGATCGTGCCCTGGGCGGCGGCTCGCAGCGTCACCCAGTGGAAGGGCGACAGGGCGGCCAAGTCGCTGGCCAAATGGCGTTCGACGGCCCGGGAGGCGGGCAAGCAGGCGCGCAGGTTCCACCTGCCCGAGGTGGCCGCGCCGGCGTCCACGGCCGGGGTCGAGGCGCTGCTCGGCGGCGCGGCGCTCGGTCTGGTGCTGCACGAGGAGGCCGCCGAGCCGCTGTCGGGCGTGACGCTGCCCGCGGGGGGCGACATCGTCGTCGTGGTGGGGCCCGAGGGGGGCGTCTCGGACGCGGAGCTGGCCGGGTTCAGGGCGGCGAAGGCGGTGCCGGTGCTGCTCGGCCCTACGGTGCTGCGTACCTCGACGGCGGGGGTGGCGGCGGCGGCCGTACTCCTGGCGCGTACCGGACGCTGGTGAGCTCTCAGCCGCTCATGGTGTGGTGGCGAGAGGGGTGCCGCCGAGCGGGCTGGCGAAGGTGCCGGACGTCGTGTCGATGTCGGTCGGTGGGCACTCCTCGAGCGGACAGGGCCCGCCGGGCATGCTCGTGTCCGACGGCGTGGGAGTCGGCGTAGGCGTCGGTGTGGGCGTCGCCTCGTCCGTGGGGCAGTCCTCCGGCGGCTGCTCCTCGGTGGGCGTCGTGGGAGTCGGGCACTTGGGGGTCGGTGTCGCCTTGGGCGTCGGCTTGCTGGTGGACTTGGCGGTCTCCGAGGCGGGCAACGGCGCGGAGGTGATCGGGGCGGGCACCACGGCGGGCGGATCGTCCGGTGGCGGGGTCGGCTTGGGCGAGGCGGGCCGACTGGTCGAGGAGTTGGATGGCGGCTTGGACCTGGTGTCTCTCACCTGCTCCACGGTCTCCTGCTGGATGACCTTGTGGCGCAGCTCGGGGACGACCATCACGATCGTGCCCGCCACCAGCAGCGCGCTGGCGGCGGCGGCGCCCGCTCGCCACCAGAACAGGTTGCGCACTCCGCGCCGCTCGATGCGGGCGCGGATGATCTCCAGTCCTTCCGGCGAGGGCACGACCGTGTCCGCCTCCGCACGGAGCACACGGCGCAGGACGTCGCCATACTCGTCGGGGGACTGGGTCATGACATTTTCTCCAGGACGGATCGCAAGGCGGCCATGCCACGAGCTGTGTGGCTCTTGACCGCACCCTTGCTGATGCCCATGGCGTGGGCGATCTCAGCCTCGGACAGATCACCGTAGTAGCGAAGGACGAGTGCCTCTCTCTGACGTGTTGGCAGGGACCTTAGCGCTTCGATGACGGCGGTGCGTTCGAGCTCGCCGATCGCGCCGTTCTCGGCGCTCGGAGCATCGGGCAGGCCCTTGGGCGCGTACTTCTCGACGACCGCGCGGTGACGCAGCACGGAACGGGACCGGTTGACGACGGATTGCCGCAGGTAGGCAAGTGCTTTGTCGGGATCGCGCAGTCTACGCCAGGCGCCATGGATGGCGACGAACGTGTCCTGCACGACTTCTTCCGCGGTTGCCATGTCTCGCACCAGCAACACAGCGAGACGCACTAATGACCGAAAGTGCGCACTGTAAAGCGCGGTCACGGCCATGTCGGCGTCCCACCCGACCGGCACCGCCCCCAGCGACCTGTCGGCCAAGAGGGTTTCGGTGGTCACATCATTGGGACGCGCGGCCTTCCCGGAGGGTTTACGCTCTTGCGGTTCCTTAGAGGGCATTAGCCAGTCGTGTCCTCGCCAGGTGGCTTCGCCCGACCCTGAATCGTCTTATTTTTCGGCAGTCTCGCACACTAACCCTAACCGCGAGGATCTTCGGACGCACGGCACGGCGGATTACCGATTCGCAACGGAGACAGCGGATTCCGTCCGATCTAGGATCGAGGGAGAATGCGGCGCCCCCAGTCACCCCGCAGAGCCGCCCCGGCCGCTCGGAGTGAGCGGTTGAAGGACGTGGCTGCCATCGTGACGCCACTATGGGCCTTCCTGGGGGCGGTGGCGGCGCCACTGCTGGGCGGCGGCGCGGGCGGGCGCGTGGTGTTCACCGTGGCCTCCCTGGTGATCCTGGTCCTGACCGTCCTCGTGGTGGTGGTCATGCTCGGCGCCCGGCTCGGCCCCGTCGGGACGGCCGTCGCGTGGCTCGGCACCCTGCTGCGGGCGTTCTTCGGCGGGGTGTGGCGGCTGATCGTGTTCGTCGCCCTGCTGGTCAGGGCCGCCGTCGAGTGGGTGAGCCGGCGCACCGGGCCGCTGACGGCCGGGGCGCTCGGGTTCGTCGCCGGGATGCTCGCGGTGGTGCTCGTCCTGCAGGGCGGGCCGCTCGTACGGATCGGACTGGGCTGGGCGCTCTCCACCCCCTGTGACCAGCCGCTGGAGCTGCGGGTGCTCACCTCCGCCGAGAACGTGGCCGCCCTCCAGGCGGCCGGCCGCCGTTACGCCGACGAGAGCGCCGACCTGCGCGGCTGCCCGCGCGTCCGGTTCTCCGTGACCCCCCAGCCGCCGCTCGCCACCATGTCCCAGGCCGCCAACAAGGAGTGGAACGACCCCGCCTCCTGGAACAGCAGCACCTACCGCGCGCTGATCGCGGTCCACCCCGACATCTGGATCCCCTCCAGCACCGCCACCGAGGAATATCTCCGCCAGGCGTTCGCCAACCTGGGCCAGGTCACCTTCGATCGGATGACCCCGGTGGCCACCTCCGCGCTGCTGGTGGCGTTCACGCCCGCGCTGGAGGCGCGGCTGGGCACGCAGTCCCCGCCAACGGACCTGCCCGGGATGCGGGCCTGGCTGGAGAGCGTCGGGGCACCCCTGGCCAGGCCGCGCGCCGACCTGTCGGAGATCGGGCTCATCGCCAGCGCCGGGCTCTACAGCTCCGACACCTCCAAGGACATCTCCGACGAGATGGCCTACACCCCGCCGAACCTCCCGCTCTCCGACGCCGCCAGCCTCCTCTGCTACGCCCGCGACCGCTTCGACACCGTCAAGGAATCGCTTGCCATGATCGTGCCGGAGCACCTCGTCTACGCGGTCAACAACCACCAGGACCTGGGTGCCTGCGCTCCGGGGCGGCAGACGGCCGGCCTGTCCTGGCACCGGCTCGATGGACTGCCCACCCTCAGTTACCGCTACGTCCGGCTGAAGTGGGCCGATCAGTGGAACGACGCGCGCGAGCGGGCGGTGATCGACTTTCACGACTGGCTCGCCCAGGACAAGCTCGCCCCCTACGGCTACCGCGACTCGGCGGGCGTGTCCGACCGCAAGGAACCCATGCCGCTCGGCAAAGAGCTCGACTCGGGACAGGCCGACAGCGCCGAACCGGCCATCGTCGAACCGGCCCGACTGATCGACCGCCTCGGCAAGGCGCATCCGGAGACGTCGTTCCTGCTGCTGGTCGACGCGTCGGGCTCGATGGGCAATCCGATCACGGGCGGCACCGCGCTGCAGCGGGCCAGCTCAGGGGCCAGCACCTTGCTCAGGCGGCTGCGCGAGGGCCGCGACACGGTCCGGCTGGCCACCTTCTCCGATTCCGGCGGGATCGGCGAGACCCTGGTGACAGGCTCGGCTCAGGTGGCCGGACGGCTGGGGACGCTGGCCGTACACGGGCGCGACGCCCCGCTCGGGGACGTGCTGGCGCAGGCGGCGCCCCTGCTCGCGGACACCCCCAACCCGGTCGTGGTCATGCTGACCGACGGCGGTCACCAAGCGGGCGACCTCGGCCGTACGGTGGCCGCCCTGCGGAAGGTGAAGGGGCTCAGGGTACGGCTGCTGCTCACCGGGGAGCAGCGGTGCGACGCCGACCACATCGCGCGGTTGGTCAAGGCCGCCGGCGAGGTCGTCAAGTGCGCGCCCATCAGCCGGGCCGAGGCCGCGACGCCGTACCAGGACCAGGTCGACGAGGTCGACAAGGAGTTGACGGAGCTGTGGCGGGAGAGCCCGTGACCGTGCGGCGATGGCGGGCCGCGGCCGTGGGCGCGGCGGCGGGGGTGCTGCTCACGCTCGGCGTGGTCGGCGTCAAGGAGCGGCCGGCGCCCGCGGAGCAGTGCGTGGACGACGACGTGATCAGGGTCGCCACCGGCGATGACGTGAGCGTCGGCGGCGCGCGCAGGGAGCTGATCCGCCGCTGGAAGGGCCCGCTCGTCCAGATGATCGAGATCTCCAGGGTGGCCGACCTCAAGCGCGACGAGATGCTGGCCGCCGCCCAGGCCGACCCGTGCCAGGCGTACGACCTGCTGATCATCGACATGGCCTCGACGGCCGAGTTCGCCGCCGCCGGCCTGCTCAGCGAGATCCGGCCCGAGGACGTCCCCTCGGGTCTGGTACGCCAGGCGCGCGAGAGCGGCCAGTGGGACGGCAAGCAGTACGCGCTGCCGTTCGCGGTGGACGTGGGGCTGCTGTACCGCAGGGCCGACCTGCCCGAGCCGACGAGCTGGGACCAGCTCTGGCCCGCCGCCCGCCAGGCCGGGGCCAGCTTCCCACACGGCGGGTACCTGGCGCAGCTCGCCGACTTCGAAGGCAGGACCGTGGGGCTGCTCGAACTGCTCCGCGCCTATGGCGCCACCGTGGTGGACGACGACGGCGAGATCGTGCTCGACCAGGCGCCCAACGACCGGCGGGCGCTCGCCGCGCTGCGGTGGATGCGGCAGTGGCAGAGCGACCAGACGCTGGGGGACTCCTGGAAGGACAAGGAAGCCGAGAGCCTGGCCGCCTTCGCCGACGGGGGTGCCGGATACCTTCGGCACTGGCCGTACGCGGATCTGCAGCTGATCACCGACGGCAGGACGCCGGTCAAGCTGTCGAAGCTCCCCGGCCCGGCGACCCTCGGCGGCTCGAACCTCGCCATCACCGCCAGATCCACCAAATACGACAGCGTCCTCAAGTTCGTGAAATACCTCCTCCAGCCGGACAACCAGCGGCAGCTGTTCGCCTGCGGCGGCTACGCCCCGGTCGTCGAGGTCGCCTACGAGGACGTGGCCGTCTGCCCCGAGGCCGACGCGCGCGAGACGGGCACCCCGCCGACGCGCGAGGACCTCCGGCGACTGGCCTCCGCGATCAAGGACTCGCTGCCGACGGCCACGCGGCCCAAGCTGGAGCACTACACCCGGTTCAGCGAGGTGTTCAGGGCCTGCGTGACGAAGTACGTCTTCGCCGCGGAGGAGCCGACCCTTGACGACATCGGGATCATCGCCGACGAACTGGAGGCGGCCAAGCTGGGCAGGACCGAGGAGGGCGAGCCCTGTGGGTAGGGTGCTGCCTGTGACCGACTGCCTCTTCTGCAAGATCGTGGCCAAGGAGATCCCGGCCGAGATCGTTCTCGAGAACGACCGGGCGCTGGCCTTCCGCGACATCAACCCGCAGGCGCCCACGCACGTGCTGGTCATCCCCAAGGAGCACCACGCCGACGCGGCCGCCCTGGCCCAGGCCGACGATGGTCTGGCCGACGACGTGCTCAAGACCGCGCATGCCGTGGCCGTGCAGGAGGGCGTGGCCGAGCGCGGCTACCGGGTGGTCTTCAACACCGGGCCGGGCGCCGGGCAGACGGTCTTCCACGTGCACGCCCACGTGCTCGGCGGGCGTGATCTGCGGTGGCCGCCCGGCTGATCTGGCGCGGTGATATTGGCGCGAGCAATCAGCCTGGTCCCGGCTACGATGGGCGGAGAAGTACATCCGAACAGACCGGGAGGCATCAGGCCGCTGGCCTGCCCATGTCCGAACTACATGAATCCCGAAGAACGGCACCTCCCTCGCGCACTCAAGCCAAGGTGCTGATACCGGACGAATACCCAATGGTCAGCCTCCTGGGCTCCCGTGACGAGCTGCTGCGCGTCATCGAGGGTGCGTTCAGGGCCGACATCCACGTGCGTGGCAACGAGATCACCGTCACCGGCAGCCCTGACGAGAGCGGCGCCGTGGTGCGCCTGTTCGAGGAGCTGGTCGAGGTGCTGCGCAATGGCGGCGAGCTGACCGCCGACGCGGTCGAGCGGAGCATCGCCATGCTGCGCATGACGTCCGACCGCCCGGCCGAGGTGTTGTCGCTCGACATTCTGTCCTCACGCGGCCGGACGATCCGGCCCAAGACCGTCAACCAGAAGCGCTACGTCGACGCCATCGACCAGTACACGGTCGTGTTCGGCATCGGTCCCGCGGGCACCGGAAAGACCTATCTCGCGATGGCCAAGGCCGTACGCGCGCTGCAGGAGAAGCGGGTCAACCGCATCATCCTGACGCGGCCCGCCGTCGAGGCGGGGGAGCGGCTCGGCTTCCTGCCGGGCACGCTCTACGAGAAGATCGACCCCTACCTGCGCCCCCTGTACGACGCGCTGCACGACATGCTGGACCCCGAGTCGATCCCCAAGCTGATGGCGGCGGGCACGATCGAGGTGGCACCGCTCGCCTATATGCGCGGCCGCACCCTCAACGACGCCTTCATCATCCTCGACGAGGCACAAAACTCCTCGGCCGAGCAGATGAAGATGTTCCTGACCAGGCTCGGCTTCAATTCCAAGATCGTGGTGACCGGTGACGTCACGCAGGTCGACCTGCCCTCGGGCACGGTCAGCGGCCTGCGGGTGGTCCAGGAGATCCTCGATGGCATCAACGACATCCACTTCTCCCGGCTGACCAGCGCCGACGTGGTCCGCCACAAGCTGGTGAGCGAGATCGTCGACGCCTACGGTCGCTACGACGCGCTTCAGGAGCCGAAGCAGATCCAGCATCGGGGGAAGAGACGTTGAGGAATCGACGATGAGTATCGAGATCAATAACGAGTCGGGCGCTGAGGTCGGCGAGCAGGGCCTGGTCGAGCTGGCCACGCACGTGCTCGGCGAGATGGGCATCAACCCGCTCGCCGAGCTGTCGATCGTGGTGATCGACGAGCGCACGATGGCCGAGCTGCACGAGAAGTGGATGGGCGAGCCGGGGCCGACCGATGTGCTCGCCTTCCCCATGGACGAGTTGCGACCGGGAGGCGGGGCGCGCGGCGACGCCGACACCGCCGCCGACCCGGCGCTGCTCGGCGACGTGGTGCTCTGCCCGCCGGTGGCCGCCCGGCAGGCGGAGGAGGCCGGTCACAGCGCGCAGGAGGAGCTGGAGCTGCTGTGCACGCACGGCATCCTCCACCTGCTCGGCTACGACCACGCCGAGCCTGAGGAGCACAAGGAGATGTTCGGCCTGCAGGCCCGGCTCCTCGAGTCGTGGCGGGAGGTGCGCAGCCCGCGGTGAACGCCTGGTTGCCTCTGGCCATCGCCCTCGTGGTGATCGGTGGCCTGATCGCCAGTGCGGAAACGGCACTGACGCGCATCTCCAGGGTGCGCGCGGAGGAGTTCGTGCGCGAGGGGCGGCGTGGCGCCCCGCGGCTGCGGGCCATCGTCAACGACCCGCCGCGCTATCTCAACCTGCTGCTCCTGCTCCGGCTGAGCTGCGAGCTGGTCGCCACGGTGATCGCGACGCTGCTGTTCATCGACCTGATGCACGACCAGGGCTGGGCGTACGTGTGCGCGGCCGCCGTCATGATCGTGGTCAGCTACGTGATCGTCGGCGTCTCGCCCCGCACCCTCGGCCGCCAGCACGCCGAGCCGATCGCGCTGGCCAGCGCCCCCATCGTCTACGGCCTGACCCGGATCTTCGGCCCGCTGCCCAAGCTGCTCATCCTGCTCGGCAACGCGCTGACCCCCGGCAAGGGGTTCCGCGACGGCCCGTTCACCTCCGAGGCGGAGCTGCGCGACCTGGTCGACCTGGCCGAGGAACGACGGATGATCGAGCCCGACGAGCGGGAGATGATCCACTCGGTCTTCGAGCTGGGTGACACGCTCGTACGCGAGGTCATGGTGCCGCGCACCGACATGGTCTTCATCGAGCGGGGCAAGACGCTCAGCCAGGCGCTCTCGCTGGCGCTGCGCAGCGGCTTCTCCCGCATCCCCGTCGTGGGCGAGAACGAGGACGACGTCATCGGCATCGCCTACCTCAAGGACGTCACCCGCAGGGTGCACGAGTCGGACTCGGGGGAGGACGGCGGCGAGGAGAAGGTCGAGTCGATCATGCGCCCGGCCACTTACGTCCCAGAGAGCAAGCCGATCGACCAGCTCCTGCGCGAGATGCAGGCCAGGCAGATCCACCTGGCCATCGTCATCGACGAATACGGCGGGACGGCCGGCCTGGTCACGATCGAGGACGTGCTCGAGGAGATCGTGGGCGAGATCGCCGACGAATACGATCGGGAGGCGCCCCGCGTCGAGACCATGCCCGACGGCGGGCTCCGGGTGACGGCCCGGATGCCGGTCGACGAGCTCGCCGAGCTGTTCCACACCGAGATCGAGGTCGACGACGTCGAGACCGTCGGCGGGCTGCTCGCCCACGCGCTGGGCCGGGTGCCGATCGCGGGCTCCGAGGCGGAGATGGCCGGGCTGCGGCTGACGGCCGAGAGCCTCGCCGGGCGCCGTAACCGGATCAGCACCGTGGTCGTCCGCAGGGTGGCTCCGCATGAGGGTGATGTCGTACCCGCCGCCGCCGAGCACGACTGACAGCGCGCTGACCCTTTTGCGATGGATGTGGCAAGTGTTCTACAAGTCTGTTGCAAGCGGCGTACGACAGCCTTAATCCCGACACCCCAGTGCGGTGGGTGTCACTGGGGAAGCATCCGAACGCCGGGTGGGGTTCGCGGCGGGAGGATGTCCCTGGGGGGGACGACAACGTCTCGGTCTGCTAGCCGATCGTGACGTTGCTCGGCGTAAAGGGGGTTCACGTCCGGTAAGCCGGACGAGAACCCCCTTTTAGCGTTTGGGGCTTTGTTGGTGACTCTGGTGGATTGCCGTATTCGTCGCCCGGGGACGTTGCGAACCGGGGGGAATCATGGAACGCGGGATCATCATCCTGGCCATCATGAGCGGGCTGCTCGCCGGCTGCGGCGGCGGGCCGGCCGAGAGTTACGTCGACGTCCAGGCCATGGCCCGGCTGCGCGAGGTGCTGAACAAGGATCCGCAGCTGCCTGACGGCTTCTCCGCCCGGTCCGAGGAGCCGTGGCGGGTGCCGTTCGCGGCGGCGGACCACAACTGCCGGGCCGCGCTGGATCCGGCCGCGGGGCGGGCGCCCGCGCTGGCGCTGACGGCGCAGGCGGCGGCCAGCTTCGAGGGGGACGAGCTGGGCGAGGTGGCCGGGGTGGGCCTGGCGCGCTACGCGGGCTCGGAGGCGGAGGGGCGCATCGAGGAGCTGACCGAGGCACTGGAGGCGTGCCGGGCGGTGCGGGCGGGTGGGGGCACCCGGTTGCGGCTGACGATGCTGCCGGTCGAGGACGTGGGCGACGAGGTGGTGGGCGCGGAGCTGCGCGGGCGGCTGAACGGCTACCCGTACGCGCTGGACGTGATGCTCGCCCGCTCGGGGGACACGCTGGTGTCCGTCGTGCACACGGGCATCGCCAAGGTGGACCCGGAGCGTACCCGGCAGGTGCTCAGCGCCGCTGTGGGGATGGTCAGTGCTTAACCTGTGGGGATGGTCAGCGCCTAACCTAGAGTTCGTGACTCTCGATCCAGAAGACAGCAAGATCATTACGCTCGCGCGGGCGGCAAGGGCGCGCAACGGCTCGGCCGAAGGCGCCGCCGTACGCGATGAGACCGGGCGCACCTACTCCGCCACGAACGTCGCGCTCTCCTCCCTCACGCTGTCCGCGGTGCAGGTGGCGGTCGCCACGGCCGTCTCCAGCGGCGCGCAGACGCTGGAGGCGGCGGCGCTGGTCACGGCGGGCGACGGGCCGAGCGCCGAGGACGAGGCGGTGGCCGCCGAGCTGGGCGTCAAGGCGCTGCTGGTGGCCGGGCCCGACGGCACGCTGAAGGGCTCCGGGCCCGACGGCACAGTGAGAGGCTGACGTGGCGATTTCGCCGTATTTGGCCGGGGTACGGGCCAAGGTCGGCTCCGATCTGCTGATGCTTCCGTCGGTCTGCGGCTTCGTGTTCGACTCCGCGGGAAGGGCGCTCATGGCGCGTCACGGAGACGTGGGCCTCTGGGCCGCGCCCGGCGGCGGCGTCGACCCCGACGAACGCCCCGAGGACGCCCTGGTCAGAGAGCTCCAGGAAGAACTCCGCATTGACGTCGCGCCGCGCGGCCTGATCGGTGTGTACGGCGGGCCCGAATTCCGTACTGTCTACCCCAACGGGCACCTGTGCGCGTACGTCATCGCCGTGTACGGCTGCGTCATCGAGTCGGGCACGCCCACCCCCGACGGCGACGAGATCACCGACGCCCGATGGGCGACCGAGCCGGAGATCGCCGGCCTGACCACGACCACCTGGATGCCGTTGGTGCTGCCCGACGCGTTTGCCTGGTGGCGTCGACAGGGCGTTTGATAGGCCACAATGCACTATGTGACTTCGCCAGACAGCCATCGCGCCGGATTCGCCTGCTTCGTTGGGAGGCCGAACGTCGGCAAGTCCACGCTGATGAACGCCCTGGTCGGCACGAAGGTGGCGATCACCTCGTCCAAGCCGCAGACCACCCGCCGCGTCATCAGGGGCATCGTGCACCGGCCCGAGGCCCAGATCGTCATCGTCGACACTCCCGGCCTGCACCGCCCCCGCACCCTGCTCGGCGAGCGGCTCGACAGCCTCGTGCTGTCCACGCTGACCGAGGTCGACGTGATCGGCTTCTGCGTACCCGCCAACGAGCCCATCGGCAAGGGCGACCGCTTCATCGCCGACAAGCTCTCGGCCGTGAAGAAGACGCCGGTCGTCGCCGTACTCACCAAGTGCGACCTGGCCTCCAAGGAGCAGATCGCGCAGCAGCTCCTGGCGTTGTCGCAGGTGGCGGAGTTCGCGGCGATCGTCCCGGTGTCGGCGCAGTCGGGTGACCAGCTCGACGTGCTGGCCGAGGTGCTGATCGAGCACCTGCCGGAGTCGCCGCCGCTCTACCCGGGCGGGCAGCTCACCGATGAGCCCGAGCAGGTGCTGGTGGGGGAGCTGATCAGGGAGGCGGCGCTGGAAGGGGTACGCGACGAGCTGCCGCACTCGATCGCCGTGGTGGTCGACGAGATGATGCCACGCGAAGGGCGGGATGATCTGCTCGACATCTACGCGCACATGTTCGTCGAACGGCCGTCGCAGAAGGCGATCGTGATCGGCCACAAGGGCGAACGCCTGCGCGACGTCGGGACGCGGGCACGCGCCCAGATCGAGGGGCTGCTGGGCACTCGGGTCTATCTCGACCTGCGGATCAGCGTGGCCAAGGACTGGCAGCGCGACCCCAAGCAGCTGCGCCGCCTGGGCTTCTACGACTGACGGCTTTCGCACGGGACACCCGCCTGCAAGCCGGTGGGGATTCCCCATCATCGCGCTGCGATACCTTTCACGATTCGCCCTAGATCATGTGCGGG
The DNA here is from genome assembly GCF_043197735.1 of Nonomuraea sp. NPDC049028. Taxonomy (NCBI): domain Bacteria; kingdom Bacillati; phylum Actinomycetota; class Actinomycetes; order Streptosporangiales; family Streptosporangiaceae; genus Nonomuraea; species Nonomuraea sp. NPDC049028. Next base: position 382,278 of record NZ_JBICTR010000012.1, read on the forward strand.
GGCGGTGACCACGATGGCCAGGCCGAACTCTGGAGTCCAGGCGAACTTCCGGCTGGCTCTGGAGGCCCCCATACCGAGCAGCATCCCATGCACCCCGGCGATGGTCGTCGGCTTCGGCTCGCCTCGGGAGACGCTGCTCCACCAAGTGGCGCTCGGCACCGCCGCGCCACGCTGGACGGAGACGGTGACGCTGCCTTCGCCGTCCGGGCCGATCCATCGCCGGATGGTGGAACGCCAGCGTGGTGTGATGACGGTCCCCACAGGACCCGGCCGCAGAGCTGGGCCGGCGAGGTAGGTGGCGATGCCGTCGACGGACTCGCCCTGGCCTTCGGAGGGCGACTGGATGCCCTCGGCGATCCGTACCAGGTCTGCCTCCGGCAGGTGGTCCCCCCTGATCCGTACGCCGATTCCTGGCTCGACCAGCCACAGCAGCACCCGGCCTGCCTGTCCGGTGGCGCCGGCGTAGGCCGGCCGGCCGTATACCGAGGCCGGACGCACATCGGTCAGCACCTCCTGCGGCGGTCCGGCGGCACGCAACTCCTCCAGCGTCGTCCCAGCCTGGCCGTATACGACCTCGATGGAGACCTGCCGGCCGGACTCACCCTGCCAGAGCCGGGTCAGCGCGTCGAGATTCGCGCCGACCGTTCCCGAGACCCACATGCCCGCCGGCATGTACGTGACGCGGAGCCCGGCGAAGGCGGGATTCCAGCCGGTCACGCGCAGACCGCCGACGATTCGGTCGCGCTCTCCCTTCAGAGCCGCCGAGACCGTGACTTCCAGCACAAGGCGGTGGTCAGCGACCCACATCGCGCTGGTGCCGTCACCGGACAGCACCGGATCATCGATGGATCGCGGCTCGACCGGTGCGTCGACAACGTTCATGGCCATGATGTCCATCGCGTCGCGCATGACGCCGTCCACCCGGTAAACCGAGACCTGGACGAAATCGCCGCCGGCCTGCCATCTCAGCGCCTTACCGCGCAGCCGGATCTGCCCTCCGACGTTTTTCTCCTCCTCCCGCAGGCGTTGCGGGGCACCCAGGCCCTCCGGGATGTAGCCGATCCGCACACCTTCCAGTTCCGGGGGAGCGGCGACCGGGTCCGGCCGGGTGACGATGTACGGCGACACGATGCCGATCGCCACCAGCACGACAGCGGCAGCCGCGGCGACACTCGCCGCCAGCCTGCGCCGCCTCCTGCGCAGCGCCACCCGGGCCATCACCCGTACGGCCAGCTCCGGCGCCCCCCGCACCGGCCGGGTCGCGTCGGTCATTCCCTGGCGTAGTCGTTCCTCAATACCGCGCACTGTTCGCCACCTCCTCACCCAGCAGCGCCCGCAGGCGTTTCAGCGCCTTGGACGTCTGGCTCTTGACCGTGCCGATGGAGCAGCCGAGCATCTTCGCGGTCTGGGCCTCAGTCAGGTCATCCCAGAACCTGAGCACCACCACAGCCCGCTGACGGGGCGGCAACGCCCGCAACCCGTCCATGACGACGTGCCGTAACTCGATGTCCTCCCGCGCGGCGGGCAGTTCGGGAGGGGTGTGCGTCGGAATCAATCGCACGATCGCCAGACGCCGCGCCCGGCTGATCGCCAGATTGACGATGATCCGCCGAATGTAGGGCTCAGGGTCGCCGCCACGGCACAGCCTGTCCCAATGCAGGCACGCCCGCTCCAGCGCGGTCTGCAGTAAGTCTTCGGCTTCCCCGAGCGAACCGCAGGTCAGGTACGCCGTGCGTAACAGGCTGGTACTGCGGGCGGCCACGAACTCCGTGAACCCGCCCGCATGTGGCGTCACTGAACGCCCTTTGAAATCATGACCCCATACACGCACAGCACGCCGCGAAGGTTGCCTTGGTCTCCCCGCCGGGGGGCACGTTCGGGAGCGGACCCCCGCTGGGCGGCTATGCCCGGCGGCCGCGTACTAGCGACAGGACGGCGAGGGCGATCACGGCCAGCGCGCAGGCCAGTGCGGCGAACCACCCGTAGCGGATCCCCGGCTCGATCGACAGGAACCCGAGATCGACGGAGACCCCGTTGCCGACACCGGGCGGATCGACCACGAACATCACCAGCCAGATCGTCGCCAGCGCCCCCGGGATGACCGCCAACGCGGCCGTCCGCGGCCGGGCGAACAGACCCGCGACCCCGAGCGCCAGCGTGGCGAGCCCGGCGATGAGCGCGTAGACGCCAAGACTGTCGTCAATGCCCCGTAGGTCGTTGGACACGCCGCCGATGGCACCGATCCTGGCCTCGACCCCCGTCCACGGCAGGAACGCGCAGAACACCAGCAGCGCCCCCGCCACCGCGATGACGAACGCGTAGCCGCGCCGCGCCTTGGGCTTCGCGGGGCTCGGTGAGAGAGAGTCGGCCACCCGATCACCTTAGGTCGGGCGCGCGGCTCCTGCCAGGTTACCGAGGGCCACACCCTCACCCCACTCCAGACGCCGGCGCAACGCGACGGCGTCGGCGGCCAGCGCGGACACCAGCACACCCGGTCCGGCCAGCGGTAACACGGCTACACCTTCCGCGACCACAGCCCCTGAGGCGGCTTGCGACGAGATGGCGCGGGGCGGGGCGGAGGCCAGGGAGGGGGTGATCAGGGTGGTGCCGATGCAGCGGGCGTCGCCGTAGACGGCAGGCGAGGCGTCGATGGCGGGGTCGCCGACCGTGTACTCCTGCCTGAGCAGCGGGCGGCCGTCGTACGTGGCGTCGAAGCGGGCGTGGCAGCGGCCCGGCGTCTCGCCGTACCGGCCGAAGACGATCTCCTCGCGCCAGAACACCCGCGCGCCCGCCGAAAGCGTCAGCCGTACCACCAGGCGATGAGCGCAGCCGGCGGCGAGCACTGTCGGCTGGGGCGCGAAGCGGAGTGCGGCGCCCGCCCCGACGCGTGCGGAGATCACCATGACGGACTCACCGTCGCCCGGCAGTACCAGCGTGCCGGCCACCGAGCCGACCTCGAGGCTGGTGCCGGGTGCGACGTCGAGGTCGAGTTCGAGCCGGTCGCCACCGAGCGGCCCGGCCGCCGTGGAGACCAGGTGCACGGTCCGCGGACCCGTCTGCCGCAAGGTCAGGGGCGGCATCGAGCTCAGCCTGCTGATGACCGTCCGGCCATCGGCCAGGGAGGTCGCGACAGCCGCCCGAGCCCGCATCGCCCGCCGCCCGACGGCGCTGATGGCGCTCGCCGACGTGTCCTCCTGGGCGTCTGACGACGTCTCTGCCGCTGTCTGCGGCAAGCCCGTGTCAGTCATAGGGCGACGCCCGTCAAGCCGCTGAGACGGGCTCGTGGGGCCAGGAAAGGGCCTGTTCGGAGACCCAGGCCGCCACATCCGCCGCCGAGGGGTCCTGGCGGATCGAGGTGAACAGTACGGGTTTGTCGCCGCGTACCGCCGCCGCGTCGCGGGCCATCACGGTCAGGTCGGCGTCCACCAGCGGCGCCAGGTCGGTTTTGTTGATCACCAGCAGGTCGGCGGAGGTCACTCCCGGGCCGCCCTTGCGGGGCACCTTATCGCCGCCGGACACGTCGAGGACGAAGATCTGCCGGTCGGCCAGCCCACGGCTGAACGTCGCCGTCAGGTTGTCTCCGCCGCTCTCCACGATCACCAGGTCCAGCGGGCCGAACCGGTCCTCCAGGGTCTCCACGGCGTCGAGGTTGGCGGCGATGTCGTCGCGGATGGCCGTGTGGGGGCAGCAGCCGGTCTCGACGGCGAGGATGCGTTCCTGGTCGAGTACCCCGGCCCGGCGCAGGAAGTCGGCGTCCTCGGTCGTGTAGATGTCGTTGGTGACCACACCCAGCCGCAGGGAGCCGCCGAGCGTGCGGCACAGGGCGGCGACCAGGGCCGTCTTGCCGCTGCCCACCGGCCCGCCCACCCCGAGGCGAAGTGCTCTGCCGTGGTGGGCGGGCGCGTGGTGATGGTCGTCGTGGTTGGCGCCCATGGTGTGTCCTTCCTAGGAGACGAACAGTCTGACCGTGGCCTCCGCATGCCGCTCGGCCAGCAGGTCCAGCGCGGGGGCGGACCGGGCGGGCAGTTCGGCCCAGCTCCCGCCGTACGGCGAGGTGTCGCAAGCCGAGGTGGCGAGGTCGGATGACGTGGCGTCGGAAGCCGTGGTGGCGAGGTCCGGGGTCAGGTCGGCGAGCAGGCCGTGAACCGCTACCGGGTCCAGGCCGAGCAGGCGGACCGCCGCCGTGGCCGGGCCGGTGATCGCGTGGTAGGCCGCCGCCAGAGCGGCGTCCTCGGGCGACGCTCCCGCCGCGTGCGCCGCCGCGCCGAGCGCGATGGGGTGATGGGGATTCGGTACGGCCTGCGCCAGGCCGTCGAGCGCGACGGAGCGTCGGGGACTCGGTACGCCCGGCGCCAGGTCGTCGAGCGTGGGCGGCGGCCACAGGCGGCGGGCCACCCGCAAGAGCAGTCTGCCCTGAGTCCTGGAGGCGGCCCGCTGGGCTGGGGAGGCGGTCCGGGCGTCGGCCTCCGCGTCCAGCAGATCCCATGAGGTGTCGGAGGAGCGGTCGGCGCCCAACGCGCAGGCGGCGGCGGCGAGGGCGGCGGCGACATGCCCGGAGGTGTGCAGGCGGCCCCTCAGGAAGGCGGCCAGGGACGTCAGGTCGTGGACCGCGCCCGTGGCGATCGCCTGTTCGGTGCCGCCCGAGTGGGCGTGGCCCCCGGCCGGGAGGCGGGAGTCCGTGAGGAGCAGGAGTGCGGGGTTCATGGTCATCAGAACAGGAAGTAGCGCTGGGTCATCGGGAGTGTCTCGGCGGGCGCGGGTTCGATCAGGTCGCCGTCCACGCGTACCTCGAACGTGTCCGGAGCCACGTCGATCCGGGGCAGCGCGTCGTTGAGCGGCATCGCGTCCTTGCCCCGCCCCCGTACGTCCGCCACGGGGACCAGGCGGCGGCGGACCGCGAGGCGGTCGGCGAGGCCCGCGTCGAGGGCGAGGGGTGAGACGAAGTGCAGTGACGTCGCGGCGGCCGTGGCCGGGGCGGCGCCGAACATCGGGCGGGGCAGCACCGGCTGCGGCGTGGGGATGGAGGCGTTCGCGTCGCCCATCTGGGCCCAGGCCACCACGCCGCCCTTGAGCACCAGCGTGGGCTTGACGCCGAAGAACGCCGGGTCCCAGAGGACGAGGTCGGCGAGCTTGCCGCGTTCGACGGAGCCGAGTTCGGCGTCGAGGCCGTGGGCGATGGCCGGGCAGATCGTATATTTCGCGATGTAGCGGCGGGCGCGGAGGTTGTCCGCGGGGCCGCCCAGAGCGCCGCGGCGGCGTTTCATGACGTGCGCCGTCTGCCACGTACGGATGATCGTCTCGCCGACGCGGCCCATCGCCTGCGAGTCGGAGCCGATCATCGAGATCGCCCCCAGGTCGTGCAGGACGTCCTCGGCGGCCATCGTGGTGGGCCGGATCCGGGACTCGGCGAAGGCCAGGTCCTCGGGGATCGACGGGTTCAGGTGGTGGCAGACCATCAGCATGTCGAGGTGTTCGTCGAGGGTGTTGATGGTGTGGGGCCGGGTGGGGTTCGTGGAGGAGGGCAGGACGTTGGCGAACGACGCCATCCTGATGATGTCGGGCGCGTGCCCGCCCCCCGCCCCTTCTGTGTGGTAGGCGTGGATCGTCCGGTCGCCGATGGCGGCCAGCGTCGACTCGACGAACCCGGCCTCGTTGAGCGTGTCGGTGTGGATCGTCACCTGTACGCCGTGCGCGTCGGCCACGGTCAGGCAGGCGTCGATCGCGGCCGGCGTGGAGCCCCAGTCCTCGTGCAGCTTGAACCCCGAGGCGCCCGCTTCGAGCTGTTCGACCAGGCCCTCGGCGCTCACCGTGTTGCCCTTGCCGAGCAGCGCGAAGTTGAGCGGGTAGGAGTCGAGCGACTCCAGCATCCTGGAGAGGTACCAGGTGCCGGTGACCGTGGTGGCCTTGGTGCCCTCGACCGGCCCGGTGCCGCCGCCGACGATCGTGGTGACGCCCGCGCCGATCGCCTCCTCGAGGATCTGGGGGCAGATGAGGTGTACGTGGGAGTCGACGGCGCCCGCGGTGAGGATCTTGCCGTTGCCGCTGAGGATCTCGGTGGACGGCCCGATGACGATGTCGACCCCGTCCATGGTGTCCGGATTGCCGGCCTTGCCGATGGCGGAGATCCGGCCGTCGGTGACGCCGACGTCGGCCTTGACCACGCCCCAGTGGTCGAGGATCACCGCACCTGTGATGACCAGGTCGGGCGCGCCCTCGGCCCGGGTCGTCCTGGCCTGGCCCATCGACTCGCGGATCACCTTGCCGCCGCCGAACACCGCCTCGTCCCCGGCCCCCGCCGGCCCCACGGACAGGTCCTCGGTGACCTCGACGAACAGGTCGGTGTCGGCCAGCCTGATGCGGTCGCCCGTGGTGGGGCCGTACAGGGCGGCGTATCGAGCACGGGAGATCTCAGCCATCGAGGGGGCCCGCCCATTCCGGTCGCAGGCCGGGCACCACGCGGCGCCCGGCGATCGGTACCAGGGTCACGTCGCGCTCGACACCCGGCTCGAACCTGATCGCGGTGCCCGCGGGCACGTCGAGCCGCATCCCCCAGGCGGCGTCGCGGTCGAAGGCCAGCCCGGGGTTGGCGGCGGCGAAGTGGTAGTGCGAGCCGACCTGGACCGGCCGGTCGGCGGTGTTGACGACCCGGACCGTGACCCTCGGCCGTCCCGGATTGAGTGAAATGTCGTCGGTGGGGTGCCGATATTCGCCCGGGACCATCGGCTGGCCCTGCACGCGGCGATCGGCCTCGACTTCGGCCTCGACGTCAGCCTCGGCAGCGGTCTCGGGACCGGCCTCGTCAGTGGCCACGGGGTCGGCTTCGTCAGTGGTCATGGGATCGGCCGATGCACGGTGACCAGCTTGGTGCCGTCGGGGAAGGTCGCCTCGATCTGGACGGAGTCCAGCATCTCGGGCACCCCCTCCATGACGTCGTCCCGCCCGAGCACCGAGCGTCCGGCGTCCATCAGATCGGCCACGGTCCGCCCGTCCCTGGCCCCCTCCATCAGGAACGACGCGATGATCGCGGTAGCCTCTGGGTGGTTGAGGCGCAGGCCCCTGGACTGACGCTGCCGGGCCACCCCGGCGGCGACGTGGATGAGCAGGCGCTCTTGCTCGTGTGGGGTAAGCCGCATGGCCCGGACCTTAAGAACCGGCCGTTTCCGCGATGTTGCCGGAGGATGTCGAGTCGGTTTCCGGTCGGCCCACCAGTTTCACCCCACCACGTTTCACCCCACCATGGGCAGCGCTTGGGAGCGGCCCAGATCGTCCTCCAGCGCCTCGAAGACCGCCAGCGCCGACCCCGCCAGCTCCCTGGCCCGCTCCGCCGCGCCCTCCGCCTGGTTCACCCGGGCCAGGGCCAGCAGGGCGTACGCGTCGAGCAGCTGGTCGCCGAGTCGTATGGCGATCCCTCTGGCCGTCTCGGCGGCCGTTCTGGCGTCGGGGACCGCGTGCTGCGCCAGCCGTACCGAGCACAGATCCAGGAGCGTGTCGGCCTGCCGGTAGCGGTCGCCGAGCGCGGCGAGGTGGGCGGCGGCGGTCTGGAGGCGGTCCGCGGCCTCGTCGAGCCGGCCCGCGCGGTGCAGGACCACGCCAAGCACGCGCAGCGCTTCGGCGGCGTCGCGATCGTTCTCCGCCGCCTTCAGGCAGCCGAGCAGGGCGCGCTCGGCCTCGGGCAGCCGGTCGCGTTCGAGGTGGACGCGGCCGAGGCGCCGCCTGGTCTGGTTGACGTCGCGGGTGCGTCCCTCGCGCAGGAACATGCCGAGCGCCAGCCTGAGCCGGTCGTGCGCCAGGTCCCACTCCCGTTCGGCCAGGTGCAGGTCGCCCAGGTCACGCAGGATCAGCGCCTCGCCTATGGCGTCGCCCGCGCGCCGCGCCGACTCCAGCGCCGCCGCCGTGACGTGGCGCCAGTCGTCGAGGAAGCGGTGGCGTTCGAGGTACGGTCCGAGCAGGTGGGCGAGCCGCCGGCAGCCGTCGTCGAGGCCGGCCTGATGGAGGTCGGAGACCAGGCTGACCAGGAAGGCCCGCTCGGCGGCGAGCCACTCGACCGACTCCCTGATGTCCCTGGTCGCCACGAGGGTGCCCGGATCGCCGGAGACCAGCGAGAAGCGCGAGGACCGTACCCTGGCCAGGACCACGTCCATCAGCCGTACGAGCGCGTCCGGCGCGCCCTGGCTCGTTTGCTCGCGGGCGAACAGGCGGGTCAGGTCGTGCAGCCGGTAGCGCACCTGCCCGGCCACGTCGACCACGTGCGTCTCCAGCAGCCCGGCGTCGACGAGCGCCTCGGCCTGCCCGCCGAACAGCTCCGCCACCCAGTCCGCGAAGTCCGGCGCCGACAGCGCGCCGAGCCCGCGCAGTGTGGCCTTGGCGGGATCGGGCAGGCCGTCGTAGCCGATGGCGAGGACGCTGCGTACGGCCTGGTCGCCGGAGCGCAGCCCGTCGAGCCGCTCGTGCTCGTCCTCCAGCAGGCCGACCAGGTAGTCGACGGTCCAGCCCGGCCGGGCGGCCAGCCGGGACCCGGCGATGCGCAGCGCGATCGGCAGCCCGCCGCAGAACCTGGCCAGCCTGCCCAGCGCCTCGTCGGCCACCCGGCCGGAGGTGCGGACGAGCAGGTCGAGCGCGTCGTCCTCGCCGAGCACGCTCACGGACACGCGGGTCGCGCCGGACAGGCCGCCGAGGGAGGAGCGGCTGGTGACGACCGTGGGGCAGGACGTCAGCAGCGGCCGCACCTGGTTCTCGGCCGACGCGTTGTCCAGCAGCACCAGCAGCCGGCGGTTGGCCGCGTACGTACGGAAAAGTCGCTCTCGTCCGTCGAGCGAGGCGGGGACGGCCTGAGCCGGGCAGCCCAGCCAGCGCAGGAAGTCCTCGAGCACCGCCGCGGGCGCCGTCGTCTCGCGCAGGTCGGTGTAGAGGATCCCGTCGGGAAAGCGCTCGCGCTCGCGCCAGGCTGCGTGCACGGCCAGCGCCGACTTGCCGGCGCCCGCCTGCCCGTGCACCACGACCTGCCCGCCTACCACCAGATCGAGGAGGTCGGCGCGGCCGGTGAACCCGGGCACGTCGTGCGGCAGCAGCACCGGCGGCCCCGCCGAGACGTGCAGCGACACGTCGTCGTGCAGCATGCGGTGATAGAGCAGCTGCAGGTCGGAGTCGGGCTCGATCGCGTGGCCGTCGTCGAGCGCCTCACGTAACGCCGCGTACGCGTCGAGGGCCTCCGCCCGCCGCCCGCTCCGGTAGAGCGCGAGCATGTACTGGCCGCGGAAGCGCTGCCAGAGCGGATGCTGCCCGGCCAGCCGCCGCAGCTCCGACAGCAGCTCGCGGTGACGGCCGGCGTCGAGGTCGAGCTGCACCCGGCGTTCCAGGGCGAACAGCCGCAGCTCCTCCAGCTCCTCGCGCAGCCGCCGCGTCTCCACCCAGCGCTCCCCGTCGGGGTCGAGGTCCTCGAGCGCCGGTCCGCGCCACAGGGCCAGCGCCTCCTGGTACGAGCCCCGCTCCACCAGCGACCTGAAGCGGTCGACGTCGAGTTGTTCCTCATCGATGGCCAGCGTGTACGTGCCGGACACCGTGGTGATCACGTCCTTGCCGATGAGCTGGCGCAGCTGCCCGACATAGCCCCGGACCAGGGAGTCGGACCGGTCGCCGCCCTCGCGCGGCCACAGCAGCCCGCGCAGCCGTCCGACGGTGAGCGGGCGGCGCGCGTTGAGCACGAACATCGCCAGCAGGTCGCGGTGCTTGGGCGCGGTCGGTGTGCGGTCGTCGTCGCCGTCGAGCACTTCCAGCGGACCCATGATGCGAAATTCCACGCGGCCTTCCTCAGCAGAGCGAACTCGACCACAATTACACACTTGATGATCCCTCTGACTCCCTCAGACCCGCACCGGTTGGGCCGCTACTGGCTCGCCGGGCGGCTGGGCGCCGGGGGCCAGGGTGTCGTCTATGAGGCGTACGGCGAGGAGGGGGAGCGCGTCGCCGTCAAGGTGCCCAGGTTCGATGATCCAGAGTCGCGGGCCAGATTGGCCAGGGAGGCGGCGGCGGCCGCGCGGGTGGCCTCGTTCTGCACGGCCAGAATCATCGAGGTGGCCGAGCCGTACATCGTCAGCGAGTTCGTGCCCGGCCCCAACCTGCGGCAGGTGATCGCCGAGCACGGCCCCTACGAGGGTGACACGCTGCGGCGCCTGGCGATCGGCGTGGCCACCGCGCTGACGGCCATCCACCAGGCCGGCGTCGTGCACCGCGACCTCAAGCCCGACAACATCATCCTCGGCCCCGACGGTCCCCGGGTGATCGACTTCGGCGTGGCACGCGAGGCCGGGCCGACGACCACGGGTCCGGTCATGGGCACGCCCAACTACATGGCGCCGGAGGTCCTGGCCGGGCGGGGCGCGACGGCCGCGGCGGACCTGTGGGCGTGGGGGCTGGTGGTGCTGTTCGCCGCGCGGGGCGAGGACGCGATCGAGGTACGCGAGCCGGTCGCGGTCATCGGCGAGGTCATGGACTTCCGGCCCGACACGGCCGACCTGGCCGACCCGCTCGGACGACTCGTGGCGAGCGCGCTCACGAAGGACCCGGCCGCGCGGCCCTCGGCGCGCGCGGCCCTGCTGGACCTGATCGGCGCCGACGGCGACCCGCTTTCTCGTGGCGGGGCGCTGGCCGGCCCGCTCAGGAGCCCGGCCGAGCCCGACCTGGGCGCGATCGCCGAGGAGCTGTACGACGAGCTGTCCGAGGCCGAGCGGGCGGCCGTCCCCGAGGTGCTGCTGCGCATGCTCGACGGCGACGGCTCGCTCAGGCCGGTGACCCGCGACGAGCTGCCCGAGACCGAGGCCGTGTCCGCCCTGCTCGCCCTCTTCGAGGCGGCGGGCCTGGTGACGAGCACCGGCACCACGTACGAGCTGGCCAAGCCCGCCCTGATCCAGGCATGGCCCCGGCTGCGGACCTGGGTGGCCGACAACCGCGAGGGGCTGCCGGTCCACCGGCGCCTGGTCGAGGCGGCCGGCCTCTGGGACGGCCACGGCCGGAAACCCGGCGACCTGCTGCACGGCTCCAGCCTCGACCGGACACTCCAGTGGGCCGCCGCCGAACGCAAGGACCTCACGCTGGCCAGGAGGGAACGCGAGTTCCTCGACGCCGCGGCCAAGCAGACCAGAAGCCAGTCCAGGAGGCGCGGCCTGTTGGCGACGGCGCTGGCCGTACTGCTGGTGGCGGCCCTGGGCGGCCTGGGGACGGCCGAGTACCTGCGCAGGGAGTCCGGCAGACAGCGTGACGACGCGCTGGCCAAGTCGCTCGCGTTGCAGGCCGCTGATCTGCGGGAGAGCGACCCGCAACTGGCGAGGCTGTTGACCGTCGCGGGCTGGCGGCTGAGCCCTGACCTGGTCGAGACGCGGGGCGCGCTGTACGAGTCGCTGTCCAGGCCGGCGAGCGACGTCTTCACCGACCCGTACGCCAGTCCGAGCAGTGTCTACGGACTGGACGACACCGGACGCACGCTGGCGGCCGTCCAGGAGGGCCGGGTGCGGCTCTGGGACGTACGCGCGCACCGCCTGCTCCGCGAGTTCTCCGGCGTGGGCTCGGCCGTGCGCCAGGTCGCGCTCAGTCCCGACGGGCGGACGCTCGCCGTGCTGGAGGACAAGGATGTGCGCCTCTGGGACGTTATGGCGGGCACGGCGATCGGCGCCACGTTCGGCGGTGGGTTCGTGGTGCCGGAGGGAGGGGGGAGGCTCGCCTTCGACCGCGCTGGTCGCACCCTCCTTGTACCCGAGGGGACCGGCGGCGCCGAGCGCGCCTGGGACGTGGCCACCCGGAAGCGGCTGACCGCCGGATCGGGAGCGGGGCTCGACATGGTGGACCCGGCACGCCACGTCGGCGTGGTGTCCACAGGTGGGCACGGCAAGGTCGAGCTCTGGAACCTGCGCACCGGCAAGCGGCTGCCCGCGCCCTGGCTGCCCGCCAAGACTGACGTCACGTACGTGCGTCTCAGCGACGACGGGCGCGCGCTCACGGTCAGCGAGAATCCGCCACCGCCGGGCGAGCGACGGATGCGTGTCTGGACCGTCCCGGGCGGAGGCGTGATCGGGGGACGTTACGGTGGCGAATCGGACCGAGATACCGCCTTCGGCTTCGGCGACCGCTACGTCGCGGGCTGGACCTACCTGGGGGAGCTCATAGTGTGGCGGCGCGCCGGATGGTCGGTCGTTCTGGAGCGCGACATGCGCGGGGGCATCAACGACGTTCACTTCGACGAAGCCGACCGTGTGCTGCGCTACCAGGCCGATAATGGCGAGATCGACACCGTGGACATATCCATGTTGTTCGACCAACCGCTGACCACGGGAACCTCCGAAGGGCACGCGCTGCTGGGGCCGGGTGGGCACACAGTGGCCATCACGAGGCCCGGGGAGACCCGGCTGTGGGACGTGGCGACCAAGCGCCCACTCGGGCCGCCGATCGGCGTCATCGGCCGCGAGCCCGCGCTGGCCTTCAGCCGGGACGGCGGGCGGCTGGCCGTCGGCGACGAGTCGGGCACCCGGATCGTGGATGCGCACACGGGCCGCGTGCTCGACGCGATAAAGGTCGCGGACGTGGACGACATAGCCTTCAGCCCCGATGGTCGAACGCTGGCCGTCTCCCCCACCAGGCCCGACCGCACCGGCGCTCCGCTCGAGCTGTGGAACCTGGCGAAGGGCACCGTCACTCGCGCCGCCGTGCCCGGCCCCGGCACGCTCGCCTTCCGTCCTGACGGCAGGCTGCTGGTGGCCGGAACGGAGCCCCAACCCATCGACCCGGTGACCGGCGCCCGGTTACCGCTCGCCGAGGGGCTTGGCCGGTTGAACGGTACTCACGCCTTCAGCCCCGACGGCCGGCTCATCGCCTTCTCGGGGCCCGACCGGATGGCGTTGTGGGACGCGGACCTGAAGGCGCCCGTCGGAGCGTTCCCCGCCGTGCCGGACAGCCCGATCCAGGGGATCGCCTGGTCGCCTGACGGCCGTACCATCGCCACGTACGAGAACGGCGACCGGGTCAGGCTTTGGGACGTGCCCAGCAGGCAGCCGCTCGGTCTGATCTTCGACGGCCAGAAGAAGATCCCGCTGGGCGACGGGTCACTGGCCTTCAGCGCCGACGGCGGCACCCTCTACAGCGCCATGCCAGACGGCGTGGTGCGGACGTTCCCACTCGACGGTGGCAAGGTGGCGGCCGCCGTCTGCCGCCGCGCCGGTCGGTCGCTGACCGAGCGGGAGTGGCAGCGCTACCTGCCCGAGGCCGACAGGTTCGACCCCTGCGTCAGCCCGTAGCCGCCCACTGCCGTGCCGTCGCCACGATCTCCTCCAGGTGGCCGCTGTGGGCGCCGTGCCAGTACACGTGCCCGCACTCCTGGCACCGCCCGTACGCGTCGTAAGCGTGCCGGGTGCCCGCTTCAAGGACCGGCAGCACCTCGCGCTTCTCCACCGGGGTCAGCTCGCCGTTGCAGGCCGTGCATCTCGTCCACGGGCGCAGCGGCGGGGTGAAGCGTTCGAGCAGGTCGCGGAGTTGGTCGTGGGGGCGGGAGCCGCGCACGTACGCGCCGAGCCACAGCGCGCGGCGGCGCAGCAGGCCGCGGTCCTGGGTGAGCAGCACCCGGCGCTCCTCGTTGGCCTGCACGACCAGCGCCGGGTCGTCCATGTCGTTGTGGTAGGCCGTGTCGAGGCCGAGCAGGCGCAGCCGCCGGGCGAGCGTGCCCAGGTGCACGTCCAGCAGGAAGCGGGGCTCGCGGGGCAGCGGCTGGGGTCTGGGTATCGGCCGTACCTCGATGAGGTCGCCGGCCGCGGGCTGGTAGGAGGGGCCGACGCCGCGGCCGTCGACGGTCATCGGCCCGACCTCCGTCAGCGGGATGCCGGCCGACTCCACGTGGTGGCCCAGGGTCGAGCTGCCGCCGATGGCGATCCGGTGGCGTTCGCGGCGCCGGCTCACGGGCAGGAACATCATCAGGTCTGCGGAGATTCGAAGGTGCGCGTCCCGTTCGGTCACATTGTCCATTCTGCTTGATTCGATAACGTGAGCCTGTGCCGATGTCCCGCCGTGTCTTTCTCGCGCTCGCCGCGCTGAACGCTGCGGGCTGCTCGGTCACCGCCTCGGAGCAACGCTCGCTGCGGCTGGCGACCGGGTTGGCCGGTGGGCCGTACGGGGCGCTCGGTGATCGGTTCGCGGCCGAGTTGCGGCGCGACGGGTTCACCGTTGAGGTGATCGAGACCGCGGCCAGCGTCCAGAATCTCACCATGCTCACCGACGGCCGGGCGGACCTCGGGTTCTCGCTCGCCGACAGCGCCGACGACGCCGTACGCGTGCGCCACCAGCCCGTCGCCGCGCTGGCCAGGATGTACATGAACTACGTCCATCTGGTGGTACGCGCCAACTCGGACATCTTCGCCCCCAAGGACCTGGCCTGGCGGCAGGTCTCCATCGGCGCCGACGGATCGGGCACCGCCGTGACCGCCGAACGGGTGCTCGACGCCGCCGGGGTACGTAATCACATCACCGCCAGGCTTGGCCTCGACGGGTCGATCAAGGCGCTCGTCGACGGCGTGATCGACGCGTTCTTCTGGTCGGGCGGTGTGCCCACCCCCGCGCTCGCCTCACTCGGCGGCATCAGGATCGTCTCGTTGGAGCCGTTCGTGCCGATGCTGCGCCGCATCTATGGCCCGGTCTACGAGCACGCCACCATCCCCGCGGGCGTGTACGGCAGCTCGAAACCGGTCCCCACCGTCGGCACACCCAGCTACCTGGTCTGCCGTCAGGCCCTGTCCGACGACGTGGCCTACACCGTCACCGGGACGCTCTTCAGCGCCCGCGACCGCCTGCGGGCCCCCTCGGCGCCGGGCGGCCTCCTCGACAAGCGCTACGCCATCGGCACCGGCATCGTCCCCCTGCACCCCGGCGCCGCCCGCTACTACAGGTCTGTGTACGGGTAAACAAGCGCTAGAGCTCCGTGTACGGCTCAGCCAGCCGCAACTCCACGACCAGCCCATGGGGTACGGCGGGCAGCAGGCTCAACGTCGCCCCGCACGACTTGGCCAGCTCGGTGGCGATGGCCAGCCCCAGCCCGCTGCCCGGCACGTTCGCGTGCGCGCCCGACCGCCAGAACCGGCCCAGCGCGTCACCCCGCTCCTCCTCGGCCAGCCCCGGACCGTCGTCGGCGACCCGCAGGACGCCGTCGGAGAGCGTGACCGTCACCGTGCCGCCCGCGGGCACGAACTTCTGGGCGTTGTCGAGCGCGATGTCCGCCACCCTGGCCGCCGCCTCCGGCACCAGCGACATCTCCGGCACATCCACCCGCAGGGTGAGGTCCTTGGCCGGGTAGACCTCCCGCCACACCGCCAGCCGGGGCCGCAGCTCGATCTCCTTGGCCTCGGTGCCCGCGCCCGCCTCGACCCTGGCCAGCGCCAGCAGGTCCTCCACCAGCAGGGCCAGCCGGTCGAGCTCGGCCATCGCCTCCTCGAACTCGGTGGTGCCGTCGGAGCGCAGGTGCGGCTCCAGGTTCTCCAGCCGCAGCCCGAGCACGGTCAGCGGGGTGCGCAGCTCGTGCGAGGCGTCGGCCACGAACGCCCGCTGCCGCTCCATCGCCCCCGACACCGCGTCGGCCATCGCGTTGAACCGCTCCTCCAGCCGTTGCAGCTCCGAGGGCCCTCCGCCGGGATTGGCCCGGGCGTCGAGATGGCCTTCCGCGATGGCCCGGGTGGTGCGGTCGAGCTCGGTCACCGGGCGCAGGATCCAGCGGGCCAGCTGTCTGGCCGCCAGGACCGAGTAGCCCAGCGCGATCAGCGCGCCCAGCGCCAGCGCGCCCCAGACGAGCGAGACGTCGAGCCGCGACTGGTCGGTGCGGGCCTGGAGCAGCACCACGCCGGACAGCTGCGCGTCCCGGCCGGCCGGCTCGGCCAGCAGGACCTTCGCGGGGCCGAAGGGGCTGATCGTGGGCAGGTCCTCGGTCGTGCGGCCGCTCAGCGCCAGCCGGGTCTCCGCCTGGTCGTCGCCCTCGAAGCGGCCAGCCGTGACCACGATCATGCCGTCCCTGTCGCGGACGCGGATGGCCGCGCCGTACAGGTCGGCGTAACGGACGACCTCGGCCGTCAGCGCCGTACGGTCGTCGTCGCGCGCGGCCTGGTCGGCCAGTTCCGCGAAGCGGGTGGCGTCGGCGCGGCGGTCGAGCAGCAGCCGGTTCGTCCGGTGCGAGGCGTAGGCGAAGCCGAGCGGCACCGCCAGCGCCGCGATGAGGAACACGATCAGCGTGGTGAACGTGACCACCAGGCGGGAGTTCACGCCGTGGACCCCAGGCGGTAGCCGGTGCCGCGCAGCGTCTCGACCAGGTGCGGGCGGCCGGTCTTCGACCGCAGCCCGGCCACGTGCACGTCGAGCGAGCGGGAGGCGGACAGCAGCGGGTCGCCCCAGACCTCGTCCAGGATCTCCTCGCGGCTGCGCACCACGCCAGGCTCGCGGGCCAGCAGGGCCAGCACGTCGAACTCGCGCCTGGTCAGCGTCACCTGCTCACCCGACACGGTGACCTGCCTGGCCTCCAGGTCGATGCGCACATCGCCGACGCTCACCACGTGGTCCCGCGTCGGCATCGGGCGGGTGCCCCTGCGCATCACGGCCTCCATGCGCGCCATCAACTCGACCGTACGGAACGGCTTGACCAGGTAGTCGTCGGCCCCGGACCGCAGGCCGCGGAGCACCTCGCGCTCCTCCGTGCGGGCGGTCACCACGATGACCGGCACGGCCGACACCCGGCGCAGGCGGCGCAGCACCTCAAGGCCATCCATGTCGGGCAGGCCCAGGTCCAGCAGGACGAAGTCGACGCCCCCCGCCAGACGGAGGGCGTCGACTGCCAGCCCGGCGCGCGCGACCTGGTGGCCATGGCGCGCGAGGGCCGTGGTGAGCGCGGAGGCGAGTCGATCGTCGTCTTCGACCAGGAGAACTCGCATCAGGCCAGATTAGGCCCGGACGGAGACCGACTCCGCCGCTCCCTCTCGCTCCGAGCGGGAGAGCGCCACGTCGCGCGTCTCGCGCATGGTCAGGTAGACCACCAGCGACACGGCGGCGCAGCCCGAGACGTACCAGTAGAAGCCGGACTCGATGCCCGCCGACTTGAACCACAGCGCGACGTACTCCGCCGTGCCGCCGAACAGGGCGTTCGCGATGGCGTACGGCAGGGCCACGCCGAGCGCCCGGACGTGCGTCGGGAACAGCTCCGCCTTGACCACCGCGTTGATCGAGGTGTAGCCGGTGATGATGATCAGGCCGACCAGCGACAGGATGAACGCGCCGACGAAGCCGGAGACGCTGGACAGCGCGGTCATGAGCGGTACGGTGCCGAGCATCGACCCGATGCCGAACGTGATCAGCAGCGGCCGCCGGCCGATCCGGTCGGACAGCCCGCCGGCGAGCGGCTGGATCAACATGAAGATGAACAGCGCCGAGAAGCTGACCAGCGACGCGGTCTCCTTCGGCAGGTTCGCGGTGTTGACCAGGTACTTGGTGAGGTAGGTCGTGTAGGTGTAGTACGCGACCGTGCCGCCCATGGTCAGGGCGATGACGAGCAGCGCTTCCTTCTTGTGGGCCATCAGCGCCTTGATGGTGCCGCGCTCGCTCTTCTCGCCGTCCTTGACCTGCTCCTCCTCGTCGTAAGCCTCGGTCTCCAGGAGGTTGCGCCGCAGGTAGAACACGACCGCCGCGCCGAGGGCGCCGATGATGAACGGGATGCGCCAGCCGTAGGAGTTGAGCGCTTCCTTGGTCATCGTGTTCTGCAGGATGATCTGCAGGCCCAGGCCGACGAGCTGACCGGCGGTCATCGACACGTACTGGAAGCTTGAGGCGAAGCCGCGCTTGCCCGCCGGAGTGGCCTCGGTCAGGTATGTGGCGCTGGCCGCGTACTCACCGCCCACGGAGATGCCCTGCAGGAGGCGGGCGATCAGCAGGACCACGGCGCCGAAGTAGCCGACCGACGCGTACGTCGGGGCGATGGCGATCAGCAGCGCGCTCAGCGACATCAGCGTGACCGTCATGGTCAGCGCCGCCTTGCGGCCCTTCGTGTCGGCGTAGCGGCCGAGCAGCCAGCCGCCGATCGGGCGCATGAAGAAGCCCACGGCGAAGATGCCCGCGGTGTTGAGCAATTGTGCGGTGGAGTTGCCATTGGGGAAGAAGGAGGCGGCGAAATAAACGGCGAAACTGCTGTAGACAAACCAGTCGTACCACTCGACCAGATTGCCGACGGAACCGCCGATCACTGCCTTCCACGGCACGCGGGGTTGGCTCACTGGAATACCTCCTGTGCGGGGCCTGGGGGGAGTAGGTGCAGGCCAGAGCCTCTCCGCAGAAGGTTGTTCCGACAAGGGGAGACGGGCTAGATCTAACGTCCGCTTAACATCAAGGAAACGGAGTGGTGAGATCAGGCCCGTTTTCCCGTCATTGCCGGTAGTTCTCCACCTCGCCGGCCGGCCGGGCCTTGGCGCCGTCCGGGTTCTCGCCCGCGTCCCTCCTCGCCCTGCGCTGCCTGAGCAGGTCCCAGCACTGGTCGAGAGCCGTCTCCAGCTCCTTGACCCGCGCGTGCTCCTCGTCCGAGCTGACCTCGCCCGCCGACAGCCTGCTCCGCAGCTCGTGCTCTTCGGTGACCAGATCGCTGATCTTGCTGAGAATCTCGTTGTCACGCATGTCCAAGACTTTAGTTACTACGTGATAGAACACGGCCTATGCCTGGTATCGCGCTGGTAAGAAAGCCCGGCCCACGGATCTCCGAGGGCATCGTCACGCATGTGGAGCGCGAGCCGGTCGACCCCGGACGGGCCCTTGACCAGCACGAACGCTACGTCGCCGCGCTGGAGGGGGCCGGGTGGCAGGTACGCCACGTGGAGGCGGCCGACGACCTGCCCGACGGGCCCTTCGTCGAGGACATGGTCGTCGTCTGCGACCGGCTGGCCGTACTGACCAGACCGGGGGCGATCGAGCGACGGCCTGAGGTGGACACCGTGGCGGCCCTCGTACGGGAGCTCGGGGTCAAGTCCGTCAGGATCGCGCGGCCCGGCACGCTCGACGGCGGTGACGTCCTTCAGGTCGGCAGGACCGTGTACGTCGGCAGGTCGGGCAGGACCAACGACGAGGGGATCACCCAGCTCTCCGCGTTGCTGCCGGAGCGGCAGGTGGTGCCCGTGGACCTGACCGGCGTCCTGCACCTGAAGTCGGCCGTCACGGCGCTGCCGGACGGCACGCTCATCGGCGACCCCGACCGCGCGGACCTGCCGGGCCTGCTCGTGCCCGCCGAGGAGTCGGGGGCGCACGTGGTGCCGCTGGGCGGCGACCGGGTGCTGATGGCCGCCTCCGCGCCGCGGACCTGCAAGATGCTGCAGGAACGCGGGCTGGAGGTGACGCTGGTGGACATCTCGGAGTTCGAGAAGCTGGAAGGCTGCGTCACCTGCCTGTCGGTTCTCATCATGTGAGATCAAGGACGGTTTACCGCGAGACGTCTGGTAGCGTGCAAGGCATGCTGCGTGGCCTCCTTCTTAGCTGCCGCGGCGGGGGCCACTGAGGCCGGCTCCCTCGCCGCGGAGCGAGCCATGCGCGTCGGCCGCTTTTCTTTCGACCGACGAGGAGCTCCCGACATGACCGCTCAGCAGCCCAGCCCGATGCCTTTCCAGCGTTATCAGCCGTTCGAGCCGATCCGGCTGACCGATCGCACCTGGCCTGATCGGGTCATCACCGAAGCGCCGCGATGGTGCGCGGTGGACCTGCGTGACGGCAACCAGGCATTGATCGACCCGATGGACGCCCATCGCAAGCTGCAGATGTTCGAGCTGCTGGTGAAGATGGGCTACAAGGAGATCGAGGTCGGCTTCCCCGCGGCCAGCCAGACCGACTTCGACTTCATCCGGCAGATCATCGAAGAGGACCGGATCCCCGGCGACGTGGTGATCCAGGTGCTGACCCAGGCCCGGCCCGAGCTGATCGAGCGCACCTTCGAGTCGATCGAGGGCGCCAAGCAGGCCATCGTGCACCTGTACAATTCCACCTCCACGCTGCAGCGCCGGGTGGTGTTCGGACAGGACCGCGACGGCATCACCGCCATCGCCGTCGAGGGCGCCAAGCTGGTCAAGAAGCTCGCCGACGCGACCGACGTGGACGTACGTTTCCAATACTCGCCCGAGTCCTTCACCGGCACCGAGCTGGACTACGCCGTCGAGGTCTGCGACGCGGTCAACGACGTGTGGCAGCCGACGCCCGACCGCAAGGTCATCGTCAACCTGCCGGCCACGGTCGAGATGGCCACGCCCAACATCTACGCCGACCAGATCGAGTGGATGCACCGCCACCTGAAGTACCGCGACTCGATCGTCCTGTCCCTGCACCCGCACAACGACCGCGGCAGCGCCGTGGCCGCCGCCGAGCTGGGCTACATGGCCGGGGCCGACCGCATCGAGGGCTGCCTGTTCGGCAACGGCGAGCGCACCGGCAACGTCTGCCTGGTCACCCTGGGCATGAACCTGTTCTCCCAGGGCATCGACCCGCAGATCGACTTCGGCGACATCGACGAGATCCGCCGCGTCGTCGAATACTGCAACCAGCTGCCGGTGCACCCGCGCCACCCGTGGGGCGGCGAGCTGGTCTACACCGCCTTCTCCGGCTCCCACCAGGACGCCATCAAGAAGGGCTTCGACCACCTGGAGGCCGACGCGGCCGCGGCCGGGGTGCCGGTCGACCAGTTCACCTGGGCCGTCCCCTACCTGCCGATCGACCCCAAGGACATCGGCCGCACCTACGAGGCGGTCATCCGGGTCAACAGCCAGTCGGGCAAGGGCGGCGTCTCCTACATCATGAAGGCCGACCACCAGCTGGACCTGCCGCGACGGCTGCAGATCGAGTTCTCCAAGGTCGTCCAGGCACGCACCGACGCCGAGGGCGGCGAGATCGGCTCGGCCGAGATGTACTCCATCTTCCGCGACGAATACCTGCCCAACCCGGCCAACCGCTGGGGCCGCCTCAGCCTGATGGCCCACCGCCACGAGTCGGCCGGGGACGACAAGGACCGCATCGGCGCCGACGTACGGCTCGACGGCGAGATCCGCGAGATCGAAGGCGTCGGCAACGGCCCGATCTCGGCCTTCATCGACGCGATCGCCAAGGTCGGCATCCGGGTGCGGGTGCTCGACTACGTGGAGCACGCGATGAGCGCGGGCAGCGACGCGAAGGCGGCCTCCTACCTGGAGTGCGACGTCGACGGCCGGGTGCTGTGGGGGGTGGGCGTCGACGCCAACACCACGACGGCCTCGCTCAAGGCGATCATCTCGGCGGTCAACCGCGCGTCGCGCTGACCGTTGTCAGTCGACCGCGCCCCCTGAGCATGGTGCGGCGCGGTCGACTTACTGGTCCATTTCCCGAAGGATCTGGTCGATTCGGCTCTCTCGATTGTTCATGGCGTGGTTGAAGGAGTGCATGACCTCCTCGAACTGTTCCATGGCCGCGTCAGGGGACGGTGGCGTCCGGCCGACGGCGTCGCGTAGCAGTTCCTCGTGGTTCCTCTCGCAGTCGTCCTGTGCGCGCCGCACCGCGAGGGTGATCTCCTCGCCGAGGTCCTGGCTGCTCAGTTTCATGGCGCGGGGGTCGAGGCGCACCTCGGTGATGCGGCCGCCGGAGTCGGTGCGGGCCCTGATCTTGCCGTCGGCGCTCTCGCCGGTGCCGTAGACGTCGTTGAAGCCGCCACCGGCTTTCTTCAGGCGGCTGTGTGCCCGTTCGGCTTGTTCTGAGATTCGGTGGAGTTCGTCCTGGTAGATATTTTTGGAGTCGTCGGAACTCATGTTCTCCCTTTGACGGCTTATCCGGTCGGGTTGGTCCGGTCGTAGTTCTTTCCGGTCTGGTTCAGAGTCAGGCCCGCGTTGTTCAGGTTCCACATCAGGGAGTCCACCCAGTCGATGGTGTTGGTGTAGAACTTCAGATAGTCGTCGGCCAGCTCCTGGGATCCCTCGGGGAGCAGGCCGAAGCAGGTGGACGTCGGCCTGGCCGCCTCGGCGAAAGCGTTTCGGGGAGCGGACAGCAGGCTCATCGATTCGTCGGTGGCCTTTCCTCCCTTCTTCAGGTCGTCCGTGGAATATCCGACTTCCTTGCTCTTTCCGGTCATCGCACTCTCCAGTCGGTCACTTCAGTTTCGGGAGTTTCAGCGGCGTGCCCGGTTTCAGGACCCCGGGGTCAGGGCCGATGACGTCGCGGTTGGCCTCGTAGAGTTGGGGCCAGTACCTTTCGCTGCCGTAGACCCGTTTGGCGATGCCTGCCAGCGTCTCCTCCCCTCCGACCTGGTGCGACGATGCCTGGGGGGCGGTCGTGGTGGGGTCCTGCGGCCGGTAGTCCATCAATGGGGGAGTATCAGGCTCCGGGTACTTCTTATGGTCGATGTGCGCCGGCGGCTCCGTCTGTTTGAAGGGGACGCCGATGGGTGGGGGAAGGTTGCGCAGGGCGGTGCCGGGGATGATCGCGCCGGTGGAGTTGAAGAGCTGGACCTGGAAGTCGCCGGTGATGCCGATCTTTTTGAGTGCGGCACCGTTCAGGGCGCCCCAGCCGCCGTTCAGCACCGCCACCTTCCCGATGTCCTTGACCATTTGCCCCAGCGTCTTGCCTTCGAGCCTGTCGTTGATGATCGTGTAGCCCGTTCCGGTCATGGCTCCTGCCGCGAAGAGGGCCTTGGCGCCGTACGCCTTTTTCGCCTTGTCCCAGCCGACGCGGCCCCAGGGGAAGGCCGACGATATCGCCGCGGAATTCACCATCTGCGCGTATTGGAGGCCGAAGGGCGCGAAGAACGACTGGCCCTTGAGCTCCCGGCCCAGGCCCACGAACATGAACTGGCCGGCGCCCAGCTGGAGGCCGAACATCTTGGCGTAGCTCTTGAAGGACGTCAGGGCCGTCTTGCCGAAACTCATGCCCTGCGTGCCGTTCAGCACCCAGTTCTGCGACTTGAAGACCGTCAGGCCCCTCCTGAGCGCCTTGCTCCTCTTCATCAGCTCGGCCAGCTTGCGCAGGGGTACGGCGACCTTTTTGAGAAACCAGATCAGCCGCGCCAGGATGGTGGCCGCGAGGCCGGCGCCCTGGGCGGCGATCTTGGCTCTGGCGACCCACGCGGCGTACCTGCCCATCACGCCCGTGAACATGGAGAGGGCCACGCTGATCGCCAACGCCTGGAGGATGGATTTCAGCAGCTCCCGGAACGCCCGTTTGGTCTCGTGGGTGGCCTCCTTGGCCATGAGGAGCACTTCCGACACGTGGCCGAGGCTCTTGACCAGCGCCTTCCGTTCGGCCGGGTCGAAGTAGGTGTCGACCATCTCCTGGTAGTGCGTGGCCGCGTCGCCGGTCCACTGCTTGCGGCCCTTCTGCACGGCCGGGTCGATGTTCTTGTCGCCCACGGAATCCAGACTGGCGGCCAGCTGCTTGCACGCCTCGGACATCTGCGCCAGCTGGCGTTCGTCGTTGTCGTTGCCCGCGGCCCTCATGGCGTTCATGATCGTCGTGATGAGCTGCGACAGCGCGTCGCCCTCAGCGGCTAGGTCCATGTACTCCCCTTCATGCGTCGCGCTGTCCTCAATTCGCCAAAGCTGCGATCCGCAGACGCAGGGAAGCGCTCGAGGTCCCCCTCCCATGCGGCTCCCGGTAGGGCAGGCGGCATCAGGTCATGTGGTCATGATCGCTGCGGTGCCCCGCATTGTGGCATGCGGGCGGATGTTCGGCCAGAGATCCGGAGATCAAGGACGTCCGGCGTCGAGTATGGCCCCGCGCATCACATCCGAACCTTAAGTGTTTGTTAGATCGGAGATGTGGATCTTGACGGTGTCGATCAAGGATACATACGTTCGGTGACGTTTCGCGACTGTTCGCAGCGCCGTGACCCATCGACGCCGTGACAGGCGAGGCGACCCCCCACAGCCGAGACACCGTCTACAGACGGGAGAACGGATCATGGAACCCACCTACCTCATCTGCCTGCCCTTCGCCGGGGCCGGCGCCTCCTTCTTCAAGGGCTGGCAGCGCTACCTGGCCGAGGGCCTGAGCATCCTGCCGGTGCAACTGCCCGGCCGTGAGGAGCGCTTCGTCGAGCCTCCGCACACCGATGCCGCCCGCGCCGCGGACGAGGCGTGCTCGCAGGTGCTGCAGCGAATCGGCCCCGGTTCCCGGGTGGCCGTCTTCGGTCACAGCCTCGGGGCGGTGCTGGCGTACGAGCTGGCGCACCGGCTCAGCGGCGTGACCGGATTGCGGCTCGCCCGCCTGTACGTCAGCGGTTCCCCCGGGCCGTGGAGCGGGCGGGAGAGCCGCGCCACCGGCCTGGATGACGAGGCGTTCCTGGCACGGATCCGTTCCTTCGCCGGATACTCGCACCCGGCCCTGGAGGACCCCGAGATGCGGGCGCTGCTCTTACCCATGCTGCGCGCCGACGTCGAACTGCACGAGAGCTACCGTCCCCAGTCCGACAAGCCGCTGTCCACACCGATCACCGCCGTGCACGGCCTCGACGACGAGCTGGTGGACATGGCGATGATCGCCCAGTGGGAGCGGGCCACCAGCGCCGGGTTCAACACCGTGGAGCTCGACGGGGGCCACATGTACCTGGCCGATGATCCCGCTCCCCTGCTGCGCGTGATCGGCGCCGAGCTCGCGACGCCGGATGAGCGGTGACGATGCGCCTGTCCGGGAAGACGGCCGTCATCACCGGTGCGGCCCGCGGGCTGGGCCGGGCCAGTGCCCGGATGTTCGCGCGGGAGGGCGCCGACCTGGTGCTGCTCGACGTCGCGCGCGATCTGCCGGGTGTGCCGTACGCGCTCGGCTCGGCCAGTCAGCTCGAATACACGGCCGAACTCTGCCGGGAGTTCGGCGTCTCCGTCCTGACCAGGCAGGCCGACGTACGGGAGACGCACGAAGTCGAGGCCGCGGTGTCCATGGCAATCGGGCGCTTCGGCCGCATCGACGTCCTCGTCAACAACGCCGGCATCGCCGCGCCTTCCGGCAAGGTGGCGCACGAGATCGACGAGCACGAGTGGCAGTTGATGATCGACGTCGATCTCTCCGGTGCGTGGCGCGCCATCCGCGCGGTCGGCAAACTGATGGTCGAGCAGCGATCCGGCAGCATCGTCAACATCGCCTCGACCGCCGGGCTGGTGGGATATCGGCACTTCGCCGGATACGTGGCCGCCAAGCACGGTCTCATCGGCCTGACCAAGGCCGTCGCCCTCGACTACGCCCCCCGCAAGGTGCGGGTCAACGCCCTGTGCCCTGGTTCCGTCCGCGATGACTCGCAGGTCGAGGGCCGGATGCTGGCGGAGATCGCGCGTTCGCTCGACGTGCCGGCGGACGAGCACGAGGAGGCCTTCGTGCAGGCCCAGCCCATGAACGCCCTCATCGAGCCGGACGACGTCGCCTCGGCCGCCGTATGGCTGGCCTCCGACGAATCCCGGCAGGTCACCGGCAGCGTACTCACCGTCGACGGCGGCTTCACCGCACGCTGACGCCCGCTCTTTCACCACGACCACGCTCTGGAGATCACCGCGTGCCCCGAACCGATCTCATCCCCCCAGACCGCTCGCCCTCCGCACACTGCCATGCCCGGCGCGTCAGGCTGCCCGATGGCGTTGGTGCCACCTGGCTGGCCGGACTCTTCGAACGCGCGGTCCGCACCTGGTGGGGGGACACACCTGATCGGCTGCCCCGGCTCTGGGACGAGCGGGTTCCGGCCGCCTGCGACTCCGCGGTGGCTGGCCGCCGCGTCGAGGCCGAACTGCACCGTCCTTTGGACGCGGAGGGCGCCTTGCTGCGCGCGGTGCTGCTGCGGTACGCGGACGGACCCGCCGACCTCGTGCTCGTCGCCCATCGCGCCAATCTCGACGCGCTGTCGCTGCGCGCCGTGGCCGACGTGCTCACCGGGCGGGCTCGGTATGAGGGATTCACCGACAAGACGGCGAGTCAAACCATCGCCGCCGCGGACGCCGAGACGCTCAAAAGATGGCGGGAAGCGGATTTTTCCGGACGTATTGCGTGGGCCAGCGGCGACGACGCGGCGGGTGACCGTACCGGCCTGGTCACCGTGGCGATCCGGGAGGCCGGGGCAGACGTGCCGGCCACGATGGCGGCGGCGGTCGGGCTGGTGCTCGGACGGTATGAGAACCAGGAGAACCCGGTCGTCGGCGTGCTCGGCCCCGTGCCCGAGCGGCCGGAAGGAGCGCTGGGCGCGTTCGACGCCGGGCTCCTGCTGGCACTGGACCTTTCGGGCGCGCGCACCGCGGGGGAGCTGGTGGCCGAGACCGCCCAAGCCCTGGCCGACGGCGGGCGGTGCGACGGGCGGCAGTACGCCGAACTCCTCGCGGAGACCGGCGGCCGGGTCGTGGCCGGTCTGCTCGCCGACGAGCCGGCGGAGAGCGGGTCCGGTACGCACGTTCCCTGCCAGACAGCTCCGTTCCCGCTCACGATCGTGCCCGGTCACACCCCGGACGGCGGCCTTCAGCTGGTGGTACACCACCGGCTGGAAGACGTGGACGCCGACTCGGCCAGGCGCTTCGCCCGCCATGTCGCCCGCGCCTATGAGCAGTTGGCCAACGCGCCCGCCGGTCTGGTCCCCGCCGACGTCGAGCTGCTGGACGAGGCGGAGACACGGCAGGTGGTCGCCCTCGGCCGTCCGTTACGGCGGCTGGACTGGCGGCCGGAGCGGATCGACGACGTGTTCGCCGCCCGCGTGGCGGAGTGTCCCGACGCGGTGGCGCTCACCTGCGAGGGCCGCTCCCTGACGTACGCGGAACTGGACGCGCGCGCCGGCCGCTTCGCCGCCGCCCTCCTCGACCGGGGCGTGCGTCCGGGGGAGCGCGTCGGCGTCTGCCTCGGACGCACGCCCGATCTCGTGGTCGCCATGCTGGCCGTGCTCAAGGCGGACGCGGTGTACGTGCCCATGGATCCGGCCTATCCGGCCGATCGGCTGGCGTTCACGGCTCAGGACGCGGCCTTGCGCGTCGTCATCGCGGACCAGGACTTTCCCGGCGGCGGGTCGGCGAGCGTGGTCAGGCCCGAGGAGCTGGAGACCCACGGCGGCGAGGCAGGTCGTGCCCGTCCAGAGCGGCGGGGGCCGGGTGAGGCCGCGTACGTCATCTACACCTCGGGCTCGACCGGGCGCCCGAAAGGCGTCGTGGTGCCGCATCGCAACGTCGTCGCCCTGCTGTCGGCCACCCGTGACGATTTCGGGCTCGGTCCCGGTGACACCTGGACGCTCTTCCACTCCAGCGCGTTCGACTTCTCCGTCTGGGAGATCTGGGGAGCGCTGCTCACCGGCGCCCGGCTGGTCGTGGTGCCGTACTGGGTCTCTCGCTCGCCCGAGGAGTTCCGCGAGCTGCTGGCGCGCGAGCGCGTCACCGTGCTGAACCAGACGCCGTCGGCGTTCGCCCAGCTCATGGAGGCCGACCGGCGGCAGGACGAGCGGCTGGCGGTCCGGCTGGTGATCTTCGGCGGTGAGCCGCTGGACGCCCGGCCCTTGCGGGCCTGGTTCGACCGGTATCCGGAGGATCGGTGCCGGCTGGTCAACATGTACGGCATCACGGAGACGACGGTGCACGTGACGGCGCAGAACGTGACCCGTCGTGAGGCGATGACCGGGTCGCGGTCCGTGGGGCACGCCCTGCCCGGCTGGCATCTGTACGTCCTCGACGAGCGCGGCCGTCCCGTGCCGTGCGGTGTCCCCGGAGAGATCCACGTCGGGGGAGACGGGGTCGCCCTGGAGTACCTGGACCGTCCCGAGCTGACCGCGCAGCGCTTCCTGCCCGATCCCTTCACCATGGGCCGCGTCTACCGCAGCGGCGACCGGGGCAGGCTGCTGCCCGATGGCCGGCTGGAGCACCTCGGCCGTCTCGACACCCAGGTCAAGCTGCGCGGATTCCGCGTCGAGCTGGACGAGATCCGCAACGTCCTGCTGGACGACCCCGCCGTCACGGCGGCCGCCGTGGTGCTGAACGGCGAGCGGGACGCCGCGGGAGCGCGCATCGACGCGTATGTGGTGCCGGCCGGCGGCGATCCGGCGGCGATCCGGCAACGGGCCGCCAAGGTGCTGCCGGAGCACATGCTGCCCGCCACCATCACGCCCCTCGACACGCTGCCACTCACCGCCAACGGCAAGCTCGACGTTCGCGGGCTGCCTGTGCCGGTCGTCGCGCCCGCCGCGCCGATCCGGGCTCCGTCAGGTGAGCTGGCGGGCGCGCTCGCCGCGGTGTGGGAGGCGGTGCTGGGCGTGCCCGTCGGTCCCGACGACAACTTCTTCGAGCTCGGCGGCAACTCCCTGTACGCCATGCGGGTGGCGGCGGCCATGCGTGACCGTGGCCTGCCCGCCTTTCCGATGCGCGAGCTGTACCTGCACCCGACGGTGAACGGCCTCGCGGGGGTGATCTCCCATGGGTGATCGGCTGCTGGACGGCTGCGACGGCACGGCCACGGACTATCCCCGAGACAGCCGCGTCGAGCGGCTCTTCGCCGAGCAGGTCGAGGCGGCGCCCGGCCACCCGGCCGTGGTGTACGGAGATACCACGCTCACCTATGCCGAACTGCACCACCGCAGCACTCTGCTGGCCCAGAGGTTACGCCGCGATGGGCTGCGTCCCGCGGAACCGGTGGCGCTGCTGCTGCCGCGTACCCCCGACCTGATCGTCGCGGCGCTCGCCGTGCTGAAGGCCGGCGGGTTCTACGTGCCGATGGACCCCGCCCATCCGGCGGATCGGATCTCCCAGCTGATCGAGGACAGCGGCGCCGGCCTCCTGCTGACCACACGAGAGCTGACCACACGAGAGCTGACCACACGAGAGCTGACCACGCGAGAGCCGGCCCGCGGGCCGGCCATCGCGGTGGACGCCCAGGACTGGTCGGCCGAACCCGAGGCCGACCTCCCCGCGCTGAGCGACGCGTCGGACGTCGCGTACCTGATGTTCACCTCGGGGACCACCGGACGGCCCAAGGGCGTCCTGGTCCCGCATCGCGGCATCGTCCGGCTGGTGCGGGGCGTCGGCTATGTACGGCTCGACTCCACGGCCAGGGTGGCGCAGATCGGGGCGACCGGTTTCGACGCTTCCGTCTGGGAGACCTGGGCCGCCCTGCTCTGCGGTGGGACCGTGCACATCCTCGACCGGGAGACGTTCCTCGACGGCGCGCAGCTGAGGCGGGCGCTGGCGGACGGGGGTATCACCACGGCGCTCTTCACCTCCGCGCTGTTCAGCCAGCTCGCGGGCGAGGACCCGACCGTGTTCGGGCCGCTGCGGGACCTGCTGGTCGGAGGTGACGTGCTCTCGGCCAAGCACGCCAGGTCCGTGCTGCGGGCCAATCCGGGTCTGCGGCTGGTCAACGCGTACGGGCCGACCGAGAACGCGGTCATCTCCACCTGCCACGAGGTTCGCGAGCCGATCGGCGAACGCGTGCCCATCGGCCGCCCGGTGCCCAATACCACCGCGTACGTGCTCGACCAGGACCGGCAACAGCTTCCAGCGGGCGTCGCCGGAGAGCTGTACGTCGGCGGCGACGGGCTGGCGCTCGGCTACCACGGGCGCCCCGACCTGACCGCGCGCGCCTTCGTCCCCCACCCTTTCCGGCCAGGAGAGCTTCTCTACCGGACCGGCGACCGGGCGCGCAGGCTGCCCGACGGGTCGATCGACTTCCTCGGCAGGACGGATCACCAGGTCAAGGTGCGCGGTCTGCGCGTCGAGCCGGGCGAGGTCGAGGCCGCGCTGCTGGCCCGCCCCGGAGTGCGCGAAGCGGTGGTCGTGGAGCGGCGCGCTCCGGATTCGTCCGACGGTCACCTACGCGCGTACGTCTCGGGTGAGCGGTCCCTGGAACCGGAGCGGCTGCGGACGGAGATCGAGCGCGTGCTGCCCGCTCACATGGTGCCCGCCCAGATCGTGGTGCTGCCCGCGCTGCCGCTCAACGTCAACGGGAAGGTGGACCGGGCCGCGCTGCCCGAGCCGATCCTCGCCGGCGGCGGCAGGGCTGGGGACGAGCTCGAGCGAGAGCTCGTCGAGCTGTGGGAGGACGTCCTCGGCGTGCGCGGGATCGGCGTCGACGACCCGCTCGACCGGCTGGGCGGCAGCTCACTCACCGCGACCCGGCTGGCCGCCAGGGTGCGGAAGAGGTTCGGGGTGGCCTGCCCGGTCTCGGCCGTGCTGGCGGTCCGTACGGTGTCGGCGCTGGCCGACCTGGTCCGTGCCGCGGACAGCGCCGACGTGGTGGGGCCGCGTCCGTGCCAGGCCGGCGAGCGGACCCCGCTGTCACCCCAGCAGAAGGGCGTCTATGTCGAGCAGATCAAGGACCCGTCCAGCACCCAGTACAACCTGCCGATCGTCGTCGACCTCCCCGGCCGGATCGACGCCGGACGGGTGCGCGCCGCTCTCGCGACCCTCGTCGAGCGGCACGAGATCCTGCGCACCGACGTGGCCGTGGGCGACGACGGGCAGCCGTACCAGCGCGTTCACGAGGTGCTATGTACGGCGCTGGACGAGGTCGGCCTGTTTCGCGGTGCGAATCTCGACGGCTGGACCGAGAGGTGGATCCGCGCCTTCGACGTCCATCAGGCCCCCCTGTGGCGGGCGGCCCTGGCGCGGCATGACCATGGGACCCGGCTGGTGCTGGACATTCACCACCTCCTCACCGACGGCCGCTCGCTCGCCCTCCTGATGGCCGAGTGGGCGGCGCTGCTCAGGGGCGAACCGCTCCCTGAGGTGGAGCTGCGTTACCGGGACTTCGCGCAGTGGGCGAACGGGCCGGAGCGGCGCGCGCTGTCCGAGACCCAGCGTGGCTTCTGGGCCGAGACGTTCGCGCGGCCGGTCAAACCTCTCGATCTACCCATCGACCTGCCCCGGCCGGCGGTCCGCCGGACGGAGGGGGACCACCTGCCGTTCGCGTTCGGCGCGGAGCGCAGCCACGCGGTCAGGGAGCTGGCCCGCGCCCAAGGGGTGACGGCGTTCCAGGTGATCCTGGCCGTGTACACCGTCTTCCTCGGACAGGTGAGCGGGGGCGACGACGTGACGGTCGGGACGCCCTTTTCCGGACGGCACCTGCCGGGCGTGGACCGGGTTCAGGGGATGTTCGTCAACACCCTGTGCCTGCGGGCCTACCCGGCCCCCGAGCTGCCGTTCCGCGCGTATCTGCGAGCCGTGGCCCGGCACGCGGTGGCCGCCGGCGACCACCAGGATCACGCGTTCGACGCTCTGGTGGCGATGCGGGGCGAGCATGACTTCAGCCGCCACCCGCTCTTCGACGCGTTCTTCGCGATGCAGGACACGGGGCTGCACCAGGTGGACTTCCTCGGCGGCCGGCCCCGGTGGCTGCCGGAGGCCACCCGGCGCACGATCTTCGACCTGGACCTGCAGGTCGAGGACTCACCCGAAGGGTACGAGGCCCGGCTGGCGTACGCCACGAACCTCTTCCTGCGCCCCACCGTGGAGACGTTCCGGGACGAGTTCCTGTCCTTGCTCGACGCGGCACTCGCCGAGCCGGACACGCCGCTCGGCGAGCTCGGCCGGGCGCCTTCGGCCCGGCCCGGCCCGCCCGCGCTCGCGTTCGACTTCGACTTCTGAACTGGAGGGGCCATGCAGTCCATCGAGACCCTGGGCAGGCTCAAGGTCGCGGCCGCGAAGCGTCGCCGCGAGGGGGTGTTCTGGCGCGCCCAGCTCGCGGCGCTGCCCGAGCGCACCGGCTTCCCGTCCGACACGCACGGTGGCCCGGCAGGGGAGGCGGCGCGCGCGGTGACCGCGCTCGACCTCGGCGCCGAGCTGACCGCCAGACTCGGCAAGCTGGCCCGAGGCCAGGACATCGCCCTGCGTTCCGTGCTGATCGCCGTGACAGGCGCGTTGCTCCAGCGTTACGGCGGCGGCGCGGAATCCGTGCTGGCCACACCTCCCGCCCCCGTGCCCGCCGGACCCACGCCGCTGGCCTCCTCACTGGTGCTGCGGCTGCCGGTCACGCGCGACACCACGCTGCGCGGGCTGCTGGGCGAGGTCGGGGACCGGCTGCGGGCCGCGATCGAACACCAGGACTACCCGATCGAGCTGCTCGCCGACGAGTTCGGGACCGCAGCGCGGGAGGGGGACGATCCGTTCGCCGACGTGCTCGTGGACGCGGTACGCGACGAGGCGGATCCCGCCGGACGGCCCGGCTTCCCACTCGCCTTCGCCTTCGTACGCGGGCCGGCCGGGCTGGCTCTGGAACTGCGGCACCGGACCGGCACGCACGGCCCCGACACCGCCCGGCGGCTTCTCACGCACTGCGTGATGCTGCTCGACCAGGCCACCGCCTCGCCCGACACGGCGATGGCCGCCTTCGACCTGCGATCCGACGACGATCTGGCGCTGATCGACAAGGCGAACGACACGGACGCCGCCTTCGAGGACACGGTGCGGCTCGACGAGCTCTTCAGCCGCCAGGTCACCGCGACCCCTGACGCCGTGGCCGTGGTGGGCGACGGCTTCCTGCTCACGTACGCCGAGCTGAACGCCCGTGCCAATCGCCTGGCGCACACGCTGCGCGCCCGCGGCGTGGGCCGCGACGACCTCGTGGCCGTGCTGGCGGACCGCTCGCCGGAGATGCTCGTCGCCGTCTACGCCGTGCTGAAGGCGGGGGGCGCGTACCTG
Source organism: Nonomuraea sp. NPDC049028 (assembly GCF_043197735.1). Taxonomy (NCBI): domain Bacteria; kingdom Bacillati; phylum Actinomycetota; class Actinomycetes; order Streptosporangiales; family Streptosporangiaceae; genus Nonomuraea; species Nonomuraea sp. NPDC049028. The sequence goes on from NZ_JBICTR010000012.1 coordinate 414,896, forward strand.
CCGATCGACCCGGGCAACCCGCGCGACCGCATCGCGTACATCCTCCATGACAGCGCCGCCCGCCTCGTCCTCACCCAGCCCCGCCACCGGGAGCTGGTCGGCGACGGCGTCGCCGTCCTGGACCTCATGGACGAGGGGTCCTACGCGCAGGAGGTGAGCACGCCGCCGGTCGAGGGCGGCGCCCGCGACCTCGCGTATGTCATCTACACCTCGGGTTCGACCGGTGCTCCCAAGGGCGTGCGGATCGAGCACCGGTCGGTCGTCAACCGCATCGGCTGGATGCAGAAGGCGTACCCGATCAACTCCACGGACGTCATCATGCAGAAGACGCCCACGTCGTTCGACGTCTCGGTGTGGGAGCTGTTCTGGTGGACGTTCGCGGGGGCGTCGGTGTGCCTGCCCGAGCCCGGCGCGGAGCGGGAGCCGGAGGCGCTGACCGCCGCGGTCGAGCGGCACCGCGTCACCACGATGCACTTCGTGCCGTCCATGCTCGGGGCCTTCCTCGACTTCGTCTCGGGAACGGGCGAGCAATGGAGGCTGGGCACCTTGCGGCAGGTGTTCGCCAGCGGCGAGGCGCTGCCGGCGCACCACGTGCGACGCTTCCACGAGGTGGTCACGGGTTGCCGGCTGATCAACCTGTACGGGCCCACCGAGGCGGCCGTCGACGTCACCCACTACGCCTGCCACGGCGGCGAGACCATGGTGCCGATCGGGCGGCCGGTCGACAACACGCGTATCCACGTGCTCGACGCGGACCTGCGACCCCAGCCCGTCGGCGTCCCGGGGGAGCTGTGCGTCGCGGGGGTCCAGCTGGCTCGCGGGTACCTGGGTCGCCCCGAACTGACGGCCGAACGCTTCGTCGCCGCGCCCCAAGCGGGCGAGGAGCGCGTCTACCGTACTGGGGATCTGGCCCGCAGGCTGGCCGACGGCGGCATCGAGTACCTGGGCCGCATCGACCACCAGGTCAAGCTGCGGGGATACCGCATCGAACCGGGTGAGATCGAGGAGCGGCTGCGGCAGCACGCCGCCGTGAGGGACGCCGTCGTCATCCCTCGCGGACAGGATCATCTGTGCGGTTACGTCGTGGCCGCCGAGCCCCTGCCCGAAGATGAGCTCAAGGAGCACCTGAGGCGCACGCTACCGGAGTACATGGTCCCCGCGCGCCTCGTCACGCTCGCCTCGTTCCCGCTCAGTCCGAGTGGCAAGCTGGACCGCCGCGCGCTGCCCGACCCCGGCGAACCGGCCCGCGCGGTGGACCACGTCGCCCCGAGCACGCCGCAGGAGGCGGACCTGGCCCGGGTCTGGGCCGAGGTGCTCGGCGTCGAATCGGTCGGGGTGCACGACAACTTCTTCGCGCTCGGCGGCAACTCGATCCACTTCGTCACCGTGCTGGCCAGGGCGCGCGCGTGCGGCCTCGACTTCACCTTCCAGCAGCTCTTCGAGAATCCGACCATCGCGAGTCTGGTCGCTCTCGCGCGGGACGCGGATCCGGCGACGCGCCCGCTCCGGCCGTTCGAGCTGCTGACGCCTGAGGACCGGGCGAAGATCCCGGCCGGGGTGGCCGACGCCTACCCGATGACGCAGCTCCAGGCGGGACTGGTCTTTCAGAGCGAACTGTCACACAACACAGTCGAATATCACGACATAATCAGCTACACGATCCAGAGTTCGTTCGACGCCGGATGCTTCGAGCGGGCGGTCCGGCACATCGTCGCCGCGAACCCGATCTTCCGTACCAGCTACCACCTCACCGGCTACAGCGAGTACCTGCAACTCGTCCACGAGGACGCGCCGTCACCGCTGTACATCGCCGACCTGCGCGGTATGCACGAGGACGAACAGGACGCCTGGTACCACGTATGGGCGGAGCGGGAGAAGGCTCATCGCTTCACCTGGACCGAGCCCGGCCTCGTCCGGTTGCACGTGCACGTGCTCGGCGACGACCTGTTCCGCTACACGCTCAGCCAGCACAACTCCGCACTGGACGGCTGGAGCATCACCCTGGTGCACACCACGCTGTTCGACACCTACTACCGGCTGCTCGACGGACGGCCGCTGCCGGACGTGGAGCCGGACGGGTACGCGCGCGACTACGTCTCACTGGAGCGCCGGTCCCTCGCCGACGAGGGCCACCGTTCCTACTGGGCGGGCGTGCTCGAAGGCAGCACCTTCGCCGAGGTGCCCCGCACGAGGGAATCGGCGTCGCCGGACGTCTTCCCCGTCGTGTTCCACGAGGTGGAGTTCCCGCGCGGCCTGTCCGACCGGATCGTGGCGCTGGCCGGGGCGCTGTCCGTGCCGGTCAAGAACGTCGCGATGGCCGCGCACGTCAAGGTCCTCTCCCTGATCACCGGCGAGCGCGACGTCATGACCGGGTACGAGCACAGCGGCCGGCCCGAGGCGGAGGGCGCCACCCGTTCGATCGGCCTGTTCCTCAACACGGTGCCCTTCCGGGTGCGTACGGGCGAGGGCTCCTGGGAGAGCCTCGTGCGCGACGTCTACCGGGCCGAGGTCGAACTGCTCCCCGCGCGGCGATACCCGATGGCGCGGATGAAGCACGACCTGGGGACGCAACAGGCGCTGTTCGAGACGGCCTTCAACTTCACGCACTTCTATCTGCTCAGGCAACTGGAGGCGCTCGACGGCTTCTCCCTGCTCGACGTGCGGGCCAACTCGGAGACGGAGTTCGTGCTGCGCGCCGAGTTCTCCCGGCACTTCATCACCGACGAGGTACGGCTCAGCCTGCACTACCACGCCCACCTCTTCGAGCCCTGGCAGGTGGCGCGGATGGGGGCGTACTACATCGCCGCGTTCGAGCAGATGACAGCCGATCCGGCCGCCCTCCATCACCTCGCCGATCTGCTGCCCGGCGAGGAGAGCGCGGCGCTGATCACGATGGAACAGAGCGAGAGCGTCCTGCCGAAGCTGGCAGACCATTATCGGGCGCGGGTCGTCGACGAACACGGCCTGCGGGTGCCCTTCGCCACGCCGGGGCGGATCGTGCTGATCGCCAACGGGGTCACGATCCCCACCACAGGTGTGTACGGACGCCGCATGCCCGGCGGCCTTGAGCTGTTCCAGGCACCCCGACGCCTGACGTTTCACCGTTCCGAAGAGCGGAGTGCCGCCGGAGAGACGGGCCGTCGTCCCACTGGAGCGGTGGGACCGCGCATCGCGGAGGCGTGGTCCAGGGTGCTCGACGTGCCGCTGGAGCAGATCACCCTCGACGGCAACTTCTTCGAGCTCGGCGGCAGCTCGCTGTCGGCCATGCGGGTGGTCATGGAGTTGGAGGGGCTCGTGTCGCTCACCGACCTGATGCGCAACTCCACCCTGGGACCGCTGTGTGAGGTGGCCGAGGCTCGTCTGAACGATGGCGCGTCCACGTCCCGCTCGCCGCTGCTTCGCTCGCTGTCGGCCGACCCCGGCCGGGCCCGGGCCGCCCTCGTGTGCTTTCCCTACGCGGCCGGCAACGCCGTCAACTTCGAGCCGCTGGCCACCGCCCTCGACAAGGCGGGCGCCGACGTGGCCGTCTATGGCGTGGAGCTGCCGGGCCACGACCCCGGCCATCCGGACGAACCCTTCCTGCCCATCGAGGAGGCGGCGCGGCGGGTGGTGGAGGAGATCCGCGGCCTCGCCGATCGGCCCGTGGTGCTCTGGGGCCACTGCGTCGGCTCGGCTCTGGCCATCGAGACCGCACGCCTGATGGAGGCGGGCGGAAACGCGCCGCTCCACGTCTTCGTGGCCGGAAAGCTGCTGCACGACGCCCGGACCACCCGCGAGTCCATGGAGCGGGTGGACGCGATGACGGATGAGGACATCGTGCGCTGGCTCGTCGAGGCGACCGGGTACTCCGGGCTCGACGTGCTCTCACCCGAGCAGGCGGCCTTCGTCACCAGGACGTTCCGGCACGACTCCGGCTCGGCCAACGGCTATCTGCTGGCGGCGGCCGAGCGGGGGCCCGTGGCCAGGCTGCGCGCGCCGCTCACGGTCGTCCATGCCTCGGACGATCCGCTGACCCCTGACCATCGGCGGAGGTACGAGGACTGGTCGCTGTTCGCCGATCGGCCGCGGCTCGCGGAGCTCGGGCCGTTCGGCCACTACTTCTGCCGGACGGCCCCGGACGCCGTGGCCACACTGCTGCACGGGTTGGTGCCGTGTTCGGAGGATCAGCCGGGACCACGTACGGAAGACCAGCCGGCACCCCCTACGGAAGACCCGCCGGTTTCACTTACGCAAGATCAACGGAGCGAAGCGCACTGACATGACCACCACGAACACCCCCCAGGCGGTCACACCGCTGACCCCCGGCCAGCAGTACCTCGCCGGAGCGAGGAGCATGGTGCCGTTCCTCGCCTCGGCCATTCCCATGGGCATCGCCGGAGGCGTACTCGGACTGTCGAGCGGGCTCTCCGGCTGGGCGACCCTGGGCCTGGCGATGGCCGTGAACTCCGGCACCGCCCAGTTCGTCGGCTTCGCCCTCATCGCCAGCGGCACGGGCTGGGCCGCGATCATCCTCACCACGCTCATCCTGGGGCTCCGGATGCTCCTCTACTCCACCATCCTGATCCCGTACATCAAGGAAGTGCCCCAGCGGTGGCGGGTGCTGCTCGGGTTCGGGCTGATCGACGAAGTCTTCTTCGTGGCGATCGAACGGCTGAGGAAGGGCGAACTCACCCACAACAAGCACATGTTCTTCCTCGGGGCGTCCTCGCTGCTGTACGTCACCTGGATGCTGTGCACGGCGGTCGGCATGTCCCTCGGCTCGGCCGTCCCGGACGTGCGGGGGCTCGGATTGGACTTCCCGGTGACCGCCATGTTCATCGCCATGCTCGCGATCGGGCTGGCGAACTGGCGCGTGACCGCGGCCATCTGCGCCGCGGGAGTGACCGTGATGCTGGCGCGGGGCCTGCCGTACAACCTCGGCGTCGTGCTGGCCGCGGTGGTGGGAGCGGTGGTGGGGGCCGCGTGCGAGTACGCGGCGAAGTCGAGGACGAAGGAGATCGCCCGATGAGCATGGCGCTGCTGATCCTCGGCATGGGGTTGTGCAGTTTCCTGCCGCGCTACCTGCCGCTGGCCCTCTTCGCCGACAGGGAGATGCCGCCGCTGGCGGAGACGCTGCTCAGGTACACGCCGCCGGCCGTGCTGGCCGCACTGGTGTTCCCGGCCGTTCTCGCGCCCTCGGGTAACGGCGTCGAGCTGACCCTGACGAACCCTTACCTGATAGGCGGCGCGGTCACCTTCGCCGTGGGTCTGGTGTCGAAAAGGTTCCTGCTTGTGACAGCAGTCGGAATTGTCGCTTTCTATCTCAGTCGCTGGCTTGTCGGCTGAATGTTATAGGCGTCTTAAGTTTGTCGAAATTCATTTGACACCCGACATTGCGCGGGCGATTTCGCATGCCCGCATAGCGGCTCTCAACTGGTGAGACATCCTTGACAAATAGCTATTGCGAGATGATCCGGTCGCCCGTTAAAGTATGGCCCGCAGGTGCGGACTCGCAATAAAGAGACGGGGCATCTTTCGCGTTCGGTCTGTGCCTCAGGCGAAACGACCAAGAAAGGATGACCGGGTCTCCATGACGACCGTGTCCGCTGAGAAAGAATCACGTGCCTTAAACGTGACCATGCGCGTGCTGAACAGCGTCGAACGCGCCGGTAATAAACTGCCTCATCCGTTCTGGCTCTTCATCATCCTGAGCGTCGTGCTCATGGCGCTGAGCTGGATCCTGTCGGCGGCCGGAGTGTCGGCGGTCAACCCCGCCGACAAGACGACCGTCGCGGTGAAGAACCTGTTGTCGAGCGAGGGCGTCACGCTGATGCTCGGCGACGCCATCAAGAGCTTCACCACCTTCCCCCCGCTGGGCACGATCCTGGTGGTCATGCTCGGCGTCGCGGTGGCCGACAGGGCGGGGCTGCTCTCGGCGGTCCTGCGCCGGGGCGTCTCCCGCGTGCCGGCCCGGTGGGTCACGTTCGCGCTCGCCTTCACCGGCATGGTATCCCACGTGGCCGCCGACTCGGCGTACATCGTGCTGATCCCGCTGGGCGGGCTGGCCTTCTACGCGGTCGGCCGCAGCCCGATCGTCGGCGTCGTGGTCGCGTTCGTCTCGGTCGCGGCCGGCTTCGACGCCAGCCCGGTGGTCACCCCGCTCGACGTCATCCTGGGCGGCATCACCACCGACGCCGCGCACACCATCGACCCGAGCTACACCGTCACCCCGCTCGCCAACTACTTCTTCTCCATCGGCTCGTCGGTCGTGCTGTCCATCGTCATCACCGTGGTGACGGAGACGATCCTCACCAAGCGGGCGGCGAGCATGCCGATCGACGAGGACGCCGAAGTGGGCGACCTCGGCGCGCTGGAGCTGACCGACAAGGAGCGGCGCGGGCTGCGCTGGTCCGGCGTCGCGCTGCTGGTGATCGCCGCGCTGATCGCGCTGTCCATCATCCCGGCCGACTCACCGCTACGCGGCGAGGGCGGCAGCCTGGTCACCGGCCCGCTGCTGAACGCGATCTCCGTCATGCTCGGCGTCGCCTTCTGCCTCGTCGGCATCGTGTACGGCCGCGTCGCCGGCACCATCAAGAGCGGCAACGACGTGCCCACGTTCATGGCCGAGGGCATGCGCGAGATGGCGCCGGTCCTCGTGCTGTTCTTCGCCATCTCCCAGTTCCTGGCCTACTTCAAGTGGACCGGCATCGGCACGATCGTCGCCATCAACGGCGCGGACCTGCTGAAGTCCGCCGGGATCAACGGCCCGATGATCTTTGTCGGCATCCTGATCATCGTCACCTTCATCAACCTGCTGATCACCAGCGGCTCCGCCCAGTGGGCGCTGGTCGGCCCGGTCTTCGTACCGATGCTGATGCTGCTGAAGATCTCGCCGGAAGCCACCCAGGCGGTGTACCGCATCGCCGACTCCTGCACCAACGCCCTGAGCCCGATGAGCCCCTACTTCGTGCTGGTCCTCGGCTTCATCCAGCGCTACCGCAAATCCGCCGGCATCGGCACGCTGATCGCCCTCACCATGCCGTTGTGCCTGATCATGCTCGTGGTCTGGACACTGTTCTTCCTGGCATGGTGGGCGCTCGGCATCCCGCTGGGCCCCGGCGTCCCCTCCTAACTCTCCTCACTCTTAGCGAAAGGATCCTTTAGTGACACCGGCTCCCACGTGGACCCGCCAGGCGCTCCCCTCCATGCTCGACGACCTGCGTATGCTCGTCGAGCTGGAAAGCCCGAGCAACGACAAACAGCTCCTGGACGGGGCACTCGACGCGATCTTCCGCTGGGCGGTGGACCGCGCCGGGGAGCCGGACGAGTTCACCCGGCACGACGGCGGCCAGTACGGCGACGTGCTGGAACTGACCTACCAGGGCACCGCCCCCGGCTTCGTCCTGCTGGTCGGCCACTACGACACCGTGTGGCCGGTCGGCACCCTCGCCGACTGGCCGTGGCAGGTCACCGACGGCGTCATCAGCGCACCTGGCGTCTTCGACATGAAGACCGGCCTCGTCCAGGCGGTCTGGGCGGTACGCGGGCTGCGTGAGCTGGGCCTGCCGCATCCCACGGTCCGCCTGCTGTTCAACGGCGACGAGGAGATCGGCAGCCCGGCCTCCCGCGCCCGCATCGAGGCGGCCAGCGCCGGGGCGCTGGCCAGCCTGGTCTTCGAGGGCGCCATAGACGGCGCGGTCAAAACCTCCCGCAAGGGCGTCGGCATCTTCCAGGTGTCCGTCACCGGGATCGAGGCCCATGCCGGCCTCGACCCCACCGCCGGTGCCAGCGCCATCCACGCCATGGCCGACCTGATCACCCAGATCGCCGCCCTGGGCGCCCCCGCGCTCGGCACGACGGTCAACGTCGGCCTGGTCAGCGGCGGCACCGGCACCAACGTCACCGCAGGCCAGGCAACCTGCGGCATCGACGTACGCGTGTCCGACCCAGCCGAGATGGCCCGGGTGGACGCCGCACTCACCTCGCTGCGCGCCCCCGACCCTCGGGTCTCCGTGGCGCTCTCCGGCGAATGGAACCGGCCGCCCATGACGCCCAACCCCGCCTCCCAGGACCTGTACGCCAGGACGTACAAGGTGGCGATCGAGCACGGCTGGGACCTCCGCGAGGCGGGCGTCGGCGGTGCCAGCGACGCCAACTTCATCTCAGCCCTGGGCCGGCCTGTCCTCGACGGACTCGGTCCAGTCGGAGCGGGATCCCACTCGCGGGGGGAGCATGCCATCATCGAATACATCCCCGAGCGCACCGCCCTGACCATCGGGCTCATCGCGGGCTTCGCCAGCTAGTCGGCCCGTCACGCGACCTTGGCCGGGTAGCTGGGGCGGCTTGCGCTGTGGGACGCCGTCACCACGACGGCCTCGCTCATGGCCTCCGCGCTTCGCGCTGACCCGCGGGTCCTGGGGCCGGTGACTCGGTCTCGCGCACTTGTGGCGCTGGTCCGATCCACGGTGAATGGCCGAGCCAGTCGTCGATTGTCCTGTGCAGGTCAGTGATCAGGGTGTTGAGGTCTATCTGATTCTCAACACCCTTTGTCATTCCCGCGCTCCGGACCTATTCGTCGCTAGGCGCCGTCCTTGTCCAGCAGCCGATCGAGTGTGCGTCCCACGTCGGCCATTGTGCGCTGCAGGTAGTCGAGTCTGTCCAGCATCTCGTGCTGAGCGGATGTGAGCTGCTCGTGGGTGTGCCGGCGAAGGCCGCCTATCTCGTCTCCGAGAGCTGCGAAGTCCTGGGACGTCTCCGCCTTGATGCTGGCGATTTCAACTCTTATCTGGGCAACGGCGACCGCTGTTGAGGCAATGGCGGTGTGTATGCCTTCCAGGCATGGGCAGCCGTTTGTCGGGAGGCTCGCATGTTGACGCCGCGCGCGAGGGCCGCGATAGGCCCCATTACGGGAACGCGCTGTCGCTTCGACGGCTGCCGCGCGAAGTTTCGCGTCGCGAGTCTCCGCCTCTTCGTTCATGTACCCCTACCTTTTCGGTAGCTGGAAGGATCTCGGCCTTGGCGGCTGGGATCACTGTGTGTGAGTACATCGTCGCAAGAAGTTGTTGTCGATGACGCAGGGTCATCGGAATTCGGGTGTGGTTTTATTCGTCGCGGTGTGGCAGAGATGCATCTGAGTTCGATTTTGGGCTGGAGCGAATGTGTTGCGAGGGGGACAATCTGGGGCGCTACGGGCTGGTTAGGTTTTGATGGCGGGAGGGTGACGTTTGCTAGGTGCCGGGAGTGCAGTTGTACAGGTGGCCGTAGCGGGTTTGGGCGATGCGCATGAGTTCGGTCAGGTCTTTGATCGCGTCCCTGCCTTTGGCGATCTGGGGCAGGAAGATGTCGATCATTCGTTCTATGCCGCTGCAGCGGAACTTGGCGCTCACTCGGTACGGTTGGTTGGCGAACGGGGCACTCCGCACGTATGCGGCCATGCCATCACCGAGGTCGGGAGAAAGGGTGACTCCGCCGTATCTGCTGTAAAGCGGGCGTCTGTCCTGATCCATAAGAAAGTCCATGTGCTCTCGAGGCATTCCGGAGCCCTCCCGTGACCACCACACCTCCATGGGCCGAGCCGTATCAGGAGCTCGGCAATCACCATTGCCTCCTGTTCCGTTGGTTCTCTCGACGAGAGGCCCGCTCACGCCAGTGACGAGGCGAAACGCCTGCTGGGGGATGAGCTTGCAGACGTATGGCGAGGAATCCACGACAGACTGCGGAGCCGGGGCCGGTGTGGAGACGATCTGCTCCTCCGGGGTGCAGGCTGCGGCGAGCAATGCGAGAGCAGTCAGAGCGACGGAAAAGCGAGAATGCTTCATTTCCCCCCTCCGGAGGAGGGGGAATCAAGGTCGAGATAGTCGTCCACTTCGCTAGTGCTGCGAAAGGTGGTGCTAAAGTCATTAATTAGTTCGCTACTGCCTCCCCTTGCGCGAGTCCACTCTAGGAACTGGCTGTATTCCTGCGAAGTCATCTCGGCGAAAGGCTTGATCGTACGCGAATTTCCGGCCGCGAATGGCTGCTTTCTTAGCTCTAGGCCGTCGAGCAAGCCCTTGTTCAGCATGGTTGTGGCGATCATCTGCTCCGCCAGTCTCTCCACGGCCAGTCGGTTATCCGCCAGCGTGTGGTAGGTCTCGTCCAGGCCCCGCCCAGGTTTGGACATCAGCTGAGCGACCTGTGTGGCGATCTCGTCATACCCGGCTCCAGCAAGCTTGTCGTATTCCGTGCTGACCAGCTTGCCGAAGACTCCGGTTGCCAGCTCGCCGACCTGTCTGGCTCCCGGTACTGGGAGCAGCCCGATTGCGTCCCCTACCATCGTCTTCAGCGACTCGTCCGTCTTCTTGTCGTCCAGCCCTTGAGCAATCAGCACTTGGCGGCGGGTCTCTACGATGTGGGTGAAAGGACGCGCCTCCTCCACGGTCCGGTTAACCAGGAAGTGCTTGATGTCGGCCGTGTCGACCCGTCCATCCTTGTCGAAGTCGAACTGCCTGACGTCGGCCGTCGTGAAACCGAGCCGCTCGGCGTTGGAAGCGTTGAGACCGACCGGAGGCACGGTGTTCAGCGCCGCACGCATATGTTCGGTTTGCGCTCTCACCAGTGCCTCAAACCCAGCATCGTGGGAGGTGGCCAGTGTCAGCGCGTAGTCCATGTCCGTGGCCGCGACCTGGTGGAAGACTGCACGGTTCAGGAGGAGCTTGGAGACCTGGTCGATATTGGCCGCGATCGCGCGGGCCAGAGGATAGCTCAGGGGAGCGAAACGATCGAACGTCCCTCTGTTCTTTATCTCCAGATTGCCGCTCTCCCCTTTGCCAAAGGCAGGGCGGACCTCGTCGGCGACGGTCTTCATCATCTCGGCCGCCAGCTTCTGGGAGGTCTCATCCCGGCCGGTCGTCGCCGTCACCAGCAGGTCATTGAACGGCGCGTAGTCGCCCAGATAGCGAGAGGCACCCCACCGTGTCGTCAGCAGATAGTGCAGCACGGATTCCTTCCACCCGGCCGGGGTCTGGTCCAGCAGAGCATGGGACGCCTCCCGGCTAGACTTTGCTGCATGGAAAAGATCGTCCACCAACGATGAGGCCCTCGCGCCTGGATTGCCCACATGCGTTCCCGGTCTCAGCATGGTGCCAAGGCCGAGCGCGCCCGCCAGGTCGACTATGGGAATCTGGGCTCCCGCGAACATCCGGCCCAGCAGGTCCTTACTCGCTGCCCATTCATCCTTACGCTGCTCGTATTCGTAGACGATCACGTCACGCCCGACGATTTCCATGAACTCCTTCGAGTACGGCGGCTTCCCGTCGTGGGCACGCCAGATGAGCGCCTGAGCCTGGTAGCCCGTGTACTTCGTGTCGCCGGCCTTCTGCTGGGCCCGGCCCTCCCTCACCAAGTCTTTGAGGAATTCGGCGCCCATGTACGCGGGATTCTTCGGATCGGTTCCCCTGGCCAGAGCCGCGCTCAGCATGCGCAGAGCGTCCTTGCCCTGGCTGGAGACCTGGGCCAGGCGATCGGAGTCCCCGTGAGTCCCGGCGTCGCGCAGTCGCGCGGCCAGCGAGCCAGGCAGCCGCGTCACGCCCTGGGTGCCCAGCGTGCCCAGGAATGCCTTCACGAACTCCGCGTCCCCCGTCCGCGCCGCGTATTTCTTCAGCTCGGCAAGCGCCTTGGCATCCCCATCTGCGGCGTTCAGCGCGGCGCGACCGGCCAGCGTTCCGTCTAGTAGCCCCTTGGCGGCCTCCAGGCCGTCGGGCATCTCGAGGAAGCTCCCGGCTGCCGTGCTCATGCCGAAGGTGACCTTCTGCCGCTGCAACTCGTGGACCAGTTTCTGCCGCCGCCGCAGGTCCTCAGCCTGCGTGGTAACACGTCCGGCCAACTGCCGCAGCCGAGCCGCCGGAGAAGTGTCGAGCCCGGCGCCCTGCAATTCGCTGTGCAGGGCCTGCGCCAGCTCTTCCAGTCGCCTGGCGGCCTCGGTGTGCTTGCCCGCCATCGCGTCGAATTCGGACGGCTTCACTCCGGTGAACTCCGTCATGGCTTGTCCGGAAGGGAAGCCAATTTCTGGTTCGCGCTGTGTACGGCCTGCGTGAGCATGTCCTGCAACTCCCTCCGGTCCGCGTGGACCTGGGAGTCGAACCGGGCGCCCGTGGGACCCACCCACGCGTCGTTCTCCATCAGGCGGCAGGAGGGATCGAGCGCCCACCAGTGCTCGTCCGAGAGTCGCTGGATCCGCTCCGCCACGGCCCGCATCGCCTCGCGATCGAGGTTGGCCAAGATGATCCCCTTGTACGGCTCGCTGCACCAGAACAGATCAGGAGGCGGCGTCCCTCACGTGGTCTCACGGTAATCAACATCACATCAACAAAACAAGTTTAAGCGCAGTGAAAGGTATGGCGCGTTGGAATTTTGTTATGCAATGAGCTTCTTTGTCCGACCTCGATCTTGTCAGGTGGGAACTGGCTGTGACCTGCGGGGCTTTCCGCCGGTGAGAGTGAAACTCATTGAGGATTCGCTGAAACGGTCGAGATGAGGCCAGCGCGAGATGGTTGACGAGTGCACCGTCACGGGTGGGAAGATCGTGGCCACCGGGGCAGGCCAGGGCGGGGAACGCAGCTACGCGCCGATTACGCGCTCAAACTCCCGTCGGGGACTGCCTATCGTGGTGGTGGAGTTAAGACAGACGCCCACCAGCGAGGACGAGGGCATTGAGCAGGCCAAGCGATACGCCAGCAAGCTCCAGGCACCCTTCGCCAACGCGACGAACGGGCTCAGGCTCATGAGATCGGCCTCGACGCGGGGCTCAGCACAGAGACCGACGGCCACTCTTCGGCGGACGAATTGTGGGCGATGCCACCAGTCAAAGGGAGCTCGGCGCGCGGCTCACCATCGCGGAATGCTTGCGAGCATCGCTGCTAACCGCTGCGCCCAGCAGGATGCTCTAAAATCCTCGTGGCGGAGTCTGGTCGCTTTACAGATCAAGGGAAGACTCTCCGCATGAGCGGAGAGTCCTCCCTTTCTGCGAACATATTTACAAGTCGAACTCGCCGTCCTTCACGCCGCTGATGAAGGCGCTCCATTCGCCAGGAGTGAAGATGAGGGCCGGACCGCTGGGGTTTTTGCTGTCGCGGACACCTCGGCGTCCTCCGGACAGTTCAGCAACCTCAACGCAGTTGCCGCCGTCGGGCCCCGACCGGGTGGACTTGCGCCAGGTAGCTGTGTCGAGTTCGCGGGTCAGCTCGTCCATCGCTGCAGCGTCTCCTTGATCAGCTCTAGGGATTCGCGTTGGGACAGCGCTTCTGAGCGAATCCCCTCATATCTATATATTAGGACGCGGACGTCCTCTGGTCGCTCGGTTACTCGACTCATGACGCCAGCGGATTCGACATACGCTGTGTCGAAGACGCCATGTGCCTGCGCGATGGCGAACCCGCCGGCAAGACCGGTCGTGGAGTAGGCCTTGAGGGGAAGAACCTGGATGGTAATCCGGGGAGCTTCGCCCTCTTCGAGAAGGCGAGTGAGCTGCGCCGACATCACGGCGGGGCTGCCGATCGGGCGGTGCAGAACTGCCTCGTCGATCACAATCCACAACAATGGCGGTTTGGGACGCCTAAGGATGCTTTGGCGTTCCATTCGAGCGATCACATGTTCCTCGACCTGTTCGGACGTCACGCCGACATCACCGCTCAGGACCGCCCTGGCGTAGTCCTCGGTCTGCAGCAGGCCGGGCACGACCAGCGGTTCCCAGGTCCGGATCGCCTCCGCCGTGGCCTCCACCTCGAGCCAGGGCCGAAACCAAGGAGGAGCCTGCGCGTGACTGACCATCGGCCAGAGCCGCATCAGCGCCCCTTCCGCCTCCAGCGCCTCGTCGCAGTGGCGGGCGAACTCCTCCGTTGGTGACCGTCTGGCTGTCTCGATCATGCTGATCGTGCCGACGGAGTAGGAAACCGCTTTCGACAGACGGATCTGGGACCAGCCTCGGGCTTTGCGGTGTCGCCGCAACTCAAAGCCGAACAGTGCGGTCGGTGAATCAGTAGGGCATAGCTCGCTTTCCCTAGGCATCTGACCTCCAGGGGGATGGCCACCGTTTCAACACGACTTTCAGCGAAACGGTTGATGGCTTATCGAAGTCAATTGACTACTCAATGTAGCCGAGTCTTGGGATGGTTGGAAGGCCGATCGAGGCCGACTTCTTCGGGTGGGTGAAGTAATGAAAGCAGCGAGTGCGGAGCCGAGGGTCATCGGCTCGATCCAGCTCGTGGGCATTCGCGAGTCCGTCTCGCACGCCCGCTCCGAAGTGCGCAGATGGCTCGGAGGCGATCATCCTGCTGTCGACGACGCGGTGCTGGTGGCGTCCGAGCTCGTGACGAACGCGCTCCGCCACTCCGACGCCAAACCGTACGACTTCATCGGCCTCACCGTCACCGCGACGGACGAGATGGTCTATGTGGAGGTGCGTGACCCCGGTTCCGCCTTCTCCGGCCCGCACATCCGGCAGGAGCCGGAGGCGGAGGACGGTCGTGGGCTGCTGATAGTCCGTGAGATCTCCCAAGACTGGGGAACCCGAGAGCACGGTCGTGGGCTTGGCCGCACCGTCTGGTGCGCCATCCGGGCCGTCCCATCTTCCCCTGACCCGTCCGCTCCCGAATCGGTCTCCGAATCCGTCTCCGGATCGGTTGGCGGGTTGGCCCTGGCTGAACGCGCAGCCAGCCCAGGTCAGGCGGCTCCTCTTTCTCGAGGAGGGGGAGTGGGGGAGCCGCCGCAGAACGTCCGGCAGGGATCTTCCCCCCGTGGCTCCAGGCCGGGCGGGCCCCCGATGAGTGCACCCGCTTCGGCCCTCATCGGGGGCCATCCACAGAATGCAAGGAAGGTCTGTGAGCGGGCGCGGCAAGTGGCAGACAACCCGGCATCGACGCCTCGCCGGCGAGATGAACGACCCCGAGTACGCCAGGCTTTACGAAGAGGCGGAAGCCGAGCAGCGACTCGGCCAGCTTGTCTACGACCGGCGCGTTGCTCTTGGCCTGTCGCAGGCGGAGCTGGCTGAGCTGGCTGAGCGTGCGGGGATGACTCAACCGCAGGTGTCCTGTTTGGAGACGGGTGGTGGCAACATCACCGTGGCGTCCCTGAGGCGGCTGGCCGCCGCGCTGGACGCGGACCTGGCCATCGGCTTCCTTCCTCGCCAAGCTGCATGAGTCGGGCCCGCCTGACGCGCACGCGGCCGGGCCGCCCGCATAGCAGCCGCTCTTGGCGGGCAACGCAGGGCGAGGAAGACCACCCAATGGCTGCCGTGCCGGGACATCGTCAGGCGGGTCCGTCCTGGCCGGTTGCGTGGCGCAGGAGATGGGCGACCGCCTCGGTGATGGGTGTGTCGCCGGTGGTGAGTTCGACGATGGCGCGGTTCAAGGCCGGTTCGTGCAGGGCCGCGTCGATGAAGGCGGCCACGTCGTCGCGGGGCACCTTGCCGTACTCGATCGCCGGTCCAGCCGTGACCCGGCCGGTGCCGGGCTCGTCGAGGAGGGTGCCGGGGCGGATGATGAGCCAGTCGAGGCCGGTACGGGCGAGATAGACGTCGGCTGTCTTCTTGACCTTGATGTAGTGCTCGAAGCCCTCGTTGGGCTCGCCGCCACGCAGCGCGTCGGGAAACACCGACACGAGGACGAAGCGCGACACACCGGCGCGGGCGGCTGCGTCCGCTGCCTTCTCCAGGCCCTTGCCGTCGATCGCGGTAGTGAGGTCCCTCCCGGTGCCGTGTGCGCCGGCCGAGAACACGATCGCGTCATGTGCGCTCATCCTGGTCGCCAGGTCGTCCACGGTGTCGGCGATGAGGTCGCCGGTCAGCGGGGTGGCGCCCGAAGCGCGCACGGTATCGGCCTGGGCAGGGTCGCGGAACATCCCCGTCACCGTGTCGCCGCGGGCGGTCAGCAGGCGGGCCAGCCGGTTCCCCACGCCGCCGGCGGCGCCGATCAGGAACACCTTCATGATCATCCTTTCGAGAGGTGCTTTCTTTCGGGTGGATGGCAGTGCGGTGAAACACCCGCCGAGGGGCGTGCTGGCGGCAGGCGGGCAGTACGTACGGTCAGGCAGCGAAGACCTGGGCGTCGTCGGCGAACGCCTTGAACTCCAGGGCGTTGCCGGCCGGGTCGAGCAAGAACATCGTCCACTGCTCGCCGGCCTGCCCGGCGAAGCGCACATAGGGCTCGATGACGAACGGGACGCCTGCCGTACGGAGCCGGTCGGCCAGCGTGTGGAAGTCCTCGATCGTGAGGATCAGGCCGAAGTGCGGCACCGGGACGTCGTGGCCGTCGACCGGGTTGTGGATCTGCTGGGTCCGGGCCGGCGTCAGGTGGGTGACGAACTGGTGGCCGTACATGTTCCAGTCGATCCAGGTTTCGGCGCTGCGGCCGTGCCGCAGGCCGAGTACCTCGCCGTAGAAGCGGCGGGCGGCCGTCAGGTCGTCGACCGGCATGGCCAGGTGGAAGCGCGGGATCGGGGAGTTCAACACGCTCATGACGGGTGGGCCTTTCTGTCAAAGGAGGAGATGTCCTAATGTTGACATTACGCCACTGCGCGAAAGTTGTTAACATTGAGACAATCAGCGGAGGGCAAAGGGTCATGGGGGAACAGGGCACAGTGGCTCCCGCTCGTCGTCGAGGGCTGGCCGACGAGGTCGCCGATCGCGTACGGGAGGCCATCTTCGGTGGCGTGTACGCCCCTGGAGCCCAGTTGCGCGAGGTCGAACTGTCCCAGGCGCTGGACGTGAGCCGTGGCCCGGTCCGCGAGGCGCTGCTCCTGCTGGAGCGCGAGGGTCTGGTCCGCAGCCAGTGGCATCGCGGCGCCACAGTGATCACCCTGTCCCCGCAGGACATCGCCGAACTGGACAGCCTGCGCGGCGCGCTTGAGCACCTGGCCGTGCGGCGGGTGGTCGGCCACGCTTCCGAAGAGGACCTTGCCAAGATCGACAAGGTGGTCGACGGCATGAGGCGCGCAGCGGACGCGCACGCGATGGTCCGCTGCGACCTCGCCTTCCACGACGCCGTCTACGACGCCGCCCACCACCGGCGCCTGAGTGAAGCCTGGCAGGCGATCCGCTCACAGATCCACCTGTTCCTGCTGACCCGGATCGGCCGCAGCTCCGACGGGTACCTCGAGCACATCGCGGACGAACACCGCCTGCTCGCGGACGCCCTGCGTGCCGGCGACGCCGACGCCGCCTTGGAGTTGTTCGCCGCCCACCGTCACCATGCGGCCCAAGTGCTCACCGCTCACGACCTCCCGCCGGGGCAGGAGGATCAGGGCGTCGTGGGGTCCACGGCGAAGCGGTAGCGCACATCGCTCTTCAGTACGCGCTCGCGGTTGTTAGTGAACGTTGCGTTTCTATGAGGTGAATCGTATTCTCCTTAGAGAACGTTTCGTTCTCTAAGGAGCTTGCCATGGGCCTCGTGCTGCCGGGTCTGCTGCTGGCGATGCTGCTGGGCGCGCTCGACCAGACGATCATGGCGCCCGCTCTGCCCGCTGTGGCGGGGAGTCTCGGCGGGCTGGATCAGATGCCGGCGGTGATCAGCGCCTACCTGGTCGCCGCGACCGTCGTGATGCCCCTGTACGGCAAGCTCGGCGACCGGTACGGGCGCAAGCCGATGATGCAGGCGGCGATCGTCATCTTCGTCACCGGTGCCGTGCTGTGTTCGGTGGCCGCATCGATGCCGCAGTTCATCGCGTTCCGTGCGGTGCAGGGCATCGGTGGTGGCGGGCTGATGATCGGGGCACAGGCGATCATCGGCGAGGTCGTCAGTCCGCGTGAGCGCGGTCGCTATCTGGGTCTGATCGGTGCCGCGTACGTGGTCGCCGCGGTCGGTGGACCGCTGCTGGGCGGGTTCTTCATCGACCGGCTCAGCTGGCGGTGGATCTTCGCGATCTACCCGCCGCTCGGGCTGCTCGCCCTTGTCGTGCTGACGGCGACCTTGCGGCTTCCCAAGCCCGAGCTCACGGTCGAGAATCGCGCGCCGATCGACTTCGCCGGTGCGGTCACGTTGGCGGTCGCCGTGGTCGGCGTGGTCATGCTGGGACAGACCAGGAACCTGGCCTTCCTCGCCCTGGCCGTCACGGGCGGGGCGGCGTGGCTGGTGAGCGCCCGGTACGCCGCCGATCCGATCCTGCCGCTGCGTCTGTTCCGCGACCGCGCCTTCGCCGTGCCCGTGGCGATCAGCCTGCTCATCGGATTCACCCTGTTCGGGACCATCGCGTACATGCCCGCCTACCTGCAGATCGCCCTGCGCTCCACCGCCACCCAGGCGGGCCTGCTGGTGACCGCGCTCATGGGGGGCGTGCTGACCACCACCATCGTCTCCGGCAGGCTCATCACCAGGACGGGGCGCTACAAGCCGTACCCGGTGGCGGGCACGGCGCTGACGGCGGCCGGGCTGGCGCTGCTCGGGATCGTGGGCGACCGCGGGGGAGCGGTGGCGATCGCCGCCGTGATGCTGCTGATGGGGCTCGGCGTCGGGCTGGTCATGCAGGTCATGGTGCTGGCCACGCAGAACGCCGTCGACTATGCCGACCTCGGCACCGCGACCTCGGCGGTGACGTTCACGCGGCAGATCGGCGCCTCGGCCGGGGTCGCGCTGGTAGGGGCGCTGATCACCTGGAGGTCCGGCATCACCGCCACGGAGGCGGCCGACCTGCCCGGCAGCGTGCGGGACGCCTTCGCCACGGCCGTGCCACCGGTGTTCGCGGCCATGGCGCCGCTGCTCGCGGTGGCGTTCGTCCTCGCGTTTGCGCTGCCGGCGCGACCGCTCCGCACCACCGCCTACGCCGAGGAGAACCAGTGACAGTCGAGGAGAGCCGGTGAACAGCCGAGGCGGACCGAGCGACGGTCGAGGAGAGCCGGTGAACAGCCGAAGAGAACCAAGTGAAAGACGGCCAGGAGCAAGTGAAAGGCGGCGAGTACCGAGTGAAAGCCGGGGAGGGCCAGTGAAACTCGTAGCACCCCTGAACGCCTTCGGCCGCGGCGACCTGGCTCTGGCCGGCGGCAAAGGCGCCAACCTGGGCGAGCTCGTCAAGAACGGTTTTCCCGTCCCGGGCGGCTTCGTCGTGACCACCGCCGCCTACGACCTGGTCGCCGACGGGCACGACACCCGTACGTACTTCGAGAACGTGGAGATCCCCCCAGACCTGCGCGAGGCGATCACCGGCGCCTACGCCGAGCTCGGCGGCGGGCCCGTGGCGGTACGGTCCAGCGCCACCGCGGAGGACCTGCCGGGGGCGGCGTTCGCCGGGCAGCAGGACACCTACCTCAACATCGTGGGCGCGGAGGCGGTGGTCGACGCGGTCCGCCGGTGCTGGGGCTCGCTCTGGACCGAGCGGGCCGTCGCCTACCGCGAGAAGCGGGGTGTCGACGCGGCCGAGGTGCGCATCGCGGTCGTCGTGCAGCGCATGGTCCAGTCGGAGGCGGCCGGCGTGCTGTTCACCGCGAACCCGGTCACCGGCGACCGTACGCAGATCGTCGTGGACGCGAGCAGCGGGCTCGGCGAGGCCGTCGTCTCGGGACTCGTCACGCCCGACCACTACGTGCTCGACGCCTCGGGGCGAGTCGCCTCCTTCACACCGGGCCGTCGCGAGGTGGTCATCCGCGGTACGGCCGGCGGCGGCGTCGTACACGAGACCGGAGACCCCGCCACCGGCGAGGCGCTGCCCCGCGCGGCGCTCGCTGAGCTGGCCCGGCTGGCGAGCGAGGTCGCGGCTCGGTTCGGCCGCCCGCAGGACATCGAGTGGGCGTACGCGGGCGGCCGGGTGAGCCTGGTCCAGGCCCGTCCCATGACCGCGCTCCCGCCGGCGCCGGTGGGGCCGCTCAACCCTGTCCAGCGCAAGGTCGGCAGCGTTCTGCTGGAGTATCTGCCCGTACGCCCCTATCCGATCGATATGACGACCTGGCTGCCGTACGGTCCGGCGGGCATGATGGCCGAGGTCGCGGCGGCCTTTGGCATCAAGGGGGTGTTCGAGGACTTCCTGCAGGAGGAGGACGGTGTCGTCTACCGGTTGGTGCCCCGCTCTCCGCGTGTGACAGCCGGTCTGCTGGCAATCCCGTTCCGGCTCGTTCGGCGGGCCAGGCGCTACGATCCCGCCCGGTGGACGGAGGATCCGCGCTTCCAGACCTTCCTTGCCGCGAACCGCGAGCTGGCGGCCCGTGACCTGGCCTCGATGTCTTGGCCGGAGCTGATTCGGGTGCCCAGACAGGCACTGGACCTGGTCCGGCCGGTGACGGACCTGCGCACCGACTACCTGCCTGGCACGGGGCTCGCCCTGTTGCGGCTGCTGGTGGCGGTCAAGTTGTTGCGGCGTGGCGCGCTGTTCGGCGAGCTGATGACCGGCGCGCGTACTCGTACCTCCGATGCCAACCAGGCGCTGGAGGAGCTGGCCGAGGAGGCCTGGGCGACCGGAGCGCTCGACGCGGATCCGATGCCCTCCGGCTTCGCCGCGAAGCTACGCGACTTCCTCGCCGAATACGGGCACCGGGAGACGGTGTCTCCGATTCTGGTCACCCCGCCGACCTGGGGCGAGGCCCCGGAAATCGTCCTCGGAACGATCAGGGTGCTCGCGGCCAAGCCGCCCACTCCCGTGACCGCCGCGACCACCGCAGACGGGGCGGCCACGGACAGGGCGGCGGCGGAAGCGAGCGGGGCGTTCGAGCGGCTGCTCCGGCATCCCCTGCTGGGGGCCGGGCGCCGGAGGGCCCGGGTCGTGCGCTGGGTCGAGGCGGCTCGCGCGGGTCACGCGTTCCGCGAGGACAGCCACTTCTACTTCACGCTGCCGCTGCCCATTCTGCGCCGGTCGCTGTTGGAGATCGGGGCCCGGCTGCGCGACGCGGCCGTGCTCCAGCGGCCCGAGGACGTCTTCCACCTACGGCTGGAGGAGCTGGAGTCGATCAAGGACCTGGCCAGATCCGACGAGTGCCTCGATGGTCTGCGGGCGGCCGTGCGGCAGCGGGCGGCCAAGCGGGAGGAGCTCTCGGGTGTGCGGCTCATCGACCCGCGGGCGATCTTCCCCGTCCGCGACGCGGGCGACGCGATCGTGACCGGGACGCCCGCGGGCGGCGGCAGTGCCACCGGGCCGGTCAAGGTCATCCGGGATCCGGCCGAGTTCGGCAGCCTGACGAGCGGGGACGTGCTCGTCTGCCCCTACACCAACCCGTCGTGGACCCCGCTGTTCCAGCGTGCGGCGGCCGTCGTCGTCGACACCGGGAGCGCCGCCTCGCACGCCGCGATCGTCGCCAGGGAGTACGGCATCCCGGCCGTCATGGGTACGGCCGGAGGCACGTCCACGCTGGTCGACGGGCAGGTGGTGACCGTCGACGGGGACGCGGGCACCGTCGTCATCGCCCACTTGAGCGGGGACGCGGACCCCGCGGGCTCGGGCGGGGATGCGGTCGCCCCGGTCTCAGATGACGGCGTGGGCACGGTCACCGCGGCCTCATAGGATGCCTGTCATGGTCACCGACCACCGTAAGCTGCCCCGTCGGCGCGGCGAGGCGCTCAACGTCGCCATCTATCAGGCGACCCTCGCCGAACTCGCCGAGGTCGGCTACGCCCGGCTGACCATGGAGCGCGTCGCCGAGCGGGCCAAGGCCAGTAAGGCCTCGCTCTACCGGCGCTGGCCCACCCGCATCGAGCTGGTCATGGACGCCGTCTATCACGTACTGCCCGACGCGCTGTCCGTCCCCGACACGGGCAGCCTGCGCGGCGACATACTGGCGGCGTTGCGGCGGACGGCCGAGGCGCTGGCCGGTCCCGCGGGTGAGGCGATGCGCGGGCTGCTCAGCGAGGCGCTGGGCGACGAGTCGCGGGCCGCGACGTTCCGGGAGCACTCGCAGGGCACCGGCAGACGGCTGATGCGGGAGATCGTCCGCCGGGCGGTCGAGCGCGGCGAGGTCGCCCCCGAGGACGTGACCCCGCGCCGGCTCGACGCCGGTCAGGCGCTGCTCCGGCAGCATTTCCTCTTCCAGGGCCTGCCCATCCCGGACGAGCTTCTCGTGCAGATCGCTGACGAGGTCATGGTCCCGCTCTTCACCCGAGCCTGAACCCGGCGGGTGGGCGGGCGGACAGGCGGGCAGGCAAAGCGTTCACGCGGGCTTGAGGCCCAGCAGCGCGCCCAACGTCCGCACCGATTGCTCGAAGCTCCCACGCCTGTCGTCGATCGTGTTCTCGAACTGGCCGAACACCTCGAAGTTGACCCAGCCGTACAGGCCGGTCCACGCGGTGAGGCCACGGAAGATCAGGTCGTCGGGGACCCCGGGCATGATCTGGCGCAGGTTCGCCGCGTCCGCCGACAGCGCGGCGGGGGCGGGCCGGGCGAGGTCGGGTGGGGTCAGCGCGCCCGCGTCGTACGCCTGCGCGGTGATCCGGCCGAACACCGCCACATCGCGCAGCCTGGCCGTGATCGTCTCCTCCGGCGCCTGGTAGCCGGGCACGGGGGAGCCGTACAACAGCGTGTACTCGTGCGGATGGGCCAGCGCCCAGTCACGTACGGCATGGCAGACGGCCAGCCAGCGCCCCGCGAAGTCGCCGGGCGGGCTGTCCTCGTCGGCGCGCTCCACCGCCGCGCCGAGCGCGTTGTAGCCGTCGATGATCAGGGCGGTCAGCAGGTCATCGCGGCTGGGGAAATAGCGGTAGATGGCCGACGAGACCATGCCCATCTCGCGGGCCACCGCGCGCAGCGAGAGGCCGCCCGCGCCCTCGGTGGCCAGCTGGCGACGGGCGATGTCGGTGATCTCCTTGGTCAGCTCGGCCCTGACACGTTCTCTCGCGGTACGGCTCGCAGTCATGTCCCGACCATATCAGAGCACTGAGAAAAAACGAGAGCACCGCTCTTGACGACTGTCGCTCTCATGAGAGAGCATTGCTCTCGTAAGCGAACGGTAGTCACGCGGAGGTTGAGATGCTGAGCATCGCCAAGGGAGCCAACCTGGCTCTGATGTTCTTCCTGGAGCTGGGTGTCCTGGTCTCCGTGGGGTACTGGGGCTTCACGGTGAGCCCCAACTGGGCGATCAAGCTCCTCGCCGGGCTCGGCGGGATGGCGCTGTTCATCGGCGCCTGGGCCCTGTTCGGTGCGGGCGGCGGCGCCAACGCCACGTTCCCGCTGACCGGCCTGGCCAGGGTCGCCCTGGAGATCCTCTGGTTCGGCGGCGGCGCCCTGGCGCTCTACGCCGCGGGCCGGGTCGCGCCGGCCGCCGTCTTCGCGGCGCTCTTCGTCCTCAACGCCGTCCTCCGCATCGTCTGGAAGCAGGTCTGATCATGGGTAAGCACGTCGTCGTGGGTTCCGGCCAGGTCGGTACGCATCTGGCCACCAAGCTCCTGGCTCAGGGGCACGAGGTCACTGTGGTGACCCGTTCGGGCAGCGGTCCCGCCGGGGTTCACAAGGTGGCGGCCGACGTCGCCGACGTGGCCCGGCTGACGGAGGTCGCCAAGGGCGCCGATGTCCTCTACAACTGCGTCAACCCGCAATACCACCGCTGGCTGACAGACTGGCCGCCGATGGCCGAGTCGTTCCTCGGCGCCGCGGAGGCCACGGGCGCGGTGCTGGTCATCCTGGGCAATCTCTACCCCTACGGCCCGGTCAAGGGCCCGATGACCGAGGACCTGCCGCTCGCCTCGGCCACCCCGAAGGCTCAGGTGCGGGCGAAGATCTGGAACGACGCGCTGGCCGCGCACAAGGCGGGCCGGATCCGGACGACCGAGGTGCGCGGCTCCGACTACTTCGGCCCCGGCGCCACCGACCAGTCGCATCTGGGCGGGCGGTTCCTCGTGCCGTTCAGGGCGGGCAAGACCATCCAGCTGGTGTTCCCGGCCGACGTTCCGCACAGCTGGACGTACCTGCCCGATGTGGCCGACGCGCTGATCGTCGCGGGCACCGACGAGCGGGCCTGGGGGCGGCCGTGGCACGTGCCCACCAGCGACCCGCTCAGCTTCCGCCAGGTCGGTGAGCGGATGGCGGCCATCGAGGGGCGGCCCGCGCCCAAGCTGGCCACGCTGCCGTGGCCGCTGGTCCAGGCGATGGGTCTGTTCTCGCCGATGGTCAGGGAGTTGAAGCACGTCCGCTACCAGTTCACCGCGCCGTACGTGCTCGACTCCTCGGCCTTCCAGCGGACGTTCGGTGTCGCGCCCACGCCGATCGACGAGGCGCTCGCGGCTACGCTCGAGGCGTGAAAACAGCCATGATCGGCCTGGGCGACATCGCGGAGAAGGCGTACCTGCCCGTACTCGCCGCCCAGCCGGGCCTCGACCTGCACCTCTGCACGCGCAACAGCAAGACCCTGGACCGGCTCGGCGATACCTACCGGATCGCCGCCCGGTCCACGTCGGTGGACGACGTGATCAAGAGCGGGGTCGAGGTCGCGTTCGTGCACGCCGCCACCGGGGCTCACCGCGAGATCGTCGAGCCGCTGCTCGACGCCGGGGCGCACGTCTACGTGGACAAGCCGATCGCCGACAACCTGGCCGACTGCGAGGCTCTCGTACGGCTGGCGAAGGCGAAGAGACGCTCGCTGATGGTCGGCTTCAACCGCCGGTACGCCCCCGGATACACCGGACTTCTCGCCCTCCCTCGGCACCTCATTGTGCTGGCGAAGAACCGCGAAACATACCCCGACGTGCCCCGGCGGGCGATATTTGATGACTTCATTCATGTGGTCGACACGCTCCGCTTCCTCGCGCCCGGCGAGGTCACCGGCACCCGGATCAGGACCCGCGTCCAGGACGGACTGATCGAGCACATCGTGCTGGAGCTGTCCGGCGACGGCTTCACCGCCATCGGCCTGATGAACCGGGTCAGCGGGGCCACGGAGGAGACCTGCGAGGTCATGGGCGACGGCGTCAAGCGCCGGGTGGTCAACCTGGGTGACGTGATCGACTACGCGGGCGGCGAGACGCTCACCAGGCGGCCCGACTGGGTTCCGGTCGCCCGGCAGC
Source organism: Nonomuraea sp. NPDC049028 (assembly GCF_043197735.1). NCBI lineage: Bacteria > Bacillati > Actinomycetota > Actinomycetes > Streptosporangiales > Streptosporangiaceae > Nonomuraea > Nonomuraea sp. NPDC049028. The sequence goes on from NZ_JBICTR010000012.1 coordinate 439,810, forward strand.
GCGGCATCGAGCGCATCTGCCTGGAGTTCCTCGCCGCAGTCCGCGACGGCCGCACGATCAGCGCGGACGACGCGCTGATCAGCCACGCGATCTGCGAGGACATCGTCGCGAACGCCTCATGAACGGTCCCCGCCGTCACGAGCTCTGCCTGTGGCGCATCCAGGTGTCGGCGCCGGCCAGCAGCCGGCTGAACGGCCGGCCGCCGAGCCGGGCCAGCACGGTGAACCCGCCCGCGTCGCTCATCGGGCTGGAGGACGACACGACCCCCGCCACCTCCTCCCCGTACACGGCCGGACCGCCGCTGCCGCCCGACGGGGCGTGACAGTTCTGGGTCACCAGCACACCCGGCCCCTGTGCGGTGGCCTCTTTGGCGTCCCCCACGCAGTGGTACATCCGGGTGCCGGGATACCGCCGCCCCGCCGGGTAACCGAGCAGGTCGAGCCCGCGCAGCGACGTACCCCTGCGGGTGGCCAGTGTGCGCAGCCCGGGCCCGGTCGTGTCCTCCAGCGTGCCGCCGCGCCGCATCACCCCGACCAGCCCGACGTCGTACGGCAGCAGCTCGGCGGAGTACGGCCGGCCCCGCCACTGATCGGGCACCCAGGTCCGCACGGCCGGCCAGACGCCGAACGGCGGCCGCCCCTGGTCGAAGCCCGGCAGGAAGACCACCTGCCGCAGCGGCCGGCCATCGTGGTAGAGGCAGTGCGCGGCCGTCAGCACCAGGCTGCGGCTGCGGGACCTGATCACGGTGCCCCCGCACAGCACGGTCGTACGAGTGGCCGGATCACGCCCGAGCAGCACCCCGATGAGCCGTTGGACGCCGGTGTAGGGGCGGGGGACCAGTGCGTACCCCAGGCGGTCGCCGTCCGGTGTCAGCACCCTGCGCGGGGGCACCGATCGCTGGGGCACCTCCGCGAGGCCGGTTGGATCGAGCAGGGCCAGAGAGAGCACCATCCTGAGCACCCGTACACTCTAGGCCGATGATCATCAGTGCTCTGACCTGCGACATGAAGGTTTACCTAACCGTGTACTGGGCGCCTAGGGCGCGCAGCCGCGAGTGCGCCGAATCGTAGGCGGCCGGGGTGCCGAGGTAGGACTTGGGAAGTTTGGCGACCATCGTGTAGTTGGTGTCGCACACGTTTCCCACCGGTGCCTGCCCGCCCTGGCTGACCAGCTGGTAGGCGTCGAGCGTGTCGAGCCCGGTCAGCGCCGACGTCCAGGTGACCAGGTCGTGCTGGCTGATGCGGTAGGCGTCCTCCAGCGGCCGGGCCGATCCGGTGGACATCAGATGCAGATCATCCTCCAGCCGCGGCCAGGGCGTCGCCACCCCCTTGATCAGCTCGACCGCCACGACCGTGTTCATGGCGGCCTCGACCGCGGTGCCGCACACCTCGCCGTGGCCCTGCCGGCCGTGGCCGTCGCCGATGGAGAACAGGCCGCCCGCCACGTTGACGCCCAGGTAGACGGTGACGCCGGCGCGCAGCTCGGGGGTGTCCATGTTGCCGCCGTGCGCGTCGGGTGTGATCGTCATCCGCGACTCGTTCGCGGCGGGCGCGACGCCGACCGTGCCGTGCATCGGGTCGAGCGGCAGCTCCACGCTGTAGTCGCTGTTGCGGGCGTGGTAGACGGCGACGCCCTTGGCGGTGTCGAGGTCGTAGCGCCAGACCCGCTCCTCCAGCGGCGGCTGCAGCATGGCGGTGGTGTGTGTGCCGGTCAGCGCGCCGAAGTGCGGGAACGTGGTGGAGACCGCCCAGTCCCTCGCCGGAGTGATCGAGACGAAGTGCAACGCCAGCGTGTCGCCGGGTTCGGCGCCCGTCACGTGGAAGGGGCCGGTGACGGGGTTCAGGTAGGGGAACTCGCACACTCGCGACGGCAGGTCGTCGACCGTGCGGACCCGGCCGCCGAAGCAGTCCTCGGTGAACAGTTCGAGGATCGTGCCCGGCGTCACCTTGCCCACTGGGGCGCGCCCGCCGAAGGTGTAACCGAACTCCTCCGGAGAGGGACGATAGGAGACGACGTTCACGAGACCTCCGAGGGCAGGACGGGCTTGCGGCCCAGGACATAGAGCGCGATCGTGGCGAGCAGCCCGATGCCGAGCCAGATGAAGCCGAGCCGCTGGGCCGCGACGTTGGCATTGATGACGACGAGGACCAGCACGGCGAAGCCGGCCACCGGCACGACGAGGTGCGCCAGCCAGCGGCGGCTGCGCCGCCGCACCACGTAGTGCACCACGACGGCCACGTGCAGCAGCAGGAACGCGGTCATCGCGCCGAAGTTGACCATGGTGCTGAGCAGGTCGATGCCCTTGTCGTAGAGGCTCATGCCGACACCGAGCAGCAGCGAGACGACCGCGACCGCGAGCGTGGCGTTCACCGGCACCTTGTGCTTGGGGTCGATACGGGCCAGGAACGACGGTAACTGGCGGTCCCGCGCCATCGCGAACAGCAGCCGCGAGGTGGCCGCCTGCGCGACCAGCGAGTTGGCGAAACCCCAGGCGATGGCCGTCGCGACCGCGCACACCACACCCAGCCAGGCGCCACCGGCGTACGAGGCCAGGTCGTAGAAGGCATTGCCCAGCTGGGCCCCCGGGGCCAGGAGGGCGGCCCGGTCGGGCACGAGCAGGGCCGCGACCCAGGTCTGCACCACGAACAGCACCGCGGCCAGCGCCAGCGCGGCCACCATGGACCGGCCCAGCCGCCGCGCGTCCTCGCGGTTCTCCTCGGCCAGCGTCGAGATGCCGTCGAAGCCGAGGAACGACAGCACCGCCACCGAGGCCGCCCCGAACACCAGCGTCCAGGAGAAGCTCGAGGAGTCGTAAAGAGGAGTCAGTGCGCCCGTCGTGGCCTTGCCCTGCGCCAGCGCGATGCCGCCGACGACCAGGAAGATCGCCAGCACGAGCAGCTCGGCCACCAGCATGATCCGGGTGATGCGCGCCGTCATCTGGATGCCGAAATAGTTCACCACGGTGTTGAGCAGCACGAAGGCGACGAGCCACAGCCACACCGGCACCGCCGGCACGAACGAGTTCATGGCCGTGCTCGCCACCAGGTAGAGCAGTGCCGGGACCAGCAGGTAGTCGAGCAGGATCGCCCACCCGGCCATGAACCCGACGGGCGGCGCGATGCCGCGGCCCGCATAGGTGTAGACCGAGCCGGCCATCGGGAAGGCCCTGGCCATCTGCGCGTACGACAGCCCGCTGAACGCCATCGCGACCAGCCCGATCATGTAGGCGAGAGCCACCATCCCACCGGACAGGGCGAAGACGTTGCCGAAGATGCCGAACGGCGCGATCGGCACCATGAAGATCAAGCCGTAGATCATCAGATCCGCGAAGCCCAGGGAACGCTGAAGCTCCTGGCGGTAGCCGAACTGCTCGACGCTGCTCATGGACGGCTCCTTGACGCAGGGGGCAATTCGCACGGTAGATCCAAAACCTCCTGCTGAACAGGCTTCGCCGCGGGCGGCCCGGTCAGGGTGTGATCGCGCGGGCGAACAGGGCGGCGTGCGCCGTCATCCGCCGCCGGGCCAGCTCGCGCTGCTCCGGCGTGGCCCCGTCGTGCAGCCACAGCACGCGGGCGTGCGCTATCGGGCCCAGCAGCGAGTACGCGAGATCGTCCGGCGACCCCAGATCGTCGCGCACCCGCCCCTCGGCCAGCCACCGGGCGAACACCTCCGCCAGCCCGGCCAGCGCCCGCTCGATGCCCAGGCCGAGCATCTCGTCGTGGATCAGCCCGTCGCGGGAGACCAGGCTGATGCTCTGCCTGGCCTGAGGTGTGTCCCAGGCGGCCAGCACGCGGTCGGCGAACGCGCGGACGAACTCCGCCGGGTCGTCGCCAGGGCCCTCGTCGCCCAGGGCGACCAGTGCCACCTGCGGCCCGGCCAGGGACATCGCCGCCTCGTAGATCGCCTGCTTGCCGGGGAAGTGCGCGTACAGGACGCTCTCGCTGAGCCCCACCTCGCGGGCGATCGCCCTGATCGAGGTGCCCGCGTAGCCGTGCCGCGCGAACAGCCGCAACGCGGCGTCGAGCAGGGCGGCCTTGGTGTCTCCGGCCTCGGCCTTGGGCGGGCGGCCCGGACCGCGCCGGCCTGTCGTCGTCTCCACAAGGGCCATCCAATCACTTGCAAAATAATCGAGTGTTCTATTATTTTAGCAGCAGCCGAGAGGAGCAGAAGATGTCCAAGTCCAGAATTCCGGAACGCGAGATCGCCGAGCGGCCCGAGGGATACGGCGGGCCCAACCTGTCACCGGTCGGCCTGGAACTGGTCCCGCACGCCTTCGCCGACGGGGTGTACGCGCTGATGGCCGGCATCCCGCCCAAGGACAACAACGGCCTCATCGCCGGCCGCGACGCCGCGCTGGTGGTCGACGCGGGCATCACACCCGCGATCTCCCACCAGATCCAGCGGCTCGCCGCCGAGCTGACGGCCAAGCCCGTGCGCTACCTGGTCAACACCACGTATCACGGCGACCACACGTTCGGGAACGCGGCGTTCCCCGCCGAGGTGGTCATCCTCTCGTCGCGGCGGAACAAGAGCGAGATGTCCGACCTCGAGTACGAGAAGGAGATCAGGTCCGCCAACATGTACGGCGACGGCGGGCTGCTCGACGAGGTGAGCCGGTGGCGCACCCCGGACGTGGTGTTCGACTCCTACGCCGAGATCGATCTGGGCGGACGGCTGGTCCAGCTCCACCACTTCGGCCCGGGCAACGGCCCCGGCGACACCGTCGTGTACGTCCCCGACACCCGCACCGCGTGGACCGGCAACTTCCTCTGCCACGCGGGCACCGCTCACATGCTGTTGCAGGGCGGACCCGAGCCCTACCTGGCCTCACTGCGCCGGATGCGCGAGGCGCTGCCCGACCTGGACACGATCGTGCCGGGTCACGGGCCGATGGGTGACGGGCACGCGGCCATCGACGCGCTCGTCGGCTACCTGGAGGTGCTCCACGACGAGGTCGCCGCGAGCGTGGCGGCCGGGCGGAGCCTGGAGGAGACGTTCGCCGCCTGCTCGAACCCGTGGGCGGAGCGGCTGGACCCGGCGCTGTCGGCGGCGCTCACGGCCTACGCGGTGCCACGGGAACTGGCCCAGGCCGGCATGCTTCAGCTCTGCCGTGACCTGCACCGGCTGAACATCCTGGCCACCTACCGCCTCTATGAGGGTCGGTGACCGCCCTGGTATCGATCTCTGTGATGGTCTGTGGTGGCTGATGTCCTTATGGGAGGTACCCCGTTATGGCTGGGGTTCCTTCGGGGGTGAGGGAGAAGGTCCGTTGTCGCTGGTGTCCCTCTGAGGGGTTTGGTCCTGATCGCTCCAGATGAGCAGGGCGACGCCGGCTGCCGCGACCGCGAGGTACACGGGGGTCGGGATGTCGAACAACCTGTGCAGCAGGCCCCATTCGGTGTCGAAGAAGACTCGCGCCACGAATCCGCCCAACCCCTGAATGACCGCGATCACGCCCAGAAATCCCCTCATGCCTCCACCATGGCGAGTCGGTGGAGGCACGGGCATCGAACCTAGGGCTACGGCAGGGGGCTACTAAAGTTCAGGCCGTCACGGGTAGAGGCCGCGCATCTGGTGTGCCTCCGCCACCCGGCCGACGCCGATGACGTGCGCCGCCTGCCGCAGGGTGAGGTCGCGGGCCGTGGCCAGCGAACGCACCTCGGCGTAGGCGCCCTCCATCAGGTCGCGCAGCTTCAGCTCCACCTCGCCGCCGCTCCAGGAGTAGGCCTGCATGTTCTGCACCCACTCCAGGTACGACACGATCACCCCGCCCGCGTTGGCCAGGATGTCGGGCACCACGATCGTGCCGTTGGCGGCCAGGATCTCGTCCGCCTCCGGCGTGGTGGGCCCGTTGGCGCCCTCCACGATCAGGCGGGCGCGGATCCGCGGTGCGTTCTCGGCGGTGATCGCCCCCTCCAGGGCCGCGGGCACCAGCACGTCCACGTCCAGCTCGAACAGCTCGGCGTGGTCCAGGGCGTCCGCGTGGCGGTAGCCGGACACGCCGCCCGACTCGGCGGCCCAGGCGCGCAGGTCGGCGATGTCGAGCCCGCCGGGGGCGTACACCGCGCCCGTCGCGTCGGACACGGCGACCACCGTGCAGCCGGCGTCGGCGAGGTATTGCGCGGCCGGGGCGCCCACCTTGCCGAACCCCTGTACGGCCACCGTCACGCCCTCGGGCGAGCGGCCGAGCGCGCACATGGCGGCGATCTGGACGCCGCGCGAGGTCGACCCGGTCCGGCCGAGCGAGCCGCCCAGCGTCAGCGGCTTACCGGTGACCACGCCGGGCACCGAGTAGCCGGTGTTGACGCTGTAGGTGTCCATGATCCAGGCCATGGTCTGCTCGTCGGTGCCGACGTCAGGGGCCGGGATGTCCTTCTCCGGGCCGATCATCGGCAGGATCTCGTTGACGTAGCGGCGGGTCACGCGCTCCAGCTCGCGCTGGGTGAGCTCGGTCGGGTCCACGGCCACGCCGCCCTTGGCGCCGCCGTACGGGATGCCGACCAGCGCGCACTTCCACGTCATCCACATCGCCAGCGCGGTGACCTCATGGATGTCGGTGCTCGGGTGGAAGCGGAGGCCGCCCTTGGCGGGCCCGCGTGAGACGTTGTGCTGGACCCGGAAGCCCTGGACGACGTCCATGTGCCCGTCCTCGCGGCGCACGGGGACCGAGACGGTCAGCGAGCGGCGCGGTGTGGCGAGCATCGTGCGGAGCCCGGCGTCGAGCCGGAGATGTTCGGCGGCTTGGTCCAGCTGGTGGAGAGCCGAATCGAGGGCCTGGCGGCCAGGTGTGATCAGGGCCGGCGTCCTTGACGGCACCATGACGGTCATGGAAGGGAGTCCTCCTGTTGTCTACGCCCGGTACGTAAGACAGGCGCCATTGCCTGCCTTGTTTGGGCGTTCGTGTCACGATCATCCTAGAGCGCGGCGTTTATCGCCGCCTACGGTTTTCGGATTGCCGTATCCAAGGCGATCTGCTGTCATCAATTACATGCGCTGAGCGGGATGCTGCAAACGCGCCACTCTGGCAGGCTTGCCCCGGCAAGTGTGCCGAACTGTCGAATCTGGGGGACTGATGCCCGCACTGGTCGTCGGGCCCATGCTGCGTTACGTCGATTCAGCCAGCGCCTCGATCTGGGTGGAGGTCGGCGAACCCGGCGTGGTCACCGTGGAGGCCGCGGGCCGGGTCTTCACCTCGTCCACGTTCACCGTCCACGGACACCACTACGCGATCGTCGATCTGCTCGGCCTGACCGAGGACGTCGACTCGTACGTGGTCAAGATAGGGGAAGAGCGGGTCTGGCCGCTGGAAGGCTGGCCACCCAGCCGGATCAGGTTGTTCCCCGCGGAGGGGCCGAGCCGGCTGGCGTTCGGTTCCTGCCGCACGAGCGTGCCTCACGACGGCACGTACGTCCTGACCCACGGCGAGGACGTGCTGCGCACCTATGGCTCGCACCTCAAGGACGCCGGCCCCGAGGAGTGGCCGGACCTGCTGCTGCTCCTCGGCGACCAGGTCTACGCCGACAACCCGTCGCCGGAGATGCTGGAGTTCATCGCCGCGCGCAGGAACAGCGAGCCGCAGAAGGAGATCGCCGACTTCGAGGAGTACGCCGAGCTCTACCGCCAGGCGTGGACCGAGCCGGAGATCCGGTGGGCGCTGTCCACCGTGCCCACTGCGATGATCTTCGATGACCACGACCTGCGCGACGACTGGAACACCTCACAGACGTGGCGCGAGCAGATGGCCGCGACCTCCTGGTGGAAGCGCCGGGTGATCGCCGGGCTCGGCGCCTACTGGGTCTACCAGCACCTCGGCAACCTGTCGCCGGCCGAGCGGGCGGACGACGCGCTGCTGGCGAGCCTGCTGAAGGGCGAGGGCGGCGACGCGCTCGACGCCTTCGCCGAGCGGGCCGACGCCGATCCGAGCAGCAACCGGTGGAGCTACTCCCGCGAACTCGGCGACACCCGCCTGATCATGGTCGACACCCGGTGCGCCAGGCAGCTGACTCCGGGCGACCGGCGGATGCTCGACCCGGTCGAGTGGGCCTGGCTGCGGGAGGAGGTCGCCAAGCCCGCCGAGCGGCTGGTCATCGGCTCGTCGATCCCGTTCCTGCTGCCCGAGGGCGTCCACTTCGTCCAGAACTGGAATGAGGCGCTCTGCGACGGCAAGTGGGGCCGGTTAGTCGCGCGGCTCTCGGAGCGGTTCCGGCAGGCGATCGACCTGGAGCACTGGGCGGCCTTCCGCCGCTCGTTCGAGGACCTGGCCCGGCTGCTGGTCGAGGTCGGCAAGCCGGTGCTGCTCCTGTCCGGCGACGTGCACTACTCCTACCTGGCCAAGGTCAACGGCCGGCCGATCTACCAGGTCGTCTGCTCGCCGATCCGCAACCCGCTCAGCCCGGTGCTGCGCTGGGCCAACGTGTTCAGCCAGTTCGGCCTGGCCACGCTGGTCGGCGGGCTGCTGGCGCGGCTGGCCCGCATTCCGCGCCCGCCGTTCCGCTGGGAGGTCATCGCCGGGCCGTGGTTCCAGAACGCCGTGGCCACGCTGACGCTGCCCGGCGAACTGGACTGGTACGAATCATCCGGTGACGCGGTCAAGCACATCGATTCTGTACGGATTCCGTGAAAACGGTTATCGTTGGCTTTTGTGTACCATGACCAGTACTCCGTCGCCGTGCCCTTCTACGACCTGTGGCACGAGGACGGGCACGTCCCGGAAGTACGCCGGCTCCTCCCGCCGCTGCTCAGCGGCATCGGTCGGAGCATCATGGAGATCGGGGCCGGCACCGGCCTGATCACCGAGCTGATCGCGTGGGAGACGCCGGCGGAGATCTACGCCGTCGAACCGTCGCTCGGCATGCGCTCGGTCCTGGTCTCCCGCCTGGCCGAGCGCGCCGACCTGCTGTCCCGCGTGACCGTCCTGCCGTGCGGCGCGCTCGACGTGGAGGTCGACGAGCCGGTCGAGGCCATCGTGATGATCTCGGTCCTGCACGGGTTCGACGCCGCCGAGCGGGAGCGGCTCTGGGAGGTCCTGGCCAGGCAGCTCGAACCCGGCGGGCTGCTGGTGTTCAACCACCGCGAACCGCCTCCCGCCGTCCCGGGCGAGCTCGAGCGCATGGGGTCGTACCAGGTCGGCAGGCACACGTACGAGATCTGGGGACAGGTGCTGGAGGCGGCCGGGGAGACCGTCAGGTGGCGCTTCCTGTACCAGATCAGGCAGCGCGGGGTGCTGATCAGCGAGGACGAGGTGGTGAGCGTCAGCCATCGGCCCGGCAGGGAGCGGCTCGACGCCGAGCTCGACGCGGCCGGCTTCACGGCCCAGCGGGCTTCGGAGGGCCTCCTGGCGTGGCGCCTCAATGGCGGATCAGCGTGGAAATAGCGTGAAATAGGTGGAACCGAGGTCCCGCGTGCGGTCAACAACAGGGTGACCGCATGAGAGAGGACCGGCACGTGGTGGGTGTTCAGGAGAAACCTGAAACGCTGGACGACTCGGCGCTGATCGCGCAGTCGGTGATTGATCCGGAACGTTTCGCGGTGCTGTTCGACCGGCATGCCGACGAGATCCACCGGTACGCGGCCAGGCGCCTCGGTCCCGAAGCGGCCGAGGACGTGACGGGCGAGGTGTTCCTGGTCGCCTTCCGCGTCCGGGCGCGCTATGACCGTACGTGGCCGGACGCCAGGCCCTGGCTGTACGGCATCGCCACCAAGGTCGTCGCCCAGCATCGCAGGGCGGAGCGACGGCGCATTCACGCGATGTCGAAGGTGAGCGCGGAGCGGCCGGGCTCGTTCGACGACCGCAGCGCGGACCGGGTCACCGCCGAGCAGCTCCAGCCCAGGCTGGCGCGGGCGCTGACCAGGCTCAGCGCGGCGGAGCGCGACCTGCTGCTGCTGGTGGCGTGGGCGGACCTGACGTACGAGGACGCGGCGCTCGCGCTCGGCGTGCCGGTGGGCACGGTCCGGTCCAGGCTGCACCGGCTCCGCGTCAAGGTACGCAGAGCTCTCGGCGGCATCGACCCCTTCGCAGAGGAGCCCCAGCATGGATGACGAGATCCGGATGTTCGCGGACGGGAGGCCGGCCGCTCCGTCGTACCCGGAGGAGGCCCGCGCGAAGGCGCGTGAACGGTTGCTACGAGAGGCCCGCGAGGGGCGCGGGTTTCGCTTGCCGAAGCTGGGCTGGCAGGCCGCGGCCGCGTTCGGGGTGACGGTCGCTCTTGTCGGGGGCGTGGCCGTGGCTCTGTCGGCGCAGCAGCCGAAGATCGGGGTGGCCACGTCGGCCGCCACCCAGTCGGCGGCCGTGTCGGACGGTGAGCTGCAGCCCAAGCCGGGGCAGTTCATCATGGTCGCGTCCAACACGATGTACAGCTCGTTCACGCAGGCCAACGGCAAGATGATCCGCTATCTCTACCGGACGCACCGCGAGATCTGGCAGTCGGCCGATGCCAGCGCGGACGGCGTGCTGCTCATCGCGGGGCTCTCGCCCAAGCCGTGGCCGGGCGAGCCGCTGCCCAAGGAGGCACAGAAGTGGAAGGGGGAGAGTTGGATGCAACTCGCTTCCTGCCCGGACCGGCTCGCGGCCTTCCGGACCGACTACGCCTACCTCAGCACGCTGCCGAACGACCCGGCGGCGATGCGGGACTTCCTCTACAAGCGGCAGCCCGCGCAGTCCGGCGGCAAGGAGGCCGCCGGCAAGGGGGAGGCCGACCGGGAGGCGTTCGTCGCGGCGGGGGACCTGCTCAGGGAGACGTACATGCCCAAGGCGCAGCGTGACGCGCTGTTCGAGGCGGCCAAGGAGATCCCGGGGGTGCAGGTGGCCGAGGGGGTCGAGGACTCCGACGGGCGCCAGGGGGTGGCCCTGGGCAGGGAATCGCACGGGATCCTGGAGCAGCTGATCTTCGATCGGGACACGCACATGCTGCTGGGGGAGCGGCACACGGTCGTGGACGCCAAGGCCGCCGGCGCGCCGGTGGGCAGCGTGCTCGCCCTGACGGCCCAGCTGAAGGTGAGTGTCGCGGACCGGCTGCCGGAGCAGGCGAGTAAGGCGGAGAAGGACTCCTCCTGCCTGCCCCAACCCGGCGCGACGGCGGACTCCACCGGACAGCCGACCGCTCCGCCCACTGTCGAGGTGACCGTCACGGCCACCGCTCCGGCTCCTGTCGAGACGACCGTCCCGCCCACCGCTGAGCCGACGACCGACTCGGCCACAGCCGAGGCCACCGTTGAGCCGACGGCCCCTGTCCCTACGAAGACCGGCTGAACCAGTACGGCCCGCGCCCCGGAGTAGATGCGCGGGCCGTACCTGTTTCCGGATGTGGTCTCTAGCTCTGGCGGAAGGAGGCCAGGGCGTCGGCGAGCTGGTCGACCGCCCAGACGAGGTCCTCCTCCGAGATCACGATCGGCGGCGCCAGCCGGATCGTGGAGCCGTGCGTGTCCTTGGCCAGCACGCCGCGCGCCATCAGTGCCTTGGAGAGCTCGCGCCCGCTGGCCAGCGACGGGTCGATGTCGACGCCCGCCCACAGCCCGCGCCCGCGTACCGTCACCACGCCGTGGCCGATCAGCTCGCGCAGCCGCGCGTGCAGCACCTCGCCGAGCTCGCTCGCCCTGGCCTGGAACTCGCCGGTGTTGAGGATCTCGATCACCGCGTTGCCGACCGCGCAGGCCAGCGGGTTGCCGCCGAAGGTGGAGCCGTGCTGGCCCGGCTTGATCACGCCGAGGATGTCCGCGTTCGCGGCGATCGCCGAGACCGGTACGACGCCGCCGCCGAGAGCCTTGCCCAGGACGTACATGTCGGGCACGACGCCCTCGTGGTCACAGGCGAACGTCTTGCCGGTGCGCCCGAGACCCGACTGGATCTCGTCGGCGATCATCAGGATCCCCTCGGCGGTGCACAGCTCCCGCACCTGCGTGAGGTAGCCGTCCGGCGGCACCAGCACCCCGGCCTCGCCCTGGATGGGCTCCAGCAGCACCGCCACCGTGTCGGCGTCGATCGCCTCCCTGATCGCCTCGACCGAGCCGTACTTCACGATCCGGAAACCCGGGGTGTAGGGGCCGAAATTGTCGCGGGCGTCGGGGTCGGTGGAGAAGCTGACGATCGTGGTCGTCCGGCCGTGGAAGTTGTCCTCCATCACGATGATGTTGGCCTGCTCCGGCCGGACGCCCTTGACCTCGTAGCCCCACTTGCGGGCGACCTTGACGGCGGTCTCGACGGCCTCGGCGCCGGTGTTCATCGGCAGGATCATGTCCTTGCCGGTGAGGTCACCGAGCCCGGCACAGAACGTGGCGAACTGGTCGTGATAGAACGCCCGGCTGGTCAGCGTCAGGTTCTTCAGCTGCTCCTGAGCCGCCTGGATGATCTTCGGGTTGCCGTGCCCGAAGTTGAGCGAGGAGTAGCCGGACAGGCAGTCCAGGTACCGCTTGCCCTCGACGTCGGTCACCCACGCGCCGTGTGCCTCGTGGATGACCACGGGCAGCGGGTGGTAATTGTGCGCGCTACGGCGCTCGCTTACGTCGATCAGCTCTTGGGTGGTGCTCATCTCAGTTCTCCCCCCGGATCTCCAGCGTGCAGCACTTGGGGCCGCCGCCTGCCTTGCGCAGCTCTGACAGGTCGACGGGGATCGGCTCGTAGCCGCGCCGCTTGAGCTCCAGCTGGAGGTCGCCCGCCTCGGCGTTGATCACTACGTGGGTGCCGTCGCTGACCGCGTTCAGCCCGAGGACCTCGGCGTCGGTGTCGGTCGCGAGCACCGCGTCCGGGAACAGCCGGGCCAGCACCGCGCGGCTGCCCTCGGAGAAGGCGGCGGGGTAGTAGGCGACGTTGCGGCCGTCGATCGGGAACAGCGCCGTGTCGAGGTGGTAGAAGCGCGGGTCCACCAGCGTCAGCGAGATCACCGGACGGCCGGTGAACTCCTGAGCCTCCTGGTGCGCCGCCAGGTTCGTACGGAAGCCGGTGCCGGCCAGGATGACGTCGTCGAGCGTGAGGAAGTCGCCCTCGCCCTCGTTGACGTGCACCGGCTCCTTGACCGGGAAGCCGTTCTCGGCGAACCAGCGCAGGTAGGCCGGACCCTCGGCGGCCCGCTCCGGGAAGGCGAACCTGGCGCCGTAGACGCGCCCGCCGACGACCAGGGCGCCGTTCGCGGCGAACACCATGTCGGGCAGTCCTTCGACGGGATCGATGAGGCTGACCTGGTGCCCGAGGCTCTCGTAAGCCGACTTGAGGCCCTCCCACTGCCGGATCGCGAGATCGCGGTCGGTGTCGGCCTCGGGATGCATCCACGGGTTGATCGCGTACTCGACCGTGAAGTATTCCGGGCGGCACATGAGGAAGTGCTTGGGCATGCAGGTCTCCGTCGGGGTCGTCGGGAAATGTCCCCTGCGGGGACGAAGACAGCCTAGAAATTTATGTTTGCGCAGGCCAAGGGGTTGACATTGCGTGTACGCGCGGGTCTGTTGCGAGTCTCAACCACCGACCTGCGTTCTGTTGCGCTCATCCGGTACGGAACCCCCGAACGGGTCCGACTCCGGCAGGGCACCGCCGGTGGGCGGCACCTCGGGGATGGCTCCCGGCGGCAGGTCGACGAGCCGCGACAGCACGATCGAGCTCTTGGTCCGCACCACGAACGCCTCGGCGGCCAGCCGCTCGATCACCCGCTCGACGTGCCGCACGTCCGTGGCCCGGATGTGCACCAGCGCGTCGGCCTCCCCCGTGATCGTGGCCGCCGCGACGACCTCCGGGCACTTGGCCACGGCCAGCGCGATGTCGGACGGCTTGGTCTTGCCCTGGCAGAACAGCTCGACGTACGCCTCGGTGGTCCAGCCGAGCGCCTGCGGCGCCACCCTGGCGCTGAACCCGGTGATCGCCCCGGCATCGCGCAGCCGGTCGACCCGGCGCTTCACGGCCGACGCGCTCAGGGCGACCCGCTGCCCGATCTCCGCATAGGTCTGGCGGGCGTCGTCGACGAGCGCCGCGATGATGTCACGATCCAGCCGGTCCAGTTCCACGCGCCCTGTATACAGCCTGTCCCGGCTGGCGCGCGACGAGCGCGCCGGGGGAGACTGGGCGCTCGATCTTTCACCGGAGGATACTGGGCAAGTGAGCAGCGCAGCCTTTCCCGAGAATTTCGTCTGGGGCGTCTCGACGTCCGCCTATCAAATTGAGGGCGCCAATGTGGCCGACGGCCGGGGACCGTCCATCTGGGACACCTTTTCCGATTCGCAGGCCGCCTGCGACCATTACCACAGATATGTCGAGGACATCGGCCTGCTGAAAGACCTGGACGTGACCGCCTATCGTTTCTCGGTGAGCTGGCCGCGGGTGGTCCCCGATGGCTCGGGGCGGATCAACGCCGCCGGGCTGGATTTCTACGAGAAGCTGGTCGACGAATTACTCGGCGCGGGCATAAAGCCGTACGCGACGCTTTACCACTGGGATCTGCCGCAGGCGCTGGAGGACAAGGGCGGCTGGGCGGTCCGCGACACGGCCGCTCATTTCGCCGACTACGCGCGGGTCGTGCGTGATCGGCTGGGCGACCGCGTCGACACCTGGTTCACGGTCAACGAGCCGTGGGTGGCGGCCTTTCTCGGTTACGGCTCCGGCATTCACGCGCCGGGCCGCACCTCGGCGGGCGACGCCTTCAGGAGCGCGCACCACCTGCTGCTGGCGCACGGGCTCGCGACCCAGGCGCTGCGCCCGTCCAAGGTGGGGCTGGTGCTCAACTTCGGCCCCGTCATGACGCCGGGCCAGGTCGGCGACCTGTCGATGGAGCTGCCGGAGGAGGACGCGGAGGCGGTGGCCAGGATCGACACGCTGCTGCACCGGCAGTTCCTGGAGCCGGTGCTGCGCGGCGCCTATCCCGCCGAGCTGCTTCCGGTCATCGAGCGGGCCGCGGGCCTCGACCACATCCAGGACGGCGACCTGGCCACCATTTCCCAGCCGATCGACCTGCTCGGCGTCAATTACTATGCGCCGACCGTCGTACAGGCCCAGCCGAGTCAGCCCGCCGACCCGGCCTATCCGGGAAGCGCGGGAATTCTCTTCTGCACCGTGCCGACAGCGGTGACCGCGATGGGCTGGCCGATCGTCCCGGACGCACTCCCGCTGCTGCTCCGCCGCCTTTCCCGGGAATATCCAGAAACCCAGTTGATGCTCACCGAGAACGGCGCCGATTTCGTCGACGTGATATCGGGCGACGGCATTCACGACGTCGACAGGATCAATTTCATCGAGGAGCACCTGCGGGCACTCCGGGTGTCGATCGAGGAGGGTGCGCGGGTCGGCGGATATCTGCTCTGGTCATTGCTGGACTGCTTGGAATGGGCCGACGGGTACCAGCGCAAGTTCGGCGTCTACCACGTCGACTTCGCCACTCAGCGGCGGCGGCCGAAGGACAGCGCCCACTGGTACCGCGACGTCATCAAGCGCAACGGCCTGGGCGAGAGCCGTCCGAAACGGCCCACGCTGGAGACCGTCGCCGCCCGCGCCTCGGTCTCCAGGGCCACGGCGTCCCGCGTGATGAACGGCGAGGCGTCGGTCAGCTCCGAGGCCCGCGCCAGCGTGCTGCGCGCCGTACAGGAGTTGGGCTACGTCCCCAACGCGGCGGCCCGCAGCCTGGTCACGCGCCGCACGGAGTCGATCGCGCTGGTCCTGTCCGCGCCCAGACCCGGCGGCGAGGCGCTGACCGCGGCCGTCGTCCAGTACGTCACGAGCGTCCTGGAAGGGGCGGGCAAGCGGATCACGCTCATGCTCGCCGACACGGCGGAGAGCCACCGGCGCATCGTCCAGCACGTCGAGGCCCGGCTGGTGGACGGTGTCATCCTCGCCATGCCGGACCGGACCGGCCCGCTGACCGAGAGCCTGGCCCGCACGGGCCTGCCGCTGGTCCTGCTCGGCAAGCCGCCGGTCGCCTCTCTGGTCCCTTACGTGGACGTGGACAACATCGGCGGCGCGGCGGCGGCGACGAACCACCTCCTGGCCGCCGGCCGCCGCCAGCTGGGCATCATCTGCGGCCCCCTGGACCTGGTCTCGGTCCAGGACCGCCTGACCGGCCACCGGAACGCGCTCGAACGGGCGGGTATGCACCCCTTGATCGCCACCGCCGACCCCACCCTGGAATCGGGCGCGGCGGCGGCGCGGCGCCTGCTCGCGGACAACCCCCGGCTGGACGCCGTCTTCGCCACCTCCGACCACCTGGCGATCGGCGCGCTGCGCGCGGCCCGTCAGGCGGGCCGCCGGGTGCCCGACGACCTGGCGATCGCGGGCTTCGACGACATAGACGCGGCCGCCTGCACCACGCCGTCCCTCACCACGGTTCAGGCGCCGGTCGCGGAGCAGGCCATGGCGCTGGCCAGGCTGCTGCTGTCGAGGCTGGAAGGCAGACACACCACGTCGGTCATCGTCCCGACCCGCCTCGTGGCGCGGGAGTCCACTTAGCTCAGGCTTTCGCCTGGGCAGCGAGGGATTTGCTCGTTTATATGGGAAAAGCGCCCTCTGACCTGCGAGGGTAGGGCTTGTCGAAGGTCCTGCCCGCGCCAGTTCTGGAGCACTTTGAGTGAGGACTATCGGTTCCGGACGGGCCGGGGGCGTCTGTCAGGCCGGCGGCCTGCTGCTGGTGGAGACCCTGCGGGTCAGCGGCCTGGGACGAGAACAGTCCCAGGCCCTGTCGGGGTGGCGGCGACCTCGAGCGACACACGATCCCGGGAAGATCGTCACCGATCCGGTGGTGACGCTCGCGCTGGGCGGCGACTGTCTGGCGGACGTGGCCGGTGCTGCGGCTGTCACCAGAGTTGTTCGGGCCAGTAGCTCCTGATCCGACGGTGTCGCGGCTGATCGACACGCTGGCGCAGGCCGGTCCGCCGGCGCTGCGGCTGATCCGCAAGTCCTGGGCGGCAGCGCGTGAGCAGGTGTGGCAGCTGGCGGCCGAGCGTGCTCCAGGCGCGGGCCCGGCGCTGCTCCTCGTGGATCCGGGCGCACCATCGTGCTCACCCACTCGAAGAAGGAACCGGCGGCGCCGACCTGGAAGAAGACCTTAGGGTTCCGCTCGATGACCGCGATCATCGGCCACGGCGGCCAGGGCAGCGGTGAGGTAGCCGCGCTGCTGCTGCGGCCAGGCAACGCCAGCTTCAACACCGCGGCCGATCACGTCACCACCGGGCGGCTGCCCTGGCCCAGATCCCCGCCCACCTGCACAAGCAGGTGCTGATCCGCAACGATGTCGGTGGCGGCACGCACGAGTTCCTCACCTGGCCGCCCGCAGGCTGAAGTACCCCATCGGGTTCAACCTGGCCGATGACATCCGCCAGACAATCTTGGCATTGCCCAACGATGTGTGAGAGGTCGCCTACGACGCTGACGGCCAGTTCAGGGACTGGGCATGGGAAGCTGGCGTTCCCCCCGGGGCGTGGACACCCGGTTTCATGCAGCCAGTGCGGTCATTCTAGCAAGCTGATCTTCATAGACGGCTGGGGGTAGGTTGCCGATCGCCGAGTGCCGTCGGCGGTGGTTGTAGCGGGCGATCCAGCGGAAGATCTCCGTGCGAGCCTCGGTCTCGTCGTTCCAGCGGCGTTTGCCCTTGCCGTGCAGCAGTTCGCGCTTGAGGGTGGCGTTGAACGCTTCGGCGAGCGCGTTGTCCAGGCACGTCCCCGTCCGTCCGCTCGATCGGCGGATGCCGTTGGCGGCGCACAGCGCGGCGAACTCGGCCGAGGTGTACTGACTCGGATTCAATCGGTCGTCGCAACACGGCTGCTCAGCAGCAAGTTTAGATGCTCGCTGAAGGCTTCTGCCGGTGTCTTCCATCCGAGGGTCTTTCGGGGCCTGGTGTTGAGCGCAAACGCAACAGCCGCCAACTCCTCGGCATCCCAGCGTGACAGGTCGGTGCCCTTGGGAAAGTACTGCCGCAGCAGGCCGTTAGTGTTTTCGTTGGTGCCACGCTGCCAAGGGCTATGAGGATCGGCGAAATAGACCAGCAAGCCGGTGTCGATGCGCAGTTGAGCATGCTGCGCCAGCTCCGTTCCCCGGTCCCAGGTCAGCGAGCGACGTAGCTGATCGGGCAACCCGGTGATCTCTTTGGTGATCGCGTCCCGCACGGCTTCAGCGCCACGGCCGGCCAGCGCCGGGCCGTTCTTCACACGTTCCTGCGTGCCGAAGCCCTCCATCCGGGGCAGGTGCAACAGCAGGGTGAACCGCGTCGTGCGCTCCACGAGGGTGCCGATCGCCGACCGGCCGGTGCCGATAATGTTCGAGGTCACCCTCCCAGTGGCCCGGAACCGCGCGATCGTCGGCCTCGGCGGGCCGTTCGCTGATCAGCACCTCGGGGGTCACATGACCGCCGGCCTTCTTCCGGGCGCGGGCTCGTGGCACCCGCAGCGCACGCCCGGTGCGCAGGCAGGCGACCAACTCTCGCTTGAGCGCTCCACGCCCCTGGATGAACAGGGCCTGGTAGATCGCCTCGTGTGAGATCCGCATGGTGTCGTCCTCGGGGAAATCGACCTTCAGCCGGTGGGAGATCTGCTCTGGGCTCCACGATGTCGTCCAGCGGCGGTCCTGACGGTGGGGTTTGTTCCGCCCCTTCCAGGGCGCTGTCTGAGGCCCCGCCACCGGCGTGCCGTCCGGGTGGCGGACCTGTCCGGCCAGCCGCTGCTGCACATACTCGCGCAGTTGCTGGTTAGCCGCCAGTTTGGCGGTCTTCGGCCGACGGGCTCGGCGCTCGGCGTGCCATTGCGCGACCGTCGCTCGATAATCCACGTCATACGTCCGCGTCGAGGCGTTGCGCCGGATCTCGCGTGAAATCGTCGACGGCGAGCGCCCCAGGCGCCGGGCGATCTCGCGCACGCCGAGCTTCCGGGCACGGCATAACGC
The DNA here is from genome assembly GCF_043197735.1 of Nonomuraea sp. NPDC049028. Classification (NCBI taxonomy): domain Bacteria; kingdom Bacillati; phylum Actinomycetota; class Actinomycetes; order Streptosporangiales; family Streptosporangiaceae; genus Nonomuraea; species Nonomuraea sp. NPDC049028. The sequence continues at coordinate 458,648 of NZ_JBICTR010000012.1, forward strand.
GATCTCTTCTCGCTCTGCGAACGACAGGTAACGGCCCGACACCGTCGGGGCAAGGCATGGTCCCACCCCGCCAGCCTGGCGAAACCAGCGCGTCCCGACCACCGGTGACACGCCGATCTCCGCTGCGGCGTTCTCCGAGCTCACCCCTCGAGCGATCGCTTGCCAGAACCGGACACGATCCTGTCGCCAGGCGACAGTCGGCCGTCCCGGCGAGGGGATCTGACCGCGATACAACCGGACAGCCTGCTGTTTCTTGCCCACGCCCATGCACCAACACCTCCAACGACGAAGTGTTGCGAGCACCGATTGAATCCGCCCTGACAGCCGCGGTCGGTGTGGAAGATCACGCCGGCGACGTGCCCGCCGCGGGCCCGCATCGCCGCCGTCAGTGCGTCGCTGATCAGCTCGGTACGCAGATGGCCGGCGATCGACCAGCCGATCAGCCGGCGTGATCCGATGTCGATGACCGTAGCCAGGTACAGCCAGGAGTCATCAACCGGCAAATAGGGGATATCGCCGCACCACCGCTCGTCGGTCGCGCCCGGGCTGACGTCGCGCTGGAGCAGGTCGGGGACGGACGCAGCCGCCTGATCAGGGATGGTGGTCCGCCTGCCCTTGCGCAGGTGCAGGCCGACGATGCCCGCGGCGCGCATCAGCCGGGCGACCCGCTTGACATTGACGATCTCCCCATCGTCGCGCAGGTCAGCGGTGATCCGAGGCGAGCCGTTGGTCCCACCCGAGTCGGCGTGAAACGACCGGATCTTCGCCACGATCCGCGCCTCCTCGACCGCCCTGGCCTGACGGACCGGCTCGCGCTTGCGCCAGGCATAGAAGGCGCTGCGGCCAACGTTCAACACCCTGCACAGCCGCGCGATGCCGTAGGTGGTGTGGGCGGAGATGAACCTGAAGCGGCTGGTCAACACGGCCCGCACCCAACGATGGAATCCCGAGGAGTTCCTGCGCACCCTGCTGGAGGCCGAACTGGCCGCCCGTGATGCGTCCAACGCCCGCGCCC